>NZ_JCANSX010000007.1:0-971027 GCF_059570515.1 Nocardia sp. CNS-044
CACACCCAAAAGGTGCAATCAGATCTAAACTAGAGTCCGAAAACCTAGCAAACCAATCGCCAGCCGGAAATTAGCTGACTTAAATGTCCAGCCCTCCACACGGGGGGTGAAGAGCCGGAACCAAATTTCAAAATTTGGCACTGACATTCATCGACACACTATTGAGTTCTCAAAGAACACACGCACACACCATCTCCCGGGGGATTCCCCCGATCAATCGGTGAGGCAACTTTTACAGCTTAGCGCGGCCAGTAACCCGAAACCAAATCGGGGTCCCAATCGAGCTAGTGTGACCGCCAGGCGCTCCTCGTACTACCTCGTTTCCCGGTCCACGCTCAGCCTCTCGGCTTGGCGTCTCGGCTCCGGGTCGGTGTCCGTGTCGCTCTGACTTGGATAAAGTTACGTAGCGATGAGCACGATGTCAAATCCGCTGGTAGAAGCGGTAAACCGACACTTAACGCGGAATGGACACGGCGAGACGCACGCTCAGCGGAGCGCGGACCACCCCGGAACGAACCATTCCGGCGCCGTCGCGACGAACCGCTCCTGATCCCAACTACCCGCGCCCGCCGGTACGACGCCGACCACGTCGACACCCGTCACGCGCGGAAGATCGGTCCGGTTGCATTCGGCGGCGAGATCCGGCTCGGCGGGCCATGCCCCGATCACCAGGCCGGCGCAGCGGACCCCCGCCGACTCCAGCGCACGGGCGGTCAGCTCGCTGTGATTGAGGGTGCCGAGGCCCGCGGCCGCTACGACGACCACGGGCGCGTCGAGTTCACGCGCGAGATCCACCAGGGTGAACTCGCCGACCCGCACCAACAGCCCGCCCGCGCCCTCGACCAAGGTGAGGTCCGCGTCGTCCAGCGAGCGCACGGCGGCGGCGGTCTCCTTCAGCGTGAGCAGCGGTTGGCCGCAGCGAAGGGCCGCGGTGTCCGGTGCGAGCGGCTCCGGGTAGCGGGCGAGTTCGAGCGTCTTGACCGGACCGGCCAGCCGCTCGACCTCGGCGAGGTCGCCGGGTTCGCCGGGCGCGATGCCGGTTTGGGCGGGCTTGCATACCGCGACCGACAGTCCCGCCGCGCGCGCCGTCGCGGCAAGCGCGGCGGTGACGACGGTCTTCCCGACATCGGTCGAGGTTCCGGTGACCAGCAACAGACTCACGCGGGCACCACGTCCAGTCCGCGCGCCTCGGCCAGCACCGAGCCGAGCACGTCGGCGATGGTGTCGAGCTCCGCGCTAGTGAGGTTGGCGCGGGCGGTGAGCCGCAGTCGCGAGGTGCCCTCCGGTACCGACGGCGGACGGAAGCAGCCGACGTCCAGTCCACGCGCGCGACATTCCTGGGCCGCGTCGTAGGCCACCTGCGCCTCGCCGAGCACCACGGAGACGACCGCCGAGTCCGGCGCGGGCACACCCGCGATCCGCGCGATGTCGGCCGCGCGGTCCAGCACACGCGTCGCCATCGCGGGCTCGCGGCGTAGTAGCCCGAGGGCCGCGCGGGCGGCGCCGACCGCGGCGGGCGCGAGACCGGTGTCGAAGATGAAGGTGCGCGCCGCGTCGATGAGGTGCGCGCGAACCCGTTCGCTGGCGAGCACCGCGCCGCCCTGCGCGGCGAAGGCCTTGGACAGCGTCGCGGTCACGACGACATCCGGCTCGCCCGCGAGGCCTAGTTCGTGGACGAGTCCACGGCCTCCCTTACTCCGCACACCGAGCCCGTGCGCCTCGTCGACGACGAGGACCGCGCCGTTCGCGCGGGTCACCCGGTGCAACTCGGCCAGCGGGGCCAAGTCGCCATCGGCGCTGAAGACGGAATCGGTGAGAACGAGCGCACGCTCCTCGGTGCGCGCTGCGAGCAGCCGGTGCACGGCCTCGACATCACAGTGCGGTGCGATCTCCACCCTGGCGCGGGAGAGGCGGCAGGCGTCGACCAGCGAGGCGTGACTGCCCGCGTCGGAGACGATCAACGCGCCGCGTCCGGCGAGCGCGGTGACCGCGCCGAGGTTGGCGGCGTAGCCGGAGGCGAACACGAGACCCGCCTCGGCGCCGACGAATTCGGCGAGTTCGGCTTCCAAGCGCTCGTGATCGGCGGTGGTCCCGGTGACCAGTCGCGAGCCGGTGGAACCCGCGCCCCAGCGCCGCACGGCCTCGATCGCGCCCTCGATCACCTCGGGGTGCTTGGTGAGGCCGAGATAGTCATTGGAGGCCAGATCGATCGACGGCGAGTGCGGATCCCGCGGCCGGAGCTCCCGGCGCAATCCGGCGGTCACCCGCTCTGCGGCCCGTTCGTCCAACCAGCTCAACGGATCGGTAGTCACAGCTCCGCAGCATACTTGAACACCGTTCAGGATGGCAGCCCGGCCGGGATGTGCGCCGCGGCCGCCGCGCACATCCCCGAGGTGATCGTGGCGACTTCCTCGGTGCCGCTGATGAACGGCGGCATGGTGTAGATGAGGTTCCGGAACGGCCGCAGCCAGACGCCTGCGTCGACCGCGGCCGCGGTGGCGGCGCGCATGTCGACCGACCGTTCGAGTTCGACGACGCCGATCGCGCCGAGCACCCGGACGTCCGCGACGCCGGGCAACTCCCGCGCGGGGGCCAAGCCCGCGACGAGTTCGGATTCGATCCGCGCCACCTCGCCACGCCAATCGCGCGAGAGCAGCAGCTCGATCGACGCGACGGCCACCGCGCAAGCCAGCGGGTTGCCCATGAAGGTGGGTCCGTGCATCAGCCCGCCGTGCGCCGCGCTGATGGTCTCGGCGATGCGCGCGGTGCACAGTGTCGCGGCCAGCGTCAGGTAGCCGCCGGTCAGCGCCTTGCCGACGCACATGACGTCGGGGGCGACGCCAGCGTGGTCGGCCGCGAACAACTCGCCGGTGCGACCGAAGCCGGTGGCGATCTCGTCGAAGACGAGCAGCACGTCGTTGGCGTCGCAGAGGCGGCGCAGGTCGGCGAGGTAGCGCGGGTCGTGCCAGCGCATACCGCCCGCGCCCTGGACGACCGGTTCCACGATGACGGCCGCGAGTTCGCCGGCGTGCGCGGTGATCGCGCGTTCCAGTTCGGCGACGTAGTCGGCGCGATGGTCGCGCGGCGGCGCCGCGACGAAGATCTGTTCGACGAGGACGTCGGTCCACAGCGAGTGCATGCCGCCCTCGGGGTCGCACACGCTCATCGGGGTGAAGGTGTCGCCGTGGTAGCCGCCGCGCCAGGTGAGCAGGCGCCGCTTCTCGGGTTTGCCGACACTGCGCCAATACTGCAGACACATCTTGGTGGCGACCTCGACCGAGACCGAGCCGGAGTCGCATAGGAAGACTTTCTCCAACCCAGCGGGTGTGTGCTCGACCAGCAGCTGGGACAGGCGCGCGGCCGGTTCGTGGGTGAGCCCGCCGAACATGACGTGGCTCATCCGCCGCGACTGCGCGAGCAACGCGGCGTCGAGCACCGGGTGCCGATAGCCGTGCACGGCCGCCCACCACGAGCTCATGCCGTCGACGAGTTCGCGGCCGTCGGCCAGGGTGAGCCGCGCGCCGGACGCCTCGGCCACCACGAGCGGCGGCGTCGAAGCCGGGAATCCGCCGTAGGGATGCCAGACGTGTTCGGCGTCGATGGCGGTGATCTCGTCGGGGGTCAGTGCCACAGGAATTCCTCCCGGTTCGACGGGCTTGAACGGTGTTCAAGTTACCAGTCGAGCTCTGTCGATCCGACCGGAGTCCGGGAATTCTCCCGGCCGCGACCGATTCCGGATATTGTTTGACTCAGTCAACGATTGGAGCTCTCGTGACCGCCGTCCTTCCCACCGACATCGCCGCCGTGCGCGAGTTCAACCGCCATTACACGCGGGTCATCGGCGTGCTCGCCGAGGGACTCGTGGACACGGAGTTCTCCCTGACCGAGGCGCGAATCCTGTTCGAACTGGCGACCACCGGTTCCGCCGAAGCGGTCCGGCTGCGCCGCGCGCTGGACCTGGACCCCGGCTACCTCAGCCGGATCCTGACCCGATTCAAGAACCGCGGGCTGATCGAGAGCGGACGTTCCAGCAGCGACGGGCGCCGCCAAGAGGTGCGGCTCACCGACAAGGGACGGGCCGCCTTCGCGGTGCTGAACCAACGCTCCGGGGCCGACGTGGGCAAGCTGCTCGCGGCGCACCCACCCGGCGACCGGGCCCGGCTCGTCGACGCGATGCGCACCATCCAGCGCCTGCTCGACCGTCCGGCCGAACCCGCCGCGCGGCAGTTCACGCTGCGCGCGCCGCTGCCGGGCGACTACGGCTGGGTGATCCAGCGCAATGCCGCCTTGTACGCAGCGGAGTACGGCTGGGACATCCGGTACGAGGCGCTGGTCGCCGAGATCGTCGCGAATTTCCTTGCCGGGCACGATGATCGACGCGAGCGCGCGTGGATCGCCGAGTACGGCGGGGTGCCGGTGGGCTGCGTTTTCTGCGTAGCCGACAGCGAGACCACCGCCCGCCTCCGCCTGCTGCTCGTGGACCCGAGCGCCCGCGGGCTCGGCGTCGGCGCCGGGCTGGTCGCGGAATGCCTGCGCTTCGCGACGGAGGTCGGCTACCGCGAGATGGTGTTGTGGACCAACGACGTTCTCACCGCAGCGCGCCGCATCTACGAACGCGCGGGATTCGAGCTCGTCGAATCGGCGCCGCACCACAGTTTCGGCAAGGATTTGGTCGGCCAGACCTGGCGGCGGCCGCTCACTCCGGCGTAGTTCGCTCCGACACCGTGCCCTGCGGCTCGACAGTTCGACCGTCGCTACCGCGGACCCGATCACTCTGCCGACTTACGCCTCCCGCACATCGCTGTCGATCAATCCCGGCACCCTGGCCAAAGACGTCCGCAGCGCTCGAAGTGCGTCGTCTCCGAGTTCGTCCGCGAGCATCCGCTCGATCCCCGCGATTCGGTCGGCGGCGAGAGCGAGCGCGCGGCGGCCCGCCGCGGTGGTGACGACGATTCGGGCGCGACGGTCGGCGGGATCGACCGTCCGCTCGACATAACCGAAGCGCTCGAGGTGCGTCACCAGCTCCCCCATCGACTGCTGGGTCATGCCCGCCGCCTCTGCCAACGCCGTGACGCGCGAGCCTTCGGGATCCAGATGACGGAAGACGGCGTAGTGCGCCGGTCGCAGCTCGGGGTCGAGTTCGGCGCGCAGCTCACGGTTCAACGCCGTTTCATAGGAACGGGTCGCCTGGACGAGCAGCTTCAGCAAGGTATCGGCCGTTGACATAATACAAAGTTTACCTTTATATCTGAGTTATGCGCGATACCGTCCTCTCCTTCGCCAACGGCCATCGAGTCACCCTCGTCGATCGCGGGATCGACGAGCTGGGGCCGTACCTGCGACTGGAACACCTGGTGCGAAAGGTCGAGCGGCAGGCGGGACCGCACTGGCATCCCGTGCTGGCCGAGAGTTGGACCGTGCGGGAAGGCCGCCTGCGGTTTCGCGTCGACGGCGTCGAGATCGTCGCCGATCCCGGCGACACGGTGACCGCCCCGCCGCGCGCCGTGCACGAGTTCTGGAGCGAGGCCCCCGACACTCGGTTCGAGCACGAGATCCGCCCGCCGCTGCGGCACTGGGAGATGTTCCGGCTCTGGCGTGCTCTCGACGCGGCGGGCAAGACCACCGCGGGACGGGTTCCGCGCGACCCGCTGGCGCTGGCGCTGCTGTGGGACTACCAGGACGGTTACCTCGCGGGCATCCCCGCTCGGCCGCAACGCGCACTGCTCGGCGGGCTGGCGCGGGTCGCGCGGCGGCTCGGTTACGAGCGCCGCTGGTTGTCCGCTGAATGAGAGGGGCACGCAGTGTCGCGGCGAGGAGTACGGCCGTGCGCCGACCCGGCAAATGCCTCACGCTACTGTCGTTGCCATGGCTCAGCCCGACGCAGCGCCCGGTGAGGTGACCCCATTAGGTGTCTGGCCAGGCACCGCCTACCCTCTCGGGGCGACCTACGACGGCGCGGGCACCAACTTCTCGGTCTTCTCCGAGATCGCCGAATCCGTCGAGCTGTGCCTGATCGCCAAGGACGGCGGCGAGACGAGAATCGCGCTCGACGAGGTGGACGGCTACGTCTGGCACGCCTACCTGCCGACGATCGGCCCCGGTCAGCGCTACGGCTTCCGCGTGCACGGTCCCTACGACCCGGACCGCGGTCTGCGCTGCGATCCGAGCAAACTGCTGCTGGACCCGTACGGCAAGGCCTTCGACGGCGAGTTCGACAACGACCCCTCCCTCTATACCCACGGCCTGGATTCGCTGGGCCACACCATGACCGGCGTCGTCATCAACCCGTTCTTCGACTGGGGCGCCGACCGCGCGCCGAACCGGCCCTACCACGAGACGGTCATCTACGAGGCGCACGTCAAGGGCATGACGATGACGCACCCCGAGGTGCCGGAGGAACTGCGCGGCACCTACGCGGGCATCGCGCACCCGGCGATCGTCGAGCATTTGAAGAGCCTCGGCATCACCGCGATCGAGCTGATGCCGGTGCACCAATTCCTGCACGACCGGGTGCTGCTCGACCAGGGCTTGCGAAACTACTGGGGCTACAACAGCTTCGGCTATCTGGCGCCGCACAACGAGTACGCGGCGAGTCCGCGCGGCGGCGCGGCGGTGACCGAGTTCAAGGCGATGGTGCGCGCGCTGCACGCCGAGGGTATCGAGGTGATCCTCGACGTGGTCTACAACCACACCGCCGAGGGCAACCACCTCGGACCGACGCTGGGCTTCCGCGGTATCGACAACGCCGCGTATTACCGTCTGCTGGACGGTGATCCGGGCCGCTACATGGATTACACCGGCACCGGCAACAGCCTCAACGTCCGGCATCCGCACACCTTGCAGCTGATCATGGACTCGTTGCGGTACTGGATCCTGGACATGCACGTCGACGGTTTCCGCTTCGATCTGGCCGCCACCCTGGCCCGCGAACTGCACGACGTGGACCGGCTGTCCACGTTCTTCGATCTGGTGCAACAGGATCCGGTGGTCAGCCAGGTCAAGCTGATCGCCGAGCCGTGGGACGTCGGCGAGGGCGGCTACCAGGTGGGCAACTTCCCCGGGCTGTGGACGGAGTGGAACGGCAAGTACCGCGACACCGTCCGCGACTACTGGCGCGGGGAACCGGCCACCCTGGGCGAGTTCGCCTCTCGGCTTGCTGGCTCCTCGGATCTGTACGAAGCCACCGGCCGCAGGCCGAGCGCCAGCATCAATTTCGTCACCGCGCACGACGGTTTCACGCTGCGGGACCTGGTGTCCTACAACGAGAAGCACAACGATGCCAACGGTGAGGGCAATCGCGACGGCGAGAGCTACAACCGGTCGTGGAACTGCGGCGTCGAGGGCCCGACCGACGATCCGGAGATCAACGCCCTGCGCGCCAAGCAGACCCGCAACATGCTGGCCACGCTGGTGCTGAGCCAGGGCACCCCGATGCTGGCCCACGGCGACGAGATGGGCCGCAGCCAGCTGGGCAACAACAATGTGTACTGCCAGGATTCGCCGCTGGCCTGGATGGACTGGTCGCTGGCCGAGACCAACGCCGATCTGCTCGCGTTCACCCGCTCGGTCATCGCGCTGCGCACCGAGCATCCCGTCTTCCGCCGCCGCAGATTCCTCGCGGGACAACCGATTCGCGCCAAGGACCGAGCCGGCGACATCGCCTGGCTGACGCCCGCCGGTGCGGAGATGACCGCCGCGGACTGGGAGAGCGGTTTCGCCAAAGCGCTCATGGTCTATCTGAACGGCCAGGGCATTCCCGAGCCGGGACCGCGCGGTGAACGCATCACCGACGATTCGTTCCTGCTGTGCTTCAACGCCCACGACTCGGCCCTCGATTTCGCCTTGCCCGGCACCGATTACGGAGGACCGTGGACGGTGGCGCTGGACTGCTCGTCGGCCGACGGCCGAGCCGAGGCCACCTATCCGGCCGCCGCCACGATCTCCGTCCCTGCCCGTTGTCTGCTCGTCCTCCGCTGCCCCGCATGACCGACACGCACATGACCGCATCGAACGCACCGATCGAGACACACCACACCGACCCCATCGCCCGCGGGCGCGCGCTCGCGCGGCAGACCACCGTGCGCAGCACCTACCGGCTGCAACTGCGCCCCGACGCGCTCACCTTCGCCGACGCCAGAGCGATCGCGGAATACCTTCAGCAGCTCGGCATCTCGCACCTGTACCTGTCGCCGATCCTGACCGCGACGCACGGGTCCACGCACGGCTACGACGTCACCGATCCCAGCACCGTCTCGGCGGCGCTCGGCGGCCCGCTCGGGCTCAAGGCGCTCTCCGACGAGGTGCGCACCAGGGGCATGGGACTGATCGTGGACCTGGTGCCCAACCACGTCGGTGTCGCCGATCCGCGGCAGAACCCGTGGTGGTGGGACGTGCTGCGCAACGGCAAGGATTCGCCGTTCGCGCGGTTCTTCGACATCGACTGGAGCCCGGGCAACGGCGCGGGCGGCCGGCTGGCGCTGCCGGTGTTGCAGAGCGAGAACGATCCCGCCGCGCTGACCGTGGATCGCTCCGGCCCGGAACCGATGCTGGCGCTGCACGATCTGCGTTTCCCGATCGCGCCGGGCACCGACGGCGACAACGCGCTGCGCATCCACGACAAGCAGCACTACCGCCTGGTGAGCTGGAAAGCCGGACTCTGCACCTACCGGCGGTTCTTCGCGGTGAGCAGCCTGGCGGCGGTGCGTCAGGAGGACCCGGAGGTCTTCGACCTCACCCACCGCGAACTCGCGGCCTGGTGCGAACACGACCTGATCGACGGCGTCCGGGTGGATCATCCGGACGGATTGTCCTATCCCGCGGCGTATTTGAGCCGCCTGCGCCAGCTGATCGGCCCGCAGCGGCTGCTGCTGGTGGAGAAGATCCTGGCCAACCGTGAACCGCTGGATGCGACGCTGCCCATCGACGGCACCACCGGCTACGACGCGCTGGCCGGTCTCGGCGGCGTGCTCATCGATCCCGACGGCGAACAGACGCTGACCGAGCTGTCGCGGCGCTTCGCCGGACACGGCAGCGACCGCGCCTGGATCGGCGAGACCGAGCACCGGATCAAACGCGCCGTCGCCGAAAGCCTTCTGGCGCCGGAGATTCGGCGGCTGGTCGGCGCGATCAAACGCGACGCGCGAGCGGACAGCTTCGACACGATGGCGCTGACCAACGCCACCATCGAGGTGCTCGCCTTCATGCCGGTCTACCGCGCCGACTACGCGCCGCTGGCCGGCATGACCGGTGCGGTGATCGCCGAGGTGGAGAAGCGCAACAGCGAGCTCACCGCGCCGCTGAACGTGCTGGTGAGCGCGCTCGCCGCCGACGCGGAGGCGGCCGCCCGTTTCCACCAGGTGTGCGGCGCGATCACCGCGAAGGCCGTCGAGGACACCATGTTCTACCAGGCGGCCCGGCTGGTCTCGCTACAAGAGGTGGGCGGCAATCCGGCCCGATTCGGCCACTCGCTCAACGAGTTCCATCTCGCCAACGTCGAACGCGCGCAGCGTTGGCCCGCCACGATGACCACGCTGTCCACCCACGACACCAAGCGCGGCGAGGACGTGCGCGCCAGGATCGGGGTGCTCTCCCAGGTCGCGAGGACCTGGGCTCGGTCGGTCGAGACCTGGATGGACAAGACGCCCGCACCGGACGGCGCGACGGCGCTCTTCCTGTTGCAGAACATGTTCGGCGTCTGGCCCGCCGACGGCCGCCCGGCCTCCTCGGTGCCGGGACTGCGCGAGCGGCTGCACCTGTTCGCCGAGAAGGCGATGCGCGAGGCGGGCACCCGCACCTCGTGGGAGGAGCCGGACGGCGAGTTCGAGGCGGCCGTGCACGCGTGGATGGACGCGGTGATCGACGGACCGGTCGGCGCGGAGCTCAGTGATCTGGTGCACGATCTGGCGCCGCACGCCTGGTCGGACGCGTTGTCGCAGAAGCTGCTTCAGCTGTGCGGTCCGGGTATCCCCGACCTGTACCAGGGCTGCGAGCTGTGGGAGGACTCGCTGGTCGACCCGGACAACCGCCGCCCCGTCGACTTCCCCGCGCGCACAGGCATGTTGCAATCGCTCACCGGCACACCGGCTTTGGACACCTCCGGCGCGGCGAAGATGTGGATCGTCGCCTACGCGCTGTGGCTGCGCAGGGAGCGCCCCGACTGCTTCGTCGGCGGCGCCTACCTGCCGCTGTTCGCCACCGGTGAGCAAGCCGCCCGGCTGGTGTCCTACGCGCGCGCCCGAGTCGGCGAGGCGCCCGAAGTGATCGTCGCGGCCACCAGGCACAGCGTCGGCCTCACCGACACCGGCTGGGGCGATACCGCGCTCGACCTGCCGCAGGGCAACTGGACCGACCGGCTCACCGGCCACACCTTCCAGGGCAGGGCGCGCCTAGAGAAGCTGTTCGCTCGGCTCCCCGTCGCCCTGCTGGTGCGTTGAGGCATCGAGCGGGCTGATCTTTTCGATCAGCTCGGCCGGGAACTCGCCGCCCAGGTCCTCCTGCCAGCGCCGCAGGTTGTAGGGCCGGTATTCGCCCTTGTCGTGCACCGTCGAGGCGAGCAGGACGCCGTTGTCTGTCTCCACCCGCAGGCGGCGCAGGGAGTTCCAATAGAACCGCGCCCGCAGCGGGCTTCGGAGGGTCCGCACCACGTTCAGGAGGGTGTAGCCGGGCCCGCACGACTTGTGCCGCTCCATGTGGTTCTCCTGCCCCGCGCACTTGGCCGAAAGCTCCTCGAGCAGTTCGGTGTTGAATACGAGGCCTTCGGCCTCCGCCTCGGCGACCATCCAGCGCAGCGTGATGTCGGACAGCCCGCACTGGGCGTAGCCGCCGCCGATGTCGCTGTGCACGCCCTCGAACCAGACCTGCTTGACACGGTCGGCCTTGCGGTCCTTGATCCGGCGATATTTGATGCCGAGTTCGACCGGCACCTCCCAGAGGCAGGGCTCGAAGTTGCGCCGCCGTTCGTCGATGGCGAGGGCTTGTCGTGCGCACAGCACCCGTGGCGAGAGCTTGACGTCGTGGAAGCGGTGCCGCCACGAGGTCAGGCCGGGGACGCCGAGCGCGCCGACGGTGTCGAACACGCCGATGAAGTCGATGACCCGCCTGCGATGGCTGTGCTCGCGACGGAAGTCGCGCAGCTGCTGGTCGGTGGGCGGCGTGCGCCACCACATCGGCTTCTTGCGGCCGCGGCGGCGGTACATCTTGAAGGCCTTCGGGTAGTGCCCGGCGATCATCGAGCCGGGTTTCATGATGCCGATGCAGTCGATCAGGCCGACCAGGCTGCGCGCGGTGTACGCGCCGCGGCTGAAGCCGAAGATGTAGAGCTCGTCGCCGGGCTCCCAGTTGACGGCGATCTGCCAGTAGGCGGCGGACAGGTTCGCCTCCAGACCCAAGCCGAAGGCGCCGCCGAACAGCCGGTCGGCGGTGAAACCCCGTGCGCCGGGCCCGGATACGTAGATCACGTGCTGGCGGATCGGCTGCCCGTCGGGGCCCGCGGCCTCCATGCGGACGGTCTGTGCGATTTTGACGATGTTGGATACCGTGCTGCTGTTCTCGGCTTTCCACGTGCCGTCGCAACACACCACCAGGCGTTTCATGGCGAAATTCTCCCCTCGAATTCGCGTCGGAAACCCGCGTACTGGACTACTCGAATCATCGCCCCCGCGCCCGACCCCGTTAATGAAAACGCTGTCTTTCAATGCGTTTCGACGAAGATACCCCGGTCGATCCGGAATTTTTCGCGTGCGCGCTACGCGGAGCCGAGCCGGGTCGCCTGACACGGCGCCGCTGTCGCCGACCTCTTCCGACGACGAGGGCCGCTTTCCCGAAGAGCGACGGCATGGCGCCGACAGTAGTTAGACGCTCGCTATATCCGAACACGCGACACGGTCACGGCTTGTGGGCGAGCACCGCGAACATCGTCACCGACAGGTGGAAGTCGCCGCGCTCGATGCCCGCGTCCAGGTCGGCGAGAAACCGCTCGAACTCCTCGGCGGTGACGGTGCCGTATCTCGACGCTTGCTCGTTCATCTGCTGGTAAAGCGGTCGCGCGGTCACCGGATCCCAGATCACCGCCTCGGATCCCTGATCGTCGATGACGAGACCCTGGCCCGCCAGCAGTCCGCGCAGCCTACGGCCGGACGCGGGGTTGGGGACGTCCGCGAGCATCGCGGTGCCGAGCGCCTCGACGACGGCCGGATCGCCCGGGTGGGTGATGGCGGTGTACCAGTCGCTGTCGATCAGCAGGACCCGGCCGCCGGGGCACAGCACCCTGGCGATTTCGGCGGTGGCCGCGGCGGGATCGTCGAGATGCTGGTAGACGCGCTCGCAGCGGACCGCGTCGAAGGACGCGTCCGGAAACGGCAGGTGATAGACCGAGCCGTGCACGAACCGCGCGGACGACCCGGCGGCCTCGGCCCGCCGCCGCGCGATGGCCAGCATCGCGGGGTTCGGATCCAGGCCGACCGCCGCGCCCTCGGCGCCCACCCGCTCGGCGAAGACCAGCGCCTCCGATCCGGTGCCCGCCCCGATGTCGAGGGTCCGCTCCCCCGCGCGGACCGCGAGCGCCTCGTGCGCCCACTGCCGCATCCGGCGGATGCCGGGCAGGTCGGCCTGCAAGTCGAGGATCTCGATCAGCTCATCGATCCGATCGGCGTCGATCCGATCCGAGTGAAAAGACGGAGCTTCCACAGGTCCCTCTGTCATGCGTCCGACGCTACCCGCCTCGACGCTGCTGCCGGATCCGAAACCCTCGCTGATCTGCGCGGCTACCGTCTTCGAGGCGTGTGCGGACGCACAAGGCGACGGCCCCGGAGGGTCGCCGGGGCCGTGCGGTGGTCGATGCTGTTGTCGGAGAGAAGGTTCGGCGTCACCGAGTCTTGCGCAGACCCAGGTACTGGAGGGCCGCGAAGCCGCCGACCGTCGCGGCCTGCATGACCGTCCAGACCGAGCCGACGAGGTTCAAGTCGAGCGCGCCCTCGGCGAGCGCGGCCAGGCTGACCAGGACCCAGGCGGCGTTCAGGCCGATCACCGCGCGGGCGGCGACGGGGTTGATCGACTTCGTCGACCCGATCACCGCGACGCCGAGGCCGTAGAGCGTGAGGAAGACGCCGATCGCGAGGCCGAGGCCCCGGTCGAGGCCGAGCAGCGACTCGAGCGGGCCGGACAGTGCCAGGTAGGCGATTCCGTTCGCTCCGGTGATCACCGCGTCCAAGCGCAGCGAGGTCCGCAGCAGCTTGTCGCCGGAGGCGAGCAGGGTGGACAGGTAACCGGGGGCGGTGGTGGTGGTCATGACGAATCTCTTTTCTGGATAGCGATTTTCGGGAGGATCAGGCGGCGGCGGGGACCTTGTCGAGGAAGCCGTACACGTCGGCGATGCGGCCCTGGTCGAGCACCGCGACGTCGAACCCGACCACCAGCGCGGGACCATCGGCCGGACCCAGCTCCCAGGTGAAGCGCACCTGGTCGTGGTGTCCGTCGACCGGGCCCGCCAAGCGGAACACCATGCCGGGGAACTGCGCCTGCACCGCGGCGATCCCCGCGTCCAGCGCCTCGCGCCCGGTGACGGCCATGAGCGGGTCGACGTAGCGCGGCTCGTCGGTGAAGACCCGGGCGATGGCGGCCGAGCGGGCGGCGGCGTCGGTGGTGTTCCAGATCTCCAGGTACTGCGCGACCAGGTCGTTCATCGTTGTCTCCCTTGTATTTCCCTGCGCTGTGTTGCGCTGTGAGAACAAGGTATGGCGGTGCGAGGGGTCGCCGAATCAGTCACCTATAAGTACTTTCCGTGACCGATGACCTACGCACCGCGACCGATGACCTACGTACCGCACGTCGGTGACCGATACGGTGAACGGATGCTGCACGGACGCGAGGCCGAACAGGCCCGCATCGATCGACTGCTCGCCGACGCACGGGCGGGGCGCAGCGGCGTCCTCGTGCTGCGCGGCGAACCGGGTATCGGCAAGACGGCGCTACTCGATTACGCTGCGGCACAAGGGATTCCGTCGGTGCGCAGCGCGGGTGTCGAGTCGGAGGCCGAGCTGCCCTTCGCTGGACTGCACCTGATGGTCCGGCCCGGCATGGCGCTGGCGGACACGCTGCCCGAGCGACAGCGCGCGGCGTTGCTCGGCGCGTTCGGGCTCGGAGCGCAGGAACCCGGCGACCGGCTGCTCATCGGCTTGGCGGTGCTCTCGCTGTTGGCGGAGGAGGCGGCCGACGGACCGCTGCTGTGTCTGATCGACGACGCGCACTGGCTGGACCGCGCGACCGCGGAGACTCTGCTCTTCGCCGCGCGCCGCCTGGACGCGGAAGGCGTCGCGATGATCTTCGCGACCCGCGCGGGCGCGAACGATTTCCCGGCGCCCGGTCTGCCGGAGCTGCTCGTGCCCGCGCTGCGCCAGGACGCGGCCGCCGCGCTGGTGGACGCGGACGCACCGGATCTCGCCCCCGCGCTGCGCTACCGGCTGCTCACCGAGGCGGGCGGCAACCCGCTGGCACTGCGCGAACTTCCCGCGGTGCTGGCCGCCGAGTCCGCCGACTCCGGGCCGAATCCGCTGCCGCTCACCCAGCGGCTTCAGGTCGCCTTCCACGGCCGGGTCAGCAGGCTGCCCGAAGCAACGCGGACCCTGCTGCTGATCGCCGCGGCGGCGGGCGCGGCCGAGATCGATCCGGTGCTGCGGGCGGCGGCGACCCTCGGCGCCGGTCCCGCCGATCTACAGCCCGCCGAGGACGACGACCTGGTGCACACCGACGGCCGCACGCTCACCTTCCGTCATCCGCTGCTGCGTTCGGCGATCTATCAGGGCGCGCCGCTCGCCCAGCGGCTCGCCGCGCACGGCGCGCTCGCCGCGACGCTCACCGCACCCGAGGACGCCGACCTGCGCGCCTGGCATCTGGCTTCGGCCGCCACCGGCCCGGACGAAGCCATCGCCGCCGCGCTGGCCGCTACCGCCGATCGGGCGCGCGCCCGCAACGGCTATCACGGCGCGGTGGCCGCCTACGAGCGCGCGGCCACGCTCAGCACCGACCCCGCGGCGCGGGTGGGCAGGCTGGTGCTCGCCGCCGAAACCGCGGGCGAGACGGGCATGTACGAGCTGGCGGACCGGCTGGCCGAGCGCGCGGTGACACAGACCGCCGACCCGCTGCTCGCCGCGCGCCTCGACCTGGTTCGCGGCCTCGCGGAATTCGGTGCGGGCAAACGACTTCCGGCGCACCGGCGGCTGGTCGCGGCGGCCGACTCGGCGCCAGGGGAACCGCTGCTCGCGGCGCGCATCCTGATGGTCGCGATACACACCGCGTGGTATCTGGGCGCCGACGAACTCGATGAAGTCACCCGGCGCCTGGCCACACTGCCGCTGCCCCAAGACGATTCGCTGGCGCACACCACCGCGTACGTGCTCGACGGCGTGCACGGGCGGTTCCACGTCGACCTGCGCGCGGCGGCCGACAAGGCCCGCGCCACGGGCGCGGACGTGCGCGACCTGGTGCAGTTGTCCGGCGTCGGTCTCGTGGTCGGACAGGACGAGCAGGTGGCGGAACTGGCGGACGAGTTGGTCGCGACATGTCGCGACGAGGGCAGGATCGGCCCGCTGCCGACGCTGCTGTTCTTCCACTCCGAAGCCGAGTGCTTCCTCGGCCGACCGCGCGAGGCGCTGGTCATCGCGACCGAAGGGGCGCGAATCGCGCAAGACACCGGGCAGGACCATTGGGTCGGCCAGCTCTCGGCCATGCTCGCCTATCTGGCGGCCCTCGCTGGCCGGGAAGCGGACTGCCGCGCGGCGGCCGAGCACGCGCTGGCCGAGCGGTTCGGCGGCGCCGACGCGCCGGGCGCCAGCTGGGCACACGCGGCGCTCGGCCTGCTCGATCTCGGGCTCGGCCGGGTGGACAGCGCTATCGCACGGCTCGAGTCGCTGACCGAGGAACCGTCCCGGCACATGGTCATCGGACTGCGCTCGCTACCCGATCTCGTAGAAGCGGCGGTGCGGCTCGGGGACCCGGCCCGGGCAGGCGACGCGCTGGACCGGCTCGAGCACTGGGCCGCGGCCTCGCGCCAGGATTGGGTCGCCGCGCTCGCCGCACGCGCTCGCGCCCTGCTCGGTCCGGACGCGGAGGCCGAGGAGCATTTCCGCGCCTCGCTCGAGCTCGGTGGCCGTCCGTTCGAGCGCGCCCGCACGCAGCTGCTCTACGGGGAGTGGCTGCGCCGCAACCGCCGCAAGGTGGACGCCAGGAGTCAGCTGCAACCGGCGTTGGAGATCTTCGAGCGCTTGGACGCCGCGCCGTGGGCCGAGCGCGCCCGCGTGGAACTCGGCGCGCTCGGCGTCGGGGCGGCGGCTCGGGCCGGATCGGGGATGCTCGCCGCGCTCACCCCGCAGGAATTGCAGATCGTGCGGCTCGCGGCGCAGGGAATGACGAATCGGGACATCGCCGCGCAGCTGTTCCTGAGCCCGCGGACGGTCGGCCATCACCTGTACAAGGCGTATCCGAAGCTCGGTGTCGTCTCGCGCGGGGAACTGGCGGCGTTGCCGTTGGGCGGGGACTGATTCGTAGCGGCGGAGACGCCGATCGAGCCAGGTACTTACCGGGCGTGGACCACCGAGACCGATGCGCCACCGACGGCCGAACTCGATCGAGAGCGGAGAGCTACCGCGGGCGCCGCGCGATCAGTGCGTGGCCAGCTCCCGGGGGCGGCGGATCGCAGTCCCCCGCCGCGCCGTCACGTGACCGACGGTCCAGCGCAGAGCCGCGACCGCGGCGGCGGCCAGCACGGCGACCTGCGGGACGCCGGTGATCAGCAGGAGCAGCGCACCGGCCACCAGCCCGGCGGCCAGCGCCTCGAGCTTGTACACGGGCCACGCGGTGCCCGCGATGTCCACGCTGGTGGGGTGAGCCGTTGCCATGCCATCAGGATATACGGAAGGTGAATTTCGGGCCACCGAACATTTCCGCCCGGGAACACCGGTAGCCGGTGCGGTGTTGCCGCTCGTATGCCACTTTCCGGAGAGTACGCACCGAGCACATCCGACTGGGCCCGTAAGCAGGCGGAGACCTACGAGAAGTCCGGCGGTACCAAGGGCACGTCGATGATGGGCAAGCCCGTCATCCTGCTCACCACCAAGGGCGCCAAGACCGGGAAGCTCCGCAAGACCCCGCTGATGCGGGTGGAGCACGACGGCGAGTACGCCGTGGTCGCCTCACTGGGCGGCGCGCCCAAGCACCCGGTCTGGTACTACAACATCAAGGCCGAACCGCACGTCGAACTGCGCGACGGCGAGGTCAGCAAGGACTACACCGCGCGCGAGGTCTTCGGCGAGGAGAAGCGGGTGTGGTGGGACCGCGCCGTCGAGGTGTGGCCCGATTACGCCAACTATCAGACGAAGACGACCCGCCAGATCCCCGTTTTCGTGCTCACCCCGCGCTGATCCGACAAGCGAGCGCCCCACCCGCCGCGCGCTTGCGTCGCGGCGGGTGGCAGCATATTTCGAGTGTCCAATCCGCTTGATGTGATCGATCACTTGTCGGCCGCCCGTCCCGCACTGAGCGCGGACGAGATCGATGCCGCCGCCAAGCGAATTGCCGACATTATCGACCCGACCCCGCTCCAGCTCAGCCCGCGGCTATCCGCGCTGACGGGCGCGCAGGTCTACCTCAAGCGCGAGGACCTCTCCGCCGTGCGCTCCTACAAGCTGCGCGGGGCCTACAACCTCATCGTCCAGCTCAGCGCTGAGGAGCGGGCCGCGGGCGTTGTCGCCGCCAGCGCGGGCAACCACGCCCAGGGCGTCGCCTACGCCTGCCAGGCCATGGGCATCACCGGCCGCATCTACGTGCCGACCACCACCCCGAAGCAGAAGCGCGACCGGATCCGGGTGCACGGCGGCGAGTTCGTCGAGCTGATCGCGGTCGGCGAGACCTACGACGCCGCCGCGGCGGCCGCGGCCGCCGACGTCGAGCGCACCGGCGCGACCATGGTTCCCCCGTTCGACGACCCGCGCACCGCCGCGGGCCAGGGCACCATCGCCGCCGAGATCCTCGAGCAGCTCGGCGCCGCGCCCGACCTCGTGGTCGTTCCGGTGGGCGGCGGCGGCTGCCTGGCCGGTGTCGGCACCTACCTGCGCGAGCGCGCGCCGCAGACCGGCATCCTCGGCGCCGAACCGGCGGGCGCGGCCTCGATGACCGCGGCACTGGTCGCGGGCGGACCGGTGACGCTGCCGGAGATCGACCCGTTCGTCGACGGCGCCGCGGTGCGCAGGATCGGCGCGGTGCCCTACGCCGCGGTCGCGGGCTTCGGCGGGCGGGTCGTCTCGCACGGCTCGCTGCCGTTACTGACCGCGACCGAATCCCGCAGCGGCGCAGGCGCTTTCCGTCTGCTCCAGGTCGACGAGGGCGCGATCTGCACCACCATGCTCGACCTGTACCAGAACGAGGGCATCATCGCCGAACCCGCGGGCGCGCTCGCGGTGGCCGCGCTCGCCGAGGTCGACGTCACGCCGGGCTCGACGGTGGTGTGCCTGGTGTCGGGCGGCAACAACGACGTCTCGCGCTACGGCGAGATCATCGAACGCTCGCTGGTGCACCGCGGCCTGAAGCACTACTTCCTCGTCGACTTCCCGCAGGAGCCCGGCGCGCTGCGCCGCTTCCTCAACGAGGTGCTCGGCCCGGACGACGACATCACCCTGTTCGAGTACGTCAAGCGCAACAACCGGGAGACCGGGGCCGCGCTGGTCGGCATCGAACTCGGCACGCCGGACGGTCTGGAGTCGGTGCTGGAGCGGATGGCCGCCTCCCCCATCCAGTGCGAGCGGCTGGAGCCCGGTTCACCGGCGTACCGGTATCTGACCTGACACCCTGCCCCGCTCTGTCCGCTCCAGAGCGGGGACGGCCGGTCGCTCACGGCGGTCGGCCGACCACACCGGCTCGCGCGGGCCGACCGTCGTTCCATTCGCCGACGCGAAGCCGCGTCGGTCAGGCCGCCGCGTCGCGCGTCTCGTCGAGCGTGACCCGCCGGGTGGCGCGCAGGCAGTTGAGGATCAGCGGCAACAGCCACATGGCCGAGAACTGGTCCACGCCCAGCTGACCGGCCGAGAGCCGGTTGTGCACGAAACCGACCGAGAGGCCCATGCGCGGTTCGGCCCAGCCGAACGAGCCGCCGAGCCCGATGTGGCCGAGGCCGCCGCGAGCGCCGGGCATCGGCAGCGAGTGGTAGCCGAGATGCCACATCATCGGCGCGTAGAACAGCGCGTGGTCGAGGCGGTAGGTGCGCACCTTGCTCAGTTCCCTGATCGTCGCGGGTGACAGGAACGGCAGGCCGCCCGGCGTCAGACCGCTCGCGACCGAGCCGTACATGGTGGCGAGCGCGGACGCGGTGGCCACGCCGTTGCCCGCGGGCAGTTCGGTGCGCAGGATCGACGGTCCGTCGCCCTCCAGGATGGCGTGCAACCCGGGCAGGAACAGGCAGCGGGTCGCCGCGCCCAACGCACCGGGAATGAGGTGGCTGCGGCCGAGCAAGAGGGCGCCGAGCGGTTTGCCGAGCAGGCTGAGCTGGCTGCCCGCCAGCGGCGCGTACACGGTGGCCGACTCGGCGGGCGGCAGACCCAGGTGCAGCCCGTCGATGCCGAGCGGCTCGGACACCTCGGTGCGGAACAATTCGCCCATGCTCTTGCCGGTGATCCCGCGGGCGATGCCCGCGAGCAGCCAGCCGTAGGTCAGCGCGTGATAGGTCGGCACGCCGAGTTTTCGATCGGGTTTGGCGGCGGCCAGGCGCCGCTCCATGAGCTCGTGGTCGAGGATGTCGTCGGGGCTCTTCGCGATCGGCGCCAGCGCCGAGAGGCCCGCGCTGTGCGTCATCACCTGCCGCACCGTGATGCCGCCCTTGCCGTTGGCGGCGAACGCGGGCCAGTACTCGGCGACGGGAGCGTTGTAGTCGAGCAATCCGCGGTCGGCCAACCGGTGGATGACGGTGGCGGTGATGCCCTTGGTCGCGGAGAAGATGATCGAGCCGGTTTCGCGGGTCCAGACCCCCTCGCCCGCGGTGCCGGTGCAGATGTCGACAAGGGGTTCGCCGTTCAAATGCACCGCCAACGCGCCACCCGCGCCGCGACGATTTCCGAACGCCCTGGTGAAAGCGCGTACCAGCGGTCCGAATTCGGCGGCGGCGCTGCCGCTGACTGAAGCCACGTTGCTCATCACTCCACGGTAATGGCGACGGACAAACCGGGCAATGGGCCTGTCCCGGACAGTTGGCGGACCGTTACCCGGGATTCGGTGCGGTCACGGCGCTTTCGCGGCCGGGAGCGAGTCGGCGAGCAGCGCGAACGAGTGCGCGGGAATCGTTGTGCCCGTTGGCCCTTCGGTCGGCGGCTCCCAGGACAGCAGCGAGAACCCGGTTACCGGCACCCGCACCGGGTCTTCGGAGAGGTTGCACACCAGGTGCAGCGTCCCGCGGTGCAGTACGAGCCATCGGGACCGTTCATCGTAGTCCACCCGTACGTGCGGCAGCGACGAATCGGTGAGATCCGGGTGCGCCCTGCGGATCGCGAGCAGGGCCCGGTAGCAGGCGAGCAGCCTGGCCCGGGCGGGATCGGCGAGTTCGGACCAGTCCAGCTTGGATCGGTGGAAGGTGGCGGGGTCCTGCGGGTCGGGCACGTCCTCGCTGGGCCAGCCGTGCTCGGCGAACTCCTCCTTGCGTCCGGCCGCGGTGGCCGCGCCGATCTGCGGGTCGGTGTGCGAGGTGAAGAACTGAAACGGCGTGCGCGCGCCCCATTCCTCGCCCATGAACAGCATCGGGGTGTACGCCGAGCACAGCACCAGCGCCGCCTTGACGGCGAGCTGGCCGTCGGTCAGGTAGGCGCTCGGCCGGTCGCCCAGCGCTCGGTTGCCGACCTGATCGTGGGTGCAGGTGTAGGCGAGCAGCGCCGAACCGGGGACCACGGAACGATCCAGCGGGCGACCGTGGACGCGGCCGCGGAAGCTGGAGAACGTGCCCGCGTGGAAGAAGCCGTGCGTCAGCGTCCGTGCCAGACAGGCCATCGAACCGAAATCGGCGTAGTAGCCCTGCCGCTCGCCGGAGACCGCGGCGTGCACGGCGTGGTGCAGGTCGTCGTTCCACTGCCCGGTCAGCCCGTGGCCGCCTGCCGCGCGCGCCGTGATCAGCCGCGGGTCGTTGAGATCGCTCTCCGCGATCAAGGTCAGCGGCCTGCGCACGTGCGCGGCGAGGCGTTCGGTCTCGGCGGCCAGCTCGGCGAGCAGATGGGTGGCGGTGCGGTCGACCAAGGCGTGCACCGCGTCCAGCCGCAGCGCGTCGATGTGGAAGTCGCGCAACCAGCGCAGCGCGTTGCCGATGATGTAGCGGCGCACCTCGTCCGAGGCCGGACCGTCCAGGTTGAGGCTGAGCCCCCACGTGTTGCGGCCTTCGGTGAGATAGGGACCGAAGCGGGGCAGATAGTTGCCGGACGGCCCGAGGTGGTTGTAGACGACGTCGAGGCAGACCGCCAAACCGCGCGTGTGACAGGCGTTCACGAACCGTTGCAGCCCGTCCGGCCCGCCGTAGCTCTCCTGCACCGCGTACCAGAGCACGCCGTCGTAGCCCCAGTTGTGGGTGCCGTCGAAGGCGGTGACCGGCATCAGCTCCACCACGGTGACGCCCAGGTCGACGAGGTGGTCCAAGCGTCCGATCGCCGCGTCGAAGGTGCCCTCGGGAGTGAACGCGCCGATGTGCAGTTCGTAGAAGACCGATCCCGCCAGCGGCCGTCCGGTCCAGTCCCGGTCGGTCCACCCGCCCGGATCCAGCGTGTGCAGCGCGGAGCGTCCGTGCACGCCGTCCGGCTGACGGGCCGAGCGCGGGTCGGGCAGCACGGTGGGATCGTCGTCGAGCAGGTATCCGTACCGCGCGCCGTCGGCCGCGTCCCGCTCGACGCGCCACCAGCCGTCGGCGGAGCCCCGCATCGGGTGCACGTCGCCGTCGAGCTCGAGCCGCACCGTGCCGGCCTTGGGCGCCCACACCTCGAAGACAGTCACCGCGCCAGCATCGCACGTTGGGCGATACCGGCTCATCCTGGCGAGGCCGCCGCCGAGCGGCACCGGTGCGGCGCCCATCGAGCGGCACCGGCGCGGCGCCCATCGAGCGCACTGGGGCCGGTCCTTCGAAACGGAGTGGGGCCGCGGCCTTCCAGCGCACTGGCGCCGCGTCCTTCGAAACGGAGTGGGCCGTGCCCCTCGAACACATCGGCGCCAGGCCCGCCGAACACACTGACGCCAGGCCCGCCGAACACACTGACGCCGGGTCCGTCGAGCGCACTGGCGTCGGTCCTCCGAGCGCACTGGCGTCGGTCCTCCGAGCGCACTGGCGCAGCGGCACTCGGGCTGCCAGAGTGAACGCGTGGGACTGTACGAGAATCAGGTCGTGCCCCGGTTGGTGGAATTCGCCTGCGGCATGCGGATCAACGAACCGCAGCGGCAACGGGCGTGTGCCGGTCTGCACGGCCGGGTGGTGGAGATCGGCTTCGGCTCCGGGCTCAACGTGCCGTTCTATCCGGACACGGTGCGGTCGATCAGCGCGGTGGAACCGGCGGATCTGGGCTGGAAACTGGCGGGCAAGCGCCTGGAACGGGCATCGGTGCCGATCGAGCGTGCCGGGCTGGACGGCCAGTCGCTGCCGTTCCCGGACAACACTTTCGACTCGGCGCTGTCGACCTGGACGATGTGCACCATCCCGGATGTGGCGACCGCGCTCGCGGAAGTGCGCCGGGTGCTGGTGCCGGGTGGGACGTTCCATTTCGTCGAGCACGGGCTCGCGCCGGACGCCAAGGTCCAGGCCTGGCAGCACCGGCTCAATCCGATCCAGAAGACGATCGCGGGCGGGTGCAACCTCGATCGCGACATCCTCGGTTTGGTGCGCGCCGCCGGGTTCGAGGTCCGCGACGTGGACGTCTTCTACGGCGAGGGACCGAAGTTCCTCGCCGCGCTGACACTCGGCGTCGCGGTCTCGGCGTAAGCGTTCCTCCGCCTTCGCTCGACCATGCGCGGGGCTTTCCACAGACTCCGTCCGGCAGCGCTTGTTCGGCGGAAGTACGCCCGCCAGCGCCGATCAGCGTCTGGACGCGGCCGGTCGATGGATCGACCGACCGCGCACGGCGCGAGCTACGTCTCAGTGGATTTCGACGTGCAGCGTGTAGCTGGCGTTGCCACGGGTCGGCGCGACGAGCACACGGTAGAGGCCGTCGTAGGGCAACACGATCTCGGTGGCGGTCTCCTCGACGACCAGCACCAGGCCGTCCGGGGCGGAGATGCTGAAGTTCACGTTGTCCTCCAGCGCGACGATCGCGGTGTAGAGCAACTGCCCACCGCGCGCCTCGAGCAGGTAGCTGTCCGCGTCGCCGCGCACGACCGCTCCGTCCACGGTCGCCTCGCTGGCGCCCGGCGCGAACTCGATTTCCGTATACACCCCGGCCTGCGCGGCGCCCGCGCCCGCGACGGCGAACACGAGGGTGGCCGCCAGGGCGGTGAGCGCGAGGAGTGCGGCACGGAAGGGGCGGAGGATCGTTGCCATGATCGTTGTCCTGTGGTGAGAGGGGAATGTCGAACGCCGCCAAGTCTTCCCACGGCGGCTTGTCGTCGGCTGAAGACGCGGTTAAAGCGCCGGTCACACGCTTGTTCCGCGGGGCGACCGGGTAGATCGTACGGCGGGGTTCCGCAACCGATCCTCGGCATCTCGATCTTCGCCCTGGGCACTTCGGAACTCACCTCGGCGGACACGCCGCCAACCCTGGCTTCTCCATTCCCCCTGCTGGACTGCCGATCTCGGGCTTCGCGCAGGCGACCGGCGACCGGCCCCCGTTCAGTTCCCGGCGAACTGCTGGAGCAGGGTGAATCCTGCTCGGTCGACCGAAGCGGTGGCGGCTGAGAGCACCACGACTCCGGCGTGGGCGGCGCGATCGAAACCCATGAAAGAACGGAAGCCACCGGTTCCGCCGTTGTGCCAGGTGATCGTCTGCCCCCGGTGCCGCACAGTCAGCCATGCCGCACCGATCCGGATCGGCCGCCCCGCCGTCTGCGGGACCGGTTCGAGCGCGCCGATCCCCGGTGCGCTGCCGTCGAGTATCGCGGCGGTCAGACGCGACATGTCACGGATCGAGGCACGGATACCGCCCGCAGGCCCCACCGCCTCACCCGCCCACGGCTGCCGCGGCCGACCGAAAGGGCCCCGACCTTCCACCGCAGACGACCGTAGTTCAGCGGCCGACGCCGGCACCGACATGGTTTCGAGGCCCAGCGGGTCGCTGAGGCGTTGCCGCACGAGTTCGGCATAGCGCAGCCCGCATGCCGCCCCGACGGCGTGGCCGAGGCCTGCCATCGGCCCGAGCGGGTCAGCCACTCGGTTCGCCGCACAGTATCGGAGACGCGAGATCTCCGAATCCCCCCAACAGCCCCATCCCGCAGCGCCTTTCGGCGTAGCTTCGATCATCCCTCAGGATGAGTCAGCCGACCGTTTCCGTCACCCGACACAGAACTCGACTGTCGTGAAAGACACCTCTGACGCCGAACACCCTCGTGTCGCTGCCGTCGAGGCCGACCGGCGGTGTCGGCGAGTGGGCGCACGATCCATGCAGGTCATTTTCAAAACTATCGTTCCCAGTTCGAACGATGATTGGAGATAGGCTAACCACATGCCTGGAGAGCGTGTGGAGGAGACGGTCGAGATTCCGACCAGGGTGTTGGTGGAGAGCATGATCCGCGAGGACGCGACCATCGATGCCGGTGAGCTGTACGCGGTGGCCAACGCACTGGGGATGTCGGATCAGCAGGTCCGTCTGCATATCAGGCGTTTGGTCGCCGACGGGCTGATCACCCAGGAGGGGCGAGGACGCAAGGCCTCGTTGCGGGTCGGCGCCGAGATGCAGAGTTCGATCGGGCCGAATGTCGAGTTCGTGCGCTTCATGTACGACCAGGACCGCGGCCAGGCCGAGTGGGACGGTGTCTGGCATCTGGTCGGCTTCGCTGTTCCCGAAACGCGACGTGCCGATCGTGATGCCGTGCGCGACGGCATCGTTCGCCTGGGCGGCGCCGCGATCCAGGGCGGCCTCTACGTCTCACCGAACGCCTGGGAACCCTACATCGACACCGTGACGGACCGGCTGGACGTCGGCGAGTACCTGACGCGGCTCACCACGACAGACCTGCGCGTCGGCGACCTGGACTCCCCCCGGCGGATCGCCGCACGGCTGTGGCCGCTGGACAAGATCGCGGCCGGGCACGAGCGACTGCTGGGCGTGGCGCGCGCTCGCCTCGACCGGCTGACCGGTCCAGCCGAGCTGTCACAGTCGGAGGTATTGACCGTGCTCGTCGAACTCGCCGCCGAATTCACCAGGGCCACCGAGTACGACCCGCTGCTGCCCCCGCAACTGCTGCCCCAGCCCTGGCCGGGCACGCGAGCCCGGGCGGTCCTGGCCACTTGCTGGGCGCGACTGATGCGTTACGACCTCGATTCCTGGCCCCGGATGTTCCAGCACTACTCCGAAGTCATCCGGCACGCCGCGGCAGACGCCAGCTCCGCCGACGGGATCGGCACAGCCGACGGCGGAATCCAGCACTGAGTGAAGCCGAGGATCACCCACCGCCCCGCCCCCGGCCGATGATCATCCGGCGTGACCGCAGTCTGCCCGGACACGACGACATCGAGCGGCCGACGGCAGGACCTTTGCGAAGACCACTGTGCCGCGCCGACTCGAGTCAACGCGGCAGCGTCGGGCTCAGCTCGTCAGGCAGCTCGGGCCGAGCAGGGCCTTGAGGTCGCCGAAGAGGGCCGAGGACGGGGAGACGCGCAGGCTGTCGTCGAGTTTGAGCAAGGTGGTCTTCTCGCGAGCGCCGACGTGGCGGACGTGTACGTCGGAGGTGCCGGGGTGGCGGGAGAGGACGCGCTTGAGTTCGCCGATCTTGTCCGGGGTGCACATCCGGGTGGAGATGGTGACCGCGAGCGGTTTGGCGACGCCGATGGAGGACAGGTCGGGGACGGCGAGGTCGTTGGCGATCAATGAGATTCGGTCGTCGCGCACCGAGACGCGCGCCTTCACCAGCACCACCGCGTCCTCCACGACGTCGGCGCCGTACACCGAGTACGCCTGCGGGAAGAACAGCACCTCGATGCCACCGGTCAGGTCCTCGAGCTGGGCCGAGGCCCAGGCCAGACCGTTCTTGTTGATGCGCCGGTTCACCGAGGCGAGGATGCCGCCGATGGTGACCTGCGCGCCGTCCTTCACGTCGCCTTCGAGGATGGTGGGGATCGGGGTGTCGGCCTGCGCGGCGAGCACGTGCTCCACGCCGTTGAGCGGATGCCCGGAGACGTAGAGGCCGAGCATCTCGCGTTCCAGCGCCAGCTTGTGCTTGGACTCCCATTCCTCGTCCGGCACCGCGACATTGAACACCGAGGCCACCGACTCGTCGGCGTCCATGCCGCCGAACAGGTCGAACTGTCCGATGGCCTCGGCCTTCTTGGTGGTCATCACCGCGTCGATGGCGTCGGAGTGGATCAGCATCAGGCCCTTGCGCGGATGCCCGAGCGAGTCGAAACCGCCGGCCTTGATGAGGGATTCGGTGACCTTCTTGGTGCAGGCGATGGCGTCGATCTTGTTCAGGTAGTCGGAGAAATCGGTGAACTTCGATTTCTCCTTGCGCGCCTGGATTATCGAGGCCACCACGTTCGCGCCGACGTTGCGCACCGCGCCGAGACCGAAGCGGATGTCCTTGCCCACCGAGGCGAAGTTCTGCTCGGACTCGTTGACGTCCGGCGGCAGCACCGTGATGCCGAGCCTGCGGCAGTCCGACAGGTAGACCGCCGCCTTGTCCTTGTCGTCGCCGACGGAGGTGAGCAGACCCGCCATGTATTCGGCCGGGTAGTTGGCCTTGAGGTAGGCGGTCCAGAAGGAGACCAGACCGTAGCCCGCGGCGTGCGACTTGTTGAACGCGTAGCCGGCGAACGGAAGGATGGTGTCCCACAGCGCTTTCACCGCGCCCTCGGAGAACCCGTTCGCGGTCATGCCCTCGTGGAAGCCCTTGTACTCGGCCTCCAGCACCTCGAGCTTCTTCTTACCCATGGCCTTGCGCAGCGCGTCGGCCTTGCCCATGGAGTAGGAGGCGACCTTCTGCGCGATGAACATGATCTGCTCTTGATAGACGATCAGGCCGTAGGTCTCGGCGAGGATGTCCTTCAGCGGTTCCTCGAGTTCCGGATGGATCGGCTTGATCGGCTGGCGGCCGTTCTTTCGGTCGGCGTAGTCGTTGTGCGCGTTCATGCCCATCGGGCCGGGGCGGTACAGCGCGAGCACGGCGACGATGTCGTTGAACCCGGTGGGCTGCATGCGGCGCAGCAGGTCGCGCATCGGCCCGCCGTCGAGCTGGAAGACGCCGAGAGTGTCACCGCGCGAGAGCAATTCGTAGGTGGCGGGATCGTCGAGCGGCAGGTTGTCCATGTCCAGGTCGATGCCGCGATTGGCCTTGATGTTGTCCAGCGCGTCACCGATGACGGTGAGGTTGCGCAGGCCGAGGAAGTCCATCTTCAGCAGGCCGATGGCCTCGCAGGACGGGTAGTCCCAGCCGGTGATGATCGCGCCGTCCTGGGGGCGGCGCCACACCGGAATCGCGTCCATCAGCGGCTCGGAGGACATGATCACCGCGCAGGCGTGCACGCCCGCGTTGCGGATCAGGCCCTCCAGGCCGCGGGCCGTCTCGTAGATCTTGGCGACATCGGGGTTGTTGCCGATGAGCTCGCGGACCTCGGCGGCCTCCTTGTACCGCTCGTGATCGGGATCCATGATGCCCGAGAGCGGGATGTCCTTGGCCATGATCGGCGGCGGCAGCGCCTTGGAGATCTGGTCGGCGATGGCGAAACCGGGCTGGCCGAACTGAACTCGCGCCGAGTCCTTGATGGCGGCCTTCGTTTTGATGGTGCCGAAGGTGATCACCTGGGCGACCCGGTCGCTGCCCCACTTCTCGGTGGCGTATCGCACCATCTCACCGCGGCGGCGATCGTCGAAGTCGATATCGATATCGGGCGCGGAGGGGCGCTCGGGGTTCAGGAACCGCTCGAACAGCAGGCCGTGCGGAATCGGGTCGATATTGGTGATGCCGAGCGCGTAGGCCACCAGCGAACCGGCCGCCGAACCACGACCGGGGCCGACGCGGATGCCGACCTCTTTCGCGTGCGTGACGAGGTCGCCGACGACGAGGAAGTAGGCGGGAAAACCCTTCTGCCGGATGACATCGAGCTCGAAGTAGGCGCGGTCGTAGTACTCCTGCGGCACGCCGTCGGGGAACCGGCGGGCCAGCCCGCGGTCCACTTCTTTGCGCAACCACGAGTCCTGGGTCTCGCCCTCCGGCACCGGGAACACCGGCATGCGGTCCTTGAAGTTCCACACGTCGTCGTAGGACTGCACGCGCTCGCCGATGCGCACCGTGTTCTCGCACGCGCCAGGCACTTCCGCGTCCCACAGCGCGCGCATCTCGGCGGCCGACTTCAGGTAGTAGCCGTCACCGTCGAACTTGAACCGGGTCGGATCCGAGAGGGTCTTACCGGTCTGCACGCACAGCAGCGCCTCGTGGTTGGCCGACTGGTCCTTGGTCACGTAGTGACAGTCGTTGGTGGCCAACGGCGGAATGTCGAGCTGCTTGCCGATGCGCAGCAGGCCCTCGCGGACCCGTCGCTCGATGGACAGACCGTGGTCCATCACCTCGAGGAAGAAGTTGTCCTTGCCGAAGATCTCCTGCCACTTGGCCGCGGCCTCCAGCGCCTCGCGCTCGTGGCCGAGGCGCAGCCGGGTCTGGACCTCGCCGGACGGGCAGCCGGTGGTCGCGATGATGCCCTCGGCGTACTGGGCGATGATCTCCTCGTCCATGCGCGCCCACTTGCCGAGCTGTCCTTCGATGGAGGCCAGCGAGGAGAGCTTGAACAGGTTGCGCAGACCGGTCGCGGTCTCGGCGACCATCGTCATGTGGGTGTAGGCGCCCGAGCCGGAGACGTCGTCGCCCTTCTGGCTCGGGTCGCCCCACTGCACGCGCTTGGTGTCGAAGCGGGAGCCGGGCGCGATGTAGGCCTCGATGCCGATGATCGGCTTGATGTCGTGTTTCTTGGCGGAGTTGTAGAACTCGGCCGCGCCGTACATGTTGCCGTGGTCGGTCATGCCGACCGCCGTCATCCCGAGTCGCTTCGCCTCGGTGAACAGCGGAGAGATCTTGGCCGCGCCGTCGAGCATGGAGTACTCGGTGTGGTTGTGCAGGTGAACGAACGATCCGGACTCGGCCAAGACAGTCCTTCCTCCCAAGGTCTCGACGGGGGTTGGTGCACCGAGTCTAAGCGCCCCCTGCGACACGAATTCGCACCGGCACGCGCCGCCAGGATGATCATCGGCGCGTCGTGAAGAAGATCACCGGCGCGTCGCGATCGGCCGCCCAGATCGGCCGGAAAGAGCCGTCGCGAAGGCGCCCCGCCGACGAGGACGACAGCGCGCTCGCGAGCGGCGAGATCGATCGAAAGCGTGCGGACCGTGAGCTCGATCTTGGTAATCTCGCTTCCGCGTACGCAGGTCCAAGAATCCGCAACTACCTGGACGAGGTTCGAGGATGACCACCAAGATGACCAGCACGCTAGTCAAGACAGTTCCCTTGGCGGCCGCGCTGTCCGCGGCCGCGCTCGCCGTCACCGCGGCCCCCGCCGTGGCCAACGGCGGCGAGTTCACGACCGTCTACTCGCTGACCAACGGAGCGTGCCTCGCGCAGATCGACGCCTCCGTCAACGGCAACGCGTACCCGCAGTCCGCGGCCTTCACCGTCGCCTCGAACATGTGGGGCCTCGGGCCGTGCAGTGTCCCGGTGACGCTGAACTGGCGCAACACCGAGACCGGCGAGACGGGGAAGGTCACCCAGACGCCCAACGGTCCGGGCTTCTGGATGAACGACGGCAAGTCGGCGGTCTTCAGCCCGGGCGTCGGGAAATTCACCGCGACGATCACGGTCGGCGCGGCGCACCTGCCGCAGCCCGGCACGATCCAGTTCGCGGTCGCCCCGTACCAGGGCTGACCCGCACTCGTAACGCGCGTCCATAATCGGACCATGATCGGGCGATACCTGGCCGTGGTCCGGTGACCGCGACCGTCGTCGCCGTCGTCACGGCGGCGCTGGTGGCGGGCGGCGCGCTGTTGGTGTGGCTGCGCACGCGGCGGGTGGTCACCACACCCGCCGAACGCGCCGTGCACTCGGCGCTGCACACCGCCTCGCTGGCCGCCGTGCCGCTGCGCCGCGGGCTCACCGACCAATCCGCGCGGGAGGCCGCGCCCCATTTGCGCGCGCTGACCGGCGCGGACGCGCTCGGCGTCGCGGATCCCGACGGCGAGGTGCTCGCCTGGGACGGACCCCATGCCGATCTCGCCGAGGTCTTCGCCGACGCCGCGCGGCGGGCGGCCGCGAGCGAACGACCGGTGCTGGTGGCCGGTCCCGGGCAGGGTGAGCACGGCGCGCGGACGCTGGTCGCGCAGCCGTTGCTGATCGAGAACAGCGGCGCGGCGGGCGCGCTCGGCGTGGTCGCCAACGGCAAGCCGGGGCCAGGACTGCTCGGCGCGCTCGCCGAGGTGGCCCGTTACGCCTGCGGCCAGCTGGAACTCGCCGATCTAGACGCTTCGCGCGCCCGGCTGGACCGCGCCGAGGTGCGCGCGCTGCGCGCCCAGATCAGTCCGCACTTCATCTACAACGCGCTCAACACCATCGCGTCGTTCGTGCGCACCGATCCGGATCGAGCCAGGGAACTCATCCTCGAGTTCGCCGACTTCACCCGCTACTCGTTCCGCGCCGCGGGGGAATTCACCGTGCTGTCCGACGAACTGCGCAACATCGAGCGCTACCTCGCGCTGGAACGGGCGCGCTTCGGCGACGCGCTACAGGTGCGGCTGCGTATCGCGCCCGAGGTGCTCGGCGTGGTGCTGCCCTTCCTCGCCCTGCAACCGCTGGTGGAGAACGCGGTGCGGCACGGCATCGCGGGCAGGCAGGGCGGCGGAACCATCGCCATCGTGGCCACCGACGCGGGCACCGACTGCCTGATCAGCGTCGAGGACGACGGCGCGGGCATGGACCCCGATCTGCTGCGCTCCGGCGCGCTCGACGCGGTCGAAACGGGTTCCGGCCCCGCGGGTTCCGGCGAATCCGCGCACGTCGGGCTGGCGAACGTGGACGACCGGCTGCGCGCGGCCTTCGGCAACGACTACGGGTTGATCGTCGAGACCGCGCCGGGCGCGGGCACCAAGGTCAGTCTGCGGGTGCCGAAGTTCCGCCCCGGCGTGCGCGCCTGACGCGACGCCGGGCCAGGTCGGGGGTATCCGAAACATCGCCGCTCACCATGCCCTTACGATGGAGCGGTTGTGACGCAGAACACCGATGGCTCGGCGGGCCCGCTGCGCGTGCTCGCCGTGGATGACGAGAAGCCCGCTCTGGACGAGCTGGTGTACCTGCTGCGCACCCAGCGCGGCGTCGGCGAGATCCACACCGCGGGCGAGGCGACCAGCGCGCTTCGGGTGCTGCGCACCCATCCGGTGGACGCGGTGTTCCTCGACATCAACATGCCCGGCCTCGACGGCATGGAGTTGGCGGGCATCCTCTCCGAGTTCGCCAACCCGCCCGCGGTGGTGTTCGTGACCGCGCACGACGACCGGGCGGTGAGCGCCTTCGACCTCGGCGCGGTGGACTATCTGCTCAAGCCACTGCGCGAGGCGCGCCTGGCCGAGGCGGTGCGGCGCATCACCCAGACGCGCGCCGCTCCCCCGCCGCCCGCGGCGCCGCGCACCGACCCGAACGAAGTGATCCCCGTCGAACTCGGCGGCGTCACCACCCTGGTGCATCGCTCCAGTGTGAGCTGGGTCGAGGCGGACGGCGACTACGCGCGCCTGCACACCAGCGCGGGCTCGCACCTGGTGCGCATCCCACTCACCGCACTCGAAACCCGCTGGGAGAACGCCGGGTTCCTGCGCGTGCACCGCTCCTACCTGGTGGCGCTGCGGTTGGTGACGGGCTTGCGCACGGTGGGCAGCGGCACCGTGGTGTGCCTGCGCGCCGAGGGCAGCGCGGCGGCGGTGGAGCTGCCGGTCAGCCGCCGCCAAGTGCGCGAGCTCAAGCAGCGGCTGGTGCACGGACCGCGGCACAACTGGACCGCTCGGTGACCGGCCCGCAGCGGCCCGCGCGCCAGCGGGTGGTGCTCGCCGAGCGGCGCGGCGCGCGGCGGGTGCGCACCCGCGTGGAGGTGGCCGAGCAGACCGAGATCGGTGAGGCGTTGATCGGCGGTCTCATCCGCGCCCAGCTCGGCCTGGCGCTGCGCCTCGCGGTGGTCACGGTGCTGGCGCTCGGCGCGATTCCGCTGCTGCTCGGTATCGACGCGCTCGCCTCGGCCGTCGTGCTCGGTGTCCGGCTGCCCTGGCTATTGCTCGGTGTCACGGTGTTCCCCGCGCTGTACGTCGTCGGGCGGCTGTATATCCATCTGTCCGAACGCAACGAGGAGGATTTCCTCGACCTGGCCGGGGACTGACGTGGGCGCGCCCGCCCTGACCCTCGCGGCGCTGCTGCTCGCCGCGTTCGCCACCGTGGCGATCGGCGCCTACGGTGTGCGGCTGGCGCGCACCACCTCCGATTTCCTCGTCGCCTCGCGCAGCGTCGGCCCCGGGTGGAACGCCGCGGCGATCTCCGGCGAATACCTCTCGGCCGCTTCGTTTCTCGGTGTCGCGGGGCTGATCGCCAAGTACGGCGCCGACGCGCTGTGGTACCCGGTCGGATTCACCGCGGGCTATCTGGCGCTGCTGCTGTTCGTCGCGGCGCCGCTGCGCCGCTCCGGGGCCTACACGGTGCCGGATTTCGCCGAATTCCGGCTCGGCTCGGTGCGTTTGCGCAAGTTGGCCGCAGTCGTGGTGGTGCTGGTGTGCGCGGTCTATCTGATCCCGCAGTTCCAAGGGGCCGGGTTGACGCTGCGGATTCTGCTCGGCGTGCCCAGCTGGGTCGGGGCCGTCGCGGTCGGCGCCATCGTCATCGCCAATGTCACCGGCGGCGGGATGCGGTCGATCACGCTGGTCCAGGCGTTCCAATACTGGCTGAAGTTCACCGCGGTCGCGCTGCCCGCCCTGGTGCTGCTCGGTCATTTCCTGGCGCAGGACCGCGAGCTCGGCACGGCCGCGCCGCCGATCGTCACCGAGCGCACCACGGTGGACGTCACCACCGACGTGGTGGTGCAGGTCGGTGTCGGCCAACAGGTCTCGATCACGGGCACGGTGGACGGCCGCCGCGTCGACGGCCCGGTGGCGTTGACGCCCGGCGAACACGAACTGGCCGCGGGCACCGAGATGGTGCTCGAATCCGGTTCCGCGGTCCCGGTGGTCGCGGGTGCTCCGGCCGACGGCGCGAGCTGGTTGTCGCCCGGCGGCGGCTTCGGCGGCTCGCACCCGACCTACCAGGTGTATTCGCTGATCATCGCCACTTTCCTCGGCACCATGGGGTTGCCGCACGTGCTGGTGCGCTTCTACACCAATCCCGACGGCCGGGCCGCGCGCGCCACCGCGCTCGCCGTCATCGGTCTGGTCGGCACGTTCTACCTGTTCCCGATCCTGCTCGGGGTGTTCGCGCGGCTGTACGTGCCGCAGTTGCTGATCACCGGGACCTCCGATGCGGCGGTGCTGTTGCTGCCGGGTTCGGTGCTCGGCGGATTGCCCGGGCAACTGCTGGCGGCGCTGGCGGCGGCGGGCGCGATCGCCGCGTTCCTCTCGACGTCCTCCGGCCTGCTGGTCAGCATCGCTGGTGTGCTCAGCACGGACATGCTGCGCGGCCGGATCCGGGACTTCCGGATGGCGGCGCTGGCGGCGGGCACTGTGCCGCTCGCGCTGTCGCTCACCGTCGCCTCGCTCGACCTTTCCCGCACGGTCGCCCTGGCCTTCTCGGTGGCCGCGTCGACGCTGTGTCCGCTGCTGGTGCTGGGCATCTGGTGGCGCGGGCTGACCGCGAAGGGCGCCGGCGCGGGCCTGACCGCGGGCGGTCTCGTCGCGGGCGGGGCGACGGCGGTGTCGGTGCTCAGCGGCGCGTCCGAGGCGGTGGCCGACGGATGGCTCGCCGCGATCCTCGGCTATCCCGCGGCGATCAGCGTGCCGCTGGCCTTCCTGACGATGATTCTGGTGAGCAAGCTGACGCGGGGCCAAACTCCGCGCACGGTGCGACGGATCTTCGTGCGCATGCACGCGCCGGAACGGCTCGGCATGGGCGCCGACCGCGAGCGCGGACTGCGCGCGGGCTGACCGCCGAGCCGTTCGGCCGCCGACCGTTCGTCGCGCCGAGCCGACCGTTCACCGCACAGATCCCCGCCTTCACAGAGTGACCTGCGCCACAACGCATATCGGAGCTCGGCGCGGTCTACCTTCACCGCAGTAATCCACGTCACAAGCTAGGACGCTCCGATGACAAGTATCGACCTCGACGGCACCAAGCCACCGCGCGCGCCGAGCGCCGAGGACTTCGCGGCCGTGCAGGCCAGTCCGCAATTCCAGGAGCTGCGCAACCGACTGCGCCGTTTCGTGTTCCCGATGACGGCGCTGTTCCTGGTCTGGTACCTCAGCTACGTCCTGCTCGGCGCGTACGCGCACGACTTCATGGCGAGCAAGGTCGTCGGCGATATCAACGTCGGGCTGCTGCTCGGTCTCGGCCAGTTCGTGTCCACCTTCGTGATCACCGCGCTCTACGTCCGCTTCGCCAACAAGGAACTGGATCCGCGTGCCGCGTCCATCCGCGACTACCTGGAGGGTGAGCGGGCATGATGACGCAGTACCTCGCCGCCGACACGGTCGGCAATCCCCTCGCGAACATCGCCATCTTCGGCCTGTTCGTGGCCGTCACGATGGTGGTGGTGATCAGGGCCAGCCGCAACAACGCCAGCGCCGCGGACTACTTCACCGGCGGACGTGGCTTCTCCGGCCCGCAGAACGGCATCGCCATCGCGGGCGACTACCTTTCGGCAGCAAGCTTTCTCGGCATCGCGGGCGCTATCGCCGTGTACGGCTACGACGGCTTCTTGTACTCCATCGGATTCCTGGTGGCCTGGCTGGTCGCGCTGCTGATGGTGGCCGAAATGCTCAGGAACACCGGCAAATTCACCATGGCCGACGTGCTGAGCTTCCGGCTGCGGGAACGGCCGGTGCGCACCGCCGCGGCGCTGTCCACGCTGACCGTCTCGCTGTTCTACCTGCTGGCGCAGATGGCGGGCGCAGGCGGCTTGGTCGCGCTGCTGCTCGACATCGACGACCGCGCCGGACAGTCGGTGGTGATCGCAGTGGTCGGCGTGCTGATGATCGTCTACGTGCTGGTCGGCGGCATGAAGGGCACGACGTGGGTGCAGATCATCAAGGCGGTGCTGCTCATCACCGGCGCCGCGCTGATGACCGTGATGGTGCTGGCCAAGTTCGGGTTCAACTTCTCCGACATCCTCGGCTCGGCGCAGCAGATGGTCTCCGATTCCACCAACAAGGCCGTCGCCTCGCGTGACGTGCTCGCCCCCGGCGCGCAGTACGGCGCGAACGAGACCTCCAAGCTGAACTTCGTCTCCCTCGGCTTGGCCCTCGTGCTCGGCACCGCGGGCCTGCCGCACGTGCTGATGCGCTTCTACACCGTGCCGACCGCCAAGGAGGCCCGCCGCTCGGTGGTGTGGGCGATCGCCCTGATCGGCGCGTTCTACCTGTTCACGCTGGTGCTCGGCTACGGTGCGGCCGCGATCGTCGGCCCGGACCGCATCCTCGCCGCCGCGGGCGGCCAGAATTCGGCGGCGCCGCTGCTGGCCTTCGAACTGGGCGGTGTGGTGCTGCTCGGCATCATCTCCGCGGTCGCCTTCGCCACCATCCTCGCGGTGGTCGCGGGGCTCACCATCACCGCGGCGGCCTCGTTCGCGCACGACATCTACGGCAGCGTGCTCGAGCGCGGCAAGGCGGACGAGTCAGCGCAGGTGCGAGTTTCGCGCATCACCGCGGTGGTGATCGGCGTGCTCGCCATCGGCCTCGGCATCCTGGCCAACGGGCAGAACATCGCGTTCCTGGTGGCACTGGCCTTCGCGGTCGCCGCGGCGGCGAACCTGCCGACGATCGTGTATTCGCTGTTCTGGCGGCGGTTCAACACCACCGGCGCGCTGTGGAGTATGTACGGGGGCCTGATCTCGACCATCGTGCTCATCGTGTTCTCGCCCGCGGTGTCGGGCAGCAAGAGCGCCATGCTGCCCGGCTCGGATTTCGACTGGTTCCCCCTGTCGAATCCCGGAATCGTCTCCATCCCTCTGGCATTCGCGCTCGGCGTGATCGGCACCCTCGTCGGCGGCCGCACACCGGAGAACCCCGCGAAGGCCGCCGAGATGGAGGTTCGCTCGCTCACCGGAGTGGGCGCGGAGAAGGCGGTCGTGCACTGACCTTCTGGTCCCGTCCCGCCGGGACCACCGCAGGACTCGCCGCAACGGCGCGGCGCCCGTCGGGTCCCGGCAACACCGGGGCCCGACACCTGCCCCGTTGCCGCTCAGGCTTTTTCGATTGGAGATGTAACTTGACCAGCGCCACCACCGAACCCGGCACCGCGATCCCCGTGGTCTACCCGCCCGGCGCCGAGTTCGCCGCCGCGGCGAACGCCGACGCCTCGCTGTACCGGGCGGCCGCCGACGATCGCGACGCGTTCTGGGCCGAGCAGGCCGAGCGACTGCACTGGCATCGCAAGTGGAACCGGGTGCTGGACTGGAGCGACGCTCCCGTGGCCAAGTGGTTCGACGGGGGCGAGCTCAACGTCGCCTACAACTGCGTGGACCGTCACGTCCTCGATGGTCACGGCGACCAGGTCGCCATCCACTGGGAAGGCGAACCGGGCGACTCCCGCGACATCACCTACCGGCAGCTGCTCGACGAGGTGTCCCAGGCCGCCAACTACCTGACCGAGCTCGGGCTCGAGGCGGGCGACCGGGTCGCCATCTACATGCCCATGGTCCCCGAGGCCATCGTGTCCATCCTGGCCTGCGCCCGCCTCGGGCTCACCCACTCGGTGGTGTTCGCGGGCTTCTCCCCCACCGCCCTGCGCCAGCGCGTCGACGACGCGCGCGCCCGGCTCGTCATCACCACCGACGGGCAGTGGCGCCGCGGCAAGTCGGCGCCGCTCAAGGAAGCCGTGGACGAAGCGCTCCACGCGCATGGGGATGTGCCGCCCCGCCCGGACGGTCAGGGCCAGGAGGAGGGAGTTCCCACGGAGGGCGCCCGCTCGGGCGAAAATGGACACAGCGTCGAGCACGTGCTGGTGGTGCGCCGGACGGGCGTCGAGGTGCCCTGGACCGAGGGGCGCGACCTGTGGTGGCACGAGACCGTCGAGGCCGCTTCTCCTGAGCACGAAGCCCAGCCCTTCGACGCCGAGCACCCGCTGTTCATCCTCTACACCTCCGGCACCACCGGAAAACCCAAAGGCATCCTGCACACCTCCGGCGGCTACCTCACCCAAACCTCCTACACCCACCACTACGTCTTCGACCACAAACCAGGACAAGACGTCTACTGGTGCACCGCCGACATCGGCTGGGTCACCGGCCACAGCTACATCGTCTACGGACCCCTGTCCAACCGCGCCACCCAGGTCGTCTACGAAGGCACCCCCAACTTCCCCGACGAACACCGCCACTGGCAGATCGTCGAAAAGTACGGCGTCACCATCTATTACACCGCCCCCACGCTCGTGCGCACCTTCATGAAGTGGGGCCGCGAGATCCCCGCCGCGCACGACCTGTCCAGCATCCGGCTGCTCGGCTCGGTCGGCGAGCCGATCAACCCGGAGGCATGGCGCTGGTACCGCGAGGTCGTCGGCGCGAACGCCACACCCATCGTGGACACCTGGTGGCAGACCGAGACCGGCGCGATCATGATCTCCCCGCTGCCCGGCGTCACCGCCGCCAAACCCGGCGCCGCGATGACCCCGCTGCCCGGCATCTCCGCGCAGGTCGTCGACGACGACGGCACCGGCCTCGAGCGCGGCCGCTCCGGTCTCCTGGTGCTGGACCAGCCGTGGCCGTCCATGCTGCGCGGCATCTGGGGCGACATGGACCGGTTCCGCGAAACCTATTGGGCACGTTTCGCTTCCGACGGCTGGTACTTCGCCGGTGACGGCGCGAAGGTGGACGAGGACGGGGCGCTCTGGGTGCTCGGCCGGGTCGACGACGTCATGAACGTCTCCGGCCACCGCATCTCCACCGCCGAAGTCGAATCCGCCCTCGTCGGACACTCCGGCGTCGCCGAAGCCGCCGTCGTCGGCGCCACCGACACCACCACCGGCCAAGGCATCGTCGCCTTCGTCATCCTCACCGCCGAAGCCAAAGACACCGGCCAAACACTCGTCGACGAACTCAAAGCCGAAGTCGCCCGCGAGATCAGCCCCATCGCCAAACCACGCGAAATCCACGTCGTCCCGGAACTCCCCAAAACCCGCAGCGGCAAAATCATGCGCCGCCTGCTGCGCGACGTCGCCGAAGGCCGCGAACTCGGCGACACCTCCACCCTGGTCGACCCCAAGGTCTTCGAGGCCATCGCCCGCGGCTGACCCGGCGCGCGGGCGGCGTACCCGGTCCGTGAGGGGGATCGGGTCCGCCGCCCTCGCGCCGCCGAAAAGCACTCCGGTGTCGGCAGCGGAATGCGTTGCCGCTCAGCCGAAGCGGATGTGACGGACGCCGACCCAGGCACGGCGGAGGGCTCCGCGTAGCTCGCTGTCGGTATTGGGTCGCAGCGAAAGACCCACCGCCGCACCGATACGGTCGGCGACTTCGGGCACCGTCATTTCGTCGGTCCAGATCTGCGCCGCGAACTCGGGGCCCACCAACCGCTCCAGACACAGGTCCAGCTTGGACACCGCCCAGCTCTCCCGCCACAGCGGAGCGTCGCGTCCGGTGAGCTTCTGCGCGAGATGCCCGAAGCCGCGCTCCCGCAGTCGTCGCAACACCACCTCGCGCTGCGCCAGCAGGGCGAAATGGTGCACCTCGTGGCCCCTTTCGCGCAGCGGGTCGAGAATCTCGGCGAGGTACTTCGGTTCCACCACCGTCATCGGCGCGAACACCGGCCCGCCGTGCCTCGTCAGCGCCAGTTCGAGCACCTCGCGCACACCGTGCCGCCAGCTCGCGAAATCCTGGAAGTCGGCGCGCAAGTCCGGCGGCGCCATCCGGTGCAGCCCGAAACCGACGTGTTCTGGATCGCAGAGCACCGCACCCGGCACCCGCCGCGCCAGCTCGTGCGCCGTCTGCGTCTTTCCGCCACCGAACGGACCGTTGATCCAAACCAGCATCTCGCCAGCGTAGGCGTCGCTGCCGAATCGGTCTCCGAGGTGCTCGGCTGTGAACCCGGCGGCAGCTGAACCGTTGCGGCTCCTGGGACGTGGTAGGTGAGGACGTCGGTTCGGGCGGGATCGGCTCGGCACCGGCGCGGCTGAGTTCGAGGAGATCCGCATGAAAAGCACCAGGGACGACAACGATTCGCTACTCGACCGCCGCACCGTGGTAGTCGGAGCCGGAGTGCTGGCCGCCACCGCGCTCGCGGCGTGCGGCGCCTCCGGGAACGACACGGCAGCGTCCGCGGCGCGGTCCGGTGGCCCGACGGTTCTGGTCAAGACCGCCGACGTTCCTGTCGGCGGCGGCGTGATCGCGGGTGACACGGTGGTCACCCAGCCGAGCGCGGGCGTCTTCGTCGGTTTGGACAGCACCTGCACGCACGCGGGCTGCCGAGTCGGCGAGGTGACCGGCGGCACCGTCAACTGTCTCTGTCACGGCAGCAAGTTCGGCCTGGACGGTTCCGTCGTCGCCGGCCCGGCCCAGCGCCCGCTGACATCCAAAGTTGTTCGGGTGGAGGGTGATTCGGTCGTCTCTGGATGACTTCAGTCGTCGCCGAACATCTCCGCCATGCGCCGGTCCATCTCCTCCGGGGAGATGTCCTCCACGTGCGTGGCCACCGTCCAACGGTGTCCCCACGGGTCTTCGAACGCACCGCTGCGGTCACCGTAGAACTGGGTGGTCATCGGAGTCAGTTCCCTGGCGCCGCCCGCGATGGCGGCCGCGAAGGACGCGTCGGCGTCCTCGACGTAGACGTAGATGTTGACGGGCGTGCCGCCGACCGTCTTGGGATCGAGGAATTCCATGTCCGGCGCCGGGTCGCCGAGCATGATGACCGAATCGCCGAGCGTGAGCTCGCAGTGCGCGATCTTGCCGTCAGGGCGCGGCATACGCATCCGCTCCGCGGCGCCGAACACCTGCTTGTAGAAATCGATCGCGGCCGCGGCGCCGTCGATCGCCAGGCCCGGCGATACCGCCGGATATCCGTCGGGGACGGGTTTCACATCGGACATTGGGGGACCTCCGATCGAGGCGTTGTCTCGGATAGGGCGAGCCTATTCCCGAGAGCCCGCCGAAATCGCCCGATCGGCCGAAAGATCTATCGAATCCAGCCCGGAGCTACGCGCGGTGCTCACGGCCCGGCGACACCGCGCAACCTGTCCACCTGATCGGCCGTCAGCTCGGTCAGCGCCGCGGGCTCCACCGAGTCCGGTGCGGTAATGGTGACCTGCGCCAATACCGAACCCACCTGAACGATCGAGACGACCGAGACCAGGGTGAACCCGGCGCTGGAGGTCCGCAGCTGGAATGCCGTCGAGGCGTCACCGACGGCCGGTTGTGCCAGACCGCCGAGCCGGTATTCGATCGACGTCCCGTCCGCGTCGTTGCCGGAATAATGGGTGCATTCGCGCAATGTCCGCTGCACCGAAGAAAAGGCGTCCGCCAATTTCTCCGGCGCATAACTCGCGGCATCGATATCGATACTGGAGAAGCTCGGACCGTTGTAGGCGACGGTATTCCAGGTCAGCGGTTCGGTGCCCTGCTCGGCCAGCGGCAGCAGCACCTGAGCGCACCGGGCGGGGCGCGTCTCGGCCGTGGGTCCGGCGGTCTGGGCCTGTCCCGGCGACCGGGAATCGAGCACCGGCGTCATGCCGGGCAGGTCGGCGGGACCGAGCAGGCGGCGGGCCAGCTCGTCCGGATCGATCAGCGGCGGACCCGGCACCGCAGCCGCCGCGACCGCGGGACCGAGCGGCGGCAGGTCGGGAGCGGACGGTTGCTCCTGCTCCGATCCGCAGCCCGCGATCACCGCCGCACTCGTCACCGCGAGCAGCAGGCCCCGTTTCACTCCGCCCACGAGACCTGCGTGGTGATGGTCTGCTGCAACATGCTCGCGCTGCGCGGATCACGGTAGGCCTGATGACCGCCGACGGTGATGGAGCCCGCCACCGGCAGCGGCAAGCGCAAGTCGACGGTGATGGTCCCGGTGCCCTGCATCACGTAGTCCTCGATGTCGAGGGTGCCCGCGTTGTTGGGCAGCGACCACTTCGCGGACTTCGGGGTCTGCGTCACGTTCAGCTGGATGGTCAGCCGGTCGCCGTCGCGCTCGGTCAGCGTCGCGGTGGTGACCTGGTCGAGCGTCACGCCGCCGGTCACCTCTTGGTGCACGGTCCACACCGCGCCCTCGCCCACCGGCTCGTCGGGGAACATGATCGAGCGATAGACGGCCTGGTAGAACGCTTGCTCCAGCGCGGCGCGCGCGGCGTTGGAGGTGTCCGGTGACGGGGCGAGCCGCAGCGCGGTGATGGCGCCGTCGTCGCTGAAATCGAAGCCGGCGTGCGAGCCGTCGGCGGCGGTGAGCGCCTTGTTCAACAGCGGGTCGGGCGTGGATACCGCGCCGATGACGAGGTCGACGCCCTCGGCGCTGGTCTCGGCGGTCATCGGGATGGTCAGCGCGGGCGTGGAGAAGTCGCGCCTGGGCTGGTCGTTGATCTGCTGCTCGATGCGGTGATCGGTGCGCAGGGTCACCCGCTGGTCGGTGCCGACGACGAAATGCGGCCGCAGCACGTCGCGCGGCTCGGCGCCGGGCGAGAGGAGCGTCGCCGCCGCGGCCGAGATCGGCACGGTCACTTCCTTGGGCATGCCCAGCGGCTCGGTCCCTTCGGTGGCCGCGGGCGCCTCGGTGTCGTCGCCGCAGGCGACGCCGAAGGCGGAAAGCCCGACCGCGAGCACGACGAGCAACACACTCGAGCGCGCGAACCGGGGCAGGTGAGAAGAAGACAACACCGTCACGAGCAACACGATACGACCGCTTCCTGAGTGTCAGCTGGGACATTCGCCTTGCGTGCCGCCGGGCGCGTTGCGAACACGCCGCGAGGAGGCGCGGCGCGGCGCGCGCGGCGCTCGAGAGATGATGATCGGCGTGAGTGACGACCGGCCGCCCGAGGACAACACCGCCGACACGGTGCGAAAGACGACCCCGCCGCTACGGTTGCGGACCCTGCTGATCATCGCCGCGGTGCTGTTCGGCCTCGATCTGCTCACCAAGACGATCGCGGTGGCCAAGCTCCGGCCGGGCGAGCCGGTGTATCTGATCGGCGATTTCGCGCGGTTCACTCTGGTGCGCAATCCCGGCGCCGCGTTCTCCATGGCCACCGGCATGACCTGGCTGCTGACGCTGGTCGCCGCCGCCGTGGTGATCGGCGTGATCCGCATCGGGCGCACGCTGCGCTCGCTGTGGTGGGCGATCGGGCTCGGCATGGTGCTCGGCGGCGCGCTGGGCAACCTGGTCGACCGGCTCTTCCGCGCGCCGGGACCGTTGCAGGGCCACGTCGTCGACTTCGTCGCGATCGGCTGGTGGCCGGTGTTCAACGTGGCGGACTCGGCGATCGTCTGCGGCGCGATCCTGCTCGTGGTGCTGACCGTGTTCGGCTTCGAGCCCGACGGCACCCGGACCGGCCACGACGCGGACGAGGAGGAGGCCGCGACGGCACGACCCGAACCGCTCGCGGAGGCCGAACCCGAGAAGGACGAGCCGAAGAAAGCTGAGCCGAACAAAGACACGCCGGGCGGCGCCGAAGAGGAGAACGCGGCATGAGAGAGACCAGAACCATGCCCGTGCCCGACGGGCTCGACGGCATGCGGGTCGACGCGGGCCTCTCCCGCCTGCTCGGGTTGTCGCGCACCGCGGTGGCCGCGCTCACCGCCGAGGGCTCGGTGCAGCTGGACGGCGTGCCCGCGGGCAAGTCCGACCGGCTCGTCGCGGGCGCCTGGCTGGAGGTCGAATTCCCCGAGCCCAAGCGGGAACTCACCATCGAGGCCGCGCCGGTGGAGGGCATGAAGATCCTCTACGCCGACGACGACATCGTCGCGGTGGACAAGCCGGTCGGCGTCGCGGCGCACACCGGCGTCGGCTGGACGGGCCCGACCGTGGTCGGCGGGCTGGCCGCGGCCGGATACCGGATCTCCACCTCCGGCGCGCACGAGCGCCAAGGCATCGTGCACCGGCTCGACGTCGGCACCTCCGGTGTGATGGTGGTCGCCCAGTCCGAGCACGCCTACACCGTCCTCAAGCGGGCGTTCAAGCAGCGCACCGTCGACAAGCGCTATCACGCGCTGGTGCAGGGACATCCCGATCCGAGCAGCGGCACCATCGACGCGCCTATCGGCCGGGCCCGCGGCAACGACTGGAAGTTCGCGGTCACCGCCGACGGACGGCCGAGCGTCACCCACTACGACACCGTCGAGGCGTTCCAGGCGGCCAGCCTGCTGGACATCCACCTGGAGACCGGGCGCACCCACCAGATTCGCGTGCACTTCTCGGCGATCCGGCACCCATGCTGCGGTGATCTCACCTACGGCGCCGACCCGCGCCTCGCCGAACGCCTCGGTCTGCAACGGCAGTGGTTGCACGCCCGCTCGCTCGGCTTCGCCCATCCCGCCGACGGGCGCTGGATCGAGATCACCAGTGAGTACCCGGACGATCTGAAGAACGCGCTGGACGTCCTGCGCAATGCGTGAGCGCTCGGAGTCCGGTGCGGAGCGTCGCGAAGGTGGCGTTGCCGGCGGATCCGAGAGCCCGGCAACGAACCACCCGCGCGCTGCAGGATTCCGCGGACCACGCGCCCGGGTGCTGCGGGCCGTGCTCGCCGGAATCCTCGCGGTCGCCGTCATCGGATTCATGGCCGTGCTCGGTGCGCTGAATCCGCCGCGCGAGCTCGGCGTCGGCACCGATCGGCTCGGCCCGGACCGCGCCGAGCCGGTCGCCGACTACCTTGTCAGAGCGCGCGATTCGCTCTCCGGTTCCGATACCGAGCAGCACTGGGCGCTGGTCTCGTTCACCGAACCGATCGCGCCGCAGGCGATTCCGGCGCACAGCGGCGGTCTGCGGATCGGCCAAGTGCTGCACCGTGTTCCGATATCGCGCGTGCAGACGCCACTGGTCGCGGTGCAGGTGCCCGCGGGCGACGCGGTCGCCGTGGCTTCCGCCGACGCGGCCGCGTGGCAGCTGCTCGCCCAACTGGAGCAAACCGGGCCGATCGACGAGCGCTACACGCGGGTCATGACGGTCGCCATCTCCCGCCTGCGGGCCGGATGCGCCTGCACCGTCGGCCTCGTCGTCCGCGGCACCCTCCCGGAGCTGCGAAACCTGGCCGCCGCCAACGGCATCCGCGCGGTCGAAGCCCTGCCCGCCGACGCCGTGGCGGGCCACTTCGCGGTGAACCCGTTGCTGCCGGAGCACACCGAGACCGTCGTCCCCGGACCGGACGACGCCCCGGTCCCCGACAACTGACCGAGATTCAGCGCCGGGTTGTTCGTGGCGACGGGCTGCACACCGAGTGCGCGCATCTGGTCGAGCTTGTGCACCGCAGAGGTTCTCAGGTGGCGGGCGTGACGAGTCCCGCCTCGTAGGCTGCGATGACGAGCTGGACGCGGTCGCGGGCGAGCAGTTTCGCCAGGATCCGGCTGACGTGGGTCTTCACCGTCAGCGGGCTGAGCACGAGGGTCTCGGCGATCTCGGCGTTGGTCAGACCGCGCGCGACGAGGACGAGCACATCGAGCTCGCGGTCGGTGAGCGTGCCAAGCGTCGGGCGCGGCGCTGGATCCGGCGCGGACCTGACCCGCGCGATGACGGCGGCGGTCGCGCTCGGCGACAGCAGCGCCTCCCCGGCCGCCACCGTGCGGATCGCGTCCAGCAGCGCGGCGGGCTTGGTGTCCTTGATGAGAAACCCGCTCGCGCCCGCGCGCAGGGCGGCGAGCACGTTGTCGTCGGTGTCGTAGGTGGTGAGCACCAGCACCCGGACGCCCGCGAGGTTCTCGTCCGCGGCGATGGACGTGGTCGCGGCGATGCCGTCCAGATCCGGCATGCGGATGTCCATCACGACCACGTCGGCCCGTTCGGCACGAGCCAACGCCACCGCCTCGCGCCCGGTCGCCGCCTCCCCCACCACCGTCATATCGGGCGCGGACGCGACCAACAGCGCGAACGCCCCGCGCACCAGCGCCTGGTCATCGGCCAGCAGCACCCGGATCACAAAGCGACTCCGCTGGTCTCGCTCCGATCGATGCCGCTCGCCCATTCCCGCGCGCCGTCCCGTCGCGCGTCGGCGGCCGAGGCCAACGAAGCATCCACCGCCCCACCCTCTTCCGGCACTCCCGGAATCGGCAGCGCGGCGATCACGGCGAACCCCGCGTCCGTGCCGAGCGTCCGGAGCGAACCGCCGACGGCCTCCGCTCGCTCGACCATGCCGCGAACGCCGAAACCCTGGGCCCCGTCGCAAGTTCCGTGACCGTCGTCGGTGACGCGCACGATCAGCCGATCGGCCTGATAGTCGAGCAGCACTGACGCGCGAGTGGCCCGCGAGTGCTTGGCGACGTTGGTGAGCGCCTCCTGCACGATCCGGTAGGCGACCATCTCGACGGTCGGCGCGAGCGCACGCACCTCGCCCAGCGTCTCGAACTCCACCACCGCACCCGCCGCCTCGGCCGGTTCGGCCAGCGCGGACAGTTGCGCCAGCGCGGGCAGCGGGCCGCGGGGCTCCCCGCCCGGGGTGCGCAACACGCCGACGGTCGCGGCCAATTCGGCGCGCGCGTCGGCACACGCGTCCGCGATGGTGTCCAGGGCGGCGACGACGGTGGCTCGTTCGGCCCGTCCTTCGGTGAGCAGGTGCGCGGCCACCCCGGCCTGCACCTGGATCACGGTGATGGTGTGGGCGAGCAGATCGTGCAGATCTCTGGCGATGCGCAGCCGTTCCTCCGCCACCTGCCTGCGCGCCTCGGCATCGCGCGAGCGTTCGGCGCGTTCGGCCCGGTCCAGTGCCTCGGCGATGTAGGCGCGGTGGAGCCGCACGGCCTCGCCCGCCACGCAGGCCAGCACGATCCAGCCGACGGCGCCGAACGCTTGCAGCGCCGTGTTCTCGTTCTCGGTGCGCGACAGCAGGATTCCACCGAGGCCGAACACGAGGACCACCGCGATCACCAGTGCCGTGCGCGCCCGATTGCCGTACCTGGCCACCGTGTAGAGCGCGACGATGGTCGCGGGCACGACGGCCTCGTGCGGAAATTCGTTGGCGTGGTAGGGAATCACCAGCACCAGATGCGCGAACAACACCCCGAGCGGCCAGGTTCGGCGCGCCACCAGCACCGCTGTCGACAACGTGAGCAGCACCGCACCGAAGGCGTCCAGTGGCCGCGGACCCGCCAGCGGCCCCGCGGCGATCAGCTCGACGACCACCAGCGCACCGGCCAGCGCACCGTCGGCCACCCACCGTCTGTTCATCCCGCCATTCTCCGGCAGCCGACCGCGCCCGGCGTACTCCGCGCGGCGTATCTCCAACAGCCTTCCGGGGGCGGACGCTTTCGATCCGCCTTCCCGCGACGCTGCTTGGCATGTCCGAAACGAGGAGACAGTGATGGGGATGAAGAGCAGGGCGTGGTTGCTGATCGGCCTGTGGATCGCGGTGCTCGCCGCGTCGACACCGTGGGCGAGCGGGTTGGACGATGTGAAATCCGATCGGGAGATCGACTATCTTCCCGCCTCGGCACAGTCGACGATGGCTGCCGAACTGGAGACCACCCTGCCCGGCGGCACCGAGAATGTGTTCCTGGTGGTGTACCACCGCGCGAACGGCGTCACAGCGGCCGACCGAGCCACCGCCGCCGCGCACTACGCCGCACTGCGCACGAAGTACGGCGTGCTGGGCGGACCCGAGCGGCCACTGTCTTCCGACGACGGTGCGGCGCTGCTGTTTCCGGTCGCGGTCGGCGAATCACACGGTGAGACGGCGGAATACATCGAGGAGTTCCGCGCGACGGTCGCCGAGCATCCCGGCGGACTCACCGTCCAGGTCGCCGGACCCGGTGCGCTGCAAGCGGATTTCGAGGGCGCGTTCGAGGGCATCGATGAGCGACTGCTCCTGGTGACCGCCCTCGTGGTCACCGTGATCCTGCTGCTGACCTACCGCAGCCCGCTGCTGTGGCTGGTGCCGCTGGTCGCCGTCGCGGGGGCGAACGTGCTGTCCATGGCGGCGGTCTACGGGCTTGCCAAGGCATTCGACGTCACCGTCAACGATCAGAGCGCCGCGGTGCTCACCATTCTGGTGTTCGGCGTCGGCACCGATTACGCGCTGTTGATCGTCGCGCGCTACCGCGAGGAACTACACCGCCGCATCGAGGTGGGCGAGGCGATGCTGGCGGCGCTGCGGCGCTCGGTGCCCGCGATCGCGGCCTCCGCCGCCACCGTCAGCCTCGGGCTGCTGTGCCTGCTGGCCGCCGACATGAACAACGCCGCGGGCATGGGTCCGGTGGGCGCGGCGGGCATCGTGTGCACGCTCGCGGTGATGGTGACACTGTTCCCGGCCCTGCTGGTGGTGTGCGGACGGTGGATCTTCTGGCCTCGGGTGCCCCGCGTGCGGACCGAAACGACCACGGCCCCAACGATGTGGGACCGGATCGGTGCGGCCATCGCCCGCAAGCCGGTGCTCTCCGCGCTCGCCTCGGTCGCGGTGCTGGCACTGCTGAGCCTCGGCCTGCTCGGCAACACCGACTCGCTGGGCCGGGCCGAACAGTTCGTGAACACACCGGAATCCGTCCAGGGGCAGTCGCTGATCGCCGCGCACTTCCCGGACCGCGCGGGCACGCCGCTGCTGATCCTCGCGCCCAACGGCGTTCGCGACGCGGCGATGTCGGCGGTCGCGGCGGATCCCGGCATCGGCGCGGTCGAAGCGGGACGGTCCGGGCCGACCGCGGGCGAGATCGTCGCGATCCCGCGCGACCCGGCCGATTCCACCGCCGAATACGCGACCATCGAGCGGTTGCGCGACACCCTCGGCGAGGTCGCGCCCGGCACGGTGGTCGGCGGCCTCAGCGCGGCGAACCGCGACATCGCGACGGCGTCGGCGCGCGACCGGTGGGTGGTGATTCCGCTGGTGCTGCTCGTGGTCACCGCGGTCCTCGGGCTGCTGTTGCGGTCGCTCGCCGCGCCCATCGGACTGGTGCTCACCGTGGTGCTGTCGTTCGGATCCGCGCTCGGCGCAAGCGTTTTCGCCTTCGAGCACGTCTTCGGCTTCGGTGGCCTGGATTCCGGCCTGATCCTGCTGGCGTTCCTCTTCCTGGTCGCCCTCGGCGTGGACTACAACATCTTCCTCGTGAGCAGGGCGAGGGAAGAGTCGGTGCGGCACGGCACCAGGCAGGGCATCCTGCGCAGCCTCTCGGTCACCGGCGGCGTGATCACCTCGGCGGGCATCGTGCTGGCCGCCACCTTCGCGGTGCTGGTGACCCTGCCCCTGGTCTCGCTGGCCCAGCTCGGGTTCGCGGTGGCCTTCGGCGTCCTGCTGGACACCTTGCTGGTTCGATCGGTCCTGGTTCCCGCGCTCACGCTGATCGCGGGAGACCGGGTGTGGTGGCCGTCCCGGATGTCGCGACCCCTCGTCTCGTCCGCGTCTGTCGAACCGGAGACGGTGGCGGCACGGTAGAACACGAAGGCGGCTGGCTCTCGTTTCGACGAGAGCCAGCCGGATGTGGTCAGTCGGGCAGCGTGACCACGCCGTCGAGGTAGCGGCGGCAGCGACCGAGCAGCAGAACCCGATCGTCGACCAGCGCGCAGCGCAGCGCGCCGCCGCGGCGGGACAGCTGACGGGCCGTCAGTTCGGTGCGCCCGAACTCGGCGGCCCACAGCGGAACCAGTTGGGCGTGCGCCGATCCGGTGACCGGATCCTCCGGCACGCCGAGACCGGGCGCGAAAACCCGTGAGACGAAATCGACTTCCGCGCCTCGGGCGGTGAGAACGGCCGCGCGCGGCAGCGGCGGAAAGGCGCTCAGCAGCGGACGGGCCCGGCGCACTTCGTCTTCCGAGGCGAGGACGACGACCTCGTCGGTGCCGGAGAAGGCGCGCACCGGCGTCACCCCCAACGCCGCGACCAGCGCCGGGTCGGGCTCCACCTCGACGGACGCCACCGTCGGCAGATCGAGGATGTACTCGTCGTCGTCGGTGCGGTCGACGTGCAGCCAGCCGCTCCTGGTGAAGAAGCTCACCCGGTCGGCGCCGGGATGCATGTCCTCCAAGACCTGGGCCGCGGCGGCCAGGGTGGCGTGCCCGCACATGTCGACCTCCGCCGCCGGAGTGAACCAGCGCAGGTGGAACACCGGATGATCCACGGGCGGGCCGACCGCCTCCGGAGGTAACTGCGAGGTATAGAAGGCGGTTTCGGCGAGGTTGTTCTCCTCGGCCAGATTTTGCAGCAGCTCATCCGGCAACCACGACGTCAGCGGCATCACGGCCGCCGGATTGCCCGAGAACGGTGCGTCGGCGAACGCGTCGATCTGGTGCAGCAGTACCTCCATATTCGGAGAAGGTACTCCAACCCCGAATGACCGCTTCGCACAAGGCTTCTCGCGCCGAAACCGGGCAGGTGGGCGAGGTTTACGCGCTGCCGCCCGGCGTGGCCGGGATGAGCCTGCGCTGCTCACCGTGCAGCGCGGCGCTGATCCACCAGATCGCCTCCACCAACACGATGCCGATGGCGCCGCAGACGAACGCCGAGGTCGTGAGCGCCACATTGGAGGGGTCGAGCTTGAAGAACTCGCGGGTGAACGGCACCGTGAACAGCACGACGTAGGCCGCCATGGACGCCGCGATCAGCACCACCTTCCACCACACGTACGGCCGGGCGACGATGGCCAGCACCCACACCGCGATCATGATCAGCGTGATGAGCGCGGTGGTGCCCGCCTGCTCCTTCTGTGTCTCGCTGGCTTCCGGTCCCGCGTAGGCGATGAGGTACGCCACGAACGTCGCGACGCCGATCACCACGCCGGACGGAATCGCCAAACGCATGACGCGCGAGACGAATCCGGTGCGCGCGCGCTCGTTGTTCGGGGCGAGCGAGAGGATGAATGCCGGAATGCCGATGGTGAACCAGGCGGCGATGGTGACGTGACGCGGCAGGAACGGATAGCCGATCGGCTCGTAGCCGAAGATCTGCGAGCCGACGCCGGCCAGACCGATCAAGAACGCGAGCAGCACCGAGTACACGGTCTTGGTGAGGAACAGATTCGAGACGCGCTCGATGTTGCCGATCACCCGGCGGCCCTCGCCGACGACGTAGGGCAGCGTCGCGAACTTGTTGTCCAGCAACACGATCTGCGCCACCGCGCGGGTCGCCGGGCTGCCCGCGCCCATCGCGACGCCGATGTCGGAATCCTTCAGCGCCAGTACGTCGTTCACGCCGTCGCCGGTCATCGCGACGGTGTGACCGCGCGACTGGAGCGCACCCACCATGGCGCGCTTCTGATCCGGGCGGACCCGGCCGAAGGTGGTCTCGTGCTCGAGCACGTCGGCCAGTTGCTCACGGTCCTCGGGCAACCGGCGCGCGTCGACGGCGTGATCACCGCCGGGCAGGTCGAGCGAGGAGGCCACCGCGCCCACCGAGACGGCGTTGTCGCCGGAGATCACCTTGATCGACACGTCTTGGCTGGCGAAGTAATCGAGCGTGTCGCGCGCATCGGGCCGGATCTTCTGCTCGAGCACGACGAGCGCCGCGGGCCGCACCGCGCCCGGCGCGTCGGGCGAGTCCACCGGACGGTCGCTCTGTGCGAGCAGCAGAATGCGCAGACCCGAGGAGCCGAGTTCCTCGGCCGTGCGCGCCTCCTCCGAGCCCGGGTCCAGCAGTACGTCGGGCGCGCCGAGCAGCCAGTCGCCGTGCTCGCCGTAGGAGAAGCCGCTCCACTTCTTGGCCGAGGAGAACGGCGCGACCGCGGTGTGCTGCCAGCCGGGCCGATCGGTCAGCTCCTCGGCGATGGCCTGCACGCTGGCGTTGGGGCGCGGGTCGTCGCCCGCCATCGCGGCCAGTGCCTTGCGCACTTCGCCGTCGTCGAACCCGTCGATGATCTTGATGTCGGACAGCCGCATGCCGTTCTCGGTCAGCGTGCCGGTCTTGTCCGCGCACACCACGTCCACGCGGGCCAGGCCCTCGATCGCGGGCAGCTCCTGGACGAGGCACTGGCGACGGCCGAGCCGCACCACACCCACCGCGAACGCGATGGAGGTCATCAGCACCAGGCCCTCGGGCACCATCGGCACCAGCGCGGCCACCATGCCCGTCACCGCGGGACGCCAGCTCTCGCCACTGGAGAACAGCTGGTTGTAGATGCTGAGCAGTCCGGCGGGGATCAACAGGTAGGTGATGAACTTCAGGATCTTGTCGATGCCGCTGCGTAACTCGGAGTGCACCAGGGTGAACTTGCTCGCCTCCTCGGCCAGCTTCGCGGCGTAGGCGTCGCGGCCGACCTTGGTGGCGCGGTAGGCGCCGGAGCCGGACACCACGTAGCTGCCGGACATCACCTCCGCGCCGATGGCTTTGTCGATCGGGTCTGCCTCGCCGGTGAGCAGCGATTCGTCGATCTCCAGCAGCGCGGCCTCCTCGACCACGCCGTCCACCACGATCTGGTCGCCGGGACCCAGCTCGATCAGGTCGTCGAGCACCACGTCCTTCGGCGCGACCTCGTGCGCGACGCCGTCGCGGCGCACGGTCGGCCTGGCCTGGCTGACGATGGCCAGCTGGTCCAGCGTCCGCTTCGCCCGGATCTCCTGGATGATGCCGACCGCGCTGTTGGCCACGATCAGCAGACCGAACATGCCGTCGATGATCGAACCGGTCGACAGCACCAGGATGAACAGCACACCGAGGATGGCGTTGATCCTGGTGAAGACATTGGCGCGGACGATGTCGCGTACCGAGCGGCTGGCCCGGTCCGGCACGTCGTTGGTGAGCCCGTCGCGGCGACGCTGCTCGACCTCCGCCGTGGTGAGTCCGGTGGCGCCCGATGCCTGAACGGTTATCGACATGGTCGTCAGCGTAGTAGGCGGACCTCAGCATCGGCTTCGGCCGTGCGCGGGGCTGTGGACAACTCCAGACCATCCACAGCCCGCCGCACCGATAATTCATCCCATGAACAACGCCCGCCCACTAACCTGGCACGGTGCGGCGAATCAGATCCATCCCCGGTGTTGCCTTCGGCACCAGTGCCTATCTGATCTGGGGTTTGTTCGCCGCGTTCTTCGGTCTGCTGGCGTTCGCGAGCCCGGTGGAGGTGCTCGCGCAGCGGATCCTGTGGACGCTCGTGGTGGTGCTCGCCGTGCTGGTCGTCACCGGACGGCTGCGCGAGATGGCGAGCATCGACGCGCGGACCTGGCGGTTGGCCGCGCTCGCCTCGGCGGCGATCTCGATCAACTGGGGCGTCTACGTCTACGGCGTCACCTCCGGGCACGTGGTGGAGTGCGCGCTCGGATACTTCGTCAACCCGCTGGTGACCGTCGGCTTCGGCGTGATCATCTTCCGCGAGCGGCTGCGGCGGGCGCAGTGGGCCGCGCTCGGGCTCGGCGCGGCGGCGGTCGCGGTGCTCACCGTCGACTACGGCAGGCCGCCGGTGATCGCCCTCGCCCTCGCCTGCTCGTTCGCGCTGTACGGGCTGGTGAAGAAGGTCATACCGCTCGACGCGCTGCGCGGCATCGCGGCCGAGGGCATCGTCGCCGCGCCGTTCGCCCTCGCGTTCGTCCTCGTGCTGCTGTTCACCGGCCGCAGCGAGTTCACCTCCGGCGCGGGACACGCCGCGCTGCTGATGTCGACCGGGCCGGTCACGCTGGTGCCGCTGCTGCTGTTCGCCATCGCCGCGCAACGAGTTCCGCTGTCCACCATGGGTTTGCTGCAATACCTCACCCCGGCGCTCCAGATGGCCTGGGGCGTCGCCGTCGTGCACGAACCGATGCCCGCGTCCCGCTGGGCCGGATTCGCGCTCATCTGGGCGGCGCTGGCGATCTTCACCGCCGACGCGCTGCTGCGCGCCCGGCGCGGTCGCCGCACACCGACTCCGGTGTCACCCGCCGAAACGCCCGCCCCCTGAGTGCGGCGCCACCCCGCCGTCACCCCCCGCCACTGCCCTTCGTGAGGAGGCATTCGAGTGCGCGTCTCGACCGCCATCGGACGGGCACAGGCAGGCAGAGCACGACCGCCGTGCACCGAACCGGCCGCCCTGACCGGACTTTCGTCGTGTCGGCACAGAGAACGCGGCCGACGCTTGTCCGATTCGACAGCGGGCCCGCACACGGCAAGCCGATACATTTGCCGCGATCGACGCGGGACCGGAAAGGTTTTCACGATGCTGGACGACGGGCGACTCGACAGGGCGGCGGGTGTGCTGCTCGGCACCGCGGCGGGCGACGCGCTCGGCGCCGGATACGAGTTCACCCGGCCGGGACCGGAACAGGAGATCGACATGATCGGCGGCGGGGCCTGCCGCTGGGAGCCCGGCGAATGGACCGACGACACCGCGATGGCCGTGGTGATCGCCCAAGCCGCCGCGGACGGCCCCGGACTCGAACTCGACGCGGTGGCAGCGGGTTTCGTGCGGTGGTACGACTCCGACCCGAAAGACATCGGCGTCCAGACCAACCGGGTGCTCGCCGCGCGACCGGCCTCCGCGCGGGCCATGCACCAGCAGGCCATGTCGTTGGACGGGCTGACCGGCGGGAACGGTTCGCTGATGCGCACCGCGCCGATCGCGCTGTCCTACCTGGACGACGCCGCGGAGTGCGTGCGGATGGCGGGAGCGGTCGGCCTGCTCACCCATCACGATCAGCAGGCCGTCGAGGCGTGCAAGATCTGGACCTACGCCGTCCGCCACGCGGTGCTGACCGCGACCCTCGACGGCGTCCGCGAGTACGTCGCCGCCACCGACAGCGCCGACTACTGGAACCGGCTGCTCGACCAGGCCGAAAACGGCGCGCCCGCGCACTTTCCGAACAACGGCTGGGTCGTGCACGCGCTACAGACCGCCTGGTGGGCGATCACCACCGCCGACGCCTCCGGCCCCGAACATCTCCCGCTGGCGCTCGAACTCTGCGTCCGCGCGGGCGGCGACACCGACACCACCGCCGCCATCGCGGGCGGGCTGCTCGGCGCCCGCTGGGGCGCCTCCGCCGTCCCCGTCCGCTGGCGCACCAAGCTGCACGGCTATCCCGGCCTGACCGGCGAGGACCTGGTCGCCCTCGCCACACGTATCGTCACGGCGAACAGCAACGCCTGAGACGCCGGATAACCCGTCGCTGCCAACAAATCCCTGGTGAATCGGCAACGGCTGCGACTCCCACAATTCCGAGCGGGCCGAGCTCGAGGCGCGAACCACGGTCCGCACGCCGACAGAGCTCTCGTGGGACGCGCCGGTCGAACTCAGTAGTTCGTATTGATCGGCCCCGGACTCCACAGCCCGGAGTGATCGCGCTGGGTGATCGCGGGTTCGGCCGGAACGGCGCTGTCATCGATCCGCGTGAACAGCTGGAGATCACCCCAGTCGCGGTCCCAGTCCTCGTTCAGATACGTGGCCAATGACCGTGCGCGCAACAGCATTCCGGTCCAGCCGAGCGGACCGCCGCCGTCGTGGCTCTGCCACAGGTTGGTGACGGCGGCGCCGGGGCGGTCGGGCAGGATGCGATAGCCGGGGACCTCGGCGATGCCGCCTCGATGATCGAACGGCCGCTGATTCGGGAATTGCAGCCCGACCATCCAGTCCACCAGGGCGGGCGTCGTGCCGACCACTTCGTTCAGCGTCTTGGTCTTCGGCACCCGCGGCGGCGTCACGGCCAGCCACTGCTTCGGATTGCGATCGCGGTCGACGGCGACCAGACGGATGACGTCGGCCTGCGCCGGAATGTCGGCGAACGGCACCCGCAGGTTGCGCCAGGACGGCGCAGGTCCGATGTCGATCGGGACGACCCGGCCCATCGGCTGCGCGGTGGACGCGGAATCCGTTGCGCCGTACTCGATCTGCAACGACTGGCCGGGCGTCACCACACCGTCGGCGTCCACCGACCAGATGCGGCCCGCGGCGCTCAGCGCGATGATCCCGGCGCGGTCGCCCGGATCGGGCAGCCGGTACCAGCCGGTGGTCAGCTCGGCCGGGCCCGCGTCACCGGAACGGTAGCTGCCGAGCACCGGGACCCGGGCCGGGTCCAGGCCGAAAGGCAATGCGGCGGTAGCGGTTCCGGCTTCGTCCTCCGACGAGGACTTGGTGGCGAGCGCGTCGGCGATGCTGCCCGTCGAACTGCTGCCCTCGTCGTCCGGCCGCAGGTCCTCGGCCACTCCGCCCGGCGTGAACCCGGTCGCGTTGCCCGCGAGCGTGCTCTGCGCGTCACCGGTGAGCGGCGCGAGCATGCCCTCGTTCGGATCGGTCTCGACCAGGACGTGACCGGCGAGCCCGTACGGCTTGCCGGTCACCGCTTCGATGTTCGAACGCGCCAGCGAGAACGACTGCCCCTGCGCCACCGCCGCTTTGGCGAAGGACCCGATGTCCCACACCACCAGCAGCGCGAGCGCGATGGTTAACGGAGGAAGCAGCGACACCCGCCACCCGATCCGCGAAACCCGCTGCGGGGTACCGGGTTCCGGCGCGTGCACATGCCACCAGGCGGCCACCGCCAGCAGCGCGACCGCGGCCACCCGGAACAGGTCGTTCAGCATCAGACCGGCCACCGACGGCGGCTTGTCCCACCACGGCATGCCGTACGCGGAGACGTACCACCAGCCGTTGGGCCCGGAGAACACCAGCGCGAGCAGGAACGCGATCAGCGCGGCGAACAGCGCGCGGTTGCGCGGCGACCGCAGCACCTTGGGGCCGACCGCCATCGCGGTCAGCACCGCCACACAGCCCGCGACACCGGCGAACACGCCGAAGTGGTGGGTCCATTTGGTCGGCGTGACCATGATCAGCAACAGGGCGCCCGCCGTCGTCCCGAGGATGCGCCGCGACGGGCCCGCGGCGGTCAGCGGAATCCGCCCGCCCTTGCGCAACAGCACGGCGACACACACCACGATGCCGATCAGCATGGCCAGGATGCCGATCCGGCGACCGACCGAACCGTCGACCTCGCCCTGGAACAGGTACTGGTAGCGCAGATATTCCTGGAACCACGGCACGTCGGGACCGATGTCGTGGTGCACCCGCTGCATCTCCAAGGCGGCGGACAGCGGCTGGTCGGCGAACGCGATCGCCAGCACGAGCGCACCGGCCGCGCCGAGCGGTGCGAGCAGTGTCAGGTAACCGAGTACGCGCTGCCGGACGGTGCCCGAGCCGACCTTGTCCATCACGATCCTGGCGACCGGACGCAGGCCGGACAGCAGCGCGGCGATACAGATCAGGCCGGACGGACCCGCGGTGACGGTGAACGCCGCGACCAGAACCGCGAGCGCGGCGGGCAGCAACCGCCGGGTGGCGATCGCGCGCTCCACCGAACACCAGGTGAGCAGCAGCCCCAGCGCGACGGGCGGTTCGGGACGCAGGCCGTTGTCGTAGGGCAGCCAGACCACGAGGAAGCCGAGCGCGCCGGTCCACAGCGCGATCTTGTCGTGCCGCACCGCCACGCCCAAGCGCGGCACCACCTCGCGGCTCAGCAACAGCCACAGCAGCACACCGCAGGCCAGCGCGGGCAGGCGCACCCACGGGCTGGCGGTCGTCACCTCGGCCATGATCCGGATCAGGTCGTAATACGGTGTGCCGATCGGGTTCTCGGGGACGCCGAAGTAGGCGAAGTAGTTGGACATGTAGCCCGCCGCACCGGACGTGCGGGCCATGCCGAACTGGTAGCCGTCGTCGGAGGTGGTGGCGCCGATGAAGTGCCAGAGCACCAGCACGCCGAGCACCACGCCGTCCAGCACCGAGAACGTCCACCAGCGCTGCGGCAGCAGGCGGCGGGTTCGCCTGCCGTCCTCGCGGTCGATCCGATAGAGGGCGACCAGCGCGACGATCGTGGCCAGCACGGCGAGCCAGATGGCGGCCCGTTTGACGGGAGTCGGGCTGGAGGTGAAGCGGGTGTCCAGGGCCGCGGTGACGGTCGCGCCGTCGGCGGCGGCCAGGTCGCTGTAGATGCCGACGAGCTGGGGGCGGAAATCGCCGTCGAGCGTCACCGGGAAGCCGGGGGCGGTGAATCCCGGCATGGTCGCCGTCGCCCGGGTGGTGTCGGCGTGCACGGCGAGTTCGCACCCGGCGGGCAGTTGATCGACTGGCGTGCTGAGCAGCGCTTGGTTACGCAGGATGACGTCGAGCCGGGCCGATGCGTCGGCGGTGGGCGTGGTCACCCGTGCGAGGAAGCCGTAGCGCTCGCGGTCCGGCGCGCCGTCTGGCGCGGTGGCGGCGAGGGTGCCGCCGTTGACGGCCAGCTGCCCGATGGCCGCGCACGGCAGGGTGGCGTCGAAGGTCGACGGCGCGTAGGCCACCAGCGGCGCCTCCACGCTGCGCGCCGAACCCGCCTGCGGCCAGGACAGCGTCGCCTCGTCCACCCGGATCGGGAGCAAGGGCACCGCCACCGCGCACAGCGCGCCGATCAACGCCGCGAGCAAAGCGACGGGCCGCGCCCATCCCCCGCTCGTATTCCGCTGTGCCGTCCCGGGTCTGGGATCCTCGACGGACGGCTGCCCCGCCCACACCATAGTGTCAGCCACGAGGCCAGATAGTAACGATCGAAACTGAGAGCGAAACCCGAAGCCTGTTCCGAGCGCGGTTCCACGGGCGAATCAGGCGGCTGATCTGCGGATTCTCGCCCACGCATCACTTCGGCGGACCGACTCGGCCGCCGCGAAGCGGGATCGTCGCGGCCCGGATTCGGGCCGGGCCGCGACACCGCGGATCAGGCGCAGGCGGCCGACTGCTGGCCGAGCGCGGTCAGCATTTGGCAGGCCCACGCCTTCTGGACCTTCCACTTGCCGTCCTCGGCGACGAACGGCACGTCGGCGATGTTCTCCTGGCCGTTCAGCACGATCTTGGCCTTGGCGTTGATGGTGTCGCCGAACGCGGTCACCTCGGTCACCTCGACGGTGGCGCCGGTCGCCTTGTAGGCCTCGGACAGCCGGGCGGGCAGCTCGGGATCGGCCTCGGCGCCCTGAATCATCGCCAGCTTCTCCTCGTTCGGCACCGCCGGGTCGAGCGCCTTCTGCAGCTGCGTGTTCAGCTCCGCCGCGGTGGGCACCGCGGGCAGGTTCGCCTGAGCGGTGGTCGCCTTGGCGCTGGTCGTCGTCTTGGCCGTCTTGGCGGTGTCGCTCGAATCGTCGCCGCCGCAGGCGGTCAGGCCCAGGGTGGCAACGATGGCGAGGCCAGCGATCGCGATGCGTCCAGTCGTACGAAGCTTCAACTGCTCGTCCTTTGCGTTCGAGGAGGGGTCCGTGTCGTAACCGCGGCAGCGTCCACCAAGAACCGGCGGCACCGCCCGAGGCATCAGGCTACCGGTCAGTCGAGACTGCCGAGCGGATCCGCCCGGGACAGACTGATGTCGTCGGCGCTGAAGGTACGCGCCGGGCCCGGCCCTGTCGAACTGGTCTCGAAGCGCACGGTGACCACGCCGTGCCCCGCTCCCTGCACCCACCCGTGTCCGTAATCCGGGTGCGCCACATCCATTCCCGGGTACCAGAGGCGCGCGGACGGACTCGGCTCGGCGGCGGGCGGCGCTGGCTCGCTCGGTTCCCATTCGGGATCGAGCGTGTCGTCGACCGGGCTCTGATCCAGTTCCGGGAAGAGCGATTCCTGTCGCACCGTGGACAGCCCGCCGAAGCCGACGCCGACCAGGCGGATCGGGCCGAGCTCGGCGGGATCGATCGCCGACCGCTGGGCGGCGGTGGTCAGCGTGGCCAGGTCGGTGGTGGCGTAGGGCAGGGTGAACGAGCGCGTCACCACGCTCATATCCGACTTCCGTAGTTTCAGCACCACGGTGCGCGCGGCCCGGCCGTCCTTGCCGAGCCTGGCGTGCGCGGCCGCGGCCATGGTCTCGATCGCGGGTCGCAGCTGGGCCAAGGTGACGATGTCGGTCTCGTAGGTGTTCTCGGCGCTGATCTGCTTGGCCTCGGCGCGCTCGGCGACCGGCCGGTCGTCGATGCCGCGGGCCAGCCGGTGCAGCGCCGCCCCGACGCTGCCGCCGAGCAAGGACACCACCTCCGATTCGGGCAGCGCGGCGAAGGCGCCGACCGTCTCGATGCCGAGCGAACGCAGCCTGCCCTCGGCGACCGGGCCGATCCCCCACAGCTTGCGCACCGGCAGCCCGGCGAGCAGTGCCTGCTGCTCGTCGGGCGCGACCACCCGGATGCCGTCGGGTTTGGCCAGGCCGGAGGCGATCTTGGCGAGCTGCTTGCCGCTGCCCGCGCCGACCGAGGCGACCAGACCGGTGCGTTCGCGCACCAGCGCGCGCAACTCCGCGCAGAAGTCGTAGACCCGCTCCGCGTCGGCGCCCGCCAGCTCCTCCGGTTCGCCGAACGCCTCGTCGAACGAGAGCGTCTCCAGCACCGGGATGCGGCTGCGCAGCGCCTCGAACACCCGCCCGCTGACCACCCCGTAGACCGCCCCGCGGGGCGGCACCACCACGGCCGTGACCCCGACCAGGCGCTTGGCCTGGTGCATCGGCATCGCGGAACGCGCGCCGAAGACCCGCGCCTCGTAGCTGGCCCCCGCGACGACGCCGCGTCCCCCGGTGCCGCCGACGAGCACCGGTCTGCCGCGAAGCGTCGGGCGAGTCAGCTGCTCGACCGAGGCGAAGAACGCGTCCATATCTATGTGCAGCACCCAGCGCTTGGAGGTGCGGCCGACCGCCGCCTTCTCCGTCGCCCGATCCGTCCGCACGACCGGAATCTACGCCAACCCACCGACATGTTCGCCGCCGCGGCGGCTGGGTGTTGCCTGATCGATTGCTGCGGATCTGCGGAGCGTCCCGGCAGCCGCCGACACCGCGATCCAGCAGTCTTGACCTGGGCCGATACCTCGCGCGCCAGGTTTTTCGACACGGCAACGAACGACGGGGATCGCGCCTTGCCCGCCGGTTCGTATGTGATGATCGGACCCATGAAGATCCGTAAGGCAGTCATCCCGGCGGCCGGTATCGGCTCCCGGTTGCTCCCGCTGACCAAGGCCATCCCGAAAGAGATGCTGCCGGTCGGCGACAAGCCGGTCATCGAGCACACCGTCCGCGAGCTGGTCGCCTCCGGCATCACCGACATCACCATCGTGGTCAGCGGCGGAAAGTCGTTGATCCAGGACCACTTCCGCCCCAATCCGGCCCTCGTCGCGCAGTTGCGCGCGGACGGAAAGACCGCCTACGCCGACGCCGTCGAGGAGGTCGGGGAACTGTCCCGCCTCGGCCACATCACCTATCTCGACCAGCACGGCCCCTACGGCAACGGCACCCCGGTGCTCAACGCCGCGCGCAACGCCGGTGACGAGCCGATGCTCGTGCTCTGGCCCGACGACGTGTTCGTGGCCGAGGTGCCGCGCGCACAGCAGCTCATCGACGCCTACGAGGCCACCGCGGCGCCGGTGCTCGCGCTGATGCCGATGAACCCGGCCGAGTCCAAGCGCTACGGCGTCCCGGTCGTCGCCGACAATCAGGGCAACGGCCTGCTGCGCATCACCGGCCTCATGGAGAAGCCCAAGCCCGAAGACGCGCCCTCGGCCTACGCCGCCATCGGCGGCTACGTGGTGACCCCGGGCATCGTCGACGAGCTGCGCAGGCAGACCGCGGCCTGGTACGAGCACCGCACCGGCGAGGTCTACCTGACCGACGCCATCAACGTGCACGCCGCGGAGAATCCGGTGTTCGGTCAGGTGATTCGCGGCCGCTGGTACGACACCGGCAATCCCGGCGACTACCTGGTCGCCCAGTTCGCCTCGGCGCTGGCGCATCCGGAGTACGGTCCGCTGCTTCGCGGTCTGGCCACCGACCACCTCGCCTGAACCGCAACGGTTTTCGCGCCGTCAGAACCGGCGGACGGCGTAGATGGTGAACTTCCGGAGCGGCGCGAGGCCGACCGGGACGCCGCGACCGTAGGCGTTGAAGATCTGCCCGAAGCCGGCGTAGATGCCGACGTGCGAGCCGTCGTCGTTCAGCACGACGACGTCGCCCGGCGCCATCGCGCGGACCGGCACGGCGGTGCCCGCCGTCGCCTGCTGCCAGGTCGTCCTCGGCATGTCGACGCCGACCTGCCGGAACGCCCACTGGACGAGCCCGGAGCAGTCCCAGCCGTGCGGGCCGGTGCCGCCCCATACATAGGGCTTACCGGTCTGGGTCGTGGCGATGGCCAGCGCGGCGAGGCCCCGTGGACTGGGCAGCGGCAGACCCGCCGAGGCGCTCGAACCTCCGGAGCCCGAACCGGCCGCCGAAACGGGGCCGCTGCCGGTGTCGGACCAGGCGGGTCCGGCGAGCAGCAGGGTGACGATCGCGGTGACGACAAGGCCGGCGAATATCCGGCACAACGATTTTCTGATCACGAAACGCACCTCTCCTGTGGGTCCGGCGAACAGGCCGCGACAAGCGGCCGCGCTGACGCGCGGCGCCACCCTCGTCATCGGGGTGGAGCCACCGACCTCCGCGCCTATCCGGCTTCACAGCCCGCCGAACAGCGCACATCAGGTAGAACATGCCTCACGAGGATCACTGCGGTACCACTGATCGATCTGCGCACCAACAGCAACACGCCCGATTCTGCCGGGCTTTTCGGAGACAGGAGAGGTTTCCAGCAAATTCCCAGCGTGTGATCTAGATCACTATCACTGCATGGTCTCGACCGCCACTCGGTCGAGCCGCGTCGTCGGGGTGGACGACGACGCCCACCCCGACGACCGGCTCAGGCCTTGGCGACCGCGGCCTTCACACCACCGGCGAGTTCGGCGGCGTCGGCGCCCGCGGTGCCGAAATCGAGTGCCGTGGCGAGGATTTCGCCCGCGATCAGATCCCGGTGGGTCTGCGCCCAAGCCAGGCGCTCGGCCGGGACCTCGAGGACCACGGTGATCCGGTCGGAGACGTCCAAGCCGAGCGACTTGCGGGTCTCCTGGAGGTCGCGGATCAGGTCGCGGGCCCAGCCCTCGGCCTCCAGCTCCTCGGTGACCACCGAGTTCAGCACCACCAGACCCGCGTTGCCGGGCAGCGCCGCGGTGGACTCGGGCTCGGCGGCGACCAGCCGCTGGGTGTATTCCTCGGGGAACAAGGTGATTCCGGCGGCGCTGACGACACCGGCGGCATCCTCGGACCACTCGCCCGCCTTGACCGCCTTGATCACCGTCTGCACGTCCTTGCCCAGGCGCGGACCCGCGGCGCGGGCGTTCACCGCCAGCTCGAAGCGACCGTGCACGGCGATGTCGGTGGTCAGGTCGACCTTCTTGACGTTGACCTCGTCGGCGATGATGTCGGCGTACGGGCGCAACCGCTCGGCGTCGCCCGCCGCGATGGTCACCTCGGCCAGCGGCAGCCGCACCCGCAGGTTCTGTGCCTTGCGCAGGCTGAGCACCGTCGAGCAGACCGTGCGCACCTCGTCCATGGCGGCGACCAGCTCCGGATCCTCCGGCAGCTCGCCCTCCTTCGGCCAGTCGGCCAGGTGCACCGAACGATCGCCGGTGAGCCCGCGCCAGATCACCTCGGCGATCAGCGGCAGCAGCGGCGCGGCCAGCCTGGAGACCACCTCGAGCACGGTGTGCAGGGTGTCGACCGCGTCGCGATCCTCCGACCAGAAGCGCGAACGCGACCGGCGCACATACCAATTCGTGAGCGCGTCGGCGAACGAGCGCAGCTCCTCGCAGGCGCCCGCGATGTCGTAGGCCTCCAGTGCGTCGGTCATCACATCGCGGGTTTGCGCCAGCTTCGCCAGGATGTAGCGGTCCAGCACATGCGGCGAATCGGTGCGCCACACGCCGGGCTTCGAGGCGTACAGCTGCAGGAAGCTCCACGCGTTCCACAGCGGACGCAGCGCGTGGCCGACGCCCTCGCGGATGCCGCGCTCGGTGACGATGAGATTGCCGCCGCGCAGGATCGGCGAGCTCATCAGGAACCAGCGCATCGCGTCGGAGCCGTCCCGGTGGAACACCTCGTTCACGTCCGGGTAGTTGCCCTTCGACTTGCTCATCTTCAGCCCGTCGTCACCGAGCACGATGCCGTGCGCCGCAACCGTTTTGAAGGCCGGGCTGTCGAAGAGCGCGGTCGAGAGGACGTGCAGGGTGTAGAACCAGCCGCGGGTCTGCCCGTTGTACTCGACGATGAAGTCGCCCGGGAAGTGCCCGTCGAACCAGTCCTTGTTCTCGAACGGGTAGTGCACCTGCGCGTAGGGCATCGAGCCGGACTCGAACCAGCAGTCCAGCACCTCCGGCACCCGGCGCATGGTCGACTTGCCGGTCGGGTCGTCGGGGTTCGGCCGAGTCAGCTCGTCGATCATGGGCCGGTGCAGGTCGGTCGGGCGCACACCGAAGTCGCGCTCGAGCTCGTCCAGCGAGCCGTACACGTCGACCCGGGGGTAGGCCGGATCGTCGGAGACCCACACCGGGATCGGGCTGCCCCAGTAGCGGTTGCGGCTGATGTTCCAGTCGCGCGCGCCCTCCAGCCACTTGCCGAACTGACCGTCGCGGATGTGCTCGGGCACCCAGGTGATCTGCTTGTTCAGCTCGACCATCCGGTCGCGGAACTTGGTGACCGCGACGAACCAGGACGGCACCGCCATGTAGATCAGCGGCTGCCCGGAGCGCCAGCTGTGCGGGTAGGAGTGCTCGATCGTCTCGTGCCGCAACAGCTTTCCGGCGGCCTTGAGGTCCTTGATGATCACCGGATTGGCGTCGAAGACCATCAAGCCCTCGTACGGCGGCACCATCGAGGTGAACTTGCCGCCCGGATCCAGCGGCTGCACGATCTCGATGCCGTTGGCCGTGGCGACCTCCATGTCCTCCTCACCGAAGGCGGGAGCCAGGTGCACGATGCCGGTGCCGGAGTCGGTGGTCACGTAGTCGGCGGTGAGCACGCGGTGCGCGTTCGGGTGGCCGACGAAGAAGTCGAAGGGCGGGGCGTAGGACAGTCCGGCCAGCGCCGCGCCGTCGAACTCGCCGAGCACCTGTGGCTCCTCGCCGAACTCCCGCGCGTAGTGCGAGACGCGCTCGGCGGCCAGCAGGTAGCGCTTGCCGTCGGCGGCGCTCAGGTGCACGTAGCGCACGTTGGGGTGTACGGCGATGGCCAGGTTGGACGGCAGGGTCCACGGCGTGGTGGTCCAGATCAGCGCGTTGGCGCCGTCGAGTTCGCGCAGCGGATGGTCGTCGAGCACGCGCAGCGCCATGTCGACGGTGACGGCCGGGTCCTGGCGCATCTTGTAGGCGTCGTCCAGGCGGGTCTCCTGGTTCGACAGCGGCGTCTGCTCGTACCAGCTGTAGGGCAGCACACGGAAGCCCTGGTAGATCAGGCCCTTGTCGTAGAGCGACTTGAAGGCCCACATGACCGACTCCATGAAGTCGAGATCGAGGGTCTTGTAGTCGTTGTCGAAGTCGACCCAGCGAGCCTGGCGGGTGACGTAGTCGCGCCATTCCCCGGTGTAGCGCAGCACCGAGGATTTGCACGCGGCATTGAATTCCGCCAACCCCATGGCGTCGATCTGTGATTTGTCCGTGATACCGAGCTGCTTTTCCGCTTCGATTTCCGCGGGAAGGCCGTGACAGTCCCATCCGAAACGCCGATCGACGCGCTTGCCGCGCATCGTCTGGAAACGTGGGATCAAATCCTTCACATAGCCGGTGAGCAAATGACCATAATGCGGCAGACCGTTGGCAAAGGGTGGGCCGTCGTAGAAGACGAACTCGGCAGCACCCGAACGGTTCTCGATGCTGGCGCGGAAGGTGTCGTCGGCCGCCCATGCGTCGAGCACGCGTTCTTCCAGCTCGGGAAAGCCCGCCCCGGAGCCTGCGCCCAGATCCACGCGGGGGTATGCGCTCTTGCTGTCGTCCGCCATCGCGGATGCGTCTCCTCGTGCCACCGCGCCGCAGGCGCGTATCAGTGGTTGGCACGGGGACGACCCCGGCGCTCGGTGCGCCGAAACCGCGGTACCACCCCGTTTGTCCTGGTCTGCCCCACCGGGGCCGCCGGACCACTCGTTGTGAGCTGTGACGGGCTCACCCGTTCGGTTCTACTGAGCGCCTCGGCGCCGTTCTTCCGAAGGCTCCCCGGTGATGGCCGGATCGACGCCGTTCTGTTTCGATTCTAACCAGCCGGGACAAGCGATATTCCCCGCACCCGGCTCAGCGTTTGGCGTGCCGCCCCGGCGGCGGTGGTGCGCCGTTCTCCGGGCTGCGCATGGACAGCGCGCTCGCCAGCAGCAGCACCGCGCCGATGACGCAGACGACGATGCACCCCCACGCCCACAGCACCGACCCGGTGGTCAGCGCCGTGACGAGCAGGGCAAAGCCGATCGCCGCCAGGACGAGTGTCAGAACGAGCATGATGACCCCCTCGGCGTACCTCCGCCTTCGCTACGGCCATGCACGGGCTGTGACACGCGTCGTCCGGCTGGGTCCGCCGGGCATGCCAGGCGATTCGACTTTACCTCTGATGACGACTCGAACAACTGCTTTCGCGACGGCGCAGGACCGCCGAGGGTGGTATTACTTGCCGCCCTTGGCGAACGAGGCGGGCGCGAGGTTGCTCGCGGTGTTCGTGTCGGCGAACGCCTCGCCGCCGTCCACCGGGACCGCCGAGCCGCGGTTCTCCAGCTCCTCGAGCTGCGACTCCAGGTACGACTTCAGCCGCACGCGGTACTCGCGCTCGAAGGTCTTGAGCTGCTCGATCCGGCTCTCCAGCACGCTGCGCTGCTGGGTGATGGTCGCCATGATCTCGGTGTGCTTGCGCTCGGCGTCGGCCTGCAGCGCGTCGGCCTTCTCCTTGGCCTGACGCAGCTGGCTGTCCGAGCGGGTCTGCGCGTCCGACAGCATCGCGTCCGACTTCTGCCGGGCGTCCGCGATCATCGCCTCGGACCGGGTCCTGGCGTCGCCGACCAGTCGCTCGGAGTTCGCCCGCGCGTTGGAGAGCAGGTTCTCCGCCTCGGTCTTCGCGTCGCTGGTCAGCCGGTCCGCCATCTCCTGGGCGAGGCTGAGGACCTTGGCCGCCTGCAGGTTCGCATCGGCGCCGGGGGCGTCCTTCGGCACGGGAGCGGCCGCGGGCATCGGGGCCGGCGGCGGTGCGGGCACCGGGGGTTTGATCGGTTCAGGAGGCGGAGCCTGCTGTACCGGGGCCTTGACCGTTGCCGGGGCCGCCTGCCGGTTCTTCTTGGCGTCGGCCAGTTCCGCATCGAGTTCGGCGACCCGCTGGCGCAGGTCGGCGTTCTCCTCGATCAGACGCGAGAGCTCCTGCTCCACGAGATCCAAGAAGGCGTCGACTTCATCCTCGTTGTAGCCGCGCTTCCCGATCGGCGGTTTGCTGAACGCGACGTTGTGCACATCGGCTGGGGTCAGCGGCATGGAAGGATCCCTTCACGCGTCTTTTGGAGATCGAGCAGATCTAGCAAGGTATCTTGGCCCATTCTGTCACACCGGAGCTACCGGTTGCCCGAGCCTGCTCACGATCGACATCAGGATGAAGACGATGAATAGCAGGACCATAATCGACAGATCCAGGCGAATTCCCCCCAGGGACACCGGTGGTATCAGCCGTCTCAGTAGTTTCACCGGAGGGTCCGTGATCGTGAAGATCACCTCCAGGATGACGACAACGACACCGGTCGGTCGCCAGTCACGGGCGAAGCTACGAACGAACTCGACGATCACCCGGCTGATCAGCAACAGCCAGAAGATGAACAGTACGAAGTACAGCACCGCGAACAAGGCCACGACTTCACTCTGCCCGAAAATCGGCGTTGCGCAAAATGACCACACCGCCCCGCGCGCGACAAGACCGACGAACCCCCCGGATCAGACCGCTATTTCTGGTTGTAGAAGCCCGTTTCGGCGATCCTGCGCCGCTCCTCGGCTGATACGTCGACATCGGCCGGTGAGAGCAGGAACACTTTGGTCGCCACCTTGTCGAACGAGCCACGCAGGGCGAAGGCTAGGCCGGCCGCGAAGTCGACGAGCCGCTTGGCGTCGGCGTTGCTCAGGTCGACCAGGTCCATGATCACCGGATTTCCCTCGCGGAAACGCTCGCCGATGATGCGGGCCTCACTGTAATCGCGCGGGCGCAGCGTCGTGATCTTGGACAAGGGGCCTCCGTCCTCGAAGATCCCCGGCCGGCGAGCGGGTGCGGGCTCGGGGCGCACGCGCTCCTCGAGCCGCCGCTCCTCGGCGTCGGGATCGACGGCGAGCGCACCCCTGGTGGCTCCCCGCAACATGCCTGCGCCGCCGCCCGCGCGGAACCGGCCGGACGACCCGGCCGCATCGATACGGGTGGGACGCCGCGACGACTCGTAGCGCTCGTCGCCGTAGGGCTCGTCGGCGTACTCGTCGCGGCGCGCCGCCGGGTAGCCGGCCTGGTAGGGCGACTTGTAGGCGGGCTCGGGGTAGTCGGCGTCCTCGTCGAACCGGTCCTGGCCGAAACGGTCTGCGCCGTAACGATCTTCGGTGTACCGGTCGGCGCCGTAGCCGCCGCGATCGGAGTAGTTGCGCGGGCGCGCGCCACCGCGCTCGGTCGCGCGCGGGGCGCGATCGTCGACGTAATCGTCTTCGTAATCCTCGAGCGGCACCATGCCGAAGTACGCCTTGAACTTATGCAGCGTGCTCATACACTTACCCCTCCCCGTCGCTCGACTCGGTGATGACCACGATGGTGGCTGCGTCGAGTCCATGCTCGCTGCGCTCGCTCATTCTGGTCGACCTTCCTTCGGCCCCGGTGGCGGCCGGGTGTTGAAGTCTTGCTCAGCCCTCGTCTGTCCCAATCTTATGTGTCGAATGTGACTGATGAGGTTTCTTTGCTAGCCCGAGGTTATCGGTCGAGTACCCATCAGGGCGGTACCGACACGCACAACCGTCGAGCCGTGTTCGATCGCCGATTCCAGATCACCCGACATACCTGCGGAAAGCTCGGTTGCGGCGGGGTGACGGGCGAGTAGCCGCGTGTGCAAAGTCGCAAGCCGCGCAAAGGCGCTATGAGGCTCGGCGTCGAGTGGCGGAATCGCCATCAGGCCTCCGAGCTGCAGTCCTTCCGCCGCCGCGACATGGTCCGCGAGGCGCTCGAGATCATCTTCGGTGACGCCGCCTCGCTCCGGGTCTTCGTCCAGGCTCACCTGGAGCAACACCCGCAGCGGCTCGGTGCGCTCGTTCGCCTCCAGCGCGGCGATCGCACCCCTGTCAAGAGCCGTTGCCAACCGTTCGCTGTCCACCGAATGCACGGTGTGTGCCCAGCGCGCGACCACTTTGGCCTTGTTGCGCTGCAGGCGACCGATCATGTGCCAGCGGATATCCGGGCGGTTGCCCAGTTCCGCGACCTTCGCGGTGGCCTCTTGTTCGCGCGATTCACCGAACTCCCTACGGCCGAGGCCGTACAGAATCGCGACGTCGGCGGCCGGAAAGAACTTCGTCACCGGCAGCAAACGCACCGAACCCGGCTCGCGCCCCGACGCCCGGCACGCGGCATCGATCCGCTCGAGCAGACCGTCCAGCCTGCCCGCCAGCTCCGCGGTGCGCGCGTCGGACTGTGCCGCAACGGTTTCCGTCGTTTCACCGGGCCAGGTCATCGCGGCCCCTCGATCCAGATCACGCCCGCGATGCGTCCGGTCGGCGCGCCACGGCGGTGGCTGAAGAGCGTCTTGTCCTCGATGGTGCAGCGCGGGTCCTCGGCGACCGCGGCGATCCCCGCCTCGGTCAGTTGCCTGCGGATTCCCGCGCGCAGGTCGAGCGCGGGCGTACCGCGCACGGTAGTCGTCGCGCTGCCCGGCAGGTGCTTTTCCACATCGTCGCGCATGGCGGCGGGCACCTCGTACTGCCTGCCCGAGGCGGCCGGGCCGAGGAACGCGCCGACCCGGTCGAGCCTGGCGCCCACCGACACCATCGCGTCCAGCACGCGCGGCACGATGCCGATGCGCGCGCCGATACGGCCGGCGTGCACGGCGGCGATGACGCCAGCCTCGTCGTCGGAGAGCAGGATCGGAACGCAGTCGGCGCTGAGTGTGACCAGCGCCAGGTTCGGCACGGTGGTGACGAGAGCGTCGGTGGCGGGCACCGGCTCGGTGCGGGGGCCGTCGACGATTTCGACGGCGCGCCCGTGAATCTGCTCCATCCAGACCAGCCGGTCCGGGGTGAGGCCGATGCCCGCGGCGAGGCGCTCGCGGTTGCGGCGCACGGCCGCCGGATCGTCGCCCACGTGGTCGCCGAGGTTGAACGAGTCGTAGGGCGGGGCGGAGAAGCCGCCCGCCCTGGTCGTCGTGACCCGTCGGACGGTGAGTGTGTGGGCAGCAGTCATGCCTCCGAGCCTAGTGGCTTCGGAGGGTGCCGCGGCGGCTCGCGCAACGGGCGTCGAACCGCGCGCTCGGCGAATCCTCGTGCTCGGTCGGCGGATTCGCGTATGCGGCGCGGCGCGGGACGGCACGCCGTGCGGCGAACCTCACCTCGCGCGACAACCGCCCGCGGCCCGCGACCGTCGTCCCGGTGCACCCGGGACGATCGGATCAGCGGCGCATGAAGATCGGCACGTCGACATCGTCATCGTCGTCACCGCCGTCGTCCGGGGGCTGGATGTGGGAGCGGCTGTTGTGCGAGACCGTCGGCTCGGCGGGCCGGACGCGGTCGCTGTGGTAGCTCGGCACGGCGCCGCGGGTCACGCTGCTCGAGGTGCCCGCCGAAGTGGTGTCGGTGCTGCGCGTGGACGCGGCGATCTCGCTCGGCCTGCTGCTCTGGCCGATCTCGCCCGCCCGTCCCGAACCGATCGAACCGCGGACGGTCGCCGGGTCGAAGGTGCGCCGGGCCGGGCCGCCGCCGTCGAATCCGGCCGCGATCACGGTGACCCGCACTTCGTCGCCGAGCGAATCGTCGATGACGGTACCGAAGATGATGTTGGCCTCGATGTGCGCGGCTTCCTGTACCAGCGAGGCCGCCTCGTTGATCTCGAACAGACCGAGGTCCGACCCGCCCGCGATGGAGAGCAGCACGCCGTGCGCTCCGTCCATCGATGCCTCGAGCAGCGGCGAGTTGATCGCCGCCTCGGCCGCCTTCACCGACCGGCCCTCGCCGCGCGCCGAGCCGATGCCCATGAGCGCGCTGCCCGCGCCGGACATGACGCTCTTGACGTCGGCGAAGTCGACGTTGATCAGACCAGGGGTGGTGATCAGATCGGTGATGCCCTGAACACCGTTGAGCAGCACCTCGTCGGCGGAGCGGAAGGCGTCCATCAGGCTGACCGCGGCGTCGCCGAGCTGCAGGAGCCGGTCGTTCGGGATGACGATGAGGGTGTCGCAGGACTCGCGCAGCAGGTTGATGCCCACCTCGGCCTGGTTGCCGCGGCGCTTGCCCTCGAAGGAGAACGGCCGGGTGACCACGCCGATGGTAAGCGCGCCGAGCTTGCGCGCGATGCTCGCGACGACCGGCGCGCCACCGGTACCGGTGCCGCCGCCCTCGCCCGCGGTGACGAAGACCATGTCGGCACCCTTGAGCACCTCTTCGATCTCGTCCTTGTGGTCCTCGGCGGCCTTGCGGCCGACCTCCGGGTCCGCACCCGCGCCGAGACCGCGGGTGAGTTCACGGCCGACGTCGAGCTTGACGTCGGCATCGCTCATCAGCAGCGCCTGCGCGTCGGTGTTGACCGCGATGAACTCGACTCCCTTGAGTCCCTGTTCGATCATCCGGTTGACGGCATTCACGCCGCCGCCGCCGATACCGACGACCTTGATCACCGCAAGGTAGTTGTGCGGGGGCGTCATGGGCTCTCGCCTTCCTTCGATCTAAAGCCTGTCATTTTCGGACTCAGGACATTTCGCTATGGCATCCTCGGTTGTTTTGCCCGGGACCGGTTCACTCCACGATCCGCGGCCGGGCAAACCCTAAACCTCAACCACAGGGTTAGCGTTATGTCAAGTATCCGACTGGTGCGGAACGCTATTCGCAGCCGCCGCGATACGGGCGCAGGCGCGCCGACACGAGTGACAGAATCTTGTGTGATCCCTCTCGGTCGCCACTTCACACACCGTATGGTTGGACGGTTGCCCCCCGAGCCCCATCCCGGCGACGGCCCTGCGCCTCGCGGCAGAGCGCCCCCGAAAATTCCCTGGGCACAATGGGTGTCGATCACTTTACCGTGACCAGATTCGGGCTCGACACGTCGAACACCGTTCCCTCCCGCGTCAACAGCGGCAACACCACGGCCGCCTTGCGTTCGGCATCGTTCGCACTGCCCCAGAGTACCGTGCGCCCGTCGTGCAGATTCAAGGAGATATCCGAAATCGACCGTGCGACAACCTCGCCCACCTGGATATTCAGGGCGGGCGGCAACACCGCGAGCACCGCGACCGCCGCGCGGGTCAACGGATCGGCGCCGCCGGGTCGATCGGTGATCAACTTCGGCACCCCGATGGGCGCGGCCTCGATGGCGAATTCGACGCTTCCGGCATCCAGTAGATGCGCGCCTTCCTCGGTCTCGAAGAACAACACCGGCGACCGCTCGACAATGGTCACCTTGACGGTCGACGGGTACACCCGCTGCACCCGCGCCGAACTGACTTTCGGAATACTCGCCACCCGCCGCGCCATGGCGTCGGTATCGATGCGCAACATCGAGCGGCCCGAAGGAATTTCGAGTCGCTCGCGCACTTGCGCCTCCTGCACCTCGACGAGCCCTTCGATCTCGACGGTGCGCACCGAGAGCACCGGCGTGAACCAGGAGACCAACAGGACGACGGTAAGCACGCACACGCCCAGCAATCCCCACAGCCGCATCCGGCGCAGCCGGGCCGGACCGCCGGGGCGGCGCAGCAGGTCGAACCGATCGAGCCAGCTCGCGGCCGCGCGCCGCTCACCCCCCGGCCGCATCGCGGCTCACCGCCCGTACTGGGGACGCGCCCGTAGCCCGTCGAGTATCTGGCTGCCGAGCATGGTGACATCGCCCGCGCCCATCGTGATCACGACATCGCCCGGCAGCGCGAGCCCGGCCACCTGGCGTCCGACCCGGGACATATCCGGTTGGTAATGCACGGGTTTGGTGACCGACTGGGCGACGAGCGCACCGTTCACGCCGGGCAGCGGCTTCTCCCGCGCGCCGTAGACGTCCAGCACGACGACCTCGTCGGCCAGGCTCAGCGCGAGGCCGAAGTCCTCGGCGAAGGTGGCGGTGCGGCTGTACAGGTGCGGCTGGAAGACCACGATCACCCGGCCCTGGCGCGACCGCGCGCCGTCGCGCGCCTCCTGCTGCACCAGTTCGGCCGCGGCGCCGAGCACCGCGCGCACCTCGGTGGGATGGTGCGCGTAGTCGTCGAAGACCCGCACGCCGTTCTCCCTGCCGACGAACTGGAACCGCCGGTGCACGCCGCCGAAACCCTCCAGGCCCTGGAGGATCTCGTCCACGTCGGCGCCCGCCGCCCGAGCCGCGAGCAGCGCGGCCAGCGCGTTGAGCGCCATGTGCCGCCCAGGCACCGAGAGTCGCAGCGTGCGCGGCGCGGGTTCGTCGGCCAGCTGGAATTGAGCGAGCCCGCCCACGTCGCGCGGCTCCCAGCTGTGCAGCCGGACGCCGACCGGGACCGGGGCGTCGGCGAGTTCGCCGGAGCCGTAGCCGAGCACCCGAACGCCCTTGTCCGCCAAACGGGTTCCGACCCGCTCGGCCAGCGCCCGTGAGCCCGGATCGTCCAGGCACACCACCAGCAGGCCGCCCGCGGCGAGCCGGTCCGCGAAATCGTCGAAGACCTGCACGTAGGCGGCGTCGGTGCCGAAGAAGTCGAGGTGATCGGACTCGATGTTGGTGACCACCGCGACGTCGGGGTCGTACTGCAGCAGCGAGCCGTCGCTCTCGTCGGCCTCGGCCACGAAGACCTCGCCGGTGCCGTGGTGGGCGTTGGTGCCCGCCTCGTTGAGTTCGCCGCCGACCGCGAAGGACGGATCCAGGCCGCAGTGCTGCAGCGAGACGATCAGCATCGAGGTCGTCGACGTCTTGCCGTGCGTGCCCGAGACGAGCAGGGTGCGGTGCCCGCGCATCAGCGAGGCCAGCACCGCGGGGCGGAGCAGCACCGGGATGTCGCGCCGATTCGCTTCCACCAGCTCGGGATTGGTCTTCGGGATGGCCGCGTAGGTGGTCACCACCGCGGTCGGGCCGCCGGGCAGCAGATCGAGCGCCGCCGCGTCGTGACCGATGTTGACCTGCGCGCCGCGAGCACGCAGCGCGAGCACGCCGCGGCTCTCCTTGGCGTCCGAACCCGACACCGAGCCGCCGCGGGAGAGCAGGATGCGGGCGATGCCGGACATCCCGGCGCCGCCGATGCCCACCATGTGCACCCGCTCCAGCTCGGGCGGCAGTGCCGAACGCTCGTCGGTCATCGGCCCCGCCCCAATTCCACCACGATCCGCGCCACTTCGTCGGCGGCGTCGCGGTGCCCGGCGCCTGCCGCGGCGCGGCCCATCTCGGTCAACCGTGCGGGGTCCATGAGCAGCGGTATCACCTCGTCGATCACGTACTTCGCGGACAGTTCGGCATCGGGGACAATTCTGCCACCGCCCTGTGCGACCACGGGACGGGCATTGAATTCCTGTTCGCCGTTGCCGTGCGGCAGCGGCACGTAGAACGCGGGCAGGCCGACGGCGGACACCTCGGCGACCGTCATCGCGCCGGACCGGCACACCACCGCGTCGGCGGCGGCGTAGGCCAGATCCATCCTGGACAGATACGGCACCGCCACGTAGCGCGCGGCGTCGTCGCCCGCGGCGACCTCGAGCGTGTTCTTCGGGCCGTGCGCGTGCAGCACCGAGACGCCCGCCGCCGCCAGCTGCGGCGCGGCGCCCGACACCGCCTCGTTCAGGCTGCGCGCGCCCTGCGATCCGCCGAACACCAGCAGCACCGGCCCCTCGGCGGGCAGGCCGAAGTGCGCGCGGGCCTCGGCGCGCAGCGCCGGGCGATCCAGCGAGGTGATGGCCTCGCGGACCGGGATGCCGACCACCTCGGCGCGCGGCAGGCCGGAATCCGGCACCGCGGCGAGCACCCGCGCGGCGCGCCGGGCGCCGACCTTGTTCGCGATGCCCGCCTTCGCGTTGGCCTCGTGCACGACGACCGGCACCGCGCGCCTGCGCCGCAGCACTCCCCGGCCCGCGGCCAGGTAGGCGGGCAGCGCGACATAGCCGCCGAAGCCGATGACGACGTCGGCCCGCACCATATCGATGACGGCCCTGGTCTGGGCCACCGCGGCGCGCACCCGGCCGGGCAGCCGCAGCAGATCCGCGGTCGGCTTGCGCGGCAACGGCACCGGCGGGATCAGCTCGAGCGGATAGCCGCGCTCGGGCACCAGCCGGGTCTCCAGACCGCGTTCGGTGCCCAGTGCCGTCACCCGGATCGAATCGTCGAGGCGCCGCAGCGCGTCCGCCACGGCGAGGGCCGGTTCGACATGTCCGGCCGTGCCACCGCCCGCCACGATCACCGAAAGCCCGGATCCCTTCGCGGACCGCTGTGTTGCGTCGGCGGTACTCCCGGGTCCCGCATTCACCTGGATCTTCCCCGTTCTCTAGCGTGTGGCATCGGATAGTTCGGCTCCCAAGCCCTGGTGGCACGCAGCGAACTGGTGCCCCGGCTCTCCGGCGAGCGGCGTCGCGGCTGCCCGCCGGATTGTCCGCGCCGCGGCGGCGCTTGGCGCGACTTGGACCGCTCGGTGCGGGCCCGCTGCGCGGCGGCCTTGGCGGCGTTGCGCGCCCTGGCCGCCTCCGCCTTGGCGGGCGAGTACACCTCGGGCTTGGGTAGTCGGAGCAGACGGCTGAACCGCCCGTCCTGCCCGGCCTGCAGCGCCGACACCGCCTCCGGCTCGTGCCGTGCGGCGTTGGCGATGATGCCGAACATGAACAACGTAATGGCCAGCGAGGAACCGCCCGCCGAGACCAGCGGCAGCTGCAGACCGGTCACCGGAAGCAAGCCGACGACGTAACCGACGTTGATCAGCGCCTGCGCGGTGATCCAGGTGGTCGCGGTCGCGGTGAGCAGCCGCAGGAACGGGTCCACCGACCGGCTGGCGATGCGCAGACCGGTGTAGACGAACAGCGCGAACAGCCCGAGCACCAGCGCGCAGCCGAGAAAGCCGAGTTCCTCGCCGATGATGGCAAAGATGAAGTCGTTGTGCGAGTTGGGCAGGTAGCTCCACTTGGCCCGGCTCTGCCCGAGCCCGCGGCCCCAGATGCCGCCGTCGGCCAGCGAGTACTGCGCCTGCCGCGCCTGATAGCCGATGCCCTGCGGGTCCTCGCCGGGATTGAAGAAGGCGCGCATGCGGTCCGAGCGATAACCCGCGGAGAGGGCGAGCACCGCCGCGGCCACGACGCCGGACACCGCGATGGTGACGAACAGCCGCACCGGCAGCCCGCCGAACCACAGCAGCGCCGCGAGCACGATGCCGAGCGCGATGGTGGTGGACAGGTTGGGCTCGAGCACCACGAGCAGACACACCAGCATGCCCGCCGGAACCAGCGGCACCAGAATGTCTTTCAGCGCCGCCTGCTCCGACCGGCGCGAGGCGAGCAGGTGCGCGCCCCACACGACCAGCGTCACCTTGACGATTTCGGAGGGCTGCACCGACACCGCGCCGAGGTCGATCCAGCGCCGCGAGCCCTGCACCTCGCTGCCGATGCCGGGAATCAGCACCAGCACCAACGCGAGCACCGACAGCGCGAACACCGGGAACGACCACTGCCGCAGCCTGCGCATCGGAATGCGCAGCGCGACATAGAACAGCACGCAGCCGATGGCGGCGAACATAGCCTGCTGGACGAACAGCGAGTACGCCGATCCGCGTTCGGCATAGGCCTCGACGCTGGAGGCCGACAGCACCATCACCAGTCCGAGCACGGTGAGCAGGGTGGCGATGGTGACGATCAGATGGAACGACGCGAGCGGGCGCGCCAGCCAAGCAACGAACCTGGCCGCGGGCACTCGCGTCGTCTCCGTCATAGCCGCCGCCCGATGTCACCGTCTTCCAGCGTGTGCACCGCGGTGGCGAAACTGCGTCCGCGGTGGGTGTAATCGGCGAACATATCGAGGGAGGCCGCCGCGGGCGCCAGCAGCACGGTGTCACCCGAGCGGGCGAATTCGGCGGCGGCGCGGACGGCTTGCGCCATGACGGCGTCGGCCTTGTCGGATCTCGACGGGTCGTCAGCCATCACAGCATCGTCCCCCGCGCGCACCTCGACGACCGGGACCTCGGGCGCGTGTCGCGCCAACGCGGCCGCGAGCACCGGCGCGTCGGACCCGATGAGCACCGCGGCGACGAGCCGGTCGGCGACCTCCTCGATCAGGTCTTCCACACCGGCGCCCTTGAGCTGCCCGCCCGCGATCCAGATGACGTGCGGGTGCGCCAGGATCGACGATCGCGCGGCGTGCGGATTCGTGGCTTTGGAGTCATCGATGAAATCGACGCCGGCCAGCTCGCGCACGAAGGCCGCCCGGTGCGGGCCGACCTTGTGCTCCTGCAGTCCCTCCTTGACGAACTGCGGCGCCACGTCGATGGCCCTGGTCAGCGCGGCGGCGGCCAGCGCGTCGGCGACGCCCGCCGGTCCCTGCGGGCTGATGTCGCCGACCTCGGCGAGAATCGCGGCCTTGGTGAACGCGCGATCGAGCAGTTTGCCGTCCACCACGCCGAGTTCGCCGTCGGCGGGCACGCCGATGCGGAAGCCGACGGTGCGGCGGGCCTTGGAGCGACGGGCCAGCGAGGCCGCCACCGGATCGTCCAGGCCGACCACGCCGACCCGCCCGACCAGCGCCCGCGCCTTGGCGGCCGCGTAGGCGTCCAGGCCGCCGTGCCAATCCAGGTGATCCTCGGCCACATTCAGCACGACGCCGGCCTCCGGCCGCACCGACGGCGCCCAGTGCAGCTGGAACGAGGACAGTTCCACCGCGAGCACCTGCGGGCCGGGATTGCGGCGCAGCGCGTCCAGGATCGGGGTGCCGATGTTGCCGCAGGCGACGCTGGCGATGCCCGCGGCGCGCAGGATGGCGTGGGTCATCTGGGTGGTGGTGGTCTTGCCGTTGGTCCCGGTGATGACCAGCCACTTGCGGACCGGCCCGTAGATCCTGGCTTGATCGACCCACCAGGCGAATTCGACGTCGCCCCACACCGGGATGCCCTCGGTGACCGCGGAGACCAGGACCGGCGAGTCCGGCCGCCAGCCCGGGCTGGTGATCACCAGCGCGAAGCGGCTCAGATCGGCCGACTCCAGGTCGACGCAGGTGGCCACCTCCAGGCCGAGTTCGGACGCCTCGGCGAGCGCCTTCGCGCCCGCGTCGGTGACAACCGGATGCGCGCCGATATCGCGCAGCGGTTCCACCAGCGAGCGGCCGGAGACGCCCCAGCCCGCGACGAGCACGTCACGGCCACGGAGGAATTCGAGCATGGGCCCCGGAGATCGCAGGGCCCGCGGAGAATGTTCGACCATCGCTAGTTCACCCGACCGCGGAGAGGTATTCGCTGTAGAACAGACCGAGGCCGACTGCGGAGGCCATGGCGGCCAAGAGCCAGAACCGAATGATCACAGTCGTCTCGGCCCATTTGCTGAGCTCGAAGTGATGATGGAACGGCGCCATCTTGAACAGCCGGTTGCGGGTGGTGCGGAAGACCGCCACCTGCAACACCACCGACACGCCCTCGGCGACGAACAGCGCGCCCATCACGATCATCAGCAGCTCGGTGCGGGTGGTGATCGAGATGCCCGCCAGCAGACCGCCGAGCGCCAGCGACCCGGTGTCGCCCATGAAGATCTTGGCGGGCGCGGCGTTCCACCACAGGAAGCCGATGCACGCCGCGGCGCCCGCCGCGCAGACCAGCGCGAGGTCCAGCGGGTCGCGCACGTTGTAGCAACCGGTCTCGGGCTTGGTCGCGCACGCGTGGTAGTACTGCCAGAACGTGATGATCACGTAGCCGCCGAGCACCAGGCTCATCGAGCCCGCGGCGAGTCCGTCCAGACCGTCGGTGAGATTCACGACGTTGGACCAGGCGACGACCACGAAGCACACGAACGCCAGGAAGATGATCACCCCGGCCGACACCGTGTTGATGTCGCGCACGTAGGACAGGTGGCGGCTGGCGGGCGTCAAACCGTTCTCGCCGCGGAACTGGAGCGCGAGCACACCGAAGATGACGGCCGAGGTGAGCTGGCCGATGTACTTGCCCGCGGCGGTGAGACCGAGGTTGCGCTGCTTGCGCAGCTTGATGAAGTCGTCGGTGAAGCCGACGGCGCCCAGCGCGGTGGCCAGTCCGAGGACGAGCATGCCCGACGCGGTCGGTCCCTCGGCGTCGTAGCCGATGCCGATCAGGTGGGAGCCGAGGTAACCGGCCCACATACCGATCAGGATGGCGACGCCGCCCATGGTGGGCGTGCCGCGCTTGGCCTGGTGGCTGGCCGGGCCGTCGACCCGGATCTCCTGGCCGAAGCCCTGCTTGGCGAAGAACTTGATCAGCAGCGGGGTCAGCAGGATCGACACCGCGAGCGCGATCGCCGCCGCGAAGAGAATCTGTCTCACGACCGCGCCTCGCTAACACTCGGCTCGGTCGTTCGACCGAAGGCCGCTGTGCCCATTGTTCGTTCGCTCCGCTCGCTCACTGCCCTGCCTCCGCGCTACTGCCCCCGCGCCCCGTGGCACGTTCCGCGCCGGTCAAGTGTTCGGCGACCGCCCAGAGGCCGACCGACTTGGACGCCTTGACCAGCACCACATCGCCCGCTTCGACCTCGTCGTCGAGCAGCGCGATGGCCGCGCCGATATCGGGCACGAGGACCGACTCCTCGCCCCATGAGCCTTCCATCACCGCTCCCTGGTGCATCGCGCGGGAGGGCCTTCCGGTGCCGACGACGACGAGACGGTCCACGTCGAGACGCACCGCGAGCCTGCCGATGCCGTCGTGCTCGATCACGGATTCCTCGCCGAGTTCGGCCATCTCGCCGAGCACGGCCCAGCTACGCCGCGGCTCGTCGCCCGCGCGCGACATCGTCACCAGCGCCTTGAGCGCGGCGCGCACCGAGTCGGGGTTGGCGTTGTAGGAGTCGTTGACGACGGTGACGCCGTCGGCGGTGGTGCGCACGTCCATCCGGCGCTCCGACACCCGCTGGGCGCCGGACAGCGCCTGCGCGATGGTGTCCAGGTCGGCGCCGCAGGCCAGCGCGACCGCGACGGCGGACAGCGCGTTGCCGACCTGATGCTCGCCGTGCACGGCCAGCTGGATCGGCGTGCTGCCCGCCGGGGTGTGCAGCGTGAACCCGGCGCGCGCCTCGGAATCGAGGCGCACGTCGGTGGCCCTGATGTCGGCGTTGGCGGCCTGCCCGACTCGAACCACCTTGGCTTTCGTCCGACTCGCCATCGCGGCCACCTGCTGGTCGTCGGCGTTGAGCACGGCCAGACCGGTCTCGGGCAGCGCCTCGACGAGTTCGCCCTTGGTCTGCGCGATGGCCTCGCGGCTGCCGAACTCGCCGAGGTGCGCGGTGCCGACATTGAGCACGACGCCGATGCTCGGCGGCGCGACCCGGGCGAGCGCGGCGATGTGACCAGGCCCGCGCGCGGACAGCTCGAGCACCAGGAATCGCGTCTTCTCGTCGGCGCGCAGCGCGGTCCAGGGGTGGCCGAGCTCGTTGTTGAACGAACCGGGCGGCGCGACGACCGGGCCGAGCGGCGCGAGCACCGCGGCGAGCAGGTCCTTGGTCGAGGTCTTGCCGGAGGAACCGGTGACCCCGACGACCGTCAGGCTGCCTTCGGCCGTGTCCGATTGGCGGCGCTCGCGGGTCCCTGCGTGGTCACGCTGCGCTACCGCCTCCGGGCCCGTCGCTCCCGCCGCGGCAAGCCGTTCGACGCTGGCGCGCGCCAACGCGGCGAGCGCGGCCAGCACCGCGGCGCCGGAGCCGTCCGAATCATGGGTCAGGGCAACGGAAGTCGCGGGCACCCTGCCCGGGCTCGGGGTCACCACGATGGCGGGCACGCCGACCGGGCGCGCGGCGAGCACCGCCACGGCGCCCGCGGCCACCGCGGCCGTCGCGTACTCGTGTCCGTCGGCTCGCTCACCCGGCAGGGCCAGGAAGAGACCACCGGAACCGATTCGGCGCGAATCGAATTCGACCGAACCGGTGACTCGCGCCTCCGGGTCGGGTACGTCGTGCAGCGTGCCGCCGACGACCTCCGCGATCTCCCGCAGTGTCATCTCGATCATGAAACCGTCAAGTCCTCCGCGTCCGTCCCGTGCGGACTTCGCTGTGCTCGCTGAACATGCTGTGCCGCCTGAAAGTTCATGCCCGCGCCTCCGCGGCCACCTTGCGCGACAAGGCGTCCGCCACGACATCGCGATCGTCGAAAGGGTGTTTCACACCCTGGATCTCCTGGCCCGTCTCGTGGCCCTTGCCCGCGATCAGCACGGCGTCGCCGGGCCGTGCCCAGTCCACCGCGGCGGCGATGGCCGCGGCCCGGTCGCCGATCTCGCGGACCTCGCCGCGCTCGTCGGCGGGCACGGCCAGCGCGCCGGCGCCGATCGCGGCCCGGATCGTGGCGGGGTCCTCCGAACGCGGGTTGTCGTCGGTGATGACGAGCAGGTCGGCGCCCCTGGCCGCGACCTCGCCCATCAGCGGTCGCTTACCCGCGTCGCGATCGCCGCCCGCGCCGACCACCACGGCCAGGCGCCCGGGCGCGGCCGGGTTGTCGGCGGCCAGGTGCACGCGCAGGGTGGCGATCACCGACTCCAGCGCCGCGGGCTTGTGCGCGTAGTCCACCACGGCGAGGAAGTCCTGGCCGCGCTCGACGCGCTGCATCCGGCCCGGCACGTCGACGGCGGCCAGCGCGGCCGCGGCAGCGGCGGGATCGACACCGGCGGCAGCGCACACGGCCACCGCGAGCAGCGCGTTGGCGACGTTGTAGCGGCCGGGAAGACGAAGGCGCACATCGACATTCGTGTCCGGACCGGCGGCGGTGAACCGCTGCTCCGGGCCGTGCGCGGCGACCGCGCCCGCCACGTGCCAGTCCGCGGGTCCGGTGGTCGCGACCGTGGTCGGCGCGGGCAGGCTCGCGGCCAGCCTGCGGCCCCACTCGTCGTCGACGCAGATCACCGCGGTGCGCGCGGCGACGGCCGAGCCCGGCTCGAACAGCCTGCGCTTGGCGCCGAAGTAGTCCTCGAAATCGGCGTGGAAGTCCAGGTGATCCTGGGACAGATTGGTGAACGCGCCCACCGCGAAGCGCACGCCGTCGACCCGGCCGAGCGCCAGCGCGTGGCTGGACACCTCCATCACCACCGCGTCCACGCCCTGCTCGACCATCAGCGCGAACATCGCGTGCAGCTGCGGCGCCTCGGGGGTGGTCAGCGCGCTCGGCACCCGGCGGCCGCCGATCCTGGTCTCGATGGTGCCGATCAGCGCCGTGGACAGGCCGCCCGCCGCCAGGCCCGCCTCCACCAGATAGGAGGTGGTGGTCTTGCCGGAGGTGCCGGTGATGCCGACGATGCGCAGGCGCTCGGAGGGGTTGCCGTACAGGGCCGCGGAGAGTTCGCCGAGCACCTCGCGCGGCCGTTCGCGCACCAGCACGGGAACGCCGAGTTCCCCGGCCAGCGCGGCCCCCTCGGCGTCGGTGAACACGGCCACCGCGCCGCGCGCGACGGCGTCGGCGGCGAAGCGCGCGCCGTGCGACTGCGAGCCGGGCAGCGCGGCGAACAGATCGCCGGGCCGCACCGCGTTCGAACGCTGCTCGATTCCGGTGACCACGAGATCGCCGGGAACCGTCGCCGACGGGCGGGCGCCGGTCAGCTCCAGCACGGTGGTCAGCGGTGTCGACGGCGGGTCGACCGGCCGCAGCACGGGCTGGCTGGACTGCGCGGGCACCTCGCTCCTCTCTGACAGGACATCTGTAGACGGCACGGATTGCTGGTGACGAGTCAGGTTACCGACGCTGACTCATCGGTGAACAACGCGCCTCGGTGTTGCCGCGCCGATGGCGCGCCGGGGCGGGCGAAATACCACGTTCGACAATGCCGGAATCACACACCGGCCTGCAGGACGAACTTCTCCGCGGGCGCGGTCGACGGTGGGATCCGGTCGCGCTGCAGCGCCCACGACGCGATGCTGTGGAACAGCGGCGCCGCGGACTGGCCGCCGCTGCCGTCGGAGCTGCGCACCGGGTTGTCCAGCATCATGCCGATCACGTACCGCGGGTTGTCGGCGGGGGCCATGCCCGCGAAGGTGATCCAGTAGCTGGAGGACGAGTAGCACTTGCAACCCGGATCGATCTTCTGCGCTGTGCCGGTCTTGCCCGCGATCCGGTAGCCCTCGATCGCGGCGGGCCAACCGGTGCCGTTCTGGTCGGCGTTCATCGGATCGCGCTGCACGACGGCTTGGAACATGTGCCGCAGCGTCTGCGCGGTCTGCGGGCTGACCACCCGCACGCCCTCCGGCTGGGGCTCTTCGGTGCGAGCGCCGTCCGGTGCGATCTCGGCCCTCACGATGCGCGGCGGGATGCGCAGGCCGTCGTTCGCGATGGCCTGGTACATTCCCGTCATCTGTAGCGTGGACATCGAAAGGCCCTGTCCGATGGGCAGATTGGCGAAGGTGCCGCCGGACCACTGATCACGCGACGGTACCTGGCCTCCGGTCTCGCCCGGCAGGCCGACGCCGGTGCGCTGGCCGAGGCCGAAGCGGTACAGCATGTCCGCGTAGCGATCCTCGCCGACGCGCTGGGCCAGCATCAGGGTGCCGACGTTGGACGACTTCGCGAAGATGCCGGTGGTCGTGTACGGCGCCACGCCGTGGCCCCAGGCGTCGCCGACGGTGACGCCCGCCATCCGGATCGAGCCGGGGACCTGATGGACCTCGTCGGGGTGCGTCAGCCCGTATTCGATGGCCGCGGCCGCGGTGACGATCTTGTTCACCGAGCCGGGTTCGAACGGGTCGCTCACCGACGGGTTGCTCGTCTTGGCCGAGCTCCAGTTCTGCGGGCCCAGCGTCGGGTTGAACGTGCTGTCGTTGGCCATGGCGAGCACCTGGCCCGTCTTGGCGTCCAGGACCACCGCCGAGGCGCCCTGGGCGCCGGACATCTGCCTGGCCTGCTGCACCTGCTGCTGCACGTAGTACTGCAGATCGGAGTCGAGGGTGAGCTCGACGCCGTGGCCGTTCACGGCGGGCTGCTTGTCGCGCCAGCTGCCGGGAATGACGGCGCCGTCCGAACCGCGGTCGTAGGTGTGCGAGCCGTCGGTGCCCGCGAGCACCGAGTCCAGCGAGGATTCCAGGCCGATCAGGCCGTGCCCGTCCCACCCGGTGGCGCCGAGGATGTTGGCGGCCAGCGATCCGCCCGGGTACTCGCGCCGCGGCTGCGAATCCGCGCCCACCTCCGGGAACTGCACGGTGATGTCCGTCGCGACACGCGGGTCGACATTGCGCGCCAGATAGACGAACGTCTCGTCACTGCGCAGTTTGTCGAGCAACGCCGATTCCGCCGGCGCGTTCTTGCCCAGCTTCTCGTGAATGGTCTTGGCGATGGCTTGCAGCCGCTCGTCCGGGTCGGGAGCCTTGTCGCTCTTGGCCTTCGCGTCCTCCAGATCCTTGCGCACCCGCACGGGCTGGAAGTGCAGTTCCACGGCGGTGGTGGTGAAGGCGAGCGACTTGCCGTTGCGGTCGGTGATCGGGCCGCGGGTGGCCTGGTCGGTCAGCCGCACGGTGCGCTGACTGGCCGCCTGCGCCGAGAGTCCGGGGGCGGAAATACCTTGGATCCACAGCAATTGGAGCACGACGACGGCCAACGCGACCAGCATGACGATCCGGCCGACTCCGAGGCGCAGCCGAACGGGTCGATCGGCGGCGGCGCGCGATCTCGACGGCCTCGATGCCACCGGCCCGCGCCGCTTGCGCGGCGCGGGCCTGGTCTGGGTCATCGGATGCCTCCGGGTTGATCTTGCGGTGCGACCTGCGCGCCCGGCGGTGCGGGCTGCTGACCGGCTGGGACTTGCGCCACCGGCTGCGGCGCCGGATCCGGTGCCACGGCGGGCTCTTGGGCGGCGGGCTGCGGCGCGGCTGGGTCCGCTGCCGGATTCTGGGCCGCGGGTTGCGGCGCTGCCGGATTCTGGGCCGCCGGTTGCGGCACCTCGGCGGGCGGCGGAGGTAGCGGCGACGGCTGAACCGCGACCGCCCCGGGAGCCGGTGCGGCGGGTGTGGGGCTCGGCGTGTTGCCGTTGGCCTGCTCGGCGCTCGGCCTGCCCGGCGTAGTCGACACCGGCACGACGCGCTCACCCTGCGCCTGGGCGTGCCCGGGCTGGGGGGACGGGCGCGCGGACGGCGTGACGTTCAACGGCGGCACGGGCGGGCCCTGCGCCGGGGTCTCCTTGCCGATCACCGTCACGGTGCCGTCCGGGCCGATCACCAGCCGGGCCGGATCCTTCGCCGGGATCATGCCCAGTTCGCGGGCGCGCGCGGCGAGTTCGGGCGCGGAGTCGGCGGACTCGACCTCGCGCTGCAGCGCGGCGCGCTCCTCGGAGAGCTTCCTGTTGAGTTCCCTGGCGTCACCGAGCTGGTAACTGTCCTCGGCCGCCCTGGTGGTGAGCAGCAGGGTGAGCGCGAGGCCACAGCCGAGCATCGCGATGATCGCCGCGACGAACGGTATCCGCGCGGCCATCACCGACCGGCGGGTCGGCAGCCGCGGTCCCGCGTCGGCGCGCTGCTCGGCACGCGTCTTGCGCTTGGCGTAGGCGCGTTGCGCCGCACCGGATTTGACCCGCTCGGCAGCCTGCACGCGACGGGCGACCCGGCCCGGCGACTGGACCGTGCGCGTCCGGATACTCATGGTGTCGTCGCCTCCTCTGTTCCGCAAGAACACCCCCGCCCCGTCGACGTCGTGCGGCCCGCGACGATCGGCGCGCGCGGTGCGCCTCCGGTCGCGGACCGACGTCCGATGAGCGCGACGGCACTCGAGGTCTGGCTCGATGTCGTCACCCTCATCCCCTTTCCTGAATCCGTTCGGCCGCCCGCATGCGCACGGGCGCGGCCCGCGGGTTCTCGTCTATTTCCCGCTCGGTCGCCTTCTCGGCGCCGCGGGTGAGCATTCGGAATTCCGGTCCCATGCCCGGCAATTCGACCGGTAGGTCCACCGGCGTGCGCGAGGTGATCCGCGGCGCGAGCTCCTGCTTGACGACCTTGTCCTCCAGCGACTGGTAGGACATGATCACGATCCGGCCGCCGAGCCGTAGGGAGTCCAGTGCGGCGGGTAGCGCGGCGCGTAGCGAGTCGAGTTCGCCGTTCACCTCCACTCGCAGCGCCTGGAAAGTGCGCTTGGCGGGATGACCGCCGGTCCGCCTTGTCGCGGCCGGAATGGTCGCGTAGAGCAGTTCGACGAGTTCGGCGCTCGTGGTGAACGGCCGCTGCTGACGGCGGCGCACCACCGCCGAGGCGATCTTCCCCGCGAAACGCTCCTCGCCGTAGGTCTTCAGCACCCTGGCGAGATCGCCGTGGCTGTAGGTGTTCAGCACGTCGGCGGCGGTGATGCCGGTCGTCGGATCCATCCGCATGTCCAGCGGGGCGTCGACGGAGTAGGCGAACCCGCGGTCGGCCTCGTCCAGCTGCATCGAGGAGACGCCGAGGTCCATCAGGATGCCGCTCACCGAGCCGAGCTGATCGAGCCCGGCCTGGGTCAGCGCGCCGGCGATGCCGTCATAGGTGGTGTGCACCAACGTGATTCGGTCCGCGAACGGGCGCAGCCGCTCCTCGGCCAAGCGCAGCGCGTTCGTGTCCCTGTCCAGCCCGACCAGTCGCAGCTCGGGATAGGTGCGCAGGAAGTGTTCGGCGTGACCGCCGAGGCCGAGGGTGGCGTCGACGTAGACGGCGCCGGGCTCGGTGAGCGCGGGACCGAGCAGTTCGTCGGCTCGGCCCAGGAGAACCGGGACATGCCGGGGGCCGTCCTGTTCGCGGTTCACCTCGACCTCCCGGATCCTGCCTCGCGTCGTCGCTTTGCACCGGATGGCGAGCGCCGGTGGCCGAACGTTCGACCATCGCACACGGGTCGCCTTGTTCCACAGTGCTTTTGATAAAGAAGCTGCTGTCGAGAACGAATGCCCCGTGGTCTCTGACCGAACAACGGCACCTGGCGTCGGGGAAGTACGCCAGGGTCCGCGTCCGGGCAGAGGCCGCGTGGCACTCGTCCGCTCGGGCTAGAAGATTCCGCCCAGCGACTCGTCTCTCGCTTGCGCGTAATCCTCCTCGTGCTCGGCGAGGTAGGACTCCCACGCCTGCTTGTCCCAAATCTCGAGGAAGTCGACGGAGCCGATCACCACGCAATCCCGGTCCAGGTTCGCGTAGCGCCGATGATCCGCTGACAACGTGATGCGGCCCTGTGCGTCCGGACGCTGTTCGTCGGTTCCGGCCGCGAGTGCCCTGACGAACGCGCGGGCCTGCGGATTGCTGCGAGACGCCGCCGCGGCTCGTCGAGCGAGCGCGGTGAACTCTTCCTTGGGGTACACGGCAAGGCTGTGGTCCTGACCCTTCGTGACCATCAACCCTCCCGCCAGATCGTCTCGAAACTTCGCAGGCAACGTGAGTCGCCCTTTGTCATCCAGTCGAGGTGTGTAGGTACCGAGAAACATCTCGATACCTCCCTACTGGATCACCTCTCTGGATGGCCTCTCCTGTAGTGCGCGCTCCACATTACCCCACTTTCCCCCACTTTCAATCGAAAGTGGAGGTGATCTGGCTCCCCGCCGAGACGATTTCGCAGGTCATCCCAGCTATCACCGGGGTGGGGAACTTTTTGCATGTTGTGCCGACACGCGGGCACCGGCGCGTGACGGCCCGGAAACATCCAGCAAACCGCCCTGGTAGCCAAGGCTCTCGAGCGTATCGGGGGTGGTGCTGGGGGAAGGTGGGGGACGCCGTGGGGAGAAGTGGGAACCGTCTCGGGGAAGGGGGAGGTACGTCCAAAGGAACAGCCGTATGGGAGTCCGTACGAAGACCGCGCACGGCCGGTGCGAGTGCGGCGATCACCTACGAAGACGCGTCCCCTACCGTGGCGCGGCAGGGCCTGAACGCGAGCAGGCGACGCCGCACCATCGCATGGTGCGGCGTCGCCTGCCGTATGAAGATATCGGGGCTACAGCCGAGCTACTCCTGCTCGAACCGTCTCCGGAAGCGATCCTCCATGCGTTCGGAGAAACCACCGGACTTGCGCTGACGCCCATGTCCGCTCGATCCGCCACCGCCCGGCCCGCTGGAGGGCGCCTCGCCGGAACGCGCGCCACGGGCGGCGCCCTTGGAATTGCCGAGCAGCAGCAGCACGCCGGCGCCGAACATGACGATGAATCCGATCAGGCTGATGATCGGAAAGCCACCGGGCTTCACCGGAGCGGCGATACCGGCGACCAGTAGAAACAGACCGAGGACGAACAAGGCCGCGGCCTGGAGTCTGCGACGACTCGAGGTCGAGCGAAGGCGTCCGCCGCGGACGGACGAGGCGAACTTCGGATCCTCAGCATAGAGCGCGCTCTCGATCTGTTCGAGCATGCGCTGCTCGTGCTCGGAGAGTGGCACGGTACCTCCCCCGGCACTAGGACGTGGCTTGTCGCCTCCGGGTAGGCGACAGATAGCCGACCTTGGCGGCTATCTGTCACCAATGATACGAGTTCGATCAGGGCCGTACCACCTTCTCGGTGATAACTAAGCGGTCATGCCTCCGCCCCATCCCGGCGCGGGCCGCAACCGGGCGGCCGACTTCAGCAGATCTTCCACGTCGTGCAGGAATGCCCCCACCCGCGAAGAGAACTCGTCGGCCTGCCGCTCGTCCACTTCGCGGTCCAGTCCGGCCTCCAGCGCGGCGCGCAGTTCCGAGCGCGCGCTGAAGTAATCGGCCCACATGACGAACTCGGGCGCGGCGCGCTGCAACAGCACCCAAGCGTTGCGCGAGCGGGCCCGCGGCGCGGCGTCGGCGCCGGTGAACGCGAGCACCGCGCCCGCGCCGCGCAGCGCGGCGAGGTACGCGGTACGGAAGCGCTCCCGCGGATCGGTCTCCCCTGCCGCCTGCAACAGCAGTCCGTCGGCCTTCTTCAGCAGTTTCCCCGCCTTGCCGGGCTGGCCCGGCTGCTCGATCCGACTCATCGGCTCGTCCCTCCGCACTCGTACACCTCTGGTCCCCGTGCACCGCGCGGACCGAACAGGTATTCGAACGTTTGAATTGAGCTTGAATATAGTGACGCCCACCGACAACTTTCCGCGTCCGCGCGGTCCGACGAGAGCCATGACAGCCGTCAAGCCACATCACTCACCCGCACCCGTCGTCGTCGACCTCTCGGTCGCGGATCTGCGCTACCGGCTGCACGACGCGCTAGCGGTCTATGTCGCCGCGATGGACTATCCGCGCGGCACCGAGAACCATCGCGCGCCGATGTGGACCGAGCACACCACCCGCGCGGGCTGGCAGGCGGTCGCCGCGCTGCTTCCCGACGAGGACGGCCGCGTCGACCTGCGCACCTCGCCCATCGTCGCCATCGCCTACGGCTACCGCGGCGCGCCGCACCAGTGGTGGCACCAGCAGGTGCACAGCGGGATGCGCCGCTCCGGCTGGCCGGAACATTCGGCGCGCGAACTGCTTTCGGACTATTTCGAGCTGACCGAGTTGCACGTGCACCCGAGCGCGCAGGGCCGCGGCATCGGCGCCACTCTGCTGCGCAGGCTGCTCCAGGACCGGACCGAGAGCGCGGTGCTGCTGTCCACGCCGGAGGTGGCGGGCGAGGAGAACCGCGCGTGGCGGCTCTACCGCAGGGAGGGATTCGCCGACGTCATCCGGCATTTCGTCTTCGCGGGCGACAACCGGCCCTTCGCGATTCTCGGCAGGCGGCTGCCGCTGTGAACGTGGTGGTCGTCGGTTCCGGCCACAACGCCCTGGTGGCGGCCTGTTATCTGGCGCGCGAGGGTCATCGGGTCGAGGTGCTGGAGCGCGACGAGGTGCTCGGCGGCGCGGTGTCGACGGTCGAGCGTTTCCCGGGACACCTGGTGGACCGCGGCTCCTCGGCGCACATCATGATCCGGCACACCGGGATCGTCGAGGAGCTCGAGCTGGAGCGCTTCGGACTGCGTTATATCGATTGCGATCCGTGGGGTTTCACGCCCGCCGATGCCGAGGGGCGGCCGCCGCTCGTCTTCCACCGCGACGTCGACGCGACCTGCGCGTCCATCGCGGCGGCGTGCGGGACGGCCGACGCCGAGGCGTATCGGCGGTTCGTCGCGGTGTGGGGTCCGCGCAGCGCGCGGGTGATGCGCGCGTTCGGCGGCGCGCCGGGGCCCGGTCATCTGCTGCGCTCGTTCTGGGGGCTGGACGCCGAGGCCGGGGGCAGCGCGCTGTCCAGGGAGTTCCTGCAGTCCGGTGACGCGTTGCTGGACAGCTTGTTTCGCGACGAACGGCTCAAGGCGTCGCTGGCCTGGTTCGGTGCGCAGTCCGGTCCGCCGATGTCGGAACCGGGCACGGCGCCGATGGTCGGCTTCGCGGCGCTGATGCACACGCTGCCGCCGGGGCGGGCGGTCGGCGGCAGTGGCGCGTTGAGCGCGGCGCTGGTCGCGCGGCTGCGCGCCGACGGTGCGACGGTGACGGCGGGTGACGCCGTCACCTCGATCGGGCGCGCGGGCGAGGGCTGGGTGGTGCGCACCGCGTCCGGGCGGAACCTGCGCGCCGACGCGGTGATCGCGGGCGCGCACGTCCTGACCACGCTGGACCTGCTGCGCGCGGGCGGATTCGACGAGGCGACGCTGGACGACTGGCAGCGCCGCATCCGGGTCGGGCCCGGCATCGGCATGGTGGTGCGGGTCGCGACGAACGCGCTGCCGGGTTATCCCGGTGCCTCCCCGGCTGCATCCGCGCGCGGCCTGCAATTCCTCGTCTCCGACCGCGCGCAGCTGCGGCGCGCGCACGGCGCGGCGCTGGCGGGCGATCTGCCGCCGCGGCCGGTGGTGCTGGCGATGAGTTTCAGCGCGCTCGATCCGAGCATCGCGCCGCCGGGCGAGCACCAGCTCTCGCTGTGGGCGCAGTGGCATCCCTATCGGCTGGCCGACGGCAGCGACTGGGCCGCGCACGCCGATCGCGAGGGCGATCGGATCATCGCCGAGGTCGACTCGTACGCACCGGGTTTCGCCTCGAGCGTGCGCGAGCGGTTCGTGCAGACGCCGGTCGACCTGGAACGGGAGATGGGGCTACGCGGCGGCAATGTGATGCACGTGGAGATGTCGCTGGACCAGATGATGCTGTGGCGGCCGCTGCCGGAACTCTCGGGTCAGCGGGTGCCCGGTGCGCCCGGACTGTATCTGACGGGGGCGTCCACCCATCCCGGCGGCGGCGTCTCGGGCGCCAGCGGACGGACGGCGGCGCGGCTCGCCCTGCGCGACGCTCGGCGCAGGCGGTTCCCCTTCGCACGCAAGCGATGACGGACCCGATGATGCGGACGCCGGAACACGAGAGCGTGCGACAGGCTCGGTCGATGATTCGGCCGGTGCGGCACCCCGTGCCGGTGCTGCTCGCGGCCTCGCTCGTGCTCGCGCAGATCGGCTATCCGCTCACCGAGGGCGCGGCGCGGGATCGGATCACCGTGGTGATCGTGCTGTTGTCCGCGGGCACGGCCCTCACGCATGCCGCCGCGACGCGCGGAACTCGGTACGCGCTGGGGTTTGTGGTGATCGTCTCGGGGCTCGGCCTGCTCGCCGAGATGCTCGGCGTGGCGACCGGAATCCCCTTCGGCTGTTACGAGTACGCGCAGGACCGGATCGGGCCGTCGCTGGCGGGCGTGCCGCTGCTGGTGCCGCTGGCCTGGACCGGCGGGATGTATCCAGTGTGGATCGTGGCCGGGATCGTCAGCCGCGGGACCGTGGGCCGGGTCGTCCTCACCACGGTCGGGGCGGTGGGGTGGGACCTGTTCCTCGATCCGCAGATGGTGGCCGACGGTCAATGGACCTGGTGCGATACCGATTCCGGGCTGCCGGGCCTGGCCCATATCCCGCTCACCAACTACCTCGGCTGGTTCTGCGTCGGCCTGCTGATGGCGCTGCTGCTCGAAGTCTGGGACCGCGCCGCGCCCGCCCCCACCCGACCCCGCTCCGGCGCCTCGCTGACCGTGCCCGTCGCGATCTTCCTCTGGACCTGGCTCGGCTCCATTCTCGCCCACGCCGTCTTCCTCGATCTTCCCTACTCGGCCTGGTATGGCGCCCTCGGCATGGCGCCGCTCGGCGTGCCGCTCCTGATCCATTCGGCCCGGCACAGGCGAGGCGGGACGGGGTGTGTCGTCGTGTCGCGCCCGCCGCGTGGCGATTCGGACGTCGGGCCTGGCACGATGTGAGCCGTGCAACCGAGTCCCGCCGCCACGATGCCCGAAGTTCCGGTCCGACCGTCGCCGCGCGCACCCCGTACCAGGGTGCGGGTAACCGCGGGCGTGCTGCTCGCCGTGCTGTTGGCTCCGATGCTGGCGGGGTGCCTGCGGGTGCAGGTGTCGATGGGTGTGTCGTCCAACGACCGGGTGTCCGGGCGGATCATCGCCGCGGTGGTGCCCGCGAGTCCCGAGGACAAGGGTCCGCAGCTGAAGGCGCCCGAAACCCTGGCGGCGAAGGTGCGGGTCGAGCCCTACAACCAGGACGGTTACCTGGGCAGCAAGGTGTTCTTCGAGGACCTGTCCTTCGGTGAGGTGCAGCAGCTCGGCATGTTGTCCGATCAGACGCAGGGCATGTTCCAGCTGAACTTCAAGCGCACCGGCGATCTGGTCAGCCTGGAGGGGCGGGTCGACCTGAAGTCGGTGCCGCCGCACGGCTCCGACGTGCAGTTCACCATCGCGTTCCCGGCCCGGGTAGCCAAGACCAACGGTAACCGCGAGGGCGATTCCACCGTCTCCTGGAAGCTGCCGCCCGGCGAGGTGTCCAGGGTGCTCGCCGAGGTCCACTACGCCGACCCGAACACGCGCTCGTTCGCGGGTTGGGCGGGCATCGTCGGCGGCATCACCCTCGCGGTCGCCGCCATCGTCGCGGCCATGGCGTACATGGACCGCAACCCCGCCGCGCCGGAAGTTCCCGAGCACCAGTTCTCCTGGCGGCGTTGGTGGCGGACGGTCAAGCAGTTCCGCTGATCGCGCTGGTGCGGATCGGCACGGCCATCGCACTCGCGGGTTGCGGTACCGCGCTGATCAATCGGCTCTCGACGCCGCGATTGGATGCGAATGCCGAAGTGGCCGAGGCGGTTACCGTGTGCGTACCGGCTCGTGACGAAGCGGAGCGGCTCCCCGCGTTGCTCGCCGATCTGCGCGCGCAGACCGGCGTGCCCGGCCTTCGGGTGCTGATCCTCGACGACGGTTCCACCGACGGCACCGCGGCGGCCGCGCGGGAGGCGATCGCGGGTGATCCCCGCTTCGAGGTCATCCGTTCGGAGGCCGAACCGCCCGCAGGATGGACCGGCAAAGCCGCCGCGTGCGCCCGCCTTTCCGAATCCGTCGACACGCCGATCCTGGTTTTCCTGGACGCCGATGTGCGGCTGGCCCCGCGAGCCATCGCCGCGGCGGCACGCGCGGTTCGCGATCGGGGCGCGGCTTTGGTCTCGCCGTGGCCGACGCAGCGAGCCGAGTCCATCGCCGAGGCGCTGGTGCAGCCGCTGCTCTGCTGGTCCTGGGCGTCGACGCTGCCCATCGTGCTCGGCAACCGCGGCCACCGTCCCTCGACGGCGGTCGCCTGTGGCCAGTTCCTCGCCTTCGACACCGCCGCCTACCGCGCCATCGGCGGGCACGCCTCGGTGGCGCACAGCCCCGTCGAGGACCTCGACATCGCCCGCGCCCTCCGCCGCGCCGGCCACACCACCCATCTCGTCGCCGCCGGGCACCTCGCCCGCACCCGCATGTACCGCGGCGCGGCGGAGATCGAGGCCGGGTACACGCGCTGGCTCTGGTCCGCCTACGGCGGCTCACCCGCGGCGGCCGCCGCCGTGGGAACCGCCCTCGCACTCGGTTATTGGCTTCCCCCGCTCGCCGCCCTGTTCGGCAGCGGACCGACCCGCCGCACCGGCGCGCTCGGCTACGCCGCCGCGGTCACCGGTCGACTCCTCGCCCGATCCCTCGAATCCGGCGGCGCCCTCCGCCGCGCCGACGTGCTCGCGGGCCTGGCCCATCCCGTATCGGTCGCCGCCTATCAGCGCCTGATCCTCCGCTCCCACCGCGCGAAAAGCCGTGGGGCACTGCGCTGGAAGGGCCGCGCGCTGCCCGAGACCACCTGAGCAGGCGCGCCCCATCAACCCCTCGAACCCGAGGATCGTTGAGCACTACCGCCGATTTCCAGCGCCCCTGCACCCGAGACGTGGCGGGGAACATCCTGCTGGCGCAGAAGACGACTCCGGCTCGGTCACAGGACCGAGCCGGAGTCGTCGGAGGCCGGAGCCTTACGGGACCGAGGTGATACCGACGGTCGGGAGGAAGAAGCAGGACTGGTTGCCGTTGTCGACGGTGCCGAAGACGGCGGCGAGCACGGTGCCCTTGCCGGTGTCGACGGGGACGGCGCGGATGCCGCCGACGGGGAGTGCCGCGAAGAAGAACTCCTGGACGGCGCGTTCGGCGTGCGGGCGCAGGTCGGCGGGCACCTCGGCGGGGATCATCGCGCGGAAGATGTCGGCGAGCGGGCCCATTTTGGTGATGCCGCTGCGGCCGTTGCTGATGTTCAGCCAGGCCACTTGCATCCCCGCGGTATTGCGGCTGTCCTGGTTCACGCCGTAGGGCACGAAGGTGAACATGGTCTGGCCGGACTTCACGGCCGTCAGATCCAGACCGGGAATGGACACCGTGGTCTTGGGCCACGGTCCCGGCATCGCGCCCGCGACGGCGGGCACCAGACCGAAGGTGCTGCCGTTGCCGCAGAACGCCGCGGCGGTCGGGTACAGGAACGGGTCCATCCCGAATCCGCGCAGCGCCTCCACGGTGGACTGGTAGGCGCCGAGCAGGTCGCCCGGTGCGGCGGCCTGCTGTTTGCCCGCCAGTTCGGTGGCGGCCGAGGGTGCGGCGGGTGCGGGGGCGGGCGCCGCCACGGCGGGGGCGCAGACGCCGAACGCCAGCGCGACCGAACCGGTCGCGGCGGCGGTGAGAGTGGTGAAGCGGCGCAACAGGGTCACAGCGGTGCTCCTCATCGTCGGCACGGTGAGGACACGGTACTCCGGCAAACTCGCTCAGCAGCCGTTTCGGCAATCGGCAAGTTTTCGGCGCGTCGGCTTGCACCCGCATCTCAGAGCGTTTTCGGGCAGCCGACCGGCCGACCCGCGCAATGATCACCGGTCGTTCCGTCCGGAACCAGGGCTGCGCTCACCCTGATTTCTAACCTTGTCCGGCGCATGCCCTGCTCCGCATGATGATTCGGCTCGACCCCTGCTGCGCCCGGAGCGGACCGGGGTCCGCAACACCATCCAGAGCGACCGAGAGACCTGGCTCGCCGACGTCGCAGCAACCCCCCGGACAACCGGGTGCGGGTGCTTCCGCCAGGAACGATGGAGGACCGAATGATTCGCCCACGCAACGCCGCCCGCCGGACCCGACGCCACACCGAGTCCTGCCGCCGAACCTCAGCCAGCTGTCCGCGCTGATCCAGCGCCAGACCGTGCACCCGTCGCTGGCCGGGTGCGGTGACCAGCGCGTTGCGCGGTCGCGTTCGAATCTCCCGAAGGGCCCGAAATGAGTGCGTCCCTCGCATCCGATGCGGCGGCGGCGGAAGACGCCGATCCCCCCGGCTCCGCCAACCGGTCCGTCACAGCAAACCAACCCAGCTCAGACGTGAGCGGACCCGCCGCCACCGGCGACCGACTCGGCTCAGCCGCGAACCGACGCGGTGCTGCCACCGACCAGCTCGGCTCGGGCGTAGCCGAACCTGGCACAGCGGCGAACCAACCCGCCGCACCCCCGGATCGGCTCGGCGAAACCGCCGACCGACCTGGCTCGACAGTCAGCGAAACCCCGTCTGTCACAACCTCTGCTGCGGGTTACCCGGATGCCGCCGGACAGCCGAATGCAACTATCACGGCAACCGGCACTCGACCCACCCCCAGAATCGCGCGCACGTACCACCCGTGGCGCTGGGTGATCAGCGCCGCCGCTTTGGTGCTGCTCGCCCAATTCGCGCACGGCCTGGCCACCAACCCGGGCTGGGATTGGCCGACGTTCGCGAAGTACTTCACCGCACGGTCGGTGCTGACAGCGCTGCGGGTGACTCTGGAGCTGACGCTGTGGGGCACCGCGCTCGGTTTCCTCATCGGCACTCTGCTCGCCGTAGCGCGGCTGTCGAACAATCCGGTGCTGCGGGTGATCGCGTGGGTCTACATCTGGGCGTTCCGCTCGATTCCGATGATCGTGCAGCTGCTGTTCTGGTTCAACATCGCTTACCTGTATCAGACTCTCTCGCTGGGGATTCCGTTCGGACCCGCGTTCCTCACCTTCGAAGTCAACGGTGTGATCACCGGATTCAGCGCCGCCGTGATCGGTCTCGCGCTGCACCAAGCCGCGTATTCGGCCGAGATCATCCGCGCCGGGCTCATCTCGGTCGATCCCGGTCAACTGGAAGCGGCGGCGGCGCTGGGGATTCCGCGCTGGCGGCAGTTCCGCACGATCGTCGTGCCGCAGGCGATGCGCTCGATCCTGCCGAACGCGACCAACGAGGTGATCAGCCTGTTCAAGGGCACCTCGATCGTCTCGGTGATGGCGATCGCGGAGCTCTTCTACCAGGTGCAGGTGATCTACGGCCGCAACGGCCGGGTGGTGCCGCTGCTCATGGTGGCGACGGTCTGGTACATCGTGCTGACCACGATTCTCACGGTGGCGCAGTACTACATCGAGCGCCATTACGCCAAGGGCGCCCAGCGCACCCCGCCGCCGACCCCGCTGCAGAGGCTGCGCCGCAGGGTCCGCGAGATCGCCGAGCTGGGTTCCGCCGCGCCGCGGGGAGCCACCCGATGACCGCGCTCGAGACGCCCGCCGTGCGGCTCACCGGCGTGCGGAAGTCCTTCGGTCGCACCGAGATCCTGCACGGCATCGATCTGACGGTGCGCGCGGGCGAGGTGGTCGCGGTGATCGGCCCGTCCGGCTCCGGCAAGTCGACACTGCTGCGGGTGCTCAACCACCTGGAGCCGGTCGACGCGGGCACCGTGCACATCGATGGCGAGCTGATCGGCTACCGGCTTCGGCGCGACGTCTTGTATCCGCTGCCGGATCGCGAGGTCCGTAAACAGCGCTCCCGCATCGGTTTCGTCTTCCAGCAGTTCAACCTCTTCCCGCATCTGACGGTGCTGGACAACGTCACCCTCGCGCCGCTCACGGCCCAGCGCAGGGACCGCGGCGAGGTCGAGCGCGAGGCGAAGGCGCTGCTGGAGCGTGTCGGCATCGGCGAACTCGCCGACGCCTATCCGCGCAGGCTGTCCGGCGGACAGCAGCAGCGGGTGGCGATCGCCAGGGCGCTGGCCGTGCGGCCGCGGGTGATCCTCTTCGACGAGCCGACCTCGGCGCTGGATCCCGAGCTGGTCGGCGAGGTGCTGGACGTGATCCGCGATCTGGCCGAGGACGGCACCGCGCTGGTGATCGTCACGCACGAAATCGGTTTCGCCCGCGAGGTCGCCGACACGGTGGTCTTCCTCGACGCGGGCGTGATCGTCGAACAGGGCACGCCCGCCGAGGTTTTGGACAACCCGAGCCATCCGCGCACCCGCGCCTTTCTGTCCCGAGTCCGATGAGCGCCGCGACGCCGGTCCCATCCAGCGCCCCAGCCTCCCCTCCACGAACAGGTTTCCGATGAAGTTCCCCGCCATGGCCGCCGCGCTCGCCGCGGCCGCGCTGCTGGTCACCGCGTGCGGCACCGACCCCGACGAAGACCGCCAGGTCTCCTCCGACGGCACGGTCGCCTTCGATCTGTCCCCCGAGCAGTCCGGCCGCGTGCGCGCGGACAAGGTCGACGCCATCGCCGCCGAGGTCCCGCAGGCCATCCGCGACCGAGGGACCCTGGTGGTGACCGGCGCGTCGGGCACCGCGCCGCCACTGCGCTTCTACGCCACCGACGACAAGACGGTGGTCGGCTCCGAGGTCGACTTCGCTTCGCTGGTCGCCGACATCCTCGGACTGCGATTGGTCGCGAGTGTGGCGGATTGGTCGCAGAACTTCGTGCGCGTCGACTCCGGTGAGGTGGACGCCTTCATCTCGAACGTGACCGTCACCGAGGAGCGCAAGGAGAAGTACGACTTCGCCACCTACCGCCACGACAACGTCGCGCTGGAGGTGCCCGCCAAGAGCGATCTCCAGTACCAGGACCGGAAGAGCCTGGCGGGCAGGCGGATCGGCGTCGGCACCGGAACCAACCAGGAACAGCTCCTGGTGAAATGGAACGAGCAGAACCGCGCCGAGGGGCTGCCCGCCATCGAGATCGCCTACTACGACAAGACCAGCGACTACTATCTCGCGCTCGCCTCGCAGCGGCTCGACGGCTACCTCGGCCCGAATCCGACCGCGATCTATCACGTGAGCACGGCGAACCAGACCAAGATCGTGGCTACGTTCTCCGGCGCGGGCGAGGCGCTGCAAGGCGAGATCGGCGTGCTGACGAAGAAGAACAACGGCCTGATCGGCGCCGTCCAGAAGGCGCTGCGGCATGCCATCGAGTCCGGCCTCTACCAGCGGGTCATCGATCGCTGGGGACTGCGGACCGAGGCAGTCACCGAATCGCGGATCAACCCGCCCGGTCTACCGAAGCAGCGGTGATCCGATGACACGGGGAATTTCGACGATCCGCCGGGCGCACTGGGTCGCCCAGGACGACCCGCTGGCCGCGCCGCTGCTGGCCGAGCTGGCGCTCGAGTACAGCAGCCGCTACGGCCGCACTCCCGGCGAGGTGCACTCCGACCTGCGCGGATATCCGGCCGCGCACTTCGCCCCGCCCGGGGGCGGGCTGCTCATGGTCATCCAGGACGGAGAGCCGGTGGCGGGCGGCGCTTTTCAGCAGTTCGACGCGACAACCGCCGAGCTGAAACGGATCTGGACCGCACGCGAGCACCGCAGGCGCGGTCTCGGCCGATTCGTTCTGGAGCGATTGGAGACCGAGATCGCCGTCCGCGGGTACCGGCGCGTCTACCTGACGACCGGACCGCGCCAGCCCGAGGCGGTCGGGCTGTACCTGGCGGCCGGGTACACCGCGCTCTACGACCCCGCGCTGCCCGCGGAAGAGGTCGGCCCGCACCCCTTCGAGAAGTTCCTCGACCTCGGCGAATGGGAGGCGACGGCATGAAATTCCTGTTGTTCACGCTGGTGACGCGGGTGCCCGAGCCGCGAACCGGGGTGCTGCCCGACACCAGGCAACGGTTGCGTTCGGTAGTCGAACAGGCCAGGCTCGCCGAGGATCTCGGCTACGACGGTTTCGCCGTCGGTGAGCGGCACGAGGATCCGCCAGCGACAGCGTCACCTGGTCGGGGCGGTTCCGTCCGCCGCTGGAGCGGGCCAAGGCACTGCCGCGCCCGTTCCAGCCCCGGATCCGGATCTGGCACGGCAGCGCTACCAGCCGCGATTCGGTGGAACTCGCCGCGCGCCGCGGTGATCCGCTGTTCTCGGCCAACGTCACCAACCCGATCGAGCCCTACGCCGAGCTTGTGCGCCACTACCGGGAGCGGTGGGAGCACTACGGCCACGATCCGGCCGAGGCGCTGGTCGGGGCCGGTACAGCGGGCTTCCACGTGGCACGGACCTCGCAGCAGGCGCTGGCCGCCTACCGGCCGATCTTCGAAGCGCGGCTGGCGTTGAGCCGGAAGCTCGGTCTGCCCATCGTCTTCGAGACACTCGACGACTTCGTCGCGCGCAGTTCGGCGTTGATCGGCAGCCCGGAACAAATCGTGGACAAGGTCGGCCGCCAGCACGAGCGGTTCGGCCACGAGGTCATCCACCTGTCCGCCGAGCGCGACGGACGCGGCGTCGCCGAACACCGCGAAAGCCTCGAACTCTTCCAAACCGAAGTGGCGCCGGAACTGCGCCGCCGCATCCCCAGCAGGCCGTTGGCCTCGAGCACCGAACTCATTGGAGCGACATCGTGATCCGAACCCGCCATCGAATTCTCGCGCTGGTCGGCGCGCTCGCCGCGACGAGCGCCCTGGCCGCCTGCGGCAGCGATTCGAGCGCGCCGGGGGACGACGCGGGCCCGCCGCGCCCCGGCGGCACGCTGCGCTACGGCCTGTCCCAGGCGCCGACCTGCTCCGATCCGGCGCAGGCCGGAACCAACCAAACCCTCTACGTGACACGCCAGATCGTCGATTCGCTCACCGACCAGGATCCGCGGACCGGCGAGATCAGGCCGTGGCTCGCGCGCAGCTGGGAGATCAGTCCGGACGCCAAGGTGTTCACCTTCCACCTCGCCGACGGCGTCACCTTCAGTGACGGCACCCCGCTCACCGCGGAGTCGGTGCGCAACACCTTCGATTCGGTGCAGCGGCTCGGCGGGGTGAAGGCTCCGCTCGGCGCCAGCTATCTCACCAACTACGTGGGCACTACCGCCGTGGACCGGCTGACGGCGCGCGTGGAATTCAGCAAGCCCAATGCCCAGTTCCTGCAAGCCTCCTCGACCACGCAGCTGGGCATTCTCGCCGACGCGACGACAGCCGAGCCCGCCGAGCAGCGCTGCCTCGGTGACAACATCGGCACCGGGCCGTTCACCTACGCGGCCTGGCGACAGGATCAGTCGGCGAAGCTGGCCAAACGCGCCGGCTACCGCTGGGGCTCGGCGGTGTTCGCGCACCAGGGCGAGGCCTACCTGGACGGGATCGAGTTCACGGTGGTGCCCGAATCCGGCGTGCGCACCGGCAGTCTCGTCTCCGGTCAGCTCGACGCGATCAGCGACGCACTGCCGCAGGACCTGCCGCAGCTGGAAGCCGCGGGCGCGCGACTGCTCACCACGGTGAACCCCGGTGTGCCGTTCGGTTTCCAGGCCAACGTGACCCGCGGTCCGTTGCGCGACCCGGCGGTGCGCCAGGCACTGCTGCCCGCCATCGACCGAAAGCAGCTGGTGGACACCGTGCTCGGTCCCCAGTTCAATCCGGCTTCGGGTCCGCTGTCCAGCACCACACCCGGCTACCAGGACTTCTCGGCCCGGCTGGCCTACGACCCGGCCAAGGCCAAGGGCGTTCTCGACCAGGCGGGCTGGGCGCCGGGCGCCGACGGTATCCGCGCGAAGAACGGTGAGCGCCTGTCGTTCTCGGTGCTGTTCAGCCAGGTCTTCGCCGGAAACCAGGCCATTCTGGAGCTGACGCAGCAGCAGCTGCGACAGGTGGGCGTCGAGTTGAAGCTGGACCTGGTGTCCACGCCGGACTACACCGCGCGGCAGAACGCCAAAGACTTCGACATCACCTACTACAACACCACCCGCGCCGACGGTGACATCCTGCGCGCGGTGTTCGGTGTCGACGGCCGCAATCTCAATGCCCGCGAACGTATTCCGGCGTTGGACGACGCCCTCGAGGGGCAGCTCAGCGCGGCCGATTCCACCGCCCGCACCGCGTTCGTCCGCACCGCCCAGCAGCAGGTTCTCGACGCCGGGCTGTGGATCCCGACCATCGAACTCTCCCAGGCCATCGGCGCCGCCGCGAACACCAGGGACCTGAAGTTCGAGGCGTCGGCGCGGCTGCAGTTCTTCGACACCTGGCTGAGCGGGCACTGAGATGGTCCGTTATCTGGCGCTGCGCGTCCTGCAGGCGATGTGGGTGCTGTGGGCCGCGTTCAGCATCTCGTTCGTGGTGCTCTACCTGCTGCCCGCCGATCCGGTCTCCATCGCGGCCGACGGCGGCGGGGGCGCGACGGTGGACAAGGCCGCGATAGCCGAGATGCAGGCCCGCTACGGTCTGGATCGTCCACTGTGGGACCAGTACTCGACCGCGCTGGGGAACGCGATCCAGGGCGATCTCGGGCTGTCCATCTCGACCGGCCGTCCGGTCACCGAGGCGATCGGCGAAGCCGTGCCCTCGACACTCGGATTGGCCGCGCTCGCCTTGCTTTTCGCGACCGTGGGCGGTGTGACGCTGGCCTTCGCCGCCACCTACACGCGCAAGCCGTGGCTGCGCGACCTGCTCGCCGCGCTACCGCCGCTCGGTGTCGCGGTGCCGACGTTCTGGACGGGACTCATCCTGCTGCAACTGTTCTCGTTCCACTGGCGGCTGGCGCCCGCGTTCGGCGGGGAGGGGCTGCGCGGCACGGTGCTGCCCGCGCTGACGCTGGCCCTACCGATCGGCGCGGTGATCGCGCAGGTGCTCGCGGCCGGATTGGAGTCGACCTGGCGGCAGCCGTTCACGGAAGTCGCGCTGGCCAAGGGCGCGTCGCGCTGGTGGGTGCAGCGCAGGCACGTGGCCCGGCCCGCCAGCGTGCCCGCGTTCACCATCGCCGGTGTACTGGTCGGCAATCTGCTCGCCGGTTCGGTCGTGGTGGAGACGGTGTTCGCCCGCACGGGCGTCGGCAGACTGACCCAGATATCCGTGCTGGCCCAGGACATTCCGGTGGTGCAGGGCATCGTGCTGCTGACCTCGCTGGTATTCGTCGCGGTGAATCTGGCGGTGGATCTGCTGTATCCGCTGCTGGACCCGCGGATCGCGGCGCGTGGCGCACGGTCGGCGGACGACGGCGCGACGGACGCGGAGGACATCGCGGAGGAGGTGCTCGTCCGTGCCTGACGTGCTCGACTTGGACAAGACTCGCCGCATCGCACTGCCCGGACTCCGCCTGCCGAGCCCGGACGACCTCCGGCGCAACGCCGCGCTGATTCTGTCGGCGGCGGTGGCGCTGCTGGTGCTCGGGTGGGCGCTGGCGCCGTCGCTGTTCGCCAGTGGTGACCCGCTCATCGGGGTACCCGCCGAGAAGTTCCAGGCTCCCAGCGCGCAGCATTGGTTCGGCACCGACAACCTCGGGCGTGATCTGTACACGCGGATGGTGCACGGCGCGGGGCTGTCGCTCACCGCCACGCTGTCCGCCGTCGCGCTGGCCGTGGTGGTCGGCTCGCTGCTCGGTCTGCTGGCCGGTGCGACCGGCGGGGTGGTCGACGCGGTCGCCATGCGCGTGGTGGACGTACTGCTCTCCATTCCGTCGCTACTGCTTTCCCTGGCGCTGGTTACCGCGCTCGGCTTCGGAACGCGCAATGTGGCTATCGCCGTGGGTGTTTCGTTGATCGCCAACTTCGCGCGGGTGATGCGCTCGGAAGTGCTGCGGGTGCGGCGCGCGGTGTACGTCGAGGCGGCGCACGCCTCCGGGGTGCGCTGGTACACGGTGCTCGCCCGGCACATCCTGCCGAACTCCTACCAGCCCGTGCTGGCGCTCGCCGCGGTCGAGTTCGGCATGGCGGTGCTCTCGGTCTCGGCGCTCAGCTTCCTCGGCTACGGCGCCGAACCGCCCACGCCGGAGTGGGGCTCGCTCATCTCCGAGGGCCGCAACTACCTTGCCACCGCCTGGTGGCTCACCACACTGCCCGGACTGGTGATCATCGCCGTCGTGCTGGCCGCCCAGCGCCTCGGCCGCGCCGCAGGAAGGACCGATCAGCCGTGAGCGATCCGACCACCGCCCGCGCCGACCGGCAACCCGCCGAACACGGCGTCGCCGCGACACCCGATACCGGTGCACAGACCGCCGCTGATGCGCTGACCGACGTCCGACTGGACAGCCGAGCTCCGACCGAAGAGCGCGAATCGCCCTCGGCACAGCCCGTTTCGGACGAACAGGCAGCGCGCTCGGAAACTCGATCAGTCCCGCTAGGTGATGTCAAAAGCGAATGGCCGAATGTGGAGTCACCGCCCGGTGACCGCGAATCCGAGAGCCGGGCGGCCACGGACACGAGTCGCGCTACGCGATCAGCCCGCCCCGAGACGACCGGGCCACCGACGGGCGCCTCGACCCGATCGAGCACCGACAACGACACAGCGCGTCCCGATCGACGTCAGGACGAGGGCAGCCCAACTCTCGATCGACGTCAGGACGAGGGTCGCGCCGAAGACGCCCTGTTGCAGGTGGATCGGCTCCGGGTCGACTATCGCTCTTCGGGCGGGCCGGTCACGGCGCTGACGGCCGCCTCGCTGCGTATCGCCCGCGGCGAGGTGGTGGCGCTGGTCGGCGAGTCCGGTTCCGGGAAGTCGACACTGGCGCATTCGGTGATCGGATTGCTCGGAGCGACTGCCGAGATCACCTCGGGCACCATCACTTTCGACGGTGAACAGGTCGACACGAGCTCGGAACGGGCGCTGCGCAGGCTGCGCGGGGTGCGGATCGGGTTCGTACCGCAGGACCCCGGCCTCTCGCTGAATCCTGTTCGGCGCGTCGGCGATCAAGTGGCGGAGGCGCTGCTCGTGCACCGGCTCGTCGCCCGGCGGGGCGCGCGGGCCCGTGTGCTGGAGCTGCTGACCGAGGTCGGCCTGGATCGTCCGGAGTCACGGGCGGATCAATATCCGCACGAGCTGTCCGGCGGGCAACGCCAGCGGGTGCTGATCGCCATCGCCCTGGCCTGCGGACCGGAGCTGATCATCGCCGACGAGCCGACCAGCGCGCTGGACGCCACGGTGGCGCGCCGGGTGCTCGACCGGCTCGCCGAGCGCACCGCCGCGCGCGGCACGGCGGTGCTGCTCATCACCCACGATCTGGCGATGGCCGCGGAACGCGCCGATCGGCTGGTGGTGCTCGCGGGGGGCGAAGTGGTCGAGTCCGGGCCGACGGCGGAGATCCTCGCCGCGCCGCACCACCCCTACACCAAACGGCTGCTGAGCTCGTCGCCGAGCCTGGCACCCGGCCCGCCGCGACCGGAACGGCCGCGCGACGGGGAACCGCTGCTCGTGCTGCGCGAGGTGCGCAAGCGCTTCCACACCCGCTCCGGCGACGCCGTCACGGCGGTCGACGGCATCGGATTCGAGCTCGGCCGCGGCGAAACCCTGGCCCTGGTGGGCGAATCCGGCTCCGGAAAGTCGACAACCGCGCGGATCGCATTGCGGCTCACCGACGCCGACCATGGCAGCGTCGTCTTCGACGGCGAGAATCTGCTCGCGGCCCGCCGCGGCAGGCTACGGGCACTGCGGCGCCGGTTCCAGGTGGTGTACCAGAACCCGTACTCCTCACTGGATCCGCGCTGGCGCGTCGGCGCGATCATCGAGGAACCGCTGCGCGCGTATGGGATCGGCGATCGCGCCGCCCGCCGCGACCGGGTGCGGGAACTGCTCGGGCACGTCGCGCTTCCGGAGCGTTTCGCCGAGCGTCGCCCCGCCGAACTGTCCGGGGGACAGCGCCAGCGGGTGGCCATCGCCCGTGCGCTCGCACTGCACCCCGACCTGCTGGTGCTCGACGAACCGGTCTCCGCGCTGGACGCCTCGGTGCAGGCGCAGATCCTCGACCTCCTCGACCGCCTGCAGTCCGAGCTCGACCTGAGTTACCTGTTCATCTCGCACGACCTGGCCGTGGTGCGGCGGATCAGCGATCACGTGGCGGTGCTGCGCCGCGGCCGCATCGTCGAATACGGCCGCACCGCACGCCTCTTCGCTGATCCGCGCCACGACTACACCAGGGAACTGCTCGCCGCGATCCCCGCCGTCCGCACGGGGAGCGTGGATTTCGCAACGGAAAGGACTGCATGATGCCGGATTCGGATTTCTTCCTCGCGGTGGAACTCGCCGGGACCGGCGCGCATCCCGCGTCGTGGCGACGCCGGGATTCGCGCGCCGAGGACCTGTTCACCGCCGCGTACTGGGTCGACGCGATCACCGCCGTCGAAAAGGCCGGGGCGGACGCGGTTTTCCTGCCCGACTCTTTCGGGTTGCAGCCAGGCGGCGCCGCGACCGCACAGGGCAGACTCGACGCGGTCGCCATCGCGGCACGGGTCGCCGCCGCAACGCACCGCATCGGTCTGCTGCCGCAGGCCCCGGTCACCCACACCGAGCCGTTCCACCTGTCCAAGGCGATCGCCAGTCTCGATTTCGCCACCTTCGGCCGTGCGGGCTGGGAGGTCACCGTGTCCGAGGGCGCCGAGCAGACGAAGGCGTTCGGCCGCAAGGGCGCTCGCGACCCCGCGGCGCTGTGGCACGAGGCGGACGAAGCCGTCGAGGTGGTCACCCGGCTGTGGGATTCCTGGGAGGACGACGCGGAGATCCGCGACTTGCCGACCGGGCGCTTCATCGACAGAGACAAGCTGCACTACATCGATTACGCGGGCGACAACTTCTCGGTGAAGGGGCCGTCGATCACGCCGCGCTCGCCGCAGGGTCAGCCGATCATCGCGGTCCGCGCCGACGAAGGGCCGAGCATCCAGGTCGCGGTGCGCCGCGCCGACCTGATCCGCGTCGCCCCACTGGATCTCGACGCCGCGCACGCCAGGCGGGCCGTGCTGCGCAGCGCCTTGCTCGGCGCGGATCGCGACCCGGACGCGGTGCGGGTGCTGATCGACATCGATATCCACCTGGCCGATACCGCCGAGCGCGCGTACGAGGAACTGGCCGAGCTGGACCGCTGGTCGGCGTCGGCCACCGCGCCGCTGTCCGGCGCGCCCGCCTCGTCGCGAGGCGGCGCCGAGCCCATCGCGCCGCAAGGTGGTGCCAAGTACACAGCGCCGCAAGGCGGTGCCAAACACACAGCGCCGCAAGGCGGTGCCGAACACACAGCGCCGCACGTCGGCACAAGGGCGACCGGCTCGGTGCTTCGTCACATCGGCACCGGCGACTCGCTCACCGAACTACTCGCGGCCGTCGCCGATTCGGATGCCGCCGACGGCGTGGTGCTGCGTCCGCTCGCGGTCCAGGCCACCCTGCGCCACCTACCGACCGCCCCGCACGCACCGGCCACCACCCTGCGCGAGGGGCTCGATCTGCCGCGCCCGCCGAGCCGCTACGCCACGATTCAGGAAGGAACACCGTCGTGAGTTCCGCCAAGCCGCGCAAGATCGTCCATCTGGCCGCGCACTTCCCCGGGGTGAACAACACCACGGTCTGGAGCGATCCGGCGTCCAAGAGCCAGATCGACTTCGAGTCCTTCGTCCACTTGGCCCGCACCGCCGAGCGCGGCCTGTTCGACTTCTTCTTCCTCGCCGAAGGTCTGCGGCTGCGCGAACACCTCGGGCGCATCCACGATCTGGACGTGGTCGGCAGACCGGACACCTTCGCGGTGCTCAACGCGCTGGCCGGTGTCACCGAGAAGCTCGGACTGGCGGGCACCATCAACTCCACCTACAACGAACCGTTCGAGCTGGCCAAGCAGTTCGCGTCGCTGGATCACCTGTCCGGCGGACGCGCGGCGTGGAACGTCGTCACCTCCTCCGACGCGTTCACCGGCGAGAACTTCCGCCGCGGTGGATATCTGGAGCACGCCGACCGCTACCGCCGCGCGGCCGAGACCATCGAGGTGGCGCGCGCGCTGTGGGACAGCTGGCCCGCCGACGCGCTGGCCGTCGATCGCGACGCGGGCGTGTTCGCCAGGAACATTCCCGAAACCCGCCACCGCGGCGCGCAATTCGACATCGCCGCGCGCTTCGTGCTGCCGCCGAGCCCGCAGGGCCATCCGGTGCTGTTGCAGGCGGGCGATTCCGACGACGGCCGCGAATTCGGCGCCGCCACCGCCGACGCCATCTTCACCGGCCACGGCACCCTCGAGGCCGGACGCACCTTCTACGCCGACATGAAGGGCCGCCTGGCCAAATACGGCCGCGGACCCGACGAACTGAAGATCCTGCCCGCCGCCACCTTCGTGCTCGGCGACACCGCCACCGAGGCCGAGGACCGGGCCAGGCACATCCGCTACCAGCAGGTGGGTCCGCAAACCGCCATCGCGTTCCTCGAACAGGTCTGGGGCCGTGATCTTTCCGGCTATGACCCGGACGGACCGCTGCCCGACGTCGATCCCTCCGGCGACGTGAACATCACCAGGGGACGGGTGCGTCACGCGAAGGATCCGCGCGCGGTCGCCGAGGCGTGGCGCGCCAAGGCCGAGGCCGAGAAGCTCAGCATCCGCGAGCTGATCATCGAGGTCACCGCGCGCCAGCAGTTCGTCGGCACCCCCGCCGAGGTCGCCGAGCGCATCGATGAATACGTGCAGACCGACGCCGCCGACGGTTTCATCCTCGTCCCCCATCTCACCCCCGGCGGGCTCGACGAGTTCGTCGACCGCGTCGTCCCGGAGCTACAAGAGCGCGGCAGCTTCCGCACCGAGTACACCGGCGACACCCTGCGCGACCATCTCGGCCTGCGTCATCCACGTCACCGCACATCCGTCCACGAAGGAGCCAGAGCGTCATGACCGCAACCACCGCAACCACTTTCGACTCCGAGTGGGCCGCCTGGCACGACGCCAGGGAGGACCGGCTGCGCGACCGGCTCGGCTTCCTGAGCCTGACCGCGCTGCACTGGCTCACCGACCAACCCGAACGGCTGCCCGGCCTGCCCGGCACCTGGTGGGTCACCGACAACAAGGTGTTCATCACCGCCCAACCGGCCGACCGGCTCGTCTTCGACGGCACCGGCATCGCCGGCGTGCAGATCCTCACCCCCGCCGAAGGCGCGCCGGGACTCGAGGTGCGCCACGAACAGCGCGTGCTCGAGGTCATCCGGCGCACCGGGCGCTACGCGGTGCGGGTCCACGACCCCGCCGCCCCGTCGCTGGCCGCGTTCGCGGGCATTCCCACGTACCAGCCGGATCAGCGCTGGATCGTGCCCGGCCGCTTCGAGGCGTTCGCCGAGCCGCAGGACGTCGTCACCGCGGCCGTGGTCGACGGCCTCGAACATCACCACACCGCCACGGGCACCATCGAATTCACCCTCGGCGCGGTCACCGAGCGCGTAGTCGCGTTCCAGGCCGGCGCCGAACTGCGCATCCTGTTCACCGACGCCACCAGCGGCGTCACCACCTACCCCGCGGCCAGGTCACTGAGCATCGCCGCGCCCGACGCCGACGGCGCGGTGCTGCTCGACTTCAACCGGGCGGCCAATCTGCCCTGCGCCTTCACCGATTTCGCCACCTGCCCGGTGGCGCCCGTGCAGAACCGGCTGCGGGTGGCCATCGAGGCGGGCGAGCAGGATCCGCGGCTCGGAAAGGGGCAGGCGTGACGGTCCTTCTCTCCATCCTCGACCTGGCTCCGATCAGCGCCGGTTCGACCGCGCAGCAGGCGCTGCGCAACACCGTCGAACTGGCCCAGCGCGCCGAACAGTGGGGCTACCACCGGTATTGGCTCGCCGAACACCACTTCGTCGCGGTGGCCAGTTCCAGCTCGATCACCCTGATCGGGCTGGTCGCGGCCAACACCTCCCGGATTCGGGTGGGTTCGGCGGCGGTGCAGATCGGCCACCACACCTCGGCGTCGATCGTCGAGGCGTTCGGCACCATCGACGCCCTGTATCCCGGACGTCTGGACCTCGGGCTCGGGCGTTCGGGGCATCGGCGGGCTCAATTCGGTTCGGAGCCGGAACATCCCAAGGGCGGGCGCCCGGTGGTCGACACCGCCACCGGGCGCACCGAGATCCGGGACGGCGTGGTGATCCCGCCGCCGTTCGATCCGGGTCGCATCGTCGACCGGTCCCGCTACCTGGCATCGCTGCGCGCGTTGCAACAGCCGGGCGCACAGGCGCCGGACTTCGCCGACCAGCTCGACGAGGTGCGCGCCCTGCTCGCGGGCACCTACACCAGCGCGGACGGCATCCCGCTGCACGCGACGCCGGGTGAGAACGCACAGGTGCAGCTGTGGCTGTTCGGCAGCTCGGGCGGCGAGAGCGCGGAACTCGCCGGCCGTCTCGGTCTGCCGTTCGCCGCGGCCTACCACGTGGCGCCGGGGACCGCGCTGGACGCCGTCGCCGCCTACCGCGCGGCGTTCCATCCGTCCGAGTACCTGGCCGAACCGTACGTGGTCGTCTCGGCCGACGTGGTCGTCGCCGCCGACGACGCGAAGGCCGAACGACTGGCCGCGGGCTACGGGCACTGGGTATACGGCATTCGCGCCGGAACGGGCGCGACCGAGTTCCTCGCACCGGAGACCGCGGGTCCGCTCACCCCGGACCAGCTGCGGCTGGTGGACGACCGGCTGGCGACCCAGTTCGTCGGGTCGCCGGGCACGGTGGTGGAACGGCTCGCCGCGCTGCAACGGGTGACCGGCGCGAACGAACTGCTGGTGACCAGCGTCACGCATGATCACGCCGACCGGCTGGAATCCCATCGTCTGCTGGCCGAGGCGTGGAGGTCGCGGGCGGCGCGGGCGGCTTGATACGCGAATGCCCCGCCGGGTCGGCGGGGCATTCTTCAGGCGCTCATGGGCGCGGCGGTGACCCCGTAGCCGAGGTTCGTCAGCACCTCGCTCGTCGCCTTGGCGAAATTCAGCGTGATGAAGTGCAGGCACGGCGCGCCCTCGTCGATCAGCCGCTGCGCCATCTCGGTGGCGATCTCGATGCCGACCTCGCGGACCGCCGCCCGGTCCTCCTCCGGACCGTCGCCCGCCGCCTTGCGCAGCCGCTCCAGCACCAAGGCGGGCAGCTCGCGACCGCACAACTCCTCGGCCCTAGCCACGGTGCGCAGCGAGGTGATCGGCATCAGCTCCGGGATGATCGGCTTGGCGCCCTCGACCGGATCCATCGCGACGACCCGATCCCGCAGACGCAGGTAGTGGTCGACCTCGAAGAACATCTGGGTGATCGAATACTCCGCGCCCGCACGCAGTTTCGCGGCCAGGTAGGCGGTGTCGGAGTCCAGGTCCGGCGAGCGGTGGTGCCCCTGCGGGAACGAGGCGACGCCGACGTGGAAATCGCCGAGATCGCGCACGATGCGGACCAGTTCCTCGGCGTACTCCACGCCCTGCGGGTGCTTGTGCCACTCGCCGAGCGGGTCGCCGGGCGGGTCGCCGCGCAGCACGAGGATGTTGCGGATGCCGGAGTCGGCGTACGCGCCGACCAGTGAGCGCAGCTCGGCCACGCTGTGCCCGACGGCGGTCAGGTGCGCCACCGGCAGCAGGGTGGTCTCCTGCGCGAGCTCACCGGTCACCCGCACGGTGCGATCCTTGGTGGAACCGCCCGCGCCGTAGGTCATCGACACGAACGCCGGATGCATGCGCTCGAACTCGCGTACCGCGCGCCAGAGCCGAGCCTCGCCCGCGGCGTCGCGCGGCGGGTTGAACTCGACGGAGAACGGCACCATCCGGCCGGAATGCACCTGCAAGCTCTGCACGACCGAAGGTGTTCCCGAGACGATCGGTGGCGTCGGCGACGGTCGCCCTGGGGTCGAACGTCCCCGCACGGAATCGAAAGTCACCGGTTCAGTGTAGTGGGACGGCCGTACGGCCGTGTCGGCACGGGATTTCCCGGCGTGGAGGTTGGTCGACGACGGGATCGAAAGGCCGCGTATTCTCTGATACGGCACCACTATCGCTGCGGCCGGACCGGACGTGCGCCGCGATCGCGCCGAACCGGGCGGCGGTGACGCGCGCTCGCCCACACAACGAACCAGTCGCGCTCGACCGGCGCGACCACACCCGTGACCCTGGAGGTTCCTCTGTCCGCCGGACCCGGTACTCCGACAAGAACCCCGGCAACGCCCGTCGCCGACGCGCCACGGACGCCGAGTCCCGGCACGCCCGACTTCGTCGCCGCCGTGCAGGACCGGCTCACCGCGTTCTTCGCCACCCGGCGGCCGATCGTCGAGCCGCTCGGCCCGGTCTTCGTCGACGCCGCCGACGCGCTGGAGATGTTCGTGCTCCGCGGCGGCAAGCGCACCAGGCCCGCGTTCGCCTGGACCGGCTGGCTCGGCGCGGGCGGCGACCCGGACAGCGCGGAAGCTGGTGCGGTGCTCGCCGCCTGCTCGGCGCTCGAACTGGTGCAGGCGTGCGCGCTGATCCACGACGACATCATCGATTCCTCGCGGACCCGCCGCCGTTTCCCCACGGTGCACGTCGATTTCGAGCAGCGCCACCGCGAGCGCGGCTCGGCGGGCGACGCCGCGCACTTCGGCGTCAGCGTCGCGATCCTGATCGGCGATCTCGCCCTGGCCTGGGCCGACGACCTGGTGCACGCCTCCGGTCTCGACCCGGCGGCGCTCGCGCGGTTCGCGCCGGTCTGGGCGATGATGCGCACCGAGGTGCTCGGTGGGCAGCTGCTCGACATCAACGGCGAAGCGGTCGGCGACGAGTCGGTGGATGCCGCGTTGCGCATCAACCGCTACAAGACCGCCGCCTACACCGTGGAGCGCCCGCTGCACCTGGGCGCCGCCATCGCCGACGCCGACCCGGATCTGATCGCGGCCTACCGCACCTTCGGCACCGACATCGGGATCGCCTTCCAGCTGCGCGACGACCTGCTCGGCGTGTTCGGCGATCCGGAGGTCACCGGCAAACCCTCCGGCGACGACCTGCGCGAGGGCAAGCGCACCGTGCTGCTCGCCGAGGCGCTGCGCCGCGCCGACGCCACCGATCCGTCCGCCGCGCACCTGCTGCGCACCAGCATCGGCACCGATCTCGGCGCCGAGGACGTTACGCGCCTGCGCGCCGTGCTCACCGAGCTCGGCGCCGTCGACGACGTGGAACACCGCATCGCCGACCTCACCGACCGCGGCCTAGCCGCCATCGATTCCAGCTCGGCCACCCCCGCCGCCAAAGAGCAACTACGCGGCATGGCACTGGCCGCAACCAGGAGGACCGCATGAAAGCCGTTGTGGGACCAGCCGATCGCGTGATCGCCGTCGGCGCAGGACCGGCCCCGCGCAGCACCGCCAAGCGCCGCGGGAAGTCCACCGCCGCGCTGACCGAACGTCGACTGATTCTCGGCGCCGCCCTGCCGACCCGGCGCGGCGTCCGTGTCCCCCGCGCGTGCTCGGCGCCGCGGGACACCGAGTCGGCCGAGGACTGAATCTGCGTCTTTCAACGCCGGACGTCGCGAGGCGACCGGCGGCGCGCACCGCGTAGCGATCCACCTACCGACCGGCAGGCACGGGAATCACCGTGGTGCGCGAAACGCACGCCGCACCGGCCCGCCGCGGCGTGCGAACGGCCGCGTTCCACTGGAACGGACGCGGCGCGGGCCGAGGCAGAGTGTCGTGTGCAGTACCGCCGTGCCCGGCGGTCGAGGAGAAGTCAGATGAAAACCGTTGCGGGACCGACCGATCGGGTGGTCGTCGTGGGCGCGGGCCTGTCCGGGCTTGCCGCCGCGCTGTATCTCACCGGCGCGGGGCGGTCGGTCACGCTGCTGGAACGGGCCGATCATCCCGGCGGCCGGGTCGGCAGGTACCGGGGGCCCGATTACGAGATCGACAACGGCGCGACGGTGCTGACGCTTCCGGAACTGATCACCGACGCCTTGGCCGCGGTGGGCCGGACCCTCGAGTCGGGACCGACACCGCTGCGCATCCACCGGCTCGCGCCGAGCTATCACGCCCGCTTCGCCGACGATTCCACCATCCGGGTGTTCGCGGACCCGGACGCGATGGCCGAGGAGGTCGCCCGCACCTGCGGCCGCGACGAGGCGCGCCGCTACCGACAGCTGCGGGACTGGCTGGCCCGTGTCTACCGCGCCGAGTTCACCGAGTTCATGGACACCAACTTCGACTCGCCGCTGGACATGGTGCGCTCTCCGCGCAAACGCGCCGCGCTGCTCGAACTGGTGCGGCTCGGCGGGTTCGGCAGACTCGGACCGCGCGTCGGCCGGATACTCACCGACCGCCGACTGGCTCGGCTGTTCACCTTCCAGGCGCTCTACGCGGGCATGGCGCCCGCCGACGCGCTCGCGGTCTACGGCGCGATCCCGCACATGGACACCTCGCTCGGCGTCTACTTCCCCGAAGGCGGGATGCGCGCCATCGCCGCCACCATGGCCGAGGCGTTCACCGCCGCGGGCGGGACGCTGCACCTGAACACCGAGGTGGCCGGGATCGAGTACGAAGGCCGACGCGCCCGCCGGGTGCGCACCACCGACGGACGCACGGTCGACTGCGACGCGGTGGTCCTCACCGCGGATCTCGGCTCGATCGAACGCTTCGGCGTGCGCCGCCGACGGGGACTGCGGGCCGCGCCGTCCGCTGTGGTCGCGCACGGCACGATTCCGGCCGACGTCGCCGCGAGCTGGCCGGTGCAGGCGCACCACACCATCGATTTCGGCGCGGCGTGGGACACCACCTTCGACGAGATCGCCGTCGCGCCGCGCCGCGGCGGCAGGCTCACCGCGCGCGGACGGCTGATGCGCGACCCGTCGCTGCTGCTGACCCGCCCCGCGCTGACCGATCCCACGCTCTACATCGACCGGCCCGACGGCAGGCACGAGCCGTTCTCGCTGCTCGCGCCCTGCCCCAACCTGGCGAGCGCCCCGCTCGACTGGGACCGGTTGGCGGGCCCTTACCTACGCGAACTGCTCGAGGTACTGGAGACGCGCGGCTACCGCGGGATCGCCCAACACTTCACCGTCGATCACCTGGACACCCCGGCGACCTGGCTGGCGCAGGGGATGATCGCGGGCACGCCGTTCTCCGTCGCCCACCTTTTCCGGCAGACCGGTCCGTTCCGACCGCGGAATTTCCCGCGTTTCAGCGACAATGTGGTTATCGCCGGTTGCGGCACCACGCCGGGCGTCGGCGTGCCGACGGCGCTGCTCTCCGGGAAACTGGCGGCAAACCGCATTACCGGCGCCGCGGCCGATCTCCGGGATGAACCGCGCGTACCAGCGGGATAGTGTTCCGCGCGAACCATTAAACTGATCGCCGACCTATTCACTCGCGGTTGCGACCGCCGACCTTGCCGGGGGGACCGACACGACATGCATCCCCCCGAGACGAGCGCCGCAGCCGCCACGCCGACCGACACCGCGCGTCGCGCGTCGAGTCGCGGCACCTCGAGCGCCACCGGATCCAGCACAGCGCGATACTCCGGCGACGGCGCCGACCGGAACGACATCCGGGACCGGATGCAGACCTACGCCGATTTCGCGCGCAGTCCCGAGGGCCACGCCGCGCTGCTCGGCTTCTTCGGTGCGGTGATGATCACCTTCGGCGGTCTCGGCGCGGGCAGCGTACGCCAGCGCGATCCGCTGCTCGAGGCGATGAACCTGTCCTGGCTGCGGTTCGGGCACGGCTACGCGCTGTCGAGCATGCTCATCTGGGTCGGCGTGCTGCTGATGATCACCGCGTGGGTTCGGTTGGGCCGCACCACACTCGGGCTCGGCAACCGGGCGGGCGCGGCGGTGACGCTGAACGAACTGCGCGCGATCGTCGGCATCTGGATCTTCCCGCTGCTCTTCGCGGTGCCGATGTTCAGCCGCGACGCCTACTCCTACCTGGCCCAGGGCGCGCTGCTGCGCGACGGTTTCGATCCCTACCAGGTGGGTCCCGTCGCGAATCCCGGTGTGCTGCTGGACAATGTGAGCCCCGTCTGGACCACCACCACCGCGCCGTACGGCCCGGTGTTCCTGCTGCTCGGCCGCGCCATCACCGCCATCACCGGCGACAACGTCGTCGCGGGCACCATCGCGCTGCGCTTCGTGATGTTGCCCGGTCTCGCGCTGATGATGTGGGCGGTCCCGTATCTGACCAAACATCTCGGCGGCAAGCCGACGGTGGCGCTGTGGCTCGCGGTGCTCAACCCGCTGGTGCTCATCCACCTCATCGGCGGTGTGCACAACGAGATGCTGATGGTCGGCCTGATGTGCGCGGGCATCGCGCTGGTGCTGGAGCGCCACCACGTGGCGGGCATCGTCGTCGTCGCGATCGGCGTGGCGATCAAGGCCACCGCGGGCATCGCGCTGCCGTTCCTCGTCTGGATCTGGATGTTGCACGAGCGGGAACGCCGCGCCGCCGAACGCGCGGCCGCGGACCCGAACGCACCGGCCGATCCGAACTCCACCCCGGCCAACGGCGCCCCGGACGCCGCGAAGGCGGGACCGGACATGCCGCATCCGGCCATGACGTTCGCCAAGATCGCGGGCCTGGGACTGAGCGTGTTCGCGGCGGTGTTCGTCGCGGCGTCGGCCATCGCGGGCGTCGGCATCGGCTGGCTGACCGCGCTGTCGGGCTCGAAGAAGATCATCAACTGGCTGTCGCTGCCGACGATCATGGCGCACACCACCACCTGGATCACCCCGCTGCGCATGGAATCGGTGCTCACCGTGACCCGCGCGCTGTGCGCGCTCGCACTGGTCGCGGTGCTGGTGTGGACCTGGTGGCGGTTCCGGCACAGCGAGCGCGAGGCGGTGTTCGGCATCCTCATCGCGTTCGTCGGCATCGTCATCCTCTCCCCCGCCGCGCTGCCCTGGTACTACTCGTGGCCGCTGGCGCTGGCCGCCGCGTTCGCGCTGTCCACCACGACGCTCATGGTGCTCGTCGGCCTGTGTACCTGGCTGATGCTGGTTTTCCAGCCGGACGGATCGATCGGTCTGTACAACTTCTGGCACGTGGCCGCGGCGACGTTCGCCGCGGTCGTCGCCGCGCTCTCGCTGCGCACGGTGGATCCACTGCGGCTGCGTTCCACGCCGCAGGCGGAGACCCCGCGGAGTGAAGTCGCGGCCACCGCTTCGCGACCATGAGCACCGCGAGACCCGGGAAGGACTCAGACCTAGCCGGTGTCGGCCGCGGTCCGCTCGACACGACCGAAGCTCGGCCCGGCATCTCGTCCGATCTCGCGGGAACAGCTCGAGCCGAGGCGGAGATTCGCCTAGCGGACGCCTACCGCGCGTGCCGGGCGATCGCCGCCGAGCACGGCCGCACGTACTTCCTCGCGACCAGGCTGTTGTCGGCTCCGCGAAGACCCGCCGTGCACGCGCTCTACGCCTTCGCGCGGATGGTGGACGACATCGTCGACCACGCGGACGCGAGCCATGGACGGCGGCCGAATCCGGCGGAGACATTGCGCCAGAGCCCGGCGAAGACGCGGCAGTCGAGCCCCTCGGCCGAACTCGACCTGATCGAGAAACAACTGCGCGTCGCCCTCGATCACCGCACACCCACGGAACCGGTTCCGCCGCTACGCGCCCTGGTGCTGGCCGCGCTCGCCGACACCGTCGACCGCTACGCCATCGATCCCGCGCACTTCTGGACCTTCTTGGACTCCATGCGCATGGACGTCGCCGGCACGCCGCACTTCCGCACTCGCTACGCCACGCTGGCCGAGCTGCGCGAGTACATGCGCGGCTCGGCGGCCGCCATCGGCTTGCAGCTGCTTCCGGTGCTCGGCACCGTCGCGCCGCCCGCCGAGGCCGAACCCGCGGCCGCCGCGCTCGGTGAGGCGTTCCAGCTCACCAACTTCCTGCGCGATATCGGCGAGGATCTCGATCGCGGCCGCGTCTACCTGCCCGGCGACCACCTGGCCGCCTTCGGCGTGGACGACGACCTGCTCGCCCATTGCCGCCACACCGGCCGCACCGATCCGCGGGTACGCCGCGCGCTGGCGCATCTGATAGCGATCAACCGCGGCGTCTACCGCACCGCCGATCCAGGGATCGACCTGCTGAACCCGCGGGTCCGGCCTGCCATTCGCGCGGCGAGCGCGCTCTACGCGGGAATTCTCGACCGGATCGAGGAATCCGGGTACGCGGTGTTCCAGGGGCGAGCGGTGGTGCCGACCGGGCGGCGGCTGCTCGTCGCGGGTACCGAATTCGTGGCGGGCGCGTTCCACCGCCGTTGACGGTGACTTCCCGTGCGGTGTCGTTCACACGCCGCACAGCGCCACCGGCCCTGCGCGGCGTGCGAAACCTGGAGTTCAGAAGGGGTCGGCGGCGGCGCGGCGCAGCACCTCACGGGCGAGCGGGCCGTGCAGGGCGTCGATGGGCTTGCCGGGAAGGCTGGCGTCGTCGGTGAAGATCCACTCGAGGATCTCCTCGTCGGTGTACTTGGCGTCCTTCATGACGGTGATCAGCCCGGGTAGGGGCTTGACGACCGCGCCGGTGTCGTCGAAGAAGACCTCCGGAACACTCGCCACTCCATTGCGGCGCAGGGCGAGGAGCTGATGGTCACGCAGCATCTGGTGCACCCGCGTCACCACGATCCCGAGGCGGTCGGCCACCTCGGGCAGCGGCAGCACGGCCACGGAATCCGGAAGGACATCCTCGCTGCAGGGAAATGCACTCACCCGCACAACGGTAGACGGTGTGGCGGCGCGCGTCGTGTGACACCCGGGCGACAGACCGGTTCGGCCGCTCGGCACGGTTACGATCGTGGGGGCCGCACGGGGCGGCCTGTCGCTGTTCGCGTCACAAGCGAGGGGTGAGCACTTTTGTGAAAGCCGGAGGACATCACTTGATCGGGCAGATGCTGGAAGGGCGCTACCGGATTGACGCGCCGATTGCTCGGGGCGGGATGTCGATGGTCTTCCGCGGCGAGGACACCCGCTTGGACCGTCCGGTCGCGATCAAGGTGATGGACCCCAAGTTCGCCGCGGATCCGCAGTTCCTTTCCCGGTTCGAGTTCGAGGCCCGCGCCGTCGCCAAGCTCAAGCATCCGTCGCTGGTGGCGGTGTACGACCAAGGCGTGGACGGCGACCATCCGTTCCTGATCATGGAGCTCGTCGAGGGCGGCACCCTGCGCGAGCTGCTGCGCGAACGTGGACCGATGCCGCCGCACGCCGTGCGCGCCGTCGCCGAACCGGTGCTCGCCGCGATCGGCGTCGCGCACTCCGCCGGCCTGGTGCACCGCGACGTCAAGCCGGAGAACGTGCTCATCTCCGATTCCGGCGAGGTGAAGATCGCCGACTTCGGCCTGGTGCGCGCGGTGGCCGCCGCGACGACCACCTCGGCGAGCGTCATCCTCGGCACCGCCGCCTACCTCTCCCCCGAGCAGGTGACCAGCGGCACCGCCGACTCGCGCAGCGACGTGTACTCGTTCGGCGTACTGATCTTCGAGTTGCTCACCGGCCGGGTCCCGTTCACCGGCGACACCTCGATATCGGTGGCGTATCAGCGGATCGAGAACGACGTGCCGAGCCCGAGCCAGTTCATCTCGGGCGTTCCGCCGGAGTTCGACGAGCTGGTGGCCCGCGCGACCAACCGGGAGCCCGCGCACCGCTTCGCCGACGCCAACGAGATGGCCGCGCAGCTGCGCTCGATCGCCGCGGAGCTGAATCTGCCGCCCTACCGGGTGCCCGCGCCCCGAGAGTCGGCCGAGCATCTGAGCGCGAGCTTCCGCGCGTTGCCCGATCACGGCGGCCGACCCGCACCGTCGCGTCCCGCCCCCGCGCCGGACCCGCACACACCGCAGGCGACGCAGCACACCAAGGTGGTCACCGCGGCGCGACCGCGGGTTCCCGACTACGGACCGTCCGGGGAGTACGGGCCGCCTTCCGACTACGACCCGCAGACCAGCGGCCTGCGCCAACCGCCGTATCAGCCGTACGACGACGACCGGCGCAAGTCGCGCCGGACCACGCTGCTGTGGGTGGCGATCGTCGCGATCCTCACGCTGGTCGTCGGTATCGGCGGCTGGTGGTTCGGCGCGGGCCGCTACGAGCCGGTGCCGCCGATCGCGGGGCTGAGCAGCGAGCAGGCCACCGCGAAGCTCCAGGAGGCGGGCTTCGAAACCGAGATCAGGCAGAAGGCCTCGGACACCATCCCGGTGGGGGGCGTGGTCGGCAGCGACCCGTCGGCCGGATCCAAGCTCACCAAGGGCTCCACGGTGTCGGTGCTGGTCTCCAGCGGCAAGCCCCGGGTGCCCGACATCAATCCCGGTGACGACGTGCGCAAGGTGAACCAGCTCATCAAGGACGCCGGACTCCAGCCCGTCGACGCGGGCGAGGTCGGCAGTCAGGCGCCCAAGGGCTCGCTGGCCAAGGTCGAGCCCGCGCCGGGCACGGTGCTGCCGACGGGCGGACAGGTCAAGGTCTACCGCAGCAACGGCGCGCAGCCGGTGAAGGTGCCGGACGTACGCGGCAAGACCACCGAAGAAGCCGTTGCGGCGCTCAGCGCGGCGGGCATCAAGGTTCGTGAGACTCGCTCCGAATACGACAAGGCCATCGCGGCCGACGAGGTCATCGGCACCGACCCGGCTGCGGGCAGCACGGTGAACTCGGGCGAGGGCGTCGCGCTGATCGTCTCCAACGCGGTCAAACTGCCGCTGCTGGTCGGCGACAGCGTCGGCGAGGCCCGCCAGAAGCTGGAGGGCCTCGGCCTGCGCGTCCAGGTCCAGCAGCTGACCCCGTCGGACAACTCCGTGGTCATCGGCCAGAGCCCCGGCGCGTCGGCCAAGGTCCAGCCGGGGAGCACGGTCACCCTCACCGCACTGCCCTGAGCTGCGTCGGCGGACATCTATCGGCGGTGTCGGCCGCGCCGCTAGGCCCTAGAGGGTCAGCGTGACCTTGCCGAGCGCGGCGACGACATCGCGGTACATCCACCGCTTCATCGCCGCGAGCGCGGGACCCGCGGTGCCTGCCAGCGCGCCCGCCCTGGCCAGCGCGACCGACAGCACCCGATCGTGCTCCTCGACCGCGTCCACGATGCCCGCGGCCAGCGCGTCGGGCCCGCCGTAGCGGCGGCCGGTCAGCATCGCCTCGTGCGCGGCGGGCCCCAGCCGAGCGGTCAGCAGGTCGGCCATGCCGCCGGGGATGACGAGGCCGTCGTCGGATGCGGCCAGTGGCAAGGTGATCTCGGGCAGGCAGAAGAAGCCGCGATCACCGCGCATGACCCGCCCGTCGTGGGCCATGGCGAGGATCGCGCCCGCACCGAACGCGTGCCCCTGGACCGCCGCGACGGTCGGCGCGGGAAAGGTCAGCAGGCGCTCGAACACCCGCTGTCCGGCCATCAGGTAGTCGGCGACGTCCGGCCGCAGGAACCGCTCGGGCTCGAAACCGTTCGAGAAGAACTTGCCCGATCCGGTGGTGACCAGCGCCTTCGGCCCGTCGGCTGCCTGCACTTCGTCGAGGCAGGCGTGGACGGCGTCCATCCATTCGGGGGTGAAGCGGTTCTCGGTGTCGAGCTGATCCGGTTCGCCGAGATCGAGCACGAAGACGGCGTCTTCGCGGCGTAGGTGAGGCATGAATACTCCAAGGGTGCGATGTGTTTCGGTTCAGGCGGGCGGATCGACGAAGATGTCGTAGCCGAGCTCGCCGCTCGGGCCGTAGCCGGACAGATCCGTGATGCCGTGGGCGGCGAGGACTTCCACGTCCAGGTAGGTGTTGCCGGTGGTCGTCGCGGCCGGGCTCTCCAGGATCAGCGCCGCGGCGTCGGCGACGATCTCCGGGGTGCGCGCAGTGGCGGCGACCTCCTCGCCGCCGAGCAGGTTGCGCACCGCGGCGGTGGCGATGAGCGTCTCCGGCCACAGGCAGTTCGCGGCGATGCCCGACTCGCGGTGTTCGGCCGCCACACCGAGCGTCAGCAGGGTCATGCCGTACTTGGCCAGCATGTAGGGCGGGTGCGCGCCGAGCCACTTCGGGTCCAGGTTCAGCGGCGGCGAGAGCGACAGCACGTGCGGGTTCGCCGACTTGCGCAGGTGCGGCAGCGCGGCGCGGGTGAGCAGGAAGGTGCCGCGCAGCTGGATCTGCTGCATCAGGTCGAACTTCTTCGCGGGCAACGTCTCGGTGCCCTGCAGATCGATGGCGCTGGCGTTGTTGACCACGATGTCGATGCCGCCGAAGCGGTCGACGGCCTGGTCGACGGCGGCCTGCACCGAGTCTTCGTCGCGCACGTCGCCGACCACGGCGAGCGCCGATCCGCCCGCGGCCTCGATCTCCGCGGCCGCGGTGTGCACGGTGCCGTCCAGCTTCGGGTGCGGGACATCGGTTTTGGCGAGCAGCACGATATCGGCGCCGCGCCGGGCGGCCGCGAGTGCGATGGCCAGGCCGATGCCCCGGCTGCCGCCGGACATCACCAGGGTGCGGCCGGACAGAGTCTGTGGAGTCACGAGGTGCCTTTCGGTGTCGGCGGCGGCTGCGCATTCGTGCGCCCGGCGCCACGGCGTTGAGCAACGCATATAATTGGCTCAACAAATCGTTTGCGCTACTACCCTTTTATAGACGCAACGGTTTGTCAAGGGCACCGGCCGCTGGGCATGATGTGACGGGAGGTGAACGATGTCCGAAGACTCGGCGCTGGTTCCTGGGACCATCGCGGCGCACACGGTGTGCCTGCTACAGAAGATGGGACAGGTCGCCTTCCGGCTGGCCGAGGAACGTCTGCTCGGCCTCGGCCTGCGGGTACGGCACTACAGCGTGCTCCAGGCGCTGGCCGACCGCGGCGGCATGGCGCAGGCCGAACTCGGCGGCTACCTGCGCATCGACGCGGCCACCATGGTCTCCACCCTCGACGACCTGGAACGCCATGGCTACGCCGAGCGGCAACGCGATCCTGGCGACCGCAGGCGCTACCTGGTCATCCTCACCGACAAGGGCGGCGAAACGCTCGCGGGCATCCAGACCGCCCTGCGCGAGGTGCACGAGGAGATGTTCGCCGACCTGCCCGAGGAACGGCGCGACCTGCTCTATGCGGTCCTCGGCGAGTTGAACGATTCGGAGCAGTTGCGCGCGCGCTTCGACGCGACGCGGGGCTGAGAGCTACCGCGCTCGCGGCGATTTGGTTCGAAAGCGTCGAAACAGCTGACTGCGCAAAGAGATCCGCACTGCCAGGACGACAGTGCGGATCTCGATGTATCGAATTAGACCTACCCGCGCGGTGTTTCGACCTCAGCGCAGCATTTCGGCGACCAGGAACGACAGCTCCAGCGACTGCTGGGTGTTCAGGCGCGGGTCGCAGGCGGTCTCGTAGCGGCCGGACAGGTCCAGATCGGAGATGTCCTGGGCGCCGCCGAGGCACTCGGTGACGTCCTCGCCGGTCAACTCGATGTGCAGGCCGCCGGGGTGGGTGCCGAGCGCGCGGTGCACCTCGAAGAAGCCCTGCACCTCGTCGACGATGCGGTCGAAGTGGCGGGTCTTGAAGCCGGTGGAGGCCTCGTGGGTGTTGCCGTGCATCGGGTCGCACTGCCAGATCACCTGGTGGCCGGTCGCCTGCACCTTCTCGATGATGGGCGGCAGCACGTCGCGGACCTTGGCGTTGCCCATGCGCGAGACGATGGTGAGGCGGCCCGGCTCGTTGTTCGGATCCAGCCGCTCGACGTACTCCACGGCCTGGTCCGGTGTGGTGGTCGGGCCGATCTTGAGGCCGATCGGGTTGGCGAGCAGTTCCGCCAGCGCGATGTGCGCGCCGTCGAGCTGACGGGTGCGCTCACCGATCCACAGGAAGTGCGCCGACAGGTCGTAGAGCACCGGCTCGCCCGAGACCGGGTGCTCGCTCAGACGCAGCATGGCGCGCTCGTAATCGAGAACGAGCGCCTCGTGGCTGGCGTAGATGCGGGCCGACTGCAAGCTGGGGTCGTTCACGCGGCAGGCGGTCATGAACGCGAGACCGCGGTCGATCTCCTCGGCCAGCGCCTCGTACCGCGCGCCCGCCGGGGACTGCGCGACGAAGTCGCGGTTCCAGTCGTGCACCTTGTGCAGGTCGGCCATGCCCGCGCTGGTCAGCGCGCGGACCAGGTTCATCGCCGCGCTGGCGTTGGCGTAGGCGCGCACCAGGCGGGACGGGTCGTGCTCGCGCATCTTCTCGTCGGCCACCAGCGCGTTCACCATGTCGCCCCGGTAGGACTTCAGGCCGAGCGCATCGGTGTCGGAGGAGCGCGGCTTCGCGTACTGGCCCGCGATGCGCGCCACCTTCACCACGGGAAGGCTGGCGCCGTAGGTCAGCACCACGGCCATCTGCAACAGCGTGCGGATATTGCCGCGGATGTGCGGTTCGGTGTTGTCGGCGAACGTCTCCGCGCAGTCACCGCCCTGCATCAGGAACGCCTCGCCCCGCGCGACCTCGGCGAGCTGGCCGCGCAGCTCCTCCACCTCGGCAGGCACGCAGATCGGCGGCACGCTCTCCAGCACGGTGCGCATCATCGCCGCCTGTTCGGGATCCCACGACGGCTGCTGTAGCGCGGGCCGGGCCAGCGCCTCGTCCAATCTCCGGCGCAGCTCGGCGGGCAGCGGTGGCAGTTCCGGCAGGCGATCGATGGGTACGTCGACGGTCCAGTTCACGAGTTCAGAATACGGACCGCGCGGTCGTGCAGACAGCAGAGGTAGGGGTGGATATCGATCCCCGGAGGTGTGGGCGATCCCCACCCGCGGTAGCCCCTCGCGTACGCCGCCCACATCGCCGCATAGGGTGACAACGACCGGCACATGCCACCGCCCGCCCGATCGAGGAGAGGTCGATCTCGCTGAGGTATTTCTATGATTGCGAGTTCATCGAGGACGGGGTCGTCATCGACCTGGTGTCCATCGGCGTCGTCTGCGAGGACGGCCGCGAATACTACGCGGTGTCCACCGAATTCGACCCCGAGCGCGCGGGGCCGTGGGTGCGCAAGTTCGTGCTTCCGCAGCTACCTCCGCCCGCCTCGCCGCGCTGGCGCAGCCGCGAACAGATCCGCGACGACCTCTACAAGTTCCTGATTCCGCGGCCCTCCGTGCAGCCGGAGCTGTGGGCCTGGGTCGGCGCATACGACCACGTGGCGCTGTGCCAGCTCTGGGGTTCGATGGTCGACCTGCCCACCGCCCTCCCCCGCTACACCAACGAACTGCGCCAGCACTGGGAGGCACACGGCCGCCCCGCACTGCCGCCGGTCCCGCCGGACGCGCACGACGCGCTCGCCGACGCCCGCCACAACTACGCCAAATTCGAGGCCATCGAAGCCGCGCGCAGGCGCTGAGGCCCCCAGGTGACAGGCCCCGGGTCCGGACTCGGGGCCTTCGTGTTCGAAAAAGGGGAAGGCCCCGAGTCGTAGTCGACTCGGGGCCTTCCCGCCTACCGTGGCTCAGTGGCCGTGCTTGCCGTTGGCCTTCTCCTGGGCCTTCTGGAGCACCGCCAGCTGCCGGTGTTCCTCGGCGTGGTCGAGCTCGAAGTTCCGCTCCGACTCCTCGTGCGGGTCGGGGCGCAGGAAGCTACCGGTGCCCGGCTTGCCCGCCGAACCCAGCTGGTTCATCTTCTTGGGCACCGGGGCGCCCTGGTATGCCAGCGGGATCGGGTGGCCGTGGTCGTCGACCGGGCCGAGCGGCTGGTGCACCTCGATGTACTCACCGTGCGGCAGGCGCTTGATCACGCCGGTCTCGATGCCGTGCTCGAGCACCGCCCGGTCGCTGCGCTGGAGGCCGATGCAGAACCGGTAGGTGAGGAAGTACGCCACCGGCGGGGCCACGAGCAGACCGATACGACCGATCCAGGTCGTCGCGTTCAGCGAGATGTCGAACTTCAGCGCGATGATGTCGTTGACGCAGGACAGCGTCAGCACCACGTAGAAGGCGATCGCCATGGCGCCGATCGCGGTACGGACCGGCACGTCGCGCGGACGCTGCAGCAGGTTGTGGTGCGCGTCGTCGCCGGTGAGGCGCTTCTCGATCCACGGGTAGGCGATCAGCAGCGTGAACACCAGACCCATGATCAGCGCGACCCAGAATACGGCGGGAACCGTGTAGTTGCCGATGTAGAGCTCCCACGGCGGCATCAGACGCGCCATACCGTCGGTCCACATCATGTAGAAGTCTGGCTGCGAACCCGCGGAGACCTGAGCCGGGTTGTACGGGCCGAGGTTCCAGATCGGGTTGATCTGCAGGACGCCGCCCATGATGCCCACGATGCCGAGGGTGAAGGCGAAGAACGCGCCCTGGTCCGCGGCGAACACCGGCACGATGCGGGCGCCGACCACGTTGTTCTCGGTGCGGCCGGGGCCGGGGAACTGGGTGTGCTTCTGGTACCAGACCAGCGCGACGTGCGCCGCGATCAGCGCCAGGATGATGCCCGGGAAGAGCAGCACGTGGGCGATGTAGAGGCGCGGGATGATGATGTCGCCGGGGAAGTCGCCGCCGAACATCAGCCAGTGCATCCAGGTGCCGATCACCGGAATGGAGATGGTGATGCCGGAGAACGCGGCGCGCAGGCCGGTGCCGGAGAGCAGGTCGTCGGGCAGCGAGTAGCCGAAGAAGCCTTCGAACATCGCCAGGATCAGCAGCAGCGAGCCGATCACCCAGTTCGCCTCACGCGGCTTGCGGAACGCGCCGGTGAAGAAGATACGGAACAGGTGCACGATGATCGAGGCCGCGAACAGCAGCGCCGCCCAGTGATGGACTTGGCGCACGAACAGACCGCCGCGCACCTCGAAGGAGATGTTCAGCGCGGTCTCGTAGGCCCGTGACATGCCGACGCCGCGTAGCGGCTGGTAGGCGCCGTCGTAGGTGACGTGCGCCATCGACGGGTCGAAGTACAGCGTGAGATAGACGCCCGACAGCAGCAGGATGATGAAGCTGTAGAGCGCGATCTCACCCAGCAGGAACGACCAGTGGGTCGGGAAGACCTTGTTGATCGACCGCTTCACGAACGCCGCGGCGCGATACCGCTCGTCCATCTCGTTGGCTTGGGCTGCGACTGAAGGGCTCATGCCTGCACCTCGCTGGCGCTCGGTTCCGTCATGCGCCCAGCGCGCTGAAACATGATTCGTTCACTCCGTTCGCTCATGAACGACGCTCCCAGTAGGCCGGTCCGAGCGGCTCGATGAAGTCGCCGTTGGCGACGAGGAAGCCCTCGGAGTTGACGGTGATCGGCAGCTGCGGCAGTGCGCGAGCGGCGGGACCGAAGATCGGCTTACCCCATTCGGTCGCCGAGAACTGCGACTGGTGGCAGGGGCAGAGGATCCGGTTGGTCTGCTGCTCGAACAGCGAGGTCGGGCAGCCGAGGTGGGTGCAGATCTTCGAGTAGGCGAAGTAGTCGCCGAAGTTGAAGCTCTCCTGGCCCTTGCGCTTGATCGCCGACTCGGCGTCCTCGGTGCGCAGACGGATCAGCATGACCGCGTTGCGGATGCCGCGCAGCGACTGCAGCATCTCGTGGGAGTCGCCGCGCCACTTCTCCTTCCACGGGAACACCGTCTCCATGCTGCCCGCGTCCAGGTCCTCCGGACGCACCAGCACGATGTCCTCCGGACGGCCGGTGTCGCGGCGCAGGTAGATGGTCTCGCCAGGGAAGTCCGGCGTCCAGCCCGAGACCCACAGCGGCGACTTGTCGCCCTTGGCCCACGGGTTCTTGATCATGCCGCCGACGAAGAGGAACAGCGAGCCGAGGCCGAGGATACCGACGCCCGCGCCCGCGGTGCGGGTGATCATCTTGCGACGACCCAGCGTGGAGGTGTCGAGCGCGTCCGACAGCTCGGCCACCAGGGTGCGCCGCTCGACCTCCGGCGACCGACCGTCGTGACGGTCCTGGATGGAGATCTCGGCCGGGATGAACTTCTTGCGGATCAGCACCACGGCGATGCCGATGACCAGCACCGAGATGCCGAAGGTCAGGCCGACCAGCGGCGTGAACAGCGAGTAGGCGTTGTGGCCTTCCTCGTTCGTTCCCTTGAACTCCCAGGGCCAGAACAGGAAGACACCGACAAGCGCGGCCGCCGCGAGACCGGAGATGGCGAACCAGAAGGTGACTTCGCGCTCGGCCCGCTTCTCGGCCCGGGTGCCCGGGATCGGGAAGCGCTCGCGCCGGTAGGCGACGTCGACGCCGTCGCGCTCGGTGCCGAGCTTGACCAGCTCGTCACGCGACATCGCGTCCAGTTCGTCTTCGGTCGGGTCGGCGGGGGTGTTCACCGGCCCCTTCTTCGACAGCTCGGTCCCCTCATCCGGGCGACTCACGTCGTCTCGCTCCTGTTCACTCATGACCGGGACCCGATCCACATAGCCGCACCGACGGTGAGCACGATGCCGACCACCCAGATCGCCAGACCCTCGGTCGCGGGGCCGAAGCCGCCGAGGCCGTAGCCACCGGGGGTCTTCTCTTCGGCGGCGTTCTTGATGTACGCGATGATGTCGCGCTTCTCTTCGGGCGTGAGCTGGCGGTCGGAGAACTTCGGCATGTTCTCCGGGCCGGTCAGCATGGCCGCGTAGATCTGCTGCTCGCTGGCGGGCTCCAGCGGCGGCGCGTACTTGCCGGAGGACAGCGCGCCGCCCTTGCCGGTGAAGTTGTGGCAGGACGCGCAGTTCATGCGGAACAGCTCGGAACCGCGGGCGATGTCGTCGCCGCGCAGCGATTCCTGGGCGATCTCGCCGTTGGCGTCGCGCACCACGGACGGGCCGCCGCCGTTCGCGGCGATGTAGGCGCCGAGCGCGTCGATCTGCTGGGCGTCGAACTTCGCGGGCTTGCGCGTGGCCTGCGCCTGGTTGGCGGCCAGCGGCATGCGCCCGGAGGACACCTGGAAGTAGACGGCGGCCTCGCCGACGCCGATCAGGCTGGGGCCGCGGTCCTGCACACCCTGCAGGTTCGCGCCGTGGCAGGTGATGCAGGACGTGTCGTAGAGCTGCTTGCCCTCGCGGATCAGCGCGGACTGGTCCTGGTGGGCCGTCGCCACCTGGGGCTCGGGCGTGAGAGCCGTCGCGAGGAAGCCGGCTCCGACCAGACCCACCAGGAGCGCGAGACCGCCCGCGATGCGCCTGCGAAGGCGACGCTGCTTGCGGGTCTTGCTGGCCTCGCCGTTCCCGGGGCTGGCGGGCTCAGGCGCTGACGGGGGAGATGAACTCATCTGTGTCCCTTTGGAGTAGACGGAACCGACTTGTGCAAAAGATTCGGGGCTGGCTCAGCGGACGAAGTAGATCGTGGCGAACAGCCCGATCCACACGATGTCGACGAAGTGCCAGTAGTACGAGACGACGATCGCGGCGGTGGCCTGCGCGGGCGTGAACTTGCTGAGCTTGGTGCGGATCAGCAGGAACACGAAGGCGATCAGACCACCGATGACGTGCAGACCGTGGAAGCCGGTGGTGATGTAGAACACCGAGCCGTAGGCGCTGCTCGAGATCGAGGTGCCCTCGTGGACCAGGTGGTAGTACTCGTAGGCCTGGCCGCCGACGAAGAACGCGCCCATCAGGAAGGTGAGGACGTACCAGCGGCGCAGGCCGAACACGTCGCCCTTCTCCGCGGCGAACACACCCATCTGGCAGGTGAACGACGACGCGACCAGCACGGCCGTGACCGGCACGGCGAGCTTCAGGTTCAGCTCGGTCGGTTCCGGCGGCCAGTTGCCGTGGGCCTGGGCGCGCGCGACGAAGTACATGGCGAAGAGGCCGGCGAAGAACATCAGCTCGCTCGACAGCCAGATGATGGTACCGACGCTGACCATGTTGGGCCGGTTCAGCGAGTGCACACGCTGGGTAATGGCCGATCCTGGGGTCCCTACTGCGGTCGTCACGGGGGTAAGTATGACTCGTCGTAGTACGACAGCAGTAGGCGGGTACGAAACTTGGCCGTCCGTGTCGGAAAACGCACGGACGGACCGGGACTGGCATGTCCGAGTCCGATCCACGGGAAGCCGCCGCACCGAACGCGCCGACCTGCGCGGACGCGGTCATGATGACAGGCGAGAGTAAGTAGAAGCTGAGACGAGGAGGCGGATGTGGCACCGCGTATCTGGCGGCGGTTGTTCGGGCGCGACGCACCGGCGCCGCTGGACCCGGCCCGTGCGGACCTGGTGGTGGTCGCGGCCAGTTTCGACGACGCCGAGGCCTGCTCGGCCGCGCTGGCCAGGGCCGAAGGGCTGACCGAGGACGCGCCCGCGGTGCTGCGGCATCACCTGCGGATTCCGGCGGAGCAGGTCGAGCGGGTGTGCGAGATCGCGGCGCAGGAGGGGTACGCGCCCGCCCCGCGACCCGATGCGACGGGCGATGCACTGGAGATGTTGATCCTGCAGCGGGTGCAGCTCGTCGACGCGCTGCATTGTTCGCAGGAGCGGTCGAGGATGGCCGGGCTGGCGCAGCGCCACGACGGTTTCGCCGACGGGTGGGACGTGCTGCAACCGGGTGGGGCGGCCACTCCGCGCTGAAAACGCCTTTCCGGCCGGGCGCGCCCCCGCTTACGCTGCGGCGGTGCCGAGTAGTCGGCAACCTCGGTCCGGCCGCGCGCTCGTCAGCGTCCCTTGCTATCGACGGACTCGGTCCGGCTGCGCCATTAGGCTGCTTGCTACAGAAGTGACGGGAGAAATGGAATGAGCGTGCGCAGCTGGCCCCAGGTGCTCGGAACCCTCGCCGATGGCGGCGACCTGGCCGCGGACGAGACGGCGTGGGCCATGAACGAGATCATGTCCGATCACGCGACTTCGGCGCAGATCGCCGCGTTCGGTGTCGCGATGAAGATCAAGGGACCGACTCCCGAGGAGCTGGGTGGACTGGCCGCCGGCATGCTCTCGCACGCCCGTCTCGTGCACATCGACGGCGACGCGGTCGACATCGTCGGCACCGGCGGCGACCGCTCCGGCTCGGTGAACATCTCCACCATGTCCTCGGTCGTGGTCGCCTCGGCCGGGGTGCCGGTGGTCAAGCACGGCAATCGCGCCGCCTCGTCCAAGAGCGGCGGAGCCGACGTGCTCGAGGCGCTCGGCGTGCGGCTCACCCTCGGTCCGGACGCGGTGGCGCAGTGCGTCCGCGAGGTCGGGATCGGCTTCTGCTTCGCGCCGCTGTTCCATCCCGCGCTGCGCTTCGCGGGCCCGGCGCGCAAGGAGATCGGGATTCCCACTGTCTTCAACGTGCTCGGTCCGCTGACCAACCCGGCTCAGCCGCGCGCGGGCCTGGTGGGTTGCGCCTTCCCCGATCTGCTTCCGGTGGTCGCGGGCGTGTTCGCCGAGCGCGGGGCGAGCGCCCTCGTGGTGCGCGGCAACGACGGGCTCGACGAGATCACCACCTCCGACACCACCGACGCCTGGGTGGTGTCGGGCGGCCGGAAGCGACAGACCACCATCGACCCGACCCGCCTCGGCATCCCACGCGTCGAACTGGACGCGCTGCGCGGCGGTGACGCCGAGACCAACGCCGGTGTGGCGCGGTCGGTGTTCGCGGGCGCGCCGGGCCCCGTGCGCGACGCGGTACTGGTGAACTCCGCGGCGGCCATCGTCGCCTACGACCTCTCGCGCGGGGAGGGCGATCCCGAGGCCGACGTACACGGCGCGCTTGCCGCCGGTATCGAGCGCGCGGCCGCCGCGATCGACGGTGGTCAGGCGGCCGCGCTACTGGACAGCTGGATCAAACTCTCGAACACGCTCGGCGATCGGTGAACTTCAGGCAAACGCTCGATCCGATTGTCGCCGAACCTCTTCCACGCACGTAACAGACGGCTAGACTGACCCGGCGCGGGATGGATCGACCGCAGCGATGCGCCCGCGGCAACGAGTCTGCATATCACGATCCCGGCGGTTATCCGACCGCCGGGCACCTCTCCGGCACGGCATCCCGACGCGAATCGGTGTGCCGTCCGGTCCGACACGTGAGGAGCCGACTATGAAGCGCGCACTACTCGGAATCATGGCTGCCGGCCTGCTGCTGGCCGCGCCGACAGCCAACGCCCAAGAAGGCGACGTGATCGTGAACGGGAAGGCGATCCAGGCCCCGGTGGGCTGTGTTCAGGTCGCCGACCAACCGGATGAGCTCTCCGTGGAGAACAACACGGACAAGGTCATCAGCGTGTATACCGACGACCAGTGCACGGGCGACGCGGCCGCGATGGTCGACCCGGGTGAGACCCGCTCGGTCACCGGCTGGTCCATCAGCGCGTCCTGACCGGTCATTCTCCCAGCGAGAAACCGGCCTCCACGTCGGCGCGGGAGTACGACTTGAACGCGATGTGGGTGGTTGTGCGCAGCACGCCGGGCGTCTTGTCGATCCGGTGCGTCACCACCTCGGCGACCTGCTCGTGATCGCGCACCCGCACGATCGCGATCAGGTCCACATCGCCCGCGCAGGAGTACACCTCGGTGACGCCTTCGGTGTCGGCGACCGCCTGCGCGGTCTCCGGGATACGGCCGTTGTCGGCGTGGATCAGCACGATCGCGTTAATCATGCTGCCAGCGTAATCGGCGCTGTCGGCCGAAGTCCGTCCTCGGACCGTGCACGGCCGGAGCGAATGCGGAGGTACGCCTGACGGGCGCAACCGGACGCAGCCGCCCACCGACCGTGCACGGCCAGAGCAAATGCGCAGAACGCCCGACGGACACAACCGGACGCAGCCGCCCACCGACCGCGCACGGCCACAGCGAATACGCAGGGATGCCCGACGGGCGCCCCACCCAGCCCGCGCCGACCTCGCTCGAAAAGGCGGTCACCGAAGGTGGCGCGACGCGGAGCGACCTCGCCGATGCCAGGGCGCTGATCTGGGCGGGCGGCCCCGGCGAGTTTCCCGAGGAGCTGCCCGGCACCCGCCGAGTGGGTGTAGCTGCTCGCGGCGGGCGTCGAGGACTGGTTCACCGAGGTCTGATCGCCCGTCATCCGAGTCGAATGCAGGCCGCCCCAGACCGCGCATGGCTCGAAGCGAATGCGCATCTACGCCTAACGCTCGGCGTAGTCCGCCTCGGCGGATCGCGTCCTGGCCGCAGTGTCGGCCACCTCGGCCCAGCCCAGCCATCGGCCCGCGCCGTAGCGCGGCTCGTGATACCCGTCCGTGGTCCGCACGATGCGCACGCCGGGCCGCGCCAGCCAGCGCGTGACGAGGCCCGCCTCCTCGGGCGAAGCGCCGCGCAGCGGGGGCGCGTCGTCCGGATCCGCGCCTCCCGCGCCGCCCGCACCGTCCGGGACGACCGTCTCCGCAGCCGCGACGATCTGCTCCACGATCGCCATCGGTGGCGTGCCGCGCCGCGCCACCCCCGATCCCGCGAGGCGGCCGTAGCGGATGACGGCGAACTCCCAGCCGCCCGCGCCGTCCGGGTGGGCGGCGATCAACTCGGTGATCCGGGCGACCGCCGCGAGCCGCTGGGTGCGCCGCAGCGCCCTGATCACCGCGACGGTGCGATCGCGCAGGCGCGCGGCGGCCTCGAAATGTTCGGCGGCGGAGTGCGTTTCGATGCGGTCGAGCATCACCCGCACAGTGGCGTCGGAATCGCCGCGGAACAGCGCGCGCACCGCGGCGGGAGCGGGTGCGTATTCCTTTGTATCTATAGGGATTCCGGAAGGGGTCGCCGCAGGGCAGCCGCCGACCACCGCGGGCGGGCAGTCGTGGCGGCCGTCGCGGGGCAGTCGGGTAGTGCAGGTGCGCAGTCCGGCGTGCTCGGCGACGGTGGCCGCGACGTCGGCGGCATCCAGCCGAGAAGTGAAGGGGCCCAGCGCGTCCCGCGTCGGCGTACGGACGATCGCGAACCGCGGGAACGGCTCGTCGGTCAACGCGATCCACCATCCCCGCTTGGGGAACTTCGAGCGCCGGTTGTAGGGCGGGGCATGCGCGACGAGCAGCCGCAGCTCGCGCACCCCGGCCTCCAGCGCGTGCGCGCACACCACGTGGTCGACGCGAGTCGCCAGCGCGACCATCTCCTTCATCCGGCCCCTCGTCTCCGAGCCGGTGAAGTAATTGCGCACGCGGCGACGCAGATTCACCGCGGTGCCTATATAGAGGACCTCGTCGGTGGGACCGCGGAAGAGGTAGACCCCAGGCTCGGCGGGCAGGTCGGTGGCGAACACCCGCTTGGCGCGCTGCCCGGAACTCACGTCCGGCAGATAGTCCATCAGCTCGGTGAGGCTGTGCACGCCTTGGTTTCCCACCCGGGCGATCAGCGCGTGCAGCACGTCGACGGTGGCGCGCGCGTCGTCCAGTGCGCGGTGCGTCGGCTGCGTGCTCGCGCCGAGCAACCGGGCCAGCGACGCGAGCCGGACCGAGGGCGCCTCGTCCCTGCCGAGCACCCGCCGCGCCAGCTTCACCGTGCACAGCACCGGAGCCTTGGGCCACTCGGTCTCGCAGCGCGCCGCGGCCGCGCGCAGGAAGGCCATGTCGAATCGGGCGTTGTGCGCGACCAGCACCGCGCCGGCCGCGAACTCGAGGAATCCCGGCAGCACCGACTCGATGCGCGGCGCGGCATAGACCATGGCCGTGGTGATCCCGGTGACGTGCACGACCGCGGGCGGAATCTCCCTGCCGGGATTCACCAGCGTCGCGAACTCGCCGAGCACCTCGCCGCCGCGCACCTTGACCGCGCCGATCTCGGTGATGGCGTCGCCGTCCGCGCGGGTTCCCGTGGTCTCCAGGTCGACGACCACGAAGGTGGTGTCGTAGAGCGGCGTATCGAGTTCGTCGAAGGCCAGCTGCTTGGCGGCGGCCTGGCGCGGCACGGGGTCGGGCACGGCGAGCAGCGTAGGGCCCCGGTACGACAACTTCCGGGCGCGCGAAACCATGCACCATTCGTCCGATTTGTCGCGCGAGGTTCTCATTGCGATACCCCCGAAATGATCTAGATCACCGAAAAGCGATCCAGATCACATTTCCGCCGCGAATGAATCAGCGGCCGGGCGTGTCCGGTACAGCAGACCAGTCGTCCTGGACATGCTGCGGCACCGCTGGGCCACTCTGGCCAACCGCCCGGATGAAGGACGCGTCAAGCACCAGCGTGAGCGCTCTCACCTGCGAAAACAGCGGTCATGCACGCCGTGCATGGACAGGGCGACCACCTGGGACAGCTGAGGGTAGCGACGGGGACGCCCGCCGATAACCGGCCCTCGTTATCGTTTCGTGATTGGTGTGAGATACCTCGCAGATATGCCTGGCGGAAATTGTTGATCATCGCCATTTCGGATGCCCTGGGCTTTACAAAACACCGTGATGTGTTCGTAACCTTTTCGAGACCTCACGGAGTCCGCCGCACCGAACGGAGCGGCAGCACGCAGTCCGCTGCACCACCGGGTGTGGCGTCGTGGGGCAGATTGGAAGTAACCGCATCATGGCGACCAACACCGTCAAGCGACAGGCGCAGCGTGCCGTTGCCGCCGGAGCCGTCGGCGCTGCCACCATCGGCGCGTTCCTCCTTCCGGCCGCCCCCGCGTCGGCTCAGCCGGTGACCATCCCCGGGGTGGGCACGTTCGATGTTCCGAACGAGATCCCGATCCCGGCCGAGATCCCGGGCTTGCAGCTGGGCACCCCGCCCGGCGGCGCTCCCCTGCCGTTCGTCGCGCCGCAGAAGACCCTCGGCGAGGTCGCGCTCGACGCGGCCATGTCCAAGCTCGGCGCCCCGTACGTGTACGGCGCCGCGGGCCCCAACGCCTTCGACTGCTCCGGCCTGGTGCAGTGGTCCTACCGCCAGGCGGGCATGGAGCTGCCGCGCACCAGCGGCGCCCAGCTGGCCTCCGGCACCCCGGTCTCGCTGAACGACCTGCAGCCGGGCGACCTGGTGTCGTTCTACGGCGGCGGCCACTCAGGTCTGTACGCGGGCGACGGCAACATCATCCACGCCTCCACCTCCGGCACCCCGGTGATGATCGCCTCGATGGACTCCATGCCGGTCGCGGGCGCGCGCCGCTTCTGATTCCGGTCGAGCCGGGCCGCCCAGCGGCCCGGCTCGATCTCCCCGCGGCCGTGATCGGTTCGTTCCCCACTGGACACCGACCGCTGCCGTTTCGTAACCTAAATGAGACATGCCCGGCTTGCGGAGCCGCCGAACCCGTTTCCGCGAACCGCGGTATGGACGACAGCGTCGCTTTCGATTTCACGATTCGGCATTACGAGAGAACGGGGCACGCCAGTGACTGCTGGTCACCGGAGACCGCGCACCAATCGTCTGGTGAGTGGAGTACTGGCGGCGGGAGTACTGGCCACGGCCCTCTACGCGAGCGGTCCCGCGGTCGCCGACCCCGTGGCACTGCCGAGCACCGCGAGCGAGGCGGTGCAGCGCATGATCGATCTCTCGCGTCAGTCCGAGCAACTCAATCAGCAGGCGCTCAGCGCGCAGGACGAGCTCGACGCCAAACTCGCGGTGCAAGAGGAAGCCGACGCGAAGCTGGCCGCGACCACCCAGGTCGCCGACGCCGCCCGCGCCGAGGTCCGCAAGTTCCAGCCGGTCATCGACCGCACCGCGATCGCCACTTACACAGGCGCGCGCACCAACCGCATGTACGCCGTGCTGGTCAGCGATTCCCCGCAGCAGCTGCTCGACCAGATGTCCACGCTGGACGTGCTCAGCGCGCAGACCGCCGATCAGCTCAAAGAATTCAAGAAGGCGACCGACGCGGCCGAGACCGCCGAGTCCGCCGCGCGCGCCGCCGCCGACGCGGCCCGCGGCGCCGCCGAGAAGGCCGAGCAGGTGCGCGCCGATCTGGAACGCAAGCGCAGCGAGCTGGGCGGCGCGATCGCCCAGGTGATCGAGGCGTGGAGCTCGCTGTCCGTCAAGGACAGGTCCGCGCTGGCCGGATCGCCGTTCCCGCCCGGCTTCGATCGGGACACGTTGCTGCAGGGACTGGTTCCCGGCAGCGGAACCAGCGCGCTGGCCGCCGGGCTCACCCGCGTCGGCGACCCGTACGTCTGGGGCGCGACCGGACCGGACCAGTTCGACTGCTCGGGCCTGGTGCAGTGGGCGTTCAAACAGGTCGGCAAGAACGTGCCGCGCACCAGTTCCGCGCAGGCGTCCTACGGCACGCCCGTGTCGAAGGAGAACATGCAGCCCGGCGACGTGGTGTTCTTCTACTCCGACATCTCGCATGTCGGCATCTACGCGGGCAACGGACTCATGTTGCACGCCTCCACTTTCGGCGTGCCGGTGGCCGTAGCGCCCATGGGGACGACACCGTTCCACTCCGCTAGGCGATACTGATCCGCTATGGAGGGTTGGCGACGGGCACGCGGCTGGTGCATGGCCAAGGGGCGGTGTCAGTTCGTTCTCACCGTCGCGATGATCACCTTGTTGACGGGCACCTGCTGCGCACTGGCTATGGCGCCCAAGTGGGCGATGCCGAAAATCCGCGCCGCCCAGCACGTCTCCACCGAGAGCCTCGGGCAAGCGCCCGCCGACGACCCGCGCCTGGCCGCGGTGCGCCGCACCCTGGAACCGTTCGGGCCGATCGAAACGCTGCGCGTCCCCGGCGGTGACGGCGCGGAATCGCTGGTGGTCGGCCACCCCGGTCACCGCGCCGAGCTCGAGATTCTCGCGCGCGAGCTGCCCGACGCCACGGCCGCGATCACCGAACTGTGGGGACCGGACTGGGCGCAGTCGGCGCTCGTCCTGGTCGCCGCCAATCCGTCGGAGTTCGCCGCGCTGGTGCGGTCGGGCGCCGACATGCCCGAAGAGGTCGCCGCGGCCTCGGTGGCTGACCCGTTCGTGCGCGGGAGCCAACCGACCGGTCAGCGAGTGGTTTTCAGCCCCGACGCGGGTCGGCGTCTGTCCCCCGCCGGATTGCGCACGCTGCTGCGCCACGAACTGACGCATATCGCGGCCCGCGCCGTGACCGCCGACGGCGCTCCGCAGTGGATGCTGGAGGGCTTCGCCGAGTACGCCGCCCACCGCGGCCAGGGCCACACCTTCGCCGACATCGCGCCGACGCTGGACGCCGCACTGCGCGCCGGGACGCTGCCCGCCGACCTGCCGCGGGACACCGCGTTCGCCGGTGGCACTGCCGTCGCCGCCTACGAGGAGGCCTGGACGGTCTCCGCGTTCGTCGCCGAGAAGTACGACGAACACCGCCTCGTCGAGCTCTACCGGCGCATCGCCGCGGACCGCCTGGACGCCGCGGGCGAGGATCGCGTCCTGCGCGAGGTGCTCGGCGTCGGGCGCGCCGATTTCGTCGCGGACTGGCGCGCTTGGCTCTCCGCTCAGGCCATGTGAGCAGGCCTCCGCGCAGCCCGACCGGATCGGCGGCGAGCCGATCGCACCAAGTAGGTTGTCCCCATGGCCCGAACTCTGCTGGTTACCAATGATTTCCCGCCACGGCCGGGCGGTATCCAGTCGTATCTGCAGACGCTCGCCGGCGAGCTGCCGCCCGACGATCTGGTGGTCTACGCGCCGCGCTGGCGCGGTGACTCGCACCTGAAGTTCGATGCCAAGCAGAAGTTCCAGGTGGTACGCCATCCCACCACCCTGATGCTGCCGACGCCGCTGGTCCTGCGCCGGGCCGCGCGGCTGCTGCGCGACGAGAAGTGCGACACTGTCTGGTTCGGCGCGGCGGCGCCGCTCGCCCTGCTCTCACCACGGCTGCGCCGGGCGGGCGCCGAGCGAATCCTGGCCAGCACGCACGGACACGAGGTCGGCTGGTCGATGCTGCCGGGCGCGAGACAGGCGCTGCGCGCGATCGGCGACCACACCGACGTCGTCACCTACGTCAGCAAGTACACCCGGGGCCGGTTCGCCTCGGCCTTCGGCGCCGGCGCGGCGCTGGAATACCTGCCGCCGGGCGTCGACACCGAGACGTTCCGCCCCGATCCCGCGGCCCGCACCGAACTGCGCGAGCGCTACGGGCTCGGCGATCGCCCGACCATCCTGTGCCTCTCCCGGCTCGTCCCGCGCAAAGGCCAGGACGTGCTGATCGCGGCGATGCGCGAGATCCGCGATCGCGTCGACGGCGCGGTGCTGGTCATCGCGGGCGGCGGACCCTACGAGGACAAGCTGCGTGGTCTGGCGGCCGCGCTCGAGGTGAGCGACAGTGTGGTCTTCACCGGCCGGGTCCCGTCGGCCGAACTCGCCGCGCACCACACCATCGCCGACGTCTTCGCCATGCCGTGCCGCACCCGCGGCGCCGGACTCGACGTCGAAGGTCTCGGCATCGTCTACCTGGAGGCCTCGGCCACTGGCGTCCCGGTGGTCGCGGGCCGCTCCGGCGGCGCGCCGGAAACCGTGCTGGAGGGCAAGACCGGCCGAGTGGTGGACGGACGCAAGGTCACCGAGATCGCCGACGCGCTCGTCGACATCCTCGCCGACCGCGACGCCGCCGCGGCCATGGGCGCCGCGGGACGCGCGTGGGTGGAGCAGAACTGGCGCTGGGACACCCTCGGCGCGCGCCTCCGCCACCTCCTCCGCTGAGTGAACCCCGATCAACTACGCTCAGCGGTGTGAGCAGCATTCAGGTCGCGGACCAGACGTTCGTCGCCGCCTCGGGCGCGGCGGTCGCCGAAGTGCTCGATGGTCCGAACAAATGGCGCCAGTGGTGGCCGGATCTCACCCTCGAGGTGCGGGAGGACCGCGGCGACAAGGGAATTCGCTGGTCGGTGTCCGGAGCGCTGACGGGCAGCATGGAGGTGTGGCTGGAAGCCTCGCTGGACGGGGTGATCCTGCATTACTTCCTGCACTGCGAACCGCAGGGTGCCGAACGGATGTCGCCACGCGAGTTGCTCGCCGCCAACCGGGCCCGCCGCGTCGCGGGCAAGAAGATGTCCTTCGAGATCAAGGCGCGGCTCGAGGCGGGCCGCCCGGCCGGGGTGACGCCCGCCGCGACACCCGCAGCCTGAGGACGGGCGGCACGCAGGCCGCGCCCGCGCGGCCACTCAACACCGAAAGGAACCGTTGACCACCATGGCCGACCGGACCCAGAGGTCGATCCTCATCGAGGCCCCCTCGCAGCGGGTGATGGCCGTCATCGCCGACCTGGAGTCCTACCCGGAGTGGGTCTCGGCGGCGAAGTCCGTCGAGGTGCTGGACAAGGGCGCGGACGGCCGGGCGCGCACCGCCCGCTTCGTGCTCGACGCGGGCGTCGTCAAGGACACTTACGTGCTGACCTACACCTGGCGCGCCGACGACAAGGCGGTCAGCTGGAAGCTGATCAGCGGTGATCTGCAGAAGGCGCAGGACGGGACCTACGAACTCGTCGACCAGCCCGACGGAAGCACCCAGGTGATCTACGAGCTCACCGTGGATCTCAACATCCCGATGATCGGCATGTTCAAGCGCAAGGCCGAGAAGGTCATCACCGATACCGCGCTGAAGGAACTGAAGAAACGGGTCGAAGGCTGACCGGGCAGCGGAAGCCCGGCGAGCGGACCCGGCTCGAGCTGTTCGTCGGCAAAGGCGGCGTCGGCAAGACGACCCTGGCGTGCGCCACCGCCATGTCCTACGCCCGCACCGGGCAGACCGTGCTGCTGGCCTCCCTCGATCAGGCGCATTCGCTCGGCGACGCGCTCGGTTTCCGTTTCCCGCACGATCCGGGCACGGTCACCGGAATCACCAGGGTGCTGCCGGGACTCGACGTCATCGAGGTGGATTCCCTGGCGCTGCTGGAGGATCGGTTCCGCGAGGTGACCCGCATGCTGTCGGCGGGCGGCGCGCATACCCACGACCACGGCATCGATCTGGCCGCGCTCGACCCCGCCGAGCTGACCGGCCTGCCCGGCGTGCAGGAACTGCTGATGCTGGTGGAGATCGCCCAGTTCGCCGACGACGACGAGTGGGACGTCGTCGTCGTGGACTGCCCACCCTCGGCGGACATGCTGCGCATCGTCACCGCGCCCGACACCCTGCTCGGCTACCTGGAACGCATCTGGCCCCCGCACGCGCGGGCGATGAGCACCATCAGCACCGACCTGCGCCGGGCGGTGCTCGCCGCCACCGTGGACCGGATCGTCAAGGCGGTCGGCGAGGTGCGCGACCTGCTCGCCGACCACGACCGCACCGGCGCGCGACTGGTCACTGTCGCCGAGCGGGTCGCCCTCGCCGAGTCCGGGCGGGTGCGTTCGGCGACCGCGTTGCTCGGGCTGCGGCTGGACGCGGTGATCGTCAACAAGGTGCTGCCGCCGATGCCCGAACCGACCGGCCCGGCCGAGGAGGCGCATCCCGCGGTGCACTGGTATCACAACCGCAGGGCCGAGCAGTTCGACGTGATCGAGGCGCTCGGCAAGGCCATGCGCGACATTCCGGTGCTGATCGCCCAGCACACCGGCGCGGAACCGGTGGGTCTCGGGTCGCTGCAGGCGCTGTCCTTCGGCGTCGGTTCCGCCGCGTCGGACACCGAAACTGCACCTATGCTGGGCGACAATCCGGCGGAGGTTCGCACACGTTCCGGTGAACCGGTGGTTCGATTGGAATCGGGCACGGGTCTGCATTCGGTGTACGCGATGCGGATGCACCTGCCCGTCGTCGATCCGGCGACGCTGCGACTGGGACGAGTGGAGGACGATTTGATCGTGGGAGCGGACGGTGTGCGGCGCCGGTTGCGCCTGGCGCCGGTATTGCGGCGGTGCACGGTCGACGACGCCGAACTCGACAGCGGCTACCTGGTCGTGCGGTTCCGCCCGGACCCGGACGTGTGGCCGCTGACGTCCGAGGGCCGCTGAGATGGAGCGCGAGATGCCGTCCGACGACGGCTTCAGCGAATTCGCCGCGGAACTCAAGCTGCTGGCGGAAGCGGTGCTCGAACGCGTCGAGCCGGTGCTGCGGCGCAGCGCGGCGCAGGGTCAGCCGGACTGGTCGGCGTGCAGCTGGTGCCCGGTCTGCGCGGCCGCGGCGCTGGTGCGCGGGGAACACCACGACGTGGTCGCGGCCATCGCCGATCACGGCACCGCCATCGTCACGGTGCTGCGCGAGGCGCTGGCCGGGGTGCCGGTGGATCCGCTGCTTCCGGACGACGAGGATGCGGAAAGCGGTGTGGGGCATCGTCATCCGGGAGGCGGTGATGGGACGCGGTCGGATGCGCGGCGCGGCGCCGGGGACGGTCGGTCGGGTGCGGCGCACCGTTCGGCTCACCAGCGCACTGGCGCGGCCGATCGACACGACGCCGGGTCCCCCTCGGATGGCCCGAGCACGGCTACATCGCGGGACGGTCACCGGCACGGCAATGCGTCGCGGTCGAGCGGCGCGCATGTTTCCGTCGGTGGCCGGAAGAACAAGGCGGGTGACGTCCGAGGCACGGCGTCCCGCTCCGGAAATCGACACAGCGACGAGGCCCACTCGAGCGGTCCGCGTAACGCCGCTCGCTCAGACGACGAGCGCAGCGACAGCTCCGGCGCACCGCCCGACCAGCGCACCAACACACCGCTGTCGTCCGACGCGCCTTCCTCCGCCCGAAGCAAACGGTCCGGATACGTCGGTATCCCCGTGACGATCAAGGCATGACGCACCAGGTGGCAGCCGCGCCTCCGCTGACCGTCGGTATCGACGTCGGCGGCACCAACATTCGCGCCTCGGTGGTGGACGGCGACGGCGAGGTGCTCGACACCGTGCAGTCGCCGACCCCGCACAGCGCTCGCGCACTGGAGGACGCGCTCGACCGCGCCGTGCGCGAGCTGTGCCGCCGCCACCCCATCGGCGCGGTCGGTCTGGCCGTCGCCGGTTTCATCAACGACGATCGCTCCACCGTCCGGTTCGCACCGCACCTGCCCTGGCAGGACGCGCCCGTCGCGGCGCGGCTCGGCGAGCGCCTCGAGCTGCCGGTCATCCTCGAGCACGACGCCAACGCCGCGGCGTGGGCCGAGTACCGGTTCGGCGCGGCGGCGGGCGGGCACAACGTCGTGCTCGTCGCGATCGGCACCGGCATCGGGGCGGCGCTGCTCATCGAGGGCAAGCTCTATCGCGGCTCGCACGGCGTCGCGCCGGAACTCGGTCATCTGCAGGTGGTGCCGCAGGGACGGGTCTGCCCGTGCGGCAAGCACGGTTGCTGGGAAAGGTATTGCAGCGGAACGGCGCTCGCCGACACCGCGATCGAGCTGCTTGCCACCGACCCCGGGCGCTCGACGGTGCTGGCCAGGGAGGTCTACCGAGATCCCGGTTCGCTGACGGGTCGTCGGGTGGCGGGCGCTGCCCAGGACGGCGATCCGGTCGCACTCGCCGCGATGGCCGATTTCGCGCGCTGGCTGGGGCTCGGGCTCGCGTTCGTCAGCGACATCTTCGATCCCGATCTGGTCGTCATCGCGGGCGGAGTGAGCAGTTCGGCTCCGCTGTTCCTCGACGAGGCGCGCGAGGAGTACGCCCGCGCCCTCACCGGCGCGGGCCACCGACCGCTGGCTCGCATTCGCACCACCCAGCTCGGCGAAGCGGCGGGCATGATCGGCGCCGCCGAACTGGCCCGCGCGGTGCTCGACGAGCCGGGGCGGCGGCCGTCGCGTGTCGCGCGCAGCGGGCGCTGACTTCGGTGCGCAAGGGCACACCCGTTCGAATCAATCGGCGGCGGAGGGACCTTCGAGAGCCGCTTCGACCCGATTGTGGTGAGATACACCGCTGGAATTGGATGTGATCTCCAGCCAGCGGTAAAGTCGGCAACTGACGCAGGTTGCCCGCTACTAACCCGGTCCCGGGGGAAGGACGTCATGTTCTACTGGCTGCTGAAGTTCGTGCTCGTGGGACCCTTCATTCGCCTCTACAATCGGCCGACCGTAGAAGGCGTGGAGAACATCCCGGCGCATGGGCCGGCCATCATGGCGGGTAATCACCTATCCTTCGCCGACTGGCTGTTCGCTCCGCTATCGAGCCCGCGGCGCATCAACTACCTCGCCAAGGCCGAGTACTTCACCACTCCCGGCTTCAAGGGTCGCCTGCAGAAGTTCTTCTTCAGCGGCACCGGCCAGTACCCGATCGACCGCAGCGGCGCCTCCGCCGCCGAAGACGCGCTGAACGCCGCGCGCAAGCTGCTCGACGAGGGTCGTCTGGTCGGCCTGTACCCCGAGGGCACCCGCTCCCCCGACGGCCGCCTCTACAAGGGCAAGACCGGCCTGGCCCGGCTCGCGCTCGAAACCGGCGTGCCCGTCATCCCCGTCGCGGTCATCGGCACCAACGAGGTCTCCCCGCCCGGCCCCTTCAAGTGGCGCCGCCGCAAGGTGACCATCAAGTACGGCGCCCCCATCGACTTCTCCCGCTACGAGGGCATGAGCGGCAACCGCTTCGTCGAACGCGCGGTCACCGACGAAGTCATGTACGAACTCATGCGACTGAGCGGCCAGGAATACGTCGACGTCTACGCCCACAGCCTCAAGGGCGTCCCCTCCGGCTCGAAGCCCGAAGCCGCCCGCATCCCCGACACCGCCGCCAGCTGACCTCCCCGAGAACGGCCCCGGAGACCGAAAAGTCCCGGGGCCGTTCTCGTTTCCGCGACGGTATCGTGGCCGCGTGTCGGTGCGTGCGAAGCTATGCGGAATCAGGTCTCAAGGTGATTTGCGGATCGCGATCGCGGCGGGCGCCGACGCGGTCGGTTTCATCGCGGGCGTCACCCACGTCAGCGAGGACGCACTCGACGCCGACCGGGCAGCATGGCTCGCCGGGCAGACGCCGCCGTTCGTCACCAGGGTTCTGGTCACCCATATGGAGAGCGCCGAGGCGATCCTCGCGCTCGCCGAACATGTCGGCGTGGACGCCGTTCAGATCCACGGCTTGGTGACCGACGAGACCGTTCGACAGGTTCGCGCGGCCTCGCCGCACCGGATCATCCGAGCCGTGCACGTCACCGGTCCCGAGGCCGTGGACGCCGCCCGTTCCGCAGCGGCGAATTGCGATGCGGTCCTGCTCGATTCGCGCACGACCGAGCGCCTGGGCGGCACCGGCCGAACCCACGACTGGTCAGTGAGTGCGGCGATCGTCGACGACCTGCGCGGGCTCGGCCGCCCCGTCATCCTCGCGGGTGGCCTGAACACGGCCAATGTCGCCGACGCCATCCGTACGGTCCGCCCCTTCGCCGTCGACGTCAACAGCGGAGTCGAGCACCCCTCCGGCGACAAGTCCCCCGACGCCTGCGCCGACTTCGTCACTACCGCCCGCCGCTCCTTCTCCTGACCTTCCCTATGTTTCGCACACGAGGCGACCTCGTGCGGCGTACGACGGCAGGGCCGCGGATGACGTTGGTCACAGCGCAAGGCAACGACAAGGTGTCGGTAAGGCGGGGCGGGGAGACTGCGGGGCATGTTCAAGAAGTTGTTGGCGGCGGCAGGGGTCGGCGGGGCCGAGGTCGAGACCGAGTTGTTCACACCGGGCGTGCAGCCGGGCGGGGTGGTCGAGGGCGTGGTTCGGCTGCGCGGCGGACAGGTCGGGCAGGACATCGCGCAGGTCGCGGTGGAATTCGTGACCAGGGCCGAGCAGGAGTACGAGGACCACGAGGGCTTGCGCGACATCGCGTTCGGGCGCACCGGGGTGCACGGTCCGCTGCACCTGCCGCCCGGCGCGGTGCTGGATTTCCGTTTCGCGGCGCGCGCGCCGATGGAAACGCCGATCACGTTCTACAACGGCAGGCATCTGCCGGGCACAGTGGTCTCGCTGCGCACGATCGTGGAGATCCACGGCGCGGTGGACGCCGCCGACACCGACCCCATCGGCGTCGGTGCGCTGCCCGCACAGCACGTGCTGCTGGCGGCCGTGGAGCGCTTGGGTTTTCACCTGCGCAGCGCCGATGTGGAGTCGGGCCGGGTGCACAACACGCCCCAGACGTTGCCGTTCTATCAGGAGATCGAGTTCGCCGGTTCGCCGCACTATCCGCGGCTGAACCAGCTGGAGGTCACCTTCATCGCCACCGAGACCGGCATGAGCGTCGTGCTGGAGGCGGACAAGCGCGGCGGCTGGATCTCCGAGGGCCGCGACGTCTTCGACGCGCTGTGGGTCGACTACCAGCGTCTCGAGGGCGTCGACTGGGCTGGAGAACTGCACCAACGCCTGGCACGGCTCGCGCACTGAGGCCTCGTTGGTAGCCTTGTCACGCACAACGTCGACGCGGGACCACGGGTAGGGGTGGTCTTTCTCGGCGTGCGAGTGAGGTGACCATGGCCCGCCGCGACAACGGTGGTCGAATTCTGAAGCTGCCCAGGCGTATCGACGCCGAGCCCGCCGGTGATCCGCCGACGGGCCGACTCGCCCGCACCACGAAGCTGGCCGGTCTACCGGTCGCGTTCGCGGGCAGGCGGGTCGCGGGCGCGGGCAAACGCATGCTCGGCCGTTCCGCCGACGAGGTGAACCGCGAGATCCAGGCGCGGACCGCCCAGCACCTGTTCGACGTGCTCGGCGAGCTCAAAGGCTGTGTGGCCAAGCTCGGGCAGCTGATGTCGCTGTACGAGCTGGCGCTGCCCGCGGATTTCGCCGCGCCGTACCGCGACGCGCTGAACCAGTTGCAGGATTCGGCGCCCGCCATGTTGCCCCCGATGGTGCACGCGGCGCTGGCGGCCCAGCTCGGTCCGGACTGGCGCGGGCTGTTCCTGGAGTTCGAGGACCGGCACGCGGCGGCGGCGTCGGTCGGTCAGGTGCACCGCGCGGTGTGGCACGACGGCCGCCGGGTGGCGGTGAAGGTGATGTATCCCGGCGCGCGCGAGGCGGTGCTCAGCGATCTACAGGCGCTGCGCCAGATCGCGCCGCTGTTCACCGCCTTGCTGCCCGGCGCGGATTCGCGCGCGGTGATCGAGGCGCTGTGCGCCTACATCGGCGAGGAGCTGGACTACGAGATCGAGGCCGCGCACCAGCGCAGCTTCGCCGCGGCCTACGCGAACGACCCGGATTTCGTGGTGCCCGACGTGGTCGCGCAACAGGGCGACGTGCTGATCACCGAATGGCTGGACGGCGTCTCGCTGTCGCGGATGGTCGCGCAGGGCGCGCCGTTCGACCGCGACCGGATCGGTTTGCTCGTGCTGCGCTTCCTGCTCTCCGGTCCGACGAAAGCCGGTCTGCTGTACGGCGATCCGCATCCCGGCAATTTCCGCATCATGCCCGACGGCAGACTGGGGGTCGTCGATTTCGGCGCGTGCGCGCCGTTCCCGCCCGGCTACCTGGAGGCGCTGACCGACATCGCCCGCGCGATCCTCTCCGGCGACCCGACCGACCTGGAGGCCGCGATCCGCCGCCGCGGTTACGTCGAACCGGACCGCGCGCTGGACAGCCACACCGTCCTCGAGCAGCTGGCGCCGATGCGCGACGCCATGCTCGACCCGACCTTCCGCCTGACCACCGACTGGCTGCGCAAACGGGTCTCGGCGACGGTGGACCTGAGCCTGTCCAACGTCATCCGCCAGCTCACCATGCCCGCCGAACACACCCCCATGCTGCGCACCTTCCTCGCCGGCGTGAGCGTGATGTCGCAACTCCAGCCCGAACTGCCCCTGCGCACCGAATGCATCCGCTGGTTCCCGGACGTCACCGCGGCCCTCGGCCTGGACGACGCGAATTCCCCGTGGATGCCGGACCGCCCGACCGAACCGCTGCGCCGAGTACGTCCAGCCGCACCGAGCGCACGACTGTCGGTGGCCCCGCCTGCCCCAACCACCAACCCCACCCGGCCAGCAACCGCGCTCGGCCCCGGGGCACCCACCGCGTGCGGACCTGGCGCTGCCGACGAGCCACCGACCAATCGGCCACCCGAACCCTGAACGCCCAACGCCCAACCGAGCTCGCGGCACCCGGTTGCCCGACGGCCGCCCCCTGACAACCGAGCGCGCCGAGCCGCCCGACTTCAGGCACGCGCCGCCGAACCCAGCAGCCAGGTCTGGCGCTACCGACGAACTGAACAGCCGCCGTCGAAACCGCCGCGTGATGGGCGACCACTACCGACGACCTCGGGCGGCAAACATCCGACCCGAGCCGTGAACGAAGGCCGCCGAATGCGCGCGCGACCGACAGTTGCGCCGATGGCCGCCACCCATGCTTCAGCGCGGCGAACGGCTATGCCGCCCAACCCAGCGCGCCGGGCGGCGACCCCACTCACCTGTTGGCCCCACGGACCACACCCGTTCACCCCGCGTTGAATTCCCTGCGTGAGGGTGAGATCCATGGCTCCCGGTCATTCGGAACTCTCCCGGCGCACCCTGCTGCGCACCTCCGCGCTCGGTCTGGTGGCCGCGCCAGCGCTGGCCGCCTGCGGCACGGACGACGGTCCGGTGCTGGTCCGGCAGCGTCCCACCCTGACGCACGGGGTCGCGGTCGGCGATCCGCGCTCGGACGGCGCGCTGATCTGGGCCCGCTCGGACCGGCCCGCCACGCTGATCGTGGAGACGGCCGCCACCGAATCCTTCGCCGACGCGCGCCGTTTCACCGGCCCGCTGCTCACCCCCGACACCGACGGCACCGGACGCGTCCGCGTCGCCGGTCTCCCTTCCGGCTCGCTGGTGCATTACCGCGTCACCCTCGAAGCCGAGGACGGCGCCACCTCCGAGCCACTGCGAGGCGTGTTCCGCACCGCGCCGACCACCCAGTCCGACATCAGGATTCAGTGGTCGGGCGACGTCGCGGGCCAGGGGTACGGCATCAACCCGGACCTCGGCGGGATGACGATCTTCGCCACCATGGCCGCGCGCGACCCGCACCTGTTCCTGCATTCCGGCGATGTCGTCTACGCCGATGTCCCGCTCCAGGAGTCGGTCACCCTGCCCGACGGCCGGGTCTGGCGCAACACCGTCACCGAGGCCAAGAGCGCGGTCGCGCAGACCCTCGACCAGTTCCGCGGCCAGTACGCCTACAACCTGACCGATCAGAACTATCGAAGGTTCAACTCCTCGGTGGCGCAACTGGTCCAGTGGGACGACCACGAGACGGTCAACAACTGGTTCCCCGGCGGCACCGTCGCCGCGGACAAGGGCTACACCGAACGCAGCATGGACACCCTCGCCACCCGCGCCTGGCAAGCGTTCCACGAGTGGATGCCGCTCGATCCGAAGGAAGCCGTCGACGGCAGGCTGTATCGCAAGATCTCCTATGGCCCGCTGCTGGACGTGTTCGTCCTTGACATGCGCGCCTACAAGGACGCCAACGGCGCCAACACCGCGCCCGAGGGCAGGATCTTCGGTGCGGCACAGACGAAATGGCTGATCGAGGGCCTGCGCGACTCCCGGGCCACCTGGAAGATCGTCGCCAACGACCTGCCGCTCGGCGTGATCGTGCCGGACGGCAAGACCGCGTTCGAGGGTCCCGCCAACGGCGCACCCGACGCGCCCTCGGGCCGAGAAAGCGAGATCGCGCAGGTGCTTTCGGCGATCAAAGCGAACCGGGTGACCGGCGTGGTGTGGCTGACCGCCGACGTGCACTACACCGCGGCGCACCGCTACTCCCCCGGACGCGCGGTGTTCACCGATTTCGACGAGTTCTGGGAGTTCGTCTCCGGACCGCTCAACGCGGGCGCCTTCGGCCCCAACCAGCTCGATCCCACGTTCGGTCCCGAGGCGGTGTTCGTGCACGCGCCGCCCGCGCCGAACACCTCGCCGCTGGACGCCGCCTATCAGCATTTCGGCGAGGTCCACATCGACGGCCGCACCGCCGAACTGACGGTGAATCTGTGCGACGCGACGGGCGCGGTGCTGTTCGCTCAGCGCCTGCCCGCGCCCGGTCGCTGAGCCGCGATCGGAAGCCGATGCGCGCCGTACCGATTCGGGCGTCCGGCGGACCGATTCCCGAGGTGGACGAGATACGCATAACCGCAGGTCGAAGGGGGTTGTCCGGGTGCGAGGAAAGAGCCTCCGACTTCGGGTGCGCACCGAGCGCCAGACTGTGGTTAGCTGTCGTGCCATGAGCACGCCGCAGTCTGTCTCCGCCGAAGAATATCTACCTCGTGACACCGCGGATGTCGTTCGCACGGTGCGGGATTCACGCGGTCGCGCGGAACGTCTGACGGTCCGCGGCGGCGAGCCGCTCGACGACAACCTGACGCTGCCCGATCAGCGCACCGTGGTCTCGCTGCGCCGGATGAACTCGGTGCTCGACATCAACCTGGGTCGTCGCACCGTCCGCGTGCAGGCGGGCGCCAAGCTCTCCGACATCGACCGCCGCCTCGGCGCGCACGGGCTCGGCCTGCCCATCGTCGGCGACCACCGTGACATCACCGCGGGCGGGTTCGCCTCGGTCGGCGGCGTGAGCAGCGCCTCGCACCGGTACGGGCTGTTCATCGACCAGATCGTGGATCTGGAATACGTCGACCCGGACGGGCGCATCGGCACCTGCGGACGCCACCACCACACCGAGCGCTTCCACCGCATCCTCGGCGCGGGCGGGCGAGCGGGCATCATCACCGCGCTCACCCTGGACGCGGTCGACATCGACAAGGACCACACCTGGCTCACCACCGACGCCGACCGGTTCCTCGATTTCGATTCCTTCGTCGAGCACGCGCATTCGGAGATCTTGCGCCCGGGCAACGCGGCGTTGCAGGTCGGCCGCTGGGTCGACACCGCGCCGCTGAAGGTGGCCCGGCCGGTCGGCACCGGCCACGTGCAGCTCGGCACCGTGCGCTTCGGCCAGTGGTCCAGCCTGTACCCCACCACGCCGACCCGTTCGCTGCGCGCGCGCCGCGAGGTCGGCACGCGTACCCGGAAGTCGTTGGGCGCCATCGCCTCGCACGCGGGCGGCAAGGCGGGCATGCCGGTGCGCAACGCCGCGGCGGGCGCGCTGATGTTCGCCCCCAAGGTGCTCACGCTGCGCGACGCGGAATACCTCGCCGACACCGTGATCAGCTCCTCCGAGCGCGGACCCGCCTATCGCGTCGGCATTTTCGCGCCGCTGTCGACCTACGCCTCGGTGTTCTACCGGCTGCACGACCTGTTCTCCGGCCACCGGGAACGCACCGGCTGCTTCACCGTCATCTCCGCGATGACCTACGGCGTACGCTCGACCTACCTGCGGTCCGAGGCGGCCGCGCGCAGTCTGCCCGCCGAGGACCACGGTCTGATCACCTTCACCTGCCGGTTGCGTCCGTCCGCGCTGCCCTCGGAACTGCTGCGCGACATCGTCGCCGGAATCGATGAGATCTGCGCCTCCGAACACGCCATGCGCTACGAATCGGCCGATTAGACTGTGCCGCACCGTATTGGTCGCCGAGTGGTAGCTCCGTAGCCACTCGGCGACCGCGGTCGACTCGGCATTGTCGGCGGGGTGCCGATGGGTTCGTTCAGCATGTCATCGGATGCGAAGGTAGCTGTATCGATGCTCGAATTCCGCCCCGCCCCGGCCCGTTTCGTCGAACGCAAACTCCGCGCGTCAGCATCGCGCGCCGAACAATCCAGCAGCCGCCGAAGCGGCGCGGACCGGCCCGGTAGAGATCGGCTCGGTACGAATCGGCCCGATACAGACCAGCCCAGCACGGATCGCCCCGCCGGGAAGCACACAGGCGCAGACCAATCCCTCGCGGGCAAGCGCGTCCTGGTCACCGACGCCTGCTCCGAGGTCGGCCGCGCCACCGCCGCTCTCTTGGCCGACCGGGGCGCCCAACTGCTACTGGTCGCCCGGCGCGGCGACCAGCTGATCACGACCTGCGCGGAGATCACGTCCGCGGGCGGTCGGGCGCACTGGTTCCGGTGCGACATCTCCGCGCTCGGCGATGTCGACCAGCTGGTCACCTGGGTGCTCACCGAGTTCGGCTCGGTCGACGTCCTGGTGAACAACGCGGGTCGCCCACAGCACCGCCCGGTCGTGCAATCCCTGGACCGCTTCCGCGACTATCAGCGCATGATGGCGGTCAACTACTTCGGCCCGCTGCGGCTGACCCTCGGCCTGCTGCCAGCGATGCTCAATTCCGGCTCCGGCCACGTCGTGAATGTCGGCCCGGCGCACCACAACGCCACGGCGGCAGCCAGTTTCGCCTCCTACGCGAGTTCCCAAGCCGCGTGGACCACCTTCGCCGAGTGCGCCGAGGCCGAACTCGGGTCACACGGCATCCAGGTCACCGCGATCGACTATCCGGCCGTGCACTCCGATCGCGCCGCGGCCGGAACCGAGGTGGCATTCGCCGACCAGTACGACCGCGACCCCGCCGAAGTCGCCCGCGCGGTCGAGACCGCCATCACCGCCCGCGACGAGGAACACCCGCGCCTCGCCCGCACCTTACGCGGCCTTGCGGGCGTCGCGCCCCGCTCCACCACTCGCCTTCGGCACGCTTTCGGCCTCTGAGGTCTCCCGGGAACAGCAAAGCGCCCCACCGGAAATCCGGTGGGGCGCTCGGTGCTTACGCTCAGTGCTTCTCGGGACCGAGGTGGTACTCGAACACCAGGCCCGCGGCCGCGGCGAGCACACACAGCACGCCGACCGCGATCAGCCACGGCTCGAAGAAGGCCAGGCCAAGGGCGGTGACCGAACCGGCGGCCGCCAGGGTGATGGGCCAGAAGCTGCCCGGCGAGAAGAAGCCGAGGTCACCGGCGCCGTCCACGATCTCGGCGTCCTCGTAGTCCTCCGGACGCAAATCCAGGCGACGGGCGACGAACCGGAAGTAGGTGCCGACGATCAGCGACAGGCCCGCGGTCAGCACGATCGCGGTGGTGCCCGCCCACTCGACGCCGGTGCGCGACTGGGCGGTGAAGAAGCCGTACACCACGCCCACGATGACGAAGAACACCGTGAGCAGTTCGAAAATGCGCGCTTCGATCTTCATGTCAGATCAGTCCTCACTTGGTCTCGGGCGCGGCCGCGCTCTTGACCGAGCGGTCGGTGTTGAACGGCCGGGTGGAGGTGGCGACGGGGGACTCACCGATGGCCTCGAGCGCCTGGGCATTGGTCTTACCCGCGCGACGCTCGTCCAGGTACCGGGTGAACTTCTCCGGCGAAACGGCGCGGACCTCGAAGTTCATCATCGAGTGGAAAGTACCGCACATCTCGGCGCAGCGGCCGACGAACGCGCCTTCCTTCTCGATCTTGGTGATCTGGAAGACGTTGTCCGACTGGTTTTCCTTCGGGTTCGGCATCACGTCGCGCTTGAACAGGAACTCCGGCACCCAGAAGGAGTGGATCACGTCGGCGGCGGCGAGCTGGAACTCGATGATCTTGCCGGTCGGCAGCACCAGGACCGGGATCTCGCTGCTGGAGCCGACGGTCTCGACGGTGTCGTAGTGCAGGTAGGAGAGGATGTCGTTCTCCGGCTTGCCATGCACCGGGCCCGGCTGCGGGTGACCGTCCTTGGTCCGCTCCTCGTACTCCGCCAGCTGCGCCTGCGCGGCGTCCTCGCGAACAGAGTCGATGCCGTTGAACTGGTAGCCGTCCTTGAAGTCGACCTCGCGGTAGCCGAACTTCCAGTTCCACTGGAAGGCGGTGACGTCGACCGTCACGTCCGGGTTGTCGACCTTCTCGTGGACGTAGTTCTGCACGACCACGGTGAAGTAGAACAGCACGGCGATGATGACGAAGGGGATCGCCGTGTAGGTCAGCTCGAGCGGCACGTTGTAACCGGTCTGCCGCGGGAACTCCGGGGAGTCCTTCTTCTTGCGGTGGAACGCGATCGTCCAGAAGGTCAGACCCCAGACCAGCACACCCATCGCCAGCGCGGCGACGACCGACCAGGTCCACAGCTCCCGCATCCGGGTGGCCTGCGGCGTGACACCGGAGGGCCAGCCGAACCGCAGCCAAACATTGTCGATCGAGCAGCCCGAGACGAGCATCGCGGTGATCCCCAAGGACACCGCCAGCCCGGCCCGCCGAAGGACGCGGCCCTGCCGACCCTTCACGGGTCGTGCCCCGATCTCTTCGCTCGCCTTGTGCGCCACGCTCACGCCTTCCTGGTCGCCACACATTCCGACAGTGCGCCGCCGGGGCCGCGATCGCCCTGACGACACTTTCCAAGCACATGTCAGGCCGTCTCGACTCCGCGCACGCGTCGCCTGAGAATGGCCTGAGTACTACGCAGCGTAGACCAAACCGGCGTCCTCCTTGTCGTCGGGTCGCCCTCGACACTCCGCCGGGGCGGGGGCGAGGGCGGTCACCAGCGCATCCGCGCAGGACAGGACGCGCGCGCCGCGCGGATCCCCCGCGTGCGGCATACTCGGACACAATATTTCGGCCCGCGGTGTGCGTGGCGCGCGCCGCAGCTCCCCCAGCCATTTCGGACGCCCGGACGGGTGGCGTCCCCACCGGAGAAACGAGGTTGCCGACACCGTGTGCGGACTGCTCGGATTCCTGACATCTGACGCGGCGACATCCGACGTGGTCGACCAGGTCTACAACGCGCTGCACTGCATGCGCCACCGCGGCCCCGACGAGCGCGGCACCTGGCACGACGACCACCTCGTCGTCGGCTTCAACCGCCTGTCGATCATCGATATCGAGCACTCGCACCAGCCGCTGCGCTGGGGTCCCGCCGAAAACCCGGAGCGCTACGCGCTGACCTTCAACGGCGAGATCTACAACTACATCGAGCTGCGCGAGGAACTGGCGGCGGCGCACGGCGCCGAGTTCCCGGACGGGAAGATGTTCGCCACCGAGGGCGACAGCGAGGCGATCGTCGCGGCCTTCCACTACTGGGGCGCCGACGCGGTGCGGCGACTGCGCGGCATGTTCGCCTTCGCGATCTGGGACACCGAGACCAGCGAGCTGTTCCTGGCCCGCGATCCGTTCGGCATCAAGCCGCTGTTCCTGGCCACCGGCCCCGGCGGGACGGCCTTCGGCAGCGAGAAGAAGAGCCTGCTCGACCTGCTGCCCGCGCTGCGGTCGTCCGACGAGCTCGACCCGCGCGCGCTGGAGCACTACACGGTGCTGCAGTACGTCCCGGAGCCCGAGACGCTGCACAAGGGCATCCGGCGGCTGGAGTCGGGCACCTACGCCACGGTCCGTCCCGGTGCGGAGCCGAAGATCACCCGCTACTTCCGGCCGTCCTTCAAGGTGCGTCCGTTCGCGGCGGGTTCGGAAGCCGCCCGCTATCGCGAGATCGCGGCGGCACTCGAGGACTCGGTCGCCAAGCACATGCGCGCCGACGTGACGGTCGGGTCGTTCCTGTCCGGCGGCATCGACTCCACCGCGGTCGCGGCGCTGGCCATGCGGCACAACCCGAAGCTGATCACCTTCACCACCGGCTTCGAGCGCGAGGGCTACTCCGAGGTGGACGTGGCCGCCGAGAGCGCCGAGGCGATCGGCGCTCGCCACATCGTGAAGGTGGTCTCCCCCGCCGAATTCGCCGCCGCCATCCCCGAGATCGTCTGGTACCTGGACGACCCCGTGGCCGACCCGGCGCTGGTTCCGCTGTACTTCGTCGCCAAGGAGGCGCGCAAGCACGTCAAGGTGGTGCTCTCCGGCGAGGGCGCCGACGAGCTGTTCGGCGGATACACCATCTACCGGGAGCCCTTGTCGCTCAAGCCTTTCGAGTACCTACCGAAGGGTGTGCGCAAGCTGGCGGGCAAGCTGTCCGAGCGCATTCCGGACGGCACCCGCGGCAAGAGCCTGCTGCACCGCGGCTCGCTCACGCTGGAGGAGCGCTACTACGGCAACGCCCGCAGCTTCAACGACGCCCAGCTGCGCGCTGTGCTGCGCGAGTTCCGCCCGGAGTGGACCCACCAGGACGTCACCGCCCCGCTCTATGCCCAGTCCCGCGGCTGGGACCCGGTGGCGCGGATGCAGCACCTGGACCTGTTCACCTGGTTGCGCGGCGACATCCTGGTCAAGGCCGACAAGATGACCATGGCCAACTCGCTCGAGCTGCGGGTGCCGTTCCTGGACGCCGAGGTGCTGAAGGTCGCCGAGCAGCTGCCCTTCGAGCAGAAGATCACCAAGGAGACCACCAAGTACGCGCTGCGCCAGGCGCTGGAGGGCATCGTGCCCCCGCACGTGCTGCACCGCGCCAAGCTGGGCTTCCCGGTTCCGCTGCGGCACTGGCTGCGCGGCACCGAGCTCTACGACTGGGCGCAGGTGCAGATCGCCGACTCGCAGACCGACCACCTGCTGGACAAGGCCGCGATCAAGACCATGCTCGACGACCACCGCGCCGGTCGTTCCGACCACAGCAGGCGGCTGTGGACGCTGCTGGTGTTCATGGTGTGGCACGGCATCTTCGTCGAGGATCGGATCAAGCCGGAGATCCAGGAGCCGGTGTACCCGGTGTCGCTGTAGGCCCGCGCGAACGCGCGCGGTGTAAAGCCCCGAATACGACAGCGCCCCTCGGTAGACCGAGGGGCGCTGTGCTGTACGGCCGGAGTCCGGCGTCATCCGATGGGCAACGCAGCCTGGTGCTGCGACGGGGATTTGTCCGATGCGGCCGCCTTTCGACGGACGGCCGCTAGGCGACATTCAGAGCAGCGGCTTGATCTCGGCGGCGGCTTCCGCGCCGTACGCCTGGGTGAGGCGCTCGAGCGCGTCGTCCTTGTTGAGCGTCCACTCCTGGGTGCCCATGGTCTCCAGGACCAGGACCGCGACCAGCGACCCGAGCTGGGCGGAGCGCTCCAGGCTCAGTCCGGCGGTGTGGCCGGTGAGGAAGCCGGCGCGGAAGGCGTCGCCGACACCGGTCGGCTCGACCTTGGTGCGCTCGGGGACCACGCCGACGTGGATCTCGGTGCCGTCGTTGTCGACGATCTGCACACCGTCGCCGCTGAGCGTGGTGATCCGGATGCCGACGCGCTTGGCGACCTCGTCCTCGCTCAGTCCGGTCTTCTGCAGCAGCAGCGCCCACTCGTATTTGTTGGTGAAAAGGTAAGCGGCGCCGTCGATCAGGCGCACCGCCTGGTCGCCGTCCAGGCGGGCCAGCTGCTGAGAGGGGTCGGCCGCGAACGGGATGCCGAGCTCGCGGCATTCCTCGGTGTGGCGCAGCATCGCCTCGGGATCGTTGGCGCCGACGAGCACCAGATCCAGCCGCTTCGTCTCGGCGAGTTCGGCCAGGGAGATGTCGCGAGCCTCGCTCATCGCGCCGGGGTAGAAGGACGCGATCTGCGCCATGTCGTCGTCGGTGGTGCAGACGAACCGGGCGGTGTGCGCGCGATCGGAGATGTGCACGGTCGAGCAGTCGACGCCGTGCCGCTCCAGCCAGGCGCGGTAGTCGGCGAAGTCGGCGCCGACCGCGCCGACCAGCAGCGGCTCGCGGTTGAGCACGCCCATGGCGTAGGCGATGTTGCCCGCCACGCCGCCGCGGCGGATCTGCAGGTCGTCGACGAGGAAGCTCAGCGAGACATGGTCGAGCTGATCGGCCAGGAGCACATCGGCGAACCGTCCGGGGAAACGCATGAGGTGGTCGGTCGCGATGGACGCGGACACGGCGATAGACACGAGGCTGAGCCCTTCAACGGTAGGCGGCAGGCGGTGGAAGCGGAGATCGAGATCCCGCTCCCACCGTAGCCGATCCGCGGTGCGCTACAGAGGCACTGGCGTCAGCTCGCGCGGCTGCACGCGGGTGGTCGACAGCCGCGCATACTCCGAGCTAACGCTCGGCTCGGCTGCGCGCCGAATCACAGGCCGTCGATTTCCGCGCATGGCCGGAGCGAAGGCGGACGTTCGCCTTTCGCGGGTCAGTTGAAGGAGTCGCCGCAGGCGCAGGAGCCCGTGGCGTTCGGGTTGTCGATGGTGAAACCCTGCTTCTCGATGGTGTCGACGAAGTCGATCGAGGCGCCCTGCACGTAGGGGGCGCTCATCCGGTCGACGGCCAGGGTGACGCCGCCGAAGTCGACGGTCAGGTCGCCGTCGAGCGAGCGGTCGTCGAAGAAGAGCTGGTAGCGCAGGCCCGCACAACCACCCGGCTGCACGGCGATGCGCAGCGCCAGGTCGTCGCGGCCCTCCTGATCCAGCAGCGCCTTGGCCTTCGAGGCGGCGGCATCCGTCAGAGTCACACCGTGGGTGGTCGTCTCGTTCGGCACAGTCATGAACTCTCCTAAGGACAGCTGTGGGTCAACCCGTGAACAGCGCACGGCTCGTGGAGTCAACACCACTCAGCGGGCTGCTATTCCCCATCTTGCCACTCGGCCCCTCGCGCGTTGACACAACCTCGGTGTTCGGTGGCCGGACTCACGGCCGCATTTCCGGCTGGCTGGCACATCGAATAGCCTGGTTGCTGTGAAATTGTTCCGTCGCGGCGAGTCCAGCACCACCGACGCGACCGCCGACAGCACGGCGGACGCGAACGGCGGCTCGACCGCCATCACCACCAAGACGCCCCCCACGCTCACCCCGGGCAAGGGCCGCCCCACCCCGAAACGCCGTGAGGCCGAAGGCAAGCGGCGCGGACCGGTCGCGCCAGCGCCGTTGACCGCCAAGGAGGCCAGGGCCCGCCGTAAGGCCACCCGTGGCACCAAGGAGGAGCGCAAGGCCGCGAGCGCCGAGCGTAGGCAGGCGGCCCAGGAGCGCCGGGCCCGCATGCTCGCGGGCGAGGACAAGTACCTGTTGCCGCGCGACCAGGGTCCGGTCCGCGCCTACGTGCGCGATCTCGTCGACGCCCGGCGCAACCTGGTCGGCCTGTTCATGCCGATGGCGCTGGTGCTGATCATGTCGATGTTCGCCGCGCCCGGTCTGCAGACGATCGTGACGTTGGCCATGCTGGTGATGATGCTGTTCATGGCCATCGAGGGCGTCGTCCTCGGCCGGATCGTGAACAACCGGGTTCGCGAGCGGTTCCCCGACAACACCGACACCGGCTTCCGTCTCGGCTGGTACGCCTTCGTCCGCGCGTCGCAGATCCGCAAGATGCGGGCGCCTAAGCCGCGGGTCTCACCCGGCGAGGCCGTATAGGCGTACCTCCGCCTTCGCTCCGGCCATGCGCGGTCCGTCGACGGACTGTGCCCGGCAGCGCATAGGCACTCCGAAGTTCGGCCGTTCGTGGCGAGTGCCGCGAACGGCCCGTTTTCGTTCTCAGCGGTGGTGCGAGAAGCGAATGGCGTTCAGCTCGGCTTGCAGGCGCTGGGCGTCCCGGTCGACCACATGCGCGGAGCCGGCGAGTCCCCGCCCGCGCGCCGGGAAGACGGAAACAGCTACCACGACGATCGCGATGAGAAGGAAAGTCAACATGGCAGAAATTTTTCGCCTATAAACTTTCCGCCGAAAGTGGCAGCCAAGCCATTGTTCGCAAAGATCCAGCCAGGTACCCTCGGACCATGCTGTCGAAGGTCGCCGTCGTGCTGTTCGAGAAGCTGGCCATGTTCGAGTTCGGGGTGGTCTGCGAGGTCTTCGGGCTCGACCGGACCGCCGACGGACTGCCCGGCTTCGACTTCAAGGTCTGCGGCGCCGAACCAGGCCGCGCGCTTCGCTCCACCACCCCCGGCGTGACGATCACACCGGAGTTCGCGCTGGACGAACTGCCCAAGGCGGATCTGGTCGCCATCCCCGCCGCTCCCGCCACCGCGCTGACCGACGGACTCGACCCCCGGATCGTCGACGCCGTGCGCGCGGCATCGGAGGCGGGCGCGATCATCCTCACCGTCTGCTCGGGCGCGTTCGTCGCGGGCGCGGCCGGGCTGCTCGACGGACGCAAATGCACCACGCACTGGCGCTACGTCGACCAGCTCGCCGCTCGCTACCCGTCCGCCACCGTGGACCCGGACGTGCTCTTCGTCGACGAGGGCAACCTCATCACCAGCGCGGGCACCGCCGCGGGCATCGACGCCTGCCTGCACCTGGTGCGCAGGGAGATCGGCAGCGCCGCCGCCAACGGCATCGCCCGCCGCATGGTGGTGCCGCCCCAGCGCGACGGCGGACAACGCCAGTTCATCGAACGCCCGGTCCCCGCCTGCACCTCCGACAGTCTCGCCACCACCTTGCAATGGATGAGCGAGAACCTGGATCTGCCGCACACCATCGACGACCTGGCCGCGCGCTCGATGATGTCGACGCGCACCTTCGCCCGCCGCTTCGCCGCCGAGACCGGGACGACACCGGTGAAATGGCTCACCAACCAGCGCGTCCTCTACGCCAAGCACCTGCTGGAAGACACCGAACAGGGTCTCGAACAGATCGCCGCCCGAGCGGGCTTCGGCTCCGGCGCGCTCCTCCGCCACCACTTCCAACGCCTGGTCGGCATCTCCCCGACGGAATACCGCCGCCGCTTCGGGGCCACCGCGTCGACTAGCTGAGTCATTCGCCCGACCGCTAGCGGACGAGTCCGTCCGACAGCGACCGGAGCAGGCGAATCCGCTGCCCGTGCTTGGGCCGCAACGACGTTCCGGGGGTGCTCGCCCTTCCCCTGTTTCGCTTCGACGCCTGCGACCGGCGGCGCCCGTCCTGTCTCGGGAGCAGCCGTTCACGCTCGGCACCGCTCAGCCGGTATCAGCAAACGTGCGACACGCGCGGCACGTTCGGATCAGCTAGCTCGGGACCGCCCACCGCCCTCGGCGGCTCAACCACCGGCATCGGGCCGATGATGGCGAACAGCAGGCCCGGATGGCCGCATATCCCCTCCCACAATCAGCGAGCTCAACGATCGAGGCAATGGCAAGCAGGTCGAGCCCTCGGGCTCGCCGCCAGGTCCCGGCAAGGCTAGTGCCGCGTCCACAAAGGTGCGCGAAATCGCCGCATCCGGCTCGGCGACGCCGGGCGAGCCGCTACACCCGAGCGGGGCTGCCAGCACTCCGTCGAAAGTCGCGGGGATGGCTCGGGCAAGCCTGTTGATAGCGTGCGGGGGTGTCGCAGGATTCCGGAACCGCGCGTCCTCCGCGGACGCTTGTGCTCGGCGGGGCTCGCTCGGGAAAGTCGGCGTTCGCGGAGCGACTCGCCGCGGCCTCGGGTGCGGTGCGGTACCTGGCGACCTCGGTCCCCGATCCCGACGACCACGACTTCGCCGAACGCATCGCCCGCCATCGCGACCGCAGACCCGGCGACTGGTCGGTGGTCGAAAGCGCCGACGCCGCAGCGGTTCTCGCCGACCCCGCGCCCGGAGCCGCGACGTTGGTCGACGACATCGGCACCTGGCTGACCGCGCGCATCGATGCTCTGAACGCTTGGGACTCCCCGCGGGGCACCGTCGGCCCGGATGCCGACGCCCTGGTCTCCGCCGTCGCCGACTACCGCGACCGCCTGATCATCGTCAGCCCGGAGGTCGGCATGGGCGTCATCCCCGCGACTCGCTCCGGTCGTCTGTTCCGCGACGAGATCGGCCTCCTCAACCAGCGCCTCGCCGCGGTCTGCGACGAAGCGTTCCTCGTCGTCGCCGGGCTGCCCCTCCGCCTGAAGTAGATCCGAGCGGCTCCCGTCGAATCCGTATGAGTTCGCTAGGTAGCGAAACGACGGTCGGTGGTGGAGGTTGGTGCGGTGTGGGCGGCGCGCTCCGGGCAAGATTGGGCGTCGGAAGCACGTGCGGCGGACGCCGCCCGACCGGAGAGGCTCGACAGTGACACACGGATTCGGACCGGTTGCGCCCCCCGACGCGCGGATTCGCGCGGCCGCCGAACAGCGGCAGACGCAACTGACCAAACCCGCTGGCGCGCTGGGCCGCCTGGAAACGCTGGGCAATTGGGTGGCCGCGTGCCAGGGCGTCTGCCCGCCGAAGCAGTTCGAGCGCGCCAGGGTCGTCGTCTTCGCCGGTGATCACGGCGTCGCGCGGCACGGTGTGTCGGCGTATCCGAGCGAGGTGACCGCGCAGATGGTCGCCAACTTCCTCGCGGGCGGCGCGGCGGTGAACGCGCTGGCCGCCGTCGCGGGTGCGACCGTGCGGGTCGCCGACATCTCGGTCGACGCCGAGACCGATCCGCTCGTGGGCAAGCACAAGGTGCGCAGGTCGAGCGGTTCCATCGACCGCGAGGACGCGCTGAGCCAGGCGGAGGTCGAGGCCGCCATCGCCGCGGGCCGGGCCATCGCCGACGAGGAGATCGACGGCGGCGCCGACCTTCTCGTCGCGGGCGACATGGGCATCGGCAACACCACGCCCGCCACCGTGCTCATCGCCACGCTCACCGACACCGAGCCGGTGGTCGCGGTCGGACGCGGCACCGGCGTGGACGACGCGGGCTGGTCGCGCAAGGTCGCGGCGATCCGCGACGCGATGCGCCGCGCTCGGCCCGTCCTGAAGGATCCGGTGGATTTGCTGCGCGTCGCCGCGGGCGCCGACATCGCCGCCATCGCCGGATTCCTCGCGCAGGCCGCGACCCGGCGCACGCCGGTGATCCTGGACGGCGTCGTGGTCACCGCGGCGGCCTTGGTCGCCGAGGATCTGGCCGCGGGCGCGAGCGCGTGGTGGCTGGCCGGGCACCGCTCCACCGAACCCGCGCACAACCTCGCGCTGAAACAGCTGCGCATGGAACCGCTGGTCGACCTGAGCATGCGACTCGGCGAAGGCTCCGGCGCGCTCACGGTCTTGCCGATTCTGCGCGCTGCGGTCGCCGCGCTCGCCGAGATGGCCACCTTCGGCGAGGCGGGCGTCAGCACCTCCGACGCCGAGATCCCGGCCGCGCCCGATCTGACCAAATGACGCCCGGGGTTCGCCTGGCCGTCTCGTGGCTGACCGTGCTCCCGGTGCGGGGCCCGGACGACGTCGATCAGGCCGCGGCGGGCCGCGCGATCGCGCTCGCCCCGCTGGTCGGTGCGCTGCTCGGTGCAATCGCGGCGGGGCTGGCGTGGGCGCTGACCTCGGCCGGGGCGAGCGCCCCGCTGTCCGGACTGCTGACCGTGGCAGCGCTGGCGCTGCTCACGCGGGGCATGCACCTCGATGGCTTGTCCGACTCGATGGACGGTCTCGGCAGTTACGGACCGCCGGAGCGGGCGCGGCAGATCATGAAGAGCGGCGGGGTTGGGCCGTTCGGGGCGGCCGCGCTGGTGTTCGCCATCGGGGTGCAGGCGTTCGCCTTCGCCGCGCTGGCCGACGCGGGACGGTGGTTCGCGGTGGCGCTGGCCGTCGCGATCGGACGGGTCGTCGTCGTCCTGGCTTGTCGCCGCGGCATTCCCGCCGCGCCGGGCACCGCCTTCGGCGCGCTCGTGGCGGACACCCAGTCCCCGCTGACCGGGGCGGCGTGGGTGATCGTCGCGCTGGCGTGCGGCGTCGTCGCGGTGCCGGAGCATCCCTGGCTCGGACCGCTCGCGATCGCGGTGGCGGTCGGTATCGCCGCGGTGGTGGTGCGGCACATGCTGCGCCGGTTCGGCGGTTTGTCCGGTGACGTGCTCGGCGCGGCGATCGAGATTTCGGTCACCCTCTCCGCTGTCGGACTCTCGCTCGCCGGATAATTCACGAATTCACGTAACCGTCGGTATCACGCGAATTCATATCTTGTTGGACAGTGTATGAACTTCGTCTCTTCTCCGAGCGTCGAGAATGGGCGCATGGCGTTGCGGGGCGGTTCGCTGACCACTGTTTTCGGGAAGGCTCGGGCGGAGTCGCGCGGTGCGGCGACGCGCGGCCCGATTCGCTCGCATGGCGCGCAAGCCCGGAAAACCTTTGGCAGACAACCGAAGTCGGCGCCGGTGTGGCGGCAGGGTACAAGCGCGACGACGATCAGGGCCTGCACCGCGCGCCCGAAGACGGCGACCCTACCCACTCGCCACCTGTTTGCGCACGCCATGATCCGACCTATCGGAATCTTTCACGCACTTGGCGCACGAACCGTCTGGGTCAGGATCTAATGTGTGCGGTATGTCTTCCGAGCGCCTCTATTTTCGGCAACTGTTGTCCGGACGGGACTACGCCGTCGGTGATCCGATCGCGACGCAGATGCGAAATTTCGCCTACTTGATCGGTGATCGGGAGACGGGCGAATGCGTTGTGGTGGATCCGGCGTACGCCGCGGGCGATCTGGTGTCCATCGCCGAGGCCGACGGCCTGCGCCTCACCGGCGTCCTCGCCACCCACCACCATCCCGACCACGTCGGCGGGACCATGCTCGGCTTCACCCTGCGCGGTGTACGCGAACTGCTCGAGAAGACCAGCGTCCCGGTGCACGTGAACAACAAGGAACTGGCCTGGGTCGCCAACGTCACCGGCATCGCGCCCAGCGAACTCACCGGCCACGAGCACGGCGACAAGGTCGAGGTCGGCGCGTTCGAGATCGAGCTATTACACACCCCTGGCCATACGCCAGGCAGCCAGTGTTTCCTGTTCGACAACCGCCTCATCGCGGGCGACACCCTCTTCGTCGACGGCTGCGGCCGCACCGACTTCCCCGGCGGCGACTCCGACGAGATGTTCCGCAGCCTGCGCTACCTCGCCGGCCTGCACGGCGACCCGGTCGTCTACCCCGGCCACTGGTACTCCCACGAGCCCAGCGCCGCCTTGTCGAGCATCCGCGACAACAACTACGTCATGCGCCCGCAGACGCTGGAGCAGTGGCAGATGCTGATGCCGGGCTGAGCCCGCGCGACGCATCGGCATCCTCGGCCGGCCCGCGCTGCCGGTACCCGACGACATCGGCCGCTCGGCCGCCCTACGGCGAGACGTGGCGTTCCGCCGCCCGCGTCGCCCTCGGACCCCGGCCACGCCCGCCGTCCAGCGGGCCCGCGCTGCCCATTCGGGCCTGGTGGCGTCGGGCATGACCGCCGAGGCGGGGGCCACGCAACGGCCACCACGAAACGGCGACCGAGGCTCGAGAACGCGGCGGGTGACCTTCCCGGCTCAGCGATGGAACTCCAGCACCGGCTTCCCGTCCCACTCGCCAGGATCCGGCAACGGCCTCGATCACCTCCATCAACGCCGGGTCGCCGGGTTTGCCCTGGTCCTCCAGGAAGACGACGGCGTCGCCGCTCACCCGGTAGGAGTACTTCTCGGGCCGCTTGGGTTCCCTGCGCCACAGCTCGGAACCGGTCGATCGATTCACCGCGACCAGCGCGTCCTGAGCCGGGACCAGCACCGCATCACCGGCCGTCGAGATCCACGAGAGCGGTGAATTGCCGATCCCCAGGGCCGCTTTCGACCACACCGGTTCGGGATTGGCGGGACGCCCGGTGCTGGTCGGCGCGGCAACGATGGTGGTGCTGCGTTGTCCGGCACCGACGCGTCACCCCCTGCACGCCGAAACACCCAGACTCGGCAACGCGATTCCGGTAACCATCGATCGACGCACGATGCCCATCCCCAAATCCCCGGCTGTCCAACAGCCGGAGCCCTACGGCCCGCCCTCAGGGCGAGTCTTCCTCACATACCGCGCATCCAGCCGTGGATGTCCGCGAAGGTACCGCGCTGGATTCCGGTCAACGTGTCGCGCAGCGCCATGGTGACCTCACCCGGTTCGCCACCGCCGATGGTGAATTCGCCCTCGGCGGAACGCACCCAGCCGACGGGGGTGATCACGGCGGCGGTGCCGCAGGCGAAAACCTCGGTGATCGCGCCGGATTCGGCGCCCTTGCGCCACTCCTCCACCGAGATCTTGCGCTCCTCCACGGGGTAGCCCGCGTCGGCGGCGAGGGTCAGCAGCGAGTCTCGGGTGATGCCGGGCAGCAGCGAGCCGGACAGTTCGGGGGTCACCAGCCGCGCTTCGGAGCCGGAGCCGAAGACGAAGAACAGGTTGTTGGTGCCCATCTCCTCGACGTAGCGGCGCTCGCACGCGTCCAGCCACACCACCTGGTCGCAGCCCTTCTCGGAGGCCTGCGCCTGGGCGAGCAGCGAGGCGGCGTAATTGCCCGCCACCTTGGCCTCGCCGGTACCACCGGGCGCGGCGCGCACGTACTCCGTGGACAGCCACACCCGCACCGGCTTCACACCGCGCGGGAAGTACGCTCCGGCGGGCGATCCCAGCAGCAGGTACTTGTAGGCGGCCGCGGGCTTCACGCCGAGTCCCGCTTCGGTGGCGAACATGAAGGGCCGCAAGTAGAGCGAATCCTCGCCGCCCGCGGCGGGCACCCAGCGCTCATCGACCGCGAGCAGCTGGCGCACCGACTCGATGAACAGTTCCTCCGGCAGCTCGGCCATCGCCATGCGGCGCGCGGACTTGCGGAAGCGGGTCGCGTTGGCGTCGATACGGAAGCAGGAGACACTGCCGTCGCTCTGCCGGTACGCCTTCAGCCCCTCGAAGATGGCCTGGCCGTAGTGGAAGACCATGGTGGCCGGGTCCATCGGCAGCGGCCCGTACGGCTCGACCCGCGCGTTGCTCCAGCCCTCACCCGCGGTGTAGTCGATCGACACCATGTGATCGGTGAAGAACCGGCCGAACCCCGGCGCCGCCAGAATCTCCTGTACCCGCTGCGCCGGTGCGGGCGCAGGATGGGGAACATGGGCGAACTGTGCGGCAACGGTCATGCAGGTGATCCTATCGGTGCCCGATTCGCGTCCGTCCACCTGTCGGGATTCGGCTCGGCCTCCACGCGGTTCCCGCCGTCACGCCCTCAGTTGGACCGTAGGCCCCGAGTGACCACACGCAGCGCGCGGCGAGCCCGAGGATGCCCGGCGCTCAGGCGGTACGCGCCTGCACGAACGGCGGCTTGACGACCTCACAGCGCAACCGGCGGCCGCGCACATCCACCTCCACCTCTTCACCCGGCTGGAGATCGGCATCGGTATCCAGCAGGGCGAGCGCGATGCCGACCTTGAGCGTGGGCGAGAAAGTGCCCGAGGTGGTCTCGCCGACGAGTTCGCCATCGCGCAGCACCGACTGTCCCTGACGCAGCACGCCGCGGTCGAGTGCCTTGAGCCCCAGCAGGGTTCGCTGCGGTCCCGCCGACTTCTCCTGTTCCAGTGCGGACTTGCCCCAGAACTCCGGCTTCTTCCAGCCGACCGCCCAGCCCGCTCGCGCCTGCACCGGCGAAATGCGCAGGGACAGTTCGTGTCCGTGCAGCGGGTAGCCCATCTCGGTGCGCAGGGTGTCGCGCGCGCCGAGACCGGCGGGCTGGCCGTCGGCGGCCTTCACCTGTGCCGCGAGGGCGCGGAACACCGCCTCGGCGTCGGCCCAGCGCGGCAGCAGCTCGTAGCCGTGCTCGCCGGTGTAGCCGGTCCGGCAGACTCGGACCGGACGCCCGTCCCACTCGGCGTCGGCGTAGGCCATGTACTCCATGTCGGTGGGCAGGCCGAGCGCACCGAGCACCTCGGCCGAGCGCGGGCCCTGCACCGCGAACACCGCGTACTCCCGGTGCTCGTCGGTGACGGTGATCCCCTCGGGCGCCGCCGCGCGCAGGGCCGCGACCACCGCCGCGGTGTTGGCCGCGTTCGGGACGAGGAAGATCTCGTCGTCACTGACGTAATAGGCGATCAGGTCGTCGATCACGCCGCCCTCCGGCGTGCAGCACAGCGTGTACTGCGCCTTGCCGGGACGGATCCGGCCGAGATCGTTGGTCAGCGCCGAATTCACGAACGCCGCCGCACCGGGACCCGCGACCGTCGCCTTGCCGAGATGACTCACGTCGAACAACCCGACGGCAGTCCGCACCGCCTGATGTTCCCCGACCGTCCCCGCGTACGAGACCGGCATCTCCCACCCGCCGAACGGCGCGAACGTCGCGCCCAACTCGACGTGGACTCGGTGAATCGGGCCTTGCAGCAGGTTCGTCTCGGTCACCCGGCGAGCTTAACCGCTCGGCGCACGCGCCACGGCGACCCGAACAGCCGGGCGCGGGTCGACCGGGGAACCCATCGCACCTCGGGGTGTGCCAGCGGCAACGAACGGGAACCGTTCAGGTTCGCGGGGAGGGCGGCAGCAGCGCGTGTTCGCGCGAGTCGGTTACCGTCGGTCGCGTGGACATGCGGCCCGTCATCGATTCGGCTGAGCCTCTGACGCGTCGGGGTGAGTGGTTTGTTTCGACGCAGTGTGTTCGCGTCGAAACGCCCAGTTTCGAGAAGCTGGGGGACCAGTGGCTCGAGTTCGGCATTCCCGCAACACAGGTCGATCGCATCCTGGATTTTCAGAAGCGCTGGGGTGGACTGGTCCTGCCGCCGTCGGTGGACTACGACGGCGGGCCGAAGATGCTGTGGGGCGACCTGCCCGCGGGGAAGCCCGATCGTGTCGGGTGGTTCGACGCGGGTGTGCAGCGTGTGTCGATGGGCTACGCGTTCATGATCGGTCCCGCAGGGGAATTCGGCATCGACGCAGATCAATGGGTGCCCTTGCACGCGAGCATCGAAGGCTGGATCGAATCGGTCGCGCTGGCTCACCACGCATCGACTCGAGCTCGACAGATCACCACAATTCGCGGTGACGCGATCGATCAGCTGCCGCCCCGCGACTTCGAACCCGTGCCCGATGTTCGCGGCCTTGCCGATACCTGGTGGCGAGGGCCGGATTCGCTGATCGCGATCCATACCGGAGAGGCTGCAAGCTTCGGCCAACCAAGGTTGCGGGTCGCCCGCGTCTACAACGGTGATTTCGTCAGTCATCTGTGATGGCGGTCTCGACGAATCGGGGCACGCCTCCACTGCTGGTCAGCCTCGGAACCACATCGGGATCAGCGTCGGGCCGTTGTCGGGCAACGTATGCGTGATCCCGGTGCGGACGAACCCGTTGCGGGCATAGAGGCGGGACGAGCGTTCGGTGCTCGCCTCCAGGAAAGCGGTCTCGGAGGCGTCGGAATACGCCTTGATCCGGTCGGCGAGGATGGCGCCGCCCGCGCCTTTGCCGCGGTGTTCGGGCACGGTGACGATCGCCTGGAGGTAGCGGTGCGGGAACTCGCGCGGATGATGTTCCGCGAGCAGCGCCGTGACCGCCACCAAACTCTCCATCGGACGAACGTTCGGGACCGCCTTCGCCATGGCGCGCGCCTCGGCCGCCTCGGCGAGCACCCGATCGGCCGAGGTCACCTTCTGCCAGAGCGAGACCGCCCAGATCTCGTCGCCGGTTCCCGCGAGCCAGACCTCGTCGTCGCGGATCGCGCGTTCGACGAGGTGCGGCGCGTGTTCGGTGCGGAAAGCCTCCGCGACCTCGGGGTGGTCGGCGACCACCCAGGCCGTCACCGCCTCGTCTGCTGACCCTCTCGCGAAGGCGGCCGCGACGGCGTCGATCTCCTGAATTCCCGCTCGGCGAACTGTGGGCTGCATGATCAACCTCCCGTTGTGAACGACGTCAACGTTCGCCAATTTATGGAGCACGGTGCGGTTCAGCCACCATTTCGTCACACTTGTTGGTGTGTCGAAATCACCGGCCTGCGCCACCTGCCGACAGGCTTTGACCCAGCCGAGCCGCGGCCGGTCACGCCGCTACTGTTCACGCTCCTGTCAGGCCCGTGCCTACCGCGCTCGCCGCGACCGGCGCGTGCCCGCCGCGCGTCCGCGTCCCGCCCGGCTCACCGCGGTCGCGATCGCCCGGACCGCGGTCGAGCTGACCGATCGCGAGGGCATCGACGGTCTCACCATGCGCCGCCTCGCCAGCGAGCTCGGCGTCGCGACGGCCGCTCTCTACCGGCACTTCCCCGACCGGGAAGCGCTGCTGACCGCGATGACCGAACTCGTCCTCGCCGAAAGCCCGCCGCCCCCGATCACCCCGACCGGCTGGCGTGCCGCGCTCACCCACGAGGCCGAGCAGGAGTGGCTGCTCTACCAGCGCCATCCGTGGGTGCTGCCGGTGCTGGCCCGCACCAAACCGCCGATCGGACCCGCCCTCTTCGACGTCCTCGAGCGCGCGTTCACCGCGCTGGACGCCAGCGGCCTCACTCGTGACGAGGTGATCACGGTCTATCTCGCCTACTCCGGCCTGGTTCAAGGCTTGGCGCTGCTGCGTTCTGATCGCGGGGAGCAGTTCGAGACGCTGCCCGAGTCGCTGCGAGCCGAATTCGCCGAACTTGTCGACACCCGGCCGACCATGCGCAAACTGTTCGCCGACGGGCCGCCCGGCCCCGAGCTGGACCTCGACGCGCTGGTCGCCACCGGCGTCGAACTGCTGCTGGACGGCGTCGCCATGCGGCTGTCGAAGCAGACCGAATAGCCTGTGCCAATGACCGCTGTTGCAGATCGCTCACTCGGACCGGAATTGGCGCGCACCCTGACCATCGGGCCGGACACCGACGTGCTGGTGATCGGATTGACGTCTTCGGAGAACGGTCCGTCGATCGCGCCCGACGACCTGTTCGGCGATGTGCTCACCGCCGAGGTCCGCGCGGAGCTGCTCGACCAGCTGGGCGCGGTGGGCGCCAAGGGCAAGGCCGAAGAGCTGACCAGGGTGCCCGCGCCGGCCGGGCTGGACAACGTCACCAGCGTGCTCGCCGTCGGGCTGGGCGCCGCCGACAAAGTGGACGCGGAGCAGATCCGCCGCTCCGCGGGTGTCGCGGGTCGCTCGCTCAACGGCACCGAACTGGTGGCGACCACGCTGTCGGGCCTGGATCTCGGCGCCGCCGCGGAGGGCTTCTACCTCGGCGCCTACTCGTTCAATCCGTTCCGGTCCGAGAAGTCCGCGCCCAAGCCGGACGAACAGCCGGTCGCCCGCATCGAATTCCTGGTCCCCGAAGCGGATTTCGGCGAGGAGGCGTTGTTCCGCGCCCAGCTGATCGCCGAAGCCGTCGCCACCGCACGCGATTTCGTGAACACCCCGCCCAGCCACCTGTTCCCCGCCGAATTCGCCTCGCGCGCCCAGGTATTGGCCGAAGCCGCGGGTCTCGAGGTCGAGGTACTCGACGAAAAGGCCTTGGAGGCGGGCGGTTACGGCGGCGTGCTCGGCGTCGGCAAAGGCTCGTCGCGGCCGCCGCGCCTGATTCGGCTCAGCTACTCCGGCGGGCCGAAGAAGATCGCGCTGGTCGGCAAGGGCATCACCTTCGACACCGGCGGCATCTCCATCAAGCCCGCGCAGAACATGGAGAACATGACCTCGGACATGGCGGGCGCCGCCGCGGTCATCGCCACCACCCTGCTCGCCGCGCGACTCAGCCTGCCGATCACCGTGACCGCCACTGTCCCGATGGCCGAGAACATGCCGTCGGCCACCGCGCAGCGCCCCGGCGACGTGCTCACCCAGTACGGCGGCACCACCGTCGAGGTGCTCAACACCGACGCCGAGGGCCGCCTGATCCTCGCCGACGCCATCGTCCGCGCCGCCGAGGACTCCCCCGACTACCTCATCGACGTCGCCACCCTCACCGGCGCCCAGATGGTCGCCCTCGGCACCCGCACCCCGGGCGTGATGGGCACCGACGACTTCCGCGACCGCGTCGCCCGCCTCTCCCGCGAGGTCGGCGAAAACGGCTGGGCCATGCCCCTTCCCGCCGAACTCCGCGCCGACCTGAACTCCAAGATCGCCGACCTCGCCAACGTCGCGCAACACCGCTGGGGCGGCATGCTCTCCGCGGCGCTGTTCCTGAAGGAGTTCGTGCCGGAGGGCGTGGAGTGGGCGCACCTGGACGTCGCGGGGCCCGCGTACAACACGGGTGGGCCGTTCGGGTACATCGGGAAGGGTGGGACCGGTGTGCCGGTGCGGACGTTGATCGCGGTGATCGAGGACATCGTCGGGGAGTGAGTTCGGGTGCGCCGTTCGGGTTGTCTCGGGCGGCGCACTCCTCGTTCTCTGCTGTGGTGCGGGGGTTGACCGCGTCGTCCTGACGCGCTGCGTGAGCAATTCCGGCGCGGTGCGGGGCGGAACGAGCAATTCCGGCGCGCTCCGCGAGCATTTCGCGCGAGGCGGGGGCAAAGCGAGCAATTCCGGCGCGGTGCTGTTCGCGACGTCACCCAGCGTATGCGTGTCCAGATCGATTACGTCCCAAGGTATTCCTCGAACAGGACTGGGCGCGCTGGGAGCCGTACGCGACCTACCTCCCGCAGTCGGTGAGCGCGCCGTGGTCGACCGGCTGTGGTTGCGTTTCTTGGGTCGGGTCGGTCGTTCGATCGTCGTGTCTGCCGGTCGGTGCGTTGATAGACGTTGTTTCTCGAATGAACCTGCGAATGGCGCACGTTATCCGGGTTTGCGCCAACGGTGCTGGCCGCAAGTGTCACATACTGGCGGCCTCGCCGAAGCTGCTCGACGAGCCCAGTCGCGTGAGGCTGGCGACGGGCGAAATACGCGGGCGGAGAAACACGTCGAAAATCGACGGTAGTCAAACGGCTACTATTCGATCTTCAATTGCCGCCAAATGACTACCGTCGAATCCATTTCTCAATCGAAAGTAGGCAAATGGTGGTCAGGGGTTTACAAGGTAAGGGCACTCACTTCGACAAAGCTCTCTGAACGCAACCAGAGCCGGTCGACCCGGCCGGAAGCCGCACCCCCGCACAATGACTGCGGAAGGTAAGCCGGGTACGGCACCCGACGCGCCCAGTACTGCCGAACTCACAAATCCCGCAACTCCTCCTCGAACGCCCGCTGCCGCTCAATCCTCTTCCGAGCGTCGTAATCCCGCATCCGCTGCGGATACCCCGTCTTGCGCACCTCGTACACCGGAATGCTCAGATCACGCGCCAACCGCTGAGCCCCGCGCTCCCCGACGATCCGTCGCGTCCACTCCCCGTCGACGGCGACCAACACCACCGTGACATCCGTCATAGTGGTCTTCGGCTCCAAGTACCCCTCGACACCGATGTGGGTGCGCACCCAGTCGGCGAGGTAGCGGGCGTCGTCGTTGCCCGAGGTCGACGCACGTGCGGCGGGACCGCCCCGGTTCAGAGCGCCACGGAAACGATCCAGCAAACCCATCGACGCCGACCTCCTTTTGTACACCGGACAAATGCTCACACCCGGTCCTCCCATACTGCCAGCTTCCCGGTAGAGACATGCCCTGTGCTACACGCCACGCGGACGAGTGCAAGGATGGACCGCGGTACAAGAACCGCACAGATCTCCGGTGCCACTCAGAATGATGGTGGCTTCCGGGTTTTCACCGCGACCAGCGGAGGGCGACCCGCCAGAGATCAACTGTTGTAGAACCCGTCGAGCAGTCAGAGGAGTCAACGGACATGGCCTTCTCCGTCCAGATGCCGGCTCTTGGTGAGAGCGTCACCGAGGGAACGGTGACCAGGTGGCTGAAGCAGGAAGGAGACACGGTCGAGGTCGACGAGCCGCTGCTCGAGGTCTCCACCGACAAGGTCGACACCGAGATCCCGTCCCCGGCGGCGGGTGTGCTGTCGAAGATCGTCGCCCAGGAAGACGACGTGGTCGAGGTCGGCGGTGAGCTCGGCGTGATCAGCGACGCCGGTGAGGCGCCCGCAGCCGAAACCGCGCCCGCGCCCGAAGCCGCCGCACCGGCCGCCGCCGAAGAGTCGGTCGAAGCCGAACCCGAACCCGAGCCCGCCGCACCGGTTCCCGCCGAGCAGCCCGCCGCCGCGTCGGCAGGCGCCGCCGACGGCACTCCGGTGAAGATGCCCGAGCTGGGCGAGTCGGTCACCGAAGGCACCGTCACCCGCTGGCTGAAGTCGGTCGGCGACACGATCGAGGTCGACGAGCCGCTGCTCGAGGTCTCGACGGACAAGGTCGACACCGAAATCCCCTCGCCCGTCGCGGGCACCCTGCTGGAGATCACCGCGCAGGAAGACGACGTGGTCTCCGTCGGCGGACAGCTCGGCGTGATCGGCAGCGGTTCCCCCGCCGCCTCCGCCCCCGCGCCCGCTCCGGCCCCCGCGCCCGAAGCCAAGCCCGAACCGGCTCCGGCCCCGGCCCCGGCTCCCGAGCCCAAGCCCGAACCGGCCCCCGCCGCCGCGGCTCCCAAGCCCGCCCCGGCTCCCGCCCCGGCCCCCAAGCCCGCCCCGGCTCCGGCCAAGGCTCCGGCCGCCGACGGCAACGGCGCCACCCCGTACGTCACCCCGCTGGTGCGCAAGCTCGCCGAGGAGAACAACGTCGACCTGGCCTCCGTGCAGGGTTCCGGCGTCGGCGGCCGCATCCGCAAGCAGGACGTGCTCGCCGCCGCCGAGGCCAAGAAGGCCCCGGCTCCGGCCGCCGCGCCCGCTCCGGCCGCCGCCAAGGCTCCGTCGGCTCCGGCCGCCGCGCAGCTGGCGCACCTGCGCGGAACCGTCCAGAAGGCCAACCGGATCCGGCAGATCACCGCCACCAAGACCCGCGAATCGCTGCAGACCACCGCGCAGCTGACCCAGGTCCACGAGGCCGACGTCACCAAGATCGCGGCGCTGCGGGCGCAGGCCAAGAGCGCGTTCAAGGACCGCGAGGGCGTGAACCTGACGTTCCTGCCGTTCTTCGCGAAGGCGGTCGTCGAGGCGCTCGGCGTGCACCCGAACGTCAACGCGTCCTACGACGAGAGCACCAAGGAGATCACCTACCACGCCTCGGTGCACCTCGGCATCGCCGTCGACACCGAGCAGGGCCTGCTCTCCCCGGTGATCCACAACGCCAGCGACCTGTCGCTGGCAGGTCTGGCCCGCGCCATCGCCGACATCGCCAACCGGGCGCGCAACGGTGGCCTGAAGCCGGACGAGCTTGCCGGTGGCACCTTCACCATCACCAACATCGGCAGCCAGGGCGCGCTGTTCGACACCCCGATCCTGCTTCCGCCGCAGGCGGGCATGCTCGGCACCGGCGCGATCGTCAAGCGCCCGGTGGTGGTGACCGACGAGACCGGCAACGAGTCGATCGGCGTGCGCTCCATGTGCTACCTGCCGCTCACCTACGATCACCGCCTCATCGACGGCGCGGACGCCGGTCGCTTCCTGACCACGATCCGCCACCGCCTCGAAGAGGCCGCGTTCGAGGCCGATCTGGGCCTCTGACCCGGGGAAGGTTCGTCCCGCATGAAGGTCGTGATCGCCGGTTCGTCCGGGCTGATCGGGACGGCGCTCGTCGCGGCACTGCGCCGCGACGGGCACGAGGTGGCTCGGCTGGTGCGCCGTCCCGCCGCCGCCCCGGACGAGTTCGTCTGGAATCCCGCCCGCGCCGAGCTCGACGAGCGGGCGTTGCGCGGAGCGGACGCGGTGGTCAACCTGTGCGGGGCGAGCCTCGGGCGACGCCGCTGGAACGGCAGCTACAAACAGGAGCTGCGCGACAGCCGCATCACCCCGACCGACGTCCTCGCCAACAAGGTGGCCGCCGCGGGCGTGCCGGTGCTGGTCAACGCCAGCGGCGTGCACTACTACGGCGGCGCCACCGGCGACCGCGTCGTGGACGAATCCTCCCCCGCCGGTTCGGGTTTCCTCGCCACGCTGTGCCGTGACTGGGAAGCCGCGACCGGTCCCGCCACCGCCGCGGGCGTGCGCACGGTGCTGTTGCGCAGCGCCGTCGTGCTGTCCAAGCACGGCGGGATGCTCGGCATGCTGCACCCGCTGTACTGGCTCGGCCTCGGCGGACGGCTGGGCAACGGGCGTCAGTACACCCCGTGGATCTCGCTGGACGACGAGATCGGCGCGATCGTCTTCGCGCTCACCAACGACACCGTGTCCGGGCCGATCAACACGGTCGGCCCGGCCCCGGTCACCAACGCCGAATTCAATCGCGCACTCGGCCGCGCGCTGCACCGCCCCACCCCGCTGGTGTTGCCCGCGTTCGCGCTGCGTGGGCTCATAGGGGAGTTCGCCGACGAGGCTATCCTGCGCGGGCCGCGGGCGATCCCGACGGCGTTGGAGGAGGCGGGGTATCCCTTCCGTCACCCCACGATCGGTGCGGCGTTGGCGGCAACCATCGGCCGCGATGGGGACGACAGGTGATCCAGCCCGCATTGCCGCAGGTTCCCGGACGCGCGATGATCGGGTTCGAACACCGACGGTAGGCCCGCACACACCGCGCTCGCCGCCGACCTCCTTCGCCGAACCACGGAGCACACCGTTGACCGCCATGGACACCCGCCACGCCACCGTCATCCGCGACGCGCGCGAAGGTGACCTGCCCGCGATCCTCGACATCCACAACGCCAACATCGCCACCTCCACCGCCATCTGGGACATCGACGAAGTCGGCATCGACGAGCGCCACACCTGGTTCCGCTCCCGGGTCGAGGCGGGCATGCCCGTCCTCGTCGCCGAGGTCGACGGTGAAGTCGCCGGATACGCCAGCTACGGCCAGTGGCGGCCGAAGGTCGGATACCGCTACTCCGTGGAGAACTCGGTCTACATCGCCGACCGCTTCCAACGCCGCGGCCTGGCCAGCGCCCTGCTCACCGAATTGATCGACCGCGCCGCGACATCCGGGCGCGTGCACGCGATGATCGCCGCCATCGAATCGGGGAACGCCGCGTCGATCGTCCTGCACGAGCGATTCGGTTTCATGGTGGTCGGCCAATTGCCGGAGGTAGGACACAAATTCGGCCGCTGGATGGACTTGACGTTGATGCAGCTGACGCTGCCGGTCGAGGTGGGCTGAATCCACCGCGTCACCGGATCGCGGCAAATCCGTAGAGTCTGCTGCCCGCTAGGATGAACCGTCCCATCATCGACGCCCTCGGCGATGCGGGCTCCCTCGCCGACTACCAGGTCTGGCCCACCGGCCACCTCGGCAACATCGAGGCGGGCGACCGCTGCCTGCCGATCGAGGCGGGCACCGTTTCAGCTGACGGGGTAAGCCCCTGGCGTACACGAATTCGGTCGTAACTAGGTCACCGCGTAACGGACCACCGCGCCGACGATGCTGCCGCCGTTCCCGACCACGCCGTTACCGAGAGAACTCACCCAACCCGCTTCAGACCCTGCCAGCGCGCTGGCTACCTCGCGCTCACGCCACATCGCGACTCGCTCGCCGGACCCGTGGCATGCTCACAGCTGGAACGGAGTTGCTCCGGACAAGCCCTTCCCCGCGGAGCTCCCGAGCCCGACCGAGCCATCCGTTCCGGCGATGCACCCCGCAGCGCGAAGCACGTCCCGCGGCGCCCTGACGATTCCGTCCGGACCTACCATTTCACTCGGGCGGATGAGCCCGAACCTCGGCGGCCGACGGGACGCACCCGGGCGGCACCGCAAGCCTGTGGCATACCGCACACCCAGTCCCTACCGGCCTCCAAACCGCGGGGCGTACCGTCAACGGCGTGAACGACACGCGCACCACTTGGTCCGCCCGCTTCGATCGCACCCCGATCGTCGTCGAGGATCTCGGTCTCATCGACTACCACGCCGCCTGGGACCTGCAGCGAACCATCGCCGCCGAACGTGCCGAAGGCCTCGGCTCCGACCACCTGCTGCTCCTCGAACACCCCTCCGTCTACACCGCGGGCCGCCGCACCGAGGACGCGGACCTGCCGATCGACGGCAGCCCCGTGGTGCAGGTCGACCGCGGCGGGAAGATCACCTGGCACGGTCCAGGACAACTCGTCGGCTACCCGATCATCCGGCTTGCGGAGCCCGTCGACGTCGTCCAGTACGTGCGTCGCCTCGAGGAGGCGCTGATCTCGGTGTGCACCGAACTCGGCCTCATCGTCGGCCGCGTCGAGGGCCGCTCCGGCGTCTGGCTGCCCGCCAACGACTGGTCCCCCGAACGCAAGATCGCCGCCATCGGTGTGCGCGTGCAGCGCGGCGTTGCCCTGCACGGCCTTTCGTTCAACTGCAATTCCATGGACGGTTTCGGGGCCATCGTCCCCTGCGGCATCCGCGACGCGGGCGTCACCACGTTGACCCGCGAACTCGGCCGTGAAGTCACCGTCGCCGAAATCAAGCCACTGGTCGCCGATGCGATCGTGCGCGCGCTGAACGGCGATCTCCCGGTCAGCGACCACGACATCAACCGGCCCGCGGCCAGCCCCGCCGCCGGCATCACGGCGACCACGACCGCCATAAGAGCCGCCGACGGCGCAGGCGAGGCTGCCGCAGACTCCGCGGCACCGAAGAGTTCGACCGCGGACGTGAAGGTCGCGGACAACGGCACCGAGCCTGCGGCCGCGGCCTCCGCCTCGACACCAGACCGCGCCATCGACGCATCCCACAGCGCGGCTCCCGCCACCCCGACGGCGGCCGACACCCGAGGCGTAAGGTCGATCAAGTGACCTCAGTCGACACCCCGACACCGCACAACGCGTCCGCACCCAACGGCCGCAAACTCCTGCGCATCGAAGCCCGCAACGCGGAAACCCCCATCGAGCGCAAACCCAAGTGGATCCGCACCCGCGCCACCATGGGCCCCGAGTACACCGAACTCAAGGGCCTGGTGAAGCGCGAGGGTCTGCACACCGTGTGCGAAGAAGCGGGCTGCCCCAACATCTTCGAATGCTGGGAAGACCGCGAGGCCACCTTCCTCATCGGCGGCGAACAGTGCACCCGCCGCTGCGACTTCTGCCAGATCGACACCGGCAAACCCGCCGCCCTCGACCGCGACGAACCCCGCCGCGTCGCCGAAAGCGTCCAGGCCATGGGTCTGCGCTACTCCACCATCACCGGCGTCGCCCGCGACGACCTGGAAGACGGCGGCGCCTGGCTCTACGCCGAAACCGTCCGCGCCATCAAGGCTTTGAACCCCAACACCGGCGTGGAGTTGTTGATTCCGGACTTCAACGCCGACCCGGACCAGCTCGCCGAGGTCTTCTCCTCACGCCCAGAAGTCCTGGCGCACAACCTCGAAACGGTTCCGCGCATCTTCAAGCGCATCCGCCCGGCGTTCCGCTACGAGCGCTCCCTTGCCGTCCTGACCGCCGCCCGCGAAGCAGGCCTGGTCACGAAGTCCAACCTCATCCTCGGTATGGGCGAAACGCCGGAGGAAGTCACCCAGGCCATGCGCGACCTGCACGAGGCGGGCTGCGACATCCTCACCATCACGCAGTACCTCCGCCCCTCCCCCCGCCACCACCCCGTGGACCGCTGGGTGAAGCCGGAGGAATTCGTCGAGCACTCCAAGGTCGCCGAAGAAATCGGCTTCGCCGGAGTCATGGCAGGCCCCCTCGTCCGCTCCTCCTACCGCGCAGGCCGCCTCTACGCCCAGGCGATGGCCCACCATGGCCGCGAAATCGCCCCCACCATGGCCCATCTCGCCGAGGAAGGCACTGCTTCCCAAGAAGCCTCCTCCGTCCTCGCCCGCTTCGGGAGTTGAGCGCGAATGGCGGGATCGCGCAACAGGTTACGCCTACTGCGGTCCGTCCGGAACGGGGCCGTTGTGCTCCGGTCAGCTACTGGGCAAACGCCTCGATGGCGGCGGTCGCGGACGACCCGATCCACTTCGACCGCAACACGGTGGTTCGTTGCTGTATCCCGGTGAGGCTCTCGTTGAGGAATTCGACGAACCCGGCGACATGGGTGGCGATCTCGTCGAGTTCGGTCAAATCCACCCGAAATTGTTCACTCACAGGGCAGTTCACCCACTACGCTTAGGGCAGGTCGAGCGAACTGGTATTCGCGGCCGTCCTTCGTCGAGATCGGTGTATTAGCGACCACACCGAGAAGTTCAGCCAGTTTCTCCAACGACTCAAGGACGGTTTCGGCGCCCTGCCGGGTTTCATCCCTGCCGGTGTGGCCCGTTCAGCGGATTGGCTGCTGAGTTCCACAGGCCTCGGAAGTGGTTGCTTCACTCGTCGGGATGTATCGGCGCGGATCAGCCTAGTTTTAGACGAGTCAACGCGGGCAGGATCAGTCCGGGTATGGCCAGTGCCTGGAAACGGAAGCCTCGTCCTGACGAGCGGCTTCAATCACGGGCGACTTTCCGCACCGGGCATAAACCTCGGCCAGGACAGTCGCATTTACGCCAGCTTCGGTGTGAAAAGGGCCCAAGTGCTGCGGCGAGTTCACTGACGAACTGTGTGGGGTGAATTAGAGTTTCGCCAGCGGGAGTGCCGCGTCCGCGTGGACGTCCGCGTCGCTGGTTCATTGGACAATCGGGGCTGCCCCCATCTCCGACATCGAATCCCGCCGCGCTTGTTCACCTGTTCCGCAACAGTGAGTGAGCGCGCGCGGCTATCGCGGCATCGATTCGCTCGCGTATCCGTCTGAGATCCTCCAGTTCCGCCGCGAACGTGGGCCAGTGCTCACGAACCCTGTCGATCGTGTCCACCGCAGTCGAGGTAAGTGACTCAGCGGACCCGAGCTTCTCGGCCAGCCGGTCGAACCGGTAGACACGCACCTCGTCGAAGCGCCTACTGCGTGCGAATTTCAGCCCGAGGTCTTCCGGACGGTCTCCGATATCGTAGACCTCGGTCGACATGATGTCGTAAGCAGGAGAAAGCGACGGCATCCGCTGGTCCCGATAGATCAGCGACCAGTTCTTCAAATGAGCGTCGCCGTTGCCGATGAGTACGAAGAAGACGACTCTGCGGACGAACTCGTGGAGCGCGGCGGTATCGCGGCCACGATAGGCGAGTGACGCGACGGTCTCAAGGTTACCGTGGTACTTCTGGCTGGGATAGACGCCTCGAACCTGGGCGAAGTCCTCGATGTGGATCAGCCGTCGCTGCTCGTCACGGTCGAATCGCCGGACCGCATAAGCAAACTCCTCGCCGGACGGCCACACGTCCGCGGGGAGACCGCTGATATTGTCGCGGTGCACGAGCGCAACCTCTGGAACATCGATCCCGACGGCTCCGGCGAGCCTCATCATCGTGTACTCGTTGCGGGGAACGTCGGAGTAGTGGCTGTCCGGAAGCTTGAGAATCCAATCACCACCTTCTCCGGTCGCGCTGCAGGTGAACCGCTGCCCATCTCGCAGGGTCGAGAATTTCAGGCCGACGCCCGCGAGTGAGAACTTCCACGGTTGGTCACCGTGCACCGGCTCCGCCGACATCGACGCGGACTCGAGCATGTCCGCAACATCAGGCACCGTGTCAAGTTCGGCGGGCAGCACGCGCACTGCTCCGGGCAGATCGTGCCCGACCTGTGCGATCAGCTCCATCTCCCGCTCCGGCACTACGGCGCGGTCCGCCGCGATCCACTGGCGCAGCGCACCCTCCGGCAGAAGGTTCGAAAACCACTGCGGCAGACGGACGTTGGCGGCGAAACGGCCCCGAGGATGCTCCTCGAAGCGCAGACCGAGCACCGGCCTGACAGGATCGGCGAGATAGTCTTCGGTGAATTCGAACCAGGTGTAGTTGTCGTGGTGGAACAACCAGCCGATTCGTCGGTCGTGCAACCAGACCGCGTGGCGGGCCGATTCACTCATCGGCGTCCCAGCCCGGCTCATCGAGCGATTCGTCTTCCGCCTCCAGGTCATCGAGGATGAGGTGATCCAACGGCGGGGTGTCCTCGAAACCGAGTTCCATCCTTGTTGTCAGAAAATCTTGGACGACGCTGGCCAGCGCGCCTTCCCGGACCTGAACAAAATCGCGCGCGCGTCCCTCATCGAGCCAGGAGGCGATGGCCGGCGCGATAGTGTGCGATTCGAGAGTGCGCTGCCACGGGTCCTCCCCCATGTCGATCGGCCGATAGGCGAGCACGGCCGGGATCTCCGACGGCGCCGCTTCCAATCCGGGAACGAGCAGCCATCGCGCGGCCGAATCCTGCTTCAGAGCAGCGGCAACCCGCCGTGATACCACGGCGGTCAGGGCGGGGCGGGGGGTCTGCGCGTCGCCCAGCACATCCACCAGATCGTTGCGATCGAGCCGACGGCCGTCACGCAACGACCGCGGGCGGCGATTCCACATCGCACAGGCGATGATTTTTCCGCTGGCGTGATTGGTGCGGAAATAACGCACGTCAGGCCAACTGATCCGGCTCGGCGGAACCGCCTCCAGCAGACCGGCGAGCGTCACATCTGGATCAGCGGGGTTCACCTTGGCGCACAAGGCACGCGTCGTTCCGGTGGAGCCACCGGGGAACAGCGCCGTCCCGGCCGCCGCGGCACGCCAGTACCAGCGCCGCAGCAGTTGAGTCTGTCGTGCGTCGAGCACGGGATGGTGCCCGAAGACACGGGTCAGCACAACCAGCAAATGCCGATAAGGAAGGAAAGCAAAATGCGGTGTGTCCGCGTGTTGTTGCAGGAACGTCACGGTGCTGTCCAGAGCATCCTGTGTGCGCCGGTACGCCTCGCTGGCGTCTTCACCTGGGAACTCACCTGAGCGACGGTCCTCGAACTCCGTGCGCATCTCGCGGGTGACGTCCGGGCCTCGGCGGGCGAGCACCGCTTTGAAGATCGTGTTGCCGTCCACGGTGCCGAACCCGAGATCGGCGCTGATGTGCTCGATGATCCCTTCGATGGCCGTCGACGTCGAGTGCTCGGCGTTCGCTGTGGCCGGGTGCAACGCGGTGAAGACTTCAGCTCGCGTGAGACGCTTGCCGTAGCTGTTGAGCCGGTCGAAGATGTCGCGTAGGACCGACTCATCCTGGGTTTCGACGACCGACGCCGGGATCTTGAACTGGCGGATCTTCTTTGCTGCCGCTGTCGCGGCGTCGAAATGCCGCATTGCGTCTGGGTAGTCGCGGAACCACGTCATCAGATTCTGCAGGTCGAACAGTGTCGGCAGCGGAATCGCATGGCTCTTCGCGCCGTTCGTCGGAACGATCTGCCCCGAAACCGGGTCGAAGCTCAAGGCGAACCGTTCGTCGCCCAGTGATTCCGGGGACAGCGCGTTGGCGAGAGTGGTGACTCGTTGCTGCCCGTCGACGACCCACAACGCGTTGTCCATCGCGGTCGCGTCGATACGGAGCGCACCCAGCGTGATACGCGCTTCATCAGCGGGCCGTGACCACAGCAAGAGGCTGCCGAGCGGGTAGCCTCGCATGATGCTGTCGAACAGGCGGCGCGCGTCCTCGAGACCCCAGCGGAACGGACGCTGAAACTCCGGGATGCGCACCTTGCCCTCGCGAACCATGGCGACGATCTCCTCGACTTCGAAGACCCGTGCCGTCGGCGTGGTTCCCAAGCTGGTGGTCATGGTCGGTTTGCTCCTTCGCCCTGCTATCCGCTCACCCCGAACCCGCCCGGGCTCATCGCCTTTCTGAGCTGCATCGGCAGGTGTTCGAACCCTACCAAGCGCAACCAACTACACTATGCGCCCACCATCTGTGCCGGTGTCGATTCCACCGGCTGAATCTCGGAATCCTGTTGCCGCCGGGACAGCCAATGATTCGGAATCTGCGTCAGCCGCTCATCAATCCGTCAGGTAGGCGACCCACAGATAGTCTCTCGGTCGGCTCGCCGCAACCAGTCTCTGGCGCGCCAGCAGTTCCGCGCGATCTCTGGCTCCCCCGGTCAGCGAGCCGATCGCGGCGGGCGGCTCCGTGATGTGGAAAACGGCGGCAAAGTCCATGCCCTTCGCCCGATGTACGGTGCCGACCTTGATGGGCTCGGGTTGGGTGCCGTCGTACTTCTCCAGAGGCAGCGCCGCGAAGCCGGCTTTCTCGAGCACACGCAGATAGTGCGTGCTGTCTTTGCGAGTGCTCACGATGACGGCGGTGTTCGAGGTCGCGTGGCCGGAATCGATGATCGCTTGGACGAGTTCGCCATCGATGTCAGCGCGGCGCACTTCCTTCTCGATGGCGGTGCCACCTGCCAGGACAGAATTGCTATCGCGCAGCACGAAACCCGGTCCGCCGTCGAGGTCGTCGACGGTATTGCCCGCCTCGATGCGTTGGGTGAGTCCCAGCACCGCAGCGCGGTTGCGGTAGTTGGTACGCAGCACTCGGCCGCGTCCACCGGGAAGGGGAATTCCCGCGTCGGAGAGCCGCCAACCACCCGCGTACACCTGCTGCTGGCCGTCTCCGACGAGCAGCAACTGAGCGTCCGGCTGACCGCCTGCGATCTGGTGGATCAAGCGCAGTTGCGTCAAGGTACAGTCCTGCACCTCGTCGACGACGACCATCGCGAAGTCCTCGGTGTCGTCGAGCGGACGGACGCGCAGCTCATCGAGTGCTTTGCCGATCACGTCGTTGAAGTCGTCGACCTTCTTTTCGCGCAGCTTGTCCTGGTATGGGAGATAGAGGTTGTCCCACACGTACTTCCGTCGATTACCGTGCAGCTGAATACCGTCACGGCCGGTGCGTCTGATTCCCAGGTACTCCTCCGGTGATTTCAGGCCGCGCCCCTTGATCACCCGGTCGAGCTCATCTCGCCAATACTGGGTATCAGTGCCCTCGATACGACCCAGGACGTCGCGCGCATGTTGCCACGCCCGCGCGAAGGCGTCTTCCTGCGCACCGTCATCTAGGTTGAACGGCACATGACGGCGGGCGAGGAAGCCCAGCGTCCACGAATGCAGGCCGACGAACGTCACGCGGTCCACGGCATGCGGGGCGAGCCGGGCGAACCCGGATTTGTGGTACGTGGGCAGGGTTCTGACATAGCTCGTGAACAATAGGCGCCCCGGGTTTCGCTTGGCGAAACGCGCCATGCGGTGCAGCGCGACAACGGACTTGCCGGTACCCGCGGGACCGCTGAAGCGGGCCGGTCCGGTGAAGTTCGCGTCGACCAGTGCCAATTGATCGGGATCGAGAAAGATCATCCAATCCTGGAACCGGCGCGTCAGCGCACCGCCGCGCGCCTCTTCGCGCAGCTCCGTCGCCCCGAAAAGACCCTCGGATTCCGGCGTGGCGGACTGCGGCGCATCATCGGAGGAGATCCAGTCGTAGGAATTCAGCCGGTCGGTGACCGAGGCTGCCACGTCACGGGCCCGACGTGGCGACAACTTGCGGTCCCGATCGGTCAACAGGGTGCGCAAGGATGCTTCATCGGCGACGAAGAACTGGTCGTGCCATCCGGTTCGGGCAGGCGAATCCACGAGCACCACGACATCGAGCATGTGCGGAACAAACTGCTCGCGGTCGAAGGCCACGCTCGCGAACGCCTCCTCGGCATGTTTGCGAATGCGAAGCAGCCCGCGCCGATCCGGCACCGAACCGGCGAAGACCAGAGCGAACACCCCTGTCCGACCGATCGCAAATGCCGTAGCTCGCGCCGCCTCACCCGCCGCACGATCGATCAAGAGTTGCCAACCTTGCTCGGCCAGCGGAACGGACAGGCACCTGCGTTGATGTGCGGTCAAGGACGAAAATGTAGCAAGCTTGCGCTCCACCCACCGGTTTCGGCGTTCACGATCGATACCCGCCATCAGCAACCCCCGCGCTCTCCGATGCTGTCTGCACCGTCGAGCACGACGATACGCGATATTCAGTCACAATCGACTCGAAATACCGTACTGCGCAACATGATTCAGTAATCGTTCGGCCGGATATGGCCATCAGGGCTACGTTTCTCGGTGAACTCCGCTATCCACGAAACCCGAACTGCTCGAGCCTGAACCGTGCTGTCTCGCGCTCCTGATCGGTGAAGAGTTCCGCGAACCGCTCATCGAGCACTGCGGCTTCCACCGTCAGATCCAAGCGCTCGAACTCCCACAAGGTGGAGAAGCCCTCGGAGAGTTGTTTGGTCGCCAGCAGCTTGCGCGCGGTGGCAACAGCTCCCATCTCGGCGACCATCCGACGAAACTGCCCCGGTCGGTACCCGGTTTCGTTGACCGCTCGGGCGATCGCGTCGTTGACCGTCTCGGTGAACTCGGCGGTGACGTCGGTCGCGGTGACCGACACCACCGACTCGACAGGTTCGGGATCATCCGGTCCCGAGGCTTCTTCTGTCGTCTCGCTTCCCCGATTGGCATAGGCCATCAGCTCGTCCAGGGAGGTGAAGACCTGGTAACCGAGTCGCGTCAACCGGGTCAGATCGACATCGTCGCCGTCGCTGATCAGAACTACCGGGTCTCCGATTCCCGGCTGCAGGCCGTCCGGCCACAACGCGTCGGCGACCACGAGCTCGCGCCGGGTGCGCGGGTCGGTGACCTCGACATCGAGTTTCGGCCTGACGAATCCTTGATCGACCAATTCCTCGACCGCAGCACGGAGGCGGGCGACGGCCGGGTTCTCGCTCTCGTCGCGGACTCGAATCGGCTTCAAGTTCGTACTGGGGGCGGCCCCGGCCCGCAGGCTTTCGAGGAACTTCTGTGCCGCCGTAGTGACCAGCCTGCGGCGAGCTTGGAGGAACTCCAGATACCTATCGACCCGCCACAACTTGGGATCTGTTGGAATCCACTGGGATTCGAGAACGCCAGGTTGATCTCTCTCAACTTCGGCGAGGTAGTCGGCCGGTGCGCGCTTCTTCAGCAGGTCGACCGTGTTCGCGGGAAGGATGCAGAAGTTGGCCAGGTTCTGGATGTGGCCGCGTTCGTATCCGGCCCTGCGGAGTTCCTCGTTCGGGAACAGACGATGGATGTCCAATGCGGCCTGCTGGCCGAGGTTCTCGGCCTGCAGTTCCAGTCCGCTGCTGAGGTCGCGGGCTCCACAGGCGCGGGTCAACGTGTACAGCAGTGGGTAGAACCGGGCGCCACGATTGGCGCCGGTGAAATCATCGGGGCGAATTACGAGTTCGCCACCCCGGGTACGCTCGATATTCTTGATGAGGGCGTCGACGCCGCCCCGAGCCACGGCCTCGTAATCCTGTTGCAGGGCGGTCTCTGGCGCACCGGTGTACCGACCCCACAATGCGGCATGGACGTACCAGTAGAGGACGCGATCACGGTGGGCATCGTCATCGAACCGGCCACCGTTGAGTTCGAGCAAACGGGACGCTACGTGCAGCGAGGCCGGCGCCATCAGCACCTGGGCGTGGTCCAGTCCGAGCCGGGAAGAAACCGCATCGAGGAAGGTGTCGATATGACCGACCGCGGACCGCAGTGCACGCTCGAACTCCTCCGGTGTCACTTTACCGAGCGCGTCGAACACAGAGCGTCCAGTCGCGACGGCGGTGACGTTGCGCAGCAGCCAATCGAGGCTGAAGCTGTACCCCAGCTGGCTCCATCGGTCGAGATTCTCGCGCAGTTCCTGCCGTGCCTCGGGCCGCCGCGCACACAGACTCGCCAGGGCCAGATCGCCTTTCGACAGCTTCGTGCCGCCCGAGTTCACCCGGTTGAAGATCTCGACGACGTCATCGACAGTTCGGCCGGAGTCGGTGATCTTTTCCTCGTTGAACGACAACCTGATGATCTGCCGGACCTTGTTCAGCCGGTCGAGGTAGACATCCAGCTGAGCATCATCGACTTGCGGATGGGTCTCGGGGGAGAATCGTCGCAGGTAGGCCATCGGTCCGCGCTTGAACAGCTCCGTGACGTCGACCCAGAACGGGTTGTCTTTCATCTTCGCCGCTGAATAGAACTCGAACACTTCGTTTTCCACATCGAAGTGCAGCGCGGTGAACGTCTTGGGGTCGCCCTCGAAGAACGGTGGCGGGGTCCCTCGCACGACCCCATAGATGGTGGTCACCCGCTGCTGTCCATCGAGCAACAACCGCCGCGGCCCTGCGGCTGCACGGGAATCACCCCGGTACGAGATGTCGTCGGAATCGGTCTCCCAGAACAACAAACCACCGACCGGGTGCTCCAAGTACAGCGACCGCAGGAGCCCACGGACCTGGTCGCGATTCCACACATAGCCGCGCTGAAACTCTGGAAGGAGCACAGTACCGGCATCGATCTGTTCGAGCAGGGTGGACAGGCGCGTCACGACGACCTTTCTACATTCGAGGCTTCCGGAAGTAGGTCGCTCGGAGCGCCGTGCCACGTTACGACCAGTTCCTCGCGGGCACGGGTGCAGGCGACGAACAGCAGGCAGCGTTCGCGCTGCAGATCGCGCTGATGAGCGTGCGGATCTTCGGCCACCGAGGTGATCGCGACCGGCGGCGGCACCTGCTTCTCTCCGACGCCCAGTACCGCCAGGTAGCGAAATTCGAGTCCTTTCATCCGGTGCATGCTGCCGACGCCGACACCGCCCGCCGTCGCTGCCGACAGCTCGATGACCGGAATGTCGGCGTGCCGCAGCGCTGCCCGAGCTTTGGTGCCGAGATCGTTGGCACGGGTTGCGATCCCGATCTCGTCGGGCGCGGCCCCACGTTCGATCCAACCCTGAACCTGCTCGACCAGGTGGGTCAGTTCGTCCTCGACGGAGGCGAATCCGCGTATGACCGGATCGGGGCCATGCAGGTCGGAACGGCAGCCGGCGATGGAATCCAGTCCCTCGTCCATGTCATCGATGCGCTCACCGCGCAGCAGCTCCAAACTCCAGCGGAGGATCTCCGCGGTAGTGCGGTAGTTGACGGTCAGCCGAGTGGACCGCCCGGCGACTTGGATCCCGACGTCCTTCAGCGTCACCCGGTTTTGGTAGATGCGCTGGTGGGTGTCACCGGCGAGGAAAAGATCGTCGGTCCCAGGCGGTACGCAGGCCCGCAGTAGCCGCCACTGATCAGGGCTGAGGTCTTGCGCTTCGTCTACGAGGACGTGTCGGTACATCGGATCTTCGACCGTCTCCATGATACGGACGGCTTCACGGCAGATGGTCTCGTAGGTCCACTGCCTGGTCTCGGTGAGTCGCCGCTCGAAGTCCGAGATCGCCAGCCATACGGCGGCTTTCGTCTGCGCATTCATGGCTCGACCGCGGCCGCGGCGCTTGGCGGCAAGGTACTGATCAGCTGATTGGATTTGCTGAGCCAGCACTACCTCTCGCCATTCGTCGCCCAGGAAGCCAGGCGTGAAGGGCAGTTCCAGGTCTTCGATAACCGATGCCCAGATCTGCCGCTCCTCTGACGACGACAGGATGTGCGGCGACTTGCGATGCTCACGGAAGATCTTGTTGGCAAGCTTGTCGACGTTCACGACCTCGATTCGCCGTCGGACGCGCTCGTCCTCGATCAGCAGGTTCAGCCCGGCTTGCAATATATCGGTCAGTGTCGAGGTGAAGGTGGTCAGCAGCACGCGGCCATCGTTGCGCTTCGCAAGGACATGGGCACGGTGCAGAGCGACCACGGTCTTGCCGGTTCCGGGCCCACCCGTCACGCGGGCGGGACCGCGGTACGAGGCGTCGGCGATCGCTCGCTGGGTGGGGTGCAGGTACACCCGCCAGAAATCCAGCGGGCGCTCGAGAACTGCGAGCAACTCCTCAGGCCCTTCGACCGAGACCAGCCGATGACCGCTGCGCGCGATGGCCGCATCCAGGTCGTCGGGATCGATCGGCTCGGCGGTCAGCTCGGCGGCGAGTAGTTCCCAGACCTGGTCCGGGGTGAATCCCTCGGCGAGACCGGACAATACCTGCCACTGGGTACCGGGGAGGAACTCCTTCACCGCCTCCAGCTGCGACTTGTCGGTGAGAGACCGGGTGACTTTAAGAACCCGGTCGTCGATGCCCAGCCTGCGTAGCACTGCGTCGCCGAATTCGGCGAACAACAGCGTCGGCTCGGACAGTGTCGTTTCCGGCAAGGCGGCAATGGTTTCGGCGGCGCCGACACCATCCCAGATCTCGACGACACCGAACGCGGGATTGACCGAGACGTCGCGACGTGCCGCCCAGGCATACGCATCGTCGTGCGGAAGCACCTTCAGCAGAACATACGTATCGCCGGAAGCAGGTGCCAGCACGATGCCGCGCATCGACTGGTTGATGCGAATCGATCGGTATCGATCGTTGCAGGCGGTACGGAGCTTCTCCAGGTGCAGCCCGGTGTGGGTACTTGCCGCGAACTTCGCGAACACGTCTCGCACGTTGCGCTGCACGGACGCTTCCAGTGCGCCGAGGTCGAGCAGGAAGTCCTTGTCGATCACCAGTTTCGCCATACGACCCCCTTCGGCAAACCCGACTTTCCCGGCGCTGGTACGCCTCCGAGCCAACACAATCCGGCAGCGATGACCCAGCTACCGGACTGATCAAGGCTAGCACTGACGAGTCTCTTGAGCGCCGCGTAAGCCGAGAAGCCGGTAAGCATGAAAGATCAACTGCGACTGCGCATCCTGATCAAGATGTCCCGTGCCTGGTCCGGCGCGATCTCCCCGTTGAGCACCGCTTCGGACATCAGTTCGCGAGTTCGCCAGGTGGCAATGCCACGGTGCTGGGCGTACCGCAGCACGTCCGGGTTGTCGGTAACCCACCTGGATCCGGCGAACTCCTTGCGCTTGGTGAGCACGAAGCAGGTCTCGGCCTCCCCGAGGTTCTGCAGCGACCGCGTTTCGGCTCCGCCGAAGACGACGCGCCGCAGGCGATGGACCTCACAGATCTCGGCCGGATCATCGATATCGACAGGTTCGCCCATGCATCCGTTGAGAGTGGCCTGGGAATTGGCAGGCAGTGTCCGGGCCACCTCGTATTCCACCGCAGAGGTCCACACACCTCGGGTACCGAGAATCGATTTCAACAGATCCAGGCGATCCACCCGCACGAAGTTGCCGAGAACGGCGCTGTCGGGAAACAGGAACTCGCTCACAACTACTGCTACGCCCCCCTGTCGGACTCCAACGACTCTCTCAGCTGCTCGACGTCGATGTCCAACAGATTGGCATACGGACGTAGCGTCGCAGCACCCGAGTCGTATGCCGCGTAGGTGTCTCTGACCAGAAGACCAGGCGCCCGTGGCGTGCTGGCAGCTACGACCCGCTCACCGAACGCGACACCGCGCCCGACGAGGTTCGCGGCCTTGGCCGCGGTGAGGCGCTTGAACCGGTCACACAAGCCGGCATCGATCAAATGCAGATCGAGCAATCGGAATGCCAAAGCAGAGGGTGTCACCATCAGATCGAAGGCGAGACCGGCGAAAGACTCCTCACTGAATTTCGCCGGTATCAATCGCTCTCGCAGTATTTCTTCGGGCATGAGAAACGCCGCAGCAAAGGAGTTCGCACGGAGCTCGCTGCCATCACGCTTTTGCGCTTTGCCGAAAACGTCCTCGTCCAGGTGGACGCCTTGATCGTCGCCTGCCAGCAGATGACCCAACTCGTGCGCGAGTGTGAACCTTTGCCGCGCCGGAATTGTGCTGGCAGCCAGGATGATCAGCTTAACGTCGGGGTAGGACACCGCCAGCCCGTCGAAATCCTGATCGAGTGCCACCACGGCAACATCCACGCCGAATGCCGACTCGATTGCCGACGCCAAGTCCGGCTGCAGCACGGAACTTCCCTTTACCGCCAAACGTTTCGTAGCGGCTTTCGCCAGTCGAGTACCCTGCGCTTGAAACGACCCCGCCTCGGAGAGGTTCGATGACCCGCTCCATGGCTGGGTATATCCGAGACTCGCCATATCGGTACGCAATGTGCCGTAGCGCTTGGCGATCTCGAGTGCAGTACCGGCGGTGCCGCCGGTCGTTCGGGCCGCCACAGCGATCTGAGTGTCGTCGCCTGTGACCAACCAGTCGACGGTGACGTTGCACAGCTCGGCGATCCGCGCCAGGTCGACAGAGGAGAACCGACGGGTCCCGCGGAGGGATTTCGACAGCTTCGAATCGTCCAGCCCGATGTGCAGGCCGAACTCACGCTGACTCAGACCCGACTCCTGGATCATCTCCCGGACGCGATCTGGAATGCTCGACACAGAGGGATGGTATCCCAGGCGGCTTGCGATAATCGAAAAACTGGTCCACTATGGTGTCCGGCGTGTTCGACTCACCCAGTGACCTGCACCGTTGCGGTCGGTTGGGGCGGCACCGCCCAGTGAGCGCAGCACCGATGGACAGCATGGAAGGTTGACCGAGGATGACGATCGCGAGCCCGCACCACTTCGCTGCCGATCGGCGCACACTCCCGCCGGTGCCGGAACCGGGCCAGATCGTCACGGTTCGCGGTTCGACCTGGGCGGTTACCGATGTCCGTCAGCAGGGTCTGCCCCGTAGTCCCGCCGACGAGGGCGACCCTCGGCTGACCCACGTGGTCGGGCTGCAGTCGCTGGCCGAGGACCGGCTCGGCGACGAGCTGGAGGTGGTGTGGGAGCTCGAGGTGGGTCACACGGTCGCCCCCGACCAGGGCCTCCCGGAGCAGATCGCCGCGGAGAACTTCGATGACCCGAACCGCCTGGCCGCATTCGTCGATGCCGTCCGCTGGGGCGCTGTCACCTCCGCGGATGCCGATGCCTTCCAGTCCCCCTACCGCAGTGGCGCCAACGTGGAGGCATACCAGTTGGAACCACTGCGCCGTGCCCTGCAGTCCGCCCGTACGAACCTGCTGCTGGCGGACGATGTCGGCCTCGGCAAGACCATCGAGGCCGGTCTGGTCGTGCAGGAACTGCTCCTGCGGCATCGCGCCCGCTCGGTGATCATCGTCTGCCCGCCCAGCCTGGCGTTGAAGTGGCAAGACGAGATGCGGGAGAAATTCGGCCTGGACTTCACCATCGTCAACAGCGACCTGATTCGCCAGGTCCGGCGCAGCCACGGCCTCAACGCCAACCCGTTCCGGCTGTTTCCGCGGGTCATCGTCAGCATGGCGTGGTTGCCATCCCTGCGCGCTCAACAGATGCTGCGCGAGGTGTATGCCTCGGCAGGCAAGGCGTCCACCGCCCGCCGGTATTCCTTCGATGTGCTGGTGGTTGACGAGGCGCACCATGTAGCGCCAGCAAGCCCGACCGCAGTGGGCGGCCGTCGTGGTTACGCGGTCGACAGCAACCGCACCATCGCCACTCGGGAACTCGCCCAGCGCTGTGAGCATCGCCTGTTTCTGTCGGCGACTCCGCACAACGGGTATTCCGAGTCGTTCACCGCTCTGCTGGAGATGATCGACGGCCGCCGGTTCACCCGCGGCGTCGTCCTCGACGAAACCGCGCTGAAGGATGTCGCCGTCCGCCGACTCAAGACCGACATCCCGGAGAAGAACTTCAAAACCCGGCAGCTGAAAACCATCACGTTCACCCCGGACGACGACGAGCAAGACAAGTTCAGCGTGCTGGACCGCATCCTCACCGAGAGCGCCCGCCGCAATGGTCGCGGCCGCTCCGGCGATATCGTCGCAATGCTGTTGAAGAAGCGATTCCTGTCCAGCCCTTGGTCATTCGCGCTCACGATGCAACGCTACGAGGAAGCGGGTTCCTCGGGGCGGCTGCCGACCATGGACGACGATGACGACGAGTACTACCAGGAGGTGCTCGGCAGCGGCCAGTCGGATGAGGAAGAGGGCGAGACGGAGCAGCCGGAATTCTCGGCGCTGCGCCGCAGCAAAGGATCGGACCCGCTGAGTGCCGCGGCCCCGCAGGAGATCACCGGGCTGGTCAGCTGGGGCAACGGTTTCGCGCACCGCCCCGATTCGAAGCTGAAGGCCCTCGTCGAGTTCCTCGACAGCGTGTGCCGCCCGGACCGCAAGGTCTGGTCCAACGAGCGCGTGGTGGTGTTCACCGAATACGCCGCGACCTTGGAGTGGATCAAAGGCGTGCTCGAACAGCGCGGCTACAAGGACCGCCTGGCCGTGATCCAGGGTTTCACCGACGCTGAGGAACGCGAGAAGATCCGGGCCCGGTTCAGCGCCGACCCGAGCAAGGAACCAGTCCGCGTGCTACTCGCCACCGACTCCGCGGGCGAGGGCATCGATCTCCAGGCGCAATGCCACCGGCTGGTGAACTACGACATCCCGTTCAACCCGTCCCGGCTCGAGCAGCGCATCGGCCGCATCGATCGCTACGGCCAGAAGCAGACGCCGTTGATCTACCAGTTCGCCCCGGACCGCACTTCCAGCACGTTCGGTGCCGACCAGGACTTTCTGCGCCGCATCGCAGAGAAGGTCGGCACGGTCCACAGCGACCTCGGTTCCGTCAACCAGGTGATTGATGACGAGGTGCAGCAGCATTTCAGCCCGACCGTCGCGAAACGCCGTGGCGGGCGCAAGAAGTCGGTTCCCGACGACGGTGCCGCCGCCGCCATCTCGAGCATGATGGCCGGAAGCCGGGAACTCAATCGGCGCCTTACCGAGCTCGCGAACAGCTACACCGAAACCAAGTTCCGCATGCACATCACGCCTGCGAACCTGCGCCGTGTGGTGGACACCGCCCTGGAGCTGACGGCCCAGCCGACCCTGATCGAGACAATCGACCCCGACATCGAGCAGGTCTTCGACCTCGAGGAACCGGACTCCTTGGATCCTCAGGACGCGCCCGGCGCCGGCCAGGTCTTCGATATCCCCGGCCTGAGTGGGGCGTGGCAACCAGCCCTGCGTGGACTGGACACCCACCTCGCACCCGGCATCTGGCGTCCGGTGACCTTCGACGACCGCACCGCGAAGAACCGCGACGACTTGGTCCACGTGCATCTCGGTCACGGTCTCGTGCAGCGATCGGCGCGAATCCTGCGCAGCAAGCTGCTCGGCGTCGGCTCGGATGTGAGCCGGGTGACCGCGGTAGTCGTCGATGACCTGCCGCAGTCGTGTGTGGCAGTGGTATCGCGCCTCGTGCTGGTGGGCCGCGGTGGCCTGCGGCTGCACGAGGAGGTGTTCCTCACCGGCATCCGTATCCGTGGTAACGACATGGCCGAGCAGAAGGTCGAGAACCTGCTCGAAGCCACGCTCGACAACACGGATCTGAAACTGGCATCCCCGCAGGTTCGTTCCACGCTGGCGAGCCTGTGGAACGTCGAGGGTTCTCGCCTGCAGAGCCGGTTGCTCAACGCGATGAACCGTCGCGCCGAAAGCAAGCAGGACGACGTAGCCAAGGCCCTGCAGGCACGCCACGCCGCGGACGCCAGCCGCACCCGCGAGATCTACGCCGCGTTCCGGCACAACCTGGACGATTCGCTGAAGCGGCTGCGCGAGCAGCAAGCCGAACTGGAACTTCAGTTCTTCACCGACGATCAGCGCAAACAGTTGCGTCGCGACATCGACGTGATGCAGCAGCGCCGCGACAATCTCGACGAGGAAGAGCAGCGCGAAATCACCGCCGTCGGCGAGCGTTACGCCGACATCAAGCCCTACGTGTCGGTGGCGGCCGTCGTGTTCGCCCTGACTCCCGCCGACGCCGAACCCGGAGCACTGCAGCGATGACCACCGCCCTGAAGAAGTCCCGTCGCCGCAGCACCTCCACCGCGGCCGATATGCACCGCGAATGGCTGGAACTGGTCGACACCGACGGCCCGTTCCTGTCCATCCCCGCCTTGAAGCGGGTCTGGGAGAACGGCATGCCGGCGATGAATGCCGAGGCGCTGGCCGTTCTGCGTGAGGCCAAGCCCGCATTCGAGAAGGCTTGGGAGGAATGGGATTCCGACCGGGACAACGACGCGGTCCTGGAGCGGTATCGAACGGCGCGGGACACCTGGGTCGACACCGTGCTGCGGGAGGTTCTCGGGTGGGCGCAGATGTACACCGCGGGCAGCGCTGTCGCGGTGAAGTCCCCGAACCACCAGGTCACGGTCACCGCCACCGGAGCACTCATCCGCGGTGAGATGATCGGGGCGCTGGTACTGGTCACCGATCCGGTGTCGTCGCTGCGGGATCCGCTCGACGACGGGTGGGCGGCCGGCCCGGTCGACCGGATGGAAGAGTTGCTGCGTGCCTCCGATGTGCGCATCGGCGTGGTCACCGACGGCCGATGGTGGGCAATTGTGTCCGCTCGCCCGGACACCATGGTCGCCTCCGGCATCGTCAACGCGCAGACGTGGATCGAGGAGCCGCAGACCCGCAACGCGTTCGTCGAACTGCTACAGCGACGCTGCCTGATCGGCGGTAAGGCCGAGGACCGGCTGACCGAGTTGTTCGGGGAGTCGGTCGCCGCCGCTGAGGAGATCACCGAGGCACTCGGTGTGCAGGTGCGCCAGGCCGTGGAACTGCTAGTGCAGGCCATGTCCGAGGCGGCGCTGGCCGAAGTCTTCGAGGGACTGGAGGATCCGCTCCCAAAGCGGAAGTCCTTGGTGTACGAGGCCGCGGTGACGGTGATGATGCGGGTGGTATTCCTGCTGTTCGCCGAGGAGCGTGGGTTGCTGCCGCAGGGTGAGCTGTTCACCCTCGGGTACGGCCTGAGCGACCAGCTGGACGAGCTGGACCAGCGCAAGGAGCTGGAGGGCAGCGAAGCACTCGACGGCACCTTCCACACCTGGCATCGACTCCTCGCCACCTCGAACGCGCTGTACCGGGGCGCCTCCTTCGAGGACATTCGCATCCCGTCCTACGGTGGGTCGCTGTTCGATCCGGACCGGTTCGGATTCCTCACCGCGCTCACCGAATCCGGTGCGCTGGCGATCAGCGTCTCCGACCGGGTCATGCTGGAGGTGCTGCGGTCAGTGCAGGTGGCTACCCCTCGCGGACAGGATGCGCGGCGAATCTCCTTCCGCGACATCGACGTCGAGCAGATCGGGTACATCTACGAAGGTCTGCTGGGCTATTCGACCGAAACCGTCGAGGAGATCACGGTCGGTCTGATCGGTGCCAAGGGGGCCGAACCGGAGATCCCGCTCGCCACGCTGGAAGAGCTTGCGGCACGGCATTCCGATCCGGTGAAGCTGGCCGACGCGATTATCGCATGGGCGAAGAAGGATCAGCCAGCCGCCAAGTCTGTTTCGAAAACTGTTCTCGCCAAGGCGATTCGTGGTGTGGGCGAGGTGGAGGACGCCGAGCGGGCGTTGCTGTCGGTAGCCCGGCACGAGGAGTTGCGGAATCGGTTGCGGCCGTTGATCGGCATCATCCGGCGCGATCTGCGGAACAAGCCGTACGTGGTGTTGCCTGGTGGCGTGGTGGTGGTGGAGACTGCGTCCCGGGCGTCCGCCGGCGCACATTACACGCCGCGGTCCCTGGCGGAAGAAGTGGTGCGGTATGCGCTGGAACCGCTGGTGTATTCGCCGGGGCCGCATCAGACTGCCGATCAGAGTGAGTGGAAGCTGATTCGGCCGGAAGCGATTCTGAACCTGAAGATCGCCGATATTGCTTGCGGCTCAGGAGCATTCCTCGTGGCCGCCGCGAGATACCTTGCGGCGCGACTGGTCGAAGCATGGCAGCAGGACCGGAGTGTCTTCGGGACACCACATGAGATCCAGTTGCACGCCATCCGTGAGGTGGTGGCGCACTGCTTGTACGGGGCCGACATCAATGCGATGGCGGTGGAGATGTGCAAGCTGTCGTTGTGGCTGGTGTCGCTGGATCCGAAACTGCCGTTCTCCTTCGTGGACGACAAGGTGCTGCTGGGGAACGCGCTGCTGGGATTGACCGATGCGCGGCAGCTGAAGGCCCTGCATATCTACCCGGACGAGGTGTCAGGCCAGCACAGGTTTTTCGAGGCGGACGTGGATGGGACGCTGGCGAAGGCGGCACTTCTGCGGCAGTCACTAGCGTCAGAGGTCGATGACCGGGACCCGCAGCGGGCGACCACGACCAAACGGCGGCAGTGGCGGGACTACCAGGAGCTGGTGGCGCAGTTGACCACCATCGCAGATGGGGTTGTGGCTGCTGGGCTGGCCTATGGCGGGAAGCCTGGGCGCGCGCTGACCGCTGCGTACCAGAACCTGGATGTGGCTGTGTCGGATGCCTATCCGGTTGATGGTGGACCGGGTGATCGGGCGATGCTAGATCGGATTCTGTCCGACGGGCTTACGCCGACCGTGGCGACAGACTATTCACGGTGGCGGCCGTTGCACTGGATTCTTGCCGTGCCGGACGTCTTCGACCACGGCGGGTTCGATGCGGTCGTGGGTAACCCTCCTTTCCTGGGTGGCCACAAACTTACCGGCGCCATGGGCACTGATGTGCGGGACTGGTTCGTCAACGTCCTTGCTGCGGGTCAGCGCGGCAGTGCGGACCTGGTCGCTTACTTCCTGCTACGCGCCGCGTCAATGCTCACCACCCGCGGCAACCTCGGCTTGATCGCTACCAACACCATCGCTCAAGGCGACACCCGCGAAGTCGGTCTCGACACCCTCGTCTCCGACGGTTTGACGCTCACCCGCGCCACCCAAAGCCGCAGGTGGCCCTCTGCCAGCGCGAACCTTGAGTTCGCCGCCGTCTGGGGCACCCGGGTAACGGTCGGTGACGATATTCCACGGATCGCCGATGGCATCGCCGCCCGGCGGATCTCGCCCCTGTTGGAACCTGCTGGGCGGGTGGACGGAAATCCGATGCGGCTCGCCGAGAACAGCGGGACGGTGTTCAAAGGCTGCGACGTCACCGGCATGGGTTTCATATTGGAGCCCGACGAGGCAGCAGACTGGCTCGCCGTAGACCCTAGGAATGGCGATGTCCTCTTCCCTTACCTCAACGGCGAAGACCTCAACTCGCGGCCAGATTCGTCCGCATCGCGGTGGGTGATCGACTTCAACGACCAGCCGGAGAACGTAGCGGCCGCCTACGAGTTGCCCTATACACGCTTGCTGGACCGGGTGAAACGGGAGCGGCTGGGCAAATCGAAGGCTGTCCGTGAGGCACCATGGTGGTTGTTTCACCGCCCGCGCCCTGCCATGCGGAGAGCCATTGCCGACCTCGACGAGGTATTGGTCATCGCACTGGTCAGCAAGACCGTCATGCCGATGAGGGTCCATACCGATCAGGTTTTCAGCAACAAACTAGGGATCTTTGCAACTCGAAGCCACGCCGATCAGGCTGTGTTGTCGTCCAGTGTGCACCAAATGTGGGCGATCAAATTTGGCTCGACGATGCGGACAGACGTCAACTACAGTCCCTCCGACGTTGCCGACACCTTCCCTCACCCAGTCCCCACCGAGTTCCTCGACGCCATCGGCCGCACGCTCGATTCTGAGCGCCGCGAAATGATGCTCCGCCGCGAAATCGGCCTCACCAAGCTCTATAACCTCGCCAACGACGCCGCCATCACATCAGACCCCGATATCACCCGTCTCCGCGAGATCCACGTCGAACTTGACCACGCGGTGATGGCCGCATACGGCTGGTCCGACGTCCCCCTCGACCACGGCTTCCACACTTACCGCCAAATGCAACGCTGGACCGTCAGCCCCGCCGCCCGCGTAGAAATCCTGGATCGTCTGCTTGAGGAAAACCACCGCCGCGCAGCAGCCCAGGGCGCAGCGTCGACACCTGACCCGGGCCAAGCCGACGACGAATTCACCGAGAGGGAGCAGTGACAACCTCGATCGACGACGCCACGACGCCCACTCCCTCGGCGGCGACTGCCTACCGCCTCACCCACACCCCCAATTCCCGCTCTTACACCGCCCGCGAAAACCTGGTCGACATCCTCCAGCGAGAACTCCTCGGCCCCGCCAACGGCGACAAGGAAATACTCGAAACCACTCCCGACCAGGCCTACCTCATCGGCCGTATCGCCCCGGTCCGGATTACCGACCGCGGTGTTCCGACCGACAAGGACACCGACCAGCCAGACACCGATGTCGGTGACGACCTGGATGCGCAGCAGTCCCGCGGCGTCCCGGTGACCGCGGTGGATGACAGCAGCACCGCAGCCGACGAGGATTCCGGTTCGAACGACTCGGAGGACGCGGCGCCCAAGCGCGGCTTGGTGATTCCCGCATCCATGGGTCTGCGGTTCCAGATCCCAGCCGACCTGGAGTCGTTCACCGTTACCGCCTCTTGGGGCCAATACAACCGGGTCTCGCGCGAGATCGAAGATGCAACTGACCAGGAGCAGCCTCGCAAGACTCCACGTTTCCAACGCACCCCCTTTATCTTCCCCGTTAAGATCCCCGTTGCCGATCTCCAGCCGGGCGAGACGATAGAAGAGCCCCTGCGTGACACCGTCGTGCTGCGCATCGATAGCTACAGGGAGAAGGACCGCCTGCTCGTCGAGGTCGCGCTGTGCAACGACCGAGAGACCGGTCGGCACATCCCCACCGAGGCCTGGCTGTACCAGACAAGGCTGGAAATCGATGCGGGTGGTGCGGATGTGTTCCTACCGGCATCCGACCCGCTAACCGATGTTCACCAGGAGCTGGACGACGACCGCGCCCGGCTGAACCTTCAATACCGCAAGCATCTGGAGTACGCGGTCGGTCGCACCTGCTCGGTCGACTGGCAGGTCGACACGTGGGCGAAAGAGCAGTGGGACACCGCAACTCGCTCCCCGCGGGCGCGGAAGGTGTGGACCACATGGCTCCCAGTCACCGAAACTCCACAAACCACAGCCGGCGAAGTGCAAGCACTGCTGGACATGACGCTGCTGGCCCAGGCGACCAAAGGCGAGCTGCGGGCCGGCCTGCAGCCGATCGTGTCCGACTACGCGGTATGGCTGGATGGCGAAGAGCAGCGGGCGAAGAAACTGCCTCCGCACCTGCGGACGGTAGCACTCGAGGCTGTCGCCGACGCGCGTGAAGTTCACCAGCAGCTCGCCGAAGGCCTGTTCCACCTCCTCACCGACGACACCGCCCTGCAGTGCTTCCAGTTCATGAACGAGGTGATGGCCGAGCAGCGTATCCACAGTCAGGTTGCCGAACGCCGCGCCAAGAAGGAGTATCGCGACGAGAGCATCGAGGAAGCTCGTGCCGCGGTCCTGAAAAGCAAGGGTGCTCTGGCTCATTCCTGGCGCACTTTCCAGCTGGCATTCATCCTCATGCAGCTGCCGATGCTGACCGACCCCACCGCGGAGCGCCGCTCCGGCTCTTCGACCAATAGTGGCCTCGCCAAAGCACAGCTGCTGTTCTTCCCTACCGGTGGTGGTAAGACCGAGGCCTACCTCGGCTTGGCGGCCTACACCTTCGCGGTCCGCCGTCGGCAGGGTGTTGTCGAGAGCTCCGAGGGGCCGCTGAATGGTCTCTCCGGAGTCGCCGTGCTCATGCGATACACCCTGCGGCTGCTGACCGCCCAGCAGTTCCAGCGCGCCACCGCTCTGGTCTGCGCTGCGGAGGTAGCACGCCGCAAAGACGAAAAAATCTGGGGCACCGAGCCATTCCGGATTGGGCTGTGGGTGGGTACCCAGGTCAGCCCGAAGTGGTTCGAAGAAGCTCGCGACCAGCTGAAGAACATCAATGAAGGCCGCGGCCACCGGCTCACGGCCCTGCAGATCCAGCGTTGCCCGTGGTGCGGCAACAGGATCGAAGCAGCCGATGTGAAGACCGATGAAGTCCAGCGACGGGTGCGAGTCTACTGCAGCGACGATCTCGCCGAGTGCCCGTTCTCCCAAGGCGGTGCCGTGGACGACGGACTTCCGGTGCTCACCGTCGACGAGGAGATCTACCGGCTCGCACCGTCGTTCGTGATCGCCACGGTCGACAAGTTCGCTCGGCTGGCCCGGGAAGGTGAAGCAGCCGCCCTGTTCGGCTATGTCTCCGAACGTTGCGACCGGCACGGCTACGTGCACCCCGACTACAATCAGTGTGCGCTCCAGGACGGTAACAGGCACAATGCCAAGGGCATTCACCCCGCGGCGGCCCGGCGACCGGCTGGTCGGCTGCGCCCACCGGACCTGATCATCCAGGACGAGCTGCACCTGATCACCGGTGCCCTGGGCACCACTGTCGGCCTGTTCGAGGCGGCCGTCGATGTGATCACAAGCTGGCAAACGCCCTCCGGCGCTCCCGTCCGCCCCCTGCTCGTCGCCTCCACGGCAACGGCTTTCCGAGCAGGCGACCAGGTGCGCAAACTGTACGGGCGCGATGTCACGATCTTCCCGCCGCAGGTCCTCGATGCCGGCGACACCTTCTTCTCCAAGGCGGAACCGGTGTCGGAGGACAAGCCAGGCCGCCGGTACGTGGGAATCAGCACCACCGGCGTCCGCGTGACCACCGCCGAGATCCGTGTCGCCGAAGTGCTTATGGCCGCAGGCCAACTGCTGCTCAACACCTCGGGAATCTGTGCCGACCCGTACATGACACTGGTGGGCTATTTCAGCGCTACCCGTGAGCTGGCCGGCATGGCCCGGTACATGGGTGACGACATTCAGACCATGCTGCGCAAGGGGCGTCCGTGGTCACGGCTGCCGCGGCGGTTCGGCACCGGATTCGACGAGCTGAGGACGGCCGAGCTGACTTCCCGCGTGGGCAGCGCCGACATCACCAAAGTACTGGACAGCATGGCGGTTTCGTTCGATCCGGCGATCGACGCAACCGGCGCCAAAGGCACCAAGCGGGACGCTGTTCCATACGACGCGGTCCTGGCCACCTCGATGCTGCAGGTCGGTGTCGACGTCACCCGACTCGGGCTGATGCTCGTGGTCGGCCAGCCGAAGAACACCGCCGAATACATCCAGGCGTCCTCCCGCGTCGGCCGAGACCCGGAACGCCCTGGACTGGTCGTGACGCTCGGAAACTGGGCACGGCCCCGCGACCTCGCCCACTTCGAGCAGTTCAGGCACTACCACGAGACCTTCTACTCGAAAGTCGAAGCGCTGTCGGTGACCCCGTATTCACTGACCGCGATGGAGCGCGGGGTGGACGGTGTACTGGTGAGCGCGGCGCGGGTGCGCGATGCAGCCCGCACCGATGGGATGTCGCCGGAAGCCGGTGCCGGGAACATCGATAACGAGCACGGGTATGTTGAAGACCTCATCGAACGGCTCGTCGAGCGAATGAAGCGGGCCGCGCAGGACGAAAGCGCGGCGGAACAGGCTGAAAGACTGCTCAACAACCGCCTCGACAACTGGACCAAACGTAGGGCCAATCTCATCGACCGTGGAAAGACCCTCAATTACGACAAGAAGCCGAACGATCACGTCGGCACCCTGCTGATCAGCCCCGACAATGCGAGGGGCTTGCGCGGGTCACTGGATATCCCACCGTTCGAGGTCGCCAACTCGATGCGCGAGGTCCAGCCCGAGATCAACCTGCTGGTCAGTCCCCTGCCCGACCGGCTGCCCTATATCGCCCCCGCATCTGCACCCCAGTGGGACATGCCCGAGGCGCAGGACTAGGAGCGCACATGACCATCGAAGCCACTGCCACCGAACCGATCTTCGACGAGGCCCAAGTCGTCGACCCGTTGGGCGATGTGGAATCCGCGCAATCGCAGGGCACTCTGAAGAACCGGGCGAAGGTCGGCTCCGCGCGGCCGTCGTCGTTGATCTACACCTACGGGCCCGGCTCGGTCATGGATCTACCGAACTTCACGATCATGCCCACCGGGTTGGACGAGTGGGACCGGATCTGGCAGCGCCGCGACGGCATTCCCACGATCCACGCGCCCCGACTGCGGGAGGCGGTGCGGCGGCTGATCAAGGGCGCGCACCGGGACATCGAGCTGCGTCCCTTCCCGTGGCAGGCGAGTAGGAGCAACTTCGGCAAAGAGGGAAACGATCTCGGCGTACCCGCCCGGATCTTCCCGCAGTGGCTGCGCTGCACCAGCTGCGACACCCTCGGCCCCCTCGGCTACTTCAACTATGTGAACACCCACCCATTCCGGACCGACCTGGCCCAGTTCGAGCACAAGTGCCGTGGCAGGAAAGGTAGCCACAAGAAGGCGAGTGCACATCCAGCGGTGCCCGCACGCTACCTGCTCGCCTGCGAGGACGGACACGTCGACGAATTCCCGTACGAACTGTGGGTGCATCGTGGCCGAGCATGCACGGAGGCCGTCCAGGGCACCGCACCGCTGACGATGAGTGACCGGTCGTTCGGTAGGGGCGCCGTCGCGACCATCAAATGCGGTGCCTGCGGATTGTCCCGGGCGATGAACGAAGCCCAGGGTGAGGCAGCGCGCGACAAGCTGCCCCGCTGCAGGGGGAGGCATGCACACCTCGACGCCTTCTATCCGTGCGAAAACGAGGTCCGGCTGATCCTGGTCGGCGCGTCAAACCTGTGGTTTCCGGCCACCCAGTCGGTCATCGTGATGCCAGAGCAGGAGGAGATGCTCGACGAGGAAATCGCCAGCCGTATCCGGGTCGCGCTGGGCGACAAGCTGGCGCGGTACGCCGAGAACCTCGACTTCGCCCGAGACATCCTGCAGGAAAAGGGATTCGGCGTTGCGGGATACAGCGACGACCGGCTGAAGCAGCTGATGGACCTCGCAATGGCGCCCCCGGAAGAGTCCGCAGCAGACAAGCAACAACAACGGTGGGACCCGATCGACCTCTTGGTTCCGGAATGGCGCTACCTGCAGTCCGATCCGCTGGGAGATCGGCACCCGGATTCGCAGAGCGGACTGACCCTGTCCCGGCGGAACAAGCACGCTGCGCTCCCGAGTCAAATCGACCGAGTGCTGGCGGTGGAATCACTGCGCAAAGTCAACGCGCTGGTCGGCTTCACCCGTATCGACGAGATCGATCGAGTCGACGACCTCCCCGACCGAATGGTTCCACTCACTCGATCGACTCGCCCCAAGTGGACAGTGGCCACCGAGGACCGCGGCGAAGGCATCTTCCTTCAGTTCGACGAGAAGGCAGTCGACGCCTGGGAACAGCAAATTCTGAAGAGCGCCTTGTGGGCTGCGCTCCGTGCCGCCCACGCCCGCAACTTCACCAACCGCTACTCCGAAACCGCAGCCAAGGACCTCAAACCCGACGACCGCCTACGCCCGCCTCGCTACTGGCTCCTGCACACCTTCTCACACATCCTAATTCGGGAAATGGCGATGACCTGCGGCTACAACGCCGCCAGTCTGAGCGAGCGTCTTTACGCCTGGCAGGCAGCCAAAGGCCGTGAACCCGCCGCGGGCCTACTGATCTGCACTACCGCCTCCGACAGCGATGGAACGCTGGGCGGCCTGGTGGAACTCAGCAAAGAAGACCGGCTGCACGAGATCGTCGGCAATGCACTGCGGCGGGCACAACGCTGTTCGTCCGACCCGATTTGCGCCACCCGCACCCCGAAGGATCCGGAGGACTTCCTGCACGGTGCCGCGTGCCACTGCTGTGCCATGGCATCGGAAACCTCCTGCGAGCGTGCGAATCGTTTCCTGGACCGCCGCTTCCTGATCGACCTGCCGGGGAGCAGCCTTGGTTTCTTCGAGTTCACCAGCTGACCCGGCGCGCAATCTCGGCCAACTACTCACGGGCACCGAGGCCCAGGATCTCGCCGACCGGCTGGCCTCCGGCAGCACGCTGAGCTCGGCCCTGCGGATGATCGTGCCGAATCGACGGTCGATCGTCGGGGCGATACTCGAAACGTTGGAGCCACAGGCTGTGGTTCCAGTGTTGCGGGCGATCGAGGGTGCGCGGTCGATCCGCCCCACCGTCGACCCGTTATGGACGCTACCTGGGCAGTTGGCCCGGTCCGGCCGTCTCACCAGCGAGGTGACCCGGCTGATGGACGGTGCTCGCCAATCGATCACCTGCTCCACCTTCAACTTTCAGCGCTCGTCCGGGTTCTGGACCGCATTGCAGCGGGCCGCGCGGCGGCCGGGGGTGTCCGTACGGATCTACTTGGACACCCGGGCTGCCGACCAGACGCCCCAAGCCGGGTCGCCGACGACAACGGAAGTCGCCTCGCATCTGCGCCCTGCCGCCGTCTATCGCACCACTACATACGGCGGCGAGTATGTTCGCAATCACGCGAAACTCCTGGTCATCGACCACCGTTTCCTGCTGGCGACCAGCGCCAACTTCTCGCGGAGCGCCGAACATCGCAACGTCGAGTTCGGCCTGTTCCTCGACAACCCCAACCTTGCCGAAACCGTTGAGCGGCAACTTTTTGCGGTACAAGAGCAGCTGTACGAACCGGTCGTACCAGGCTGCCCTTTCTGACCCGGAACTTGCGACAAGCTGCGATCGAATTCACCTCCCACCTGGATAGTTGCGAAAATCGACATCCTCATGCGAGGATAGTCATCGCAACACCACCCCGGGGTGATCAGAAAGCGCCCCCGAAGAGCTTCGGCAGACACATATCTGCGGTTGCGAGGAACAGCTTCTCGCAGCACACGTAGTCGGTACCAAAACGGTCGCCGACAAGTTCCACACCTTCGTACCCCCTTTGCCAGCACTGATCCCTTCAGTGCCGATGACGCCTGCGCCGGAACCGGCAGTACGACACGCGAAATCAAGAGTCGCAAGCTTCTGTAGCAGAAATTTGGAGGAAATCGCAAATGCTCGAACATCGTGGTTCAAGCCTGCCCTGGACTGAACCCGCTCGGTCAGCGCGCCAGCGGCGGACCGCGATTCGGCTTTCGGCCGCCACCGCGGCTCTGCTGATGGCGACGTTGTCAGCTTGCGATGCCGACACCGCCAGCATGGCGACGGCGCCGTCCACGACACAGTCCGGCCGATCTACGACGGCCACAGCAACACCGAAGCCGGCGTTCCATCCGGCACCTGACCAGATCTCGCTATCCCTGACGACTGTGAAGAAGAGCTGCTTCGGCTCGGCCGGTTGTCTTGTCGACGTCCACGTCGATCCCGATTTCCGCTTCCAACAGGAGATCCCGGCTGGAAAGAAGTGGACGGTGGTCTACGAGATCCGGGGCGGCGAGGACGGTCCGCAGATCAACAACTTCACATTCACCCGCGGCGACTCCGCCGACGAAGTCAGCTACCGGATCGCGGACGAAGAGGGCGTCAGCACCAGCGGACCGGACGACCGGCTCACGGTCTCAGTCACCGAAATCCTCGACAGCGGTGCTGCCTGAATTCACCACGACACGAAGGGATCACCATCATCATGACCAACCCGGAGAGACCTCAGCAGCCTTCGACCGGCCAGCCGCAGGCACCGTTCTACCCGTACCCGCCCCAGAAGAAGCGGCGCGTCTGGCCCTGGGTGCTGGGCGGCTTCCTCGCCTGCATCTTCCTGCTCTTCGGCGGCTGCGCCTTGCTGATCGGCAGTGCCGCACACGAAGTGGCGAAGCAGGAAAGCGAACGCACGGTCGCCGCGCCCGTCGGCACCGAGGTACGAGACGGCAAATTCAGCTTTGTCGTCACCCAGGTCGATGCGCCGGTGAAGACCGTGGGCGACAACCAGTTCTTGAAGCGGGTGGCCCAGGGCGAATACATACTGGTTCACATCGAGGTCACCAACACCGCCGACAGACCGCAGACCTACTTCGGCGACAACCAGAAGCTTGTCGATGCCTACGGACGGGTGTTCGGCAATGACACCCGCGCCGAGATGAACCTGAACGAGCATCTGGTATCGGAGATCAACCCCGGCAACAAGATCTCGGTGATCCTCGCGTTCGACGTCCCCAAAGGCACCTCGCCTGCCGCGATCGAGTTTCACGACTCGATGTTCTCTGGCGGCGCCCGCGTCGCCGTCAAATGACGCTGCTGCCCGCTTCCCATCCGATGGCCTCTACTACAACGAAAGTCGCACTGATGAAGATCTCGATCAGCACCGGAATCCTGCTGACCTGTATCGCCGGCGTTACGGCAGCCGCCAGTCCGGCCTACGCCGACGCACCGCGGTGGACGGCTGTAGCGGTGTCCGCTGGCAACGAGCTGCTGCACAGCGCATTCAACTACGCAGACCCCGAAGACGCGAAGCATGTCGCGATCACCAACTGCGACCGTCGGATCCCGCCGGCCACCGGATCGAGTGCGCCGGTGCACGACTGTCGCATCGTCCTGACCTTCGCGAGCGGCCGGTGCGGCGCCGTCGCAGCGGGAGACCGTATCTCCAACGGCAAACGAGTCGGCCGCATCTACTCCTACTCGGTCGGCAACAGTCTCACCGAGGCCGACTTCGACGCGGTACTGAAGAACGCCGGACGCGGCGTGACCGTCTGGTGGTCCCAGTGCCAGCGATGAGCTGCCTTGCTCACCGCTGGCGTGTTCGAAGCCACATGACCGCTTCGACCACCCCCCATCACAACGACACAGAGGAGACGCCATGACCATTTCCATCGACCACCGCCTGCTCTCGAGGCCGCAGGACTCCAGCACCTACCTGGCTCTGAAAACGATCCAGGGCGGGCGCGCCGTGTACTCCACCCGTGTTCCGCTGCTCGACCTGCCGACGATCCTGCCCGTGCCCGATCCGAACAACGTCGACAAGGACAATCGCAAGGTAGATCGCCTGCACGCCAAGCAGTTCGGTCAGTACCTCGACACCAAGCAGGACTGGGTAGCACCGACGCTGCTGGCCCGAGACGGCGGCGGCTGCGTCTTCACCAAGGCCGACGAGGAGGGCCGGGTTGGCTACCTCACCGTGCCGTGGGCAATCGGCGGCATCGCCACCTTGCGCACTATCGACGGACAGCACCGGGTCCTCGGCGTCTCGATCGAGAAGCAGCGCATCACCGACGAGATCTCCACCATCGACCGCGAACTGGCCCGCAAGGTCAGCGTCGACCGGGCCGCCAAACTGCAGGCCGAGCGCGACAAGCTGGTGCGGCAGATGGACCGGCTGAAGCAGGAGTACGTCGGCATCGACATCTATGTCGAACCTGATCCGATCAAAGCGCAGCAGATGTTCGTCGACGTCGCCGACAATGCCAAGGGCATCAGCAGCGCAGTCCGGGCTCGGTTCGACAACTACAAGGTCGCCAACCGCACGCTGTCCGACGTCATCGACCACCCGCTGCTGAAAGGGCGCGTCGATGCCGAACAGGACCGGATGACCCTGAAGAATCCGAACCTGATGGGCGCCAAGCATGTCGCCGACATCACCCGCGCGGTGATTGCCGGTGCCGGTGGCCGGATCAGCAAGAAGGCCGAGCAGACGCTGACCGACGGCGAGGTCATCGAGCAGGTCAAGGACTTCCTCGACGCCATGTCCGTAGCCTTCTCCGATCTCGCGGCCATCACCGAGGAGGATCCGGCGGCGGCACGCAGCGCCGGTGAATCGCTCTCGCAGCAGCTGCGCCGCAGCTCGCTGCTCGGTTCGGTCGGTATGTGGCGGGTACTGGGCGGGGTGTTCCGGGAGCTGCGCAGCAGTGACGCCCCCGCCGAACTCGGCGATATCGCCGAGTTCTTCAAGCGCCTCGACCCCCACATGGCCGCACCGGTCACCGAAACCAGCCTGTGGCGCACCACAGCGGCCGACGTCGACTTCGAACCGAATGCATCGGCCCCGATCATGCGGACCCAGAATATCGTCCACTTGGTCGGCGTGATCGCGGGGTGGTACCGGAAGGCTCCTGCCGGGCTGTAGGGCGTCGCCCTCGACCGAACTCGAGCCCGATTCTCGCCCGGCCTGGCGGCCGGGCGTGGTCGGGCTCGGATCGGGACTGCCAGCGGTACCGTCGTTGCCGACCGCGATACACCCATCGTTGAGGAACTGCGCGAACGTGCCGTTGTCGACGCCGACCGTTGCGACGATCGTTCGGGCGCGGGATCCGTCGAGTGGGATCTCCAGGTCCCATGGTCGTTGCCGGTCCGTCGGCCCCGGTGTCGGCAACGCGCGGCCAACGCCGATGACTACGGTCTCACCCTGCGGTCGAACCGAAGAACTTCCTCCACTACGCCATACCGAATCCGTTCCTGTTCCAACCGTACTGCCACACCGAACGTGTCCTCCACCAAGTCCCGATACAGCTCCTTTTCCACCGGACGCAAATGCTCGAGCCTCGCGACCACGGGCGCCTTTTCCTGGACCCAGTGCTCTTCGTGAGCCAGGAGCGTTTCCCGGTCCATCAACACCGATTCGACGTGTGGAAACGTAGAACGTAACCGGTCGAGTATCGCGAACCCGTGGGTATCTATATCTCCCCAGTAGTGGACCCTGCGATCCACAAGCCACCCCACCTCATCGAGTCTGGTCAACGAGTACCCGCCACCAAAGATCGCCACAGCTCCGGGAACCGGTGGCAAAGCCAGGTAGGTCGTCTCGTTCTCGACGATCAGGACTGTGTCGGCGGGCAGGGGTGCCGCGGCGAGTTCATCGGCGCGGACGGTGAGTTCGGTGAATCCACCGGTGCGTGCCGCCGGATCCAGCCAGCGGAACCGGACATACCGCGGTTTACGACGGAACCCGTATCGCCCGATGAAATCCGCAGGTGGGCAATCGAAGTCGATTCTCGAGGGGTCGAGCTGCCTGTCCAGCAACCGTGCGAGCACCTTCTGATGCCGTTCGATGAACTTGGTATCGACGCCGGGCAGATCGACTTGACGAAGGTAGATACCAGGATCGGCTTTGCTGTCGATCCACAGCACGGTCTCGACAATCCTTCGCCACTCCTCGGCCAGCGCAAGCACCTCGTGCGGCTTCTCGAGCATCCACTCCGCCAGCGTTGGCGCTACCGCATGGGTGTCATCGAGCAGCTCGGTGAACAGGCGCACCGCTCGCCCGACACCCAGCAGCGCCCACAACCGTCTCCAGTCATCGACCCAGACCCGGCGGGGCAGCTCGTTGACCCCGACCACCCTGCCGCCAACGGCCTGATACTCGACGCGCAGCCCATCCGACGCGCGCCACCCTTGTACCCACTCCCGCACGGCGGTGAAGTCCGCAGCGACATCTCGCGCAGTTGGTCCCCGCAGCGGGACATCGAGCGGCAATAGTGCTGTGCCGCCGGCGAATGCGACGAGGAGCTCGCCGGAATCCCATCGTCGGCGTAGCCGGGCGATCACATCGACACGCGTAGTCCAAGCTGCCATAAGCTACTGCCCGCGCTCGGTGGCCCGCAACGCGTGCGCGAGTTGGCGCTGCCGGTACTCCTCGATCGTGAGGGTCTGTACACGGGAGTACGCGCCGCTCTTGTTGTCGACGAATCCCACCGACGACACGAACGGCTCGATCACGTGGATCTTCTGCAGCGGCGTGACGATCAGCAGCTGCAGGCCGAGTTTGCCGAACAACCCGAGCGCGAACCGGGTCGACTCGTCGGAGCCGCGGCCGAATGCCTCGTCGATCACCACGAACCGGAACGTCTTCGATTTCTCCACATCCCAGTCGAGTTTGAACTGGTAAGCCAAGGAGGCGGCGAGGATGGTGTAAGCGAGTTTTTCCTTTTGACCGCCGGATTTGCCGCCGGAGTCGGTGTAGTTCTCGTGTTCGGTGTCGTCCTCCAGCCACCGTTCGGAGGCGGCGAAGACGAACCAGTTGCGCACGTCGGTGACCCGCCGGGTCCAGGTGCGGTCGACCTCGGTCTGGCCTTCCCTGCCGCGGAACCGCTCGATGATGGCCTTCACCTGAAGGAACTTCTGCTCGGAATATTGGTCACTGTCATCGAGGGTGCCGCTGGTGCATTCGCGCAGTTGGGTTTTGAAGTCGCGGATCTCGACGTTGACGGTAGCCTGCAGCTCCAGCCGGATGTAGCGGCCAGGGTTGTAGGGAATGCCGAATAGGGAGTCGTTGATGGTGGCGACGCGCTCCTTGATGAGGGTCACTTGTTTGTCCAATTGAGCGTGGAAACCTGCGATGTCGCGAATCGTATTGGTATTCAAGTAAGTCTTGAACTGGTACTCGAAACGTGGCAGGTCGTCGTCGGCCAGTCTGTGGTGCAGTGCCCGGTAGCCGTCGGCGGATTCCAGGTTGTCGTCGAGCTCTTCGGTTTCCAAGGGGTAGCGGCTGCGAAAGCCAGTCATCTTGGTGATCGCGCGGTTACCTGCGGCACGCTGTTCCTTGCCCAGCGTGTCGATGCGTCGAGTGAGGTCCGCGGTAAGTCGAGTACGAGAGTCGTCGCAGGCGGCGATGGAGTCTGCGGGATAGCGGCGTGCCGTTTCGGCCACCGCGGGGAACAGTTCGCGTGCCTGATGACATTCCGCTTGCGCCAGTAGGGCATCGACGTCGGCGAGCGTGGCCTCGGCCTGCTCTATCTCCCTGCCGACTGCGCCCTTGGCATTGTCGAGTTCGGTCACCGCGAGATCGGCTTCCTCCAGTTGCGCGGTGACCGTCTCCAGCATTACGGAAAGGCGCTGCAGCTCACCCGATGACTTCTCGATCTGTTCGCGCTCGGACTCCAGATCACCGATCCGGCCAACCATCGCGACCCAATCGATCTCCTCGTAGCTGTGAAACTCCTCGAGTTTCGCGAAGACTTCGGACAGTTTTCCCAGACCGGCCAGCGCACCGCTGGCTTCGACACGTTGGGTTCGAAGATCTTCAAGGACGGCTGTGAGTCGGGTCGCTTCGGCCAGCAGGGTACCTATCTTGCTCTGGTTGCTCCAGCCGAGCACGTAGTTGCGGCGATCATCGATGCGGTGCCGGTCGTCCTTCTCGTGCCTGCCGCGGCCACCTTTGATCTGACCGGCGATGGTCACCGCAGTCTTGGCGCGGCGGAATTCGGCCATCGAGTCGACACACTCATAGTCCGCGCGGTGCCGCAGCTCCCGATCCAGCCACTCGGCGAACGGTGAATCTTTGATCTCCAGTTTGGAGTAGAGCGAGCGCGCGGAGGTCTCGATGGGCCGTTCGAGCACGGAGGTCGTCGGCACCTTGAAATAGACGAGCCGCCCAGCGAGGTGATTCGTGTCGATCCAATCGGATACCGATGTGTAGTGCTCGCCCGCAACGAGCATGGACAGGCCGAAACCGTGCAGGAGCCGTTCCGCCGCACCCTCCCAGATCCTCTCCTCGGCATGGACTTGGATCAGCTCACCCGCGTAGGGAAGATCGGTGTCGTCCAAACCCAGCTCAGCGCACAACCGTTGGCGCAACCGCAGTTGCTGCGCCGGAATATTGCTCGGATGTTCACGCAGACTACGCAATTCGGCATTGACCTCTCCGGACTCCTTTTCGGCATCCCGGAGAGCGACCGCGACCTCGGTGAGCAGGTTCTGTTGTTCAGCCTTACGCGTTTCGATTGTATTCGCCTGCGCGCCGATATCCTGCATGCGCGCGGTGAACTGCTCGGCTACCTCGACCGGCCGCAGCCCCGCCTTACCGAGCAGTTCGCCGAAGCGCTTCGCCCGATACTGGCGTTCGTCACGGCTCTTCGCGCAATCGGTGATTTCGCGCTCGATCTCGCCGAGCCGGTTGCCACCGTGCCCGGCCCGCTCCAGCTCGAGCCGCCGCTGGTCGCCGCGTAGACTCGTCACCAGATCCCCTGCCCGGCGCCGTTCGGCGACGAGCTCGTCCAGGCTAGCGGTGCGCTGGTCGATCAGTGCCGTCAGCAGTTCACGCTTGCGGTCGGCGAAATAGTAGGGCAGAGCGTCTCGGCGGGCACGTAGCGACTCGATTTCCATACCAAGCCTGCGGTATTCATCGCAGTCGCTCAGCAATGGCGCCAAGAGCACAAGTTGCTCGCGTGCCCGGACCACCGCATCATGCGCCGTCGTCAGGTCCTCGAAATGGTCGACCAGGCCCGTGATGGCAGCTTGGGCGTCGAAAGGCTCCAGCATGTGATTGCGGACGAAATCGTTGAGATTGCCCACCGACTTCATAGAGACCGTCTGATGGAACAGCTCCATCGCCTGCTCGGATTCGATGCCGAGGCGGCGCCGGAAATCCTTGCCGTACTGCGGGAACCCGTCCCAAATGTTGGCACCGGATTTGCGCAGTCGGCGCTTGAGCGTGGTGATGTCACCACCGAAATCAGCGAAATCGCTGGCGATGGCCAATCCCTCGTCGGCGCAGACGTAGAACCGATCCGGCTGCCCTGGCCCCGCCTGGTCCTTGAACCAGAAGACCTGGGCAAGAGTCACTACCGAGTCGTATCCGCGATTGGCGAACACACCGAGAATCACCGAGAACGATCGGCGATCTCGCAACGCTACCGGCCTACTGGCGCCGGTGGTTTCGTTGCGTTCGGACTTGTAGTACCCGAGCACATAGGAACGCAGGTCGCGTTCCCTGGTCTCCGCACCCGCGGCCTTGTTGTAGGAAATGCGGTGCGCGGGTACCAGCAAGGTAGTGAGGGCGTCCACCACCGTCGACTTGCCAGAACCGATGTCACCGGTCAGCAGGCCGTTGTGACCGCGCTGTTCGAATGCCCACACCCGCTGATCGAAGGTACCCCAGTTGTAAACCTCGAGCCGGTCGAGCCGAAATCCGGGCTCGGGCGCATCCAGTGATTCGATCACCGGCCCTCTCCTCCCGCCAGGGTGTCGGCATATTCGGCCAGGCGTTGATCGAACTCCGAAAGCCACTGTCCGTCAACGAATGCCTTCAGAATCCGCCGCACTTCGAAGACCTGCTGATCGCCCGGACCGTTGAGTCGACGCAGAAATCCCAGCTCGATCACCTTGTTCAACTGGGCATCGATCTGCTCGACAAGCCTTGCTTCGTTGCTACTCTCCGGCCGGAACAGCCGCACCATCTCCACGATCTGCTCGCGAGTGAGTATCACCCGCACATCACCGTCTTTCGCATCGTGTTCGGCCAGCTTCTTACGCAACAGCGCCAGCAAGAGGCTCACGTGGAACGACAGTGCTCGGCGCGGGATTAGCCTCGGTACGGCGGGAGAATCATCATCCTCTGGGCGCGAACGCAGGTACGCGTAGCCTTCGGACTCGTCGATGATCACCGTCAGCCCGATAACCCGCACGTAGTCGCGGACCTGTGTCTGCAACGCCAGCAGGTGCCGCCACTGCTTGTCATGGGTTTCGCGATACAGCACCCCCTTCATCAGCTGAACGACCACCAGCGAGAGATCCGGCTCGGCCGACATCACACCTCTTTCCCTGTGCTGCGGGCGAAGGTGACCCGCGGGATCTCGGCGCTGCGTTCGGCGCCCGCCTCATCACACCACTGCACGCGCTGGCGGTTCGCCTCGTCGAATATGACGTCGAAGGCCGGATCGGTCAACGAGAAGTAGGTGACCAATTCCGCCAGACCTTGCTCGAGCGGGCATTCCTCGAGTAGATTCACAAGCCCGATTTGCGCCCGGCTGCGCAGCGCACCGCGCACGTTGTCGGCTAGTCGCGCCGGATCGACGAACACCTGCTGGAAAAGCAGATCCGCGTCCACACTCTCGGACGCGTCGGCGATTCCCGCGCTGTCCAACAGCTGGGTGTCTCGCGGCCGGTACAGCGGACGCTCCATCGGCAAGACGATCAACGGGGCGGTCAGGTCGATCTCGAAGTCCACCGTGGGCTCGCGAACCTCGCGCAGCCGCAAGGCGTTCGATTCGATGCTGCGCAGAATATCCATCACCCGGCGGTTCTCCAGCCACACCTGGTCATCGAGGAACCGGCGCAGCTGCTCGGAGAGTAGCCGGACAGTCGACTGGGTCCGGCTGCCCGCGTCCAGCCAGTCGTGGTGGATACGTCGCATCCGTGGGTCCGGTTCGCCGATGGCCTCCAGGTCCTGCACCTTGGCCAGCATCTCGGTGAATTCGACCTGCCTGTCGTGCGAGAGCAGGAAGTCGTAGAACGCCTGGAAGCTGCGGCCCTGATCAGAATCGGCGATCGCATTCCTACTGCCCAGCATGTCGTCGAGAAGTGCCCCTTTGGAACCTGCCCATGTCGCGATCTGTTCGCGCAAATCCCGGTCGAGCTGGCGGAAGTTGGCCTCCACCTCGCGGAAATCGGCGAGTAGTTCCCCGGCGGTCGCGGTGAACTGCTGGTATCGGTCGCGCAGCGCGGCCGAATCCAGCAGCGCGAAACGGCCCTCGTTGACCGCATCGATCTCCGCGTCGATGGCGGCGCGACGCCGCCGCAGCTCCGCCAACCGCACCTCGGGGTCGGCCTCCGCACCGAACGCCATCTGCCGCAACAGTTCGAACAGTGTGTTCAATCGTGACTCAGTGCCGACAAATGCGCGGTCTTGCAGAGTCTTCACCCACGCCAGTGCCTTCTCGACGGCCGGGGTCGCGTCGAAGTGGACCTCGTCGGAACCAGGCGGATAGTACTTTCGCAACCAACCAGCCTCCGGTGTCGACCAGTCGTTGAGGTAGCTCATGGGTGATTTTGGGAAGGTGCCCGCGCCGAGCTGTTCGTTCAGCGCATACAGCTCGTCGTCCAGCCTGCTCGCCAATTCCGTCGCCGAGATCGCGCGGACATTGTCATCCACGAAGACCGTACCCAGGAACGACAGCACCAGCGGGGCGTTGTCTGCGCGAAGCAGGCGCCATGCGGGGTGGTGCCTACGCAGCGAATCCAGATGGTCGAACTGCATGGGAGCACTTTCGGTGATGTTCAGCAGGGCCTAACGGAATAATAAGGATCCGCGCCGACTGATACGCAGCAGCGCCGCAACCGCGCAGGGATGGTGGACGATGACCGATCGAGCAGCGCTCGCGGCCGCCTCGACACGAAACCAGCTCGCCAACAGACCGACCCGCGCGGGCCACGGCAAATAGTTCAGCTGGACGGAACTCCGCCGGACACGTGTACCAGCACCGAACCACTCGAGCGGAGTTGCAGTGCTAGGCGATTGTTGCTGGCCGGGCTTGGCGACTCTGGCGACGATCTGTTCGGTGGGCAGCCGGTAGATAGCGTTTCGGCAACCTTGACGGGCGTGGATTGGCGAAGTTCTCGTCGGCATGGCCGACCGCGATGAGGGTGTCCTGAATACGCCCGCGCGGCCATCGCGTCGGCGTCGCCCGCTGACGCGGCTCGCCCACCAACTGGAGCTGCTGCGTCGGCACCACCTCTCCAATTCGCCAGGTGAAATCGCTATAGCAGAGTGAAATTCGTTTTCACGGTGGACGTCTAGGCGGCCAATGATTGACCCGTCCCGGATCCCACCGCGACTCTGCACACAGAAAACACTCGGCGCGGCGATCGACCGGCTCGCCGAAGCCCTGGTGCGCGTTCAGGGGAGCTGTCACCCCGCCACGCCTACGTAGGGGGCACCCATGGCGGCAAACCACTCCTTCAATTGCGGACCCGCAAGGAGTCAACCGTCGACCAGCACCGGGCAGCGCACCTCACCGCGGGCATCAGCGACTTTGGCATCGACAGCTGCGCTTCACTCATGCGGGTGTCCATCGGACCGAAATGGCATCATCGGAGTTCCGCACCACGAAGATCAGCCTGCCGAAGGTTGGTTCAGCTCAGCCCACACGCACGCAGATCGCTGGCGCAGGGCGGATTTCACGAAGCTGGCCCGGAATAGGTGGTCTACGCCTTCTCCTTCACACCCGTCAGCCTCGGTCTTGTGGAGGTAGGCACCGAACAGGTCCGCGTTTCGCGGCTTGTACCGAGCAACGTGGTCCGGTCGAGGTCGCTCCCGCGAGGTTTTACGCCGTCGAGATCAGCCATCGCGAGATAGGCGTCCGATAGATCGAGATCGCGGAGAACTGCCCGCGGCGGCAACGGTCCCGTCTACACCGGCCGCGTCCGAGTCATCGGGCCCGACGAGTACGGGCTCGATCGCGACGGCAACGGCATCGGCTGCGAGTGAACGAAAGGGGCGCCCGCCATGACGCAGGCGCCCCTCGCGTCTTACTGATGTCGGCCACCGATATCACCGTCAACAACGCTCTGGCGGGCGTAGTGCGCCAAAACCGCAGAGTCGATGGATTCTTTGCGCCAGCTTCATGTCAAGGTGTGGTAGGCGACGACGAGGGTGCGCACCGACCAGGTACAGGCCAGTCGGGGAGCCTCAGGCGACTCACAACCGCGTGTGCGCCTGTGGCTCTTCGCGGCTGTGCGGTGTAGTCATTCGGCCGCGAGCTCTGCAACTGCCTGGCAAGATCGACTTCGAATGTTCCGAACTTTGGAGTTCCACGTGGCAAAATCCCGAACCGGTCGCAAACAGCAAGCGATCCAATCGGTTATCGCGAGCGGGCCCTTGACGACGGAGCAATTCATCGCAGACCTCGCAGGACGAGGATTGCGTATCGACAGTAGCGAATTGTACCTTCTCTGCACGGAATATCGCCTCGCGGATTTCGATAGCTCGACGGGGAAATGGTTGGCCCCCGGTACGGTCGTCACGTCGGAAGCTCCACAACCGGCACGACATACCGCACGACGACTGCGGGAACAGCGGACCCGAGCGCTCAGCATCGACCGGCGTCGTGAGCTCGAGACCCTACGCGACAGTGTGCTCCGTCCGTCCGACGAATCCGAGCCCCCGCGACACCCCGTCGATCCGAGTTGGCCGACGGTAGCCGCGACAGCGAGGACAGCTCTGATCCATGAGCTTCACGCGGTCACCAGCCACCGGTCACAGCAGGAAATCCCGCTGGTGGCAGGTGAACTCATCGAACAAGCGCCGACGCGGATGATCGTTCGCTACGAGATCCAAAGCGGCGACAATGTCCGCGAAGGTCTCATCGCCACTCTCGTCTCCGAAGAGGGCGCCGTACCACGCGGTGAGGCGGTCGAAGCCGAGGTGCTCACCCAATACGGGCCCGAGATAACGCTGAAATTACCTGCCGACACCATCTTTCGGCAACGCGCTCGGCTACGATGCGACCTGTCCTGGCTGGTCTCCCGGCAAGTCACCGCGCTGAACGAGCTCGCGGGCAACGGCGCACCTGGTTTCCATACTGCTGCCGCGTTGAGCCCTGTCGGACCCGGCGGCCTGCTCGACTCGGTGCCGCCGATCGCGCCGCACCCCGTCGCCGGCCTGAACGAAAGTCAGCAACTCGCGGTTGCGCACGGGCTGCAACCGCGCATTACCTGGCTGTGGGGGCCGCCGGGCACAGGCAAAACGACGACACTGGCGGCGCTGCTCGGGGAACTTCTCGACGCTGGGAAGTCTGTGCTGTTGACCGCACCCACTAACGCCGCCGTGGATGTCGCGTTGAAGGCGCTGCTGTCTCGTAGTCCTGGTTTCGCCGTCGGCGAGCTGGCGCGGATCGGCGTCACCGACGATCCGGCGCTGCTCGGTCTCCGTGCGCCGGTGGTGCTCGACGAGATCTCCGCCGCGGCCGGAGCGGAGCCCGCGCGTCGCCTGGTCGAGGTGCGAGCATCGCTGACCGAGTTGCGTGAGCGCGCTCACACCGTGGACGGAAAATCCGTTGAGATCCAGGCGTTGGCGCGCAAGATCGCTGATTTGTCGGAGTTCCGGCAGGGCCTCGAGAGACTGGTTCAGGATCTCCGCGATCAGGTGATACGCGACGCCAAACTGATCGCCTGCACCACCCATCAGGCACTGCTGCGTGACCTGCACCGCAAGCACTTCGACACCGTCGTGATCGATGAGGCCAGCATGGTGACCGCGGCGATGGCTATGCTTGTCGCCGGAGCCGGCGAAGGGCATACGGTGATCGCCGGAGACTTTCGCCAACTCCCGCCGATCGTGCAAGCCACGACGTCCGAGGCTCGGGAATGGTTGGGACTCAGCGTCTTCGAGAAGTCGGGCATGGCGGACGCAGTACGAGCCGGTCGACCGCCCGCGAATCTGGTGGCACTGAATCAACAGCACCGCATGCGGCGGCAAATCGGCGACGCGATCGGTGAGGCGTTCTACCCCGAAGCGGGGCTCCGCACCGCTCCCAGCGTGCACAAACGGTCCGCACGCACGATCCCGGCCGACCAGCCGCAGCTGGTCGTCGTCGACACAACCGGGCTACTCGCTCCGGTCGCTCGCCGAGGTGGCAGCGCGTCCCGCTACAACCTGATGCACGCACAACTTGCCGCGAACGCGATCGCGCAAGCGAGCCGCGATGCCAGCGAACCGGCAAGCGTCGGTCTGATCAGTCCCTTCGCGCCTCAAGCCAGCCTGTTGCAGAGTCTCGCTCCCGCCAAGGATCCACGCCTTCTGGCATCGACGGTGCACCGATTCCAGGGCGGCGAATCCGACGTAGTCGTCTATGACGCGGTCGACAGCACAGGCAGTTCGTTCGCACCACACCGCTGGTTCACCGAAACACATATGGGCAGCGAGGGTGTTCGCCTGCTCAATGTGGCGATGAGTCGTGCCCGCGAACAAGCGATCTTGCTGGCCGACATGTTCTTCCTGCGCCAGAATTGCCCGCCGCAAACTCCGGTACACGAATTCCTCACCCACTTGACCGAATACGCCGAGGTGCGCAAGTGGCGACAGGTCGCTTCTGCCGCTGGGCCAGCCGAGCTGGAGTCGGACTTGGTTCGCCTGCTCGATGATCTTGCCCGGGCGACCAGCAGCATCGACATCTTCACTGCAGCCACCGACGGACCGTTCACCCGTCGCATTGTCGAAACTCTGCTCGCCACAGCGGAAGAAGTGAAGATAGCGATCTGGTACAAACCCGACGACCGGGGCAGCGAATCGCTTGTCGAAACACCACTTCGAAACCACCACACCACGTTGCACCCGCTGCGTCCGGTGCGGGAATCATGCGTCGTGGTCGACTCGGTGGTGTGGTCGGCGACCGGGCCGATACTCGGCCGCGACACCGGCCCGGTTCTGCGCACCGACCTTCCTGCGCTAGCCGACGGGGTCCATCGCCAACTGTTGCGGCGAACCATTTCCGGGGTGCCGGGCACCGGGGAACACGCGGAGCGCTGCAAGTGCGGGAGTCTTCGGTTCAGGGAGGAAATCACGGGAGGTCCGCGCGCCGGTGTGCACAGCGTGTGCCGGTCGTGCCGGGATTGATCAGTGGCCGCGACACATCACCGGAAGAACAACTGACCGCCGACGGGGAGAACCCACTGGCCGTTGAGACGAGAACGCGCTCGGCTGCGGTGCCACCTGTCGTGGTTGGTCTCCCGGTAGGTCGGCGCCCTCAACGAACTCGAGAGTCCAGCCGCATCCTGCGAAACCGATACCTTCACCGGCTCTACGAAGAGACGCCGAACTCGACTCCTCGCTCCACCCCGGAACACTGCACGCAGTGCAGATTCGCGAGGAGACCGTCGGCTCGTCCTACACCTTGAGCCACAAGGCCATCCACGCCGTTGTCGCCGACCCCGGAACGGTGTCGTTGGTGGTGCGCAGGCCAGCGGTGGCTGACCGATTCCTCGTGATGGACGCGGCAACCGGCGCGGCCTGGTGGCAGTACGGCGCCGCCGAGGAATCGGACGATGATTCGCGAAACAAGCGGATGTCGCGCGAACGGATGCGAGAGGTGATCGACCAGCTCATCGATTGGATGGTCCTCTAGCTCAGCGTCGGACACGGGTATCGGGTGCCACGGTCGGCACCCGCCCGCCTACCAGCCGTATACCGAAAAAGGTTCGCCAACAGCGATCGAACTCAGCGCCGCCCGGCAGTACCCGATCATCCGATCGGGCAGCTCGGCGGGCGCGAACCATCCCAGCGCATCGCACTTGTCCGGTTCCTGGTTGATTGGAGTGCCGGCCCAGGTGCTGACCATGAAGAAGAATGCTGCCCGGCCGCCGGAGCTGGAGTTGTGCATCACATGCGCGAATCGCACGTCTTCGGTAGCGATCACCACCCCGATCTCCTCAGCGGCCTCACGGACGAGCGCGTCGACGATCGATTCGTCGGACTCTAGGTGACCTGACGGTAAGTGCCAGGCCCCGTCCTCGTATCCCGTGTTGGCCCGGCGCCCGAATAGGTACCGCCCCTGCTCGTCGACCAGCACCAGGTGTACGTCCCCGACCAGCTTGTGCCGCTCGGTCGCTGTCGCGCTCACAGCATTCTCCTCTCGATCCAGTGCACGCCGACTGGCGCGCGCCGACCGTACGCCACAACCCACGCCGTCTCTATTCCAATATCGAATAGTCCAGGAGCACGCATGACCACACTCGCTGTCCTCTACCGACAGGACGGCCATCTCAAAGTTCAGCCGCATCCGCCCGGCTGGCTGCTGTCCATCATCGCGTTCAGCGCCGCGGCGAAAGCTGGCCGCGCTGACGCCCAATTGCCGGAGTCGAAACGCCGCGGCTACAGATCGCGTGTACGGGTTGCGCCAGAGTCGAGGGGCGTCACAGGGAGGCGCGGTGATGTTCGAGCGTTGCCATTCCGCTCAGGAAGTGGCGTATGTGTATCGCGAGTTGGGGTTGGCGGTGTCCGTGCATCTACGGGCGAGTGTCGCTCATCGCCCTGGGCGCGGTGACGATGCCCGCCGGGCTCGGCGCTCAAGGCATGCCGTCCTCGAGGAGGCAGACCCGGTGGGCGGCGATACCGATCGTGAGCTACCCACGGCCGCAACGGGAATGGGTTTCCCGGTTGGTCCGGCGTGGGGCGGCAAACTCGGCGCGAACATGCTGACCCAGCTCGAAGAACGCGGGGTTCGGATCCTGGAATCCGATCAGCGGGTGTGGCTTCCGATGACCGATCACCCGACTGGTGGTAATGGGTGTCGGAGCCGGTGACCGTGAGGACGACACCGTCGCGGACTTCGGTGATCGCCCTAGCCCGCCAGGTCACCGCCTGTGCTGAGCCCGGCAGGCATGGTGGTGACTGATGCGCGCCCTACCAGATCCCGTCGAAACCGCAGAAAGTTGGCTGGTGCAGCGAACGGGCCGGTGCGGTGTTGTTCCCGTCGGGGGGAGGCGCTGTTTGTCCGCGATTCGAGGCCATCACGTCGGCGTTCACAAGCACATCGATTCGCTCGATGGTTCGGGGTGAATTACCGCCCGGTACTGCATGATCCGTGGGCAGATACGTGGCAAACTCTCGACCGCAACACAACTGGATGGAGAACAATGAAGTACATCGTCACCCTCGCTTCCGCCGCGATCGCCGCCTTCGGCTTCGCTCTCGCAACCCCGCAGACGGCCACCGCCGAACCGTCCAACTGCCACGACTCCTACATCCCCTGCCTGCCCATCGTCAGCGACGTGGACTGCGAAGGCGGCAGCGGCAACGGTCCCGTCTACACCGGTCGCGTCCAGGTCATCGGTCCCGATGAGTACGGCCTCGATCGCGACGGCAACGGCATCGGCTGCGAGTGAACGACAGGGGTGCCCGCTTCGGCGCGGGCACCCCTCCCCCGACGGCGAACTCCGCGCACACCGGAGAAACAAAGTTGTCGGCCCCTGCGGATACGGTGCGGGCATCCTTCCGCAGTCACCGAGTTCCACCATCGGGCAAATGCTGGAAGTTACTGGATTTCACTGGAAGATATGGATACGCTCGCGCCATGACCGACGCCGCCGAGAAGCTGGAGGCGCGCATCGCCGAACTGCGCGCCGAGGTGCGGCAAGCGGTGACCGCTGGGGATCGCGCGACCGCCCGTCAACTTCGAGCCGAGTTGCGGCGGACCGAGGATGCTTGGGACTCAACCGTTTTGGGTGCCGAAGCGCCGCAAATCGAGGAGTCCGTGGAACGAACGGAAGCGACCGCGATGCCGATCCGCGAGCACGTCCACCGCGCACTCACACTGCTCGGAGTGCCCGCGTCGCCGAAACTGGTTCTCGCGGTCCATGAATCGTTCTTCTCCGGCGTCGTCGCTCCCGCTCGGCTGACCAGCCTTCGCCGCGACGAGGAGCGCTCGTTCCGCGCTTCGCCGTTCACGCGCCCGTACTACATCTGCGCGGCACTCACCGCCGATCATCTCGCCCCGGCGCGCGGGCTGATGGCGGTGAGCTCTTGGCCGTTGGCGCAGCGGATGATCGGGCCACTCAGCCCGCGCGTGGATCTGCTCAGCGTGGCAATCCGGCTCGCCGAACACATCGCCGCACAGCCCGACTGCGGCGCCGGTGCACGGCGGGTGTTGTGGAAGCTGGCGGTTACCGTTCCCGGCGTGCAGGGTTCGCCGGACACGATCGACCATGCGGCGGTGATCGACGCCGCCACCAGAGAACTCGAGGTCCACCGCGAGGAGGACACGCGCCGCCGCGCCGATGCCGCGCGACGCGCGAATCAGCAGCTCGACGAGGCCGCCCGGTTGTTCGGTGTCCGGCTCGGCGTGGCCAATAGAAGACGAAACGAGGTGGGATGAACACACTTTCGGCACGGCTGGACGAACTGCGCGGTGCAGCGCCGGCGTGCCGCCACAACGCCCGCACCATCGCGGCGTTGACGGCGAACCCCGGCTGCGCGCGGCGCGCACTGCTGGACGCGGCAGCGGCCGACAAGGCCGCCATCGCCAGGGAGCTGGGCTTTCCACCCCGATTCGGTCAGTCGCAGTTCGCGATCACGCGCGGTAACGCGTTCGAGGTGATGGTGAAGGAGAACGGCTGCGCGGAGCTGCTCGCGTTGCTGCGCGACAAGCTGAACCTCCCGATTCCCGAGGTCGGCTATCACGATCTGAACTCTGTCGGCGACAACGCGGGTAATGCCGTGCGCTACAAGCGGACCCGTCAGCTGCTCGCCCACGCGATCAACTCCGGCGAAGGCACCCTGTTCGACCATCCGATGCTGCGGCTCGATATCGCGGGCGCCGCGGCCTATCTGGAGCCGGACGTGGTCGCCTTGCAGATCGGCGGTCGCTTCCACGTGGTGGAGATCAAGTCGTTCCCGGTGGTCGACGGCCAGGCCGATCCGGTGCAGGTCGCCGCCGCCGCGCGGCAGTCCGCCGTCTACGTCATCGCGCTGCGCGAACTCATGGCCGAGATCGGCGAGTCACCGGACCTGGTGTCGCACAATGCGATCCTGGTCTGCACCAAGGATTTCACCAACCGGCCCACCGCCGAGCTGGTCGACCTGCGCAAGCAGATCGCGGTCATCTCGCGTCAGCTGTCGCGGCTGACGTCCATCAGCGAGCTGATCGAAACCCTCTCGGAGGGAGCGTCGTTCGCGCCCAGTGAGCACCTGGCGAAAACGATCGCCGATATTCCCGCCCGCTACGCCCCCGAATGTATGTCGTCGTGTGAGCTGGCTTTCGCGTGCCGCGACGCCGCGCGGGCGAACGGCTCGGTGGACGTACTCGGCCGCGGTGTCTGCGACGATCTCGGCGGCCTGGACGACATCGATACCGTGCTCGCCGTCGCGAACGGTTCGCGCGACCTCGGGCCCGAGTTCGCCGACATCACCCGGATGCTGAGGGAAGCCGACCGGCTTCGGCTGGAGATCGCGGGATGAGCAAACGGAGTGAGCGAATCAATGTGCCAACGCACATGCCGGAACTGAGTGTCGGCGACGTGCAGGCAGGGGCGAACCGATCAGGAAGCGGCGCATGAGCAAGTGCATCGCTCGCCGGTGCGCGACACGCATGCCGACGCTCGGCGACGGTGAGCCGCGGAAATGAGTGTCCTGACCGCCCTCGCTCGCTTGCACGCGGTACGCGCGGGCCGCGCCCAGCCGATCGCCGACGTGCGCCACACCCACATTTCGGACAATCCGCTCGTCCTGGTTCCGCTGAAGCTGGCGGGCGAGGCCGCCGCACCGCTGGCGATCATGGTGGGCACCGATCCCGCCGCACCGGTACTGCTGATAGTGCCGCAGCCACGAGACCGGTTGCTGCGCTTGGGTTTCCTCGCCGAACTCGCCGAGATCGTGCTCCCATACCTCGCGACCTACGCCGAGAACACCGAGGAGCTGACCACCAAGTCGGGCGAAACCTACGAGCGGTGCCTCGACGCACCTCAGCTGTGGGTGCCGAACTCGGGCGGGGTAGGGTTCCTGAAACTGCTCGGCCGCTCGGTGCGTTTTCATCGAACCGACGGCGATAACCCTGTCCCAGCATCGATTCCGCTGCTCGGCCGTTGGCTCACCTGGTTCTGCGATCGCGCCGAGCATCCCGGCTCCAGCACGCTGGTTCCCCTCACTTCGGCGCTGTCGGCGCACTGGGCGACCGGCCAATCCGCCCTCGAGGATGCGAACCTCGCCGCGTTGCTCGGGTGGATCGCTCCCCCGCCCGGCAGCACCGGCGCCGAAGCCGCTGCGCGGGCGGAAGACCCGCTGTCGGTGCCGCCTGCCGGTCCCGCGACCGACCCCGGCTTCGACAACGAAGAGCTCGCGCCGCTCATCGCCGCCTACGACGCGGCCGAGGACGACGCGACGAAATCCGCTGCGGCACGACGCGTCGAGCGTGCGCTGCACGCCCAGGTCGAGCCGACCTGGCAGCTCATGTGGCAGGGGCTCGCGCTACTGCGTGAACTCCCGGCTGGTGCGCGAGTCGCCCGGCGGTGGAACGAGGACGTCGGGTCGTTCTCCTACTTCGCCGGATCGGTGTCCGAAGGTGTGCCGCAAGCGCGGCGGGATTCGGCGGTGTCGGCCGTGCGGAAGTTGCTCGCCCGCGAGCGAGCACTCGAGAAGTACGAGGCGGAAAAGGCGTTCGACGATCCGCGGATTATGCTCGAACACCGTTTGACCGGAACGGCTTTCGTGGGGACCGTGATCGGTGTCGATCCGGCCCGTGTGGTGATGAGTGAGAAGAACCGTCCCCTGCTGCGACCGATTCTTCAGGTGCGCACCGCCGATCCGATCATCGCGGTCGAGGGCGACGAGTTCTGCAATGTCGACAATCCCAGCCAAACGGGAACGGTGTTGCCGGTGGAGGGCGATCACGACTACATCGTGCTGGAGTTGTCCGGCGGGATGGGCACCGGGAAGGCCGCCCGTCCAGGGACCGTCCCCGACCTCGGCGCCATCGTCCGCTTCGCCGGTTTCAAGATCGGTAGTGGCGGGCCGCCCGCGAAGCTTCCCGCCCGCGAAGACACTCCGTGGACGCACGGCGGTCCGCCGCCGGAGTGGACGCCGGACTCCGAACCCCTCGAGGAACTGTGATGCGAACAGCGGATGCGGCCGTCGACGGCATCCTCACCGACCTCGCCGACACCTCGCACCGCGCCGTCGTGGTCGACTCACCGCCCGGCGCGGGCAAATCCACGCTCGTGGTGCGTGCGGCGCGACAGCTCGCCGAATCCGGTGGGCAGCACATCGTCGTAGCCCAGACCAACGAGCAGGTCGACGACCTCATCGACCGCCTCGCCACCGCCGATCCGGCATTGCGTATCGGAAGGCTTTCCCGCACCGGCTATCTCAAGCCGGAACGCATCGATCGGCCCAACGTGACCGTCGGACAGAAGGTCACGGACCTCACCGAGAGCACCATTCTCATCGGCACCGCCGCCAAATGGGCGACAATCGACGACGGTCGCTGGCCGCACGCGATCGTCGACGAGGCGTATCAAATGCGGTCGGACATGTTGCTGCGCATCGCGAATCGCTTCGACCACGGACTGTTCGTCGGTGACCCCGGTCAGCTCGATCCGTTCGCGACCGTCGAGGTCGGTCGGTGGGCGGGCCTGGACTGGGATCCCACGATGAGTGCGGTCACAGTGATGCTCGCGAACAACGACGACATCCCCGTGCACAGCCTGCCCGTGTCCTGGCGGCTGTCCGCGACTGCGGCGCCGGTGGTCTCGAAGGCGTTCTACCCCTTCAACGAATTCCGAGCGGGAACCGGCATCCACGATCGCCGAATGGAATTCGCGGCAGCCGGTTTGCGAGGTCCGATCGATGACGTGCTCGATGAAGCGGCCGAACACGGTTGGGGCTGGTACGAACTGCCCGCCCGGCACACCCTGCGCACCGACAGCGAAGCCGTCCGCGCGATCGCCGAGATCACCTGCCGCCTGCTCGAACGCGGCGCGACCGCCCACTCCGAACAAGGCTCCCGCCCGGTGACCGCCGAACGAGTCGCCGTCGGCACCGCCCACCGCGACCAGGCCGATGCCGTGCGCACCGCACTGCGCGGCACCCCGGCCGAGACAGTCACCGTCGACACCGCCAACCGCCTGCAAGGCCGCGAATACGACGTCACCGTGGTCCTGCACCCACTGTCCGGCCGCCGGGACGCCAGTGCGTTCCACCTCGAAGCGGGACGTCTCTGCGTCCTCGCCTCCCGTCACCGTCACGCCTGCATCCTCGTCGGACGCGCCGGCATCCCAGAACTCCTCGACGCCCATCCCTCCGCCGAACCCGTGCACTTGGGCGTTCCCGTGAAATTCCCCGACGGCTGGGAGGCCAACCAGGCCATCCTCACCCACCTGTCGCACCACCGTGTCGCGGCCAACGTCTGACGTCGCAAAACGCCGTTCACGCCTGCCCTGCGGCGAAGAACCGCCTATCGGGCGGACGACTCTGGGCCCAATCGGACGTTTCCCGCGCTGACCTACCGACCCCGGAAGACGGCGACCGCTGCTTGGGTCACGGCGATGATCTTGTCGCAGCTACCGCCGACGACTTCCACAGCATTCATGTCGTACACGATGCTGGAGTCCACTGGAGGTAGTGGGCGAAGTAGTCCCACGAAAACCTTTATTCGGCACCAGCCTGTGCTGGTGTCCTCCACAGCTGGGACACCGTCGACCAAGACCCGTCGCTTCCCGTTCGAGAGCGGGTACGACGGACTTGTCGCCTGGTCACGGCTGGTGTTGGAGTGCAGGATTCGGATCTTTTCGGCGTATCGATCCGGGCGGTCGAGAATGAAAGCGCATTCGTACGGCGAGGTTCCATCGACCACGTACGGTGTGTGGTTCGGTACGAACGCCGCCAGAGCCGCGCACGGGTCCGCGGTCGCCGCCAGGCCGCGAACCGCCGCCGCCGGAGCCGGTTTCGTATCGATAAGCCGAACCGATGTTCCGACGATCTGCTCGAGTACCGAACAGTCCGCCCGCCCATCGGGATCCAACTCTTGCGTGTACACGATCGCGGCCGTGGAACCGTCGGTGAGTTGGCCGATCGGAATCGAGAATTGGCACAGGCCGGCGGTCAGTGCGCTCGCGTTCCGCCCGGCGATCTCGATCGGCCGTTGATCCGACGATCGCGCGCGTACGGGCGACACCAGTTCGATATCGACGGTCACATCGTTGGCCCGTTTACCCTCGGTCGGCCAGTCGAACATCACGACACATCGTTCGAGAGGTTCAGCCGGAACGATCCGGGCGGGCCCAACAGCAGAGATCGACGTCTCGTCGATCAGGCCACACGGGTCGATGGTGCGCATCTCGTCGAGTACGACGAGATCCGCCAGAGCTGTTGTCGGCTGGACATGGTCGCGGTATCCGGTGGCAACTGATAAGAGTGGTCCACCGAGGCCGATCTCTGGCGCCGCCGCGAAATGCGGCGCCAGCGACACGACGTTCGCGGGACCAGTGGCCGAATTGTCGGGCTTCCCGTCCTCGGATTCGTGCGTCGTACATGCGCTGAGCAGCGCAGTCGCACCGACCATCGCGAGCACGCGAAGGATTGATCTGCCAGACAACATCCCACCCCTTTTGAGTTCCGATCGACAGAACTTGGATCGGTGGAGCATAGTTCGCGAGGGATCAGGCGAACGACCACGCCGGACCACCAACGATCACAGTCGAACTGCATTGCATGCCCGGGCGGGTGTCCAGCCACCTCCGCCGCACCGTATACCGCGATTAGGGCAAGGGTTCCGCACTCCTTCGACGCCAGTATTTTGCGTGGCTCAATATCGTTCGCGCAGAGCGGTTTCCACCACGTTTTCATCGACCGGCTCGCTCTGCCCCCATACCTCCCGAGCCAGCTGCAGCTTCCCGGCCATACTCGCCACCAACGCCGCTTCCCTCGCCGCGCCCGCGCTCCCCTGCGCGATCACTTTGCTGTACCGAACCGCGTCGACGATGACCGACTTCACCTGCTCATGCTCTAGATAGATCCGCAGATCACGCAGCCACTCGCCGCCGGCGGCCTCGGTTTCGGCGGCGGTCCACGCGGTAAGAAACGCCTCCTGCTCCTCGGGAAGGTAGCCCATCTTGTGTAGGTGAGTCGCCACGTCGTACAGCGGGTCGCCGAACACCGCGAGCTCCCAGTCGAGGAACACGACGCGCCCGTCTCGCAGGATCATGTTCTTTCGATGCACGTCGGCGTGCACCAATCGAAAAGGCCTGGCCTCGAGCGAGTTCCATGCGTCGACAACGCCGTCGAGCGGCCGTTCGGGCACACCCAATCGCCGGTACAGCTCGCCGAAAGCCGGACTGCTCTCGCGATACACCTGGGCGGTGACCGCGGACAACCGCCGACCGAACGCCGCCGGATCATCGCTCCAGCCGTCCTCGACCGGCGGCAGCATTTCGCGCGGAATACGCCCCAGCTCGGCGAACAGCATCGCCACGTCGCTAGGCACATGGGCCGGAACAGCCGTGCCGCGCGGCGCGATCCGGTCCAGCAGGTCGCCGTCGATGTGGTCGTGGATCTGGTAGGCGGGCTGGACCGATTCCCACCGCAACCGCGGCGCCGACGCGACGAACGGCTCGATCGCCATCAGGACCGCGGGCTCGGGCCACTGCCGCAGGTCCATCATGTCGGCGCCGTCGACGGCGATCCGCACATTCACCACGCCGATCGCGCTGTCGAGTCGGACGTTGTGGTTGTAGTACCCAGCGGCGGACTGTGATTGCGCGAGCGCTCGGGTATACATCTCATCGGCATCGACGCCCAGCACTCGCGAGATGAGCTGTGCGGCACAGTGATCCATCCTGAGACCAGGCGTCGGCGGCTGGATGCGCATCCGGGCGGCGCTGGCCGCATTAGAGACATCGGGTTCCGTCCAGCCGAACAGCGCCAGTACCGCTCGTGCCACCAGCACGAGTCCCGGGTAGACGTTCGCGCCCTCGAACTCGGAGATCGCCCAGCGCGCGCTGCGCAGGGCTGCCTCGCGCTCTCCACGACGCGCGAAGACCCCGGCGCGGAACAGTTCGGCCCTGGCACGGCCCGATCGGTACCCAGCCCGCTCGAGGATCTCGCACGCGTCGGCGAGTGCCTCCTCAGCGGCGTCCAGTTCGCCCAGCGCCAATCGCGCCAAACCGAGTGCGGTGTATGCCTTTCCGAGTTCATGCAGGGCGCCGAGCTCGCGTTGTCGCGCGATGGCGGTCGCGGCGGCATCTATCGCCAGCGACGGGTCGGTGAGGGCCTGGAGTTCTGCCACGTTGGTCGCGACGTTGGCTTGGCCGACGACGCTGCCCGCTGCTCGGTAGTGCGCGTCGGCCTCGGCCAGATACTGGGCGGCCCGGTCGGTATCGAACGACAGCCGGTAGGCGAGATGACGCAACCGCGCCACATCCCCCAGGAACGCGTGGTCGTCGTGGTCGGCCATGGCAACGAGTTCCTCGCACAGGGACAGTGCCTGGCCGAATCGCCCCTGGCACATGTGCAGGTCCGCCGCCCACAGTCCGGCGTCGAGTCGGGCCCGACCCGATCCCCGGGACCATACTTCCTGGTAGATCGCCAAGGCATCGTCGGTATCGCCAAGGATGCGGCGCGCGTTCGCCGCGGCGACGGCTAGCCGCTCCGCGATCGAGCCGCTCCGGTCCAAGGGGACATCGCGGGTGAGCCGCTCGGCTTGCTTGGCGTCACCGATCAACAGCGCCGCTTCCGCTTCCAAGCACCGCTCGAGTTCCGAGAGCTCCGCCATACGTGCCAGATTCTCATGCGAGTCGCTCAGATGGCTGTGTAGATCGCTGATAACGCCGCCGATGCCCTGGCTCCCGCCTACCGCGACGATCCGATCGGTGTACTCGAGCAGCGCTACGGCGGAAAGCGTTCCGGCCCGAACACCGTGGTATCCCGCCTCCCGTAATGCCAAGTCTCGTCCCGTCGGCCGTTCCGCACGCGCGAGCCAGAGGTCGTGCAGAACCGCGTGCAGAGTGCGCGCGACCTCGGCGTCCAAGCGCCGCCGCAGCGCCGCCACCATAAGCTGGTGCAGTTGATAGCGCTCGCCGCCATCACCCTCGTCCGCGGCGTAGACGAACGAGTACGCGATCAACGATTTCCACGCGGCGACGTGACCCGGTAACTCGAACCGCCGCGCGATCGAGGTGAATATCTCTTGATCGAAAGTTCTTGGCAGACCGAGCAATTCCAGCAGGCGCACCTCCTCGGGGCGCACATGCTGAAGGAAGCGTTCGAGAATCGCCTCCGGGGAGACCAGTTCGGCGGGCGCCACCCATCCCGCTCGATTCCACGCATCGATGGCCAGGTGCAAGTAGAACGGCACTCCCGCACTCGATCTCGCGATGGCCGCGCGCTCCGCGGAGCCGTCGATCCCCGATGAGTCGAGTAGTTCGAATCGAGCGTCGGTGGGCAGATCGTCGACCCGCACGGTCCGGACGCGGGCTGTCCACTCGGGATCGTGGCGCTCCCAACCCAACGGCTCGCGGCTGGCGATCACGACCAGGCCGGTGTCCAGCTGCGCGACGACGTCGCGTAACCAGGCATCCGACGCCGCGGCGCGACCCTCACGATCGGTGCCGCCCATCAATGCCTCATAGGCGTCCAGGAAGATGACGTAGGGTTCCTTGCCCTGAGTACCGGCCTTCAGGTCCTCCGCGAACAGGTACGAAACGGCTTGCTTCAGGCTCGCCAGACTCAACTGGTCGAGCTCTTGGAGGACCGGATCGTGGCGTATCCGGTGCGTGCGGACAGCCCGCCGGGCGCCGAGATCGAGCAACCGGGTCGCGGTGCCGAAAACCGGAATCCCCGTGGCGTCGTTGAGGATTTCGGTGAGGATCTCGCTGTGTTCGGCGAGCGCGAGCGACTCGGAAGTCAGGCGCAGATGCGGGTGCAATCGCTGCCACAACACCGCGCACGCTATGTCGAACCGATGGAACTTGATCTTCTGCGCGCCGAGCTGAACGCGCAGGACGGCGAGCCCTTCGGCCGCCTGACGGTGACTCGGCACCTGCAAATCGAGCACGGCCGCGGGATGCTTCTTGTCGATCCGCCTGCGCAGCTCGGTGATCAGCCGTGACTTGCCGATTCCCCCGACACCGCTGAGCAGCATGACCCGGGGATGTTCGGCGGCTTCGGTCAGCAGCTGGTCGAATCGCGTCAGGACCGGAACACGGTCGACGAACGGGCGGCTGGAAGCTCCCGGCTGGAATCGCGCGGTCAACACCATGGTGTGGTCCCCCTCGTGACGAGCACCGCACAAGTCTGCCAGAACACATATCGCGAACAGCCCTCAAACACGCAGGACTTCAACCGGTGGAAAGAGCCGGTGCGATCGCGGCGGGATCGGGCAGGTGCTGCGCCGAAGTCTCCCCAGGTAGTGAGGAGAAGTGATGGAACCCGACGCGGGGTTGGTGCGTCCAACCTGAGCATGAGGAATGACAGGGACAACGCGGGCGAGGATCTTCCTGCTGGTGGTGCCCACCGCCGGGAGGCGCACCGGAAAGGGCGGCAGGTGGGGTGTCGGGTCAAGAGAGAAGGCGGGTGCGTGCCGCTTCCCCGCCACAGGAGGTCACGCCGATGAGCTCGGTCGGGCACTGCGCGGGTGCGACGAGCCTGTCATGGGAAGACGTAGCAACCCATTTCGACCCGCGTGACGGTGGCGTTCTCCCTGATGTCCATGTACCGGGCACGTCTGTCGAGGATTGGCAGTCGTTGTTCGATCTGTTTCGGGAGAACAAGTGGGGATGCGAATATCGGGAAGGGTTCGCGCGCTTGCCGTTTCCTACGGCCGCCGAAGTGTTCTCGCGTTCCGCGGATGGTGAGTGCGTGGAAGTGTATGTGCGGCCGGTGCCGGATATGTTGGCGATCTTTCGTGCGTATTCGGCGGATGAGATCGATTTCGACGTCGACCTGAGGGAACTTCAGGGGCAGGATCGACTGGATATCCTGTGCGATTTCCTGAGTGCGGTCGGGCGGCGGCTGGGCAAGCCGGTGATCATGACGGCGGAAGGGTTTCGCGAGTTTCCGATACTCGGGTTCGATCCCGAGGTCGACCGTGTGGTGTTTTTGGCCGCGGACGCGGAAGGTTGAAAGGTACTTGCCCCGGGCAATCTCGGGTAACCGTCAGCAGTCCGGAGGGAACGGGAGACACAAAGGCGGCCAGGGCATCGCGCCCGACTGCTCGACGACTTGCGGCGGTGGCGGGACGACTTCCGACTGCGGAACAGGCTGGGGTGCTTCGACGGCGTTTCCGGTCCGCGCGGAGCAGGTGGAGGCCATGAGCCAGACCGCGCAGAGAGTCGCCGCGATGACGGCACAGGCGGCCAGTTGCTGGAGACGATGCCCCTCGAGCGGTATCGAACCCCTGACGGACTCGAATGTGCGCGAAGGAGAAATCGTCCGGCCGAGGACCATCGCGCTCTGCCGAGCTTCCGGAGCGGGTGTCGAGACGCGGCGTAGCGGTTTCGGTTCGATCTTCGGTGTGGCCCAGGTTCGGCGGGGAAGGGGTGCGGCGGTGGCAAGCGGCCGGGCAGGGCTTTCGGTTTCCGGCAGTATCCAGGACGACCAACGGTCCGTGAACTGCGGCTCCGAGGCGCTCTCCGGGGGCGTGGGAGCGGGAACGTCGGCGCTTACGGGATTGGGGGCGTCCTCGACCAGAACCGCGGGCCCCGGCGACGATGGCATCTCGACCTCGTCGGAACGCGAAGACCGTTGGAGATCCACCGCGTACGGGACAACAGGCGCGGATACCTCTTCCGCTTCGGCGAATTCGTCTTCTGGCGGGTCCACGTCCTCCGGTTCGATCAAGGGCGCGTGTCCGGTGCCGATTCCGGACCTGCGTGGCTGCGGGATCGGTTCGACGTCGGGGTCGGGCTCGATCCACGGCGGTTGCTGTTCGCGCGGCCGCCGATCCGACACCGCGTCGGGAAGCTGCTTTCGCTCCTTCGGAAAACCCTCGGCCACAAGGTCTTCCACCATGACCCACGCACCGACATTCAGCTCAGCCAGCAAAGCGTGGACATCCTCGGCGGTCCACACGAACCTCCTGCCCGCGGTGCGGTGAAACCAGGCACGCAGTTCGCTCGGCGTGGAGCCGAGCACGACACCGCAGCCCTGCGGCCGCGATTCGACGTCCAAGAGCACGGTGGATTCCCGCGGCGGCACGACGACGACCATGCCGTCGACGAACGCTTCGGGATGGCGACGGTCTACCAACGCCTTCAGGCTCGCGACGTTGTCCGTGACTCGGTCGAATGGGCTCTGGTCTCGAATCGGATCCCCTTCGAACCCCGACAGTCGCCAGCGGCCGTCGGCCTCGACGGTGAGCGTTCCGGAACTCGCCTCGGGAACCATGTCGACGGTCTCCAGGACCACGACCGCACGGGGCGTGATCACCACCAGGTCCGCTTCCAGCGCGTCACCCTCGGGATCACCCTGCGGAAGGGGGCAGCCGGAGATGGCCAGTCCGACAATGACGTACTGACCCGTCCAAGTCCGTACCCACTCGAGCACACGCTGCTCGCTGCCCGGCATCGTCGTTCGTTCGTCGATGACCAACATCGGCGGCCACCTCCATCGCGTCCCAGACCAATCGACGGTTCAACGTTATTCGCCGCCGCGCCACACAGCGAATCGAAAGGCACTGCAAGAACAGGGGATTGGCGACGCCAGGGCAGACAAGGGCAGCGTGTCGGCAGGACACGCCCGCGCTTCCCCGGCCGGGAGTTCGGGAGCTCGCCCACATCCGACCAGGTCCGTCCGATCCTGCCGACTGAAACGAATACCTCCCCGAGTTCGACAGACCCAACGACCTGTTCGGCCACATCGAGTCCGAGGAGTATTCGCGTATGAAACGCATCGTGAGGAAGATCGCCGGGGTCGCGGCGGCCGCCGCTGTGGCGCCGGTGGTGGTGGCGGCGACCGCGCAGGCGGATCCGGGGCCGTTGTATTTCAGCGTGGGCGGCACCAACTGCGCGATCCACGACAACGGCACTGTCGGGTGCGATCTCGGGTCCCCGACGCGGTTGCAGTACAGCTTCCTGCCCTTCCTGCTGACCGTGAACGAGATCGTGATCGACCAGCAGTGGCTGCCCGCACACCCGATGTTCGATGCCGGAACGTCGTACACGCTGCCCGGCGGCAATCCGTCGATCAACGACGTGAAAACCGGCGACGGGCAGTGGGGTCCCTTCGTCGAGTACGCGGGGGCGCGGTGTTCGGTCGGCTTCCACGGCAGCTTCGGCTGCCAGTCGAAGGGACGGTCGTTCACATCCTGGAGTGGGACGATCTCGGCCTGAAAAGCGTCGGACCCGGAAACACTGAACCCGCTGGCAATCAAGGTAATTCGGGCGCCAGCGGGTTCGGGACGGATCAGGCGCGGCGCCGGGCGACGAACCAGATCGCCACCCCGATGCCGATCACAGCGACCACGCCGATACCGATGGCGACCCCCAACGTGTTCGAGTTCGAACCGCTCACGGCCACCGGCTTCTCGGTGCCGGGCCCGGACTGCTCACCGAGGACGTCGGCGCTGCCGGTCGTGTAGATCGGCCCCGCTTCCGGGGTACCGGCGACGGTCAGATCGAGCTCGACCGGAGTCGGCGGCATCGCCTTCGCGCCGGATGGCAGACCCACCTTGACCGCGATGTAGTACCACCCGGCCACCGACTGACGCTGCACCTCAGCGTCGTTGGCCTCCCGGTTGGCGTAGCGGATCGGCACCGACGCGAGTTCCAGCTCGGCGGCCGTCCGGCCGGTGTAGGCGCCGGTGTCGGAGTCGACCCGGCGGCCGAGCGGCGAGTACAGCGTGGTCTCGACATTCGTGGCCGAGGTGTATCCCGCCCCTCCCGTCTCGCCGAAGCGCACCCGGTAGGCCAGGCCTTGGCCCCAGTCCAACCGCACTTTGTAGAAGACGTACTCGCCGGATTGCACGGTGTCGGTGTACTTGCCGCTGCCCTCGAGCGTCGAGGCGACGGTGAACGACCCGCCACCGCTGACCGGCCGCACGGCTCCGGCCGGATCGGTGAATGTGGTGGCCGCGCCGATCGTGGACGGCCCCGGATCGGTGACGCCGGGTTCGATGCCGACGAGGATCTCCACCGGCAGGCGCGCGGGTGCACCCTGCGGTGCGATGTCCCAGTGCAGCTCGTAGTAGTACCGGCCGCCGCCCTTGCACTTGTCCGAGCTGCCACCGGACGGTGTCGCGGCCGCACCCTCGAAGGTGCTGCTGACGGTGATCGCGACACCGTCGCTGGCCCTGGACTCCAGCTCTCGTTCCCTGACATTGCAATCGGTGCCGTCGCGACCGTAGACGCGCAGTTCCAGCACACCCATGTCGTCGGTGACGGATACGCCGATCGTCCGCGGGAACGAGACGATGCCGGTGAAGTAGGCGGTCGCGCCCGCGGGCACATCCACGGCGTAGAAACGCTTCTCGTGCTGGCCGATGGTGTCGAGGTACTGACCCGGCTTCGCGACCGGCGCGGTCTGATAGCCGTCGGTGCCGGTGATGGGCGTGCCGGTGGCCTGGTAGTTACGCAGGGCGGCCGAACTCACCCGGGGCAGAATGCGTTTCAGCGCGGCGCCGTCGGCGGCGTCGCTGTAGCTGCCGCCGGTCGCCTGGGCCATGCAGGTCAGCTGGGCGCGCGCCTTGTCGTCGACAGCGAAACCGATCGAGTGGACGACGAGGTCGACACCCTTCTGCTTCAGTTCCTTGGCGACGTCGCACGGATCGGGCGGCGCGCAGGTGTCGTCACCGTCGGAGACGAGCACGATCGAGCGCGGCCCCGAGGACGGCAGGGCGTCGGCGGCCTGGCGCAGCGCGGTGCCCATGGGCGTCCAGCCGCGGGCCTGGATACCGTCTACGGCGCTGGTGAGCGCGGGCTTGTCGACGGTGTCCGGCTGCCGCAGGATCTGGACGTCGCGGCAGCCCGCCGCCTTGTCGGCCTCGTCGTTGCCGGTGCCGGTGCCGTAGGTGGTGAGCCCGACCTTCGCCTCGGCAGGCGCCGAGTCTACGAAGGTGCGCACAGCCTGCTTCGCGGAATCCATCATCGTGGCGCCCTGATCGGGCCGCTGCATGGACCCCGATGCGTCCAGGATGAGCATGGTCGGGGCGTACTGCGCGGGTTCGGCGTGCGCGACGGCCGATAGCGCCGCGGGCGCGAAGGTGAGCGCCGCGACGGTCAGGGCCGCGGTCAGCGTGCGGTATCTCGACATTGTCCTCGATTTCGTCTACCGAATGAAACCGGACAGACGTTACCGGTGGCGTGACCCACCCTCTACCCCCAAAACAGTTGGCAGGAGCCACGTTTGCGCGCGAAATCGACACTGTCCAGTTCCGCGGGCGCGTCCCAGCCGCACATATCCGCGAGAGCCGCTCGTTCCCTGACCTGGCCGAAGTGCGGTACGAGCGGCCAGTTGCCGCCATCAGCGACCTTGCGGCCCGCCCGTCGCGCCGAGTGGGCGCTGCGACGGCTGTCGGGTACGAGTCCATCGGCGGAAGGAACCGATGCGATCGTCGATCGCCACGGACCTTCGGCACAGCTCATCGCCCTTCTCCCCCGATTCGTGGACGCACACCTCCCGATGATGGGAAGCTCGATACAACCGCGGTGTCGAGGCGAGGAAGCGTGACACATGGTGGACAAATCGAGTGGACCTGCCGGAGGCAACGGCAGAGTGGTGACGGTGGATCGGCCGGAACGCATTCGAAATGTGGTCCTGGTCGGTCACAGCGGGGCGGGGAAGACGACGCTGGTCGAGGCGATGGCGCTGACGGCGGGCGCGGTGAATCGCGCGGGGCGGGTGGAGGACGGCACGTCGCTGTCGGATTACGACGAGATCGAACATCGGCAGCACCGGTCGGTGCAGGTGTCGGTGGTGCCGGTGGCGTGGCAGGAGATGAAGGTCAACCTGGTGGACACGCCGGGATACGCGGATTTCGTCGGCGAGTTGCGGGCCGGGTTGCGCGCGGCGGACGCGGCGTTGTTCGTCATCTCGGCGGCCGAGGGCGCGGAGGGGGTGAGCGGGGCGACGCGCGCACTGTGGGAGGAGTGCGCGGCCGTCGGCATGCCGCGGGCGATCGTGATCACCCATCTGGACACCGCGCGCGCGGACTTCGACGAGATGGTGCAGACGTGCCGTGACGTGCTCGGCGGCGGAGCGTCGGAGAACATCCTGCCGCTGCACCTGCCGGTATACGGGCCGCGCGGCGCGGACGGTCATCGGCCGGTGACAGGGTTGATCGAGTTGCTGCCCAACTGCGTGGCCGACTACGCCTCCGGTGAAGGAGTGCGCGGCGAGCCGTCGGCGGAGCAGGCCGCGGAGCTGGACGAGGCGCGCAATCGGCTCATCGAGGGCATCATCGCCGAGAGCGAGGACGAGTCGCTCATGGAGCGCTACCTCGGCGGCGAGCCCATCGAGCTCGACACACTGGTCGCCGATCTGGAACGCGCGGTGGCGCGCGGCAGTTTCCACCCGGTGCTGTTCGGCGCACCCGCGCCGGAGGGCGCGCGGCAGGGCCTGGGCACGATGGAGTTGCTCGACCTGATCACCGGCGGTTTCCCGCCCCCGACCGAGCACATCGTCTCGGCGGCGCCCGCCACCAACGGCGCAGCACCGACCCTGCTGGCCTGCGACCCGAGCGGCGCGCTTGCCGCGGAGGTCATCCGCACCGCGTCGGACCCGTACGTCGGCCGGATCTCGCTGGTGCGGATCTTCTCCGGCACCCTGCACGCCGACGACACCGTGCACGTCTGCGGGCACGGACTGGCCGATCGCGGGCACCCGGATCACGATGTGGACGAGCGCGTCGGTGCGGTAACGGCGCCCTTCGGCAAGCAGCAGCGCCCGCTGGGCGAGGCCATCGCGGGTGACATCGCGTGCGTCACCAAGCTCGGTCACGCGGAGACCGGCGACACCCTCTCCGGCACCGGCAAGCCGCTGGTCATCGAACCGTGGCCGATGCCGGATCCGTTGCTGCCCATCGCGATTCGCGCGCACAGCAAGGCCGACGAGGACAAGCTCTCGCAGGGGCTCGCGCGGCTGGCGGCGGAGGATCCGGCCCTGCGCGTCGAAAACAACAGCCAGACACATCAATTGGTGCTGTGGTGTCTGGGCGAGGCGCATCGCGATGTCGCGCTGGAGCGGCTGCGGACCCGGTTCGGAGTGCAGGTGGACACCGTCGATCACAAGGTCGCGCTGCGGGAGACGTTCGCGGGCAAGGCGACAGCGCGCGGCAGGCACGTCAAGCAGTCCGGCGGGCACGGGCAGTACGCGGTGTGCGAGATCGAGGTGGAGCCGCTGCCGGGTGGTTCGGGGATCGAGTTCGTGGACAAGGTGGTCGGCGGCGTGGTGCCGCGCCAGTTCATCCCTTCGGTGGAGAAGGGCGTGCGTGCGCAGGCGGCGCGCGGGGTGGCCGCGGGGTATCCGCTGGTGGACGTGCGGGTCACGCTGTTCGACGGCAAGGCGCATTCGGTCGACTCGTCCGACGCCGCGTTCCAGACCGCGGGCGCGCTGGCGTTGCGTGAGGCGGCGGCCGTCGCGGGCATCGATTTGCTGGAGCCGTTCGCCGAGGTCTGGGTGGTGGTCTCCGACGACTACCTCGGGCCGGTGTTGAGCGATCTGTCGAGCCGCCGCGGACGGGTGCTCGGCACCGAACCGCACGGGACCGGTCGCACCAGGATCCGCGCCGAGGTGCCGGAATTGGAACTCAGCCGCTACGCGATCGACCTGCGATCGCTGTCGCACGGGACCGGGGATTTCAGCCGGACCTACGCGCGGCACGAGGCGATGCCATCGCAGATCGCGGGGGCGCTCCGGGAAAACGGCAAGGGCTGAATCCGACCGCCGTCCCGGCGCAAATGGTGGGCTCGGCGGCCACTATTCTGAAACACATGGCAGCAGGCAAGGGCGGTAACCCGTCGAAGGAAGCGAAGGCCGCGGCGAAGGCGGCGCGCAAGAAGGCGTCGAAGGAGCGGCGCCAGCAGCTCTGGCAGGCGTTCCAGATGCAGCGCAAGGAAGACAAGCTCCTGCTGCCCCTGATGATCGGCGCGGTGCTCGGCATCACCGTGTTGTTCCTGGTGATCGGCCTGATCTTCGATCTGCAGTGGTTCCTGCTTCCGGTCGGCATCCTGCTCGGCGTGCTGGTGGCGTTCATCGTCTTCGGGCGTCGCGTGCAGAAGAACGTCTACGCCAAGGCCGAGGGCCAAGCGGGCGCGGCGGCGTGGGTGCTGGACAACCTGCAGGGCAAGTGGCGGGTCAGCAACGGCGTCGCGGCGACCACCCAGCTGGACGCGGTGCACCGCGTGATCGGCCTGCCCGGCGTGATCTTCGTCGGTGAGGGTTCGCCGCAGCGACTCAAGGCGCTGCTCGCCCAGGAGAAGAAGCGCACCGCGCGGCTCATCGGCGACACCCCGATCTACGACGTCATCATCGGCAACGAGGAGGGCCAGGTCCCGCTGAAGGAACTCCAGCGCTACCTGACCAAGCTGCCGCGCAACATCGACACCAAGCGCATCGACAACATCGAGGGTCGGCTCGCCGCCCTCAGCTCGCGCAGCGGGCCCGCGCTGCCGAAGGGTCCGATGCCCGCGGGCGCCAAGATGCGCGGGGTGCAGCGCACCATTCGCAGGCGCTGAGTTCGGTTTCGAGAGGCCCGCGTTCCACAGCTCGGGACGCGGGCCTTCGCCATTTCCGTGGTCTCGAGACCACGCGCTGGAGACTGAACTCGGCAGCGGTCACTCCGCGCGACCGGGCGGCCAATCGTCCGGTGAACGCCGATGAGTTTCGAGCGCGTAGGAGGTCTACCCGTCATGAGGAAACTGATCTACGGGTTCAGCGTGTCCCTCGACGGTTACATCAACGACCGCGACGGCAGCATCGACTGGACCAACCCGGACGACGAGTTGCACCAGTTCCACAACGACCGCTACCGCGAGATCGAGATCTCGCTGCACGGGCGTCGCCTGTACGAGCTGATGGCCGAGTACTGGCCGCACGTGCCCGAGGACGCGCCACGCATCCAGCGTGAGTTCAGCAGGCTCTGGACGGAGAAGCCGAAGGTCGTCGTCTCCCGGACGCTCACCGAGGTCCGCTGGAACAGCACGCTGATCAGCGAAAACGTGGTCGAGGAGGTCCGCAGGCTCAAGGCCGGAGGCGAGGGCGTCATCGAAGTCGGTGGCGCGAGCCTCGCGGCCTCGCTGATGCCGCACGGGCTCATCGACGAGTACCAGCTGTTCGTCTTGCCCGTGGTGCTCGGCGGCGGCACACCGCTGTTCCCAGCACTGGACAAACGCATCCCGCTTCGATTGGCCGAGACGAGGCACTTCGACACCGCGGTGATGCTGCGCTATCTCGTCGACTGAGGTCCGCTCGACCCAGCAGCACCCCTCCGCCGCCGCCTAGCCTCGAGCCCGCCGCGTTCACGCGCTCCAGCCCGCCGCCTTCGCCTTTTGGTTGCCGTCATATGCGCGGCGGTAGTAGCGAACGCGGGCCGGAAGCAGCGGGCAGCTGAGACGGATGACATTGGCGACGGCCCGAAACAGCCGTTCGTCACGACCAGCCCAGGTCAGGGGGCGTTGGTCGCCGATCCGCAAGCGTTCGCCTCAGCGGCAGGGTCAGCCTTGACCCAGCGCTGGCCTGAGCGTCTGCGCTTCAGCGCGATTTCACCAGCGCTGTCCCCGTCGCCCGATCGTGCATACCCCGGCCGTCACCATCGGTGAACAACGCGGGCACCACGAAAATCAGCAACACCTGGCGGGCCAACGCTCGCACGAACCCGACCGGCGCGGCCGCATCGATCCGCACCACCCGCAACCGCAGGAAGTACTGCCCCGGCGTGAAGCCGAACAGCGTGACCGCGGCGACGCCGATGACGAACCAGATGAGCAGCGGGAGGTTGGCGTTCACCCCGCGCACGATCAGCGCCGAGACGCCGACGGCGATCATCCAGTCGACGAACAGCGCGGCGATCCGGCGGCCCATCCCGGCCAGCGAACCGGCGCCATCGCGGGGCAGACCGAGGTGTTCGCCGGGAAACTCGGGCGTAGCCGGGTCACCGGGGTCCGCCGAAGGTCCGGAAAGCCAGGATCCGGTGATACGCGCCATGGCCTCCAGAATAGGCTGCCGCCTCCCCCGCCCTCGGCCCGGCGCAGGTTTGTGGACGTACTGCGTCCGACGGCGCCTGACATGCGGCTACCGCGGTTCGCCGACGGGAGTTCAGCCTCACAGGACGCGTCGCGAACAGCAGGACTACCATGCTTGTCGAGCCCGGGTGGCCATCGCCACTCGACCAGGCGCACGTGTAACACTGGCGAAACACAGCCTTGACTGTAGGGAAACACCGCATCCATAGCGTCTGGTCGCGACGAACCCATGCAATCGACACTGGCTGGGAACCGATCCGTAAGGAGAACAAGTGACGTTCAGCACGGCCGATGAGGTCATCCAGTACATCAAGGAAGAGGACATCGAGTACGTCGATATCCGCTTCAGCGATCTTCCCGGTGTGCAGCAGCACTTCTCGATCCCGGCCAAGGCCTTCACGGCCGACCTTGCCGAAGAGGGTCTAGCGTTCGACGGTTCGTCCGTCCGCGGCTTCCAGTCGATCGACGAGTCGGACATGCTCCTGCTCCCCGACTACACCACCGCGCGCATCGACCCGTTCCGCGCCGCCAAGACGCTGAACCTGAACTTCTTCGTCCACGACCCGTTCACCCGCGAGGCCTACTCCCGCGACCCGCGCAACATCGCGCGCAAGGCGGAGGAGTACCTGCGGTCGACCGGCATCGCCGACACCGCGTACTTCGGCCCCGAGGCCGAGTTCTACATCTTCGACTCGATCCGTTACGAGTCGAACATGAACGGCGCCTTCTACGAGATCGACTCGATCTCCGGCTCCTGGAACACCGGCGCCGAGTTCAACCTCGACGGCACCCCGAACCGCGGCTACAAGGTCCGCAACAAGGGTGGTTACTTCCCGGTCGCGCCGTACGACCACTACGTCGACCTCCGCGACAAGATCTCGACCAACCTGCAGAACGCGGGCTTCGAGCTCGAGCGCGGCCACCACGAGGTCGGCACCGCGGGCCAGGCGGAGATCAACTACCGCTTCAACACCCTGCTGCACGCTGCCGACGACCTGCAGCTGTTCAAGTACATCGTGAAGAACACCGCGTGGCAGGAAGGCAAGACCGTCACCTTCATGCCGAAGCCGCTCTTCGGTGACAACGGCTCGGGCATGCACGTGCACCAGTCGCTGTGGAAGGACGGCAAGCCGCTGTTCCACGACGAGGCCGGCTACGGCGGTCTGTCGGACATCGCGCGTCACTACATCGGCGGCATCCTGCACCACGCGCCGTCGCTGCTGGCGTTCACCAACCCGACCGTGAACTCCTACCACCGTCTGGTTCCGGGCTACGAGGCCCCGATCAACCTGGTGTACTCGCAGCGCAACCGCTCCGCCGCGGTCCGCATCCCGGTCACCGGCAACAACCCGAAGGCCAAGCGCATCGAGTTCCGCGCGCCGGACTCCTCGGGCAACCCGTACCTGGCTTTCGCCGCCATGCTGATGGCCGGCCTGGACGGCATCAAGAAGAAGATCGAGCCGCTGGCCCCGGTCGACAAGGACCTCTACGAGCTCCCGCCGGAGGAGGCCAAGAACATCCCGCAGGCCCCCACCAGCCTGGCGTCGGTCATCGACCGCCTCGAGCAGGACCACGACTACCTCACCGAGGGCAACGTCTTCACCCCGGACCTGATCGAGACCTGGATCGACATCAAGCGCACCCAGGAGATCGCGCCGGTGAACCTGCGTCCGCACCCGTACGAGTTCGAGCTCTACTTCGACGTGTAAGTCGTCGTACGGCAAGACGTTTCGAGCCCTTCCGCACTTCGGTGCGGGAGGGCTCGTCCCGTTTCCGGGATATCGTCCTGTCGCTGACGGCTGCGAAAGAGTCCGCGCAAGCTCCAAGCCGATAGCGGCGACAACCGCGGAGGTGTGCCTGGAAGTAGCCGGGCAGCGGCGCGGCTGTGTGGCGGAAACACCCGATCCCGTTGGGCGGGTTGGGGTTCCCGGTGAGTGGGTGGGTTGGGCGGGAAGCTAAGAGGTTCCTTAGAACGCGTTCTAGTGTCGCCTCGCATGAAGATTTCTTTCATTGCTCTCATCGGTGCGGCGTTCAGTGCGCTGGCCCTCGTTTCCACTCCCCTTCCGCCGAGCGCGGTGGCCGAGCCGACGGTGGAGGCGTCGGCGACGCGGATCGACTTGCAGGGGGCCGTCAATGTTCGGGATATCGGCGGGTATCGGACGTATGACGGGGCAAGGGTCAAGTCGGGCAAGGCGTTTCGGGCCGATTCGCTGGAGAAGTTGACCGACGCGGACGTGCAGAAGCTCGGGACGCTGAATTTGCGTGCGGCCGTGGATCTGCGGACTCCGGCCGAGGTGCAGTTCGCCGGACGAGACAAGCTGCCCCCGGGAGTCCAGGCGGTGGCGCGGCCGATCGACGACACCGGTCTGTTCCAGCAGATGTTGCAGGCGATCCAGTCGCGGGATCCGCAGAAGCAGGAGGAGTTGCTCGGCAACGGACGGGCCGAGCAGATCATGGCCGGGGTGTATCGCAGCTTCCTGAGTGATGCCTCCCGCAACGCATTCGGGCAGACCATCCGCGATCTGGCGAACTCCGACCGGGCGACGCTCTACCACTGCACGGCGGGCAAGGACCGCACCGGCTGGCTCACCTACGTGGTGCTGCGCGCGGTCGGCGTGCCGGAACGCACCGCGCGCCAGGACTACCTGCTGTCCAACCAGTACCGCGCGGCCGCCGACGCCAAACTTCGCGAGCAGGTGAAACAAGCTGGGCTGATGCAGAATCCGGACCTGCTGATCCCGCTGCAGGAGGTGCGCGACGCCTACCTGGACACCGCGATCCAGCAGATGGAGCAGAGCTACGGCGATTTCGGCAAGTTCCTCACCCAGGGACTCGGCCTCGATCCGGGCACGATCCTGAAATTGCGCAAGAACCTCGTCAGCTGACACGTCCCGATCCCGAGCCCTCGCCACACGGGTGGCGGGGGCTCGGTGGTGTTCAGTTGTGCGTGCTGGGTTTCGAAACGAGGCCGAGGACGGTGAGATCGAGGTCGCCGGAGGCTTCGGTCCAGCCCATGGCGCGCAGTTCGGTGGGCGCTGCGACACCGAGCGCGTGGTGCAGGCCGAGGGCGACGGATCGGGCGAATTCGAGCAGCACGTTGTCGGCGAGCGGCCAGAAGAGGCTGCGCTGCCAGTTGTCGATCTCGCGCCGGGAAACCGGTTCCTGCCAACCGAGTTCGCGCAGCATTCGCTCGGCGTCCGACGACATCGGCTGGTCCAGATAGCGATTGCCCGCGAGTTCGGCGGACAGCTTGATGTCGTACTGCACGAATTGGACGTAGCGGTTGCCGGGCGCGGCGATGATCAGCGTCGCGCGCGAGGGCAGTTGGGCCAGACAACGGGCCAGTGCCTGCACGAATCGGTCCCAATCCGTGGTCACCGGCTCGCTCATACTTCCCCCGGTCGATCGCACTGGAGCACGATCATACGCCGACCTGGCTGAGACACCAGAGTGAATCTTTTTGGCGCGACGCAAGGTTCGCGAGATTGATGCACTTCGGCAACAACTCTCGCCGCCGGATGACGCCGCAGGTGATCTCGACGACCCCGCCGGCTCTGCGACGGCTGGACGCCTGCACTGGCCGCCAGGCAGCTGCCGATCGCGGGCGATGACCAGCCGGTGCCCCTCGGAGAACCTTCCGCGGCGGGTCTCGGGCACCCGCCACCGCTGACTCGACCTGGACGGCGACATTTCCCTCCGCACCCCAGATTCCGGGGCTGGACGCAAGCCCAGGTGACACACCATAGTCCTCTGGTGCGAGTGGGTTCTGTGGTGGCGCGGGTCGTAGCCGGGGTGGCGTTGATGCTTGGGATGGCGATGCCCGCCGTGGCCGAGCCGCCCGACGTTCCGTTCACCTGGTGGCAGACGTACTTGACCACCCCGGACGGCACTCGCCTGCATGCCGACGTGCTGCGTCCACCCGGCATCGCCGACGACGCCAAGACGCCGGTGCTGCTCACGGTGAGTCCGTACCGCTCGCACCTGGCCTACCTGACCCATCCGCTGCCCGAGGGCGGGCCGTCGGTCGAGAACCTGCCGGTCGAGCAGGCGCTGCGCGCGGGCTACACCTACGTGCTGGTGGATCTGCGCGGGTTCGGCGGCTCGAACGGCTGTCCGGACTACGGCGGGCCCGGCGAGCGGTCGGATGTGGCGACCGCGGTGGAATGGGCGGCTGCCCAGCCGTGGTCGACCGGGCGGGTCGGCATGACCGGCACCTCCTACGAGGCATGGACGGGCATGCTGGCGCTGGCGGCCAAGCCGAAGGGGCTGGCGGCGGTGGCCGCGTTCGCGCCGGTGGTCGACCCGTACTCCTACCTGTACATGCGCGGCGTCTCCTGGAAGTTCTCCGGAAAACCGGTGACCGACAACGGCATCCGTCCCGCCGACCAGGTCGGGTTGGAGCATCTCGCGATCGCCTCGACCCCGGCGCACTGGGGCGACTCCCCCGAATACCAGGCCAACGCCGTGAGTATGCCGCCGGGCTGCGCCGAGCGCTACGTCGACCTCACCACCGACCACGACGCCGCCAATCCCGGATGGATCGAGCGCGACCTCGTCGACGATTTGCGCGGCAACACCATTCCGCTGTTCGTCAGCCAGGGCTTCCTCGACGGGAACACGCGGGCGGATCGCGTCTTCGAGATGTGGCAGGGCCTCGGCCCCGGCGAACACCGCGCCTGGTTCGGCCAGTGGGGTCACACCGACTGCCACGAGAAGTGCGGCACACCGTTTTTCGACGCCGAGCTCATGGCGTTCTTCGACCGGCACGTCGCGGGCAAGGACGTCGAGGTGCCCGGGCCGAGGATCAGGGTCAACCAGTTCGACGGCGGGTGGCGTTCCGAAACCGCCTGGCCACCCACGGATTCCGAGCGCGTCACCGTGCAGCTGCGTACCGGCTCCTATACCGACCGTGGGCTGCTGCCGGGCCGCGACCGCGAGATCTGGTCGGTATCACAACCTTTGACGGAACCGACGCACCTGTCCGGCGTGGCGACGGCGAAGCTCCAGCTCGCGGGTCCCGAGTCCGCCACGGTCACCGTCGAGCTCTACGACATCGCTCCGGACGGCCGCGCCACCATCATCACCCGTGGCGTCGCCCCGGTTCGTCCGGACACCGACATCCGGCTGCTGGGCCAGGACTGGCCCCTGGCCGCGGGACACCGGCTCGGCGCGAAGATCACCGACGTGATCGACGACGTGTGGTCGCACGCGCCGAGCAACGCGGTCGTCACCGTGCATTCCGCGCGACTCGAACTGCCAGCGCTCACCACACCGCGCAGCCCCGACCTCCCTGGCGGCACACCCGACTGGCACGCCAGGTGGCGCGCGGAGAAGACCTTCCCGATCGACCCGGACCTCTTGAACAACCCGGCTACCGCCATCGACCTGCCGACGACACGGTGACCGAGAAGGCACACCGACCGGCCGGTCTGCCTTCCCGCTCCGAGTGTTGAAGAATGCAGTGATGCTCACGAACCCCACCGGCGCCCGATGACGCCGGAGACCACCCCCGCCGACGTCGACGACCGCGTCGCCGAGCGGCTCGCCGCGGCCCTGCGCTGCGCCACGGTCTCCACCGAGGACTCGACCGGCGCCGCCGACGAAGCCTTCGAACAGCTCGCCGCGCATCTGGAGCGCTCGTTCCCGCTGGTGCACGCGGAACTCGAACTCGAACTCTTCGGCCACAGCAGGCTCTACCGCTGGCCGGGCGCGGAGCCGGATCGGGTGTCCGCGATCCTGCTCGCCCACCAAGACGTGGTGCCGGTCGACGACGCGCGCCGGTGGACGCACCCGCCGTTCGACGGCGTCGTGGACGAGGAGTTCGTCTGGGGTCGCGGCGCCATCGACGACAAGAGCAGGCTGATCGCCATCCTGGAGGCGGTGGAGGCCGCGCTGGCCGCGGGCCTGCGACCCCGGCACACCGTCTACCTCGCGTTCGGGCACGACGAGGAGATCTTCGGCGACGAAGGCGCCGTCCGGATGGCGGAGCACCTGCGGAAGGGCGGGGTCCGCGCGGATCTGCTGCTGGACGAGGGCGGTGTCATCACCGAGGGAGTCGCCGACGGCGTGGACCGGCCGGTGGCCTCGATCATGCTGGGCGAGAAGGGTTATGCCACCGTGCGGCTGCGGGTCCAGGAGACGGGCGGGCATTCCTCGATGCCGGGCAGGCAGACCGCCGTCGGCCGGATCGCCAGGGCGGTGGGACGGGTCCAGGACCATCCGATGCCGTTGCGGCTGACGCCGGTGATCGCCGACATGCTGTCCCGCCTGCGCGCGGCGATGCCGGAGACGCGCAGGCGGCTGCTCGGGATCGCCGGTCTCGCGGGGCCCATGATCACCCGGATCATGGCCGCCCGTCCGCAGACCGAGGCGCTGGTGCGCACCACCACCGCACCGACCGTGATCAGCGGCGGGGTGAAGGCGAACGTGCTGCCCCAGCGCGCCGAGGCGCTCGTCAACTTCCGCATCCTGCCCGGCGATTCGGTGGCCGGGGTGCTCGCGCACTGCCGCAAGGTGATTCGCGATCCCGGCGTGCAGCTCGAGCTGGTCGGGATGTCGTCGGAACCGTCGCGGACCACCGCGCCGGGCCCGGCGTTCGAGTTGATCGCCAAGCTCGCCGAGCGCATCGTTCCCGGCATCGCGGTCACCACCGGCCTGGTGCCCGGCGCCACCGACTCACGCCACTACGACGACCTCGCCGCCACCCGGTGCAACTTCGCGCCGATCGTGCTGACCCAGGCCGACCTGGCGACAATCCACGGAACGGACGAGCGCATCTCCCGGGTGAACTACGCTCGGCTCATCGAGTTCAATCGACGGTTGATCGAGGAACTCGCGCACGGATCGACCCGAGAGGAGCGCAGGTGACCCGCACCGAGGATGGCGATTTCGAGGGCACGGGCAGCCGGATCGCTTGGCGCGCTTGGCTTCCCGAGACCACGACCAAGGCGGCGATCGTGCTGGTGCACGGTATCGCCGAGCATTCCGGCCGGTACGGCCACGTCGGGAAGCGGTTGGCCGAAGCGGGTTTCGCGGTCTACGCGCTCGACCACCTCGGCCACGGCAAGTCGGCGGGCAGCAAGGCGAACATCGGCTCGATGGACGGCTCCGCCGACAACGTCGAGGGCATGCTCGACATCGCCGCCCGCGAACACCCCGACGTGCCGAGGTTCCTGCTCGCGCACTCGATGGGCAGCTTGATCGTGCTCTACCTGGCCACCCGCGCGCCGATCGACGTGGCGGGCATCGTGCTCTCCGCGCCGCCGCTGGACATCGAGGTCGGCAACCCGGTGCAGCGACTGGTGGCGCCGGTGCTGTCCAAGCTGACGCCGAATCTGGGTGTGCTGAAACTGGATTCGTCGATGATCAGCCGCGACCCCGCGGTGGTCGCGGCCTACGACGCCGACCCGCTGGTCTACCGCGGGAAGCTGCCCGCGCGCACCGGCACCGAGATCCTGAACGCGACCGCCACGGTCAAGGGGCGGCTGGACAAGCTCACCGTTCCGCTGCTGGTGATGCACGGCACCGCGGACGCCCTCGCCGCGCCGTCCAGCACGGATCTGATCGAGCGCGAGGCGGGGTCGAAGGACCTGACCGTCATCCGCTACGAGGGGCTCTACCACGAGATCTTCAACGAGCCGGAGCAGGATCGAGTGCTCACCGATGTGGTGGCATGGCTGGAGGCGCACGTTACTCAGCCGTAAGATCCGGTCATGGGAACCACACCAACCGGATCCGTCGCGTTCGTCCGCGCCACCTGGCACAGCTCGATCGTCGGCAAGGCCCTGGAGGGCTTCACCGCCGAGTACACCGACCTCGGCTTCGACCCGGCCACCATCGATGTGTTCGAGGTGCCGGGCGCGTTCGAGATTCCGTTGCACGCCAAGCGGCTCGCCCAGTCGGGCAAGTACTCGGCGATCGTGGCCGCCGCCCTGGTGGTCGACGGCGGCATCTACCGGCACGATTTCGTGGCCTCGGCCGTGATCGACGGGCTGATGCGGGTACAGCTGGACACCGACGTGCCGGTCTTCTCGGTGGTGCTCACCCCGCACCACTTCCATGAGCACAGCGAGCACGTCGACTACTTCACCGGGCACTTCGTGACCAAGGGCGCCGAGGCCGCCCGCGCGCTGGCGACCACGCTCAGCTCGCTGCGCGCGCTGCCCGCCGCGACCGGATAGGTCCGGCCGCGGCGGAACGGCTCACTTGAACTTCGTCATGCAAGCCTGCTCGCCGTCGAGCACGCCGGTGCGGAACGCCTCGAGCCGCTGGTAGCCGCTCTTGACGACCTTGCCGTCCACGTCGGCGGCGGCGAGCCCGTCGGCGAGCAGGCCGGAGACGGCCTCGTCGAGGTCGTTCGCCGACAGGCGCGGGTCGCTGGTCGGCTCGCTCAGCTTGGTGGTGAACGCGCCGCTGAGGCAGGCGGTGCGCAGGCCCGCGGTCTCCGCGCCGGTCAGCGAGAGCTTGCGGTCCTGCTGGACGGCGAGCATGTAGCGGGAGACGAACACCACGAAGGCGTTGTAATCGCCCTGCACGACGGCCGACAACGGCTCGTCGTCGCCGTCGAGCGGACCGCCGCGTTCGGCCAGGTCAGGAACATCGGTACCGATCTTGTTCGAGCTCGGGCAGTACGACACCGGTTCGGTGGTGGTGACCTTCGAGCAGTTGCGCACCACGCCGGAGTAATCGAACTGCGGCGCGTCGGCGATCGGGAAGTTCTTCAGCAGCGCCTGGCTCACGCTGGTCAGCGAGGCCTGGTCGACCGGGAGCTGCTGGCTCTCCTCGTCGTCCACCTCGAAGGTCACGGGCAGACCGCCGCGGCGCTGCTCGATCTCCTTCCTATCGATCTTCTTGCACGCCTCGGCGCCGTCGGTGTAACCGAGCTGCACGGCGGTCACCCGCTCGAACGCCGAACCGTGCACGTTGTCGGGATCGCTGGGATCGGTGTCGCGCACCGCGATGGTGGCGCCGAGCACGCCGTCCAATCCGTCGGTCATGTTCATGGTGAAGTGCGGGGAATCGCCCTCGGCGACGTGCCGCAGGAACACACCCGCCAGGCAGTCGGCCTGCTGCTCCTTGACCAGTCCGCCGGTGAACAGACCGGCGATCTTGGCCTGCCCCTGGATGGCGTGGCCGTACTCGTGCGCGAGCACCATCACCACCGACATCGGACCGTACTTGTCCTCCAGCAGCGGCAGCAGCACCCTGCGGTCCCAGCCGATGGTGTGGTCGAGCCCGCAGTAGGCGGCATTGACCAGCTTGTAGGTGTCGGTCTTGCAGAACTTCACCGACTGCTCTTTGGGGGCGCGCGCGTCCCAGGAGATGTACTTGTTCGCCGGCTTGAAGGCGCCGGGAAAAGTCTTGGCGTACTCGGCTTTCCAGAACTCCTCGATGTCGGCGATGGCATTGAGGGCGAGCCGGTCGACCGGTCCACCGTCGCCGTTCTCCGCGGTCAGCGGCGCGTCGGGGACGCCGGGACGCGGGCCGCTCGGCCCGGTGCTGGTGGCCGCGCCCGCGACCATCCACGGGTTGTTCGGATCGATGGCGGCGGCGTTCTCCGAGCTCGTCGTGTTCTGCGAACTCCCGCACCCCGCGAGCGTCGCGCCGACCGCCGCCAGCACCGCGATAGCGGCGAACCGCAGCCGTTTGGTCCTCATCAGGTCTTCCTCCCCGGTCCTGCGCGGGCACCCGCCCGCGCCGCCGCCGGACGGTGGTCTACCCACACCGCCGGTCGAGCGTTCACATGGTAATCGCTGATTCCCGCGCACGCGTATCCCGTTGCGCGCCCAGACTTCAAGCGCGACCACACAAGCATCCACGCGCGCACCACCTACGCGCCGGTGCGATGCCACACACCTTGCGCACGCCTCACACAGACGACGCCTATGTGGGGCGTGCACACGGGGTGTGGGAACGGCAGATTGGATGCTCAGGCGTCGAGGCGCAGCAGCGCGAATACCGCGCGGTGGTCCGATCCGGGGATCGACAGGCTCTCCATCTCCTCGGCCGTACCGCCCGCGACCAGGATGTGGTCGATCCCGATCACCGGTCCCCAGGATCGGTCGGTGGGATAGGTGGGCAGCGGGCCCGCGCCCGCGAGGTCGGCGGCGGAGTCGAACCGGCCGCGCACCAGGTCGCGGAAGGCCGAATGATCCCGTGTCGCATTGAAATCCGCGCCGACTACGGCCGGACCGGTTTGGGCGTCGAGGATTTCGCGGATGCGGCGCATCTCCCAGCTCCACGCCGCGAAGTCCAGCGGCGGCGGCATCGGGTGGAAGGCGTAGACGGCGACAGGCCCGCGCTGCGGATGCTCCATGATCGCCGAGAGGTTGTTCATGACGAAGCCGTCGTATTTCCTGGTGTCGCGCAACGGGTAACGGCTGAAGATGCCGGTGCCCGTGCCCCATTTCCCGGGTTCCAGGTAGTGGTACGGGAGATCACCGGCCAATTCGGTGGTCAGCCGCGCGGCCGATTCGGGTGTCAGCTCCTCGAGAGTGAGCACGTCGACGCCGCGCTCGCGCACCTCCCGCACCACCACGGGCAGGTCGGCGCCACCGAACAGCAGATTCGACTGGAGCAGCCGAATCTCCGGCCCGCTCGCCGCCCGCCCGTCCGGTACGAACAGCGGCAGCTGCGTCCACAACACCCCGACCACGACGACGCCCGCCGCGGCCGCGCTGCGCCACCCTCGCGCCACGACGAACAGCAGCAGTCCCACCAGCGCGCCCAGCATCAGATACGACGCCCCCGAGGCGACGAGCACCGGCAGCCGCCGCTGCCAGGAACTGAAGTAGAGCACGACACCCGCGATTCCGACGACGAGGGCACACCAGCCCAGACCGAGCAGCACCCGGTTCACCCAAACACGCATGCGACCGACCCTAGGCGGGTTCTCCTGGAGAAACCTTTCGCGCCGCATAACGCCACAGGATCCGCACAATTCCTACACTGGCGGCATCATCGCGGAAGGGGTTGCAGATGTACGTCGAAGAATTCACGGCCGCCGGGCCGCTGTCCGCCGACGAAGCCCAGGAACTCGCGGACATCGCGGGTCGCTACAGCTCGCGCATCACCGTCAGCTGCGGCGGGCGCGACGTGCACGCGCTGGTCCTGCCGGTCGCATGGGACGAGCTGCCGATGACCGCTGGCAGCCGGGTGACGGTGACAGTGGAGGGAGGACGGCAGGGACCGGAGGAGGACCGCCAGGCCCTGCGCGATTTCGTCTGCCGGATGCAGCACGTCGACGAGTGACCTGCGTCAGGCCCCGAAGACCCTCTCCACCACCGCTTTCGCCCGCCGCGTGACCCGCATGTAGTTGTCCAGGAACTCGCTGCCGTCGTCGTTGCGCCACCCCGCCACGCGCGCGACCGCCGAGAGCAGACGCCCCGGGCCGGGGAGCTGATCGGTGGCCTTGCCGCGCACCAGGACCAGCGCGTTGCGGGCCTTGGTCGCGGTGAGCCAGGCGTCGCGCAGCAGCGCCACGTCCTCGGCGTCGAGCAGCTTGGTCTCCTCGATCACGTCGAGCGATTGCAGTGTGGAGGTGTTGTGCAGCGCGGGCACCTCGTGGGCGTGGCGCAGCTGCATGAGCTGCACGGTCCATTCGATATCGGCCAGACCGCCGCGACCCAGCTTGGTGTGCGTCGCGGGGTTCGCGCCGCGGGGCAGACGTTCGGAATCGACCCTGGCCTTGATGCGGCGGATCTCGCGCACCGCCTCGGCGGAGACGCCGCCCACCGGGTAGCGCACCTTGTCGATGACGTGCAGGAAGCGCAACCCGAGTTCCTGATCGCCCGCGATCTGGTGGGCGCGCAGCAGCGCCTGTACCTCCCACGGCTGCGCCCACTGCTCGTAGTAGGCGCGATAGGCGGCGAGGGTGCGCACCAGCGCGCCGTTGCGGCCCTCCGGTCGAAGGCCCGCGTCGACGTGCAGCGGCGGGTCGGTGCTCGGTGCGCCGAGCAGGCGCTGCACCTTCTCGGCGACGCCGATGGCCCATTTGACGGCCTTGGTCTCGTCCTCGCCCGGACGCGGGTCGCAGACGAACAGCACGTCGGCGTCGGAGCCATAACCGAGCTCCATACCGCCGAGCCTGCCCATGCCGATCACCGCGAAATCGGCGGGCGCCGGCGCGCCGGTCTCCGCCTCACTCGCTCGGATCACCGCCGCCAGCGATGCTTCCAGCACCGCAACCCACACCGAGGACAGGGCACGGCACACCTCAGGGACCTCGAGCATGCCGAGCAGATCCGCCGACGCGACCCTCGCCAGTTCGTGGCGGCGCAGCGAACGGGCAGCCGCCACAGCGCGTTTCGGATCCTCGTAGCGGGCGGCCGCGGTGAGGATGCCGCGCGCGACGTCTTCCGGCTGCGGTCCGAGCAGCAGCGAGCCGCCGGGACCGTCGGCGTACATGCGAATCGTTTCCGGTGCGTTGATCAGCAGATCGGGCAGGTACTCGGAGGATCCGAGCACGATCATCAGCCGCTGCGCGATCGCGCCCTCGTCGCGCAGTTCACGCAGGAACCAGATCTGGTCGTCCAGCCCTTCCGACACTCGGCGATAGGCGAGCAGGCCCGCGTCGGGATTCGGTGTGTCGCCGAGCCATTCGAGCAGGGTGGGCAGCAGCAGCGCCTGGATGCGGCCCTTGCGGGAGACCCCGCCGGTGAGCGCCTTGAGGTGGCCGAGGGCATTCTCCGGCGCCGCGTAACCCAGCGCGGCCAGCTGCCGGATCGCGGCGTCCGGGCTCAGCCGCAGCGCGGCGGAGTCCATCCGCGCGACCGCGTCCAGCAGCGGACGGTAGAATAGCTTCGCGTGTAATCGACGCACCCGCACGGCATTTCGGCGGATCTCGGAGGCCAGCACGCCGACCGCGTCCTGCCTGCCGTCGGGACGGATGTGCGCGGCGCGGGCCAGCCAGCGCATCCCCTCCTCGTCGTCGGCCGCGGGCAGCGTGTGGGTGCGCTTGAGCCGCTGCAACTGGAGGCGGTGTTCGAGCAGGCGCAGGAATTCGTAGGAGGCGGTGAGGTTCGCGGCGTCGTCCCTGCCGACGTAACCGCCCGCGGCGAGCGCGGTCAACGCCTCGACGGTGCCCTGCACGTGCAACGACTCGTCCACCCGGCCGTGCACCAATTGCAGGAGTTGCACGGCGAATTCGACGTCGCGCAGGCTGCCGTGGCCGAGCTTCAGTTCGCGCTCGCGCAGGTCGGCGGGGACCAGGTCTTCCACGCGGCGGCGCATCGCCTGCACGTCGGCGACGAAATCGGGCCGCTCCGAGGCGGTCCAGACCATCGGCATCACCGCGTCCCGGTACTGATGTCCGAGTTCGAGGTCGCCGGTCATCGGCCGGTTCTTCAACAGCGCCTGGAACTCCCAGGTGCGCGCCCATCGCTTGTAGTAGGCGATATGCGATTCCAGGGTGCGCACCAGCGCGCCCTGCTTGCCCTCCGGGCGCAGCGCCGCGTCCACCTCGAAGAAGGCGAGGCTGCCCACGCTCATCGTCTCGGCGGCCAGCCGGGTCGCGGTGGCGTCGGCGGGTTCGGCGACGAACACCACGTCCACGTCGCTGACGTAATTCAGTTCGCACGCACCGCTTTTGCCCATCGCGATCACGGCGAGCCGGACGGGGCACGGCCCGTCCTTGCAGACCCGCGCGACCGCGACCGCGAGCGCCGCGGTGAGCGCCGCGTCGGCCAGATCGGTGAGATGCCTGCCGACGGTCTGATACGGCAGCACCGGCTCGTTCTCGACGGTGGCGGCCAGATCCAGCGCGGCGAGCAGCATCAACTGGTCTCGGTAGCGCCTGCGCAGCAGCGCCACCGCTTCGGGTCCGGCGATCCCAGCCCGAAACAACATGGGGCCCGCGTAGGGCCCTTCCTCGGGCACCGCGTCGACGGCGTCGAGCAGATCCGCGAGGATTTCCTCGCGCTTCGGCAGGTCCCCGCGGCGCAGCAGCTGCCACGAGGCGGGCTCGGCCACCATGTGGTCGCCGAAGGCGCTCGACGAGCCGAGCAGCGCGAAAAGCCTGCCGCGCAAGGACTTATCGGTGCGCAGCGCGGAATCCACTGCGGCCCAGTCGCTTCCGAGCCCCTCGCGGAGGCGCATCAGGGTGCTCAGTGCCAAGTCGGCATCGGGCGCCCTGGACAACGACCAGAGAACCGGGATACTTTCGACGTTGTCCCAGCCCAATTCGCGCAGCGAGGCTGCGGCCGTCGGCTCGAGCAATCCGAGCCGACCGACACCGGGAACAGCGGAGCGCGCAGACGGTGGCCGGACCATAGTCTTAAACTACATGCCCCGGCCGCGCGTCTATGTCACAGTCCGAGGTACTCCTCGAGCTCGAACGGGGTCACCTGGCTGCGGTAGTCGGCCCACTCCCGGCGCTTGTTGCGCAGGAAGAAGTCGAAGACGTGCTCGCCGAGGGTTTCGGCGACCAGCTCCGAGCGCTCCATCGCCTGCAGCGCCTCGTCAAGGGTGCCAGGCAGCTCGCGGAAGCCCATCGCGCGCCGCTCGGCGGTGGTCAGCGCCCACACGTCGTCCTCGGCCTCCGGCGGCAGGTTGTAGCCCTTCTCGATGCCGCGCATACCCGCGGCGAGCAGCACCGCGAATGCCAGGTAGGGGTTGCAGGCGGAATCTGGGCTGCGGATCTCGACGCGCCGCGAGGACGACTTGTTCGGCGTGTACATCGGCACGCGCACCAGCGCCGAGCGGTTCGACCGGCCCCAGGAGGCCGCCGTCGGGGCCTCGCCGCCGTGGATGAGCCGCTTGTAGGAGTTCACCCACTGGTTGGTGATCGCGCTGATCTCGGGCGCGTGCTCCAGGATGCCCGCGATGAACGCGCGGGCGGTCTCGGAGAGGTTGATCGGGTCGTCGGGGTCGGCGAAGGCGTTGTTCTCGCCCTCGAACAGGCTCATGTGCGTGTGCATCGCCGAGCCCGGGTACTGCGCGAACGGCTTGGGCATGAAGGTGGCGCGCACGCCCTCGTCGATGGCCACTTCCTTGATCAGGTAGCGGAAGGTCATCACGTTGTCGGCCATGGACAGCGCGTCGGCGTAGCGCAGGTCGATCTCCTGCTGACCGGGCGCGCCCTCGTGGTGGCTGAACTCCACCGAGATGCCCATCGACTCCAGCGCATCGATCGCGTGGCGCCGGAAGTTGGGGGCCGAGTCGTGCACCGCCTGGTCGAAGAAGCCGCCGGAGTCGGCGGGCTCGGGCGGCGTGCCGTCCTGCGGGCCGTTCTTCAGCAGGAAGAACTCGATCTCGGGGTGCACGTAGCAGCTGAACCCGACATCGCCCGCCTTGTTCAGCTGCCGCCGCAGCACGTGGCGCGGGTCGGCCCAGGACGGCGAACCGTCGGGCATGGTGATGTCGCAGAACATGCGCGCGGAGTGCTGGTGGCCCTTGCTGGTGGCCCAGGGCAGCACCTGGAAAGTGGAAGGATCCGGACGCGCGACCATATCGGCCTCCGACACCCGGGCGAAGCCCTCGATGGCCGAGCCGTCGAAGCCGATACCCTCCTCGAAGGCGCCCTCGAGCTCGGCGGGAGCGATGGCGACGGACTTCAGGTAGCCCAAGACATCGGTGAACCAGAGCCGCACGAAGCGGATGTCCCGCTCTTCGAGCGTCCGCAGCACGAATTCCTTCTGGCGATCCATGTCCGCGAGCGTAAGCACCTGGCGTTAAATCCGTGTTACGTACGGCCTCGGGATTGCGTTTCGGGTCCGCGAGGGGCCGTTCGGGACGAAGTTCGCAGGCGTGCGGACCGGTCGGTGAGCAGTCTCCCGGGATTCGGCGTTCGCCGGGACGTTCGCCGCCGATCGTTCCGGAAGTGCTGTAGCGACAACGTCTGCGGGTGCGCACGGAACAGTATGACCACCGATCTCCGTTCGCACCGGACACCCCCGGCGACTTCGGTGCGGCCGCCGACCGGCACCGAGGGTGGCGACAAGTCGACTTGACGTCAGCAGGTCAGGCCGGGCGCGGGAACCTTCAGATCGACCAGGTAGGCGATCACGGCGGAGTCGAGGCACTGGTTGCCCGCCACCAGCGCGGCGGTGTGGCGGTTGCCGTTGAAGGTGATCAGCGCGGCGTCCAGCTGGGCGGCCAGGTCGACGCCCGCCTGGTACGGCGTGGCCGGGTCGTCGGTCGTCGAGACCACCACGACCTTCGGCAGACCTTCGACGGCGATCCGGTGCGGGTTGCCGCTGTTGGGCACCGGCCAGCTCGAGCACAGCTCCAGCGGGGCCTGGCCGGTGCCGCGGCCGTCGTCGAGGAACGGGGCGGCCTTGCGGTACTCGGTGTCCTGGCGGCCCGCGACCGCCGGATCGGTGACCCGCGGATCGTCGACGCAGCGGATGGCGTTGAAGGCGTCCTGGGTGTTGTTGTAGGTGCCGTCGTCGCGGCGGCCGTCGTACATGTCGGCCAGTTGCAGGAGGGTGTCGCCGCGGCCGTCGCGCAGTTCGTCCAGGCCGAGGGTCAGCACCTGCCACAGGTCGTCGGAGTAGAGCGTCTGGGTGACGCCGGTCATGGCGTCGTTGTAGCTGAGACCGCGCGGGTCGGTGGTCTCGGCGGGCCTGTCCACAAGCGGGTTCACCAGGTCGCGGAAACGGGCCACGGCCTGGGCCGGGTCGGTGCCGAGCGGGCAGTCCGGTTCGGTCGCGCAGGCCTGGGCGTAAGCGTCGAACGCGGTCTGGAAGCCCGCCGCCTGGCGCAGCGACTCCTGGACCGGATCCTGCGAGGAGTCGACCGCGCCGTCCAGCACCAGCGCCCGCACCCGGTCCGGGAACTTCTCCGCGTACAGCGAGCCGAGCTTGGTGCCGTACGAGTAGCCGAGGTAGGTCAGTTTCGGGTCGCCGAGCACCGCCCTGATCACGTCCATGTCCTGGACCACCTCGCGGGTGCCGACGTGCGCGAGCAGCTCGTCACCGGTGCGCTCGACGCACTTGTCCGCGTACTCCTTGTTCTCCGCCTCCGAGGCCGCGATGCCTTCGGGCGTGTTGTCCTCGGGGCGCTCGGCGCGCTCCGCGTCGGCCTCCTGCGGCGTCAGGCACGCGATGGCGGGCGTCGACGCGCCGACACCGCGTGGATCGAACCCGACCCGGTCGAAGCGCTCCGACAGCGGGGTCCGATTCGCGATGCTCGACATCGACAACCCCGACACCCCGGGCCCGCCCGGATTCATCAGCAGCGAACCGATCTTGGCCCCCGACGCGGGCACCTTGCTCAGCGCGACCTGCGCCGTCGGCCCCGCCGGATCCGCGTAATCCACCGGCACCGTGATCCGTGTGCACTGCGCGTTCGGCGGAAACCGATCATCCGCACTCGCGAACCCCGCGCACTCCCCCCACTCCGGCGTCTGCTGGTAGAACCGCTCCAACCCGGCCTGCGGTGCGGGCATCGGCCCCCGCGGCTCCGCGCGCTCGATCGCGCACCCGGCCGCGACCATGCTCAGCACCGCCGCCACCAGCACACCACGCCCACGCCGCAATCCCATACTCCGATCCTGCCAGGAGGGGTTGCCGAGCGGTTTCTCCCCCATCCGCGAACAGCGGCCATGTGCGCCCGAACCACCGCACGTCGCTGTGACCAATCGCACCGATCGACGCCCTTAAGCGACCGCCGAGACGGGTGGCACACTGGAACCGTCAGAAGACCCGGGGACCCGGCCAGGGCCTCGAGGCGACAACACGAAAGGGACGATGATGTCCGTATCCGATGCGGAAACCCCTGCCTACGGCGCGGCTCCGGCCGAGACCAAGAAGGCGCGGCGCAAGACGCGTGTCCCCCACCTTCAGCAGATGAAGGCCGACGGTGAGCGCTGGGCGATGCTCACCGCCTACGACTATTCCTCCGCGCGCCTGTTCGAAGAGGCGGGCATCCCCGTACTGCTGGTCGGCGACTCGGCCGCCAACGTGGTGTACGGCTACGACACCACCGTGCCCATCACCGTGGACGAGTTGATCCCGCTGGTGCGCGGCGTGGTGCGCGGCGCACCGCACGCGCTGGTGGTGGCCGATCTGCCGTTCGGCACCTACGAGTCCTCCCCGCAGCAGGCGCTGGCGACCGCGACGCGGTTCATGAAGGAGGGCCTCGCGCACGCGGTCAAGCTCGAGGGCGGCGAGCGAGTCGCCGAGCAGATCGCGCTGATCACCTCGGCCGGTATTCCGGTGATGGCGCACATCGGCTTCACACCGCAGAGCGTCAACACTCTCGGCGGTTTCCGGGTGCAGGGCCGCGGCGACGGCGCCGAGCAGCTCATCGCCGACGCCATCGCGGTGCAGGAGGCGGGCGCGTTCTCCGTGGTCATGGAGATGGTTCCCGCCGAGCTGGCCGGGCAGGTCACCCGCAAGCTGACCATCCCGACCGTGGGCATCGGCGCGGGCGCCGACTGCGACGCCCAGGTGCTGGTCTGGCAAGACATGGCGGGTTACACCAGCGGCAAGACCGCCAAGTTCGTCAAGCGCTTCGCCGAGGTCGGCGACCAATTGCGCTCCGCGGCAGCGGCTTACGCCGACGAGGTGCGCCGCGGAACGTTCCCCGGACCCGAACACAGCTTCTGATCGAATGACCGGTCGAGCGGCGCGGACCGCCTGTCCCGCCGCTCGATTCGTTGTAGGCGGCGCTCCTGCGTCGGGCGGCGCGGGAACGAGCGGTGCGGGCCGCGCGCGGCAAACAATGGCAGACTCGATGCCGACATTCTCGACACGAGCAGAGGTACCGATGCCGCACAGCCGTTGGATTTTCCGCAGCACCTCGCTGGTGGTCGCCGCGTTCGCCGCCGCGACACTGGCCGCGTGCGGGACGAACGGGAACCCCGAGCCCACCGGTAGCACGGGATCGACCACCTCGGCGCCCACGTCGGCGACCACGACCGTCCAGGCCACCAGCACCCAGAAGCCGACCCCGACGGTCACCGACGCCGCCGCCACACAGTTGTGCGACGCGATCCGCCCCGAGCTGTCCAACTTCCGGGTGCAGGGCCCCACGCTGGGCCGGGTCGGCCTCAACCTGATCGTGCACCCGTGGGGCCTGCAGAACGGCATCGACGTGCTCGGCAACAAGGCCGTCGTCGACACCGTCACCACCAAGAGCTGCCCGGACGTGCGCCAGCAGGCCATCGAGGCGCTCCAGACGCCGGACCTGGCCTCGATCATCGTCGGCCTGTGATGCGCACCCTGTATCCCCCGATCGAGCCGTACGAGTCGGGCATGCTCGACGTCGGCGAAGGTCAGTCGGTGTACTGGGAGGTCAGCGGCAATCCCGAGGGAAAGCCGGTGGTGTTCCTGCACGGCGGCCCCGGCGGCGGCACCGCGCCGTTCCACCGGCAGTTCTTCGACCCGTCGGCCTACCGCATCGTGCTGTTCGACCAGCGTGGCTGCGGCCGGTCCACCCCGCACATCGCCGACGGCGCCGATCTCGCGCTCAACACGACCTGGCACCTGGTCGCCGACATCGAGGCGCTGCGCGAACATCTCGGCGTCGCCCGCTGGCAGGTCTTCGGCGGCTCGTGGGGCTCCACGCTGGCGCTGGCGTACGCGCAGAAGCATCCGGAGCGGGTCACCGAACTGGTGCTGCGCGGCATTTTCCTGTTGCGACGCAAGGAGATCGACTGGTACTACAACGGCGCCGCGGGCTACGTCTACCCGGACGAGTGGGAGAAGTTCCTCGCGCCGGTGCCGGAGGCCGAGCGCGACGGGGATCTGGTGGAGGCCTATCACCGGCTGCTGCACTCCCCCGATCCCGAGGTGGCGACGGCCGCCGCGATCGCGTGGTCGGTGTGGGAGGGTTCCACCAGTTCGCTGTTGCCCCATCCGGATCGGGTCGCCGAGACCGGCGAGCCGCGGTTCGCGCTGGCCTTCGCGCGCATCGAGAACCACTACTTCCGGCACGGCGGTTTCCTGGAAGAAGGGCAGCTGCTTCGTGATGTGGACGCGATCTCGCACCTGCCGGTCGTCATCGTGCAGGGTCGCCACGACATCGTCTGCCCGGCCGTGAGCGCCTGGGATCTGCACCGCGCCTGGCCCGGCTCGCAGCTGCACATCGTCGACGACGCGGGGCACGCGGCCAACGAGCCCGGCATCGTCGACCGGCTGGTGCGCGCCACCGACGGCTTCGCGAAGGTGGGCTGAGCCGTGGCGGCCGCTGCCGGAGAAGCCCTGATCGCCGCGCTGCGGGACGACGTCGACCGGTTGCTGGCCGCCGAGCCCGAGGTGCGTGCGGACGCACCGGATTCGGTGCACCAGATGCGGGTCGCCACCCGACGGCTGCGCAGCGTACTCCGGTCGTATCGCGGCGTGTTCGAGAAGGCTCCGGCGGCCGAGATCGGCGCGGAGCTGAAGTGGCTGGCTACCCTCCTCGGCGTCGCCCGTGACGCGGAGGTGCGGGCCGACCGCTTCGCCGACCTGCTCGACGAGCAGGGCGAGGAAGTGCCGGAGGTGGTCGCCGAGCGCCTGGTCGGCGCCGAACGCGCACGCTACGACGCCGCGCACGCCGAGGTGCTCACCGCACTCGACACCGACCGCTATCGCGCGTTGCGCGAGCGACTGACCCGCTGGCGCACCGACCCGCCACTGCGCCCCGCCCGCGCCGCGGCGCCCGCCGCCGACTTCTTCGGCGTCGTGCTGCTGCGCGACCACGAACGGGTGGCGGCGCTCATCCGGCACGAGCCGACGGTGCCCGGTCCGGAACGCATCGAGGCGCTGCATGATATTCGCAAGAGCGCCAAGCGTTTACGCTATTCGTGCGAGGCCGCCGAACAGGTCATCGGCGAGTCCGCCGCCGATCTCGGCGGTCGCGCCAAGCGCCTGCAAACCGTGCTCGGCGACCACCGCGACGCGGTCGAATCCGGCGCGGCGATCATCGAGCGCGCGGCGGAAGCCGAGGCCGCCGGCGAGGACATGGACGTCTATCGCCGTCTCACCGTCGCGGAGAACGCCGCGGCCGACCGCGCCCTTGCCCGCTACCCTGAAGCCGCCGAAGCACTTTCGACCAGCCTCTGGTGACTTCGTGACTCCGGCGCGCGCCGCGGTGACAGCGGCTGCGTAGCAGGCAAACCGTCTGCGAAGGAACAGCGACTGCGCAGAGCGCGAACGGTCCGCGAGGGGACAACGACTGCGCAGGGCGCTGAAGGCCCGTGACGGCGTCGGTGAACGCGCTGCGAGCAGTCAAGCGGGGAAGGCGAAGCCGACCTTGCGGGTGACCGGGTCGGCGGAGACGAGCCGCACGCGGACGGACGCGCCTTCCTTCGGGCTGCCGGTGCAGGGTCCGAGCACCGGAGGGTCGGCGATGAAGACCACCGCGGGCCGGTTGCCGTTGGCCTCGCGGATGACGACCGCGTCGAACACGGCGTCGGGTCGTTGGGCGAGCAGGCTGGCCTCGGTGAGGTCGATGCAGGCGCGGTCCACCTTGCCCGAGACGCCGTCGGTGCGCTTCATGGTGTCGGCGGTCGGCTCGAGCCCGTCCCGAACCCATTGCGGCACCGGGGTTCCCGCACAGTGGGCCAGGCAGATCTCGGTGGCGAAGCGGTCGGCGAGGCGGCGCAGCGGAGCGGTCACGTGCGCGTAGGGCGCGCCGATCCCGCTGTGCGCCAGAATCTCCGGCGTCGACCCGTTCACCACGGTGTACGCGGCGCCGCGCAGCAGGCCGGTGGCCTCCGACATGAGCACGAGTGCGGCGGGACTATTGGGATCGAGTCCGGCCAGCATGCGGCCGACCGGCTGATCCGCGGGCCAGGCCACCGCCAGCGCGGCGGCGGTGCGGCGCATGGAGGCGATGGCGGATTCGGAGGGCTGCGGCATGGTGCGCAGCAGGCCGATCCGCCGCCCGTCGGTATCGGCGCCGTCGAGCATGATGCGCGCCGCGCACATGCCGGTCAGTAGGGAGACCTGCTCGTTCCAGTCGTCGGCCGCGGTGCGCGGCTCCACGACGAGCCGCCAATGCCCGTCGTTCGCGTCGTCGCGGATGACGCTCTGAGCGGGCAGGCGCAGCCCGATCGCGCCGCGGGCCAGTCCGGCCTCGATGCGCCTCGTGCCGAATTCCGGCAGGGCCGCGATCGAGGGGTGCAGGGTGCCCGCGTCGGCGTCGGCTTGGACGCCCGCGTAGTCGAGTCGCGCGCGGGAGCGGACGGTCGCGCGCACCACCGAGTAGGTCAGCGGTTCGCAGTTCTCGTCCAGTTCGATGGTCCACAGGGCCGCGGGCCTGGTCTGGTCGGGCAGCAGGCTCGCCGCGCCCTCCGAGAGGACGGTCGGATGCAACGGCACCGTGCCGTCCGGGAGATAGAAGGTCTGGCCCCGGACGCCCGATTCTTTGGCGAGCGCTCCGTCGGGGGCGATCACGGCGCCGACGTCGGCGATCGCGTAGTGCAGTGTGAAGCGGGAGCCGGTGCGCTCCAGGTGCAGGGCCTGGTCGAGATCCAGGGCGCCCGGCGGGTCGATCGTCACCAGCTCGATGTCGGTGCGATCGATCCGGTCGCCCGCGAACGCGTCCACCGCGCCGCGGGCTTCCACGGTGGCCTCAACGGGGTACGCCGAGGCCAGACCGAATTCGGATCGGATGGCGCCGAAATCGACCGGCGCCGAGATGATCCGCTGGTGCAGTTCCACGTAGAAATACGTTACTGCAGTGCCAGCATCGTGCCGTTCAGCTCGTTGAACGGACCGAACACCGTGAACGTCACCCGCCCGGTCGGGTAGGTCGACGACAGGTCGGCCGCGGCGTCGAGCGCCTCACCGAACGACGCCGCCGACGGGTGCGGAAGACCGGCGAGCGTGCGGCCGAAATTGTTGTCGGCCACCCACCTGGTGTCGGCCGGGCTGAGATCGACCTGCACCCCGCCGGGAAGCGGAGTCACCGCGACCGCATTGGCGGACCCGGCGCCCAGCGCGGCGAAAACCGATGCGGCCCCGGCGATGAGCGCACCGGCGACCAATGAACGAACTACCCGCATAGAGTTGAGACCTGCTTCCGCAATCGAAGTATGAATGGCCCGCTGCTGCCCGGCATCGGGCCTGCCAACGGCGACTACTGTATGACGTCGGTCACGATCTAGGCCAGTTCCGTACAAATCGCCCGGCCCGACTCGTCGTGTCGCGATCGACTGCTACTGTTCGGGGCCGGTGCGGGCCGTGATCTCGCCGCCCATTCCGAAGTGACCCCGTACGTCGACAATTGGGAGTTATGCACTGATGTCATCGATCATCTTCGACTACCTGATGCCGCTGCTCGGCCCGGAGCAGGCCGCATACTGGGCGCAGGTCTTCATGGTCGATCCCACCTGATCTCACAAAGAACGCCACACGCCGGTCGCCTTCCGTTAACCGTACGGAAGGCGACTTTCGTCCGGTGCCGATAGCATCCGGCACCGTGAGAAGAACTTCCGCCGCGATCGCGGTCACTACCACCCTGTTCGCCCTGCTCATCGCGGGTTGCAGCAGCGACGACAAGGACACCGCCGCGGCGTCGTCCACCTCCGCCTCCCCCGCCGCTCAGCCCAGCGGCGCCGCCGTGCCCGACAGCGCCAAGGCCGGCATGTTCGTCGTGAGCTACCGCAGCGCCTTCCCGAAGCTGGCCGAGGGCCGCAGCGACGCGCAGATCGCGGAGATCTTCACCGCCACCTGCAAGGATCTCGAGGACGGCAAGGCCGAGGACGCCATCGTGCAGTCCACCGTCGACCGCACCAAGTCCGGCCCGACCGCCGCGAGCAAGGAAGAAGCCCAGGCCATCTTCACCACGGCCAAGTACCTCTGCTGAACCGCGCCGCCGATGCGGGCCCGGAGCCCAGGGCGCGGCCCGCATCCGGCGGTTCGACTTCGTTCCGTCGACGCCGATCCTCGCGGCTCGGCACGGGCCACCCGGGCGTGTGGCGGACGAGTTGGTCTGTAAGCCGGATCCTGTTCCCGGTTCGCACCGGGCGGCGACCATCCATCTGGGCACACCGTCGCCGGGTGCCTCGAGCGGCCCACCCGCAGGCTCGGGCGAGCAGCCCTCGAACGCCTGCGCAGCCGCACTCCGAGAAGTGCGACCTTCGACCTTGCTCCGGGCGGGGTTTACCGAGCCGCCCCGGTCACCCGGGGCGCTGGTGCGCTCTTACCGCACCGTTTCACCCTCACCGCGCGTCCCCGAAGGGACACGGGCGGTCTGTTTTCTGTGGCACTGTCCCGCGGGTCACCCCGGGTTGCCGTTAGCAACCGCCCTGCTCTCTGGAGTCCGGACTTTCCTCGGCGACAGGCGGCGGCACCGAGGTGCCCGTTCCCATCGCCGCGGCCGCCCGACCAACTCGTCCGCGCGTGCCAGGATACTCCCCGGCAGGTGAGCGGCCGCTCGCGCCAGTACGGTTAGACGTCATGGAACGTCTCGAGGTCAGTTTTCCCTCAGGTGGCCAGCAATGCGCCGCCTGGCTGTACCCTCCCGCAGGCGTCCCCAAGCCCCGTCCGCTCGTGGTGATGGGGCATGGTCTGGGGGGCACGCGGGACATGGGTTTGGACAGGTACGCCCGTCGATTCGCCGCGGCGGGCATGGCCGTGCTGGTGTTCGACTACCGACATTTCGGTGCGAGCCAAGGTGATCCGCGCCAGTTGCTGAACATCGCGCGGCAGCGGGAGGACTGGCGGTCGGCCATCGCGTACGCGCGCACGCTGCGCGGCATCGACAAGACCCGAATCGCGCTGTGGGGCACCTCGTTCGGCGGCGGTCACGTGCTGACGGTGGCGCCGGAGGACGATTACATCGCCGCCGTGGTCGCCCAGGTGCCGTTCACCAGCGGGTGGGCTTCGGCATGGGCCAAGGGGCCGATCAGCATGACCAAGGTCGCCACCCTCGCCGCCACCGATCTGCTCATCGGGCCGTTGCGGCGCAAGCCGATTCGCGTCCGGCTGGCCGGGCGCAAGCGGTCCGCGGCGCTGATGAGCGCCACCGACGTGCCGGAGGGTTTCGGCAGGCTGGCCGAGGAGAGCGAGACCTACGACCCGAAAGTGGCCGCGCGCGTGGCCTTTCCCGCGCTCTTCGACTCACCGGGTCGGCATGCCAAGGCACTGAAGATGCCGGTGTTCTACGCGGTGGCCGACAACGATTCCATCGCGCCTGCCAAGCCCGCGTTGAAGGCGGCCGAACGCACCAAGCACGCGGTCGTGAAGCGTTATCCCGTCGGGCATTTCGACGTGTACTTCGACGACGTCTTCGAGCAGGCGGTCTACGACCAGACCGATTTCCTGGTCTCGGTACTGCGGCCGTGAGTCTCGTCCCCGGCGCACTTTCGGTGCGCCGGGGCGGGTATCGTTTCTGGAACCGGATTCCTTCTGCGATGGCCCCGGTGCGCCGCGAAGCATCGTCGTCATGAAACTCTCTGTCCCCCTTGGGAAGGGTCTTCCCGTCCACCGATGAGCGCCGCGCGGGTACGCACCCGCCCGGAACTGCGCCAGCAGCGGCGACAACGCGCGCACGGCTGCTGGAACCATCTGATCGCCGCGCCGCTGTGGCCCAAGCACGGCGCCAATCTCGGCACCCTGTTGCGCACCTGCGACGCCGTCGGCGCGTGCCTCGCCGTGCCGCGCCGCCCGTGGGTGCCCGACGCGTTGAATCAAGGAAACACGTTGCGCCACCGGCAGTGTGTGCACTGGGTGGACGGGCGCGTGGACCGCTGGCTGACTCGGCAACGGGCGGGCGGTTCGGCCGTGGTCGGTGTGGAGCTCACCGACGAATCCATCCGACTGGCCGATCTGCCGACGGCCCGCAAGCGCACGGTCATGGTGCTCGGCCACGAACTCGACGGGATTCCACCCGAGGGATTGGAGTTGCTCGATGTGGCGGTGGAGATCCCGATGGTGGGCACCGGGCACAGTTTGAACGTGGCGGTGGCGGGGTCGCTGGTGCTGTACAAGCTTGCGGGACTTTGCTGATGCACGATCGCGTGGGCGCAGGTGTCGGCCGCGTCGACGTGAGGTGCGCTGCGTTCGCCATCGACAAGCAGTCCGGCGCAGGGCAACCGGCGTGTCAGCGTGCGCGGCGCAGGGTCCGCCACAGGATGAGCAGACCCACGTGCGGTGACCGGTGCGTCAGCGTGAACGGCGCAGGGTCCGCCACAGGATGAGCAGCGCGGCGAGGGTGGCCAGCGCGAACGGAAGTGGCTGTTGGCGGACGGCGGCGGCGATGTCGCGACCGCGCTCGGCGACCGGTTCGGGCAGCGCCTCCTCGCCGTGCTCGGCCGCGTCGCGGACCCGGGTCCTCGCACGGTCCACCAGATCGGTCGCGGCGAGCGCGGCCGCCGCGCTGCGGTCCTCGGCGCGGTGTTTGGCGTCGGTGGCCTTGTCTTTGGCGGTGTCGACGAGGTCGTGCAGCTTGTCGGTGTCCGGGTCGGTGGGGCGTCGCGGGTCCATGGGTACCTCCTTGTCGCTTCGAGGTCGCGTACCCGGGTGGGGGCGGAACAAACAGGTTGTCGGTGCCCGCCGCTACAGTCGCGGGCCATGAACGCAGCGACTGCCGCGGTCGCCGAGACCGTCCGCGGGATCGACCCGTGCGACAAGCTCGAGCGCGAGGACATCGCGACGACCCTGGACTGGCTGGCGTCGACCGACGACGTGTTCCGCAGGGAGAAACCGGCGGTGCCACCGCGGCATCTGGTGGCGTACACGGTGCTGGTCGACCCGGCGTCGCGTGCGGTGTTCCTCGGACGGCATCGGCTGGCCGGTTTGTGGTTGCCGATGGGTGGTCATCTCGACCCCGGCGAGCATCCGTTCGACGCGGCCCGGCGGGAGGCGGGCGAGGAACTCGGTATCACCGCCGAATTCGACGTGGTGGGTTCCGCGCCGCTGTTCCTCACCGTGACCACGACCGTCGGGATCGGCGGTGGTCACGAGGACGTGAGCCTCTGGTATGTGATTCGCGGCGAGCGCACCCACGAGTACCGGCTCGACCCGCGGGAGTTCGCCGGTGGGCGGTGGTGGGATATCGACCGGTTCGCGGTTCCGGAGTCCGATCCGCATTTCGTCCGCTTCCTCACGAAGCTGGAAGCGGTCCTCGGACCGGACTCGGACCCCGTCCCGGCGTAGATCTTGGGCGATCGGCCGGGATCTACTCGGGTCGCCAGGTTGGCGAGAACCATACCCCCGCTCGCGAAGTCCCGCCTGATACCGACCGCGCGTCCCGCCTCGTCCATTAGGTCGACGGGGCAGGGCCTCGCGGTCGGTCGACGGCTGGGCGAGGGTCTCGGTCACCTCCCGCGTGACGAATCCTGACTGTGGCCGGTGTCAGGGTGCTCGCCAGATGCGGGTGTTCTGGAAGGACGTGAACAACCACTCTCCGTTCTCGCGCACTGCGATGCGGGTTTGGATCGAAAGGTCTTCCGGGCGGCAGGTATTCGCGCCATCCCGCAGCACACAGACGCCATTGGTGACCAGCACGGCCACATCCGGCGCCGGAAACCGGATCGTGGCTTCCCGCGGAGACGAGAGGCGCGTGCCCTTCATGAAGCCGTCGAATCCCTGCTGCATGACCTCGGCCAACTCGGCTCGGCCGCGGACGAATTCACCGATGACCGAGACGAAGTCGGCGTCCTCGGTGAACGTCGCGGCGAACGCCACACCGTCACCCGCGGCCCAGGCGGCGGCCTGTGCGGCCAGCAGTTCCAGCAATCGGCCTTCGTCCGCCGTATCCGTAGTGTTCGGTGCGGCGATCCCCGTGCGTTCCACCGAATCCGAGGACGCGGCCGTCGAACGCCCCGCCGCGCGCTTCGATGCACGCTCGGCATCCGGGGCGCTCACAGCGCGCCCCGTCGCAGCGCGTTGTATTCGGTCGCGGCGAAGGCGGCGACCACGGCGGCGCCGATCAGCATGAACACCACACCCAATCCGGTCAGCTCGAGAACCCCCGAGAACGCCAACGTCACCATTCCCACCGCCGACAGGGCATTCACCGCCACGACCGCCTTCGCGTGCCGCGCGCGGATCCGCGGATACCCCGCGATCAGCAGGAGTGCCAGCGCACCGCCCACCATCGCGACCCCGAACGGAATCGACCACGCCGTCGGCAGCCCGAGCGGGTCGCGCAGCGCGCCGGCTCCGCCCAGCATGACGACGCCGAACGCCCCGGTACTCCAGCCGTCGACGCGCACTGCGGTGCGCAACGGGTCGGCGGGTGGGGCGGCGAGTGCTGCCGTGCTCATGTCCATCTCCTGTCGGTCGATCGTGTCCGCCACCACGATGCCGGGGCGCGGTAAGCGTCTCAATAACCTCGGAGGTCATGCGCGCGAGGCGGTGGCTACCCTGCTGACGTGGAGAACGGTTCCCGGATCGGCCCGCTGCTGCGCGACTGGCGACAGCGCCGGCGGCTGAGCCAGTTGGATCTGGCGCTGGCCGCGGACAGCTCGGCCCGCCACGTGTCCTACCTGGAGAACGGTCGCGCGGCGCCGAGCAGGGCGATGGTGCTTCGGCTGTGCGAGGCGCTGGATGTGCCGCTGCGGGAACGCAATACGCTGCTGCTGGCCGCCGGTTTCGCGCCCGCCTACCGCGAGTCCAGCCTCGACGACGCCGAGCTGACCGCGGTGCGCTCGGCGGTGGCGACCATGCTCGCCGCGCACGAGCCCTACCCGGCGGTGGTGGTGGACCGGTGGTGGAATGTGGTCACCGGCAACTCCGCGATGTCGGTGCTCACGGCGGGCGTTCCGGAGCATCTGCTGACGCCGCGTCCCAACGTCTACCGGCTGGTGCTGCACCCGGACGGCCTGATCGCGCGGCTGGCCAATCCCGCACAGGTGCGCGAGCTGTTCCTGGAACGGCTGGGCCGCCAGGCGGACGCGACCGGCGACGAGCGCCTGCGCGCGCTGCACGACGAGGTGCTGAGCTACCCGGCGCCGCCCGATCCGGCGGCGGATCACGCGGCGCCGACGGGCCCGTTCCAGGTGCCGGTCCGGATCGAGACGCCGCTCGGTGAGATGGCGATGTTCAGCACGATGGCGACGTTCGGGGCGCCCGCGGACGTGACGCTCTCCGAGCTCGCCATCGAATTGTTCTACCCCCTGGACGAATTCACCGCCGCGGCCCTGCGCGGTCTGGGAGAGCAGCGCGGGGACGCGACGGTGAACGGTTCGGCCGGAAACGACTCAGATCGGACGGAATCCGGCGCCGACGCCACCGATGGCGTTGACGGCGGCGAGGATCACGTCGATCGGCGCGAAGAACGCCGGTGAGTGGATCGGGTTGGCCGCGGTGGTGCACGGCACGTCGAAGCCAATGCCCGCCAGGCCGGTCAGCCTGCCCTGGTTCATGCCGACCAGGCGGTCGCCGACCGTCACGGGACCGCCGGAGTCACCCGGCTTCGAGCAGGCCTGGTTCAAGGTGATGGTCTCGTCCAGGTTGCCCCAGACGACACCGCAGCCCGGGCCGCTGGTGCGACCGTTGGAGCACACGGTGGTGCCGGGACCCGGCGTCGGGCCGATCCCGTTGATCGTGGTGGCGCCGACCGTGCGAACCGGCGTCACCTTCGCCGGATCGAACTGCAACACAGCGAAATCCAGCCCCTCCCCGTTGTCGGAGTAGGCCACCACACCGACTCCGCCCACATCCAGCGCCGCCTCCGAGGCCAGCCGCGTACCGGCGGGCGCGCAGTGGCCCGCGGTGAGGCCCACCAGACGACCGGCGTTGTCGTGGCCGATGGCGGTGAGCGAGCACGCGGAGTTGTTCTCGAAGACGAGGCCGGAGCTTCCGCCCAGCACCGCACTCCCCGGAGCGGCCTGCGCGGCGCCCGAGACAGCGGCGCCCACACCCGCGACGACGGCCGTCACGGCCGCCATCCACCTGAATCTCACAGCAGAAACTCTCCTTCTCGAAAGACACGGGCCGACACTCGATTTCGATCGAGGAATCGACCCACCCCACACATCGTGCGGCATCGCACCGACATCAACGGTGACGCGATGCTCGTTCCGGCCCATTCCGCGCGAAGGCGGAGCGAACCGAGTACGCGTCCTCGGTCGACTGTCGGCTACCTCAGCGTTGGGGTAGCGGCCGGTGCGCGCAATGCGATGTGTGCCGCGCCACCGTACCCGGAGACGGCCGCCGATGCGTCGGTAAGGGGCGTTCAGGGCAGGTAGGAGGTGTCGTTGACCAGACGCACCGAGGACCCGCCGTCCGGGTAGAACTCCGCGATCGACAGCGACGCCAGATCCAGGTGCAGCCGGTACAGCAGCGACGGGCCCACCCCGAGCGCCAGCTGCAACAGCGTCTTGATCGGCGTCACGTGGCTGACCACCAGCACATTCCGGCCCGGATACAGCGCGACCAGGTCGCGGCGCACCGCCTCCACCCGTTCGCGCACCTCGTCGAAACTCTCCCCGCCTGGCGCCGCCACCGACGGGTCGCCGAGCCAGCGCGCGTGCAACTCTGGATCGCGTTGCGCCGCTTCGAGAAACGTCAGGCCCTCCCAGGCGCCGAAATCGGTCTCGATGAGCCCGTCGTGCGTGCGCACCGGCACATTCAGCGCGGCGCCCGCGGCCTCCGCGGTCTCCCGGGCGCGTCCGAGCGGCGAGCTCAGAACCGCGGCGATATCGCCTTTGGCCGCAATCATTTTCGCCGCGCGCGCGGCCTGTTCGCGACCGAGCGCAGTGAGCGGCGGGTTACCGCGGCCCGAATAGCGGCGTTGCACTGAGAGTTCGGTTTGGCCGTGGCGGAGCAGGAGCAGGCGGGTAGGGCGGCCGATCGCGCCGGTCCAGCCGGGGCTGCTGGAGGCGGCCTCGGTGTTCGCGGGGTCTACGCGAGCCTCTCGGACTTCGTCGATCCAGCTGGGGCCGTTCTGTTCGGCGCCGTGGGCGGAAGGCTCAGCGGCAGGGCCGCGATCACCGCTGGCTTGAAGCGCCGGGCGGTCGTGCGAGGTTTCCGCGGCGGCAGCGTGGTACACCGGGGCGTCTGGCTCGGCTACGGCGGCCGAACTCGCGGCGGCGTCCGCTTCCGACTCACCGTGCGCTGTGCCAACGGAGGTCCCCGCTGGCGCGCGACCGACAGTGTCGCGCAGCGGGGTCTCCTGTCCTGCCTCGCGGGCCGCCCGCACCTCGTCGACCAGGGTGGCGTCGTCCATCGCCTCGTTGGCCAGGCGGTCGGCGTGCGAGTTCTGGGCGCGCGGAATCCAGGTGAAGCCGACCCGGTCGAAGCCTGCGACCAGACGGCGAGCTCGATCGGCCAGCGGGATCATCGCCGCGTGCTTGACCTTCCAGCGGCCCGACATCTGCTCGACCACCAGCTTGGAATCCATCCGCACGTCCACCGTGCGCGCGCCCAGCTCGGCGGCGGCCTCCAGGCCTGCGATCAGCCCGCGATACTCGGCGACATTGTTGGTGGCGATGCCGAGGCTTTCCCGCCGTTCGGCGAGCACCGCGACGTGGTCGGCGGCGAAGACGACCGCACCGTAGCCAGCGGGGCCGGGGTTGCCGCGCGAACCACCGTCCGCCTCGACGATCACGTGCTCGTAACTCACCGGACCTCCTCGGCATCCGGACGATCGGACCCGCAGGTCACAGACCGGATTCCTTGGTGCGCACCAAGATCGCGTTGCATTCGGGGCAGCGCACCACCACGTCGGGCGCCGTCTTCGCGATACGCGCGATCTCACCGCGGTCCAGCTCGATCCGGCACGCGCCGCACTTGCGCGCTTGCAGCAGCGCCGCGCCGACACCGCGCTCGGCCTTCTGCTTGTCGTAGGCGTTCAGCAGCTCCGCGGGGAACAGTCCGACCAGGTTGGAGCGATCGTCCGCACACCGCCCCTGCGCCACCTCCAGGTCCGCCAGCGCTTCGTCGCGCAGCCGTTGCGCCTCGGCGAGCTCCTCTTCGGTCTTGCTCAGCCGGGCGCCCGCGTGGTCGTGATCGGAGGCGGACGCCTCGCGGCGCTCCATCACCTCGAGCAGTTCGTCCTCCAGGACGCCGCGCCGCCGCTCCAGACTGCCCAGCTCGTGCTGGAGCTCCGAAAGCTGTTTGGCGTTAACGGAACCGGCCGTCAGCAAGCCGCGGTCGCGCTCCTCGCGCTTGCGGACCGCCTCGATCTCGCCCTCGAGTTTGCGGATGTCGCGATCGAGGTCGTCCAGCACGATCTCCACCGCCACCGCGGCGTCCTTGTGCTTGTTGCGCTCCCCCTCCAGCCGCGCCACCTCCTGCAGCTCGGGCAGCACGGTGCGCCGATGCGCGATCCGCGTCAGTTCGGCGTCGACAGCCGCGAGCTGAAGCAGCTTGGCCTGGATCGGTGGTTCGACATTCAACGCGGACAAACTCCTGAACACTGTGGACGGGCCGGGGGTATCCGCCGGGCGGCGAATGCCAGTGCTCAACCGTACCCCGGCCATGCGGCGGTTGGTTCCGAGACCGGGCCGAGGAATGTGCGGGTCGCGTGGTGCGAGTGCGCGGCCGCCTGATCAGGTCGGACATGCGCGCGTCGCTCAGGAAAAACAGCCGGGACCGGCGACATCGCGTGTCGCTCGGCGAGAACACACACCGGTCTGCACGGGCAGTATCTGCTAGTCGACCACAGCAGGAACGACTTCAGCATCGCACCGGGCCTGACCGACGAGATCATCCGGCGACTTCAGGACCGAATCGACGTGGTGAACCGGGAGCGCACGAACGCGTGGTGACGCCCGGTGCACACAGACGGCGTAAATCGTCGGCAAACCGCGCGGTGGCGGCAGTTCAACTTCCGGGCGCGCGGGTCTTGATGGCGTCGCGGGAGATGTAGACGTCGTATTCGCCTGGGGTCGCGATGACGGCGTTGCCGTAGGCGGAGCGAACGAAGGGGTCGGTCCACCACTTTCCGTCGCGCATGTCGGCGAAGAAGCCGGTGTCGTCGCCGTTGAGGAAGATGTGGTTCTGGGTGGTGGCGACGCCGTCGAGGCGCTGGCCGTACAAGCGGCTGACCTTGTAACCGGAGTGGAAGCCGAGGGCGTTCACCCAGGGTTCCAGCTCGACGATGTTGGCTTGCAACACCCACAGATCGCCCTGGACGCGGAACTTCTCGCGGCGCTCCGGATTGTCATCGTCGCCGTAGAGCGTGAGGTCGACTTCGAGCTGATGGTCCTCGCCCGCAACCTCGCTCACCACCACGTGCGCGGCTTTGATCTCGCCGCTCAGTCCGAGGTAGGTCTGCATGAGGGTCGCGACCCACAGCAGCAGCACCGCGACGACGAGGAGCACGAGCCCGCCCGCACCCCGGCCGAGCAGCACCCGCGGCCCGACCCTGCGCACCTTCACCAACGCCGAAACGAGCAGCGCGACCGCGATCAGGATCAGCAGGATCAACCCGATCTGCACGATCCCGAAATCCACCGGGTAACTCATGCGGTAGTTGTACCCGCTTCCGGCCCTTCGATTCCCGGGAACGGCGCGGAACTGTCAGTCGACGGCGGCCACGGTCCACGGGTCGGTGCGGATGGTGGAGACGCGGGTCTCCACGCCGGGAAGCGCTGCGGCGACAATGCCTTCCGCTTGCGCGCACCAGGGGAACTCGGTGGCCCAATGGGCGGCGTCGACGAGAGCGGGCCCGCCTGTGCGCAGGTGTTCGTCGGCGGGGTGGTGGCGCAGGTCGGAGGTGAGGTAGGCGTCGACGCCGAGGCGGGCGGCCTTGGCCAAATAGGAGTCGCCCGCGCCGCCGCACACCGCGACGCGCTCGATCATCCGATCCGGATCGCCCGCGGCGCGGACACCCCAGACGGTGGACGGGAGCGCGGCGGAGACGCGAGCGGTGAAGGCGCGCAAGGGTTCCGGTTCGGACAGGGTTCCGATGCGTCCGATGCCGAGCCCGGACGGCAGGGCGGCGCGCTCGGTGACGTGGTAAGCCGGGTCCTCGTACGGGTGCGCCGCGCGCAGGGCGGCCAGCACCGCGCTGCGGGCGGCGGGCGGTGCGACGACCTCGATGCGATCCTCGTCGACGCGTTCCAGTTCGCCGATCGTGCCGATCGCCGGATTCGCGCCAGGCATGGGACGGAACTGTCCGGTGCTCGGCGCCCAGCTCGCGCAGTCGTGATAGCTCCCGCTACCGCCCGCACCCGCGGCGAACAGGGCGTTCAGCACCGCCTCGGTGTGGGTGCGCGGGACTTGGACGACCCAGTTGTCCACCGCGGCGGTGGGTTTCGGGTCCAGTGGCGCGGTGACCGTCAGACCGATCGCGGCGGCGAGCGCGTCCGAGACGCCGGGGTCGGCGGAGTCGGCGTTGGTATGGGCCGTGAACAGGGCGCAACCGGAACGGATGAGGCGGTGCAGCAGAGCGCCTTTGGCGGTGTCGGCGGCCACGGTGTCGACGCCGCGCAGCAGCAGCGGATGGTGCACCACCAACGCCTGGGCGCGCCAATCGATGGCCTCGTCGACGACCTCGGCGGTCGCGTCCACCGCGAACAACACCCTGGTGACATCGTCTTCGGGATCACCGCACACCAACCCGACCGAGTCCCACGACTCCGCCAGCTTCGGCGGATACGCCGCGTCCAGCACCCCGATGAGATCCGCCAGCGTCGTCACCATCCGCCTACCCCACTCCTCCCGAACTCCCGTCCCGGCGGGCGCCGGTCGTCCTCCATCATCCAGCCTCGGAGTTCGGCGCGGACAACACACCCGATGCTCTGTCCACTCGGACGAGCCGCCTCGTCTCTGCTGAGGAGACCAGGCGTATCGACTCGAATGCGCTCCAGACGCCTTGTTCTCGAACGAGATGACCCAGCGGTCGTACGACCGCCGCGTGGAGGCCAGCGCGAGTTCCACCATCGACATGTCGAGCGGAGCACACGGCCCGATGGACCGCGATCGGACCGGTTGCCCGCCCCGCGCCGTACACGCTCCGGCGAAGACTTGGTCACCTATCGGGCCGCACGCGAACTCGCCCGCTAAACGCGACCGGGCGCGGTGCGGATGGCAGCGCACAAACGGTCCACCGCGGCATCGTCCCGCACCGCCACGCGCAGGTAATCGGGTCCGAGCCCAGGAAATGTATCGGCCCGGCGCACCGCGATTCCTGAATCGGCGAGGTGCTTGCGCAAGGATTCGCCGTCGGCGACCCGCAGAAGGAGGAACGGCGCGTGCGCGGGCGTGTGGACGTGGACGCCGAGCGCGGTGAGGCGTTCGACCATCGCCGCACGGGCAACATCGAGGACGGTCGCGTGACGCTCGGATTCGGCGACGGCCGAGGGAGAGGCGGTCGCGGCGATCGCCTCGAGCTGGAGGATGCCCAGGGGCCAGTGCGGGCGGCCGTGGTCGAGGCGGGCGAGCACGTCGGGAGCGGCGAGGAAGTAGCCGCAGCGGAGACCCGCGAGCGCCCAGGTCTTGGTGAGGCTGCGCAGGACGAGGATGTCGGGGGTGGCGGTGGCCGCAAGGGATTCCGGTTCGCCGGGGACGGCGTCGGCGAAGGCCTCGTCGACGACGACGAGGCGGCCGGGGCGCCGCAAGGCGCGGAGAGTTTCGGCGGGGTGCAGGACCGAGGTCGGGTTGGTCGGGTTGCCGAGGACGACGAGATCGGCCTCCTCCGGCACGGCGAGGGGGTCGAGGGTGTAGGGCGGTTCGAGCAGCACCCGCGTGACGGGGACGTCGGCCTGACGCAGCGCCAGTTCCGGTTCGGTGAACGACGGGTGCACCACCGCCGCGAGACGAGGAGCGAGCTTCGGCAGGAGAGCGAACCCTTCGGCCGCGCCCGCGAGCAGCAGCACCTCGTCCCGGCGGCGGCCGTGCCGGGCGGCGACGGCGGTGCGGGCGGCCAGGTCCTCGGCGGCGCTCGGGTAGCGGGCGAGGTCGGTCAGCCGGGCTGCGAGACGTTCGCGCAACCACGACGGCGGCTCGCTGCCCTGCACGTTGACCGCGAAATCGAGCATGCCCGGGCACGCGTCGACGTCGCCGTGATGGCGAAGCAGCGCGGGGTCGACTGTGTCGGAGGGCACGAGATCACACCCTACGTGGCGGGCGTACGGGGTGACCGGCCAGAATGGCTGTCGTGGGTGACCTGCACGTCTCGTTCGTCTGTACCGGCAATATCTGCCGATCGCCGATGGCGGAGAAGATGTTCGCGCACCACTTGCGCCTCGCCGGCTTGGCCGACCGGGTGCGGGTGAGCAGCGCGGGCACCGGCTCCTGGCACGTCGGCGACGACGCCGACCCGCGCACCACCGAGACGCTGCTGAAATACGGCTATCCGGCGGGTCACGTGGCCGCCGTCGTCGGCGCCGATCACCGCGAGGCCGACCTGCTCATCGCGCTGGACACCGGGCACGAGCGGGCACTGGCCCGACTCGGCGTCCCGTCCGATCGCCGCAAGCTGCTGCGCAGTTTCGATCCCGCAGCCGACGGCCCGGACGTGCCCGACCCGTACTACGGCACCGCCGCCGACTTCGAACTCGTCCGCGCGCAGATCGAGGCCGCGATCCCCGGCCTGCTGGACTGGGTGCGCGCGGCGCTGGACCGAGTCGCCGTCGCGGACGGGCGGCCGTGATGCGCCGCCTGGCGTTCCTGCTGCGCCCCAGCTGGCTGATCCTCGCCGCGCTGGTGGCCGCCTTCGCCTACCTGTGCTTCACCGTGCTCGCGCCGTGGCAGCTCGGCAAGAACACCGCCACCGAGCACCGCAACCAACTGATCGCCGACTCGGTGCGCGCCGACCCGGTCGACGTGACCACGGTGCTCGACGCCTCCGGTGCCGAGCACACCGAATGGCGGCGCGTCACGGCCACGGGCAGCTACCTGCCCGATTCGACGGTGCTGGTGCGCCTGCGGCACCTGGACGGCGCGCCCGGCTACGCGGTGCTCGCGGCGTTCCGCTTGGACGACGGGCGCACGTTGCTCGTCGACCGCGGTCTGGTCGCCGGGGTGGACGGATCCTCGCGGCCGCCGCAGATCCCGGAACCACCGGCGGGCATGCAGCGCCTCGAGGGCCGGGTCCGAATGTCGGAGGGCGTGAGCGCGGACAAGACGCCGCTCACCCAGGACGGCTACCGCCAGGTGTATTCGATCGACACCACGCAGGAATCCGACGTGCTCGGTCAGCCGCTCACCCCAATCCCCGCGGGTGAGCGCGGCGGGTACCTCCAACTCTCGGAGAACCAGCCGGGCGCGTTCACCCCTACCCCGCTCCCCCAACTCGACGCGGGCCCGTACCTCTCCTACGGGTTGCAGTGGCTGGCCTTCGGCATCATGGCGCCGCTGGGCCTCGGGTACTTCGTCTACGCGGAAATTCGCGAACGCCGCAGGGAGAAAGCCGCGGCTGCGCAGTCGACGCCGACGGAGCCCACGCCGACCGAGCCCACCGCGACCGAATCCAACGCGCCCGCTCCGGCACTCCCGACGACCGAGGCCAGACTCGCCGACCGCTACGGACGTAACCGCTCCTGATCGCGATCGGCATCGCGAGCCGCCACGCTCTCACTCGGCCCGCGCGCCCCGGCCCGCGAAACCCCACCCGGGCCCGCCGACTCCATCCCGCCATTTCGCCGCGAATTCGTGCAGAACGCATGCGATCACACTGGCGATGCGGTGGCATCGGGTCGGGCCGAGGCGGCTCGGATCACGGTCAGCTGATCTGGATCGGCTCGTTGCCCGCACAGCCGCGCCGAGTCCGGACCGGCGGATCGGCGCACGACGGCTATTCGTACAACCCGGTATGGACCCGCCCACGCGCGCGGAGAGGATGCCGAGTCCCGCGTTCTCCCGCCGGTTCAGCACCACGGTCTTGCCACCGTGCGCGCCCAACGACTCTCGCTCGCTAGACGGCTGTGGCGGCCAACGAGTACAGCAGCGGCAAGCGCCGGGAAGGCTCCGGATACCGGAACCGCGGCCCGTCGGCGACGAGCGTGCCGTAGCGCCGGAACGGGATCACGTCGTGCTCGTGCACGAACTCGATGCGCAGCCCGGCGCCCGCGACGGCGCTGACGACATCACCGAGCGTGTGGTGCCACTCGGTGACCGTGTTGTGCGTGGTCTGCGCGTTCCAATCGGCGTAGGAGCCGCGCAATTCGTACGTGCGGGCGTCGCGCGCGAAGTAGTCGCCCGCGACGGTGGTACCGGTGGCGTCGTCGAGGACGTCGGTAACGGGGTGCATTTCGACCAGGTAGAGCCGTCCGCCCGGACGCAACAGACCGGCGACGGTGCGTGCCCAGCGCTGGATATCGGACAGCCACATCAGCGCGCCCATGCCGGTGTAGACCAGGTCGAACGCGGCGGCGCCGAGCACGTCGACGGCGTCGAATACGTCGGCCGAGACGAATGTGGCGCGGTCGCCGAGGCCGATCTCGTCGGCGAGCTCCGCTGCCGCTTCGATCGCCGGTGCCGAGAAGTCCAGACCGCTGACCCGCGCGCCACGCCGCGCCCAGGACAAGGTGTCCAGGCCGATATGGCATTGCAGGTGAACGAGATCGAGACCATCGACGTCACCGACCTCGTCCAGCTGAAACCGATCGAAGTCCTCGTCTCCCGCGCGAAACCCGTCGAGGTCGTAGAACGAACTCGCGGCGTTGATCGGGACACGCTCGTCCCAGTGGCGTTTGTTCTGCTCGACCAGGTCGGCGGCGCTGGTATCGGTCACTCGGCCGATCTTAGGAGGGGCCTCGGGGGCGCGGGCAAGTCATTTTCCGGCGCCCGGCAGCAGGATGGGTCTGGACGAAATCGGATGGTGCGATGAATTTCCGCCGCACCGGCGGTCTACCCAAGCGAACACCCATGCCTGTCGCTCGAGGAGGACCCATGCATCCCACATCGACTGCCGCCGCCGTGCGGACGCTCGAAGTTCCCGGTGCGCGCCTGCATTACGAGGTACGCGGCGCGGGACCGCTGATCGTGCTGATCGGCGCGCCGATGGACGCCGCAGCGTTCGCGCCGCTGGCCGATCTGCTCGCCGCCGAACACCTGGTGCTCACCACCGATCCGCGCGGCCATCAGGGGAGCGTGCTCGATGACCCGGACCAGGATTCGACGCCCGAGCTGCGCGCCGACGACCTGGCCCGGCTCATCACCCACCTCGACGCGGGCCCCGCCGTGGTGTTCGGCTCGAGCGGGGGTGCGGTGACGACGCTGGCGCTGGCGCAGGACCATCCCGAACTGGTCAGCACCGCGATCGCACATGAACCGCCGCTCAACGCGGTGCTCGATGATCGCGACGCATTACGTCAGGGTGTCGAGGACTTGATCGCCAGCTACCGCAGCGGCGATGTGATCGGCGCGTGGCGACAGTTCTTCGTCAACGCCGATATCTCGATGCCCGAGCCGGTCTTGGCGCAGATGTTCGGCGGCGATCGAGATCCGGCTCAGGTAGCCAGCGAGAGTTACTGGTTCAACCACGAAATCCGCGGCACCACGTCGTGGGAGCCGAACCTCGAGCGGTTGCGCTCGATACCGACGCGCCTGGTGATCGGTATCGGCGAAGAATCCGCCGGGCAGTTCTGCGACCGCTCGTCGCGGGCGCTTGCGGATCTGCTCGACCTCGAACCGACCCTGTTCCCCGGCGATCACACGGGTTTCGCGGGGGCGCCCATGGGTGATCCCGTCGCATTCGACGCCAGATTGCGCGAGGTGCTGACGGGCGCGTGAGCGAACGAACCACAGCGACAGCGCCTTCGCGCACGACCAGCCGAATAGAACAGCCGCTGTGGTGTCCCTCGACTTCTTCGCGGTGACATGCCATCGCTTGCCCCTCGCCGTCGGTAGATCCGACGCCGAGGGGTTTCGGGGTTCGGCCACCGAAGCGGACACGCGAAAGCCACAGCAGCGGAAAGTCGGCGTACGGCCGAGCACCCAGAATTCAGCGCGAGAGCCGCCGAAGCAGCGTCGGCAGACCCCATGCCGCCCCCGCCGCGAACACCACCGCCCCAACCTGAACGGCCTCCGACATCCGCACCGCCCGGCGCAGATCCGGAACCGTCGGCGCGGGCCCGTCGCCGAGTGTGGGCCGCAGTTCCGTCCCGTACCGGTACTGCGTGCGCCCGCCGAGCCGAACCCCGAGCGCACCCGCCATCGCGGCCTCGACGACGCCCGCGTTCGGGCTGGGATGTCTTGCCGCGTCGCGCCGCCAAGCGCGCAGCACCGCGCCGGGGCGTCCGCCGACCAATGGCGCGAGCCCTGCGGTGAGCAGTCCGCTGACGCGGGCGGGAGCTAGATTCGCGACGTCGTCGAGCCGGGCGGCCGCCCAGCCGAAGCGGTGGTAGCGGTCGTTTCGGTAACCGACCATCGCGTCGAGGGTGTTGATCGCCCGATAGCCGAGCAGACCGGGCACGCCGGCCACCGCGCCCCAGAACAACGGTGCGACGGTGGCGTCGGAGGTGTTCTCGGCGATGGATTCCAGTGCGGCGCGGGCCAATCCGTCGGCGTCGAGCGCCGACGGGTCTCGCCCGCACAGCGAGGGCAGTAGCGCGCGGGCCGCGGTCAGATCGCCCGACTCCAGATGATCGGCCATGGCGCGACCGGCGGCCGCCAGACTGCGTCCGCCGAGCACGGTCCAGGTGGCGAGCGCGGTGGCGACGATGCCGCCCCGCCGCGCCGCGAGCCCGAGACCGACCACGGCCCCGACCGCGACCGCCTCGTGCAACACCCCCGCCGTCCGTCGATCGGCGTAGGTCAGGGATTCGAGCGCGCTTGCCGCCGAACCGAATCCGGCCACCGGATGCCACCGGCGCGGGTCGCCGAACGCGCGATCCAGCGCGAAGCCGAGCAGCAGACCGCCACCGGCCGAGATCCCCGTGTGCACCTGGCGAGACTAGCGGGCGCACGACCGCAGCGACCGCCGGGATGTCACACTCAGTGGTCCTGCCTCGTCATACCGATGACGCCCGCTACGACCCCGCCACGGGGCCGCCCGACCGAACGGTGGTTGCAGTGACAGCCGAGAAGCCCGAGCCCCTCGACGCCGCCGAGCTGGCGCGCCGCTTCGAGGAGCATCGGCCGTATCTGCGCAGGCTCGCCTACAGCACGCTGGGCAGCCTCGCCGACGCGGACGACGTGGTGCAGGAGGCCTGGCTGCGGTTGCAGCGCCAGCACGAGGCAGGGACCGCGGCCGAGATCGACAACCTGCGCGCCTGGCTGACCACCGTGACCGGCCGGTTGGCGCTCGACCAGCTCGGCTCGGCCCGTGCCCGCCGCGAACAGTACGTCGGGGACTGGCTGCCCGAGCCGGAGGTCACCACCGTGGACGATCCGGCCGATCGGATCACCCAGGACGAGCGGGTCACCACCGCGCTGCTCGTCGTGCTGGAATCCCTCTCCCCCGCCGAGCGCACCGCGTTCGTCCTGCAAGACGTGTTCGGGATGAGCGGTCCGGAGGTCGCCGAGGTGGTGGGGCGCACCCCGGCCGCGGTCCGTCAGCTCGCCTCACGCGCCCGCAAACGGGTCGAGGACGGAACGCCCCGCTTCCCCGCCTCGCCCGACGAGCAGGAGAAAGTGGTGTCGGCGTTCGCGGTGGCGTGGCGGTCCGGGGATCTCAGCGCGCTGCTCGGCGTACTCGACGCCAACGTCAGCCTGACCGCCGACGGCGGCGGCAAGGTGCCCGCCATCCGCAAGGGCGTGCGGGGCGCCGAGCTGGTGGCGAAGCTGCTGCTCGGTTGGTACAACGCGCCGTCCGCGCGCGGGGCGTGGGGCCGCTCGGTGCTGGTCAACGGCCAGCCCGGCCTGGTCGTCTTCGACGGCGCCCACACCGGCGTCTTCTCCTTCACCGTCGACGAGGGCCGCATCGTCGCCCTGCACATCGTCCGCAACCCGGACAAGCTGCGCGAACTCCCGGAAACCGACACCCCCGATTGGTTCCTCGGCCCGGACCAGAGCTAGCCGCGGCTGGTCCCACACAGTCCCCGCACGCCTCGCATAGGCATCGACTCTGTGAGGTGTGCGGCCGATGTGTGGGAGCGGGCCGCCGGTGCATTCGCGCGCGTGCACCGTGCGGGTGGTGCGGGAGTGGCACTGCTTTTTCTCTCGGTCAACCGGCGAGGCCGACCGTCGGCGTGACGGGATAGCCGTGGGCCGCCGCGACTTCGGCGGAAAGCAAGCGGCCACCATCGGCGGCAAGGCCGTGGGCGAGGTCGGGGTGGGTGGTGCACGCGTCGCGCCATCCCTGGTCGGCGATGGCGCGCACGTACGGGAGGGTGGCGTTGGTCAGGGCGACGGTGGCGGTGTGCGGGACCGCGCCCGGCATGTTCGCGACGCAGTAGTACAGCGCGTCCGCCACCCGGAAGGTCGGATCCGCGTGCGTGGTCGGCCGCGAACCCGCGAAGCAGCCGCCCTGATCGATGGCGATGTCGACCAGCACCGTGCCGGGCCGCATCGCCGCGACCATCTCCTCGCTGACCAGCTTCGGGGCGCGCGCACCCGGCACGAGCACCGACCCGATGACCAGATCGGCGCCGAGCACCGCGCGCTCGACCTCGGCGGCATTCGACGCCACCGTGGTGATCCGCCCCTGGAACCGCTCGTCGAGTTCGCGCAGCTTCACCAGGTTGGTGTCGAGCACGCTGACCCGCGCGCCCATCCCCGCGGCCATGGTCGCGGCGTTGGTCCCCGCCACGCCGCCACCGAGGACGACCACCTCGGCGGGCCGCACGCCGGGCACTCCGCCGAGCAGCACGCCGGACCCGCCGAGCGGCGCCATCAGGTGATACGCGCCGACCTGCGGACCCAACCTGCCCGCGACCTCGCTCATCGGCGCGAGCAATGGCAACGAGCCGTCGGCGGCGCGCACCGTTTCGTAGGCGAGGGCCGTGATGCCGGAGCGCAGAATGGCCTCGGTGCAGTCCCGCGAGGCGGCCAAGTGCAGGTAGGTGAACAGCACTTGGTCGCGGCGCATCCGCGGGTATTCCTGCGCGATCGGCTCTTTCACCTTCAGGATCAACTCGGCGTCCGCCCACACCGCGTCGGGTCCGTCCACCAGGGTGACTCCCGCGTCGGCATAGTGTCGATCGGCGAACCCCGACCCGACGCCCGCGCCCGATTCGAACAGCACCCGGTGCCCGTGCCGAACCAACTCCCCGGCACCGGCGGGCGTGAGCGCGACCCGGAATTCTTGCTCCTTGACCTCCCGCGGCACTCCGATCCTCATATCGCCATCGTGGCCCACCCGCGGACGGTTCGCCACGACGGCGCGCATAGCCGGGCGGAGAAGTTCCGTCCGACACGCCCGGAACCGCGGCTCCGCACGCCATCGCGACCCCACGGCCGAAAATTGTTCGCCGTCCGATCAACGGGCGGCCACGGCTCCCGCTACCGAAGGAGGGGTCAGCGGATCGCCGGGGCGGCAGGCAGCGCGGCCGGGCAGACCGGAATGCCGACGCACACACCGCCACCACCCGGGTTCGGATCGACCGGCGCGGTCGGCACGGAGGGCACGGTCGGCACCGATGGCGGCGTCGGCACGGGCGGATCGGATCGGCGGGCAACCGGCCCGGAACCCGCCGCAACCGCCACCACCGGGGTTGGGATCGACGGGAACCGTCGGGACCGGCGGCGTGGTCGGATCGACCGGCGGGCAACCGGCCCGGAACCCAACACATCCGCCGCCACCGGGGTTGGGATCGACGGGGACCGTCGGGACCGGCGGCGTGGTCGGATCGACCGGCGGGCACCCGGCCCGGAACCCGACACATCCGCCACCACCGGAATTCGGATCGACCGGGGCCGTCGACGTGGACGGGATGCTGCCCGAGGACGATCCACTTCAGACGCTGATGACCTCCCCGGTCACCGGAACGCGCAACCGATCGGCCAGACCCGCGTACCCGAAAACTCGCGCCAGGTAGTCGAGCGTTTCCGTGAAGTGCGCCCACCCTTCCGCATGCACCGGAACGATCACCGCTTCGCCGAGCGACTTCGCCGCCCGCACCGCGGTCCGCGCGTTCAGGGTCAGGTCGCTGTCGCCGAACCGTCCGACGTTCGCCGCCCCGACGTTCAGCAACGCGATGTCGATCCGCGGGAACCGCTGCGCGATCTCGGCGACCACGTCCACCGACGCGTTGTCGCCGGATACGTAGATGGTCGGTTCCCCCGCGGCCTCCAGCACGAAACCGGTGACCGGCCCGCTCAGCGGCTCGCATCCTTCCGGCCCGTGCAGCGCGGGCACGCCGGTAACGGTAACCGCGCCGACCCGGAAGCTCTCCCAATTGTGCAGGCCTCGAACGCCCTTCATTCGGGTGGCCGCTTCGGTGGTGGAGAGCACCGTGTCGACGGTGGCCAGGAAGGCACGCCCCGCGGTGTCCAGGTTGTCGGCGTGCTGATCGTGCGAGAGCAGCACGACGTCGACCGGGCCGACCTCCTCGACCGGCACGGCGGGGCCGGTCAGCTTGTGCAGGGTGACCAGGCCCGGGTAGTCACCGGGTTCGTCGAAGGTGGGATCGGTCAGCCAGACGCTACCGCCGTAGCGGAAGCGGATGGTCGGGCCGCCGATGTGCAGGACTTCCAGGGCGGCGCGTTCGATCGTTTCGGTCATGACGTCGATCGTCGCCGCCGGACGATCGCGCAAACAGTGGCCCGTGAGCCTTGGACCGCTAATATCGGGCCATGCATACGGTGACCGTGCTCGCCTACGACGGGATCAGTCCCTTCCACCTCTCCGTACCCGGTCTGGTCTTCGGCCGGGTCGGCGCGGGCGGACGGGCGCCCTACACGGTGGGGGTCTGCGCCGAACATCCCGGAATCCTGCGCACTCCAGGCGGTTTCGACATCCACGTCGCCGACGGCCTCGCCGCCTTCGAGCGCGCCGACACCGTCGTCGTGCCCAGCTGGACGCGCGGCGCGGGCATCTCCGAAAACCTGCGGGACGCGCTACAGCAGGCGCACGCGCGCGGTGCCCGGATCGTCGGCCTGTGCCTCGGCGCCTGGGCAATCGCCGCGAGCGGTCTCGTCGACGGCCGGGAAATCACCACGCACTGGGCCACGGCCGCCGACCTGGCCCGCGCCTATCCCGCGGTGCGGGTGCGCGCCGACACGCTGTGGTCCGATCTGGGCGACGTCATCACCTCCGCGGGCGTGGCCGCGGCACTGGACTGCTGCCTGCACCTGGTCCGGGAGGATCACGGCAGCCGCGCCGCCACCGAGCTGGCCAGGGCGCTGGTCACCGCGCCGCACCGCAGCGGATCACAAGCGCAGTACATCCCGGTGGCCGTGCCCGACCAAGCCGAGAACGATCCGATCGAGCGCGCCATGGTCTGGGCGCGAACGCATCTCGGCGACCCGATCGATCTGGACGCGTGGGCAGCGGTCGCGGTGATGGCGCGGCGGACCTTCACCCGGCGTTTCCGCGAACGCACCGGAAGCAGCCCGCAGCAGTGGTTGCTGCACCAGCGCGCCGACCGCGCCCGGCTGCTCCTCGAGTCCACCGACGACACCGTGGACCGCATCGCCGCCGAGACCGGCTTCGGGACAGCGGTGAGCCTGCGCCACCACTTCCGCCGCCTGCTCGGCGCCAGTCCCGCCGCACACCGCGCCCTCTTCCGCGCCGCGGCCGACGCCCCCGTGCGCGACGGCGGGCGTCGCGCGGCTACGTTGCCAGCATGAGGATTGAGGTCGGCGGTTTCGCGCCGGAGATCGATGAGAGCGCCTGGCTCGCCCCCAACGCCACGGTGATCGGGCGCGTGCGGCTCGGCGCCGAGGTGAGCGTGTGGTACAGCGCTGTGCTGCGCGGCGACTTGGAACAAATCACCGTCGGCGCGCGCACCAACATCCAGGACGGCTGCGTGCTGCACGCCGACCCCGGTTTCCCGCTGACCGTCGGCAGCGGAGTGTCGGTGGGACACAACGCGATTCTGCACGGATGCACCGTCGGCGACGACGTGCTCGTCGGCATGGGCGCCACGGTGCTCAACGGCGCGGTGATCGGCGCGGGCAGCTTGATCGCCGCCAACGCGCTGATTCCCGAGGGCGCGCAGATCCCGCCCGGCTCGCTCGTGGCCGGTGTGCCCGGCAAGGTGCGCCGCGAACTGAGCGAGGCGGAGCAGGACGGCATCCGGCTCAACGGCGCGGTCTACCTACACAACATGGCCAACCACCGCAGCGCGAAAGTGCTGTGATACAGCACACACTGATCAAGTGTCCAGCAAGAACGGCTGATAGCATTTTGCCTGCATGCTCGGCGTGCGGCGGCTCGACGAGACCGTCGGCACGGCGAGCGTGATGCGTGACAGGCAGGAGGTATCACGGTGTCGTACTCGAGTATGCACCGGCCGAAGGGGCGGATCAGCGTGGCCGACATCGCGGCCCAACCGGGCGGGATCGAGGCGCTTCATCGCCGCGTCCACGAATTGCGTTCCCGCGGGGTGGATTTCGCCGCGAACGCAATCGAGAAGGAAATGGCGGATTTGGATCTGCCCCGGCAGTGACCCCGCGACTTCAACGGAAGACCAAGTCGAGCACCCGTTCGTGACAGGACCCGGCGTACCGGGTGACCAGGTCGGCCAATAGCGCGTCGAGTCCGACGAGCACCTTCGCGTGCCCGCGCGCAGCGCCGCGCAGGATGGTGCGGGCGGCGGCCTCGGGGCTTGTTCGCGCGACTTCGTCCTCGAACCGCCTGGCCACCGCGGCCCCATCGATGCCCGGCGCGAACTGCGCCGTGCGCGCGATGGTGGTGAGCACGCCGCCGGGATAGACGCCGGTGACCCGCACCCGCCCGCCCGCGGCGCGCATGTCCTGGCGCAGCGATTCGGTGAACCCGCGCACCGCGAACTTGGCCGAGTTGTACGGTCCGTGCCCCGCCACCGCGACCAGACCGAACGCCGACGACACATTGACGACGTTGGCGCGCTCGGCCGCCTGGAGATACGGCAGAAACGCCTTGGTGCCGTTGACCACTCCCCAGAAGTCGACGTCCATCACCTGCTCGAAATGCGCGAACGGGGATTCCGCGACCCCGCCGACGTGCAGGATCCCGGCGTTGTTGAACAGCGCCTCCACCCGCCCGTAGTGCGCGGCGGTCCCTTCGGCATAGGCCAGCACCGCGTCCCGGTCGGTGACATCGAGGACGGTCACGGTCGGGGTGAAACCGACTGCGGCGCAAAGCTTCCCAGTCGTCGCGACGGCGTGATCGGACTTGTCGGACAGCGCGAGGCGCGCGCCCCGGTGCGCCAGCCCGAGCGCCAACTCCCGCCCGATCCCCGAACCAGCGCCGGTGACGACCACCACCTTGTCGGCGAAATACCCCACGGTGCAACCCCTTTCACCCCAATACCCGAATCGGGCACGCGACCAGGTTATCCAGAAGGAAGGGGCTCGGGAAAGATCGATTACCGGATCCGCGCCGCCGAATCCCGCCCCCACATGCCGCACCGCCCCCCATACCGCGCACCTCTCATCCCAACGCATCCGGCGCTCGACCGCGCTCTGCCTCCGCGAGGACGACGCCAGCCCTGCACCGCGCCCATCTTGCCTACCCATCGGCCAGCCCGGTGCTCTACCCCGATCGCTTACGCACCGGTCTCGTGTCCCACGGCCCCTACCGCGGACCTTCCATACCGCCCGGTCCCATACCTTCGAGACCATCTCCGACCCCGACCCCGCGCGCTGGTGAAATAATGAACGTCCATCACCCGCACCGTCGCGGCGCCGTAGCGCACCGGTTTCCGCGCGAACGACTGGAGAATCGATGCCCACCGTTCCGTCCATGCTCCAGCGCATCCTCGACAAGCCCGTCACCGACGGCGAGAAACTCCTGGAGAGCGCGCTCTCGGCGTTCCTGGACTTCGGGATCAAGCGCACCAGCATGGGCGAGATCGCGCGCCGGGCGGGTATCAGCCCCGCGACCCTCTACCGGCGGTACGAATCGAAGAACGACCTGGTGGAGGCGGTGAGCGTGCGGGAGGCGCAGCGTTTCGTCGCCGAGATCGACAAGCGGGTACGCACCGTCGAGGGCACCGAGAACCAGCTGGTGGAGATCTTCGTCGCCTTCATCACGGCGATCGCGGGCAACGAACTGCTGCGCAGGCTGCTGCGCACCGAGCCGGATCTCATCCTGCCGCGACTGACCACCGAGGGCGGTCCGATCCTGGCCGTCGGTCGTGGCTACTTGGCGGAGAAGCTGCGCGAGTTACGCGCTGGGGACGCCGACTTCGACGCCGATCTGGTCGCCGAGATCATGGCCCGCTTGGCGCTCTCGCTGGCGCTCACCCCCGACGGGCTCATCCCGCTCGGCGACGCGGAGGCCGGTCGCGCGTTCGCCCGGCGCACTCTGCTGCCCATGGTCGGCGTCCGCACGTCCGCCTGAGCTCAATCCGAACGCCGCGTTCACCAGCTCGTCGAGCCGGTGCCGCGCGGCGTCGTCGGGTGCGCGGTCGCCGTCCACGAGTTCGGCGACCAGCGTCGCGATCTCCCGGGACGCCGCCAGATCCGGATCGGGCAGCGGCAGCCGGGACACGTACTGGGTGATCCACCGTCGCCGTCCCGAGTACAGGCGGTTACCGCACACGGCGTCGTAGTAGCACAACCCGAGCGCCGAATTGGCCACGCCCATCAGGAGATACGCCAGCCGCTCGGCCCGCTCGGCGACGCCGAGGTCCTCGAGCGAGATCCAATAGCAGTCCCCGTTCACCACCGCACCGGACCGGTCCAGCGCGAAACGCGGCCGTTCGCTGATATCGGGGAACACCAGTTTCGGCACCCGCCACAGGTTGGGCCGCTGCGGCACCCAGATCTCGAACCACTCGCGGCCGCTGTCGGTGAGGTATTTGCGCGCGGCCAGCGTGGGCTCGTGGCTCCGCAAATACGCTGCCGCGCCTGGGAATTCGCGCAGGTCCACGGGGACACGACGCGGGGCGGCGGTGTCGTAGGGGTAGAGCACGCGGGTGTCGGCGGCCCGCTCGATCCGCCACGGCGCCAGATCGTGGTGGGTGATCAGCTCCAACAGCAACTCGGCCTCCGGTCGCGGGCGCACCTGGGCCCAGCGATCGGAGATGAACACCCGGTCCGCGGTCGTCTTGATGCCGACGCGAATACGGGCCACCTCACCGAAGCTCCGCCAGGTGCCCGCGCCGACGCGGGCGAGCCAGGAGTCCACGCTCGGCCGCGACATTCGCCACGCGGTGTGCGAACCTCCGCGCTCGCTTCGGCCATGCGCTGGGCTGTCGACGGACACATCAGGCGTATCTCCCCCGCCACTCGGGCGAGCCGCGGAGTCGGCAGCGGTTTGTGCGGCGGGTCCTGTCGGCGTGCCGGTCGACAGGGTGCCGACCTCCACCGCGAAGGTCCGCCCATTGTGCCGGACGAGGGAACCGGACTCCGCTGTCAGCGCATCGAAAAGCTCCATCGAGCCGAGTGTTTCGCTGAAAGACACCTCATACGCCGAGACGTGGCGACACACCGCGCCGCTCCCGCCGCGAGTGGCGATGGTGACGGCGGGCAGCACCGCGGCCGTGAAAAGCTTGGTGTCGCCGAGGTCGTAGAGCTCGACCGGAGTCAGTTCGGCCAGCAGGACGGCGCGAATGTTCGCACCCGCCTTGGTCGTGAGAAAACGGTTGGCGCACAACAGCGCCAGCACGCCACCCGGTGTGAGCAAGCGCGGCGCGACGGCGACGAAAGGATGGGTGAGGTCGATCCGGCCGCGCAGCCCGTACTGCCTGCTGAGCAACTGAGCGGTGGCGCCGCCGAGCTGCTGGGTGCGCACGTAGGGCGGGTTGGTGATGATCGCGTCGAACGCGGCATCGTCCAGGCGTGCGGCGTCGGCGAGGAAGTCGCCCGCGTGCCAGTCGACCTCGACGTCCTCCGCCGTTGCCCGCGCCCGCGCGACGGCGAGGCCGGATTCGTCCAGGTCGTACCCGGTCAGCCGGAGCCGGACGCCGGGCAGGCGGGCGGCGGCTTCCCGGTGCACGGCCAGCAGGAGTTCCCCGTCACCGCATGCCGGGTCCAGCACGCGCAGCTCTCCACCGGTGCCGGGATGCGGCACGTGTGCGAGCAACCGCCGCGCCAGGAAAAGCGCCAGCGTGGGCGGGGTGTAGTGCCGCCCATGCCGTTTGCGCTCCCGCGCCGTGCGGGTGTGCGAACCCATGGGTGGGATTGTGCCTCGTCAGGGGGCCGCGGGAGTGCTGATGCCGGGAACCGGCGCGCGCGTCGCCCGCGGCCGGGCGTCGTCCGGCGAACCTGCGCATCAGCGGCGCGTCCACCCAGTGGTAGATCGCCGCCGCGGCCGCGGTCGAGAGCACCAGGCACAGCGCGGCGAACCCGACCCAGCCGATCGGCCCGAACTGGCGTCCGCCGATGAGCAGCCTCGTCACCAGCACCATCCCCAGGTCGCCACATAGGCCACCGCTAGCGCGAGCAGCGGCGGAGTCAGCCTCGTGTTGCGCCACGTGCCGTCGAGCACCAGCCGCGCAGCCAACACCCCGAGGAAGAACTCGGGCAAACGAACCCCACCCCCGTTCTGGTTCCAAAACGAGACCACACCCGCTAGCATTCAGTCTCGAAATGGAACCAAACGAAGGAGGCGGGTCCATGAGCCCGACCACTGCGCCCACCGACGCGTTCGAGTCCCTCGCCCAAATCCTCGACGACCGATGGACCTGCCGACAGTTCCTGCCCGACCAGGTGCCGCGCGAAACCATCGAGTCCCTGCTGCGCGTGGCCCAGCGCACCCCCTCCTGGTGCAACACCCAACCGTGGCAGGTCGCGGTCACCGAAGGCGCCGCCACCGACCGATTCCGCAAGGAGTTGCTGGAACACGTCCAAAGTTCCGCCCCCGCACCGGATTTCGCGTTTCCCGCGCGATACACCGGCGTCTACCGCGACCGCAGGCGCGAATGTGGCCTGCAACTGTACGAGAGCGTCGGAATCGTCAAGGGCGATCAGGCGGGCACCATGCGGCAGGCGATGCGGAACTTCGAACTGTTCGACGCCCCGCATGTCGCGATCGTCAGCACCGAGGCCGATCTCGGCGTCTACGGCGCCGTGGACTGCGGCCTCTACATCGGCACTTTCCTACTCGCGGCCCAGAGCCTCGGTCTCGGCGCCGCACCGCAGGCGGCCCTAGCCTCGTACTCCCCTTTTCTCCGTGAGTATTTCGAGTTCTCCGAGAACCGGAGAATCGTCGCCGCCATCTCGTTCGGCTATCCCGACAGCGACCATCCCGTGAACGGTTTCCGCACCCGCCGCGAAGAAACCGATCAGGTCGCGACCTGGTTCACCGACTGAGCGAACCACCGCTTCCAGCAAGAGCGGATCAGCCGACCCGGCGATTCTCGGTCAGCCCCGGCCCCGGCTCGGGGCTGACTTCGCGGGCGGTGATTTCGCTTCCGCAGGCGTCGCATTCGAGCCGCGCGTGCGCCTCGCCGGTGCAGTCGCGGTGCCGGTAGTGCACCGGCGGCCCGTCCGGCGCCATGTAGGCGTCGCCCCAATCCCGGATCGCCATCAGGATCGGGTAGATGTCGTGGCCCTTCTTGGTGAGCCGATACTCCTCGTGGGCGCCGACCGCGGCCGGTCGCTTCACCAGAATGTCGTGCTCGATCAAGCGGTCCAGCCGATCCTGCAACCTGCTGCGGGAAATGCCGAGCGCGCTCTGAAAGGCGTTGAACCGGCGAATCCCGGAGAACGCGTACTTGAGGATGACCAGCGTCCACCGATCACCGAGAACCACCAGCGGCCGCGTTATCGAACACGGCTCGTCGGCAAGATCCTCGTAACGCATCCCTCGATGCTACCCAGCCCCGCCAGGGGGCGCGGTCGGACGCAGACCGCGCATGGCCGCAGCGAATGCGGGGCACGCCCGGTAGGCGCCGTCGGACGCGGTCCGTCATCGAACCGCTCATAGCCGCAGCGAATACGAAGGTACGCCCTCGAGTCAGGCGTCCGCGCGCCGGTGGATGACGTACTCGAAGTGCCCGTCCTCCGGATCGGCACGCAACGGCCACGGCTCCGCTGCCAGCACGCGCTGCCATTCCAGCGGCCGATGCGCGTCCTGTTCGGCGAGCGACTGCGCGTCCGCAAGGGCGGCGCGAGAACCGATCGTCTGCTCCTCGGTGCCGCAGAATTCGCAGCTGTGCACCTTGCCGACCTCGTAGCGTTCCGGCACGACGCTTCTCCTTCGGGCGAAAAAGCTCGGGCCCCGGGATATTTCCCGGGGCCCGAGCGGAGTCCTCACATCACAGCGGGATGTTCTTGTGGTGACTCTTGCGCGCGGGCGCGGCGGCCAGCGCGGCGGCGATGACACTGCGGGTCTTGGCCGGGTCGATGACCTCGTCCACCACGCCGATCGCGATGGCGCGCTCGACGCCGCCCGCGATCTTCTCGTGCTCGGCGGTGAGCCGGTCGTGCAGCGCCTCGCGCTCCTCCTCGGGAGCGGCGGCCAGTGCCTTCTTGTGCAGGATGCCGACGGCGGCCTTGGCGCCCATCACGGCCACCTCGGATCCCGGCCAGGCGTACACCGCGGTCGCGCCCAGCGAGCGGGCGTTCATGGCGATGTAGGCGCCGCCGTAGATCTTGCGGGTCACCAGGGTGACGCGCGGGACACGGGCCTCGGCGAAGGCGTGCAGCAGCTTCGCGCCGCGGCGCACCACGCCCTCCCACTCCTGGCCGACACCGGGCAGGTAGCCGGGCACGTCGGTGACCACGATCAGCGGGATGCCGAACGCGTCGCACAGCCGCACGAACCGAGCCGCCTTCTCGGCGCTCTCGGAGTTCAGGCAGCCGCCGAGGCGCAGCGGGTTGTTGGCGAGCACGCCGACGGTGCGTCCGCCGAGACGGCCCAGGCCGACCACCATGCTGCGGGCGTATCCGGCCTGCAGTTCCTCGAACGTGGACTCGCCGTCGACGTTGTCGAGCAGCTCGTGCACGAGCGGCTTGACGTCGTAGGCGCGCTTGGCCGATTCCGGCAGCATCGCCTTCAGGTCGACGTCGCCGTGCGCGGCGGCGTTCAGGTCGAATTCGCCCTGCTCGGCGAACATCGACACCAGGCGGCGGGCGCGGTGCATAGCGTCGGCCTCGTCGTCGGCGACGATGTGGCACACGCCGGACTTCTTGCCGTGCGTCTCGGGACCGCCGAGGGTCGCCATGTCGACCTGCTCGCCGGTCACACTGCGCACCACGTCGGGGCCGGTGACGAAGACCCGGCCCTCGGGGGCCATGATCACGATGTCGGTGAGGGCGGGACCGTAGGCGGCGCCACCGGCGGCGAAGCCGAGCACCACGGAAATCTGCGGGACGAGACCGGACGCGCGAACCATGGCCTCGAAGACCAGGCCGACCGCGTGCAGGGCCTCGACGCCCTCGGCGAGGCGGGCGCCACCGGAGTGCCAGAGGCCTACGACGGGAACGCCGGAATCGATGGCGGTGTCGATCGCGTCGACGATGTGCTTGCAGCCCTCGACGCCCATCGCGCCGCCCATGACGGTCGCGTCGGAGCAGTAGGCCACGGTGCGGACGCCGTCCACCTCGCCGATCGCGGCGAGGACGCCGGACTTGTCGCGCGGGTGCAGCGGAAGAACGGTGCCGGGATCGAAGAAACGCTGGAGCCGGCCCAGCGGGTCACGCGGATCGGTCGCGGTTTCTGGTTGAAACGCGGGAGCCACAATTGTCATCGCGTTTTCTCCTCTGTCACGAGAGTGCCGCTACTGCGGCTGCGTATGTCGAACCACCGGTGGGGTCGGGCCAGTTCTGTTGGCCGACCCCACCGGGGATCGTTGTTGCAGTCAGTCGTGCGGCTATGCGCGACCGAAGGCGAGCGCGACATTGTGCCCACCGAAACCGAAGGAGTTGTTGATCGCGTACTCGATCTCCTGGCGGCGGGCTTCGCCCTTCACCACGTCGAGGTCGATCTCCGGGTCCTGGTTCTCCAGATTCAGCGTCGGCGGGACGATGCCGTCCCGGATGCTGAGCACGGTGAGCACGGACTCGAGCGCGCCGACGGCGCCGATCGAGTGGCCCAGCGCCGACTTGGGCGCGTACACCGAGGGGTGGTTGCCGACGGCCTTGTTGATCGCGTTCGACTCCGCGGTGTCGCCGATCGGCGTCGCGGTGGCGTGCGCGTTGATGTGAGTGATGTCCTGCTTGGACAGGCCCGCGGTCTGCATCGCGCGGGTCATCGCGCGAGCGGCGCCGGTGCCTTCGGGATCCGGGGCGACCAGGTGGAAGCCGTCCGAAGTGATGCCTGCGCCGAGCAGACGGGCGTGGATGGTGGCACCGCGCGCCTTGGCGTGCTCCTCGGTCTCGAGGGTCATCAGCGCACCGGCCTCGCCGAAGACGAAGCCGTCGCGGTCCTTGTCGAACGGACGCGACGCACCCTTGGGGTCGTCGTTGCGCGTGCTCATCGCGCGCATCATGGAGAACGCCGCGATCGGCACCGAGTCGATGAAGCCCTCGACGCCGCCGGTGACGACCATGTCGGCGTCACCCATCACGATCATCCGCCACGCGTTGGCGATGGCTTCCGATCCGGACGAGCACGCCGAGACCGGAGTGACCACTCCTGCCCGGGCCTTCAGCTCGAGTCCGACGCAGGCCGACGGGCCGTTCGGCATGACCATCTGAACAGCGAGCGGCGAGATCTTGCGGTAGCCGCCGTTCTTCAGCTTGTCGACCGAGTCGATCAGCGCGTCGCCGCCGCCGAGACCGGTGCCGATCGCCACGCCCAGACGGTCGGGGTCGACCTCCGGGCTGCCGGCGTTCTTCCACACCTCGCGGCCGAGGACGGTCGCGAGTCGCTCGACATAGGCCATGCGACGGATCTCGACCCTGCTCAGCAGGGTGTCGGGGTTGACCTTCAGGTGGCCGCCGATGCGGACCGGCAGGTCGTATTCCTCGACGAAGGAATCCTCGAGAACGTCGATGCCGCTCTCGCCGTTGAGGAGTCCCTTCCACGTCGCATCGACGTCGCCCGCGATCGACGTGGTCGCCGCCAGGCTCGTTACGACGACGTTGGGGAAATTCCCGTTCAAGGTGGAAGGAGTGGTCACTTTTCGGCCCTACTCGGCGTCGAACTTGGCCTTGAGCTCCGCGGCCGCGTCAGCGTTCTCGGCCTCGAGCTTCTGGATGTAGGCGACAGCGTCGCCGACCGTCTTCAAGCTGGCCAGATCCTCGTCCGGGATCTTCACACCGTACTTGTCCTCGGTCTGCACAGCGATTTCGACCATGGACAGCGAGTCGATGTCCAGGTCATCGACGAAGGACTTCTCGATCGTCACCTCGGAGGGCTCGATGCCCGTGACCTCTTCGATGATCTTGCCGAGTTCCTCGACGATTTGTTCCTGGGTCAGAGCGGCCACTTGGTGGCTCCCTTCTTGTTACTTTGTAGGGCTTCTTCTGTGTTTTTCGGGCCGAGGCCGCCGGGGGTTACCGTCGGTTCGGTCACGACCTCGCATTTTTTCGATGCGCGGTCGCGGAGGAAAGCTAGCCGGAGGTCGACAGTTCGGCCAACGCGGGGAGGTCCTCGGGGGTTTTCAGCGCCAGGTTCGGCGTGCCCTTCAGCTCTCGTTTCGCGATGCCGACCAGCGTTCCGGCCGGTGGCAGCTCCGCCACCGCCGAGACACCGGCCTGTCGGACGGTCTCGGTGCACAGATCCCAGCGCACGGGTCGGGTGACCTGTGCGGCGAGCTTTTCGATCGCGTCCTTGCCCGAGGCCACCGGTTGCCCGTCGAAGTTCGACAGCAGCACCCGGGTCGGGTCCTTGGGCGTGATCTTGGCGATGGCCTCCGCCACCGCGTCCTGGGCCGGGGCCATGAACGCGGTGTGGAAGGCGCCCGCCACGGGCAGCGCCCGAATCCGCGCCTTTTCCGGCGGATTCGCGGCGAGTTCCGCGAGGGCGTCCAACTTGCCCGCGGCCACGATCTGGCCCACCGCGTTGCGGTTGGCCGGAACGAGGTCCAGTTCCGCGAGCCGCGCGAGGACAGCGGCTTCGTCGCCGCCCAGCACCGCGGACATCCCGGTCGGTTCCAGCGCGCACGCCTTGGCCATCTCCGCACCGCGGATGGCGGCCAGGGTGACCGCCTCGTCGGAGCTGATCACTCCGGCGACGGCGGCGGCGGCGAACTCGCCGACCGAATGTCCCGCGACGATCGTAGCGGCCGGAAGCGAATCCTGATCGATCTCGGCGTACGCCAGCAGCGCGGCCGCGACGACCAGCGGCTGGGTCACGGCGGTGTCGACGATCTCCTCGGCCGTCGCGGTGGTGCCGAGACGAACCAAGTCGAGGCCGGCGGCCTTGGACCACAAGGCGAGGCGATCATTCGCGCCGGGAAGGTCGAGCCAAGGCGCGAGCATGCCGGGTGTCTGGGACCCCTGTCCAGGGGCGAACAACGCGATCACGCCTCTAAGAAAACACTGTGAGCCCCGCCGCACGAGATGTCGGCGCGAATGAAGCTTTCCGATGGGTTTTGTGGGGGTCCCACAAAATCCCACGTGGGTCGGCCCGATCGACAGACTCCCCTTCGGCGTTACAGGCCGTCGTGACCGATCGAGATCGGAGTTACCTCTGTGCCTGGAGTCGACGATTCGTTACGCGTTCGTGTCAAACGACCCACCGTTGCCGCGATCCGGAGTACGTAGGCGTCCCGCGGATTCATCGGATCCCGGCCCGTTATCTCGGCGATCCGTTTGAGTCGGTAGCGAACGGTATTTGGATGGACGTACAGCTGACGGGCGCACGTCTCTACGGCTCCCCCGCAATCCAGATAGGCATCGAGGGTATCCGCAAGCGCCGATCCAGCGGCGGCCAACGGGAGGACAAGATACTCGTTCAGCGCGTCGACCGCACCTCGATCACCCAACAAAGCGCGTTCGGGTAGCAACTCGGCCGCGTGCACCGGCCGCGGCGCCCCGCGCCAGCCCACCACTGCCTCCATACCCGCCAACGCCTCCACGGCGCTCGCGTGCGCCGCCCCGAGAGTTCGGGTGGTCGGCCCGATGACCACCGGACCGTCGGAGAACACCTCGGCGAGCAGGTCGGCGAGGAACGGTGAGACGTACCCCGCGTCGCCGAGATGTCCGCTCACCACCATGACCAAGCGGGTGCCCTGCACGACCGCGAGCGCCGCGCGCCCGTGCCTGGCCGCGATGGCGTGCACCGAGCCGACGGAGGAGACGCCCTGCTCCCCCGGCGGCGTGCCGACGAGGACGGTGGCGGGCGCGGTGGCGTCCCAGTTCAGCGTGGCCGCCCTGGAGAGCATGTCGGGGCCGGTGTCGCCGCGCACCACCGCGTCCACCACGAGCGCCTCGAGGCGGGTGTCCCACGCGCCGCGCGATTCCGCGGCGCTGGCGTACACCGAGGCGGCCGCGAAACCGAGCTCGCGCCCGTATCGCAGCACCGCCTCGGTGAGCGCCACCAGCTGCCGGTCGTTGCGCGCGAGCGCGGGCAGCCACTGTTCGAAGAACTCCATGGCCACGCGGACCATGTCGACGGTCTGGCGCAGCGTCAGCCGCCGCGCCAGATCCTGCGGAATGACTTGGAAGGCGTCCAGGCTGAACCGGATGTCGCTGTCGGGATCCTGCAGCCACTCCAGGAAGTTCACCACCGCGGTCTGCACCAGCATCTGCACGCCCGCGCGCTGCGCCGCGTCCAGATCGGCGAAGAACGGCAAACGATCCTGCATCGACCCCACCGCCTCGGTGGAGAGCCGTCCCGAGAACTGCTTCACCCGTTTGAGCAGCGTGTCCGGGAGCGGATCGCGGTTTTGCCGGTTCGGGGAGAGCGCGCCGGTCGGCAGATACACCTCGTGCTCGGAGGAGCCTTCGGTGATCCGACGGGGCCGCGGCGGTTTACGTTCCACCATCCAATATTCCGCTATGCGAGATCTTCGTCCGAACTCACCGCCGCCTTCGGCGCGGCGTCCACGTCGTCGATGCGGTACTTCGCGGCCGCTTCCACCGCCTTCGACGCGTCGATCTTGCCCGTCCGCGCCAGCCCTTCCAGTGCCGCGACCGCGATCGACTGCGCGTCCACGTTGAAGACGCGCCGCGCCGCGGGCCGGGTGTCGGAGAAGCCGAAACCGTCCGTGCCGAGCGTGGTGAAGTCGCCGGGCACCCACTTGCGGACCTGATCGGGCACGGCGCGCATCCAGTCGGTCGCCGCGACGTACGGGCCCTCGACCCGCGACAACGCCTCGGTGACGTACGGGACGCCGGGATCCTCGCCCGGCTTGCGCAGCGCCGCGATCTCCTTGGCCAGCGCCTCCTTGCGCAACTCGCCCCAGGACGTCACCGACCAGACATCGGCCTGCACACCCCACTCGTCGGCGAGCAGCGCCTGTGCCCGGAGGCCGTCGGGCACCGTGACGCCGGAGACGAGGATCTGGGCGCGCACGTCGCCCTCGCCCCCGCGCCGGTACAGGTAGATGCCCTTCAGCAGACCGGCGACGTCCAGGTCGTCCGGCTCGGCGGGCTGCTGGTACGGCTCGTTGTAGAGGGTGATGTAGTAGAAGATGTCCTCGCCGCCGAAGGTGTCGGTGTCCGGCCGCTCCATGGGCTCGGTGCCCGGCAGCGCTGCCTGATGCGGCGGCGTGACGCCACCGCCGTACATCCGGCGCAGACCGTCGCGCACGATGTGGGCGATCTCGAAGGCGAAGGCCGGATCGTAGGTCACCACAGCGGGATTGGTGGAGGCGAGCAGCAGCGAATGGCCGTCGTTGTGCTGCAGGCCCTCACCGGTCAGCGTGGTACGCCCGGCGGTAGCTCCGAGGACGAAACCGCGCGCCAACTGGTCCGCGGCGGCCCACAATCCGTCGCCGGTGCGCTGGAAGCCGAACATCGAGTAGAAGATGTACAGCGGGATCATCGGCTCGCCGTGGGTCGCGTAGGAGGTGCCCGCCGCGGTGAACGACGCCGTCGAACCGGCCTCGTTGATGCCCTCGTGCAGGATCTGCCCGACCGCGCTCTCTTTGTAGGCAAGCATCAACTCGGCGTCGACCGATGTGTACAACTGGCCGTTGCGGTTGTAGATCTTCAACGAAGGGAACCACGAGTCCATACCGAAGGTGCGGGCCTCGTCGGGGATGATCGGCACGATCCGCTTGCCGATCTCCTTGTCGCGCAACAACTCCTTCATCAGGCGCACCAGCGCCATCGTGGTGGCCACGTTCTGCTTGCCGGAGCCCTTGCGCACCGAACGGTACGCCTCGTCGCCCGGCAGTTGCAGCGGCTTTGCCAGACTGCGCCGCTCGGGCAGGAACCCGCCGAGCGCTTGGCGCCGATCCAGCATGTACTGGATCTCGCGGGCCTCCATACCCGGGTGGTAGTACGGCGGCAGGTACGGATCCTTCTCCAACTCGGCGTCGGTGATCGGGATCCGCTGCAGGTCGCGGAAGTCCTTGAGGTCCTGCAACGTCAGCTTCTTCATCTGGTGCGTGGCGTTGCGGCCCTCGAAGTGCTTGCCGAGGGTGTAGCCCTTGATGGTCTTGGCCAGGATGACCGTCGGCTGACCCTTGTGCGCCATCGCGGCGGCGTAGGCCGCGTACACCTTGCGGTAGTCGTGGCCGCCGCGCTTGAGGTTCCAGATGTCCTGGTCGGACATGTTCTGCACGAGCGCCTTGGTGCGCGGATCGCGGCCGAAGAAGTGGTCGCGGACGTAGGCGCCGTCGTTGGCCTTGTAGGTCTGGAAATCACCGTCGGGCGTGGTGTTCATCAGGTTCACCAGCGCGCCGTCGCGGTCGGCGCCGAGCAGCGCGTCCCACTCGCGGCCCCAGATCACCTTGATGACGTTCCAGCCCGCGCCGCGGAAGAACGACTCCAGCTCCTGGATGATCTTGCCGTTGCCGCGCACCGGGCCGTCCAAACGCTGCAGGTTGCAGTTCACCACGAAGGTCAGGTTGTCCAGGCCCTCCATGGCCGCCACGTGCGCGAGGCCGCGCGACTCCGGCTCGTCCATCTCGCCGTCGCCGAGGAACGCCCAGACGTGCTGGTCGGAGGTGTCCTTGATACCGCGATCGTGCAGGTAGTGGTTGAACCGCGCCTGGTAGATGGCGTTCATCGGGCCGAGACCCATGGACACCGTCGGGAACTCCCAGAAGTTGTTCAGCAGCCGGGGGTGCGGGTAGGAGGGCAGCCCGTGGCCGAGGCCGCCGTGGCTGTACTCCTGCCGGAAACCGTCGAGCTTGTCGGTGCTGAGCCTGCCCTCGAGGAAGGCGCGCGCGTAGATACCGGGCGAGGCGTGACCCTGGATGAAGATCTGGTCGCCGCCGCCCGAGTGGTTCTTGCCGCGGAAGAAGTGGTTGAAGCCGACCTCGTACAGCGCCGCGGAGGACGCGTAGGTCGAGATGTGACCGCCGACGCCGATGCCGGGCCGCTGCGCGCGGTGCACCATGATCGCCGCGTTCCAGCGGATCCAGGCCCGGTAGCGCCGTTCCACCTCCTCGTCGCCGGGGAACCACGGCTCGTTCTCGGTGGGAATGGTGTTGACGTAGTCGGTCGAAGTCAGCGAGGGGATCGCGACCCGGCGCTCACCGGCCCGCTCCAGCAGGCGCAGCATGAGGTAGCGGGCCCGGCCGGGGCCCTCGCGGTCGAGCATTTCGTCGAAGGATTCGAGCCATTCGCTCGTCTCCTCCGGGTCGATGTCCGGCAGGTAGGACGCCACCCCTTCGCGGATCACCCGCACACGCCCACCCGACTGCGGCTGCGAACCGTTCGATTCGCGGCCCGCGGCGGGGGCGGGGGCGGCATTGGTTCCTCCAGCGGATTTCGCTGGAACGGAAGAGTCGATCAGGTCGGTCAAATCTGCTCCTCGTACAGGGGTGGACATGCTGATGGCGTCTGTTTCCCCGAGCGGGCACGCTGGTGTGCGGACCACCCGTTACGTAAGGTTCGGGCGCACCCTCCATCCTTGCCGAGGATGCGTCCCAGGTCATCATGTCAGCAGGAAATCCAGTACCGTTTGCAGGAAATGGGTTACTCCCGAGTTGCCCCGGTACGCGCCGGGAACCTGGCGTCGCCCAGCTGGCCTGACCACCTGTTTTTCGATTACCGCCGATGGACGAAACAAGAGCGGGGAGGACGATGAAGCTGCTGAACCCACGCGGGTTCGGACTGGTGTGCGCGACCGTCGTGGTCGCGGCCGGATTGACGGTCGCGGGCTGCGCCGAACGGGTGGCGGGCACCGCCCATCCGAACACTTCGGACCTAGCCGCGTACAAGACCGAGGCGGCGGCTTCGTCGGCCGCGGCCACCTCCTCGCGGCGGGCCGCGGCGCAAGCGCAGGCGATCACCGACAACTGCGCGCAGTTCCCCACCACCACCGGCGTCGGGGTGACGACCTACAACGACTTCGTCGACGCGCACGATTCCAACGCTCCCGACTACGCGGCGAAGCGCGATCTGGCCGCGCAAACCCTCGAGGACGCCGCGACGAAGGTCGAGACCGGCGTGAACACCGCCGCGGGCGCGCTGCCCGACGACCTCGTCGTGAAATTGAACGAATACGTCGCCGCCGCACGCGCGTTGGCCGCGGAGACCCGCACGATGACCTACACCGCGCCGGTCGGCCCGCTCAACGAGGCGAGCAAACGGGTGAACGACGCGCGCAACGTGGTCCGCGACGCCTGCCCGAAACGCTGACGACACGGCGGCCGACGCGACATTCGGTGATCATTTTCGGCCGATCGGCTTGCGCTCGAGCCGATAACCATGTTCGCTTGCAACTATCTACTGTCGGGAGTTGAGGAGGACACCACCGTGGTCGCCGCGGCGGACGCGCAGAACTACGCTCAGAAGCTTGGCATTACACACGGCATGGTTGTCCAGGAACTGGGCTGGGACGAGGACACCGACGACGACCTGAGGGCCGATGTCGAGGACGCCAGCGGTGGGGAGATGGTCGACGAGGACTCCGACGAGGTGGTCGACGCCGTGCTGCTGTGGTGGCGCGAGGGCGACGGCGATCTCGCCGACGAGCTGATGGAGGTCATCAGCCCGCTCGCCGACGACGGTTTCATCTGGGTCCTCACCCCCAAGACCGGTCAACCTGGGCACGTCGACCCGAGCGAGATCGCCGAAGCCGCACCGACCGCGGGACTCACGCAGACCTCGGCGATCAGCCTCGGCGGTTGGACCGGCAGTCGCTTGGTGCAGCCGAAGGCTCCGTCGAAGCAGCGCTGAGCCTTTCGCTATGGTTTCGCCGGGCGGTGTTATCGCCGCCCGGTGGGAACCCGAACCGATGGAGGATTCGCGTATGCCGCTCGAGGAGGGCACCCTCGCGCCGGATTTCACGCTGCGGGACCAGAACAACCAGCACGTCACGCTGTCGGACTACCGCGGCAAGAAGAATGTGCTGATCGTTTTCTACCCACTGGCGTTCACCGGCATCTGCCAGGGCGAGCTGTGCAAGGTGCGCGACGAGCTGCCCAAGTTCCAGAACGACAACGCGGAGATCCTCGCCATCTCCGTCGGCCCGCCGCCCACCCACAAGATCTGGGCCGCCGAACAGGGCTACACCTTCCCCCTGCTCTCCGACTTCTGGCCGCACGGCGCCATCGCCCAGGCCTACGGCGTCTTCAACGAGAAGTCCGGCTACCCCAACCGCGGCACCTTCGTCGTCGACCGCGAGGGCTACATCCGCTTCTCCGAGATGAACGGCCCCGGAGAGCCCCGTGACCAGGCGGCTTGGGAGAAAGCGCTCGCCGCGCTAGATTCATAGACCGTTGCCCGTCGGCCCCCGCCGACGGAGACGGGCGTATAGCTCAGCGGTAGAGCACTGGTTTTACACACCAGCGGTCGGGGGTTCGATCCCCTCTGCGCCCACCATGTTCAAGCCCAGGTCAGAGGCTATTTCTGATCAACCGGCGGTGTTCCCGCCAGCGGCCCGAAACGGGCCAGTGTCCCTACAGCGTCCCTACTGGTGGTCGGGACTACGTGCCGGTGGCCCCGGCGTCCTCACCGAACAGGGCCGCGCCCGCCGCCTCCAGCGCTTCCGGGTAGACGTGGCCGTAGACCCGCAACAGCACCGCCGGATCATGGCCGAGCCACTTCGCCACCGCCGACACGGCCGCCCCGGAGTCCAGCAGGATGGTCGCGGCGGTGTGCCGGGCATCGTGCAGGCGGATCACCGGCAGGCCCGCCGCCTTGGCCTGGCGCTGGAACTCGTCGGTGTACCACTCCGGCCGGATCGGTGAACCGTCTTCGTGGACGGCGACCAGACGCTCATCCGACCACGACGCCCCGAGCGCCAGCGCCTCGGCCTTCTGGGCGACCTTCAACCGGCCGAGGGCCTTCACGACATCGGCCGGGAGCGGCAGGCTGCGGCGGGACCGACGCGACTTCGGGTCGTCCTCTTCTACGTCCTTGCCGACGGCCACCCGGCCCCGGCGGACATGCAGGGTGCCGCCCTCGATGCGAGACCACCTCAGCCCCATGATTTCCGAGCGCCGCAGCCCGCACAGCGACAGCAGAAACAGCGCGTACAGGCGGTGCTCGCGGACGTGTTCCCGGAACGCGCGGCTCTGCTCCCGCGTCCACACCTGCATCTCGGTGTCGGCGATGTCGGGCCGCTTCACCAGCCGGGCGACGTTGCGCGTGACCAGGCCCTGTTTCATCGCGTCATCGAGTGCGGCCGAGAGCTGGATCAGCATCGTGGTGACGGTGCGCTCCTTCACTCCCTGTGGCTCGGGCGGTGCTGCGGTGTCGGGGGCGAGAACGTAGGTGCCCCGCTTCGGACGAACCACCTTGCCGGACAGGCGCAGCCGGTCCAGGTACCGCCCAGCCTTCTCGCCGAACTTCTCAGTCACCTGGGCGTAGCGCACGCCCTCGGGGTGCTCGGCGACGAACGCCAGCACCGCCGTCACGGCGTCGTTGGCCGGAGCCTTGCCGCCGCGTCCCTCGGTGAGCCGCCAGGTCACGAGGTCGTCCACGTGCTTCTTGGTGAGCTGCTGGAGCGGCATGTTGCCGAGCCTGTCCACCACGGGCTTGAGGGCGTGCCGGTAGCCGTCCACGGTCACCCGGCGGACATCGCGCCGACCATCCAGCCACGCCGTGATGTGCGCGCCCACAGTGGTCTTGGTCGGCGCGACGTAGCGGCCTTCGGCGACCTCGGTGGTGATACGGCGGTACTCGCGTCGCGCCTCGGTCTTGGTGTCGTAGGTGAAGCGGCGACGGTCGCGGGTGCCGTCCGACTTGAGCCCGACCTCCGCGCGGAACTCGTAGGTCACCGTGCCGTTCTTGGACACCCGCTTGTTGATGGGCTCGGAGCGGCGCGAGTTCTCCTGCTTGTCGGTGTTCGTGCTCATCGGGTCAACTCCACTTCGATCTGGTCGAGGGTCAGGCCATAGCCGGACGGCCCGGCGTTGGCGGTGATATGGCCGTCGGCGCCGGTCAGCCGGTACGTGCCGTAGCCGAGTGCGCGGGGGTCGCGCCGCGCGCACTTCTCCAGCCGCAGCCCCTGCCGGTCGGCGGCCCGGCGGAGCCGGTTCTCCCTGACTTTGATGCTCTGATCCATGCCTGAAACGATACTCAGAGTGATGCTGTTGTCACGCCGAGAGTGGGTCACCGTGCCCCACAAGGACATCCAATAGCGACACGTTCTGTTGCGTGTTGGTGCGTAGTGACCGGGCCGGTATCGTTGGCGGCGCAACCCTCACAGCGGCAGCAACCCGCTCCACGGTCAGCAGACGGAATCGAAGCCGCGAAGCTGATCACCTCACACACCGTGGAGCGTGTGTCATGGCAACTTCGCTGTCCTCTTTTCTCAGTGAGCGCGACCTCGAAACGCTGTCCGCGCCGACCGTCTCGGTCGATGACGCCGGGCGCGTGCTGGGCATCGGCCGCTCATCCGCGTACGCCGCTGTCAGGTCAGGGGAGATTCCGTCGTTCCGCATCGGCCGCCGGGTCCGTGTACCGGCAGTCTGGGTCCGAGCACAGCTTCGCCTCGATGACGTGGCCGCTGTCGCCGAACCGGCCGCGCTCGCGTCTCAGTCCGCCTAATCCCGAACAACTTTGAGGAGGGCGGACATGCCCAAGACGTGGAACACCCCCGGCGACCGTGACGTGACCGGGGGCGCTGATCCAACCGAACCGTTCGAGGGATTTGGCGGGCCGACGAACAGCTCCCAGTCTACCGGCGGCGGTGTGGAGGAGAACCCCTTCGCGTCCGGTGATGTGGCCCGGCGTGAACGGCCCGCCGAGTTCGTCCACGGCCAGCACGCGGCCTACGCCGTCGGAAAGGCGCAGGGCTCGGTCATGAGCCCGGAGACCCGGCTGGACGCGGCCCTGGACCCGGACGGGTACCTGGAGCTGGTCACGACGTACGAGTCGGCAGGCCTGCCGCTGCCCGAGGTGTTCGCCGAAGCCGAGGCGGTGCCCGTCGCCGCGCTGGCTGGTGTCGCGGCGGACTTCGCGCCGACCGTGGACCAGGCCGCCGCGTTCGCCAAGCGGTTCGGCGCGACTGACCCGCACGCGGTGGTGGAAGCCGCACGGGCCGCGCGGAATCGGGGCGCAGCGCCCAGCCCGTCGCGTGCCACGCGGCGCGCTCGGGTGACCTGGGCTGTCGAAATCGAGCCCGAGCCGGTGGTGTGGGCGTGGGAGGGCAACCCCGACGCTGAGCCCGAAGGCGTCACGAAGGCGTCGGATTCCTTACACATGACGCCTTCGACGCCTTCGACGCCTTCGGGACGGAACACGGGACGCATCGCCGCCGGGTCGCTGTCCATCGCCGCCGGGCGTGAGGGCACCGGCAAGTCGTCGTTCGGCATCTGGATGGCCGCGAACATCACCAGGGGGACGCTGCCCGGTTCGTTCTACGGCACGCCGCGCCGGGTGTTCTATGTCGCGCTGGAGGACTCGTGGAAGCACACCCTTGTCCCCCGCCTGATGGCGGCGGGGGCTGACCTTTCGATGGTCGGCCGGTTCGAGGTTGTCTCGAACAACGACACCACCATGACGCTCTCGCTGCCCAGCGACAACGAGATGCTGGAGGAGGAGACCGCAGACCACGACGTGGCCCTGATCGTTATCGACCCCCTGATGTCGGTGATGGGCGAGAAGATCAACGCCAACCACTCCAGGGAGGTTCGCACCGCTCTCGACCCGCTCGCCGGTATCGCCGACCGGACCGGGGCCGTGGTGTTGGGCATCGCCCACTTCAACAAGAGCACCGGCACCGATGCGTCCTCCTTGATCACCGGTAGCGGCGCGTTCAAGGACGTACCCCGCGCGGTGTTCGGCTTCGCCCGCGACGCGGACGAACGGGTGATGTCTCAGGTGAAGAACTCGCTGGGCCGGGATGACCTGCCGTCGCTGTCGTACCGGATCGAGGAAGCGGTGGTGCCCACGAAGAAGGGCGACGCCACCACCGGAAAACTCGTGTGGCTCGGCGAGTCCGCTGTATCGGTCCGGGACATGCTGCGGGAAGCAGCGGCACCGGATCGTGACCCCGGCACGGACAAGCCTCCGGCACAGCGCTTCGTCCTCAAGTACATCTTCGAGAACCGCGACGAGAACGGCGAAGTCCCCGCCGCCGAGGTGATCGAGAAGGGCATCGCGGCGGGGTTCACCAAGAACGAGATCGACAACGCGCGCCGCCGCTGCCGTGACCCGAAGATCACCACTCGCCGGATGGGGCAGCCTGCCCAGCCGGGCGGTGCCTGGATGTGGGCGGCCGAGGGCGATCCGTTGGCACTCAGGCCGGAGTCGTCCCCCGAAGGCGTCGAAGGCGTCGAAGGCGTCATGTGTAAGGAATCCGACGCCTTCGTGACGCCTTCGGGAGGAGCGGGACCGGCCGAGGCGGGAGCCGCCGACTAGCTGACCGCGTGACAGTCGGGCCAACTCCTCTGTACTGCAACCACTTTCACCGAACCCGAGAGGTACACCGCATGATCCCCGAGTCCGGCCACATCACGGCCTGCTTCACCACCCTCAAGGAAGGGCACCGCCTGCACGAATATCTACGGGTTGTCGCGTGGGACGACGACGGCAACGCCCTGGTGCCCGACGCCGACTCTGGCCGCCTGGTCGTCGCGCGGAACCAGCCCGGCTTCAACGGGCTCGAAGGTGTCGAGACCGACAGCAAGACCCCGGTCGCGCTGATCCCCGGCGGCGGCTGGATCGCCGACCACGGCGACGGCTACACCGCGCCGGTTGTCGCCTGGGGAGTGAGCGGCGACGGCGAGATGCGGGCCTACACCCGGTGCGATGAGAGCTGGGCCGAACCGTCGGGCGGACGCTCGGGATTGCGCTTCCACGTCCGTCACCCTGACGAGACGGAGGGCTGACGCCGTGACCCAGACCCGCGTCAAGCTCGCGGCCGAGGCTGTGGCCGCCGTCATCGCCGAGCGCCGCTCCCGCAGGAGCGCGGCGGTCCCGTTCGACGCCGCGCTGATTCGACCACGTGCAGCGATTGCAGCCTCCGACCGGCCCCGAGGAGGGCCGCTTCGACCGCCCGTAGGGACGCTGTAGGGACGCTGGCCCGAATCGGGCCGCTGTCGGGACAACCCGCCCGCGGATCAGAAATAGCTGCCTACCTTGCAGTTATCGAAACTGCGGTGGACGCCGACCAAGCCCCGGCCGCCGGTGTCGGAGACCGTTTCCGCTCACCCGCGCACTGTCGGCGGCCCTGGGCGGCCCCGGCGTGGAGCCGTGTCCGCTCAGGGCCGCAACGGGATTTCAGTCGCCGGACGGTTCCGCGTCGCCCCTGGCGACCTCGGCGATTGCGCGGTCTACGAGAGCATCGGCCCAGTCGTCGGCGTCGGACGGTTCGGCAACCGCCCTGATGGCCGGGGTCGGCTCCATCCCGCCGATCTCGGACATGAGCGCCGCCGCCTGCGCGGCCCACTCCTCGTGAGACACCGGGGTGGACAGTTCGACCTTCTCGGGCAGCGCCAGGCCGTAGAGCTTCACGCGGGCCATGATGAGCCGGAGCGCGGTATCAGCGGCCTTGAGGTCGCCGGACAGCGCAGGCTTCCACACCGCCAGCAGAAGGCGTTCGAGGCGTGCGCCTTCCAGGTCTCGGAACTCGTCGGCGAGCTTGTGGTCTACCCGGTCGAGCAGGGCGCTCGCGGCCTTGCGCGCGCCGGATTCGTCGGCGTAGCCGAGCTGGGCGGCGATGCGCGCCCAGGTTCCGCCAGCGAGGCGCAGCTCAAGCGCCTTCTGCGCCCTGTCGCGCTCATCGGCGGTGGCTGTCGTGTTCGGGGTGGTCATGGTCGTTTTCCTCCGATTCGGAATTGGTAGGCCGGACAGCTCAGGCAGCCGGGACAGCGACGCCGCGCAGGACGCCGGGAGCGACCGGGTCGGGCACGAGGTCGATGCTCCAGCGGGCACCGCACGAGATGCACGCATAGGTCGGGCCGATGTCGAGATGGCGCGGGCGGTGGACGCCGGGGTAGACGCACTTGGCGCACACGGTCGGCCAGTCGGTCAGGGTGTCGATGTTCATGGGGTCTCGCTCCGGTTCGGGTTGGTCGGTGAGGCCGCCAATCGTCAAGCTACGCAGGAGCGGTGCAGCGGACCCCGGTAGCTGCGTTCGGGGTCCGCTGCACCCCTGGGGCGTAGAACTTCTGTCATGAGCACGACATACGCCGAGACCGACCCGCGAAGCCGCCCGCCGGAGAGCTGGCGGGGCAGGCTGGCCGCGCTCGCCAGCCGGGGAGAAACCGACGGCCCGCGCGTCGCTGAGTGCCGCCGGGCGTTGGCCTGGTGGAACGCTCACGAGCTGTTCGGCCGTGAGATCGACCGGGGCACGCTGACCATCGAGACCGCCGAGCGGATGCTCGACATGATCCGGGGCGCATCGTGAAGGCGTACCTCCGGCCACGCCGCCCGGCCCCAACCGGCCGGCAAAGCCCACCCGTCGCCGAGCCGAAGCCACTGACCGGGGCCGCCGAACTGCTCGCCGAACTGGCCGCCTTCGCTGACCGGGCGGCAGCTTCTCCGGTGCCGGGCGCTGCGGCGGCCGTCGCTGCGGACCTGGCCGCCGAACTGCTGGACTCCCTGCGCGCTCTCGCCGACATGGCCGGGGCCGCGCGCCCTCGGCCCGCCGTGTTTGTCGCCTCCGACGTTGCAGCGCGCACCTGGGCCGAGCCCCTGGCCGCCGCCGTCTCGGCCGCGAGCACGGCGCTCGCCCGGCCCTCGGCGCGGATGCAGACGTTCGAGGTCGAAGACCGGCGGTTCAACGCAGGGCGTCGGATCGGGGAGTGCCGGACCGCGATCCGGTCGGCACGCCGTCGCCTTGACGGCGTCGCCGAGCGCGCCGCCGCCCGTGACCGTCTCGCCGAACGCGGCGTGACCTTGCTTCGGTACAAGTGCGAGAGGCGCTGAGCCATGAGCTACTACCCGAGCTGCACCCGCTGCGGCGGCATCACCTCCCGCGAGAAGCCCGGCTACGGCTGGGTCTGCTGGCCGTGCGTGAAGGCCATCCGCGCGGGCGAACCGGCCACCCTGGACGCGCCAGATGCCGAGCGCGGCAGCGCAACCCCACAGACCTGACCCCAGTCGGCGACTCGTCCCGCCGCAACCGAGGACGCCGGGGGCGGTGGTCTGGCTTTGGGCCGCACCGCCCCGGCGTTCCCTAACTCCCACCCACGAGAGGCACTGAACCCATGAAGCTCACCGAGGCCGAGCGCGAGCGGGCAGCGACCGCCCACCACGAGGCCGCCCACGCCATCGCCGCCGTCCTGCACGGCGCGCGCGTCGATTCGGTCGAGGTCTACGCCGCCCCGCGCGGCGATGACCACGGCCGCGTCACCTTCGCGCATGGCCCCGACGACCGGCGGGCCACCACCTACGCCGGACCGTGGGCCGAGGCGCGCTACCTCCACGGGCCGCGCCCGGCGCTCGCTGAGATTCGCGCGGCGCTGTCGGGCACCTGTGACGGCGAGGAGCTGGCCATACTTGGCGGCGGGCTGGCCCGTGAGGTCGAGCCCACCCTCGAAGTCGTGTGGCCTGCTGTCCGCTCCCTGGCAGCGGCCCTGTTCCGCGACGGCCGGGCGGGGCATGACGCGGTGCTCGCTGCGCTGGGAGCGGCATCCGAGAACGACATGCCGATGATCCGCAGCCTGGTCAAGGCGAAGGCGTGGAGCGCCCCGGTCGATCGGGAGGGCACTACAGCCCGTGAGTTGCGTCCGTAGGTTCAGCTTCATGCTCTGCCTGGTCGCGATAGGTTCCAGATGTGGAGAACTCGAGTGAACTCGACCCCGAATGGCATGGCCGAATGGATCATGTGGATAGAGACTTGCCAGGGTGGCGTGAGTGGCTTGCGCAGCCACGACCTGTTCCTGCCGGAAGCCCATTGGCCGGTGACGACAAGCTCTGGCCGAAGTGGTCGGTGAGCACGGTGGCGTTGCAAGGCTTGATCTCTGCCACTGATCATCTCGATCTGTTAAGCAGTCTGAGGGCAGCCGGAACGCGACCAGTCGCCCTATTTACGCTAGCGCGGGCCGCTCTATTCTCGGCGGCGCGTACTGTCTGGGTGCTGGCTCCAGCGAAGCGTGAGGACCGACAAAAGCACGCAATGCTGGTCGCGCACGATAATGTCCGGTACCTACTGTTTGATCAGAAGGAACTTTTGGAAAGCAGCCTGGGTAAGAAGATATCCGACGCGGATAAACCCCAGATGCTCGCACAATCACAAGCTTTGGTTGATGAAGCGAAAAGTATCGCACTGGAGAAGCTGGGCCTCAAACTTGGCGGAAACAGCGGAGAGAAAGTCCAGGACACGCAGATCGTTGAGGCGGCAAGCGCATATATCGACCCCGAGGAAAGCGGCGTCGCTGCAGCACTTCAGCACTATTGGCGCGTCAACTCGGGGCATGCGCATGGTCTCGGGTGGCCAGAACTGCTCAACAAACCGACGATCGTAATGACCAGCGACGGAATTCAGTACCGACACGTTGTCGGAGATGAGCAAGCCATCGCCGAGGGGATTGCTGGTGCCTGGTTGATGACCACCAACGCCTTTCGGCTCTATGTGCAACGGGCCACCCCGGCCTGACGCCCTTGAGGCTTTACGCACCGAAATCTCGAAGTTCGTCTGCCCTCAGCTGATCACAGCTAGCGCTGTGATCAGCGCAAACGCCACCTACAATACCCGTGCAGCGTGGTGTCCAAGCATAAAAACTACCGCTCCGGCCATAGCATCGCCCAGAGCCACACCGCCAGCGGGAGACCGACCGCGATCACCCACAGGACCGCGATCATCGAGCAGCCCGGCGCGGTCCCCGGAGGCATAGCAGGCCGCGACGGACCCTGAGCAACAGGCGCTCGTCCACCGGCGTCTGATCCACGGCTGCGAGAGCGGCCATCACGTCGGAGTGGAGTTCCACGAACTCGGCCATCGGGACCGGCCAGCCGTCCTCGCCGACCACCTCCCAGCTTCCATCGCTGTGCTGGAGGTACCGCGCGCCGTCCATGTCGTCCCCTGTCGTCTCGCTGGTGGCTTGCACCGGCCGCCGGGGAACAACACCCGACGGCCGGGCATAAACGAATCCTCGGCGGGTGCTGTCTGAACCCGATACGACTTTGTGCGTTTTTGCGCGCAACCTTGTGACCCACAGGCTTGCGCGGGAACCATTGCGGGGTACGTTCGCCTCAATTGCAAAGGACGGCCTCACAATGCACTCTCACCTCACACTGCGACTGCTCGGCTCCGGCTCGGATCACGGCACCTGCCCGGCGGTGTACGCCGCCGAGACCGGCGAGCTGGTCGTACAGGGCGACATCACCAACAGGACCGGGACCGTGCTCGTGCCCCACGTCTTGCTCGACTGGCTGGAGCCGGGCATGACGCTGCCCGTAGAAGCCACCGACGCCCCCGGCGCGTTCCTGGTCAGCGGCGAGCAGGTCACCGCGCCGGAAGTCCTCGCACAGCTCCGTCTCGCCAACCATGAGACGGCCGTGGTGGTGCGCTGATGCTCCATGTAACCGGTGACGGGATATTCGAGCCGCTGTTCCGCGCGGCCCGCCGTCGCGCCTTCCACTTGGAGGTGCAGGACACCTACGGTGTGGCCGATGAAGTCGAAGCGCTGCGGCGCTGGGAGGCCGGGGAGAGCTACGAACCGGAGGAACAGCCCGCGTCGTGGAAGGCGTGGGATGACCTGATGACCGAGACGGCCGGGCGCGGCGTTGCGCTCGAACGGCTGCGCGTGGTCACCGTCCCGCACTCGGACTACACCCGGTGGCTGCTCAGCCGGACGGAGATTCGCCTAGAGGTCGGGGAGGCGGTGCGGTGGCTGCCGCGCCACCTCACCGACCCGGCCGCCGTGCCGGGCGATGACTACTGGCTGTTCGATGACGACACAGTGGCCTTTACGACCTTCGCCGAGAGCGGCGAGTTCATGGGGCTGTCCATCACCACCGATCCGGGGATCGTCGCCCGCTGCGTGCAGGCACGGGCGACGTTGTGGCCGAAAGGCGTTGACCACACCCGGTACGCCGACAGCGAGCACGCAAACGCGCCGTGAGAGCTGTCGATGACGCACGGGCCGCGCTCGGCGCACGCCTTCGGGAGCTGCGCCGGGCCGCCCACCTGTCCGGCGTCGATCTCGCCGCTCGGTGTGGCTGGCATTCCAGCAAGATCAGCCGCATCGAGCGCGGGAAGCAAGCGCCGTCCGAAGCCGACCTCGCCGTCTGGTGCGAGGCGTGCGGCGCTCTCAACGTCCTTGATGATCTGGTTGCGAGCCTGCGCAACCTGCGCGCGATGTACCTGGAGTGGCAGCGCACCGTAGCGGCGGGCCACGCGCACCGGCAGCGCCAGTCCATCAAGCTCGAAGGCCAGACCCGGCTCATCCGCTGGTTCGCCCCCGACACCTTGCCCGGTCTGTTGCAGACCGAGGACTACGCGCGGGCGATCCTGCACGCGTGCATCGCCATCACCGGAGGCCGTGACGATCTGGACGAGGCCGTAGCCATGCGGATGGTCCGACAGCGCGTCCTCCAGCGCGGCGGGCACCGCTTCCACATCCTCATCGCCGAGGCCGGGCTACGCCGGACCGTCGGCGACTGCGCGGTGATGGCGGCGCAGCTCGAACACCTCCTCGGCGAGCTAGAGCGGCCCAACCTCCGGCTCGGCGTCATTCCGCTGGACGCCGAGTACCGCGCCCCGGCGACGAACTTCGTCATGTACGACCGCGCCCAGGTGATCACCGAGACCGTCAGCGCCGAGCTGACTATCACCCGGCCGTCGGAGATCGCCCTGCATGACAAAACCTTTGCTCTGCTCGCTGAACAGGCCGCCTACAACGACGCCGCCCGAGCGCTCATCGTGCGAGCGCTGGAGCGGCGTACGGGGGCTGCGTGAGTATTTCTAGCCCGGCAGGTTGAACACCCAACTGTTGTGCCCGACTCCGGGCACTGTCCAGTTGATCCGAACTCCGGCCGTCCCAACGGCGTATGCCCGTTTGATGACTCGGTCGAACGACATGCCCGGATCTTTAGGACTGGCCACCGCTTCGTCATCGAATTCACCGTCACCGACCGCAGCCAGATTGACGTTGCCAACCGGCTGTAGCGTGATCATGACTGCCTTGTTCGCAGTGGCGTTAGTGAAGCGGTACACGCCTTCGGACGGACTCGTCACGGTCCAAGGGTCCACGTAACTCTCCTGACTGGTTGGGTGAAGCTCTTCGGGAATGAGCAAGTTGTGCCAGATGCCCGCTATGGTCGCCATTCGGCTTCATCGAGCGGCACCTTCTTGTCCACCTGCCCGCTCGCTGGGATTTTCCAGATGTCATCGGTGAGCGAGTCACCGGTGATCTGGTCGCCGATGTTGCTCGAATTCAGTGCATATACCGGCCCGATGTAGGCGTACAACGGATTGTCGCCCTCGGGTTCGCGTCGAACCTCCTTGACGTCCATCATCAGGTCACCGTGTGGCGAAGGTCTGAAGACCACATCACCAGGCACGATCGAACTCGCCGAGACGCGCTTCTGGCCATACTGAGGCTGCATGGCTCAAGTGAAGCACTACCCACCGACACGAACCCTCGGTCCGGTCTCGCCCGAGCCCGACGATAGGGGCTGTGTATCGAGACCACCGAACCCTCAGTTGCATCCACTCGCTCTTGATGAACCAGGTGTCGAAGTAGCGGAGGTCGCCCCGCTCGCAGGTCAGAGGACCAATCGCAGAGTCCCGCCAGCGTCCCTACAGTGTCCCTAAACGGGCAGATACAAGCCGGACGGGACAACACCAGTCGGACACGAAAAGACCTCTGACCTCGGCATTATCGGACGGGGCATTACCCGCCGGACGGTTCGGCGCGCTTTTACACACCAGCGGTCGGGGGTTCGATCCCCTCTGCGCCCACCTCACTCGATGCCCGGCCCATGCCCACGGAGGGCGTGGGCCGATTCTCGTTCCGTCGTGTTTTGTGGGGCGCAGCCCCCACGCCCCGCCCGGCGGGCTTCGCCCCCGGACCCCTGCCTCGAGTTCGCCGACATGCCGCCGGGCGGCGCTCCGTCCTCGCCCCGAGTTCGCCTGCCTCGGGTGTCGTTCCGTACCCAGAACGCGCAGCCCGCCTACCTGAGAGGGCCTTGTTTCGGAGCCAGCACCCGGTCGGCCGATGCCGACGCATCGTGGTCTCCGCCTCACAGGGGGGTAGCGGGGCTTTGTGATAGCGCGGCCCTGGATAGCATCGGTCGTTGTACAGATCGAGGGAACCCCGAGGACGTGTGTTGATTAACGACCATCTTGACCGCTGGAACGCTCACGAGGCTTCGGCGGAGGCGATGATTCCGATCATTGGGCGGTTGTATCGCGAGAAGGGGGTGACCATCCTCCTGCACAGCCGGTCGCTGGTGAACAAATCGGTGATCAGCATCCTGCGCACGCACCGCTTCGCGCGGCAGATCGAGGGCGAGGAGCTGTCGATCGACGAGACCCTGCCGTTCCTCGAAGCGCTTAGTCAGCTGGATCTGGGGCCGTGCAAGATCGATCTCGGCCGACTGGTCATGGCCTATCGCACCGACGAACGCGGACTGTCGATCCCCGAGTTCACGGCCGCGGTGCTGGCCGACGTCACCGACGGCAACAAGGCCGAACCGCAGGGTCCGCGGGACGTGGTCCTGTACGGCTTCGGCCGGATCGGTCGCCTGGTCGCTCGTCTGCTGATCGAGAAGACCGGGTCCGGTAACGGGCTGAACCTGCGGGCCGTCGTGGTGCGCAAGGGCGGCGAGGGTGATCTGGCCAAGCGCGCTTCCCTGCTGCGCCGCGATTCGGTGCACGGCAGTTTCAACGGAACGATCAAGGTCGACGCCGACAACGACACGATCATCGCGAACGGCAACGTCATCAAGTTCATCTACAGCGATGACCCGACCACGATCGACTACACCGATTACGGAATCGATGAAGCGATCCTGATCGACAACACCGGCAAATGGCGTGACCGTCAGGGCCTGTCGCAGCACCTGCGTCCGGGCATCGCGAAGGTCGTCCTGACCGCGCCGGGCAAGGGCGATGTCCCGAACATCGTGCACGGTGTCAACCACCGCGGGCTGGGCCTCTCGGAGCAGATCGTCTCGTGCGCTTCGTGCACGACCAACGCGATCGTTCCGCCGCTCAAGGCGATGGACGACGAGTACGGCATCGTCCGCGGCCACGTGGAGACGGTGCACTCGTTCACCAACGACCAGAACCTGCTGGACAACTTCCACAAGGCCGACCGCCGTGGTCGCTCCGCGCCGTTCAACCTCGTGCTCACCGAGACCGGCGCCGCGTCCGCGGTCGCCAAGGCGATGCCGGACTTCAAGGCCAAGATCACCGGCAACTCGATCCGCGTCCCCACGCCGGACGTCTCGGTCGCGATTCTGAACCTGCAGCTCGAGCGGGAGACCACGACCAGCGAAGTGCTCGAGTACCTGCGCCAGGTCTCGCTGTCCGGCCCGTTGAGCCGCAACCTCGATTACACCGCGGCCACCGACGTGGTCTCGAGCGATTTCATCGGCTCTCGCGCGGCGTCGATCGTCGACGCCAATGCCACCATCGTCGATGGCGACACCGTGATCCTGTACCTCTGGTACGACAACGAATTCGGCTATTCGTGCCAGGTCGTGCGGACGGTGCAGTACATCTCGGGCATCGAATATCCGACGTACCCGCGGCTGGGTGCGCAGGACGGCGCCGACGAGGTGCCCGCGCTGGCCGAGGCGTAGTCGCGTCGACAACCTGATTCGAGAACGGAGACCGTGCCAGTGGATCTGGCACGGTCTCCGTGCTTTCGCGACCCATTGCCGTGGCGGCGCTCGATCTGCGACGGGAGTGGCTGCACGAAGTACGGCGTCACCTCCGACTAGGAGGGTCGGCAGGGGTGCGGGCGGGTCGACGTCGTCCTCGACCGAAGCCCCCGGGCGCAGCCTCCGCTAGCCCAATGGGGGCATCAACGAGAAGCACCCCTTCTGGGCTGCGGATATGCGTAGGGCGCGATGTGGCCTCCGCAGCGTTCGGCGATCTCGAACTTGAAATTTAGGTAACCCGAAACTTATCATTCGGCTTGTGAAGGTCTCGCTCCACCCCTCGTTCCGCACGACTGCTCGCGCGTTCGCCGCTCTGCTCGGCGCGCTCGCGATGACCGCGACGCTCGCCGCCTGTGGCGAGTCCGCGAACCGGAACGAGAAACCGGTGGTGCTCACCACATTCACCGTGCTCGCCGATATCGCGCGCCAGGTCGCGGGTGAGCATCTCACCGTCGAATCGATTACCAAGGCGGGCGCGGAGATTCACGGCTACGAGCCGACCCCGGGTGATGTTCGCCGGGCCTCGACGGCCGATCTCATCCTCGACAACGGCATGAACCTCGAGGCGTGGTTCACGCAGTTCGTCGAGGACGTGGACGTGAAGCACGTGGTCGTCAGCGACGGCGTGACGCCGATGTCGATCACCGAGGACGCGTATCAGGGCAAGCCGAACCCGCACGCGTGGATGTCTCCGCTGAACGTGAAGATCTACGTGGACAACATGATTCGCGCCTTCGGCGAACTCGCTCCGGAACATGCCGCCGACTTCCGCGCCGCAGGCGCCGCCTACCAGGCCGAACTGCAGAAGATCCACGACGAATTGGTGAGCACCCTCGCCACGCTGCCGCCCAACGAGCGCGCACTGGTCACCTGCGAGGGCGCGTTCTCCTACCTGGCTCGCGACGCCGGACTCACGGAGAAGTACATTTGGGCGGTCAACGCCGAACAGCAGGCGACACCGCAGCAGATCACCTCGGCGATCGATTTCGTCCGCGCGAACCGGGTGCCCGCCGTGTTCTGCGAGTCGACCGTGTCCGATGCCCCGATGCAGCGTGTGGTCGAGGCGAGCGGCGCGCGGTTCGGCGGCGTGCTCTACGTCGACTCGCTCTCCGAAGCCGACGGCCCGGTGCCCACGTACCTGGATCTGATCCGGCACGACGCCAAGACCATCACCGCGGCGCTGACGGGAGCACGGCCATGACACCCAGCATCGAAATCCGTGACGTCACAGTGCATTACGGCGAGGTGCTCGCGCTCGACGGCGTCGATCTGAGCTTGCGTTCCGGGCGCGTGTGCGGACTCATCGGCATGAACGGCTCCGGCAAGTCGACGCTGTTCAAGACGATCATGGGTCTGGTGCGACCCGATCGCGGCACGGTCCGCATCGATGGGACCGACCCCGCGGGCGCGCGTCGCGCCGGAGCGCTCGGTTACGTGCCGCAGAGCGAGGCGGTCGACTGGAGTTTCCCACTGTCGGTCCGCGACGTCGTGATGACCGGACGCTACGGCCACATGGGTTTCACCCGCCGCCCCCGGCGCGCGGATCGGGAAGCCGTGGCGCACGCTCTGGAACGAGTGGAACTGACCGACCTCGCCGACCGCCAGATCGGGCAACTGTCCGGCGGACAGCGCAAGCGCGCATTCGTGGCGCGTGGAATCGCCCAGGGCGCAACGATTCTGCTGCTCGACGAACCGTTCGCTGGAGTGGACAAGCGTTCCGAGGCCACCATCACCACGCTGCTTCGCGAACTCGCCGCCGACGGCGCCACGATCCTGATCTCCACCCACGACCTGCACGCGCTGCCCGACCTCGCCGACGAATCTGTCCTGCTGATGCGAAAAGTGCTCGCACACGGCGATACTCACGAAGTGTTGCGCCCCGAGAAACTGGCGCTGGCCTTCGGACTCGATGTGCTGGAACGCGATTCACTACCGAAGGCGGGCTGAGATGTCGCTCGTGGAGTTCTTCGTCGATCCGCTGCGCTACGAGTTCATGGTGCGAGCGCTGGCCACCACCCTGGTCACCGCCGTCGTGTGCGCGACCCTGTCGTGCTGGCTGGTGCTGATCGGGTGGTCCCTGATGGGTGACGCGGTGTCGCACGCCGTGCTGCCCGGTGTCGTCCTGGCCTACATCGTCGGCGCACCGTTCGCGGTGGGCGCGGTCGTGTTCGGCTTCCTCGCCGTCGCGCTCATCGGCGTGGTACGCAACACCAGCCGGGTGAAGGAAGACGCGGCGATCGGCATCGTCTTCACCACCCTGTTCGCCTTCGGGCTGGTCCTGGTCTCGATAACGCCGAGCCAAACCGACCTGAACCACATCATCTTCGGCAACCTGCTCGGCGTCAGCCGCGACGAGCTCGTCCAGATCGCCATTCTCGGCGTCATCGTGCTCGCCGCCCTCATCCTGAAGCGACGCGACTTCACCCTCTACGCCTTCGACACCACCCACGCCCACGCCATCGGCCTGCGCCCGCGCCTGCTCGGCACCGCGCTCCTGGCCCTGCTCGCGCTGACCGCGGTCCTCGCGCTCCAGGCGGTCGGAGTCATCCTGGTGGTGGCGATGCTGATCATTCCCGGAGCCACGGCGTACCTGCTCACCGACCGCTTCGGTCGCATGCTGCTGATCGCCCCTGCCGTGTCGGCGCTCTGCTCGGTGATCGGGCTGTACGTCAGCTACCACCTCGACACCGCGCCCGGCGGCATGGTGGTCGTGGTGCAGGGCGTCGCGTTCACCCTGGCGTACCTGTTCGCACCGCGGCAGGGGATCATCGGCCGCCGGATCGCCGCGGCCCGCCGACGCTCCGCGGTCGCGGCCTGAACCAACACCACGCGGACGGGGTTCAGCAAGCTGAAATGACGCTCCAGCGGTCGCGCCCTCGGCCCGCACCGCGCCGACGAACGCCTTCGTCGCGCGTCGACCAGGTCTCCGCCGCTCCCCCACTAAACTGAGCGGGTGGACGCACCCACGGCGCAGCGGGAGTTCTCCGCTTACGGGCTGTCGCATTGGATCGTGCTTGCCGTGTTCGCGGTGGGCGCGGTGCTGGTGGTCGTCATCGGGCGAAAGCAGAACCCTTCCGCCGCACGCCGTTTCAGCCGCGCGTTCGGCGCGGTGACGTTGGGGCTGTATCTGGCGATCTACCTCTCCACGCTGTTCCCGCCCACCATCGGCCGCTCGGTTCCGCTACGCCTGACCGATCTCGCGACGATGGTCGCCGGGTACGCGCTGGTGACGCACCAGCGCTGGGCCTACGCACTGACCTACTACTGGTGCCTCACCCTGAGCACCCAAGCGCTCATCTCACCTGCCCTGGAAAGCCCCGAATTCCCGCACTACGAGTTCCTCGCCTTCTGGGCGATCCACCTGGCCGTGGTCTGGGCCGCGATCTACCTGACCTGGGGCATCGGCATGCACCCGACCTGGCGCAGCTACTGGTTCGCCGTGGCGGTCACCGTGGTGTGGGTCGCGGTCACCTTCGTCTTCAACTCCCTCGCCGACACCAACTACGGGTTCGTCAACCGAAAGCCTTCGACGCCGTCGCTGCTCGACGTGCTGGGCCCGTGGCCGTGGTATTGGGGGACCGTCGCCGTCATCCTGCTCGTCGTATGGGCCTTGATGACATGGCCCTGGGTGCGATCCGCGCCGAGGTCGAAATCCCCTGCTCCGACCCAGCAAGTGAGTTCGCAACAGACCGAAGACAGCTGATTCTCGAGCACTTTCCCGGACGACACCCACACCCCCACGTCACTTTGGCAAGCCGAGCGTCGACAGAAGGCCCCCGGAACCACCGATCTCAACGACCACACCACCGAAACCCAAGCAGCGGAAACCGATTCGCGAGCCGAAGACCTACCCCACGTCCCGACGCAACCAAGTGACCTCGGCACCAACCCCACCATCCCCGGACCGAAAGACCTCCAGATCCTCATCCCACGCCGTCCCCAGCGCACGATCGATCTCGGACGCCAGGTCGTAAGCCGAGTACTTCCCGAGCTCCCGCGCCGCCTGCAGCATCGCCCGCAACCGCATCTCCCCCAGCGTCACATCCCCATTCGCACTGGTGGATCCGTGCCACAACCCCAAACCGGGCACGAAGCTGTACCGCTCGCCGTCGACCCCGTCACTCGGATCCTCGGTGACCTCGAACCGGAGCACCGGCCAAGACCGCAACGACTGGGCAATTCGGGCGGCGGTGCCGACGGGCCCGATCCAGTCGCTGGTCGCGCGCAGTTGACCGTCGGCCGGTTGGTTGGTCCAGCGCAGTTTGGCGGGGGAACCGAGGGCCGAGGTGAGCGCCCACTCGACGTGTGGGCACAGCGCGGCGGGCGACGAGTGGATCCACACCACACCCGCCGTCGCGTCCGCGAACTGACTCGATGCGCGCACCACCGATACCTCCAGCTTCGACGAGGGACGTCTTCCCCAACGACTCGTCCAGCTGGCGTTGCCTGAGTGTACTGGAGTGCCCGAAGTTACGTATGTTACTTCGCGAGTGTGTTGCTTGCGAGTCTCGCTTCGGCGATCACCGCGTCACTCAGTACCGGCCACACCTCCCGTGCCCAGTCGCCGAAATTCTCGTCCGCCAACGCGACACACGCCACCCCGATTTCCGGATCGACCCATAAGAAGGTGCCGGACTGGCCGAAATGCCCATAGGTACGCGGGGAGTTCGCTCCGCCGGTCCAATGCGGGGATTTCGCGTCGCGGATTTCGAATCCGAGGCCCCAGTCGTTGGGCCGCTTCGAGCCGTATCCGGGCAGGATGCCGTTCACGCCGGGGAACTGCACGGTGATGGCTTCGGCGTGGGTCCGAGCCGAGATCAGCCGCGGGTTCAACAGTTCGGCGGCGAACAACAGCAGGTCCGCCACCGAGGACTTGCACGCGTGTCCGGCGGGCCCGGTGAGCACCGAGGATTTCATGCCGAGCGGTTCGAACACCGCGTCCCGCAAATATTCGTCGAACGCGATTCCGGTCTGGTCCGCGACGAATTCGGCGAGCACCTCGAATCCCGAACTCGAATAGATTCGGCGCGCGCCCGGCTCGGCGAGCACGTCGGTGGTGTCGAAGGCGAGACCGGAGGTGTGCGCGAGCAGATGCCGGACGGTTGCTCCGGGGGGGCCCGCGGGCTGGTCGAGCTCGATCGCGCCCTCCTCCACCGCGACTAGTATCGCGTAGGCGACCAGCGGCTTGGTCACCGAGGCGAGCGGGAAGACGCGCTCGGCATCGCCCTGCGAAACCGCGCCGGCGCCGGTGACCACACCGGCCGCCGCGTGTCGAACCGGCCAGTCCTGGATCTGTTCGAGTGAACGCACGAAAACGAGCCTACGAGACCGCGGCGGCGCGGTAGTACCGCCACCGGAAATCGATCCGATGAATGGGAGCCTCCGAGAGATCTCGGTACCGCCGGTACCATCGACTCACTATGAGCGAACGCAGTGAGCGAATCATGTGCCAGCGTGCATCGCGCATGCCGGAGCCGAGCGCCAGCGAGGCGCAGGCATGAGTGAACCCACGATCCACGGCGAGGTGGCCCCCGGCTTCGGTCCGGTCGCCGACGCGTTCCGCCGCAATTTCTCCCGGCACGGCGAAATCGGCGCGGCCGTCGCCGTTTTCGCGGGCGATCGCCCCGTCGTCGATCTGTGGGCCGGGTACCGAGACCGGCGCCGCGTCGAGCCGTGGGAGCCAGACACCATCGTGCCGGTCTTCTCCTCGACCAAGGGCATGGCGGCGTTCGTGGTCGCGACGGCGGTCTCCAAGGGCGTCCTGGACTACGAGAAGCCGGTCGCCGACTACTGGCCGGAGTTCGCCGCGCAGTGCAAGGGCGCGATCACGGTGCGCCAGCTCATCGATCACCAGGCGGGTCTTTCCGGACTCGACACCGTGGTGAAACTGTCCCAGCTCGCCGATATGGACGGGCTCGCGAAAATTCTCGCGGCACAGAAGCCCGCGTGGCAGCCCGGCACCCGGCACGGCTATCACGCGATCACCCTCGGCCTCTACCAGGGCGAGCTGGTGCGCCGCGTCGATCCGCTGGGCCGCACCCTCGGCCGTGTGTTCGCCGAGGACATCGCCGAGCCGCTCGGCCTGGACTTCTTCATCGGCCTGCCCGCCGCCGAACCGATCGAGCGCGTCGCGGTGCTCTCGGCCACCAAGGGCCTGGACATCCTGCGCTACGAGCGCGATCTGCCGCTGCGCATCGGCGCCGAGGTCTTCCTGGAACGCGGACACTCGCATGCGGCGCTGACCAATCCGCGCTGCGGCGCGCCCGCGCGAGCGACCCGCCGCGAATTCCTCGGGGTCGAGTCGCCCGGCCACGGCGGCGTCGGCAATGCCCGATCGCTGGCCAAGATCTACGGCGCGGCCGCGGCGCGCACCGGCGCGCTGCCCATCGCCGACGACCTCCTCGACCTGCTCGCCGCAGCCGACACCGCCGACGACGTGCCAGCCGAAGACCTGGTGCTGCACACCAAGAGTCGCTACCATCTCGGCTTCCGCAAGTCCCGCGGTTCGTTCCGATTCGGCTCCGACAAACGCGCCTACGGCACGACGGGCCTCGGCGGCTCCTTCGGATTCGCGGACCCGAGCACCGGTCTCGGCTTCGGCTACACCATGAACCGCCTCGGCATGGCCGTCCTCGACGACGTGCGCAGCCGCAACCTCCGCGAGGCTCTGCTGCGCTGCAAGATCTGAAATCCCCGCTCGGCGAACTGATCCCGCACGCTCTGGTCACCCAGGCCGCGGTCCGGCTCGCCGAGCGGGTCGTCCGACGACCTACCAGTCGTTTTCGGTGTAGCGGATGATGCCGCGAATGTTCTTGCCGTCCAACATGTCCTGGTAGCCCTGGTTGATCTCCTCCAGCTTGTAGCTGCGGGTCACCATGTCGTCCAGGTTGAGCTGGCCGGACTTGTACAGCGCGAGCAGGCGCGGCGCGTCCTGGCGGGCGTTGCCGCCGCCGAAGATGCAGCCCTTCACCGTCTTCTGCAGCATGGACAGCAGGAAGCTGTTCATCTTCACGTCACCGGCGTCCATGCGGCCCATGGAGGTGACCACCAGGGTTCCCGCCTTCGCGGTGAGGATCAGGCCCTCTTCGATGTAGTCGCCGTGCATCTCGCCCATGGTGAGGATGACCTTCTCGGCCATCCGCCCCTCGGTGGCGTCCATCAGCGGCATGATCGCCTCGGCCATGCTGGCGTAGGTGTGGGTGGCGCCGAACTTCTGCGCCTGTTCCCGCTTCCACGGGTTGGGGTCGATGGCGACGACCTTCGAGGCACCGGAGAGCACCGCGCCCTGCAACGCGCTCATGCCGACGCCGCCGATGCCCGCGATCACCACGGTCTCACCGGGCATCACGTTGGCCACGTGGGTCGAGGAGCCGAATCCGGTCGGCACGCCGCAGCCGACCAGGCAGGCCACCTCGAACGGGATGGTCGGGTCGATCTTCACCACCGAGGTGTGGTGCACGGTCATGTACGGCGCGAAGGTGCCGAGCAGGCACATCGGGATCACGTTCTGGCCGCGCGCCTGGATGCGGTAGGTGCCGTCGCTGATCGCCTGCCCGAGCAGCAGACCCGCGCCGAGATCGCAGAGGGCCATATTGCCCGAGACACAAGCCGGACAGCGGCCGCAGGCCGGGATGAAGGACAGGATGACGTGATCGCCGACCTGAAGATCGCCCGGCACGTTCGGACCGAGCTTGGTGATCACGCCCGCGCCTTCGTGGCCGCCCATCACGGGGAAGGCGGGCATCGGTGTCGCACCGGTGACGATGTGGTGATCCGAATGGCACATACCGGCGGTTTCCATCCGGATCTGCACCTCGCCGGCGACCGGGTCACCGATCTCGATCTCTTCCACCGACCACGGCTCGTCGATCCCCCACAGGATCGCGCCCTTCGTCTTCATTCCTGTCGACCTCTCGCGTGCACAGTGCTTCAATGTGACTGCACCCACAGTACGAGAAAAATGGAACGCGTTCTAGTACCGATCGGGAAATTCATCGGTGCGGCACGGCGCGATGCCCGAACACGTTCTAGAATTGGCACTCGTTCTCAGCCGCGCACGTCGTGTACGTGATGGACGAGGTCGTGTACGAAGTACTTCGCCAGCGAGTCGACGGTGAAGATCGACCCGTCGCTGCGACGCACCCGCAAACCGCGATCCGCCGCCGGCACCACTTCGAACGCGCGTGCCGCCGCCTCGGCCGCCAGCGCCAGTTCACCCGAGACCGCGGCGGGCTCCTGCGAGTCGTAGCGGTCGGCGATCGCAGTCTCGTCCTGATCCCAATTCGAGAAGACCGGCAAACCGTCCGGTGTCTCCTCCGGGGTGAGTCCGCGCGCGTCGAAGGCGGGCACCCGCGGATCGACGGCGGCGGTGCGCGCGGTGATCGCGGCACGGTAGGCGAAGATCCGGCACACGTCGCGCACGTGGGCCGCGTACTCCAGCGGCGACCACGTCGATTCGTCCGGACGCTGCCGGGCGTCGGGGCGGTCCAGCACCGCGCGCAACCGGTCGGCGCTGTCGCGCGCGAGCGACGGCACCTGCTCGTAATCGATGGCCGCGGCGTCGAAACCGCACTCGGGACAGGCGCGCTCCAACACCCAGGTCCAGTTCTTCACGTCGGGAACGATCGGCATGCGTCGAAACTAGAGCTGGCCGCATATGGATTTCCACCCATATACGGCCAGGCTTCGTCGAGATCCGGTCCGTCACTCCATCAGGCGGTGCGCCCGCTCGAACAACTCCAGGGTGATGGCGTGCAGGAAGTCGCCGACCTGCTTGGGCGCCTTGCCCGCGAACGCGCGCGCGTGCGTGCCCTCCAGCACGATGCCCAGCTTGAAACAGGCCAGCACGGTGTACCAGGTGACGTGGCTCAGGTCGCGATCGGAGAACCGGCCGTAGTGCTCGACCATCTCCTCCGGGGTCGGCAGACCGCCGACGGCGCCGAGCTTGCCGACCAGCGCCGCGCCGGTGGTGCCGGGCTCCGGCCGGGTCGCGATCTGCCAGCCCAGGTCGAGCAGCGGATCGCCGATGGTGGACATCTCCCAGTCCACCATCGCGGCCACCTCGGGGCCCTCGTAGGAGAACATCATGTTGGCCAGATGACAGTCGCCGTGCAGGATGCCCGGCGTCCAGTCGGCGGGCCGGTGGCGATACAGCCACTCCCCGACCTGCTGGACGCCGGGAATCTGCGGTCCGGGGTAACCCTCGTTGGCCGAATAGGATTCGAGCTCGCCGAGCCAGCGCGGCACCTGGCGCTCCAGGAATCCCTCGGGCTTGCCGTAGTCCGTCAGGCCGAGCGCTTGGTAGTCGAGGGCGCCGAGCCGGGCGATGGCCTCGACCGCGGACAGTCCCATCTGCCGCCGGATCTCGGGGTCCTTCGCGTGCAACTCGGGCAGTTCGTTCTGCGGGTTGAAACCGACGATCGGCTCCATCAGATAGAAGACCGCCCCGATGACCGACTCGTCGGCGCACGCGGCGATGACCTCGGGCGCGCGCACGCCCGCGCCGCTGAGCGCGCCGAGCAGCCGCGCCTCCCGGCGGATGACGTCGTTGCTCTTGGCGCGCAGATGCTTCGGTCCGCGCCGCAGCACGTAGTCCCGGCCGCCGCGACGGAACCGCAGCATGATGTTCTGCGTGCCGCCGCCGAGCGAAGTCACCTCCTCGAACGCGCCGCCGGGCAGGCCCTGTTCTTCCATCCATTTCCCGACGATCGCGAAATCGACGACGTCGCGATCCACTTCGACCGGTTGCGCAACAGACATGCCCACATTCTGCACCACCCGCCCACGCCAACTGAAGGCACGTGACAACAGTTCGTGTCGACCTGCCAGGCGTAGGGTTTGGCACACCATGCACACGCTGTTGATCGACAACTACGACTCGTTCACCTACAACCTGTATCAGCTGATCAGCGAGGTGAACGGCGTCGAGCCGACGGTCGTGCGCAACGACGAGGTGGACGACCCGGCCCGGCTCGGCCTGCACCGTTTCGACAACATCGTCGTCTCCCCCGGACCCGGTCGCCCTGATGTGGCCCGTGACGTGGGCATTTCCGCTGCCGTCATCGCCACCGTCGAACTCCCGCTGCTCGGCGTGTGCCTGGGCCACCAGGGCATCGTCGTGGCGGCGGGCGGTCTCGTCGCGCCCGCACCCATCGCGCGGCACGGCTATCTGGACGAGGTCGGCCACGACAACCGCGAGCTGTTCGCCGGTCTTCCGCAGGGCTTCACCGCCGTCCGCTACCACTCCCTGAGCGCCATCCGGCCGCTGCCCGCCGAGCTGGAGATCACCGCGAGCACCCCCGACGGCGTCGTCATGGGCGTGCGGCACCGCGCCAGACCGCAGTGGGGCGTGCAGTTCCATCCCGAGTCCATTGCCAGCGAGTACGGCGCGGCGCTGCTGCGCAATTTCGCCGAACTCACGGCGGCGCACCACGAACGGACCGAACACGCCAGGGGACAACGGGTCGGAGGCGCGCAAACCACGCGCGGCGCGACGGCGACCGTCGAGCGTGCCGAACCCCGCGCGGCTCGTCATCGCCCGCCCGCGATCGCCGACGCGCCACAGATCCGCAACGCGATGCCGCTCGCGCGCTCCAGACCGCCCCGCGGCGGGGCCGTGGTCGACGCCGCCGCGAGAACCAGACCGGGCGATCCGAGCACGGCGCAGGATTCGACACGCACGTCCGGTTTCACCACCGAGAGAACGGCGATCGACCTCGGCCCCGGTTCGATCAAGACGGGGCGGATACCGCCGGAGCCCGACCCGTCCACCGAAAGCCCCTATCGCCCAGGCGAACCCGAGCGACCTTGGCAGTTGCGCCACGAGATCCTCGACCGGGCCATCGACACCGAGGCCGCGTTCCTTCGCCTCTACCGGGATTCCCCGACCGCGTTCTGGCTGGACAGCGAGCACGTCGAACCCGGGCTCGACCGGTTCTCCTTCCTCGGCGACGCGAGCGGGCCGCTGGCCGAGGTGGTCCGGTACCGGGTCGGCGACGGCGCGGTGGTCGTGGAGACCGCCGACGGCGGCCGACGCACCGTCGCGGGTGACGTGCTCGACTACCTGGCCGCCGAATTGCGCTGGCGCACCGCCGAAATCCCGGACCTGCCGTTCGACTTCGCGTGCGGATACGTCGGCTATCTCGGTTACGAGGTGAAGGCCGATTGCGGCGCGAACGCGGCGCACCGCGCACCGACACCCGACGCGCAGTGGATCTTCGCCGATCGGCTCGTGGTGGTCGACCACGTCGCCGGGCGCACCCATCTGCTCGCCCTCACCGATCCCGGCTCCGACACCGCGCGCGCGGCCGCGGACTGGCTGCGCGACACCGCGGAGGCGCTCGCCGCCCTGCCCACCTGGTCGAATCCGCCCACGCTGGAAGTGGATTCGGATATCGCGGCGGTCGAGGGGCTGCTCACCCGCGGTCGCGGGCGCTATCTCGCCGACATCGGCGTCTGCCTGGACCGGCTGCACGCGGGCGAGTCCTACGAGATCTGCCTGACCGACAGCCTCACCGTCGCCGCCAACACCGAGGGCCTCGACTTCTACCGCACGCTGCGCCGCTGCAACCCCGCACCGTACGCGGCGTTCCTGCGCTTCGACGACCTCGAGATCGCCTGTTCCTCACCGGAACGCTTCCTCAAGATCGACCGGGCGCGCACCGTGGAGAGCAAGCCGATCAAGGGCACCGCACCGCGCGGCGCGAACCCCGCCGAGGACGAGCGCTTGCGCCGCGAACTCGCCGACAGCCCGAAGACCAGGGCCGAGAACCTGATGATCGTCGACCTGTTGCGCAACGATCTCGGCCGCGTCTGCCAGATCGGCAGCGTGCACGTGCCGAAGCTGATGGCCACCGAGACGTATACGACGCTGCATCAACTGGTTTCGACGGTGCGCGGCACGCTGCGTCCGGATGTCGACGTGATCGACTGTCTGCGCGCCTGTTTCCCCGGCGGCTCCATGACCGGCGCGCCGAAACTGCGCACCATGGAGATCATCGATGAACTGGAGACCGAGGCGCGCGGCGTCTATTCCGGCACCATCGGCTTCCTCGGGCTCGGCGGCACCGCGGATCTGAACATCGTCATCCGCACCGCCGTGCGACACGGCGGCGAGTGGCGTATCGGCGCGGGCGGGGCGATCGTGCTGGACTCCGACCCGGAAGAGGAGTTCCGGGAGGTGCTGCTCAAGGCGGCGGCCACCTATCGCGCCGCCGTCCGCTGAGTCAGCGACGCCGCTTCGGTCGCTCGGGCGGCGGCGGCTCCTCCTCGCCGGGCCGCCTGCCGCTGAATCCGGTCACCTTGCCGAGCATGGCGATGCCCGGCAACCTGGCGAGCTTGCCGAGCACGTCCTCACCGAGGGCGATCATCGCCTCCAGTCGCGGCAGCAGCCGGTCGTAGGCGGCGAAGGCCGGGTCGGCCAGCGCGAGGGTCCGGTCCAACCGGTCGATGGTCGCGTTGAGCCGGTCGATGGCCATCGTCAGGTTCTCGATCAGATCGGGCAGCTGCGCGGCCAGCTGGGCCGAGGCCGGTGGTAGCCGGATGGCTGCGTCGAAGGCGTGTCCGGCGGTGAGCTGCGCCGACTCCAGCGCCTGACCAGCGGCCGATTGGGCCGCCTCGACCGCCGTCTGCGCGGCGGCCAGGATCTCCGCGGCGCCGGGGACGCGCGGTCCCGTCGTCTTCGGGGTCTGCTTCTTGCGGCCCGACCCCTTCGGGGTAGTCATAGAAATACTGTGCCCGACCGAACGCCGGAACCCCGGTAAATCCCGGACCGCTCGGTCTGTGTCGCCCTCGGCGCGCCCGTGCGCGGACCTCGCGAATTCGGCGTGTCGGAGGGTCGTGGCAATATTCGAGCACGATGAAACTGAGCAAGGGCGCGCACGCGCCGGTACCGACATCCCTTCTAGCCGTAGTCGTTTCATGGCGGTCGGAGCATGTCGTCGACGCGCACGCACTGTTGCTGGACGGGTCGGGCGCGGTGCGCACGGACCGAGATCTGGTGTTCTACAACGCGCCTCGGCACGTGTCACAGGCGGTGACGCTGGATCAGGAGCCCGCGCCGGGGACCGCGCGGCTGAGCGTCTCGCTGCCGCGCACCGAGAGCGAGGTGGACCGGATCGTGGTCAGCGGCTCCCTCGAGCACGGAACATTCGGCGACATAGCGGGTTTGACGGTGACGGTCTTCGCCGCCGACGGCCCGGTCGCCCGCTTCGACATCGAGGACGCCGACGCGGTGGCCGCCATGATGTTCGGCGAGTTCTACCGGCGCGAGGGCCGCTGGCGGTTCCGCGCGATCGGTCAGGGCTGGAGCAGTGGGCTGGCGGGGTTGGTCACCGAGTTCGGCGTCGCGGTCGACGAGTCGCCCCGACGCCCGGCGCGGCGGCCCGCCGTGCACGAGCCGGGTGGCACCACGCGGTCCGGCGCGCACGATGCCGTCGCACGCGGCACGCGGACCGCCGACTCCGCACCCGACCGGCACCTGCCTTCGGGTGCTCCCTACCCCGCGCGGCAGCTACCGGAGGACGTGCCGCACCGCGCCGAACACGTCGGCGCCGCGGAAACCCCCGCCCGTCAAGGGAGTGTCGCGCCACGCCATCCCGTCGACCCACCGGCGCCATCCAGACGGACCAGTCAGGAATCCACCGGAGCCAGAGAACCGGCGAGCCCGGGCGTATCCGCGATGTCGGAGCCATACCCTGCGGACCGACCGCCGCGCGCCGACCAGCACGTCGACCTGACGCGGCGATCGCGGCAACCGATGCCACCACCGCCGCCACCGAATCCCGAACGCGCCGACTGGCATTCGGACCCCGAGGACCCGTCCCGCATGCGCTGGTGGGACGGCTCGGAATGGACCTCGGCAACCTACCGCACCGCGCCACCGGGCCCGCGCGCCTGCCCACGCTGCGGAAACCCTCTGCGGCGCAAGCTGTTCGGCGGGTCCGCACCGTGCCAGTACTGCGAGGCCGAGATCGAGGAATTCCTCACCCACTGGCACACCAGGGCCTGGCGGGTGCTGATCGGCTCGGGGCCGCAGGGCGAGCCGTGGGAGGCGCTGTGGGCGTCGCTGCGCTACCAGCGCATCGACGAGAACATCGGCCGCACGGCGTTGCGCGAGGTCGGGCTCAGTTACGTCGAGCGGCTGGTCACTTTCGCGTTCGCGGACGGGGCGATCCAGCAGTCGGAGTACGACCTCTTCGAACGCGCCGTCGCCGAGCTGGCGCTGAACGGACCGCTCATCGAGGACCTACGCAGGCGGATGCACCGCGGTCGCACGCTGTGCCGGTTGCGCGAGGGCGATCTGCCGGTGGTCCGCACGCCCGGCTTGCACCTGGACCCGGAGGAGAAGGTGCACCTCGACCTGGTCGCCACCCATGTGCGACAGCTGGCCCGCGGGCCGAAGGTCACCGAGGGCAGGCTGATCGCCAGCAACAAGAAACTGCGTTTCGTCGGCACCGGCGCCGGCGTGGAGATGCCGTGGTCGAGGGTCGTCTCGGTACACGTCGAGGCGGGCGTCGTGGTGCTCGCGGCGACCTCGGCCCGCGGCGGCGCGACCTTCGAGGTGGCCGACCCCGATTACGTCGCCGCCGCGCTGGAAGGCGCGCTGCGGGTCGCGAAACGGCTGGTGCTCACGCCTGGCCAGCGCGACACGCGCAGCATCCCGCAGGAAGTGAAAGCCGAAGTGTGGCAGCGCGACGGCGGCAAGTGCGTCGAATGCGCCAGCGCGCACTACCTCGAGTTCGACCACGTCATCCCGCTCAGTCGCGGCGGTGCCACCAGCGCGAGCAACTTGCAGATCCTCTGTCGTGCCTGCAATCGCGCCAAGGGCGCGCGGATCTGAAGCCCCGACGTTGTTCCGCTACCCGTGCGCTCGTGCCCGTGCGGTCCGCCAGCGCACGTAGTTGCCGAACAACCGCACCACCGGCCCTTCCCCCGCCATCGGCCGCACCCGGGTGTTGTGGAACGCGGCGACGCGCCAGCCGTCCGCGGTGCGCACCAGCACCCAGGTATTGCGGGAGCGACGGCCCTTGGGCACCTCGCGCTGCCAGGCGAACACCACGGATCCGGTGAGGTGCACGACGGCGACGTCGCCGGTGAGGAAGCGGATCGACTCGATCGTGCCCTCCATCCTGGTGCCGTACAGCACACCGTCGAACAGCCCGGCGTGCAGGGCGCGGTTCGCCTCCCGTCCGCGCAGCAGCGTCCCGTCGAACGCGACGTAGTCGCTGTCCTCGGTGAATTCGGCCGCGTAGGCCGTCGCGTCGTTGGCGTCCCATGCCCGCGCGGCGCGCGCCACCACCTCGCGGACCAGCGCCTCGTCCTTGGCTCGATCTGTCATCTCAGCTCCTCGTCTCGATCCGGTCGTATCGATCGTGTGGCAGGAACGCGGACGAGAGAATCGGGAAACACCCTGAGAAACCACGGATTTCGGACCCGCTCTCGGCGAAACCGGGCGCATTCCGCGACGCATGGGCCTCTAATGGGTAGCAGTCGCAGCCAGTCGGGAGGTCACCCATGACGAGCATGTACGAACACGTCGGAGGCGAGGAGGCGCTGCGCCGGGTGGAGACCGCCTTCTACGACAAGGTGCTGGCCGACCCCGTGCTGAAGTCGCTGTTCCCCGAGCGTCGCCCGCACCACGTCGATCACCTCACCTGGTTCACCGCCGAATCGTTCGGCGGCCCGGATCGCTTCAGCCGCGAACTGGGGTTCGACTACCTCATCGCGGTGCACCGGCACCTGAAGATCACCGACGAGCAGCGCGAGCGATTCGCCGAACTGTATATGGAGGCGTTCGAGGAGGCGGGCCTGCTGGAGTCGGCGGCGTTCCGCGACGCGGTGCGCTCGCACGTGGAGTTCGGCGCGGAAGTGGCGCAGCAGAACTCGCACGCGAGCACCGACGAGGAGTTGCATCCGATCCGCGCGGTGCCGCGCTGGACTTGGGAGGGCTGAGCGCCCGCCGGACCACGGCTCGAAAAAAGTTCGTACCGGTCGGTCTCTGGTCAGCTTCCGACGACGGCGTTCATGATGGTGCCCGCGCTGGTCGCGACGACACCGCCGATCATCGCGCCCGCCACCATCTTCGGCGACTGCAGCGCCCCGCCGGACCATTTCTCCCAGGCGAAGCGGCCGCCCGCGTAGATGATGCTGATGATGCCGGACAGCAGCGCGAACCAGGTCGCGTACCGGACGAACTGCATGAGTTTGTCCGACAACGGCGGCGCCTCGGGTGTCGGGTTACCGATTTGCGCCAGGGTGGAATACGTGTCCCCGACCGACATCAAGATCATGCTCACTGTTGGTTACCTCGGGATTCACCGGTTTCACGGCGGCCGGGCATCGACCACCACGTCCCACCCATGATCCGGACGGACCCGGTCGCTCGCAAGGCGCTGTGCCACAACGATGCCTACGCCACAGCGACAGCATGGCTACGGCGAGCCGGGCGCGGTGGCATTTTCCAGCGCAAAGGATTCGTCAATCCGGAGCGAAGAACCTTGCCCGGGCTACCGCGAGGCCTTTATATCGGACTATGACCCCCACTCCGGACGTTCTGCGTGCTCTGCGCACGTCGTCCGGTGCTGTCTCGGTCCGCGTCGCGCACGAGTTGCCGTCGTCGCTGGAACTTTTCGGTTTCGGAAGTGAGGACGAGCCGCCGAGTCCGGCTTGACACCTCCCCTTTTCGCCCCGGTCCTCTACTGCCACGGGGCGCCTCTATGCCTACGGCAGCTGCCGTAGACATTCCAAGTCTCCGCGCGTTGATCGGTGATCACTCGTCGCGGATTCGTCTGCCGTCGATCGACGGCGGTCGCACGCTCACTCGATAGGAGAGCTATGTTCGAATCTCTGTCCGCGGCTCGGATCACCATGGTGACCGGCGTCGACACCCGTCTCGGTTTCGCGGCCGCGCGACGGCTCGCCACCGATGGCGCCGCCGTCATCCTGCACGCACGCGACAAAGAACACGCCGAGGAGGCGTTGGAAGCGTTGGTGCAGACCGGCATTCCGGTCGCCAGGCTGCACATCGTGCACGCCGACTTCTCGAACCTCACCGAGGTGGACGAACTCGCCGCCACGTTGGCCGCGACGGTGCCGTGCCTGCACGCGCTGATCAATGCCGCCTCGGTTGCGGGCGGCGAACGCCGCTCACGAACCGCGGACGGCTACGAGACGACCCTGCAAATCAACTACCTCGCACCGCAGCGTTTGATCGCGGCGCTGTCGCCCGCCGTCGCGGCGGCGCGGGGCCGGGTGGTGACCGTGTCGTCTCCGCTGCATCTGAGCGGCAACATCGACTACTCCGATCTGGACCGCAATCGCGGCATCTACACGCCACTGGCTGTCTACGCGCAATCCAAACTGGCGCTGACCATGTTCACGCGGACGCTCGCCGAGACCGGTCCCGAGGGCCTGACGGCGGTGAGCGTGCACCCGGCCGACTTCGAAATCGACATGCCCCAGCTTCGCAGTCACGTGGACGCGCCGATGGACGACGCCGCCGATCTGCTTGCGATGTACAGCGCCTCCGGCGCCCCCGTCGTCAACGGCAGCTATTACGAAGGCACCCGACCGGCGCGCCCGGCTGCGCTGGTGCGCAATTCACGTGCCCGAGCCCGGCTGGCCGCATGGACCAACCAGCAATACACCACCGCTTGACCGCAAGAGAAACCGAGAGGTAGCCGAATCCCATGTCGAAACGCTCCAGCAAGAAACGGGCCAGCCGGAAGAAGAAGGCCAACCACGGCCACAAACCGAACCAGCGCTGAAATCGCCCATCCCGGACTGAAACCGAGGCTGGAAAACCCGAAGCCCGTGGCGCGCCCACTACGCGCCACGGGGCTTCGCGCATGTCTGCCGAGCCTCGTAGGGAATTCGTCAAGAGTGAGCCGACGCTCCGCAAGTTTCCGTCAAGGAACCGCCTCGCCGGTCGCGGCTCTTCATACCCTCACGAAACCGAAACGTATGCACCCCCGAGGTAGTCGTGCCGATGATCAGTGTTGCCGAGTTGGACAAGTTGCGTAAGACGCTCAGCCACCCGTATCTGGTGGAGTTGCTCGATGCTCTCTCGCGTCGGCCTCGAACCGTGGCCGAGCTCGATGACATCGGCGGCGGGTACAGGTCGGTGGTGCGCGGATTACGGAGGCTGGCGGCGCACGGTCTGGTCTTCGGCGACGGTGCGGGAAGCCTGGACCAGCGGTACCCAGCGACCGAGACCTTCGCGCTTACCGGACTCGGACTGCGCACCGCCACGATGTTGTCGCGCCAGGACACGTGGGACGCGCTGTACGAGGATGCGTTCGACGACGGATCACCCGACCGCAGCGACCCGCCACGAAAGCGGAAATACCCCTACCCAGCCGTCGAGAAATCGCTAATAGCAACGCCGTCATGACAGTTACCGCGTTGAATTGCACCACTGGGCCGCAATTCGTTCAGGGGGCATAGGACCGTCATGACTTCCGTCGCTCGAGAGATCTGCCTATCGTCCATCCACGTGCACTGGTCGGCGGCGGACTCCGCCTTCGTCGCATTGTCGGATGAGTATCCGGACCTGGTCTGCCACAACCCATGGTCTTCACTGGCAGCGATCGACGGCCTGCTCGACATGGTCGAAGATCATTGCCGCGGCCACCGATCGGCCGATCGCCCGGCAGCTTGACGACGACCGCGCCGGAGACAACGGAGGCAGCGCCGAGCTGATACCGCGCCACGGTGACGACCGTGTCCGTGCCACGTGCCGCACTGAGGCGAGAGTCCGACCGCCAGGAGCCGCGTCGGGGTGGTGAAGATACCGCGCCACGGGTGTGAGGTATCTGCGGCACGCCGGAGAACCGGATACCATCCATTCAGCGATTCTCCTTGTCCCGAACCCGGAATGAGCAGCACAACGATGATCCTGGCCGTCGCATACGACACCCTGGCGCAGATCGGCAATCCGACGCCCGAGGCGCCGCCGGTGTCCGATAAGATCTTGCAGCTCGTCCGCTACCTGACCTGGTTCGTTCTGCTGTCGGGTGTCTGCGGCATCATCTACGCGGGCGGCCGGTTCGCCTGGGAGAAATGGACCGGAGGCGGGCTCGAGTCGCCGAAGATGGTGGCAGGCGCGATGATCGGCGGCGTGGTCGCCACCAGCGCGGGCACCATCATGAACGCGGTGATCGGCTGATCGTCGCCGACGACTGAACGCCGCGACTCAACTCGTCACGCCCGCGGCACGCGCGGCGCGCAGCCACTGCGGGAATTCACCGAGCAACCTGGCGTAGAGCTGTGCGTCGTCCACACTGTCGATGTCGTCGAGCGCGAAGAACCCGGCGTTGTCGACGAGCCTGCCGTCCATCTCGTCGATGCTGCGCAGCAGCCCGTAGTTGGCCTTGCCGAGCCCGACGAACTGCCAGAACGCGGGCAGCCGTGCGGCTTCCCGCATCAGGGCGGTGATCTCCGGCTTCTTGGCGAAACCGCCGTCGGTGAAGAACAGCACCAGCGTCGGCCGATCGCCGGGGCGCAGCGTATCGATGACGGCGCGCATGATCGGCAACTCGTCGTTGCGCCCGCCGAGGGCGCCGTAGTCGATACCCGCGTGCGTGCCGCTGAGATGCAGGTGGGTCTCCGACCAGCGATCGCCCTCGGCCACTTCGATATCCGGCAGCTTCGTGTACGACAGCGCGTACAGGTAGGCCTCGAGCGTCCCGTCGTCGTCCAGTTGGGTGGCGATCGGGATCATCCGCTCCACCACGCGGTGCACGACTTTGTTCCGGTACTGCTTCTGCATGCTGCCGGTCTTGTCGATGACGAGCACCACCCGGGCGCGGATGCCCATGGCGTTCTGGTCGATCAGGATCTTGGCAACCTCGCGTTTGCGCAGGTCGAGCACGGCGCGCTTCTCGAACGAGAGTTTCGACTCGCCCGGCACAGTGCGGACCTCGGGCACTGTCGGCGGCGCGGTGGCGGCGCTCGGCGACGGCTCGTCGTCCACGACGACGCCGTGATCGGTGACCAGCGCGGCGAACCCGCCCGCGTATCCCTGCCCGACCGCGCGCACCTTCCACTGCGGACCGCGCCGGTAGAGCTCGAGCGCGATCACCACCGATTCGCTGTCGAGTCCCTCGATCTCGTACTCGTACAGCACATTTCCCAGCTCGTCCGCGACGGTCGCGACGGGAGGCGCGAATCGTCCGAAGGTGGCGTCGTCCAGCGTGAGCACCGCGCGCACCTGCGCGATCTCGTCGGGTAGGTCGGCGGGCGATATCGCCAGTGCGGCAGGCGAACCCGACGTCAGCTCGACGCCGGGTGCGACGGGCTGGTTGAAGAACACGAAGTCCGCGTCGGAACGCACCGTCCCGGCTTCGGTGACCAGCAGCGCCGACACGTCGACCACCGCCTCGGTGCGCACGGACACCACGACTCGCCCCGCGGCCACCGGCCCGTTCTGCCCCTTGACCAAGACTGTGCCCACCGAAAACTCCTGTCGCCGCGACCGGCTCAGCGTACGGCAGAACCGCAGTCGACCGACCGCGGTTCCACAACCGGCGGTATCGGATCGACCGCAACGCCTTCCGGGCACGCGAGGCGTTCGTTGCTCCAGCCGCGCCCGTCCGGCTACGAGATCCCGTGCGCCGCCGTCACTTCCGCAGACGCGACCGGTCACCGTCGCGCAGGCGCAACTCCAGCCCGTCGAGCACGCACAGCAGCCCGAAATCGAAGCCGAGCGCGCGAGCGACTTCCGGGTCGGTCTGCGCGACATCGCGGTAGTCGGCGAACATCTCGGGATAGTCTCCGGCGACTTTGCTCATCACCTGCGAAACGCTCTCGGCGTCGTAGTCCTCGCCGTAGGTCTTGGCATACGCGATCTCCGGAAGCACCTGGCCGAGAACGAAAGACATCACCGTGCCGCTGGCACGGTAGATGTCGACACCCTGGAAGCCCGCCTCCGTGAACGCCCGCCGCAACCGATCGCTGACGCGCATCGCGTTCGGCCCGATGCTCGGGATGTGACCGACGAGCCCGGCAACCCACGGGTGAGCACGCATGCTGCCGCGCAGGCTGTAGGCGAAGGTGGTGAGCACCTCGCGCCAGGACGCCTGTTCCGATTCCGGGGCGTGCAGCATCCCCCAGAACTCGTCGAGGACGAGTTCGAGCAGTTCGTCCTTGTTGGCGACGTACCAGTACAGGCTGGTCGCACCCGCGTTCAGCTTCGCGCCGATCTTGCGCATGCTCAACGCGTCCAGTCCCTCGGAATCGAGGATCTCGAGCGCCGCCGCGACGATCTGCGCGCGATCCAACCCCGACCCCCTCGGCTGCCGGGGTTCGCGGGTCCATATCGAAGTGAACTGCTTGGCGTGCTTGTCTTCGCCGGACTGCTGCTCACGGCGGGCAGCCTCTCGGACCGGTTCGGCAGGCGGCGGATGCTCGTCACGGGCTTGGCCGTCTTCGGCGTGGCCTCGCTCGCCGCGGTAGTCGCCAGCGAACCCTGGCAGGTGATCGCCGCCAGAGCCGCGATGGGTGTCGGCGGCTCGCTGCTCATGCCATCGACGCTGTCCATCCTGATGACCACCTTCGCCGAGGACGAACGGCGCACCGCGATGGCGGCTTGGAGCACCGTCTCGATGGTCGGCATCGTCGCGGGCCCCACGCTGGGCGGCTTCCTGTTGGAGCACTACTGGTGGGGCTCGGTGTTCCTGCTCAATATTCCGGTCGCGATTCTCGCCATCGTCGCCGCGCTCGTGCTGATGCCCGAGACCACCGGCGAGCAGCGGCCGGTGGACCTGGTCGGCGTGCTGCTGTCGATCGTCGCGCTCGTCTCGACCGTCTACGTCATCATCGAACGCGAATGGAACATCCCGGTGATCGCGCTGGCGGCGGTCTCGGCGCTCGGATTCGTCACGTGGGAGAGCCGCTCGGCGCATCCGATGCTGCCGCTCGCGGTGTTCCGCAACCGAGACTTCACCGGCACCTGTCTGACGTTGCTGCTCATGGTCTTCGGCATGGGAGCGATCATGCTGATGCTCACCCAGTACCTGCAGTTCGTGCTCGGGTACGGCCCGATGAAGGCGGGTTTGGCGCTGCTGCCGTACGCCGTGGCCGCGGCCGTGTGCAACGGGCTCGGCGCGACTCTCGGCAAGAAGCTGAGCAACAAGACGCTGATCGTGTCGGGTCTGCTGGTCATGGGGCTGGCCTTCGCGATCCTCGCTCTCGGCAGCGGGTACACGTGGGTCCTGGTCAGCATGCTCGTGATGGGCGTCGGCGGCGGCTTGGCGGGACCGGCCGCCTACGCCGCCATCATGAGCGCCATTCCGCTGGAGCACGCGGGCGTCGGCTCGGCCATGAACGACACGCTCCAACAGGTCGGCATGGCGATCAGCATCGCGGTGCTCGGCAGCGTGCTGGCCGGTGTGTTCACCTCGAACATGCCCGCCGACGCGCCCGAGGCCGCGCGCGAATCCATCGGCGCCGCATTCCAACTCGGCTTCGAGGAACCGGCCAAGACGGCGTTCACCGAAGCCATGTCGAGCGGCGCCTGGATCAGCGCGGGCTTCAGCATCGCCGCCGCCGTGCTCGGCATGCTGCTGCTGCGGGCGCGGAAGACCCCGGTCGCGGAACCGAATTCGGAACCGGAGTCGGAGTCCGTGCGGGCGTGAACCGAGCTGGGTCGACCCGTCACGGAGGTCGATGGTCCGTGGCTCTGCCCGGCGATCGATGAACCCCGACCACGACAGGCGCGCCGTTCCGCTGTACGGCGCGCCTGACGCGTCCCGTGGAGATCACCAGCGTCCGCATACCCACGGCCCGGGGTTCTCGGCGCCCGGGGAATTCGGAGACCCGGGCGTTCCCGGCCCGTCCTGTCAGGCGTTCTCGCCGAGCGATTCCCGATAACCCGCCAGCACCTGCTCGCGCAGACTCTTCTCGGTGTGCCGGATGGCCGGGCCGACGAAGGCCTGGATGATCTTGTCCAGCGCGCGGCCCGCGAATCCCCCGGGTACCCGGTAGTCGACCACCACGCCGATCTCGGTGGTAGTCGGATCGATGGCCTGGAAACTCCAGTGGACCGTGCCCTCGATGCCCTTGATCGCGTGCAGCGAGACCTTCGCGCCGTCTACCCATTCGGTGACCTCCGCGCGCATGTGCAACGTGGTCGGGCCGAGATGCAGCGCCGTGTCGAACACCGCGCCGACGCCGGTGGTCTGCTCGCCGACCGGCGTGTAATGACGAACTCCGAACATCCACTTCGGCACATTCCGATAGTCGGCGATGTACTCGAATACGAAATCCACCGGCGCCGCACCGGTCGCCTTGTGCTCGACATGTCCCATGACTGCTCCCCTTCCGCCGGGCCGCCCCGCTGGTGTCGAGGGTAGGCGGTACCCGCGAATGCCGCCGCTCGAGTGGAAAGCGCTCCAGCAGAGCGTGATTCACCTCACGACGCGAGGGATTTCGCGGTCGCTGGAACGCGCGATCGTCGTGCGCAGAACGACAAGGCTGCCGCAACGGTCCCCCAACATGCGAGCGCCCATCGATAGCCGGGCGCGTGTTTGCCTCCGCCGCCCCCGGGTAGCGCCAGGAGTGGTGGCGCGAGACCGCGTCACGCAACCGCCGACCTTCCGAGGGAGGATGACGATGGCAAACAACCAACGAGGTTTCGCGGCAATGGATTCCGAGCAGCAGCGCAAGATCGCCAGCCTGGGCGGCAAGGCGAGCAGCGGCAGCTTCGACAACGACCCGAGAAGGGCGAGCGAAGCGGGTAAGAAGGGCGCCGCGGCCCAGCCGACCGAGGCCAAGCGACTCGGCGGCCAGCACAGCCACCAGGGCCGCTAGCGAATCGCGCGGGAAGAGCGGGACATTCGGCACCGCTCTTCCCGCCCTCGATTCACTCGACGTACCACCGGAAGTGATCGGGGCCCTGAGCGTGGGCGTCGATGGTGTCGCGCAGATAGTTGGCCGACTCGACCAGCACGCCACCCGATTCCAGACTGCCGATCACGATGCCGAGGAAGGCCGCGCGGCCCTCCGGTGTCGGGAAGTAGACGATGCCGCCCGAATCACCCCGGTCGGCCACGAAATCCGCGACGAAGAAGGTCGCGCCCACCTCGGTGACCCGGCCGCAGGTCCAGTTGGTCGCCCAGCCGACGTGGCAGACCTCCTGTCCCACTTGGGCATCGGTGTAGGTCGACTCGATGCCGAAGTTGCCGAGCGAAGCCGAGACACCCACCCCGGCGGCCAGCCGGATGAGCGCGAAGCCCAGCCCGCCGATCGTGGCGTCGTCGCCGTGGCTCTGCTCGTATCGGCCGATCACCCTCCCGTTCTCGTCGTAGACGGTTCGGCCTTCTTGAAAACAGTGCGCGGCGGTGACTGCGTACTGCTGATCCCCCATGTGTCCGGTCGCGCCGACCGAGCAGATGCTCTCGCCCGTCGTGATGGTCATGCCGGGATAGGCGATCCCCTGCGCCTGCGCGGTGGCCGGAAACGCCGCGCCGAGGCCCGTCGCCAACGCCGCCGTCAGCAGGAGCTGCGTCAGCTTGTTGCGGTAGTTCATGTTCACGCTTCCTCATGCGTGGCCGAGGCGCGGTCGGCCGGTGTAACTCGATGCGCCCGATCGGCGGAAGGCTCGCCACGAATCCACGGACAGCCGACCTACACGCGCCCCGACACGCGAGACGATCGGCTACCCGAAACCCGGATCACGTGGCGGACTCGCCCACTCCCCCTCACCCCTGACGAACGACCTGTCGCCGTTCGCGCCGTACCGTATCACGCACCGCCGACACCAACGCGACACCGCCGAATGCCCAGCGCCCCTTGATGAATCAGGCCATACCCGCGTGCGCAGAGCGGCGGCGGATGGCATGCACGCCGGACCCGTCACGCAGCGGGTCGGACGCACTCGGGGATCGGTTCGCCCGGCTTCGCCTCGACGGTCGGCACATACGGCCTGCCGCCGACCTCACCCGCCGGGCACAGCCGCACCACCGCGGGATCCGGTCCGGCCCGGTTGCCGCTGTTGTCGAAAACGATCGGGCCGCCCGCACCCGCCACCGCGAGCTCGGGCGAGGTGAAACCACCGAGGGTGATGTTGACCTGGCTGCGCTGAACCGTCGACGCGGCAGGAAGCGCGCGCACGGCGGCGACGACAGTGCTCAGCGCGTCGTAGGCGTTCACCGCCCAGCCGTCGCCGACGTGCGCGAGATCGAATCCCGCTGCGGTGTAGGCCTCTTCGAACAGGGCCCACTGCGGATTGTCCTGCTCGGGTCCGTCGGCCCCCGCGACGAGGGTGAACAGCACCCGGACGCGTCCGCCGACGAAGCTCGGCGAACTCAGCGCCTTGCCACGCAAATCCTCCAGCGCGGCATCGGATTCCGCGGTGCGCAGCCGATTTCCGTCGGAGGTGCTGAGCACCGTGATCGAGGTGGCCGCGCACTGCCCGTTGGTGTACGAAACGTCCAGGTCGTAGAGCAGGCGACCGAGGTCGCGACCGCGTGCCAGATACGCGATCGTCACGTCCTTGGCCGTCGCGCACACCCGTCGCGCCGTCTGCGAAACGGTGGTCGGCTCTTCGGCGTCGAACTTCACCTCGAGCAACTCGCCGCCGTACTGGCGGTGCAGGAAGGGCAACGTCGTGCAGGTATACGGGTCCGACCCACCGGTGGGAACCATGACGAAATCGGGCCTGGTCGGCGCGACCGCACCCAACGCGCGGACCTGCACCGCGACACGGAAGGCGACCCGATAGTAGTAGTCCTTCCCGACTCCCCGCGGATAGGTGATGTTCTCGTCGCACCGGGTGAAGTCGGGATCGTCGCCGGCGGAACCGGCTTGGTCGAAGCCCTCGGCGGTGACCACGTCCGACACCATCGGAATCTTCTCGGCGGCAAGCAGATCCGCGACCTCGGCCGTGGTTTGGTCGCTGAGACCGATGCCCGCGACGGCGACCACGTCGCCGCGCTGCGCCATTTTCCGCGCCACCGCCACGGCGTCGCCCTCGGGTCCGTAGTCACCGAGATTGCCGACGACGAGACGCATCGGATGCACGCATCCGGTGGCGTTCGCCCGGCGCTGGCCGACGGCCATACCTTCCAGCTCGTGCACGGCGCGACTGCCCGCCAGCTGGTCGGTCATGGTCAGCAGCACACCGACGGTCACCGGTGTGCCGGGACATCCGTCGGCGGCGGTGCGGTTCTGCTCATCGATGACCCGCATGACGTGCTCGAACGCGGGCAGTTCGAAAGCATAAGGGCCCTCCGACAATCCGACGCACCGGCCGCCCGCCGCCCACGCCGCCGTGCTCGGCAAACCGTCGTTGCAGGTGGCCAACCGCCGCAACGGCTCACGGGCCGCGAACCCGCTCACCGCGCCGACCACCAAGATCACGACTACACCCAGCCGCACCCAGTCGGTCCAGGGTCGCGGCATGGGCCTTCGCCGCTTCGGGACTATGCCTGCCCAGTAACGCGACTCCACAGCGGGCTCCTCATCGAGGTCGGGTCAACGGGTTCGGCGCACACAATGGTGGTAGTCGTTGGCGCGCAACAGGAACGGGCTTCGGTCCGTAGCGTGGTCGGCGAGGCGTTCGAAGCTGTGCGCCGCCCGTGCGCAGAGGATCTCCCTGCGCTCCGCGACGGTGATCCGCAGGTCCGATTCCACTGCGGGCACGACCGCGAGCAGCACCGCTATGTGCTCGACGCGACTCGCGGCGTGGTCGCGGCCGTCGACGAGACCGGCATCCGGCCTGCGCGGATCGGACATCTCCACGATCTTGTCGAACAGCGACAACCACTCGGAAGCGGCTGTGCTCGGCAGCAACTCAGCCAGTTCGTCGACGATGGCGGCGCCACCGTGCAGCAGCCGCGTGTAGTGCAGCCTGCTCGCGCGATCGCCGGAAGGCGCTGTGTCGAGCAGCTTTCCGAACACGCGGTCCCAACCGGGGTGACGGTTCGTGCGCACCGCCAGTTCGCGCAGGCCCATGCGACGAACGAAGGCGGGCAGCACCGCGCTGTCGGTCGGCCCGCTCCACAGCGACGGAGATCGGAACACCGGCGAACGCTCCCCGATCCCGGAGGGCAACAGCGTGACCAACCGGAGTGCGTCGCCCTTGGTGCGCGCCGCCGACACCGTGACGAGCGCGTCGAGCGTGTCCTCGTCGAGTTGCTTGCGCGGGTGCAGATCCTTGGCGAACATGCCGAGCAGGTGGCGTTGGACGGCGGTGCCCGGCCCCGCGTGGTTGTCGCGCAACAGGTCGTCCAGGTCGTCTACCGACCGCCGACGCTGCCGCAACCGATCCAGCACATAGGCCGTCGCGGCGGGGTGGCCGCCGGTCAGCCGGTACACCTGTTCGCCGATCCGGTCCGCCTCGATCGAGGTGACGTCCTTGGCGAGGGTCTTCACCTCGAACTCCGTGAAGTCGTCGATCCGCAACCGCGCCCACGGGTTCCGCTCGGACGGATCGGCGCGTCGGCGCGGCGTCCACGTCACCGGCGCGGGGACCTGTCCGTCGAGTTCCTCGGCGAGCACGCCGGAGCTGGTGGTGACGAGCGTCAGCGGATCCGTCAGCGGGGATCCGGCGGCGGTCATCGCCTCGCGCGCACGCAGCAGTGCGCTGGTGAAGGCGATCGCGGTCGGGGTGTCGCCATCGTCCAGCAGCACAACGACATTCGACGGTCTTCCGGCGACCCGCGCCGCGCTGTGCCGGAGGTCGGCGAGGAAGGCGCTGATCAGCAGGTTGTCCACGCCGCGCCTGGTGGCCGCGTCTTCGCTGGCCGCTTTGATGCCGAGTTCGATGAGCTCCGTCTCGGCGTCGGCCCGCAGGCCGAGATCCTGGTGTCCGTACCAGGAGACCGCCGAACCCCAGGTGATCTTGGTGATCAGCCTGCCGCGAGTCAGCCTGCCCACCACCAGGTTCGACAGGTGCTGGCTCAGGGTCGGCGCGATCATGCTGGCGCCGGGCAGCTTGATGTTGGCGGCCTGCGCGCCGGCCAAACCGACCAGATCGCCGATGAAAGCGACCAGCGTCGCGCGGTCCCGGTACCGATTCAGCGCCGTGCGCAACCGTTCTCGATGCTCGGTCGCGGGAATCTCGGTGAAATTCTCGTTGATCGCGATCTGCGCCACCACGATGCGCGGAAACGCCATCGGGAAGCCGGGCAGATCCATGCTGAGGCCGAGCATCGCCGCGGCGAGCACGGGGCGGGCCGGGTTATCCGGGTCGTACGGGCGTTCCAACGGCCGGACCAGGACGGTCGGGGTCCGTCGCTGCCACCGGTCGAGCACCTGCTCCAGCACGGTGGTGCGGCCCGACCCACCGTACCCTTCCAGCACCAGTACGGGATTCCCGGTTTCTTCGGTGTTTCCCCGCGGAACCCGCACCAGGGTGTCGATCAGTTCCAGCAGCTCGGCGCGCCCCACGATCACCAAGCCTCACCTCCCTCGGGCTTGCGCGAGACTCTAGCAGCGCGACGCCGATTCCGCTGTGAGACAACTCGATCCGCGCTCCGACTCGCCCGAGTTCGACGCAAGGCAGGCTGCCCGGCCCATCGGCGGGCGCACCGAGGCCCCCGTCTGAGTGCGTGAGCGGCAAGGTTGAAGGTCCGAATGTGAGCCGGTGGTCGCGCGGGCTCGCGGGGTGCCGATCTTCGCAGGTCAGCGGGGTCGTCTACGGCGGAACCGACCGGGTCGAATGCGAGTTGTCCGCATGGACGCCGGGGCCGAGCCTGAATACATGGAATACCTGCGATACGCCCAATTCCTGCCCGCCGACTATCGACGCGAACCCTTGCTCGAACCGATCTCCACCTGGTGGTCGTGGCGCGGGCGCACTGTGCACGTCGCCCGAGCGGCGCGACCCGATGCGGCGGTGCGGGTGCTGCTCGTCCACGGCGCGGGCGGGCACGCGGGACTGCTCTGGCCGTTCGCCGCGCTCGCCGCGAGCGAGGGCGTCGAAGCGATGGCCATCGATCTGCCGCTCTACGGCGACACCGTCGAACCCGAGCCGAACTCGGTCCGCTACGCCCACTGGGTGGACCTGCTCAGCGAATTCGTCCTAGCCGAAACAGAATTCGACGAACGGCCGTTGATCCTGTTCGGCGCGAGCATGGGCGGCATGCTCGCCTACGAGACCGCCGCGCGGACGCGAGCGGTGGCGCACGTCGTCGCCACCTGCCTGCTCGACCCTTCCGACCCCGCGGCTCGGCGTGCCGCGGCACGCTGGTCGTTCACGGGCGGCTTCGCTCCCTTACTGCTGCGATCGCTCACACCGCTGGCCGGGCTTCGGGTGCCGATCAGGTGGTTGGTCGACATGCGGAACATGAGCCTCGACCCGGCCCTCTCCGACCTGTGCGGCAGCGACCCGAAGGGCGGCGGCGCGCACGTCCCGCTGGGATTTCTCGCCGACTTCCTGAACTTCCGGCACACCCCGCCGGAGGAGTTCACCGCCACACCGGTCACCCTGGTGCACCCCGCGGCCGACCGGTGGACACCGCCGTCGCTCAGTCTCCGGTTCCTGGCCAGGGTCCCCGGACCGACCAGGACCGTTCTCTTGGACGGCTGCGGACATTTCCCGATCGAAGAACCCGGCCTGAGCCTGCTGGCGACGACCTTGCGCGAGGTGCTGGCCGAAACGGCCGCGCTCACGCCGCCGGATCGGCGGTGATCCGGCGGACCAGCTCCAGCAGCCGTTCGGTGTCGAGCCGGTGTGGGATCAGCACTCGATGCAGCTGGACGTCTACGGCGTGAACAATGGTGCGCGCCAAGTAATTCGGGTCCTCGCCACCCCGGCCGCAGCGCACGAGGTGGAACGCCACCTCATCCGCGAGCCGGTCCTCGAACGCCCGCATCGCCGCCACCTCCGCCGCCGACCGGGGCGCGACCCGGTGCAGCACCGCGTGCAGCGCGGGCCGATCCCGGTGCAGGTCGACTACCGCCTCCAGGATCACCCGCATGGTCTCGTCGAACCCGGGCCGCGTCACACGCGCCTCGGCGAACACCGCGTCCAGCCGCGCCATCCCCTCGGCCACGTGCCGCTCGGCCAGCGCGTGCAGCAGCGCGTGTTTGTTGGGGAAATACTGATACAGCGACCCGATCGACACCCCGGCGCGCTCGGCGATCCGGTTCGTCGTCGTCGCCAACCCCTCCCGCCCGAACATCTGCGCGGCCGCCTCGAGCAGCGTGTCCACGGTCTCCTTCGACCGCCGCTGCCGCGGCGCCTTGCGCGGTGTATCGGCCATGATCCCTCCACCGTAGCCCGCGGCGGAGGACTCCCGCACTCGTCCCGCACTCGGTTCCGTACGCCTCCGAGGCATACGGACGCAGGGCCAGGATCAGCCGACGACGGCGAGATACTCGCCGTAGAAGAGCATGAGCCCCACCGCCGCGGCGATCCCCGCGAGGAGCCAGAAGCGGATGATCACCGTGGTTTCGGCCCACTTGCTGAGTTCGAAATGGTGGTGGAACGGGGCCATCTTGAACACCCGATTGCCCGTGGTGCGGAAAACGACGATTTGCAGCAGGACCGAAAGGATTTCCGCACAGAACAACGCGCCGACCACGGCCATCAGCAGCTCGGTGTGGGTGGTGATCGAGAGGCCCGCGAGCAGGCCGCCGAGGGCCAGCGAGCCGGTGTCTCCCATGAAGATCTTCGCCGGTGCGGCGTTCCACCACAGGAATCCGATGCACGCGCCGACGCCCGAGGCGCAGACCACCGCGAGATCGAGCGGATCCCGGACCTCGTAGCAGCCCGGGGCGACCCCGGTCGCGCACGCGTTGGTGTACTGCCAGAAGGTGATGATCACGTAGGCGCCGAGCGCGAAGCTCATGGATCCGGCGGCGAGGCCGTCGAGGCCGTCGGTGATGTTCACGGCGTTCGACCAGGCCACCACGAGGAAGCAGACGACGAGCAGGAACCCGACAAGCCCGAGCGACACGGCGCTGAAATCCCGGACGTAGGACATGTGCTTGCTGGCGGGCGTCAACCCGGCGCCGTCGGGGAATCGCAGTGCCAGCACGCCGAACAACACGGCGGCGCCGAGCTGGCCGAGGTACTTGCCCGTCGCGGTCAGGCCGAGATTGCGTCGCTTGCGCAGCTTGATGGAGTCGTCGAGAAAGCCGACGAAACCCAAGACGGTCGCCAACCCGAGAACGAGCAGCGCGGAAGCCGACGGACCATCGACGCCGTCCCGGACCACGATCAGATGCGAGCCGAGATACCCGGCCCACAGACCGGCGATGATGGCTATGCCACCCATCGTCGGCGTGCCGCGCTTCGCCTGATGACTCGCCGGTCCGTCGACGCGGATCTCCTGACCGAAGTTCCTCGTGACGAACGCCTTGATCAGGAACGGCGTCACCATGATCGACACCGCCAGCGCGATCATCGCCGAGAACAAGATCTGATTCATGGGCTCCCGTACCGCCGTTGAGCTTCCGCCCTGTCCACCAAACCCGTACGCCTCGGTCAGATGCTAGCCAAAGCGAGCGGTGTACGCCGTATTCGGCCCCGAACCCGCACGTGCGCGTCTCGATCGTTCGCCGAATACCCGATTCCGCCTTACTCTGAGATAGCAAGGGGCACACGGTGATACAGGGGAGGGCGCGCGATGCGCAGTCTGGAAGACCGATTCGGCGACGTCATCGACCAACTCGAGAGTCTGGGCGACCGGCCCACACTCACGCAGGTCGACGAGCTACACCACCTGGTCGACGACCTCGACTACGAGCTGCAGACCACGACGGGCCTCGGCGCTCGCCGCTACGAATTGACCAAGCGCAGCAGGCACTCGCACGCCCTGCTCGGCGAGGCCCGAAACCGCGCCCTCGACATCACCGACGAATGGGAAGTCCCGCAAACCATCGACCGGCCCTACTGAGTTTCCATCGCGAGGGTCGCGGGTCGCGGCCTCGGTCGCGACACGGCTGAACGGCGTGCCCGCCGCCGAAGGCTGTGGCGACCGGGATGCGGCTTACCGTGACTGCCGCTGCCCGTGCAGTTCGGTGGCGCGTCCGGCGAGCCAGGCGAAGTCGTCCCACAACTCGGGCGCGCCCCGGTCCGAACGGTATTTCTCGACCAGCGGTCGCAGGACGCTCCAGCAGGTCCGAAGCGAATCGCCCCAGGAATCGGCGACCACGTCGGTCGGGATGAACCCGTTGCGGCACATGATGGCGACACAGTCGTAGCTGTGGCAGACCCGTTCGGCGCGCAGGATGTCGTCCTCGGTCCAGGTGTCGAGGTCGCGAATCCGCAATTCCCGCATGACGAAACGCCGATCCTGACGGATCACTTCCGCCTGCAGCATGTCGTACACCGCTTTGAAAGCGCTGGCGTAGGTCGTCTTTCGCATCTCGGTCACCTGCCACACCACCAACGACGCGGCGACGAGCGCGATCACCGCCGTCGCCACACCAGCAGCCGCGGCGACCGCCGACGAGTCCATGCCACACCTCGCGTGAGTGATGCCAGAAGTTCCTGAGGAAGCCTAACCGAGTCCCCCGATCGGAGCGTGGTCGGCGGAGGTGACGCATCGGCATCTCGAAGAGGTCAGCGACACGGTCTCAGTGGCACCCGCGGCCAGGCAGGCAGCTCATGCCCGTCTTACCAGAACCTGTTGCACGCGAGCGAGATTCATCAACGCTGTACTGAGACATCGACTGATCTCTCGCCGCTCCAGCACGGATCACGACTGGTTCGGCGAGTCCCGATTACCTTGTGCGGCCCCGGCCGGCGGAGTCCGAGAGCGGTATCGCCGAGCTGCGGTCGCGCGATCGGTCAGCGCAGTGCACAACCAATAATTGTGGCCAGCACGCGGATTGGCTGTTGAGGCTCGTCGCTTCACCTGGTTGCATCCTCCTGGTCGATGTGGGTTGTTCGGACATGGCGGCAGGCTTTCATCGGCGCTCCCCACACGACACGCGGCTACGAACGGGAGGAACATGGAGATCGGACTGAAGCGGCTGATCGGCGAGGGACTCGACGCTTACGTCGAGGAGAGCCGACAGTTCAACGCGGCCTCACCTGCTGGCGCGGGCCCGACCAGTATCGAGGAATTACGGCAGGCCCGGGCCAGGCAGGCCAGGTCTCTCACGTCATCGGGTGACAGGGCTACCCAGCACACCGCCGAAGTCGGTGAGCGTCGAGTCCCGGTGCGGATCACCGTCCCTCGGGAAACCGAGATCCGGGGCGCCTACCTCGACATCCACCCTGGCGGCTTCTACCTCGGATCAGCGGCCAGTGAGAACGCCCGCAATGCTCGTCTGGCCGACGCTCTCGGCGTGGCCGTGGTGAGCGTCGACTATCGATTGGCGCCCGAGCATCCATGGCCCGCGGCTCCCGACGACTGCGAAACCGCGGCGCTGTGGCTCCTCGAACAGGCCGAGTCATTGTTCAGGACAACGAAACTGGTGATCGGCGGAGCCTCGGCGGGCTCCACGCTGGTCATGACCACCCTGCTACGACTACGCGACCAGGGCCTGGCCGATCCGTTCGCCGGTGCCGTCCTACAGTTCGGCGCCTACGACCTCAGCGGGCGATCCCCCGGCGGGAGGCTGTACGCCGACGAGTTCTTCATCGAGGCGTATGTCGGCCACGTCGCCGACCGAACCGACCCCGATATCTCTCCCCTCTACGGCGACCTCACCGACCTACCGCCGACACTGCTGGTGGTAGGAGGTCTCGATATCCTCCTCGAAGACAACCTGGCTATGGCCGCCCGCCTCTCCGCGGCGGGAAACGACGTGGACATCCGGGTGTACCCCGAGTCCACCCACGCCTTCACCCATTGCCCGACCGGCATGGCCGCCGCCGCGCTGCGGGATATCGATTCGTGGATCGCGCACCGTCTATCAGGCGACTGAGTCCGGGGGCTACGGCGAATAGGCCGTCGTACGCAATTCCACAGTGAATTACCTTTGCTAGCAAACGAATTCATGATCTCTGATCTGGAAACAAAAGGGTCCATTCACGCGATGAGGGGTGAGATGATCGAGTTGCCCGATGGCTACGGAGGAGGCAGGGCCGTGATCGACGGAATGGTGATCGCTGGTTATCTCGCGGGGGCGCTCGGAGCCGCAGGCAGCCGGTGGGTCGATGGCCAACTCGATGGGCTACTCAGTTCCCTCACCGAGACTGTGCGGCGCAAGCTCGGCCGCGCGCCTCTCGACGACCTCGCCGAGAACCCGGACAGCGTTGCGGCACATCGTCGCGTGGCCGCCTCGATCGAACGTGCGGCTGCCACCGACGCGCAGTTCGCACGGGAACTCGCCGAGCTGCAAAATCAGCTCGGTCGGCGCGAGGGATACAACAGCGTGATCCTGACCGGCGGTGGTAGCCAGACCGTCGCCGGTTACGGCCAGGGCCATACAGCGGGCAGAGACAACATCGTCTCCGACTACTACGCCCCGCAAAACGACGACCTGTCCGGGGCCCCGACTTGGACGAAAGTTTGCCTCTGGGTCGGTGGCGCGATTGCCGTATTCGGCTGGGTGATCATGATGATCGCCATCAGCCAACACAATTCACCGAGCACTCCCGGCGTCGGATTCGCGATCTTCGCCGCGGGAGGAATTTTGATGGGCGCAGGCGAGCTCGGGGCACGGACCTCGACTCCTCGGCGCCGCCGATAACGTCCGAAGCTACGGCCAATCCAATGCCGCCGGTGAATTCGCGTGAAACGTCGACAGCGATGCTGGCGACGGACGTCCGTATCACTTCGCCGCCGTGAGGCCAACGAACGCGCTGCAACGACCGGCCGACCGTGAACCGCGCCGAGCCGAGCGATGCCGAACGGCGGGCGACACCGGGGAGCAACCGCTCGGCTTGGCACCTGTCTCCGAGAACAGGAGCGGACGAAGGTTGAGGCGCTTCAACTGGGCGCTGCACGCCACGGACGTCGAGTAGGAAATCCAGCGGAATCCCACGCCCAGTCGACCGCCGAAATCTATCGCTGCCGAGCCCCGTCCGGGACGAACGCACAGCGAAATCGCGAACATTTCCGCTGGTAGAAGGGATTTGTGGGGCGGGCGGGGCTCGAACCCGCGACCAATGGATTATGAGATCAAACACTCCGAACGATGTCCTGACTAGGAGAAACGCGGGTCAGGAACAAGCAAAGAGGCGGAATACATTGCTGTCGAACACCAAGTGTTGGATCGTGATTGGCTTCCGAGGTGGCATGGGTTCAATCCCAGTATCGCGCCCACCGTCTCACAAGGTCAGCCCCGGCTTCTAGCGGGCCCGATTCGTTCGTTCCCAACGGGTACACCCAAACACCCCAGCACGCAGGGCATTGCCCATCGGCGCCACCGATGGCCCACCGCCACCAGGCAACACCGCCAGCCGAAGCCCCGCTACGGACATCGGCGACGCGTGCAGCGCGAAGAACCCCTCCGCGCCCCTGCAACGGCAAAGTCCACGTCCCTTACCCTGGAAGCCGGAGACCTGACCCGACATACGTCCAGGGCCGACGTCGGCGGTGTCGTCGCCCTGATGATCGCCTACCGCCGCCAACGCGATCTCGAACAGTTCCAGGGTTTGTTGCACGTTTCGGCGCCGCAGCCGCCCAACTCGGCGCAACTGATGTCGCCGTCTGCATCTGACTGGGGGCGCGAGTTGTTTGATGCTTCACGAACTGAGTGCGAGCGACTCGCAGCAACCTGCTTGCAACTCTCGACTGATGTGTCGTACCGCGGAGGTAAAGTGGTAGCGCGAACGTCGTTGGCGTACGCGAAAATGCCGAGGCCCCGGCTGCGGCGAACTCCAGCAACGGCCTAGGAAGTCTTCGTAGGATTCCCTGATCCTAGATGGTCATGCTGAGTGCGGTGACCGTGTACAGCACGATCGTGCTGTGCGTCACCTCTACGCGGGGCTGCGGCCGTACGCGGCCTGTGCCGCAGATTGGGGTACCAGTGGTCGAACGACCGCGACTTCGAATGCTTGCCCGCGACGGCGCGGGCGGAACGCGCAGTGGTGGTGTGCCGAGGCAACGACCGGCGTGGTTCAGTTCGGATGAACAGTATGAAGCGTTTCTGAATACGACGCGGCGCGACCTTGGGCCGCAGTGCATTACCGCAATCAGCATCGGTATTGAGCACCTCGATGAGCAGCGCCGCCAGGAGTTGCTCGCCGACCGCGCGTTGAAGCTCACCCTCGAATTCGTATGCAAGACCTTCGCCCAGTTCGACGATGCGGCACTGCATTCTCGTATCAACACCTTCGAGAAGCAGTTTGTACGTGGACTTGCGGGCGATCTCGGAGTCAAGGTCTGCGAGTCCGTCAAGAACGGGAATATCTTGATGCCGCCTGCTGCGGTGACGCAATTGATTCGCGAGGTCATCGAATGGTGTCCCGACGCGGTGGCAAGTGACTCGGGTGACGCAGACGCCCGTCTGCCGTTGGATCGCAACGACTTCGTCCACCTGTTAATTTCGATCAACGGTGACCAAGAACGTCAAGACATCCCGGACTTCTTCCAGTCCTGGCCCCCGACCGCCGAAGAACTCGAGAAGTACAACGCAGCGATGTCGATCGATGATGACCTGGTGCGGAGTGAGCTTCAGCGGCACATGCTGTCTGATCTCGCCCGGATGCAGGCCAACGCCACCACGGTTCCAGACGAGCTGCTTGGCGACACGTACGACACCTGGTTCAAAGGTTGGCCGACGGTAGCTCCGCACGATCTGATTGGCGATACGCCCATTGACGCGTTCTACGCAGCGACAGATGTGCCGCTGCACGAGTTCGTCACATTGGGACTCGCGCTCTGGGAGCTAACCAAGACCGGTAACGTGACCGTCAGCGCATCGTCGATGGAGGGTTCTGCCGATCCCCTAGCCATACGTCTGATGAAGTCCGCGGCCTCGCTCACCGTCAAGGAATACCGCAAGCGGCTGGATCGGGAACGCAAGAAGGGACTTCTTGCGCACCGCCGTTATACCTTCACTGAGCGGCCGCTGTTGCGCTTCGCTGACGACGAATACTTGGTGCTACGACCGGCCTGGGCGCTGGACCGCTTTTGTGGTTCCCAGCTGTACTGGCAGACATTCTTCGACTTCGGAACCGAGAAGGATCCACGCGGCGAGCAGTTCAGCCATGCGATGAACTATGTATTCGAACGTACCGTCGGTTACCTATTCCGACGAGTGACCCGTCGTGCCAGCGCGGCCATCACGCTGATCACCGAGAAACAAATGCAGCAGGCGTGGAAACGTGGGGGCAACTTCCCGTCGGTGTGCGACTGGGTACTTGTGGCTGGTAGGTACTGCCTTCTGGTGGACGCGACTAATCACTGGCTCGACGAAAAGGCAGCGCAGGGCTCCGCTGATGCGGAGGACTACCAAGCAGACGTCGAGGATATCTTTGTCAACAAGAAGTTCCTTCAGCTGAAGTCGACGATCGAGCTTCTCGCCGAAAAAGGCTGGGAGGGACGCGCATTCGATGACCAGATGATATATGTTCCGATGGTGATCGTACCGAACGCCGGTATCCCGCCCAATGTGCTCTCCGATGTCGACTTCAAACTCCGATCACACGAGGTTCTCGGGAAGCTCGGCAAGTTCGTGACACCGCCGGGTGTGCTGACCCACCATGAATTGCAGGTGTTCGAGGGAGTTTGCGAACACCGCGCCCCGAAGGCATTTGTCGAGATGCTCGCACAGTGGCGCATCCTATGCACCAAACAGATGCCGGTCCGCCCGCAAACCTTCCTCGACCTAGCTGGCACCGACCGTCCAATGGGTAAATACCCGACAATTGCTCGGTCGCTGCTCATGAAGAAGCTGCAACCGGACCAGGCGGGGTGACCGATCTCGCGGATTACCTTGTGTAACTGCGGGCTCGGTCGAGCCAAGGGCCATCTTGGGTGGCCGTTCGCGAGCGGAGTGATTCAGCGATCAGGAGGAACGCCGATGCATCGGCCCCGGTAGATCGAGGTGCTCGATCGCCAGAAGTGGGATGTCGACACCGAACCGGCGACCCGCGCCGCAGCCGATCACATCATCGCCACCCATGCGTGGTGCACGCCCTCCTGTTGTCAATTCCGAGGCTGGCCAAGCGACTCACCGCCACCGTAGAAGCGCTGGCGGGCGATGGCATCCCGCTGTACCTGGAGCATGGGGAGCCGGTGGGCGGCCCACACGCCCGGGACTGATCGACAAATAAGATCCGGGCCGTTCGAGGTCCTGTCAGAGCTTGTCACCCAATCGAGCTCGACGGTGGGCCGACTTCGCCCGCGAGTCCGCGACCGCCGCCCCATACCGCCCGAGCATCTGACGCGATCGCCAGCCTGCGAGCATCATCAAGTCCTCCTCTTGGCCACCACTGTCGAGCCAGGTGTGGGCGAAGAAGTGGCGCAGTTGGTGCGGGTGCAGACGTTCGATCCCCGCGGCGTCGCATCGGCGTTCGAGCATCTGCCGGATGCCGGAGTCGGTCATCGCACCCTTGTAGCCGAGCCACAACGCCGCATTCTCGTTCTTCGCGGCGGGGTGGCGTGCGCGCACGCGCAGGTAGCGGCGAAGTGCCGTGCGGGTCTTGTCGCCGAATGGCACGGTGCGCGGCCGTCGGCCTTTGCCGATCACGAGCACGGTGTTCTCGTTGAAGTCCAGCGAGTCGACCTCGAGCGGTGCCATTTCGCCGCAACGGATTCCAGTGTCGGCGAACAGTCGGATGATCGCCGTGTCGCGGCGGTCGTTGAAGTCCGTGCCGCCGCACTCCGAAAGCAAGGCGCGGACGGCGTCGATGGTCGGGACTGGCACTTCCTGCTCGGGCACGGCCGGTGGGCTCATCTTGTCGAACGGGTTCGTCTCGATGATGTCCTCGGCGGCGAGATACTTGAAGAACTGTTGCAATGACCGATACTGCCCGCGGGCGTACTCGGGCGAGAGCGGCTCTCCGGTACGGAGGTTCGGCCGAGTGAGCAGATCCTCGATGTATCCCCCGAGATGTTCTCGTGTGATGTCGGGCGCCGAGGTCGAGAGCTCGTTGCGCTCGAGGTAGTCGGCAAAGTATCGAATGCGCGTCAGGTATCCGTCGATCGTCTGCTTGCTGCGGTTCTTGCGGCGCAGCTCGGTGGCGAAGTCCTCCGCCAGCTCCCGGATGTCGTCCAGATCCAGCCCCATACCAGCTGATTCTACCGCTGAAATACATTGCTGTCGGAGCGCTGTTCTGGACCAACTCGGCTGTTGAACTCAGCGTTTCCGCTGGTAAGAGCGGGTTTGTGGGGCGGGCGGGGCTCGAACCCGCGACCAATGGATTATGAGTCCACGGCTCTAACCGACTGAGCTACCGCCCCGCATGCGCGGTGGAACCGCGACTGTCAAGGATGCTACCGGGCGCGGCGGGCCGGGCACCAGTTGACTCCCCGGCCCCTCGACGCTACTCCGACGAAGCGCGGTCTGTCGGCCGACTCGGCCGGGCGAGGTCGATTAGGGTGGGGCCGACACCGGAAACTTACTGGAGGGTCAGATATGGCCAGTGTGTTCGCGAATGTGCTGCGGGTTCATCAGTGGGTATACGAGAAGAGCGGCGGGCTGGTGGGCCACAAGCTGCTGTTCGGGAATCCGACCCTGCTGTTGCGAACGATAGGACGGAAGACGGGTCAGGAGCGGACCTCGGCGCTGACCTACGGACGCGATGGCGAGGCATACCTGGTGACCGCGTCGAACGGCGGCTCGCCGCGTCCGCCGGGGTGGCTGGCGAATGTGAAGGCGGCGCCCGAGTGCGAGATCCAGGTGGGGCGACGCAGGATGAGAGTGGTTGCGCGAGCGACGTATCCGGACGACCCGGACTACGCACGACGTTGGGCGATAGTCGACGAGGTGAACCAGGGCCGCTACAGCGCCTATCAGAAAATGACCAAGCGGCCCATCGCGGTGGTGGTGTTGACGCAGGCGAGGTGACGCGGTCAGTCGTCGCCGTCTCCCCATCGCCCCTTGTCCACCGGCACGCTGTCGTCCCACCGACTCTCCATTCTCGGTGGGCGACTTGCGAATTGGACGACGGCGAAAACGAGGAAGAGGACGACGGCAACGACACCGACGACTATCAGAGTTTGCACGGGGGCACCCTAGCGCTGTCTGAGACCGATCGCACCCACGCGCGGACAAGTCACAAAGTAAGCAGCGTTCGACCGAGAGATTTCCTCAATTCGATTGCGGCATGGGCTCGGTCGGCGTGTTCGAGGGGGAACGTCTGACCGATCACGACCTCGATGTCACCGGCGACCACGGCGTCTTGGATACCCCGCGCGAGGGCGTTCCAATCGGTGTCGGCGCCAGTGATGTCGAACAGGCCGAGCACCGCGATATCGCGCGCGGCCAGCCCGTCGCGGTCCAGCTCCGCGAAATCGCCCGCCGCGGCGCCGTATCCGAGGAATCGGCCGTGGTCGGCGATGGCTTCGGTGGCCGCCGCGCCGAGGTCGCCACCCGCTCCGTCGAGCACGACGTTCACCCCGGCCCCGCCGGTCGCGGCGCGTACCTTGGCCGACCAGTCCGGCTCGGAGTAGTCGATGACGGCGTGCGCGCCGAGCCGTTCGGCGAGTTCGAGCTTGTCGCGGCCGCGAGCCGCCGCGACCACGTGTGCCCCTGCGGAGCGCGCCAATTGGATGAGCAGCGTGCCGAGCCCGCCGCCTGCCGCGGTGACGAGAACCCACTCCCCCGCCTGGATCGCGGCCCGCTCGAAGACGGCGAGCGCGGTCCTGCCGTCGTGGACCAACGCCACGGCCTGCTCGAGCGAAAGCCCTTCCGGCACTTCGTTGAGCGTCTCGACCTTGGCCAGCGCCTTTTCGGCGTAGCCGCCGATGGGCTGACCGCCGCCGATGCCGCTCGCGGCGGTGCTGGTGGCGACGCGCTTGCCGATCCACGAGGGATCGACCTCCGCGCCCACCTCGACGACCACGCCCGCCACTGCTCCGCCCGGCACGTAAGGGGTTTCGATCTGGAAGTATTCACTCCCCCACCCGCCGCGCAGCCGGGTGTCGAGGAACATCACGTCGGCCGCCGCGACCTGAACGACCACCTGACCGGGACCCGGTGTCGGATCCGGGATCTCGCGCACCGCGAGCACCTCTGGTCCACCGAATTCCGTTGCCTGCACAACCCGCATCACTGACCTCCACATCTCGTTGATCAGTGCCCAGCATGAAACCTGAAGTTCAGTAGAGGTCAAGCGCTGGGAGCGGTATCACTCGCGAGCGAGGCGGGACATCGCGTTCAGGAGCCCCCGCCACCGCAACTGCTGCCACCACCGCCGCCGCAACTACTGCTGCTCCCGCCGCCACAGCTACTGCCGCCGCCCCCGCCGGACCCGCTGTCTCCGCCGCTGCCGCCCGAACAGCCGCTCACGGAGTCTCCCCCGCCGCAGCCGCTGCCGTGGTGGCGGTGCCCCGTCCCGGCGCCGCCCGCGAACCACGGTCCCGGATTGTGGTTCGGTCCCCACCCTGGCTGCCGCGACGGCCTGTTCACGGCCTTGACCAGAAGCACCACGAACGCGACGACGGCGACCACGAATATCACGACCACAGCGATCAGAAACAGACCCAGGAGAACAGCCCTCATGCCGGAATGGTAGCGGCGCGCCGCCGTACAGTGAATCGTGCAGTTTTTCCGTTCCCGACAGCGCCTCCGCCGCCAGGTCGACCTACGCGACGTCGAGGAGGCGGTGGCCGCGCTGGAACTCACCGAGGCCGTCTTCAAGACGTGCCCTTGGCAGCCGCGCGAGCTGGTGGAGACCGGCCTGCGCCAGTGGCTGCGCTGCTGCGGCGCGGCGATGCGCGACGGCCAGGTCATCGGCATGCCCTCGCACGCGGTGGACGAGGCGTGGCACGGCCTGATCCTGTGCACGCAGCGCTACGCCGCGTTTTGCACGGCGGCCTACGGCCGGTTCCTGCACCACTACCCGGACGGGGACGGCCCCGCCGAGCCCACCGCGCACGGTTCGATGACCGAACAGCTCGGCCGCACGGTGGTGGCGTGGTCGATGGTCGCGCGGCCCGGTGAGACCTGCGTGCTGTGGGATCTCGACAGCAAGGTCGGGGTCGCCGAACCGTGGGGCATCGACGCCCGGCGCGTCGCGGCGATCGAGGCCGAACTGCACCGGGCGGCGACGAACCCCGCTAAGTGAGCTTCACCCGCGCCGCGAAGAACCGCACCACCGCGGGCGCGAAGCGGTTGAACTGGTACTGCAAGCGCGCCTCCGGGGTGACCGGCACGATGCTGCGGTTGCGCCGGACGGCCCGCACGATCTGATCGGCGACCTTGTCGGGCGTGTAGTGACGCCTCCGGTACAGGTCGTCGTACTTGGCCTGCTTGCGCTTCTCCTCCTCGGCGCTGACGCCCGAGAAGGAGGTGGTGGCAACGATATTGGTGTGCACGATGCCGGGGCAGACGGTGTGCACCGAGATGCCGCGGCCAGCCAACTCGGCGCGCAGGCAGTCGGAGAACATGAACACCGCCGACTTGCTGGTGGAGTACGCGCTGAGCCCCTGCTGCGGGCTGTAGGCCGCCATGCTGGACAGGTTGACGATGTGTCCACCCAAACCACGCTCGCCCATGGCGGCGCCGAAGGCGCGGCAGCCGTTGACGACGCCGCCGAGGTTGATCCGCAGCACCCGATCGAACTCCGCCGACGGCGTGTCGAAGAACCCGCCCGCCTGGCCGATGCCCGCGTTGTTGATCAGGATGTCCGGCACGCCGTGCGCGGCGAACACCTCGGCCGCGTGCGCGGTGACCTCGGCCTCGTCCGAGACGTCGAGGCGATAGGCGTGCGCCACACCGCCTTCCGCGGCGATCAGCTCCGCGGTCTGCTTGGCGGCGTCCAGATTGATGTCGGAGAGCACGATTTCGGCGCCGAGGCGGGCGAACGCCAGCGCGGTCTCCCGGCCGATGCCGCTGCCGCCGCCGGTGATCACCACCAGCTGGTCGTCGAATTCCTTTCGGTTCCGGTCGGTTTCGGCACGACGCAGGCCGCGCGGCACCGCGCCACCGGCGAGGGTGTCGATCAGCTCGGTGGTGGCGGTGGCCAGCAGTTCGGGGTGCGAGAACGGCATCCAGTGCCCGGCGGGCACGTCGCGACGCCACAGCCGCGAGACCCACTTGCGCTCGTCGTCGTAGCCCGCGGGCCGCACCGCGACGTCGCGACCCGCCACGATCAGCTGAACCGGCACCTCGGTGTGCCGCTCCCGCGGGCCGAGCAGCCGGGGCACGATGTTCGCGCGGTAGATGCGCAGGCCGTCGACGATGTCGCGCCGGAAGGTCGGCGCCAGGGTGACGTTCGACGTCGGTGTGTCGTTCATGAGGGAAACGACGCGCTGCCAACGCTCTTCGGTGCCGAGCGCGGTGAAAGCGGCTCGCGGCAGTACCGGCGTCATGAAGAAGGCGGTGTAGGCCGAGGAGAGCAGCTGGGTGAAGGGCTGCCAGATGTTGCGCGGCGTGGGCCGGGACAGCCTGGCGCGCACCCACTTTCCGATGTGGTCGAGATTCGGGCCGGACACGGAGGTGAACGAGGCGATACGGTCGGCGGCCCGCGGTTCGCACACCGCCTCCCACACCTGCACCGACCCCCAGTCGTGGGCGAGGACGTGCACGGGCGCGTCGGGGCTCACCGCGTCGGCGACGGCGTAGAAGTCGGCGGCGAGCTCCTCGAGCCGGAAGTCCGCGGTGTGCTGGGTCCGGGTCGACCGGCCGTGCCCGCGCGTGTCGTAGGTGACGACGTGGAACCGCGGCGTCAGCAGCGGCACCACGGCGTCCCAGAGGTGGTGGGTGTCCGGCCAGCCGTGCACGAGCACCACGGTCGGATCGGCGGGATCACCGTATTCGTAGACAGCGAGGTCGAATTCACCGCTGCGCACGATCCGCTCGGTCGCCACCGAGTCGATATCCGTCGTCATGGACGTCTCCTTGTTCTCCGGGTCGGAGGGGGTCTCCACTACAGGTCGAGCACGAGACGGCCACCGTCGCAGCGCGATACGCAGGCCAGCATGTCGCCATCGGCGCGTTCGTCCTCGGTGAGCACCGTGTCGCGATGGTCCGGCTCGCCGGCCAGCACGCGCACCTTGCAGGTTCGGCAGAAGCCCTGCCGACACGAATACGGTTGATCAGGGCGGGATTTCAAGAGGGTGGTCAGCGCGGACTCGTCGGCGGGCACTTGGAGCACTTCACCGGTGGAGGCGAGCTGGATCTCGAACGGCCGCCCGTTCACGATCGGCGGCGGCGAGAACCGCTCGGAATGCAGTTCCACGCCGCGCATTCGACGCACCGCTTCGGCGACGGTGGTCGTCATCGGCACCGGACCGCAGCAGTACACCGCGGTGCCGGTGGTCACGCCGGGCAGCAGTGCGGGCGCGTCCGGCAGACCGTGTTCGTCGTCGGTGCGCACGGTGACCCGGTCGCCGAACGTCTCGATCTCGTCCAGGAACGGGATGGTCTCGCGGCTGCGGCCGACGTAGACCATGGACCAGTCGAGGCCGAGCCGCATCGCCAGCCGCGCCATCGGCAGGATCGGGGTGATTCCGATGCCGCCCGCGACGAAGTGCAGGTGCACCGCGGGTGAGCCGTAGCCGGGCACCGCGAACGGAAAGGCGTTGCGCGGCCCGCGCACCACGATCGGCGCGCCGACCGGCAGCGCGTCGTGCACCTCCACCGAACCGCCGCCGCCCTCCGGGATGCGGCGCACCGCGACACGGTAGGCGCGGGTGTCGGCCGGGTCGCCGCACAGCGAGTACTGCCGCAACCTGCCGGAGGGCAGCTCCAGATCCAGGTGCGCGCCCGGCCGCCACGCGGGCAGTTCGCGGCCGTCCGGCGACTCGAGTCGCAGGCTCACCACATCCTGGTCGTGCGCCTCGACCCGACGCTCGGTGACGACGAGCGACAATCTCCGGTCGTCGACCTTCGGGCGCAGATCCCGTCGGTTGACGAGCGTGGCCCAGCGCAACCGGGCCGAGGCTACGGCATCGAGCACCCGTACCGCCCGGTCCCGATCGCGCTTGCCGAACAGGTCGGCGGGCAACTGCTCGGGGACGACCCGCGGACTCACGAGGCGACCGCGCGCGCCGCGGGCGAGGCGGCCAGGTACGCCACCGCCTGTGCGGTGGAGCCGACCGTCTCCGGGTTGTAGCCGGGCTCGAGCGTGGACAGCGCACTCCACAGCAGCGACGGTACGCCGGGCAGGGAGCCGCGCCACATGGCGCCGAAAACCCGCTTGATCAGGCGCGGATAGCCGAGATCGGGCAGCGCGGGATCCTGCTGGACCATGAATTTGGTGCCGCGCACGACCAGCGAGATGAAGATCGGGAAGACCAGCACCATCAGCGCCGACCTGCGGATGTATCCCGCGCCGAAGTACACCGCCACGTCGTGGGCGACATGCCGGTGTTCCACTTCCTCCGCGCCGTGCCAGCGGAACAGGTCGGCCACCCGCGGGTCCGCACCGAACTTCTCCAGATCGGCGTTGAGCACCCAGTCACCGAGGAAGGCGAAGAAGTGCTCGAGGCAGGCGATGAACGCCAGCCGCTCGACCATGATCTGGCGCTGCGCGATGCCCTCGACGTTCTTGGGCCCGAGCGTCTTGCGGAACAGGTATTCGGCCTGTCGCACATACGGCGCCGGGTCGATGCCGTTGGCCGCGAGCACCTCGTTCAGCACCTTGTCGTGGGTTTCGGCGTGCATCGATTCCTGACCGATGAAGCCGAGCATGGCCTCGCGAAGCTTCTCGTCCTTGACGTAGGGCAGCGCCTCGGCATACGCGGCGCAGAACATGCGCTCGCCCTCGGGCAGCAGCAGATTCAGCGAATTGATCAGATGCGAGGCGATCGGCTCCTCCGGCATCCAGTGCAGCGGAGTGTCGGCCCAGTCGAACTGGACGTTACGTGCGTTGAGGGCCACCTCGCCCGGGTCGGTTTCCGGTCGCCGGTGAGCCCTGCGAAGTAGCTTCATCGGTACTCCTCGATCCTCATACGTGCACCTCAGCGGCGAATCGGCACGGCGGTGCGCCGATTCCTGCGCTGGTGTAGAAACGATCATACACATACATGGAACTAGCGGTAACACACATGCATGTCACCGATCGGACTCGAACCCGACACGGCGGGCTATCGCCCGGCATTCATCCGATGAATTCCGTTCTCCAAGTGGACGATAGAGAGCGCCACTGTGACCGACCTCCCCCGAATCCAGCCCAAAACTAGAACCTGTTCTAGTAGTCTTTCGCTATGGAACGTTTAACCGGATTGGATGCCAGTTTCCTCTATCTCGAGACCGGGACCCAGCATCTGCATGTGTGCGCGCTGCTCATCCTGGACCCGACCGCGGACGGCGTGCGGTACTCCTTCGACTCCTTCAAGGCCGAACTCGGCCGCCGGGTGCCCCTGATTCCGCAGATGCGGCGGCGATTGCACGAGGTGCCGTTCAACCTGGACCATCCAGTCTGGGTGGAGGACCCCGACTTCGATCTCGACTACCACATCCGCCGCATCGGAATCCCGAGTCCGGGCGGCAGGCGCGAGCTGGCCGAACTGGTCGGCGACATCGCCAGCAGGCCGATGGACCGCGACCGGCCGCTGTGGCAGATGAACGTCGTCGAAGGCATCGACGGCGACAAGGTCGCGGTGATCTGCAAGTACCACCACGCCGCCGTGGACGGCATCACCGGCACGAACATGATGATGCATCTGTGCGATATGGAACCGGGCGTGACGCATCCGGAGCCGACCGAGGAATGGCGGCCCGAGACCGCGCCGAATGACTGGAAACTGTTGGCGGAGGCGGCCGTTCGGCTGCCCGGCAAGGCGGGCATCGTCGGCATGCTGCCCAAGACCGTCGGCATGCTCGCCGGTTTCGCGCAGCGGCGGCGAAACAACCAGGCGGGCATGGCGATTCCGCTCACGGCGCCGCGCACGCCGTTCAACAGGGCCATCACACCGCATCGCACCGTCGCCTTCGCCGAAGCGGATCTGGCCGCCATCAAGGAGATCAAGACCGCGTTCGACGTAAAGGTCAACGACGTGGTGCTGACCGTCGTCGGCGGTGTGCTGCGCGCCTATCTGGACAAGCACGGCGAGCTGCCCGATCGCTCGCTCATCGCCTCGGTACCGGTGTCGGTGCACGAAGCCACCCGGCACAAGGCCGGAATCAACAAGGTCTCCTCGCTGTTCTCCGAGCTCGGCACCGACATCGCCGACCCGGTCGAGCGGCTGCGCAAGGTGGCCGAAGCGAACCGCGACGCCAAAGACGAACACGACCTCATCGGCGCCGACTTCCTACAGGATTGGTCACAGTACGCCCCGCCCAACACTTTTCAGCTGGCCGCGCGGGTCTACTCGTCGCTGAAGCTGGCCGAGCACCATCCGGTGGTGCACAACCTCGTCGTCTCGAACGTGCCGGGACCGCCGATGCCGCTGTACTTCCTCGGCGTGAAGGTCGACGCGATGTATCCGTTCGGGCCGGTCTTCCACGGTGCCGGGCTCACCGTCACGGTGTTGTCCAACAACGGCGATCTCGATATCGGGTTCATAGCTTGTAAGGAACTCGTGCCGGATCTCGCCGCGATGGCCGACGCGGTGCCGGACATCATCGACGAATTGCGTTCCGCGGCACACGAAGTGGAGTGACCCGCGCCGCCCTGTTCGCCACCGACGCCGAACAGGGTCGACCGCAGCGAATTTCGCTACACCCGGTCGACGACCGACGCGCAGCCGTCGAGCAGTGCGGGAACGAAACGCTCCGCGCCGAAAACGCAGCCCGCATGTCCCACACCGGCCAGGTGAATGGTCGAGCCGGGAATCATCGTCGCCATCTCCAGCTGCCGATACACCGGAATCGCCCGGTCGCGGGTCGTGATGACCACCGCCGTCGGCGCCGCGATCGTGTCGAGCCAAGCGGACGCGTCGAAGTGGCCGACCTCCGCGATCACCTGGGCCAGCGCCCATCCGCTCGTACTGCGGAATTCACCGAGCGCCCACTTCTCGAAGCCGCCCGGAGGCCAGGTATGTTCCGGCAGCTCGGACAGTGTGCTCGCGAATTTCTCGATGCGCCGCAACGAATACGGTCCGATGGCGTCGGCGAACGCGCCGAACACCTGGTGGAACGCTTGCTCGCGCCACTTCTCCCGGAATCGGTACGGCGTCGCGCACAGCACCAGCCCGCCGACACGGTCCGGATGCCGGTGCGCGGCCGTCAAAGTCACCACTCCGCCGAGCGAATAGCCCGCGCAGATCGGGCGCTCGACCCGCATCGCGTCGGCGACGGCGACGACGTCGTCGGCGCAGTCGTCCACCGAGAAGCGCGGGGATCGGATGCCGCGGCCGTGCCAGCGCTGGTCGAACAGGATCACCCGGTACCGCTTTGCGAGCGCTTCCAGCGCGGGGAACCAGGTGAGACAGGCGGTGCTCGCGGTGCCGTGCAGCAGGATCAGCGTGGGAGCTCCCTCGGGCCCCGGCATGTCGACCACGTAGGTGCGTCCCCGGCCGGGCAGGTCGACCAATCGGCCACCGGGCACCTCCGCGATGTCGGGAACGCCCGCGCGCCGGATCAAGCGTCGGAACCGGTTCGCCATCGTCGGCCTCCTCCGGACGAGCCGTCACTGAAACACGTTCTATTCGATGATGCCACACGGTTGTGGGCCTTCTTCGCTGTGCCGACGCGCCTTCGAGCCGCAACCGTCCAGAAGTTATGTAACGTGTTCACGACTGTTCCGGGACGGACGGAGGTATCGCAATGGGGCGACTCACCGGCAAGGTGGCCTTGATCAGCGGCGGAGCCCGCGGCATGGGCGCCGCGCACGCCAGGAAGTTCGTGGCCGAGGACGCGCGCGTGGTGCTCGGCGACATTCTCGACGACGAGGGCAAGGCGCTGGCCGAGGAACTCGGCGACCACGCCGTCTACGTGCACCTCGACGTCCGGCAGAAGCAGGACTGGCAGGCCGCCGCCGAAGAGGCCGTGCGGCGTTTCGGCGCGCTGAACGTGCTGGTGAACAATGCGGGGATCGTCAACGGGAACCTGCTGGTGGACTTCGCGCTCGAGGAGTGGCAGCGCATCGTCGACATCAACCTGACCGGCACGTTCCTCGGTATGCAGGCCGCGACCCCGGCGATGATCGAGGCGGGCGGCGGTTCCATCGTCAACATCTCCTCCGTCGAGGGCATGCGTGGGAGTCCCGGTCTGCACGGGTACACGGCGACCAAGTTCGCGGTCCGCGGGCTCACGAAGTCGACGGCGCTGGAGCTGGCGCAGTACGGGATTCGGGTGAATTCGGTGCATCCCGGCTTGATCAGCACGCCGATGACCGAGGGAATTCCAGCGGACTTCCTGCAGATCCCGCTGGGGCGGGCCGCCGATCCGGCCGAGGTGTCGAACCTGGTGACCTATTTGGCGAGTGACGAGTCGTCGTATTCGACGGGCGCGGAGTTCGTCATCGATGGTGGGTTGACGGTGGGGGTGCCGCACAAGACTTTCTAGTGCCGCACAAAGGTTGGACATCCAATTCTGGACGCGGCACTCGTCAGCTCGAAAGCAGCAGGCCCGCGGCGAGGGTGAACATGATCAGCGCGATCGCTGAATCCAGCGCTCGCCAGGCCGCGGGGCGGGCGAACAGCGGACTCAGCAGGCGGGCGCCGAAGCCGAGGGTGACGAACCAGAGGATGCTGGCGAGCATCGCGCCCGCGCCGAGGAACCAGCGGTCCGGCGGGGCGTAGGTGTTGGCGAAGGAGCCGAGCAGCAGGACCGTGTCCAGGTAGACGTGTGGGTTGAGCCAGGTCAGCGCCAGGCAGGTGAGGACCGTCGCGCCCAGTGCCACCGACGTGCCCGCCCCGTCCGCGGTGAGGGTGCCGCCGGAGATCGCACGCCGCGCCGCGAGCACGCCGTAGCCGATGAGGAACGCGGCGCCCGCGTAGCGCACCACCGTCACCACCGAGGGCAGCGACTCCACCAGCGCTCCGAAGCCCGCGATGCCCGCGGCGATCAGCACGATGTCCGACACCGCGCACACCGCGACCACCGCGGCGACGTGCTGTCCGCGCACACCTTGGCGCAGCACGAAGGCGTTCTGCGCGCCGATCGCCACGATCAGCGACAACCCGAAACCCAAACCGGAGATGGTGGCGAAACCCGCCGAGGAAACCGTCACGTCCATCGACGCTATGACCGCGCCATTCAACCAGACAAGCTAAAGATTCTGAAGCATCATTACAATTTCTTGATATGGATTTGCAGCTGGACCAGCTCAGGGCGCTCAACGCGGCGGTCACCGAGGGAACCTTCGAGGCGGCCGCGCGCAGTCTGCGGGTCACTCCGTCGGCGGTCAGCCAGCGCATCAAAGCGCTCGAGGAAGCGGCCGGTCGCATCCTGCTGCAACGCACGAAACCGGTGCGCGCCACCGAATCCGGGCTCGCCGTGCTGCGCCTAGCCAGGCAGATCGACCTGCTCACCGGCGACACGGCCCGTGAACTCGGCGACGCCGACCACCCCGTCGACCGCCCGATCCGCCTCCCCATCGCGGTGAACGCCGACTCGCTCGAGACGTGGGTGATGCCCGCCCTCCGCGACGCACCGCCCGGCGTGTGCTTCGAAATCCACCGCGAGGACGAGGAGCACACCACCGCCCTGCTGCGCGACGGCACTGTCATGGCGGCCATCACCGCCACCGCGAAGCCGGTGCAGGGTTGCAAGGTCGACAAGCTCGGCGCCATGCGGTACCGCCCGATGGCCAACCCCGAGTTCGCCCGGATCTGGTTCGCCGACGGCCCGACCGCCAAGGCCTACGCCGCGGCGCCCGTCGTCCTGTTCGACCGCAAAGACGACCTCCAGGACCGCCATCTCCGCCGCCGCACTCGACAGCCGATCGATCCGCCCCGCCACTACGTCCCCTCGTCCACCGCCTTCGGCACGGCCGTTCGCCTCGGCCTCGGCTGGGGCATGCTGCCGGACCTGCAGACCGCCGACGACTCACCGACGAGTTTGGTTCCGATAGACGGGGATTCGTTCATCGACGTGCCGCTCTACTGGCAGCAGTGGAAGTTGCACTCCCCCGCGTTGAGCGCGATCGCGGGGGCGATTGCCGAGGCGGCTGCCGCGGCGCTGCGCTGAGTTGTCCAAGCTAGGCCGCGTCGCCCGCGCTCCGCTGACTCGTCGAGCCCGCGAGCTCGGTCGCAGCGCGTGCCGAGCCGACCCCCGCGCAGTGTCGCGAGCCACCCGCCGCAGCGGGACGTTGTGCCGCGCAGTCGCCGAAGCAGCCGGGCGCGCTGCACTGCACTGCCGAGAGTGCCTGCGCACGTAGAGTTCCTGGCTCGTGCGCGCGACCAGCTCGCCGTCGGCACCGACGAGCTCGGCGGAGTGGTTGGTGCGAGAGACGCCGTCCGCCTCCAGATTCGCGCGGATCTCGGCCATGTCTTCGGGCGGCATCAGCATCGTCACGCGCACCAACCCGCGACCCGGACGCACGAATTCCGTTGTGGCCGTGATGTTCCAGACGCGGTATCCCTCGCCCAGCTGCCACAGGGCCATCAGCCCGAAGAACGGGTCGGTCATCATGGACAGAATTCCGCCGAACGCCACACCCGCGCGGTTCTTGTTCCAGCCGCTCACCTTGTGCCGGACGATTCACCGGCCGACACTGTCGCGGCCCGCAAGCACGGCGGCGGAGGTGTCGAGAACTCAGCCGAAGTGGCAGACGTAATGCACCGTCTCCAGAACCTCGATCTGGAACGAGCTGTCGCCGGGCACGTCGAACGACTCGCCGCCCTTGTAGGTCACGGCCTCGGTCACACCGGCGAGGGTGACCTTGCACTCGCCCTCGATGAGTTCCATGATCTCCGGTGCGCCGGTGTTGAACGTCAGGGTCGAGGGCAGGATGACGCCGACCGACTTGGCGGTGCCGTCGGCCAGCTCGATGCTGTGGCTGACGCACTTGCCGTCGAAGTAGACGTTGGCCTTCTTCGTGACGCTGACATTCTCGAACTGCGACATGGTCTCTTTTCCCGTGCTGAAGTGGAGCCGTCAGCCTACTTCAGCAGCGGCGAGGCGCTCGCGCCCACCGGGTTGAGGCCGTCCAGCAGTCGGCCCGTCGGCGCGCACGGTCAGTCGCCCGCCTCCGGGAACAACCTCTCCCACCGCCGCGACCACTCCCACACCGGCGCCAGTGCCGCGCCGAGTTGCCTTCCGGCCGTGGTCAATTCGTAGGACTTGTCCGGCTTCTTGACGATCAGCCCCGCGGCCTGAAGGTGCTGCAAGCGCACCGAGAGCATGCTCGACGAGCACTGCCCCATCCGGCGGCGCAGTTCGAGAAAGCCCAGCGTGCCGGGCTCCAACTCCCACACGATGCGCAGCATCCACCGCTGGCCGAGCAGTTCCATAGCGGCGAGCATCGGTTCGTTCGCGGGGTCGGCCGCACCTCGCGACGGTTTCGCACCGCTTGCGCTTCTCATTTCGAACCACCATAGTGATTCTGTTTTAGAAGCAACCGGGCGGGCGGCGGTCCGCGCAGGAAAGGAACGTGGTGCGCGAACCGAACATCTCGACCGACCAGCGAATCGCCCTCGTCACCGGCGCCTCCCGAGGGATCGGCGCCGACACCGCCCGCATCCTCGCGGCTCGCGGCGACCACGTGATCGTCAACTACCGCGAGAAGCGCCGCCGCGCCCAGTCCATCGCCGACGAGATCACGGCCGCCGGAGGCACCGCGTCGGTCGCGGGAGCGGACGTCTCGGACGAAACCGCCACCCGCGCATTGATCGCCGATATCGCCGACCGCTTCGGCCGCCTGGATGTCTTGGTACTCAACGCATCCGGCGGCCTCGAACGCGACGCGGCCGCCGACTACGCCATGTCCATCAACCGCGACGCGCAACTGCGCCTGACCCGACTCGCGTTGCCCCTCATGCCATCCGGCGGCCGCATCGTCTTCGTCACCAGCCATCAGGCCCACTTCCACGGCCGCAAACCCGTCCCCGCCGACTACGAACCGATCGCCGCCAGCAAACGCGCGGGCGAGGACGCCCTTCGCGCCCTCATCCCCGAACTAGAGGCCCTCGGCATCACCCTCACCGTCGTCTCCGGCGACATGATCGACGGCACCATCATCGTCCGCCTCCTCGAACGCCGAGACCCGGACGCCGTCACCACCCGCCGCGACCACGGCCCACTCCCCACCGTCGAAGAGTTCGCCACCGCCATCGCCGACGCCACGACGGCCCCGACCGAATCCGGCCACACCGTCTACATCGGTGGCCCCGACTACCTCGCGAGCACGTCGACCGACGAGAAGGAGCCAGGCCAGTCGACGGACGATCAGTCAACCCCGCCCGAGCAGTCGGCCGATGACGACTACGACGATGACGACTACGACGTCAGCCTGGAGGATCCCGTCATCGAGGACGGCGTGCCGACGACCTGGCAGGATTTCGCCGAAGACGCCCGCACAGGTGGATCCAGCGACTTCGAGCCGACGATTCCCGGCCCGGAATTCGGGAGCGTCACCCTTCCGGGAGACGCCTATGTGATCGAGTAGGTGCCTGCCAGTCCTTCGGCGAACGTGCGCGCCGCCCCCAGGTCGGTGGAGTTCGGCCGCCCTTTCCGGATACCGCCGACGAGTTTGAATGGCGCGTACGTGTCGAATGCCCGACACGAGAAGGTGTCGACTACCTCGAAGCCCTTCTGGTCGAGCATCCGCACGAGAGGTCGAGAGAAGCGCTGGAACCGCGCCTCGGGAAAGCCACTCGTGGCGAACACGAACGCTTTCCGCCGTTGCGCATCCGGCAGCGACCTGATGAACTCGCGCAGCTCCGCGTGGAAGGATCCCAGGAAGATCCCCGAACCGAATCCCACCAAGTCATAGGTGGAAAGCTCGGCCGCGTCGACTTGGGCGGGGCTGACGACACGGGCCTCCAGAACCTGCCCGATGACGTCGGCGACCTTCTTGGTGTTGCCATGCGACACCGAGGTACAGACGATGACGGCCTTCATTGCGATGTCCCCCTTCGCTTTCCCGATCCGGGGTGCCCGTCGACTGGGGCGCCACCGGGCTGAGCCACAAGACCAGCCTAGCGAGCGATCGCGGCGACGTGCTTTCCCTCCTGGCCGCGCGATCCTCGCCACGGCGCTCACAGGTCCCTGGTCGAAGTCGTAGCGGTACACCGCCCGGCTCCAGCGGGCAGTGCCAGGTATTCGGGGTCGCATCCGATGGGCATACCGCTGACTGTGTCTTTGGGCGGGAGGTGATGTGCGTCCGGCCTCGTCTGTGATTTGTCCCGGATATCCGGCCCGATGTCACGTTCCGCCTCGACACCGCCTAACGTCGCGACGGCAACAGTTGGTTTGAAAGGTGGCAGCGAGCGTGGCAGGTACCCAGGCGAAGATCGATGAACTGGTCAAGATCCTGGCAATCGCTGAGGAACCGGCAGGTGAGGCCGGTGTCGCCAAGCGGGAGAAGAAGGGCATTCCGAGCGTTCGCCAGCGGGTGGAGATGCTGCTCGACCCCGGGACGTTCATCGAGACCGGTGCGCTGGCTCGTCAGCCCGGCCAGCCGGACGCTCTCTACGGTGACGGGCTGGTCACCGGTCGCGGGCTGATCGCGGGCCGCCCGGTGGTGGTGATCGCCCACGATCAGACCGTCTACGGCGGGTCGGTCGGTATCACGTCCGCGCGCAAGTTCATGCGGGCGCTGCAACTCGCGTTCGACAACGCGTGCCCGGTGGTGACGATCAACGACTCCGGCGGCGCGCGGATCCAGGACGCGGTGGGTTCGATCGCTTCGTTCGGTGATATTTCCCGGGTGCTGGAGAAGCTGTCCGGGTATGTGCCGCAGGTGTCGATCATTCTCGGCAAGTGCGCCGCGGGTTCGGTGTACGGGCCGATCAACACCGACGTGCTCATCGGCACCAAGGATTCCTACATGTTCGTCACCGGGCCGGAGGTGATCAAAGCCGTCAATGGTGAGGACATCACCGCCGAGGAGCTCGGCGGCGCCAAGGTGCAGGCCGAGCGCGGGACGCTGCATCACGTCGCCGACACCGAACAGGAAGCCTACGACTGGGCCCGCAACTACCTGAGCTACATGCCGACCAGCTGCCTCGAGCAGCCGCCGATCGTCAACCCCGGCCTGGAGCCGGAGATCACCGCTTCCGACCGGGAACTCGAGAAGATCATCCCGGATTCCGATCGCTCCGGTTACGACATGCACGAGATTCTGCTGCGGATCTTCGACGACGGTGAGTTCCACGAGGTCCGCGAAGCGTTCGCCCCGAATCTGATCACCGGGTTCGCCAGGGTCGACGGATATCCGGTCGGTGTGATCGCCAATCAGCCGTTGGTGCTGGGTGGTTCCATCGACGCCGCCTGCTCCGACAAGTCGACCTACTTCATCCGGCTCTGCGACGCGTTCAACATCCCGCTGGTGTTCGTCGCCGACACCCCCGGTGTGCTGCCGGGGCTCGATCAGGAAGCCAATGGTGTGATCATCCGCGGCGGCCGGGTCCCGCGCGCGATCATCGAGGCGACGGTTCCGATCATCAACCTGGTCGTGCGCAAGTCCTACGGCGGCGCCTACGGCATGATGGCGGCCCGGCAGGTGGGCGCCGACATCAGTTTCGCCTGGCCGACGGCCCGGATCGCGGTGATCGGCGCCGACAGCGCGGTCGACCTCATCGGCAAGCGGCAGCTGGCGGCGGTGCCGGAGGAGCATCGGGCGGCGGCGCGCGAGTTCATGGTCAACCAGTACAACGAGACGATCGCCACCCCCTGGATCGCCGCCGAACGCGGCTACATCGACGCGGTCATCGAACCGGCGACCACCCGCCTGGAGATCCGGAGCGCGCTGCGCCTGCTGCGGGACAAGCCGAAGGTGAAGCCGGAGTTCAACCCGCGGAAACACCCGGTGTACCCGATGTGATCCGCCCCGGGCCGGTCACCCGTCCGGTCGGCGACCGAAGATCCATCGTGGCCATGAAGTCCGGGGCGAACGACCACCACTCACCCGGTGAGCATCGGCAATGTCGGCGCCGTGGGCGGACCGCGGTGAGCACGGCATAACCGGCGTATCGATATCCTGCCGTTCGCTCCGGCCAGACCGGAGCGAACGGACGGTCATAGGGATCGTCCACGTCGTATCGAGGCGAGTCCTGCCGCGTCGGGCAGCGCGGATGAAGTTGGCGAGGTTATGCCGTGCCGGTGCCGGCGCATCCGGTGAGTTGCGACAGGACGGCCGCGGTGTCGAAGAAGACGCGTTCGCCGATGACGTAGCCCTCGTCGTCGAAGGTGACGACAGCGACCATCTCGATGGCAATCGTGTTCCCGCTCGGCGCTATTCCCGCGTAGTGCCCGTCGTGGATACCGTCGAAGCGAACCAGCGCGGCACCAGTGGAATTCACTTGCCCGAGGGGCTGGATAGTGGCGGTGAGGTCGCTGAAGCCGTCGAAAAGCGCGGACTCTCGCGCGGCCAGCGCCGTAAGACCTTGCTGGGGACCGGTCAGGGGTGAGTCGTAGGCGGCGGGCTCTCGCCACAGGCCGACGACCTCGTCCACGCTGTGCTTGTTCACCGCGGCCGCGGCCGCTGTGGCGAAATTCTGGATGAACATGTCTTGCTCTTTCCGATTCGATCAATTGGTTTGGGATACAGGCGATTCCGGTCGGACGGAACGCTCGGCGAGCGCGATCGCCCACTTGGCGGGAATTCGGCAGGCGATGCGCGCCAGCAGTGCGTTCGCCGCGCCGTCGACGATGTCGGGGCGGTTCGATCCGAGCGCGCCCAAGGCCGCTTCGACGACCTGTTCGGGCGAGCGCCTGCTGCCGACCGAGGCGTCCTCGCCGGCGATCTCGAAGAACGCGGTGTCGGTAGCACCCGGGCTCACGGCAAGTACCTGGACTCCGGTGCCGCGGGTCTCGGACCAGAGCGCGCGGGTGAAGGACAGCACGTACGCCTTGGTCGCCGCGTACACCGCCATGTGCGGGACCGGCTGAAACGCGGCGGTGCTGGCCACATTGACGACGGCTCCGCGGCCGCGAGCGATCATGCTGGGCAACAGGATTGCGGTGAGCTCGGTCAAAGCGGTGATGTTCACCGCGATCTGACTCGAGACGGCCCCGAGGTCGGCGTCGGCGAGGTCGCCGTGGAATCCGAGTCCCGCATTGTTGACGAGCGCGTCGACGGTGATCGCACGCTGTGCGAGCAGTTCGGCGACGCTCGCCGCGGCGTTCGGGGCGCCGAGGTCCGCGGGGATGACCTCCACGCTCGAACCGAATCGGGCGTGCAGTTCCTCGGCCTGTGCTCGCAATACCGCCTCCCTGCGGGCGACCAGAACGAGGTCACCACCGTCCGCGGCGATACGCGCGGCGAAGGCGCGCCCGATACCCGATGACGCCCCGGTCACCAGTACTCGCTGTCGGTCGAAATATCCGGCCACCACCATCTCCTTAATTAAACCTTCATGCCGGTCTAATTAATACCGCTATGCTGAGGCCATGGCAAGCCCCCACCGCAGCACGCAGGCCCGGCGACGCGTCGGCCGCCCGTCCGGCCCAACCGAACACGGAGCGGCATCCCGAGAGCGGATTCTCGATGCCGCCGCCGCTGTGTTCGCGCAGGTCGGATACGACCGGGCACGCATGGCCGACGTTGTCGAAGCGAGCGGAATGACCAAGGGCTCGGTCTACTTTCATTTCGAGAGCAAGGAAGCCCTCGCCGTCGCCGTGCTCACCGAGAAACACGCGCAATGGCTCGATCGGGTACACGCACGACTGGCCACGGCACCCCCTGGGCTGCAACGGATGGAAGCGCTGCTGCCCGCCATGCTGGATCTCCACCGTGACGACCCCGACGCCTGGGTCATTTCGCGCCTTGCCCAGAACCTCGCCCAGGTGCCCGCGACCCGCGACCTCGCCACGGAACTGACCCGCCGATGGATCGACCGCGTCGCCGACCTCATTCGCGACGCCCAGCACATCGGTGAGGTATCAGACGAAGTCGACCCCCAACAGCTCGCCACCGTCCTCGTCGGCGCCTTCGACGGCCTGAAGACGACCATCGGAACAGTAAGCGACGACCCCCGCGCCGCCGATCAACAGCTCGAGGCCTGCGGCGCTCTCCTGCTGGCGATGATGCGGTCGGTCGTCCTGTCCCACTGATCGACTTCGACAATCCATCTTCGCCGCCCGAGGCTGAAAGCGTTCGATCTTCTCCCGCTGCGCCGCCATTCCGATGACCGGGATCGCCGGTGCTCCGGCCGAGGCGGCCGAGCCTAGCGTCGACGGAAACACGGTGGCGCGGGAGGAAACAGTGGTGGATTGGAACGACGAAGTCGATGTGCTGGTCGCGGGTTCGGGTGGCGGTCTGGCCGGCGCCTACACCGCGGCCCGCGAGGGACTGAGCGTCGCGGTCGTCGAGGCGACCGACAAATTCGGCGGCACCACCGCCTATTCGGGTGGCGGCGGCGTGTGGTTCCCCTGTAACCCCGTGCTGCAACGAGCGGGCAGCGACGACACCATCGAGGACGCGCTCACCTACTACCACGCCGTCGTCGGCGACCGGACCCCGCGGGAACTGCAGGAAACCTATGTCCGCCGCGGCCGCGACCTCATCGAATACCTCGAGGCCGACGACCACTTCGCGTTCGAGGTTCTGCCCTGGCCGGACTACTTCGGCACGGCGCCGAAGGCCCGTCTCGACGGACTGCGCCACACCATGCCCACGCCGCTCCCCGCCGCGGAACTCGGAGAGTTGCGCGAGTCCCTCCGCGGACCACTCGACACCGACCGGCTCGGCGCGCCGCTGCCCGAGGTGCTGATCGGCGGTCGAGCACTCATCGGCCGGTTCCTGCAGGCGCTGTCGACCTACCCGCACGTCCGGTTGCACCTGAACTCGCCGCTGATCGAGCTGGTCGTCGAGGGCGGCACGGTAGTCGGCGCCCTGATCGAACGCGACGGCGAACGCTTCGCGATCCGTGCGCGGCGCGGCGTGCTCCTGGCGACCGGCGGCTTCGAGCAGAACGACGAGATGCGCCGTCAGTACGGCGTGCCGGGAGAGGCCCGAGACACCATGGGCCCCTGGGGAAATCAAGGATTCGCGCACCGGGCCGGCATCGCGGCGGGCGCCGACGTCGACCTGATGGACCAGGCGTGGTGGTCGCCCGGGCTGACCCATCCCGACGGTCGCTCGGCGTTCGCGCTGTGGTTCACCGGCGGCATCTTCGTCGGCCAGGACGGCAAGCGGTTCGTCAACGAGTCCGCGCCCTACGACCGGCTCGGTCGCGAGGTGATCCGGCAGCTGCGGGAAGGCTCGATCACCCTGCCCTACTGGATGGTCTACGACCACAAGGAAGGCGAGAAGCCGCCGGTCAAGGCGACCAACGTCTCGATGGTGGAGACCGAGAAGTACGTCGCCGCCGGTCTCTGGCACACCGCCGACACACTGCCCGAACTCGCGGAGAAGATCGGCGTCCCGGCCGACGCGCTCGTCGCGACCGTCGACCGGTTCAACACGATGGCCGCCGCCGGCGTCGACACCGACTTCGGCCGCGGTGACGAAGCCTACGATCGCGCCTTCTCCGACGGTGAACCGCCGCTGGTGCCGATCGACCGAGGACCGTTCCACGCCGCCGCGTTCGGCATCTCGGACCTGGGGACCAAGGGCGGGCTGCGAACCGACAGCGCGGCACGGGTGCTCGACCGAGACGGCGCGCCGATCCCTGGCCTGTACGCGGCGGGCAACACCATGGCGGCGGTCAGCGGCACCGTCTATCCCGGTGGCGGCAATCCGATCGGCGCATCGATGTTGTTCAGCCATCTGGCGGTGCGGGACATGCTCGGCGACTGACGCGGCGGTGGATCAGTCGGCAATGCTGTCGGACGACGGACAATCTCCGTCCAGGACGCGCTGAGGCGCCCTGCGGAAGCGTTCGATGACCGGAGCCAATTCCGCGGCATTGGTGATGAGGTCGACGTGGCCGCCGGGGTGGAGGTGAACGGCGGCATGCGGGAGCAGCCGTCGCATGATGCGGGGATTGGCGAGCGGAATGATCGGATCGTCGGCACCGGCGATGATCAAGGTGGGCTGGCGAATCAGCGGAAGGGCGGGCAGGCTGGTCCAGACCGAGCCTGCCAGCAGCTGGTGGAGGGTAGCCGACGCGGGAGCCCGCCATGAGCTGGCGATCGAGCAGTTGCCGCACGACGCGTGGGTCGTCACGCGCGCTGCCGCCATAGATGCCGGCGGCGATCCGGGCAGCGTATTCGTGATCCAGGAATCGGCGTGGGGTCAGCATCTTCAGCAGGGCCCGCGGATCGCCGGGAACCATGAGGATTCCGGTACCGGTGGCCACCAGGATCATGGTGCGGCAGCGGCGTGGATGCTGGAAGGCGAACTGCTGGGCCAGCGCGCCGCCCCAGGAGAAGCCGAGGATGTCCACCTGCCCGGAGAAGCCGATCTTGCGCAGCAGTCGGCCGAGCACCGTAGCCAGATACGGGAACCCGTACGGCAAGGGCGAATTCGGCGAGCCGCCGGTGCCGGGAACGTCGATCCGTACCACGGTAGTTTCCGGATCGAGTTGCGCGACAAGGGGATCGAGGACCTCCAGACTGGCGCCGATGCCGTTGCACAACACGAGCGGTACACCGGTCCCCCAGCGCACGTCGACCCGGATCCGCTGTCCGAGTATGGAAACGAGGCGTTGTTCGGTCCTGCCGCGCGAGAGTTCCGCGCCGGGGCCCTCAGTGTTCGCGCACATAAGTCCCCGGCGCCGGTGCGAGCGGCGGCAATTCGGCACTACCGAGCGTGGTCGGCGCCGCGATGTCCGGACCGCTGCGCTCGGCGAGCCATTCGACGTAGTTCGGCCACCACGAACCCTGCTGCGTAGCATGCCTTTCGGCCCATCCGTCGGGTTCGATCTGGTCTACCGGCCCGATGCGGTAGGAAGCCCTGGGGTTGCCAGGCGGGTTGACCAAGGCCGCGATATGGCCGCTGGTGGACAGGACGAAACGAAGATCCTTGCTGCCGAGCAGCCGCGCGCTGCGGTAGCAGGCTTGCCACGGGGAGATGTGATCGGCGATGCCCGCCACGACGTAGGCGTCGACCGGCAGCATCGACAGGTCGATCCGGGTGCCGAGCATGGTCGCCTGGTTCGGGGCAGCGAGTGTGACCGATCGGGTGCGGACGGTGCCGCTGCTGATAGTGCCGCCGATACCAGAGGCACGGTTGGTTCGTCGGAAAGAGGCGAATTGCGCACGACCATCGTAGTTCTCCCGTTATCGGCACGACGCCGACTGTTCATTGTCGTTGTCAGGTACTGGGATCGGTGGTAGAGCGCCGATCCGGAGCCTGCCGAGCAGCGATGGTCGTCGAGGCTGCAGGTCAGGATCGCGAGCAGTCGGCTCTGGCGACGTTGCCGGCTGCCATCGAATCGATGCGAGCTTCGGCCGCGATCCGTGCCCCGAACGGTAAACCGGGCACGCGAGTGCGCCATCATCTCGAGAAGACGAAATCCGCCCCGGTAGTTGTTCCGGCAAAACTGGTGGAGGGTAGTTATTCGATCCATGCGCTATTCGTGTCGGCCACTCCTGAGGACTGACCTTTAGCGCTGTGACCGCTTCTGCGGTGCTCCCGGGTGGGCGCGTCAATGGCCCGAACACAGGTGGGCCATGGAAAACTTCGGGGGCCTGGTCGCTGCGCTCTCGCCCTCTGGAATCGGCGCCGGCCGCGAATACAGGCAGGTCAGTCAGTGATGTCCGGCTTCATCAGCGAGAACGAAGTTGTCGCTGAACGGTCCGAAATCTGCTCAGCGCTGGGTCTCCGCCGCGTCGGGGTGGCGTCGAGTGGTCGCGGCTACGGCGGCTTATGCGGCGGTGGCGTTGTGCCCGACCGGTTCCGGAGTGGCCCAAGCTCAGCCGGGTTTCCGCCGCCCATCGGTTCGGAGATCCCCAGTTCGATGCTCGCTGTCGACAGCAAGTTCGAGTACGGCGGCCAGACCTACACCGTCACGTTCAAGGGTGGGATCAAACAACGCATCGAAGAATATCCCGACGATCCTCTCAACAGTGTGCGACTGCGCACCGTCGAATTCAGGATGATGTCGGAGATCGAGGAAGACGGCACCCTCGAACAGAACGATGTCGATGCCGACGCGCGCAGCACGGTGATGCGCACCCAGCAGAACCCGCCGCGGTACGAGGAGAAGGACTTCCTCGACGACGCCGTAACCATCGACGGCCCGGTAAAGGGGCCGGTCGTGCTGCACGCTAAGGTCCTGATGATTCTGACCGCGCAGCTCACCCAGTTCCCTGCACGCGGTGAAATGTTCCACCTGCACGAACCGGTCGAGTTCGTCGACCCCGACAACCCCGATACCGGGGACGGAATCGGCCGGGCGGGCAGCAGTGCCGAGGGAAGGCCGGGCAGAGGTCTTCGGCTGACCGCCGCGGCCTGGTACCGCGACCCCGCCCATAGCGGTATCGGGCACCCGGTGCAGCGGCCTGGGCAACGTCGATCTCGCGCTGCGAGTAGTTCCGGTTCCGAATTCCGAATATGGACGTGCCCCTCCGCTCCCGAAGGGGGCAGCCGGGTGGTGGCTGTTCAGAATCCGTAGCGGTATCGCTGCGTCGGCATCGAGCCCGTGGCCTGTGGCGTGATCGAGCCACTCCGGGGCGGGGCCCCGCCCCGGTCGGTTCTCGTCCACAGTTTCCACAGCCACGCGGGGGCCGCGGAGGAGTCGGCACGTCGGTCACTTCCGGCGCCACGGGGGACGATCGCCGTGCCAGATCCAGTGCCCGTGGAGGAACTCGTCGGGCACTGGATCTCGCTGACGGTGGTTCTGTCGACGGGGTTTGGGTGTCGGGCCGGTGGTCTAGAGCGTGGTGGGGTTGGTGGTGAGGTCGTCGTTGGTGAGTAGGAGGTGATTGTCGAGGGTGATGTCGGTGGGTGCGATGTGTCCGCTGGTGGATGTGAGGGTGAAAGTGATCGTTTCACCGGGGGCCGGGGGTGTGGCGGCGGTGATCGTGGCTTGGGTGCCGCGGTCGGTGGTGGTGTGAGTGAGTTCGAGTCCGTCGTCGCTGTCGAAAATGAGCCCGTCGCCGGTTTCGGCAGGCAGCATCAGCCGCAGGGTCCACGGGCCCGGGATTACTTCCGCGGCGGTGGGGTTGTGCAGGACGAATTCTGTGGTGGCGGAGTATCCGATTGGGGACGGGTCCATCCACAGCGACGGCAGTTGATTGACGAGCCCGTCGCCGAGGACCGGCGCGGGCACGAGTACCCACCGGGTCGCCTGGACTCGATCGGACTGGCCCTCGACCAGGGTGTCGTCGGCCACCGTGGCGTAGTGGTCGCGACCTTGGCTGCGGCAGCCCATCATCCAGGTGCCGTCGGTGCCGTCGGGATCGGTGCCGTTGCCGGTGTCCGAGGCCGGGTTCGGATGCAAGTCCCACACGTTGTCGTCGGTCGCGGGCTCGTCCGCGTCGACGAGGCGCAGGCCATCGGGGCTGTATTGCAGCCGCTGCCCACTGTAGGCGTTGACCAGGACCCACCCGCCGTCCTCGGTTGCGTCGATGACCCAGTCACGACTACGGGAGCCTGCGACCTCACGCACCACCGGCCGTGGACTACTGGTCAGCGTGTAGTGATCCACATCCAGAAAGCCGCCACTGTCGGCGTCGATGACGTGGTACGCCTGCCCGGACACCAACTTTGGCCGGATGTTGAAGGAATTGAAAGTATCATTCCATGGGGCCGGTTTGAAACTGGCCATCATGCAGTTCGCCTGCCCGAGGGAATTCTGACTCAGGATCCGCAACTGAGAAAGGGCGAAACCGGGAATGCTGCATTCGAGTTTGGTATCTTCATCCTCGCGGATGCCGATAGAATCTTTATTGCCTGACGAATCTTCAACATCCACACGGTGAAAGCGGGTATCGAAGGGTCCCCCCCGGGATTGAGGTTTCGAACAGTAGAGTGTGAGGTCGGCGATATAGAAAGGGATAAGGACTGGAGTAGGGAAGAATGATTCTTTCTTTTGCCACGGCGGCCGTGCGGGGGTCCGACGATTCACTCTTCTGCCCGTTCCCGAAGTGTTATTTCCGTTGTAGGAACATTGGTTGATCAGTGAATATTCAACGGTCCGGGATGATCCCCATGAACCGACTGTTCTCGTTCCAAAATCTGCACCGATTTCCAACCACCGTAGAGATTCGCTGGTTTGCAGCTTTTTGGGGCCTGGCCAGCTCGAGTCTATCCATCGGCGGAAATCCGTACTTTGGTCGTAGCCGAACGGGCCGAAGTGGAGCTCGATTTCCCGGGGTATGTCGATGGGTTTCCAGTCGGGGTCCTCCATGTATGGCCAGAGGAGGGTGAATTCGTAGGCGCCAAGGTACATGATGCGCGAGTAGCCGACATTGCAGCTCCAGTGCGGCATGGGGCGCTTCTGGCCCTCGTCATAGGTTTTCCGAACATAGTCGACGTATTTCTCGATACCCTCTTTGAGTTCACTCTTCGTTACTGCGATATCTCCTTCGGAGATTTCGAGTATCTTGGCGAACTTGAGCTTTTCGCGCAGTAGCATCAGGTGCATGTTCGCCGCCATGGCAAAGTAAGGAAGTGCATCGAAACGATACTGCCCTACCGTGAGATCGGGGATACGGTTGTTGAGATAGCGGATCGCGCCGTTCAGTTCCTCGTTGGTGCGCCGCACATCCCAGGCATCTGTTCCGTACTGCTTGGCATATTTCCGATAGTAGTTGACGCTTCTATGCGTACCTTCCAGAATCTTCTCGGCGGATTCGTTGTAGAAGACCTGGATCTCTTGCTTGGTGACCTCTCGTATCAGCCGGATAAGGGCTTCGTGTTTCTCTTTCTCCTCCTCTTGATTGCCCGGATTTATCGCATCCATAAGCATTCCGACGGCTGAACCCAGGATGCCGCCTATTACCGGCACAAACCCAAGCCCCATGCAGATTGCCTGTTTATTGGCCCAGAAAATCCCGGCCAAAAATTGTTCTTCGCTGATCCCTGAGGTTGGTGCGGCTTCGATTCGAACGTCTTGCAGTTCCTTTTCATCAGCTGCAACCGCACCTCCGCTCGAACGCTGCGGTGGATACGTCGGATGCTCATCGGTTTCGGACATCGAAAACTCCTCCGTGGAATGTGCAAGGAACATGTCGACGGCGCCGGTGTATCGCGGCTTGCTCACGGGCGGGTCCGCTGGTCGTGGATAACACCCCAGCCGCTACGCGACACCGGCGTGCCGGTCGAACAGCGGCAGTGCATCGCCTCGCCCGTGATCGCCTCCAGGCCGAGGATGTGCAGATATCCCGCGCGGATGACCTCGGCGCGGGTCGGGTGCAGCCCGTCGGGAGACGACCCGGCGGACACCGGGTGTGGCAGATATCAGTTCCAGGACGTGCTCGGCGCCGGTCCAGTAGCCGAGTGGTAGGGGCGTGCACGGTAGGGCTGTTACGGACTCACCGCGTGCGCGCCCGGATCGCCGAACGCCGCCCGCGAGAGGGCGGTCACCGAACTGATATCGGTCATAGACGGCGACCCTACGGAACCTGTCCGAGGGTGCGGCCGCCCGGCGCGCGCGGCCATCGGTGTCAGTTCGGTTTGATCAGACAATCGGGTCCGGGATAGATCAAGCCTTCGTGCCCATCCTCGAACCGCACAAAATACGGGGGTGCGCTGTTGGCTCCCCGGATCTCGATGATCTCCCCCGTCCGATCGTTCATGCCCCCATTGCGGCTGCGTAGAACCAGTTGGTCTCCGACGTTCGCCTGCATCGAGCAACCTCCCTCTGCGCCGTTGTTGTGCACCAGCCGAGCAGTCACTACGGCACCAAGTATGAGCGATCAGCGCCACGAATCCGGTTTCGAACGTACATCGGTGCGGCGGCGATCCGGGGCGGCCCGCCGGGCCTGGCAGCACCGGCGCTGACACTGCGCCGCTACAGTATCGCGGCCCCCCGCCGCGCCCGCACCGGTCCCTACGCCGGGGTCAAGGATTACCTGCCGTGCTCCGCATCTTCCCGGGGGTTGAGGCTCATCCAGGAGGAACGTCGCGCTGAGCGGCCGGTGAGGCCAGGGGCACGCCTCCCTCACAGTGGCTTTCCATCCGCCTGGCACCTAGGTGGAGTGGCGGCAGGGAGCCTGTTGCATGGAGTGCAGTCGCCTCCGGGTTCGGCTTCCACATGAACGCGTGGCGCTCGCGCTCTAGGCGACAAGGCGTGAGGCGGCGGCCGCGACCCACAGCGTGCCATCAGCGGGGCTCTGTCGCCCTGAACAGAACAGCGACGTAGACGGAGAGGTCGCGACTTTTTGGCAGACTTTTTGGCGCGTTTCGCGGTCCGGAAACGAAATCGGCCCCCAACCGTGTACGCTAAGCGCTGGTCAGGGGCCGTTCTCGGCTCCCCCATCTGGACTCGAACCAGAAACCTGCCGATAACAAGCTCCGGAAACGCACTGGTCACGCCTAGCAGTGAAGGCATCGTTGCGCTTACGGGGTCGAGTTGAACGCACGAAACGCCCTATGTACCCAGCAGGTTTCGCACACGGAACCCCCAGGATCGACTCGAATCTTTGGCGAATATTTGGGAGCAGGGGTCAAATCCGAACACGCGCGCCGCCGTGGTGATCGACGCTGGTGTGGGCTCGGCCGTAGCGCATGGTGGTGCGCGGTTCGGCGTGACAGGCGGCGATCTGGACGCCGAGCAGGTCGACACCGGTATCGAGAATCGTGGCGATGAAGGTATGGCGCAGCATGTGGGGATGCATCCGCGGCAGACGCACGGCCGATTCCTCGGCGAGACGTCGCAGTCGTCCGCGCGATCGCCGGGGTGTCCACGTCCGCCGGACCCACACCCGGGAGCGGGCCCAAACCGACGCTGAGGCCCAGCGCGGGACCCGCGGGCCCGATTGGAAAACTGAGCGCATGAGCACCGAGACACTCGATGTCGAACTCTGCAACGAAACCATGGGCAAGCTGCCCGCTCTGCTGGTCGAGAACATCGAGGTGGAAGCCGAGCTAGCAGACCGGATTCGGGATAATATCCGCGCCCGCGCCGATGCCTTCCCTGCGCTCTCGCTGGAGTCGCAGCGGATTCTGTCGGCTATGTCGAGTATCCGGCGACTGCTCAGTGACCGACCCACCGTCGCCTCGTCGGGCAAGGCTTAGGTCATGTCTCCCAATCGGGTTTTGTGGATCGTGCCCGGTAGGTCGTTGGGTGGGGCATCATGTTGGCCGTGGCGACGGCGGTCGGTGATCGGTATCGGGTTCTGACGGACAAGCAGTGGGAGTTGCTCGAGCTGCTGCTACCGAAATCTGATGGTCGTGTAGGCCGGAACTTCGCGAACAATCGCCTGGTTGTTGAGGGGATGTTGTTCCGGTTGCGGACCGGGGTGCCGTGGCGGGATCTGCCGGAGGTGTTCGGTCCGTGGCAGACGGTGTGGAAACGGCATCGCCGCTATGCCGGTGACGGAACCTGGGATCGAGTGCTGGTCGCCTTGACCGCGCTGGCGGATGCGACCGGGAATCTGGATTGGGTTGTGTCGGTGGATTCCTTGATCATGCGGGTGCATCAACACGGGGCGAATATCTCTCGTGGCGGCGACGCGTCGCTCGGTCCAGACGGTGAGCTATGAGCCGGTCGATCACGCGGTCGGCCGGTCCCGCGGCGGGCTGACCACCAAAGCGCACCTGGCCGTCGACGGCAACGGACGCGGCATGGCGGTGCTGGTGAGCGCCGGGCAAGCCGGGGACTCGCCGATGATGCCCGCCGTGCTGGAGTCGATCGCGGTGCCGCGTTTGACCGGAGGTCCGCCTCGACGCCGTCCCGACAAGGTCTTGGCCGATAGGGCCTACTCCTCAGCGAGTAACCGGGACTCGTTGCGTCGCAAAGGGGTCCGCGCGGCCATACCGCAGCGTGCCGACCAGGTCGCCAATCGGAAACGGCGCGGCCGCACCGGTGGACGACCACCCGGATTCGACCCCACCGCCTACAAGCGTCGCAACGTCATCGAACGCGCCTTCAACAGGGCCAAGCACTGGCGCGGGGTGGCCACCCGCTACGACAAACTCGCCTTGACCTACCGCGCAGGTCTCGTCATGGCCTTGGCCGTTGAATGGCTCAAGCTATTGGGAGACATGACCTAGCACACGTGACCAGTCCCCCGAGTATCTGCAGTGCGACGATCTCGGGTGCGTGGCTCTTCGATCCCGATGCCAGCAGGCTGGCCTCGCCCTTGCCGAAAAAGCCTGAGGCACTGGTATTCACCCACGCGGCAAGGGCGGCCCGCGCTTGTCCGTCCACCGAGAGCGCACCGGCTACCTCAGTATTCGAGGTGAAATCGCCACGCAGAGAGCGAGTTAGTTCCAGCAACGCCATTCGCATCCAACTGCGGCCGACTGTAGAGAGGAGGTCCAATGCCTCCCCGTTGATCGGGCTGTCCGGCACCGACTCGTATAGATAGCTGCGGTGCAGGCAGGCCCATCGCACCCAACGCAACGCATCCTCGTCTAGGTCCAGGTCCATCAGCGCGAGGTTATGGACCAGCGCGGGCGGCGCTGGAGGCAACCACGGTGAGTCCGGAGCGTGCGGAAAGGCGGTCGCCCATCCCGTGGCGACGATTGGGTCAATTGGCAACGCTTCCGGATCCAACTTGTCTGCGGCTCCATTGCGTTCGTGGCCTGACGCGCGCTTCGTCCACCCTGACCGATCGTGCGGGTGGGCGCGAATCAACTCCTCCTGCAACCATGGCCGGAACTTGGGCGACTGCCCCGAGCGAACCGCCCGCTCGATGGCGAGGCACTCCTGCGCTCGTGCATCGAGCCCGGAGAGCGCCATTCTGAGCCTGATGACAAGCCAGTGACGACTGTAGTGCGTCGACCGGAACCCGGATGCCTTTGTCGATCCGGATTCGCCGGGACAGCGCCTTCGCCCGGAGACGGAGCGCCATCTTGTGCAGGGGTTCGGGTGGTGGCGGCGTACCCAGCGCGACGATGCCGACCCAGCGATTGCCGAAACTGTAAGCCGTCATGATGTCGGCGCGCCTTTCGGCATCATTGACATCCTCCTACTGCGCAATTGAGCAAGCGTTAGCACTTCAAACTTTGTCTATCGCTCTGTGCCTCAATATTTTTGACCCCGAGGCGGCCGTTGTGCACGCACTGACGACCCAGATCACGTATGTCCGGTCGACCTCCTCGACCAATTCCGCCAACTTGGGGTACTCGTGGTCGAGATATTCCCACTCGCGGGTGAGGGCGCCGTCGACCAGCACAATCAGTACTGAGGCAAAGTGGGAGAATGCTTTGGCGATGTGGAGTTCGTATGCGCGGGCGTGCCATATGCTGCGCATGGAGAGCCGGGCGCCAGCCTCTCCTGCGCCAGAATTCTTCGCACTGAGTGCGGGTGAGAGGTTGTGTCTTGTCGTTCATCGCAGTCATGCCTCTCGGATGATCGGGGTCATCGATGCAGCCCGCTCGGCCATGCTCTGGAGCGGAAAGTGACGCCGTAACGCTGTTGTGCGCGTCGACCTTCCGTGATGGCGAGGATGATGACGATGACACTCCCGCCGACGAGCAGGGCGAGATCGATGGGGGCGGGCAGCAGCGTTGTTTCCCGGGTGGTGAGGTCGATGACGACGACAGTCCATGTCACGACGACGGCGACGGTGGGTCCGAGGAGCAGTTGTCCGTCAACAGCATTGAACCAGTGTTTGGTGATCAGGAATGTGGCGCGAATCAGGAACGGCACGATCACCAAAGTGAAGGCGATGACCACCACCAGCATGATCAGGCCCAGCAGGATTCCGGCATGCCCGTTGAAGGTCGACAGCGCCGTCGGCATGGCGGCGAAGGAGGCGACGCTGGCGACGCAGATCCCCATCGTCCGCAGCGGATGGACCAGCTGGCGAGCGGTTGCGGCTCGATGGACCGACTCGGTCGCCGCAACCAGCACGGCCAAGGCGATCAGACAGACCGGGAACGCGATCATCGCCGAGAGCATGAGCCGCTGCGTTCCATTGACGATCATTCCCTCGACCACATTGCCGGAGTATTTGCCGATGACGAGAAGACTGATCCCCAGACCGACTGCGGTGCGGGCTGTGCCGAGATCGTCGATGGTCTTGTCCAATGGCGCGAGCTGGTATCTCGGCGTGAATAGCCTGCCGGCCAGCGCCCATCCGTAGGCGACCGGTGCAAGCGGCCGTTCCCACATACGATCCCTCCCCCTTGCCGAGTCGGCATATGACTGTAACCAATTGTATTGGTATGCAACAACTATCGCCCTGCACCGCCGTTAGACCGGGATCGATACCACTCGCACATCCACCCCCAGGTGCCGCAGAAGATCGTACTGCCGCACCAGGTTCACCTTCGAGAAAGTGAACAAACTTTGGGTCGTCACCGGCGTCTTACGCCCGATCGCGAGTACGACTTCAGCCACCGCAGCATCGGGAACCGCGCCGTCCGAAGCAATTTCGACCGCATCTGTCCACGCTTCACGCGCGTACTCATCCCGCGCGAGCGATTCGCTGGCCACCAGCGCCTGAGCGAGCAGATGGCTGATCGCGTCGGAGCCCCGTCCCTTCTTGACGTGGACGAGGATGCCGGGTGGGACGTAGATGTCGCAGGACTCGAAGCCATTCTTGGAATGCAGAGGAGTCTTGATCATCTTCTTGTCCAGGGTGTACCCGCCGACAGCGGCAGCCGCGGCCTTGTTGTATCCGTCCTCATCCATCCCACTCGGCCAAACGGGCAGGGTAATCCCGGCGGGCTGCGCGAGGATGTCCTCCACGCGCTGGTCGATGCGCTCAAGGTACTTGTCGTCCATGCGATACCAGGCGCCGTCGTGCAGGGAGTACCGTCGTGCCCCGTCCCGCACCTCGAAGGTTAGCCAGTTTCGGATCTTGACCGGCGATGACACAGCGGTGGCGGGCGTGGGAACGGCCTCGCCGTGAAGCTCCAGGGCGATCGATGTCAGCCGATGGTGGACCGCAGTGGGCGTCTGACCGGTGAACCATTCGAGCACGTCGTCGAAGGTGGGCAGGCCATCGAAGATCCGGGCCTGCCGGTCGCCGAATCCCGTTGCCTTACAGCTGATCACCGGGCCGTGCAGGTCCAAGCGCTCGTGCGGCCAGCTGAGGCCGATCGGCTCGTCGGAGGCTCCGAGCAGTCGGTTCACCAGCCGCTCGTTCAGTCGCGATGCCATCGGGTCCTTGGCCTTGAGCGCAACCAGTTGTTCGACGCTTTCCAGGCCGGGCAGGATGGGATGATCGAGCACTTCGCGCAGCACGGTGAGATCGTGGACCAGTTCGTCGGGCCTCCTGGCCAGCGGGAGGCTGAGGGAGTCGGCAGCCTTCAGCTGAATGTCCTTGTCGCCGAACGTCAATTCGGGGATGCGCGCCTTTGTTTCCACTCGGCTGATCACTTCGCCGTAGCCGTCGACACCGAGGTCCCACATGGTGCTGCCGTTCGGCAGCGAGGTGCGGGCGGTGCGAGCGCGGTGGTCGAGAATGGTCCTGGTGATGGATTTGATCTCGCTGGCCAGTGCCGTGCGTGCGACGATCCGGGATCCGAACCGGAAGTCGATGCGCTCGGTGTCCAGCAGCTGAAATCCGATTCCCCAGGTGAGCGCCCATAGGTCGCTCGGCGAGGTCTCAACCGCAAGAATCGCGCCCGGTGACTGATTGTTCAGCGATACCTCCGCGTCGGCCAGCATCGCCACATCGCCGGCCCATTTGCTGGGAGTTTCGAAGGATCCGTAGATCAGCAGGCCGGCCGCCTCCCCGACCCGCACCCGGCGCGTAACGAACCCGCGGGGCGCTCGGCGCACCGCATCCGTGAGCCTGGTTCCTTCCGCGAAGCGGTACAAGGTCGTTCGTTTCACTGCCGCCGTACGAGCTGCCATCTGAACTGCCTCCCTTGATCGTTCTGAGCTTGTGGATTCCCACGGCACCACCTGCCACCTGTTTGTACCGTAACCGAGACGGTAGCGTGTTAACGTAGTCAACACAATGTTTTTTTGACCTTGCGCTAACGGAGTGGATACAGTCATGGTCGTGACGGCAGCGGAAGAGTCCTTGGTCTCGCTGGTGGAGATCTCTCAACTCGCGGGTGTGACGCGGGCCGCCGTTTCCAACTGGAGACGGCGATACCCGGACTTTCCCAACCGGAGCGAAGGGACGGTCGCTGCGCCGTTGTTCTCGCTGTCCGAGGTGAGGGATTGGCTCAAACGCACAGGTCGAGGCAGGGATGTCTCTGATGAGGTCGTGCTGTGGCAAGAGCTGCGGTCCCAGTTCGCCGACGATATGGTCGCTGGTTTCGCGGCCGTGGCGAAGGAACTACAGGAGCCGGGGACCAGTGATTTGCCAACTGCGGCCAGAGCGCTGGTACGACGGCTGGGTGCGGATCGTGGCGCTTCCGAACTGTTGTCGAATCTCGGCGCGCGGTACGTCGGTTCCGTAGGGCGTGGCAGCGGTGAGTTCGTCTCCACGCCCTTGCTGGTCAGCGTGATCTCGCAGCTGGCCGGTGAGGAGGTTGTGTCGGTATTCGATCCCGCATGCGGACAAGGTGACTTGCTACTCGCCGTCGGCTCACGCGATACTGAACGGATCGGACAGGATTCGCGTCGATCTGCAGTCGAGCTGCTGATTCACCGTGCCGCGCTCACGCACCTCTCTCTTCGCGCCGAGACCGGAGACTCCTTGAGAGACGACCGATTCGCGGGTTCTAAGGCCCAAGTGGTCGTTTGCGATCCTCCTAGAACTCTGACCGATTGGGGACGTGACGATCTACTGGTCGATACCCGTTGGGAATTCGGTATACCTCCGAAGTCCGAAGGTGAGCTCGCGTGGTTGCAACACTGCTTCGCTCACGCCGAACCCGGTGGCCGTGCCATAGTCGCACTCCCGTCGGCGGCGGCATATCGCCGTTCCGGTAAGAGAATTCGTGCGGAGATGGTTCGGGGCGGCTATGTGGAAGCGATCATTCAGCTGCCTGCTGGTGCGGTGGCGGGCAACGCATTGCCGATCCACGTGTGGATCCTGCGCCGCACTCCGTCCAATGCCGGGGTACGGATGCTGGACCTGTCCGACGAGGATGGCGACATCGATATGGCCTCGGCGTGGGACCGTGCGGTGGCGGTGCCGCCGGTTGCTCTGCTCGATGACGATGTGGATTTGACACCCTCCCGGTATGTTGTTCCGCATGGTGGGGACATTGGGGCCCAATATGCCTCGGCGCGAGCGGAATTCGACCGGTTGCTGAGCGAATTGGCAGATGCGTTGCCGGACCTGTCCGCGGCATCCGGGTGGGATCGAGCAACGGCACTTGATGTGGGCGAGCTGATTCGCCATGGGCTGGTATCAGCCGGTGAGAAGACTCTGATATCGCATACGGATCAGGTCGATGGGGACTTCTTGAGCGGATTCGTCCGCAGTCCGTCGAACGCTCGCCGAAGTACCTCGGCCAGTGGCAGCTACCGCCTCGACCCAAAGGCGGCGAAGGTACCCCACCTCGATATGGACACGCAACGGGCATACGGTGCGCTGTTCCGCAGACTCGAGGCGGTACAGAAGGCCGCCGAACGCCTGTCGAAGATCGCAGACCAAGCTGCGCATCTGGCGCACGATGGCCTTACCAGTGGAAACCTCAAGCCTGTCGCCAACGAGGAGATCCGATGAGCTCGATGGTAATCGCGGGACGATTCCGCCTGATCGGCCCGATCGGCCGCGGCAATATGGGTGAGGTATACCGCGCCGAGGATGCGCAAGCCGGCGATGGTGCGCCCGTCGCGGTGAAGCTGATCCGGCGGAACCGGTACGGCCAGAGCTTCGATTCCGATGCCGATCTCAAGCTCTTCGACAGGTTCGATCGCGAGATCCGCATCATGCGCAAGCTGGTGCATCCCAACCTCGTGCGAACCGTCGACGGCGGTGTCGACGAGACCGGAATCCCCTATCTCGCCATGGAATTCCTGGACGGTCAGACGCTCAAGGAACTGATCGACGAGCAGAGCCCGCTACCGATCAGCTGGACCGCCGCCATCGGAGCCCAGATCGCCGCGGGACTCGCCGCCGCACATGACGCGGACGTCGTGCATCGAGACCTGAAACCCGCCAATGTGATGCTCGTGCGCGGGGGCGCGGTGAAGGTCCTGGACTTCGGGATGGGCCGCATCATCGGCGACGTCGACGATCGCCTGACCAGCACCGGCGTGGCAGTCGGGACCGCGCGCTATATGGCTCCCGAGCAATGCCGCGCCGAACGGACGGTGACACCGGCGGCCGACTTGTATGCGCTGGGCTGCGTGCTCTACGAGATGATCACCGGTGTGCCGCCGTTCCACGCGGTCTCGGCGTATGAGCTCTCCCAGAAACACATCAACGATCCAGTGCCGCCGATCGGCCCGCAACGCTCGGACGTCCCTTCCGGATTACTCCGCCTCATCGAGCAGCTGCTCAGCAAGGACCCTGCCGACCGTCCCGAAGATGCACGCACCGTCGTCGAGGCTCTCCTTTCCTTTGTCGTCGGCCACGACGAAGTACCCGGCTGGCACGAGTTCGACCCGATCCCCTACTGCGCCGCGTTGACAGCGGAACCGGTTGCGCCGGTTGGCATTCCGGATCGGAATGCCGAAGCGTCCGAGCCGACGCCCGGCATCGGCATGGATGTCTTCAACCTGCACCGCCGATTGATCGATGATTACCGAGCCTTCAATGAAGGCGGTTTGATAATTCGTGACCCCGATGTCAAGGAATTCGTCCGCAAGGACATGGAGGCCAAGTCGCAGTGGCCCGACCCATGGATTTCGCTCAACCCGTTCTTCGCCTCCGGCGGCCACATGCTCGAATTGGCGGGTGCGGGCGTACTGCATGCGGAATGCGCGCGAATCTTCCAGCGGGACAAGACCGCTGGCGGCACTGTCTGCGATGGAACTCCCCTCACATTGCACCAGCACCAGCGTGAGGCGATCGAAGCCGCCCAGTCCGGTGAGTCCTATGTACTCACCACCGGCACCGGTTCGGGAAAATCCCTGTCTTACATCGTCCCGATCGTCGATCGCGTGTTGCGGGTTCGAGACGCCGCCGACACCGACAAGCGGGTGCGCGCGATCATTGTTTACCCCATGAACGCCCTGGCCAACAGTCAGCGGGAAGAGCTGAAGAAATACCTGACCGACGGCTATGGCGAAGGCGGGGAACGGGTGACCTATGCCCGCTACACCGGTCAGGAGGACGAGGTCGAGCGGGAGAAGATCCGCGACAATCCGCCCGACATTCTGCTGACCAACTACGTCATGCTGGAACTGATGCTGACCCGCCCGGAAGAGCGGAAGTCGCTGATCCGGATGGCCAAGGGCCTCGAGTTCCTCGTCTTCGACGAGCTGCACACCTACCGAGGACGTCAGGGCGCGGACGTGGCGTTGCTGATCCGACGTGTCCGTGAGGCGTGCCAGGCCGACGGTCTCCAGTGCATCGGTACCTCGGCCACCATGTCGACCGAAGGCTCCTTCGAGGACCAGCGTCAGGTGGTGGCGGATGTGGCGTCCACGTTGTTCGGCACGAATATCGCGCCTGAACGCGTGATCGGTGAAACATTGGTGCGCGCCACGGACCCCGCGCCGCAAACCGTTTCAGCCGAACGCCTCTCCACCGCCGCGCCGCGTGACTACGCGGGCCTCGCCCAGGATCCGCTCGCCCGCTGGATCGAGTCGTACTTCGGTCTGGACGAGGAGCAGGAATCCGGGCGCGTGGTTCGGCAGCAACCCGCAAAGATTGAGACCGCGGCAGAGCGATTGGCGCGGGACAGCGGCGTTCCCGCCGAGCGGTGCGCCTATGCGATTCGCGAGACGCTCGAGGCCGGGGCACAGGTGAACCACCCGGTGACCGGACGGCCGCTGTTCGCGTTCCGGCTGCATCAGTTCCTGTCCAAGGGGGACACGGTGTATGTCACCCTCGAGGACCCGCGTTCGCGGTCGATGACGCGGGACTATCAGCTCCAGGAGCCCGGAACCGGAAAGATCTTCCTGCCGTTGGCTTTCTGCCGTGAATGTGGTCAGGAGTATTTGGCGGTATTCCGTACCCGGCGTGACGGCGGGTACGTGTACGAACCGCGCAAGAACATCGATGCGACGGGCGGCGACCGCACCGATGGCCATCTGTACATCGATCCGGAGCAGTCCTGGCCGCGCACTGTGGCCGAGGCGATCGAGAAACGGCGGCTGCCCGAATCGTGGCTCGAACCGGACAAGAATGGTGAGGAAACGGTACGCAAGTCGTACCTGCCGCGCTTGCCCCGCCCGGTCACCGTCGATCCGTTCGGGACGGAAGATGCGGGTGAGCTGCACGCGGTGTTCATTCCATCGCCCTTCCTGTTCTGTCTGCATTGTGGAGTCAGCTACGAGCAGACTCGGGGCCGTGACTTCGCCCGCCTGGCGTCACTGGACCAGGAAGCACGGTCGTCCGCGACGTCACTGGTGTCGGCGTCGATCGTGCGGGCACTGAATGCGGTGCCCGCCACCGCGCTCGACAAGGAGGCGCGGAAACTGCTGTCGTTCGTCGACAACCGGCAGGATGCCGCGTTGCAGGCGGGCCATTTCAACGACTTCGTGCAAGTCGCCCAATTGCGCGGCGCCCTTTACCACGCACTGGTGGAAGCCGGAGCCGAAGGCCTTCAGCACGAGGAACTTGCCACCCGGGTGACCAACGCACTGGGCCTGAAACCCGCCGATTACGTCAGGGTCCCGGATCCGGCTCCGGCCTTGGCGCGCAACGCCGCCCGCACCTTGCGTGACACCGTCGCTTTCCGCCTCTATCTGGATTTGGAGCGCGGCTGGCGGGTGACGATGCCCAATCTCGAACAGTCCGGTTTGCTGCGCATCGACTACCCCGATGTGGAATGGACCGCAGCCCAACAGGATCGGTGGAGCAGAGCCTGCGCACCGCTGCGCGACGCACCCGGTGATCAACGCGCCGAGATCATGCGCGTACTGCTCGACCAGATGCGCTGGGGCCTGGCCATCGACGTCCAGCACTTCCGCGACGACTTCGACAGCCTCAAGAGCGCCAGTGCGGAGCGGCTGCGCGACAACTGGGCCTTGTCCGACAGTGATCGGCCCCGGATCGGCACCGCGTATCCGCAGGGTTCGAAACCAGGCATGGACCGTTCCGGCCTGTTCCTGTCCGGACGCGGCAAGTTCGCGAAATACTTGCGCCGCAAGCATTTTCCTCATCTGAAGTCGGACAACCTGCAGGTCGTGATCGGAGACCTGCTGACGGTTATGGCAGGTGCCGGACTGGTCACCGAGGTGACGGTGGAGCCGACGCGCACCGGCCGCGCACGGTATCGTCGCGAATCTGCCCGTGTCGGCTACCGTGTCGCATCGGCCGCGATGGTGTGGCGCGCGGGCCCCGGGAAGTCCGGTGTCCACGACCCGGTGAACCGCACCTACGCCAGTGGTGACGGACCACGGGTCAACCAGTTCTTCCGGCGGCTGTACCAGGAGACCGCCATCGAATTGGCCGGTTTGCGCGCCCTCGAACACACTGCCCAGATCGACCCCGGAAAACGCAAACAGCGAGAAAAGGACTTCCGCAGCGCGGAACTTCCGGTTATGTACTGTTCGCCGACAATGGAGCTCGGCGTCGACATCGCATCGCTCAATGCCGTGCTGATGCGCAATGTGCCGCCGACGCCGGCGAACTACGTGCAACGCAGCGGCCGTGCAGGCCGTCAAGGGCAGCCAGCGCTGGTGGTCACCTACTGCGCCAACGGCAACAGCCACGACCACTACTACTTCCGGCGTTCCGAACGGATGGTGGCGGGCAAAGTGCAGCCACCGCGACTGGATCTGGCCAACGAAGATCTGGTCCGGTCACACATTCAAGCCATCTGGCTGGCTGAGACCGGCTTGGCATTGGGCCGGGCGATTCCGAACGTGATCGATATCGGCTACGACGAGGACGCTCGTCAGCCGGACCCAACCCTGCCGCTGCACGATCATGTAGTCGAGAAGATCGTGCGCCGAGACGTTGGGGAGCGCAGTCTGCGAGCCGCGCGGACCGCGTTCGGGGAGCTGCTATCGACATTCTCCGCGGAGACGACATGGTGGGACGATCAGTGGTTGAAGAAGTGCATCGAACATGCCCAGGCGAAGTTCGACGATGCTTTCGGCCGATGGCGGATCCTGTACCGGGCCGCGTTGATCGACCAGGCCGAACAGAACCGCCGCCGCCTCGACCACACCCTCACCGAACGTGACCGGCAACTGGCGGCCAGCCGCCGCAAGGAAGCGGAGACGCGCCTGGATCTGCTGAAGAACGAAGGCCCCGAAAGCAAGTCGGTGCTGTCGGACTTCAACCCGTACCGGTACCTGGCCAGCGAGGGTTTCCTGCCCGGCTATTCGTTCCCTCGCCTGCCGCTGGCGGCCTACATCCCCTCCGGTCGCGGCTTCGGGGACGGCGACTACCTGCAACGGTCCCGCTTCGTCGCCATCCGCGAATTCGGTCCCGGCGCACTGATCTACCACGAGGGCGCTCGCTATCAGGTGGACCGGATTCAGCTCGAGTCTGGAACGGGCACCGATGTGGTGACCAGTTCCGCCAAACGCTGCACGAGCTGTGGCTACCACCATCCGGCCGAGGATCTCGCCGATCGCTGCGAAATGTGCAATGCGCCCCTGCCCGAGGAGACCACCGGGCTGCTCAAGCTGCACACCGTGTACACCAAGCTGCGTGAGCGCATCACCTCCGACGAGGAAGAGCGTCGCCGGGCCGGATTCCGACTGATGACCTCGTACCGATTCAACCGGCACGGGTCGCGACCGGGCCGCCGAGACGCGCTGGTAGTCGACGATGACCAGCGAATCGCCACGGTGTCCTACGGTGACTCCGCGACGGTCCGAATCACCAATGTCGGCCGATTGCGTGCGAAAGAGGATGAGCCGTACGGCTATTGGCTCGACCCTGCCGACGGTAGCTGGATGAACGAAGCCGACGCCGCCGACGCCGCCGGCGACACCTCGGAGCTGCGGGTCGCCGACAGCGACAAACGGCACAAGAAGCGCGTCCTGCCGTACGTCGAGGACAGCCGCAATATCGTGGTGCTGACCTTGGCCGAGCCGGTGGAACGGTCGGTCGCGCTGTCGGTGATGTTCGCGCTGGAGCGGGGTATCGAGGCGCGATTCGAGCTGGAGGATTCCGAACTGGAATCCGAACTGCTTCCGCCGGACAGCGGACCGCGTAACCGCATCCTGTTCACCGAAGCGGCGGAGGGCGGCGCGGGTGTCCTGCGCCGCTTGGAAGCGGAAACGCATGCTTTGCGCGACGCTGCCCGGGAAGCCATGCAGATCTGCCACTTCGACGCCGACGGCAACGATCTACGCGGCCCGGGCACCGAAGGTGCTTGTGCGCGAGGTTGTTACGACTGCCTGCTCACCTACGGCAATCAGCCCTATCACGCCGAGATCGATCGGCATGCGGCGCGTGACCTGCTGAGGCGTCTGGCCGCGGAGGACACCGAGACCCGGTCCACCGGACCGGGGGAGTCCCGCACCGAACAACAGCGCCGCCTGGTGCGCCGTGCGGACTCCATCCTGGAGGAAGAGTTCGCGAAATATTTGAAGGACAACGGATTTCGGCTCCCTGATGACGCACAGGTAGTGGTGCCGGGGGCCTTCGCCCGCCCGGACTTCATCTACTTCCTGCCCGGAGGTAATGTCGCCGTCTTCATCGACGGTCCGGTGCACGACCATGCCTCGATCGCGGAACGTGACGGGCAGGCCGAGGAGCGTCTGTTCGATCTGGGCTGGGATGTGGTTCGCGTCCGATATGACGACGACTGGGACGAGGTCGTCCGGAAGTACCCCCGCTACTTTGGAGTCAAGGGCTGATGACACACAACTTCGTAGTCGGATCGCTGGTGTCGGCGCGGGGGCGGGATTGGGTGGTGCTGCCCGAATCCGAAGCCGACATGCTCGTGCTACGTCCGCTCGGTGGAGCGGACGATGAAATCGCCGCCGCCTTCCCGGGATTCGAGACGGTCACCAGCGCCGCATTCCGACCCCCCAAGGCGTCCGACCTGGGTGACGCGCACGCGGCCGGACTGCTGCGTACCGCACTGCGCCTCGGATTCCGTTCCGGCGCAGGACCGTTCCGCTCACTCGCGGGAATCGCGGTGGAACCGCGGCCCTATCAGGTGGTGCCGCTGCTGATGGCACTGCGACAGTCCACGGTGCGCCTGCTGATCGCCGACGATGTGGGAATCGGCAAAACCGTCGAGGCCGGGTTGATCGCCGCGGAACTTCTCGCCCAGGGCGACGCACGGCGGATCGCCGTGCTCTGTTCACCCGCCCTGGCCGAACAGTGGCAGGACGAGTTGCGCAGCAAATTCGGGCTCGACGCCGAACTGGTGCTGTCGTCGACGGTGCCACGCCTGGAACGCGGACTCGAACTGGGCCAATCGCTGTTCCAGAAGTATCAGCACGTGGTGGTGTCGACAGACTTCATCAAATCCACCCGCCACCGCGACGAATTCGTCGAGCACTGCCCGGATCTGGTGATCGTCGACGAAGCACACACCTGTGTAGCCTCCGACGAGACTGGCGCCCGGGAACGCCAGCTGCGCTTCGAACTCCTGGACAGAATCGCCCGCACCGACCGGCATCTGGTGCTGGTGACCGCGACTCCGCACAGCGGCAAGGAATCCACGTTCCGGAATCTGCTCGGACTGCTCCGGCCTGATTTCGCCACCCTCGACATCACCAAGGGGCCAGGTCGAATCCTGTTGGCCCAGCACCTGGTTCAGCGTCGCCGGGCCGACATACGCAAGTACCTGGACGAGGAAACCGAGTTTCCATCCGATCGGCTCATCCTCAATGAGCCCTACCGGTTGTCGCCCGAGTACCGCGCCCTGCTCGACGACGCCATCGCCTACGCCCGGGACCGGGTCGTCTCGGCCGGTGAGCACGGCAAACGCGAGGCCCGTATCGCGTGGTGGTCGGCTATCGCGCTGCTGCGGTCGCTGGTCTCCTCGCCGCGCGCCGCAGCACAGACCCTGCGCACCCGCTCGGCCGCAGTGCTCGCGGCAACCGCCGAAGAGGCCGATGAACTCGGGGCACCCGGAGCACGCGACCACGTCGACGCCGATGCGCTGGAAGGTATGGATGTCGCTCCGGGCGCGGCCATCGACGCGACGGTCAACCGGCTCGCCGAACTCGCCGACCGCGCCGAGAAGCTGGAAGGCCCGAAGGCCGATCGCAAGCTCGACGTCCTCATCAAGCATGTGAAAGCCCTGTTGAAGGAGGGCTACCATCCCATCGTGTTCTGCCGTTTCATCCCAACCGCCGAATACGTGGCGGAGTATCTGGACCTCAAGCTCGGCAAGAACACGCATGTCCGGGCGGTTACCGGAACGTTGTCCCCACAGCAGCGCATTCAGCGTATCGAGGAGTTGGCGGATCTGACCCGCGACGATCCGGCCGCCCGCCGGGTGCTGGTCGCGACCGACTGCCTGTCCGAGGGTGTCAACCTCCAGAACGCCTTCGACGCCGTCGTGCACTACGACCTGGCCTGGAACCCGACCCGGCACGACCAGCGGGAAGGTCGCGTCGACCGGTACGGACAGCGCCGCGACCAGGTCAAGGTCATCACCATGTACGGCAGCGACAACGGTATCGACGGCAAAGTCCTCGAGGTGCTCATCCAGAAGCACCGCCGCATCCGTGATTCCCTCGGCATTTCGGTGTCCGTGCCCGACGAACAGTCGGCCGCCGTCAGCGACGCCATCTGGGAATGGGTGCTGATGCGCGGGGAGGATCGGCAGCAGGAGGGCTTGTTCGGCATCGACGAACTATTGGGCGAGGTCGAAGCGAAAGCCGATGAGCTGGAGCGCGAATGGATCTCGACCGCCGAGCGGGAGAAGGCCTCCCGTTCCCGGTTCGCCCAAAACGCCATCCATCTCGACGAGGTGGCCCGCGAAGTGGCCGTCACCCGGGACGCGCTCGGCGACCCGGGTGAAGTCAGCGCGTTCGTGCGTACCGCGCTGACCCTGTTGGGCGCGGTCCTCCGGAATGACGGGACAGGCGGTTTCACAGCGGATCTGTCCAACTGCCCGCTCGGCGTGCGCGACGCCCTCGACGCCGCGGTCGGGTCGGGGATCGTGTCCAACGGCAAGGCACTGCCATTCCGTGTCGGCGCGGCGGTCACCCGTGGCGAAGCGGCATTGGTGCGCACCGACCCCGTGGTGGCGGCACTGGCCACCTACGTGCTCAACTCGGCCCTCGAGGAGACCGCGGACGACACCCGCCGCCCCGCCCGGCGCTGCGGCGTCATTCGCACCGCCGCCGTCACCATCCGCACCACCGTGCTGGTGGTCCGCTATCGATTCCACCTGTCACTGCGATCCCGAAGCGGCAGCAGAGAATTGGTGGCCGAGGACACTCGAGTGTTCGGCTTCGAAGGCGCACCCGCCGAGACGGCCTGGCTGTCCACCGACGCGGCCCTCGCTCTGCTGTCTGCGGAGGCCGCCCTCAATACCGATCCGCTGCTCGGGGAACGCACCATGACCCGCATCCTCGACGGCCTCCCCGAAAAAGTTGGCTCCTATCTCGATGACCGGGGCGTGGAACTGGCTGAGCACTTGCGAGATTCGCATCGACGGGTCCGCTCCGCCTACGGCGAGATCATCGGCGGCGTCGAGGTCAAGGCGCAGCCGGGCGCCGACATTCTCGGTGTCTATGTCTATCTTCCGGCCCCGATGGAGGGACAAGCCTGATGGCGAGCGGACGAGAACGGGCATTCTCGGCGGTGCAGTCCGTCGGCGGCCTGATCCCGATGGAAATGCTGGAGCGTATCGCCGGCGGCAAGGATGTCGACGGCTGCAAACCCGCCGACTACGGCGTCGTCGGCGTGCAATCGGTGCGCGACGAAGCCGAACGTCATTGGGACTACCTTAAATCCGCGTGGCGCGAACTGCGCAAGGAACTGCCCACCACCCGAGACGAGGAAGCGTCCGCCGACCCGCGAGGCATCGCGGTCACACAATGGCTCGAGCCGCTTTTCGTCGAACTGGGCTTCGGCAAGCTCTCCGCCGTCGGCCCGGCCGGCATCACATCGGACGATGGTGAGAAGCCCTTCGCCATCAGCCACCACTGGAACCACGTCCCGATCCACCTCGTCACGTGGAATTCCAAGCTGGACAAGAAAACCGGCACCGGCTCAGTGCCCGCGCAATCGCTGGTGCAGGAGTGCTTGAACCGCTCCAAGTCCCAGCTGTGGGGCATCCTCACCAATGGCCGCCAGCTCCGATTGCTGCGGGACTCCAGCTCATTCGCCACCGCCGCCTACGTCGAGTTCGATCTCGAAGCCATCTTCGACGGTGAGCTGTTCAGCGATTTCGTGCTGTTGTTCCGGCTGCTGCATGTTTCGCGCTTCGCTGTCCAAGAGGGTGACCCCGCCTCAGCGTGCTGGCTGGAGAAGTGGCGTCTCAAGGCCATCGAGACCGGGGTGCGAGCGCTGGACCAGTACCGGGAAGGTGTACAGGCGGCAATCGTCGTGCTCGGCACCGGATTTCTCAAACGTCCGGAGAACGACGAGGCGCTGCGCGCGGTCGACAATGAGACGCTGCGCACGGCACTGCTGCGTCAGGTATACCGCCTGATCTTCCTGTTCGTCATCGAAGATCGCGACCTACTGCACACCCCCGACGCCACACCCCAAGCGCGCGAACGGTACCGGCGCTACTTCTCCACCGAACGCCTGCGGGAACAGGCACGCAATCGGCGCGGCACCGCCCACACCGACCTGTACCGTGCCCTGTCGATAACCTTCGACGCACTCGGCGACGAAAACGGCCGACCCGAACTCGGATTGCCGGGCCTGGGCGGCCTCTTCGACGATCGCCCGGCCGACCGTCCCCTGCACGGCTTGGTCATGTCGAACCAGTATCTGCTGGATGCGGTGCGCGCCTTGGCGCGGGTGTGGGATGCGGACACCCGACGCTGGCGTCCCGTCGATTACCGCAATATGGACGCCGAGGAACTCGGCTCGGTGTATGAATCGTTGCTGGAGTTGGTGCCGCAGCGTACTGCCGACGGCACCTTCGAATTGGTCAACCGGCTGGGTAACGACCGCAAGAAGACCGGATCGTTCTATACGCCAACCACTCTCATCGAGCCGCTGCTCGATGCCACACTTGACCCGGTCATTGACGATGCCGAGCGGCGGGGTCTTGAAAAGGCTCGAGCCGCAGGTGAGACCGACCCGGCTGACGCGATAGTCGCCGAACTTCTGTCAATCACGGTTTGTGATCCCGCGTGCGGTTCCGGCCACTTCCTTGTTGCCGCTGCGCGTCGCATCGCGAAACGAGTGGCGGCCATACGTGAGAACAACCCAGAGCCAACTCCGCCGAGTGTCCGGCACGCTCTGCATGAGGTCATCGGCCGGTGCATCTACGGTGTCGATCTCAACCCCATGGCGGTAGACCTGGCGAAAGTATCCCTGTGGCTAGAAGCTATGGAACCCGGTGTGGCCCTTGGTTTCCTGGACGCCCACATAAAGCACGGCAATGGTCTGATAGGTGCGACACCGGCATCTCTGCGTAAGGGCATTCCAGACGAGGCATTCAAGCCTGTGGAAGGAGACGATCCGAAGGTATCGAAGTCCTGGGAAGTGCTCAACCGGAAGGCGCACGAGGGTCAGGGCGGGCTTTGGGACCTGCACAGCGAGCCGAAGATCAGTAATACGTCGTTCGCATCCGACGTCAGGCGTATTACCCGCGCTCCCGCAGCACATCTCGCGCAGGTTCGGCAGCAAGAGGCTGCCTACGCAGCTTGGGGAACGTCGGCAGAGTTTCAGCATGCGCTCCATATCGCGGATGCTTGGTGCGCCGCCTTCTTTTGGGACAAAACCCACGACGCGCCGCTGACCGTGACACAGGATGTCTTCCTCGCCCTGCAGGACCCGCACGAGGATTCCGCGCCAAAAGCTACCCACGACGAGATCAGGAGACTGAGCGACAGGTACCGGTTCTTCCATTGGCACTTGGAGTATCCCGAGATCTTCACCGTGCGGGACGATGACACCGGAGTTGACGTCGATCCAGTTACAGGATGGGCTGGTGGCTTCTCCTGCGTGCTTGGCAACCCGCCATGGGAACGCCTCGAGTGGGAGGATAAGAAGTACTTCGACCGCATTGAGCCTTCGATTGCCGCGCTCTCAGGGACGGCCCGTGGACGGCGCATCGCCGAGTGGGAGCAGGAGAATCCGGAAGCTGCCGTTCAGTATCGAGGCGAGCGACGGAGACTGAAGTCGACATCCATGTTCGCTGCAAGCTCAGGAACATTTCCGTTGTGCGCGAAAAGCCTGACCGCTGGCGGGGTTACAAAACTTCAGGCCGACCAGTTGTTTGTGGAGCGGTTTTCGTCGGTCGTTGATCCTGGTGGACGCTTCGGGTGCATCGTTCCGACGGCTATTGCTACAAGTGCTGGCGGTCAGTTCCTATTCGGCGACTTTACTAGAAGGGAGTCTCTGGCCGCTCTTTATGATTTCGAGAATAGGGCGAAGATATTCCCTGGCGTGGATTCTCGTCAGAAGTTTTGCCTACTTTCAATGCTTGGCAGGAATCTTCATGAGGCTGCAGCGCAGTTCGCCTTCTTTCTCGCGGATGCTAGTAATCTCGACGATGCCAACAAGGTCTTTCCGCTTGACTCTAAGGAGATAGACCTGCTGAGCCCCAATACGGGCACGATTCCAATCTTTCGATCCCGCCGCGACGCAGATCTCACGATCGCCATATACCAACGTTTCCCAGTCCTCCGTGACGAAAGTATGGGTAACGTAAATCCGTGGCTCATCGAATTCAAGTATCTCTTCAGAAATGCGAACGACGGCGATCTACTGCACGAGCGCGATGACCTCATTCGTGATGGCTGGGAGCTCGACGGTAGTACGTTCTGGCGGGCGGAGCAGCGGATGCTGCCCGTGTACGAGGCGAAGATGGTTGACTTTTTCAATCACCGCGCCGCGGATGTCGTCAAGAGTGCAACCGCCGTAAACCGGCAAAACCAACCACGGTATTTGAACGACGGTGACCTCCTCGATCCTGGGCGTTTCGTTGTTTCCCTGAACTGGATCTCGGCAGAGGAACGGATTCCCGTCAAGCGGAAGGGGCGGGAGATCAAGGCACTTGGTCTGGAGCCGCGGCTGAATGACGTGCACTGGACAAGAGAATGGCTGTGCGGGTGGTGCGACGTGACAGCGTCAACAAATGAGCGAACCGCCATCCCGGCCTTTATTCCGCGGACGCCTGTCATGCATACTTTCCCGTTGATGTTCTCACATGTGGCGCCAAATCTTGTCGCCGCACTGATCGCCGCGCAGAGCTCTCTCGTCTTCGATTTCGTCAGTCGTCAGAAGATCAGCGACGCCCACATGAAACTGTTTATCTGGAAACAGCTTCCGGTCCCAACCCCGGAAATGCTAAAGCCGCACACGACGTTCATCACGCCGCGTGTTCTCGAACTCGTCTACACGGCCTACGACATGGAAGGTCTGGCTCGGGATCTCGACGACGGCGGCCAGCCGTTCCGATGGGACGACTACCGTCGAACTAATATTCGAGCCGAGTTGGATGCGTACTTCTTCCATCTCTATGGGATTGGTCGTGACGACACTGAATACATCCTCGAGACTTTCCAATCCGACTCCGGCGGCGGCCTGAAGAACAACGAGATCGCCAAGTACGGCACCTACCGCACCAAGGATTTGGTTCTCGCAGCCTACGACCGAATGGCCACGGCCGGAGTCGATCTCGCGCACCCACTCGTCGACGGCAAGAACTACGACTCGCCTCTGGACCCCCCACCGGGTCACGGTCCACGCCACCCCTGGCGGGAGCCCTCCGCCCACGGCACCGGGAACTGACATGGCACAGCTGGCAATCCACCGCGATTTCATGCTCGACTTCGCCAAGCTCGAACCCCCGGTTCAGAAGCGAACCGTCGACCTGCTCACCAAGTTCGAGTCGACCAAGAACACCGGCGCCCACCTGGAGAAGATCAAGAACGCCCGCAACAGCCGCTACCGTTCGGTACGCATCGACGACTTCTGGCGCGGCATCGTCCTCGCCCCGGAGTCCGGCGACCTGTACACGCTGCTGAAGGTCCTCCCCCACGATGACGCCTACCAGTGGGCATGCCGCCGTTCGATTTCGGTCAACCAGGCCGACCATCGCATCGAGATCCGTGATGACGAGGCCATGTCCGAGGCGTTGCGGGTCTACGAGGCATCGGCCGTACACGCCCCGGCGCGGTTGTTGGCTCACGTGAAGGACAGCGACCTCACCCGCCTCGGCATCGACCAGACCACATTCCCCTTCGCTCGCGCCCTGACCGACGTGGATCAGCTGGAAGCCGCCAAACACTATTTGCCCACCACTCAGTGGGAGGTGCTGTACGGGCTCGCCGCCGGTTACACCCCGGACGAGGTGTGGTCGCATCTCGGGGTGGACGTCCCTTCCGGCACCGCGGTCGATGTCACCGACCTCGATTCCGCCATCCACCGCAGCACCGACCGTGTGGCACTGGTGGACGGGCCGGATGAACTGATGGCCGCCTTCGCCGACCCATTCGCACTGTGGCGCATCTACCTTCACCCGACTCAGCGTGCGCTCGCCGACGCCGTTTTCAGCGGTCCCGCCCGGGTTACCGGCGGCCCTGGCACCGGTAAGACCGTCGTCGCGCTGCACCGCGCGCGGCGTCTGTCCGAACGGGGCGAAGGAAAGCTGCTCGTCACCACTTTCACGGCGAATCTCGCCAGCACCATGGAGGACGATTTCGACGTCCTCGTCGACGGCAAATGGTCACGCTCGAATGTGACCTTCACCCACGTCGACCGCTACGCCCACCAAGTGGTCAGCGCCGAGCATGGCCGCCTGACCATCCTCAACCAAGAGGAGCAGGCGGCCCTCTGGAGCGATATCTCCGGACGCCTTGAAACAGGCCTGCCCGCAACGTTTCTGGCCGACGAATGGCGGCACGTCATTCTGGCTCAACAACTCACCACCTTGACTGCCTACCAGGAAGCCAAGCGTCCCGGTCGCGGCAAACGTCTTGGACCCCAACAGAAGATCCGCGCCTGGGCTGCGATATCCGCATTCGAAACCGAACTCGCCGACACCCGTAGCTGGACTCATGAAACCGTCGCCCGCGAAGCAGCCCGCCTACTCGCTGACCGCCCCGACAAGCCGTACCGCCACATCATCGTCGACGAAGCCCAGGATCTCAGCCCCGACCAGTGGCGGGTGCTCCGCGCCGCCGTACCCCACGCCTCCGATGACATCTTCATCGCCGGTGACACTCATCAACGCATCTACGACAATAGAGTCACTCTACGCGATGTCGGCGTCTTCGTCGCCGGCCGCAGCCGCCGCCTCCCCATCAACTACCGCACCACCGCCGAAATCCTCGGCTGGAGCCTGGCGCTGCTGCACGGTGAACAGGTCGACGACATGATGGAGGGCCTCGACTCCATCGCCGGCTGCCGCTCCGATGTCCACGGACGCGCGCCCATCTCCATCGGATTCGATTCAGCCAGAACCGAAATCGACCATATCGTCGGGCGAGTGCGGTACTGGGTGGATCACGGAATTGCGCCAGAGGAGATCGGCATCGCGGTTCGAGCCGCATGGTACGGCCGGAGAATCGAAAAGGCCCTCCGCGCAGCCAATCTCGACGCGGTTCTGTTGGACCGGAACCGTCATCTCTCCGGCATCGCCGTCGCCACCATGCACCGCATGAAGGGCCTCGAATTCCGCTGTCTGATCGCCGGTGGTGTCGGCGCCAATCAAGTGCCGGAGGCCGCGGCGGTAACTTCCGCGGTCGAGGACGAACACAAGCATCGCTTGGATATCCAACGGGAACGCTGCCTACTGTTCGTCGCGTGCACACGCGCCAGAGAACACCTCGTGGTGACATGGCATGGACAACCCAGTGAGTTTCTGGCCCACCTTTCTGGTGTCTCGTCCGGCCCCCATGCTATGGACGCAATGTAAGCGCTGGACGGAACGGTTTGGCGAATCGTCCACCGCGTCCGGTTGCCTGGCGAATTCCCGTCGAGAAGGCCACGGTGCAGGACGCCGAGGCCGAAGTAGCGGGTCCTTCGATCGATTCGTGCTGCTCGGCCAGTAGCGCGACGGTCAGGGGGACGGTCGAGCTGCGGCCGGGAAAATGCCGACGACGGCGGTGCGACGGCGTATCTCCTTGTTGAATGGTTCAATCGGCCGGGTTGTTGCTTCAGATCTGACGCCAGATCTGTTTGGGAACGCAGAAACCGCCAGCAGGTCCGCCCGCGCGGCGTCGAGGTGATCGGCAACTTTCGGCAGCGTCTCGCTCAATGCGTCGAGCATCCGATCAACAGCGAGCGCCACACCACTCAGTCGGACGCAACCCTGGCAAGCAGACCTACCCTCGGCACACCCCTAGGTTGTGTCTCCTAATGACTTCAACCATTCGATGATCAGGGCCAGTACCACCCCGGTGCGGTAGGTGAGGGCCAGTTTGTCGAACCGGGCGGCCGCCGCGCGCCAGTGCTTGGCCTTGTTGAAGGCCCGTTCGATGACGTTGCGCCGGGTGTAGGTGTGCCGGTCGAACTCTGGTGGGCGTCCGCCGCGGCTGCCTCGGCGTTTGCGGTGGGCGATCTGGTCGGACCGTTCAGGGATGACGGTGCGGATACCTCTGCGCCGCAACAGGGCTTGGTTGACGGCCGAGGAGTAGGCCTTGTCGGCGATCACGACCCGCGGGTTGCGACCGGGCGGGCCACCGGCCAGTCGCGGCACCGCGACCACTTCGAGCAACGGGGCCAGCATCGGCGAATCGCCTGCCTGCCCAGGCGTCACCGCGACGGCCAGGCCACGCCCGCGGCCATCGGCGATGAGATGGACCTTGGTCGTCAACCCACCGCGTGAGCGACCGATGGCGTGATCGGCGGGTTCATAGCCCGCCCACCGAGTCGCGCCGGGCGCCGGCGCCGTGCTGGTGCACCCGCACGATCGTGGAGTCGATCGATGCCACCCAGTCCAGATCTCCGGTCGAATCGGCCAGCGCCAGCAGCGCGGTCAGCACCCGATCCCAGGTCCCGTCCGCGGCGTAGCGACGGTGCCGCTTCCACACCGTCTGCCACGGCCCGAACACCGGTGGCAGGTCCCGCCATGGCGAGCCGGTCCGCAACCGATACAGCATCCCTTCCACCACCAGCCGGTTATTGGCGAAGTTGCGCCCCACCCGGTCCTCGGAGCTCGGCAACAGCAGCTCCAGCAACTCCCACTGCTTATTCGTCAGCACCTGATACCGATCAACCACCAGCCGCGTCACAGCAGAACATGCTGCACCACCATCAGCCCCGGCCGGAGCTATTCAAGTGGATTGGGAGACAGAACCTAAGCGGTGCTCTCGTTGACCGTCTCGGCGACTGCCGTCAGACTGCTGAGCGGGAAAGGACTCTTCCGGCAGGAGTGGACTAATCCATGCTGGGTACCGAATGGTCGCTTGGCCCGTTCACTATCCAGATGTTGAGGCGGCTGCGCGACAACCCGACCCACGACCGGATGTGCGAGGTGAAGACGCTGGGCGAGGTGGGCGGCAACGTGGTGGAGGGGGAAGACAAGGTCGCGCTCGTCTTTCCTGGCCGCAGTGGGGTGCTTCGCGATCCCCACAACTTCAACCGGACATGGCGGGCTGCCGGTGGCACGCTGTACAAGGACGTGACCCAGTACACGTTCCGGAAAGCGGTCGCCACACAGATCGCTGAAGCGTCGGATTCGAAGACCGCCGCCAAACAGCTCGGACACTCCCGCGAGGCGATCACCGAGCGGCACTACATCGCGTCACCTCAGCAGGCACCGGACTCATCGGCGGTGCTCGAGCAGAGACTCGGCACGGCGACCAGCCGACGAACGTTGTGGCGCTGAATTTTGGTGTTTTCTTGGAAAAGGTCCAATCCAACGGATGAAATGAATCAGGCCCCTGACCAGTTTGCCTGGTCAGGGGCTGATCTATGCTCCCCCATCTGGACTCGAACCAGAAACCTGCCGATTAACAGTCGGCTGCTCTGCCAATTGAGCTATAGGGGACTATCCTGGGTGGCTCTCCCGTACTGGGCGGGCCGAGGAGAAACTTTAGCGTATTGCTGGGCGGGTTCCCAAATCGCGCCTCTACCTGGGGTGATGCGGGGGTGCATGTGGGACGGGTGGGGTCACAGTTGTCCCAGGGGTAACTCGGATCCGGATCGACAGGTGGACGTGGCGTCGGGCAGGATGGTAGCCGCGCGCACAGGCGATTGGGAGGAGCTCAGAGGAATGCTGCGGTTGATCATCGGCGTCGCGGCCGGTTATGTGCTCGGCAGTAAGGCCGGGCGGGCTCGCTACGAGCAGATCAGCGCGGCGACCCGCGCCGTCACCTCGAGCCCGGTGACCCGCAAGCTGGTGCAGGTGGGGCGGCAGAAGCTGTCGGACAAGTTGAGCACGCGCCCGCAGTTGGAGCCGATGGTGCCGTTGGACGAGCGGACCACCGTCCTGGTGCCGCACGATCAGCTGCGCCGCTGAGCTACTCCGGGCGCGGGAGCTACCGGCTCAGCGCCTCGCAGCGCCGTCAGCTGGCGCCGCTCGGGGAACCAACCAGGTTGCGCCGCTGAGCGATCCACAGTCGCCGGAAACCGGCACACGACCGGTCCAGCGCCCCTCAAGCAGGTGCGAAATCGTCGGAGTTGCCCATCGCCTGGGCCTCCAGACTCTTCCGATACTGCTCCAGCGCAACCAGATCCCCGAACAGCGCCATATACGCGTCGGGCTGCTCGGTCGCGGAGAGCCGTTGCAGCTTGGACTTGAGCGTCGCGATCTGACGGCCGACCCACGCCTCCTGAGCGCGGGCGAGCACGCCGGTGATGAAGCGCGGGATGTCGTCGACGGATTTCACCGGCAGCGGCGCGTTGGCGAGTTCGGAGACCAGGGCCCGCATGGTGAGGTCGTCGGCGGTGTCGCTGACGGCGTTGACCCATTCCGCGCCGCTCAACCCGGCGGACGCGCCACCCGCGTCGGCGATCATGGTGCGCACCGCGACGTAGGCGGGATGGGTGAACGCTTCGGTCTCCAACGAGTCGAAGACCGTGCCCGCGATGGCCGGGTATTGCAAAGCGGCGCACAGGACTTGGCGTTGCGGCAGCAGCGTCGGGTCGTTCGGGTTGGGGCGGGCGGCGGGGTGTTCGGTGACCTTGGTGCTCGGCGCGGGGGTCTCGGCGCGACGCGGACCGCCGAGGCGGTTGCGTTTGGCTTCCTCGCCGACGCGGCGCACCACGGTCTGGATGTCGTCCCAGCCGACCCAGCCCGCGAGGCGGGTGGCGTAGGCCTTGCGGGTGGCGTTGTCCTTGATCTGCGCGACCACGGGGACCGCGCGCCGCAGCGCCTCCACCTGACCCTCGACCTGGTCCAGGTTGTGTTCGGCGAGCAGACCGCGAATCACGAACTCGTACAGCGGGGTTCGCCGCGCGATCAGATCGCGGACGGCGCCGTCGCCGGAGCGCTGACGTAGCTCACACGGATCCTGACCGTCGGGGGCGATGGCGATGTAGGTCTGGCCCGCGAGCTTCTGGTCGCCCGCGAAGGCCTTCAGCGCGGCCGCCTGGCCCGCCGCGTCGCCGTCGAAGGTGTAGATGATCTCGCCGCGCCAGAAGTTGTCGTCCATCAGCAGGCGACGCAGGATCGCCATGTGTTCGTCGCCGAAGGCGGTGCCGCAGGAGGCGACGGCGGTCTTCACGCCCGCTAGGTGCATGGCCATCACGTCGGTGTAGCCCTCGACGACGACGGCCTGGCGGCCCTTGGCGATCTCGCGCTTGGCGTGATCGAGGCCGAACAGCACCTGAGACTTCTTGTACAGCAACGTTTCCGGCGTGTTCACGTACTTGCCGGGCATGGTGTCGTCGTCGAAGAGCTTGCGGGCGCCGAAGCCGATGACCTCGCCGCCGAGATTGCGGATCGGCCAGAGCAGGCGGCGGTGGAAGCGGTCGATGGGGCCGCGCTTGCCCTGCTTGGACAGACCCGCCGCCTCCAGCTCCTTGAAATCGAAGCCTTTGCGGAGCAGGTACTTGGTGAGCGTGTCCCAGCCGTCCGGTGCGTAGCCGCAGCCGAACTGGAGGGCCGCGTTGCCGTCGAAGCTGCGGTCGGTGAGGAACTTGCGCGCCGCCTCGGCCTCCGGCTCGCGCAGCCGGGCCATGTAGAACTCGTGCGCGGCGGCGTTGGCGGCGACGAGGCGGGCACGGGTGCCGCGGTCGCGCTGCACCGAGGTGCCGCCGCCCTCGTAGTTGATCTGGTAGCCGATCCGGTCGGCCATCTGCTCGACGGCCTCGACGAAGCCGATGTGCTCGATCTTCTGCAGGAACTTGTAAACGTCCCCGCCCTCGCCGCAGCCGAAGCAGTGGAAAAGACCGTGGTTGGGCCGCACGTGGAACGACGGCGACTTCTCGTCGTGGAACGGACACAGCCCCTTCATGGAGTCCGCGCCCGCCCGCTTGAGCGCTACGTACTCCCCCACCACGTCTTCGATCCGGACGCGTTCGCGTATTGCCGCGATATCGCGATCAGGGAGTCGTCCGGCCACGCGACGAGTCTAGCCAGTCCGGCCGCGCTCGAGGCACCGGCATCTGCTGTCAGCCCAGCGCGCGGTACGGGTCGGTCAGGGTCATCGGCGTGCGGGCGATATCGAGCACCGGTTCGGGGAAGCGCGGCCCTGCCACGTAATAACGTGCGCGTGTTCGCCCGACAGGTTCCAGCACTCCCGCGGTCGTCAGATCGCGCAGATCTCGCTGCGCCTGCTGCATGTTCAAGCCTTCCGCCTGCTCGTAACGGGAACGCCGCACCCGCCCGGACAGCGCGACATCGTGCAGGGCGCTGACCACCCGTTCGTCCATCCGGAGGCCGCGGGCGAACTCGGCCAGTTCGGTCCACACGCGTCCGGACCGCTCGAATCGCAGATGCACGGTCTGCGCCTGCTGGTGATAGGCGGTGAGGTTGAAGCGAATCCAGTCCCCTACGTCCTGATCCGGCTGGTACTCGCTGCCGCGCGCCGCGAGTTCGCGGTAGTACTCCCAGGTGTTGCCGGGACGGCCGAGCCACGCCTCGATCGAGGAGAACTCCGGAGCCAGCACGCCGTCGCGGGCGATCATCAGTGTCTGCAGCGAGCGCGACATGCGCCCATTCCCGTCGGCCCAGGGATGGATGGAGACAAGGTGCAGGTGCGCCATCGCGGCGCGGACCAGAGGGTGGGAGTCCTCGTCGGTGTTGAGCCAGTCGACGAGTTCGGAGATCAGAGCCGGAACCTTCTCGGCGTCGGGCGCCGTGTAAGCCGCGATGCTCGGGTCGCGGGGGTCGGTGACGTAGACCGGTCCGCGACGCCATTGCCCGGCGGGTTTACGCGCCGTGTGGCGATGCCCTTGCAGCATCCAGTGCAGTCCGTTCAGCAAGCCCTTGCTGTAGGAAAAATCGCGGACATCGTGCAGCGTTTGGATGTAGGTCATCATCTGCTCATAGGCCAGAGTTTCGGCGCGATTCTCGTCGGAGACGTCGACATCGCGCTCACCCGCCATCAGGTCTTCGACATCGACCGTGGAAACCCGGAATCCTTCGATCGAGTTCGATGCCGCTACCGCGTCGGCGGTGAGGAACTTCCGTAGTCCGCCCGTCCACTTGGTTGGAGCTCCGAGCAGCTGGTGCCGAAGTTTCTCGCGCATGTCGTCGACCTGGCTCAAGACTTCCAGGTCGTCGCTAGTCAACGCAGGCGTAGGGAACAGCACAAATTCAATGATGTAATGACGTAATGATTACGTCAAACGCCGAAGTAGGTGGCGAGGCGTTCGAGGCGGCTTTCGGTGTAGGAGGCGATCTGGTCGACGACGACGCGGATCTGGGCGGTGGGGGTGGTGGCGGCGTCCCACCACGGGAGGAGTTGGGGGTCGAGGTGGCGGGGGGCTTCGGCGTGCAGCCTGGTGGCTACGGCGAGGATGCGTTCGCGCTGGGCGGCCTGCCTGCGGCGGTGGTCCGGGTCGGACATGACGTAGCGCAGGGCGACGGTCTTGAGCATGGCGACTTCGGCGGCGGCGACGGGCGGGATCTCGAGGTCGGCGGCGTAGCGGGACAGCGGCTCGCCGCCCGCGACGGTGCGGGTGGCCATGATGGCGGCCGTGGCGAAGCGGCCGACGAGCTCGCTGGTGAGACGTTTCAGCGCGACCGAAGCGGTGAGGGTGCCGTCGTAGCGGAAGACGTCCGCGATCACCGGTAGTTCGGAGAGGCGCTGGGCAGCCTGGACGAGGTCGTCGACGGTGAGAGTGGGGTGCTGGGCGAGGCCCATACGTGCCAGTTCCCGCTGTTCGGAGGGGTCGGCGAGGGCGCGCAGATCGATGCGGCCCGCGATGATGCCGTCCTCGACGTCGTGCACCGAGTAGGCGACGTCGTCGGACCAGTCCATGATCTGGCATTCCAGGCTGCGCCTGCGGTCGGGCGCGCCCTTGCGTATCCAGGCCAGCCGATCTACGTCGACGTCGTAGGCGCCGAACTTGGTGCCGGAACCCGTTCTGCCCCACGGGTATTTGATCGCCGCGTCGAGGGCGGCGCGGGTGAGGTTCAGCCCGGCGCTGGCGCCGTCGGGGGTGAGCACCTTGGGTTCGAGCCGGGTCAGGATGCGCAGGTTCTGGGCGTTGCCCTCGAAACCGCCGTGCCGGTCGGCGAACTGGTCGAGGGCCTTCTCGCCGTTGTGGCCGTAGGGCGGGTGACCGATGTCGTGGGCGAGTCCGGCCAGGTCGACCAGGTCGGGGTCGCAGCGCAATCCGTCGGCGATGCTGCGGCCGATCTGGGCGACCTCCAGCGAGTGCGTCAGCCGGGTGCGCGGGGTGTCGCCGTCGCGCGGGCCCATCACCTGGGTCTTGTCGGCGAGCCTGCGCAGCGCCGCGGAGTGCAGGACACGCGCCCGGTCGCGGGCGAACTCGGTGCGGTGGCCGTTCTCGAATTCGCTGCGCGGCGGGGCGAGGCCCGCGGTCTTGGTGCCCTCGGCGGCCATCCGTTCCCGGTCGTGATCGGTGTAGCTGTCCATCGGCGTCACTGTCCGGCGGTGTAGGAGAAGTCGGCGGAGAAGTGCGTCAGCTGGTACCACAGCAGCGCGAAGGTCTCCCTGGCGATGCCGTGCGCCTGGGATTCGCGGGTGTAGACGGCGGGGCCGGTGCGGGTCGGGGCGGTCCAGGCGTGCAGTCCGGCGTCGCGCGCCATGGTGCGGGTGCGCAGTGAGTGCCACGGGTCGCTGACCAGCACGGCCGACGACATGTCGCGTGCCTTCATGGCCAGTGCGACCGCCTCGACGCTGCGCAGCGTGTCCGACCCGGTCTCGACGGCCAGGATCCGGTCGGCCGGTACGCCGCGCCGCTGCAGATAGTTCTTGCCGGAGGCGGCCTCGGTGTAGAGATCGCCCTCCTGCTTGCCGCCGACGGTGATCACGCGCGGCGCGACTCCGGCCTGGAACAGTCGATACGCCTGGTCGAGACGGGCCTCGAACACCGAGGACGGCGTGCCGGAATACTGTGCGGCGCCGAGCACGACGATCGCGTCGGCCTTGGTGTAGTCGTCGATCCGCGCGACCTGCCAGACTCGAAAAGCCGTGCCGCCGATCAGCACGAGCGCCGTCAGCACCGCGGCGATCAGGATCCTCCGTGTCCAGCGCAGCATCCCGGCGCCGACCCCGCGCGCGAGGCCGGATTCGTGCGCCGAGGCCGGTGTGCTGCGCTGGGGTGCCGAAATCACCCAACCAAGTGTGCCAGGTGACCCCGCGACAGCGCGGAGCTGCGCGCACGCCGTGGCCGCGCCGACGTCGAATTGTGTTCCGGCGCCCGCGCGTGACTGATCCGACCGGGATCGCGCGCGGGCCGCGTCGACCGCTGGCCGGACGGGCGACTCGGCTCGCGGGCACCTCGGCCACGGCATGTGGCGAACACGCCGCAGCCCAGTGAGGTATCGCACGGAGGCGTTTCCGAGTGCGCGGACTCACTCTCGGGTCGGCGGCGGGCATGGAGAGTCCGGCTCGACAAGGAGTCGAAACCGCACGCCGACGACCTACTCGCTGTGGCTGGAAAGCTCGGTGAGGCGATCCCGCACCGGCGGCTCGAGCAGCGCGCCGATGGCCTGCAGCGCGCGCCGGGCCGCCGGGGTCGTCGCCTGGTCGAGCAGTGCGCCGACCACCGTGCCGTCGCCGCTGCTCAACCGCGCGGCCACCGGCGGCAGATGACGTTCGTCCACCGCGGACAGCACGGTCATCAGTTCGACAACCGCTTCGCCTTCGATGGCGACGGTGAACAGCCGATCGAGTCCCGCCTCGTCGAGTCCGTCGAGGAACTCTCCGCCCAGTTCGCGGCGCAAGCCGGGCTCCAGCCGGGACAGCACCGAGATACCGGCGATCAACGTCTCGTCCGAACTCGCCGACGCCGCATGGACGATGGCGCTGCGGCGCTCGGCGGACAACACCCGGACGACGTCGTTGAGCCGGTCGGCCGAGGGCGTCAGCGCCGCGGTGCGCAACAGCCCCTCGTCGTCGGCGATGCCGCGCTCGAAACCACGGATCAATTCGTCGGTGGCGTGCTCGACGAAACGCGCGGAGGTGACGTAGTCGCGGCGGCGCAGCAGCTCGTTCGCGGCGGGCACCAGCACCTCAGCGGGCATCCGAGGGGCGAGCACCGGGATGGCCCTCGGATCGAGATAGGGCGCGGCGTCGGCCATGTACTCGGGTGTGAGTTCGCCGAGCAGCCCGGCGGCCCGGTCCGGGTGATCGACCCCGACCGCTCCTCCCGCGCGGCCGCCGACCTCGGCGGGCACGGCTTTCAGCACCACCTTGGCGGCGAGCGCGTTGGGCACCAGCGGTGCGAGTTTGCTCACCCTCGCGAAAGTGGCCGCGTGCGCGTCGAAGAGCCGGTCGGAGATTCGCTCCCGCAACTCGCGCAGGTTCTGCGCACCGAGCCGGGTCAGGCTCGCGAGGTCGGCGGGGTCGGCGGCCAGCGTCTGCGCCAGCATCTCCAGCTGGCCGCGGGTCAGCAGATCGGTCATCGTCTCGCCTACTTTCCGAACAGGATCTTGCGGGCCGGGATGCGCACGAGCCGCGGCAGTACTTCGAGCGCGCCGTCGATGGCCGCGTCGAGACTGTGCCGCTGCTGTTGTTCGGCGCGGTGCAGGAGGGTCGCCAGTGTCCTCGCCTCCTCGTCGGTGAGCTGGTCGATGATCTCGCGCGGCTCGGCCAGTTCGGCGAGCAGCTCACGTTTCGGATCGGTCATCCCGGTTGTGGCTCCTTGGTGTCGAAAAAGGTTGACTGGCTGGATTGTTCGATCAGGCGGTGCGACGCTCGGCGCGCTGCCAGAGCGTGCGGTCGAGGAAGCCGCCGATCTCCCGGACGGCCTCGGCGGCTTCCGGCACGATCGAGGCCGCCGCCTGGAAGACGTGCACCTGCCCCGGCCAGATCTGGAGTTCGCAGGACACGCCGTGGGCGGCCAGGCGCTCGGCCATGAGTTCGGCGTCGGGATAGACGAATTCGCTGGAGCTGGCCTGAATCAACGTGGGCGGCAATCCGGTCAGATCAGCGTGCGCGGGCGAAACCAAAGGCGTTGCCCCGCACGTTCGCTCGGCGAGCGCACCGAAGATCGGCACGGCGCGGACCGGGAAGACCGCGCAGACGCCGCCGGTGGGCGCGGCGAGCTTCGCGGAGTGATCCCAGTCGGTGAGCGGCGACATGGCGACGATCGCGGCGGGCATCGGCAGACCCTGGCGCCGGATCTCCAACGCCGTCGCGAAGACGAGGTATCCGCCCGCGGAATCGCCCATCACGGTGACGTTCTCCGGCGCGACGCCCATCTCCAACGCGTGCCGATACCCGTCGACGCAATCCGATACCGCCTCGGCGATACCGTATTTGGGCATCTTGCGGTAGCCGACCGCGAGGATACGCGCCCCGAGCATGTCGGCGAAGCGCCCGACCATCTGGTGGTGCAGGGTCCGGTTCCCGACCAGGAACGCCCCGCCGTGCAGGTAGAGCACGAATCGGGATTCGTCGACGGTCCGCGGCGTGGTGAGCTCGGCTCCGCAGTGCGGCAATGCGATACGTTGACGGCTCAAGCCCGGCGCGGTGCGCAGCACCCGTCCCAGATGATCGATCGCGCCGTACGGCCACGGCAGATCCGGGTAGCGCGACCAGAGGGCGATGAACGGCCGCACGGAGTACCGGATCGCCGCGTCGAGAACGCGGGAGCGGAAACTGCCGCCCGCGAAGTCGGTGCGCAGCGGATTCGGTTGGGGGCGTACGGCGGAACGGTCCACGTCGACCGAATTCATGGTGGCAGCCCTTCTCGTCCTGGGTCCCCTCGCCCGCACGAGCGCTTCGAGCCCGCGCAACGCCGACGACCCGCGTTGTGATCCTGGCACAAGTATCGGCAACCGTCTGAGTCGGTGTCACTGCATCGATACGAGAATACGGGCTGCCGCGTTAGTCACGCGGAACGAATCGCGGTCAGATCGGATCCGCCGCCGCGACGGCCGGCGGGTAGAGGCGATACACCATCAACGCCGCCGCGAGCAGCCGGGATTCGGTGGGATCGGAGGGATCGAAGCCGGTGAGTTCGGCGACGCGTCGCAGGCGGTAGCTGAAGCTGTTGGGGTGCAGGTGCACTTCGGCCGCCGCCGCCTTGCGATCGGCGCCGTGGCGCATGTGCGCGTCCAGCGCCTCCAGCAGATGCGGGTAGGGCTCGAGCGGAACTATGCGCTGCGCCAATCGTTCTCGGGACCGGCCCGGACGGGTCAGCTGATACTCCAGCATCAGGTCGTCCAGCACGTAGGTGCCCGTCGGGAGGCCGAGCGCCCTGGCGAGATCACCGAGTTCGGCGGCCTCGCTCGCGGCCGACACCAGTTCGTCGCGCGGTACCGATCCGGCGTCGATGACGACGACCGAACTGCCGAGCCGAGCCGCGAGCGCCGCGCCCAATTCAGCGTACGGCGGATCGATCGACGGGTCGGCGGCCGTCGGCAGCAGCGCGATACCGGTCGTGCCGTCGAAGGTGTTCAGCGCCGTGGTCGCGGCGAGGGTGTCGAGCGCCTGCTGTACCAGCCGGATTCGGCGGCGGGCCACTACTGTGTCGACCCTCGGGTCCGCCTGGTTGAACGGGACGACCTGGATGGCGAGCACGTCGTAGCGCTCCGCCAGTGCGATGTCGGCGCGGGCGGCCAGTTCGGCGGTCTCGACGCCGCGCAGCAAGGCGGCGCACAACAGCCTGCGGGCCTCCCGTTCGCTGCCGTAGATCGACTGCTCCACGTCGCTGTGCGTCTCGGCCATGGAGACGGTCATGTTGGCGAGCAACTCCAGCAGCAGATCGGAGAAGGCCAGCAGGTCACGCAGGTCGTCGGGTTCCGCGAGCGTCCCCGCCTCGCGCCAGAGATGCCGCACCGATCCGAACAGCGCTTGGATCAACGCCCGCAACGGAATTCGGTCTTCGGCATGCCGCTGCACCACCGGCACGACCCACTCGGCCACTTCCTCGGGAGTGCACGCTCGTTTCTCGTCCAGCGCCGCGAGGAAGGCCCCCGCCCCGGCGACGATCGCCGGAACGACCTCGTCGTTGAAATGCCCGGCGGGCAACGCCTCGGCGCCGGGGATCGCCGCGATCCCGGCATCGAGCAACTCGGTGAACAGATCGGTGAGGCGCGGAAGGAGCCGGGTGATGATCGGGGCATCGATCGAGAGCGGTGACGGCAGTGCGGGCATTGCGGCATTTTGACCGCGACCCGATGTTGCTGCAAGTTCCCCTGACGGCCGAGATCGGCTCACGCGACAAAGCACGGCGCGGTGCGGAACGAATCGGTCAGCCGGGCCTGTCGGTGAGCAGGAGCGATACGTCGCTAATCTGGCGCACTTAGTCTCTGGAGACGAATCGGCATGGTCGATCTTCTCGCCGATGTGCAGTGACAAGGGTCGCGCCAGCCCCCTAGATTCGGACACCGGCCGGGCTATGGCTCGAGTCACAACCCGAGCAGTGCGGAAAGGGAGCGGCGAACTTGGTGGGGACCTTCCGCGATATTTCGCGAGCGGCCGCGGCCGACGGGGGTGGTCCGGCGATGTTGCGCACCGTTCGCGAGAACTTCTCGGAGACGGTCACGTCGTCGTTGCGGACCTTCGGTCGTGCGGTGGGTATCGCGCAGGAGTCGGTGGTCGGCGCGGTGGGGGATGTGGTGCGTCGGGAGTTTCAGTGGCGTGAGGCGATCTTGCAGGCGTGGCGGTTGATCACGGTGACGACGGTGCCCGCGATTTTGATGGCGATTCCGTTCGGGGTGATCGTGTCGATCCAGGTGGGCAATCTGATCCACACGTTGGGTGCGGATTCGCTGTTGGGTGCGACCGGTGGTTTGGGGGTGATCAAGCAGGGTGCGCCGATGGCGACGGGGTTTCTGTTGGGTGGTGCGGGGGCGGCGGCGATCGCGGCGGATTTGGGGGCGCGCACGATTCGGGAGGAGATCGATGCGTTGCACACGATGGGGATCAGTCCGGTTCATCGGTTGGTGATTCCGCGGATGGTGGCGATGTTGGTCGTGGCGCCGTTGTTGAACGTGTTGATCATTTTCGTGGGGGTGTTGGCCGGGTATGCGGTGGCGATCGGTGGTCAGGGGGTGACGCCGGGGTCGTATTGGGCGACGTTCGGGTCGTTCACGACGGCGGGGGATGTGTGGATGTCGTTGGTGAAGGCGTTGATTTTCGGGTTTTTGGTGGTGGTGATCGCGTGTCAGCGGGGGTTGGAGGCCAAGGGTGGTCCGCGGGGTGTGGCTGATGCGGTGAACGCGGCGGTGGTGTTGTCGGTGGTGTCGATCGTGTGTGTGAATCTGTTGTTGACGCAGGTGACCGCGATGTTCCTGCCCACGAGGCTGGCCTGATGACCGCGTCCTCCTACGTCCCCGCCGGGCTCGGCAGGCTGACCCGCCGACTACGCGCGGCCCGGCCGCTGCATCCGCTGGAGGCCATCGGCTTCGCGGCCGGATTCGTCTGGCAGGCACTGAGTTCCATCCCGCTGACGGTCACCCACTATCGCGCCGAGACCATGCGCGCCATCACCAATATGACCTGGGGGCGCGGCTCGGTGATCGTGGGCGGCGGCACCGTGCCGATGATGATCGTGCTCGGCGCCGCGATGGGCGCGTCGGTCGGCGTCGAATCCTTCGCCACCCTCGACATGCTCGGCATGGGCCCGGTCACCGGGTTGATCTCGGCGTTCGCGACGACCCGCGAACTGGCGCCGATCGCGGCCGCGATCGGATTCGCCGCGCAGGCGGGCTGTCGGATGACCGCCGAAATCGGTTCGATGCGCATCTCCGAGGAGATCGACGCGTTGGAGGCGCTCGGCCTGCGTTCGGTGCCGTTCGTGGTGACGACGCGCGTGATCGCGGGCGCCATCGCGATCGTGCCCACCTTCCTCATCGCGCTGATCCTGTCCTATCTCGCCTGCCGCGGGCTGATCACGTTGGTGCACGGGCAGTCCTCGGGTGTCTACGACCACTACTTCTTCCAGTTCGTCTCCGGATTCGACGTGATCGCCGCGGTGTTCAAGGTCGCGATCTTCGGCACCGTGGTCATCCTGATCCATTGCTATTACGGGTTTTTCGCCACCGGCGGCCCGGAAGGCGTCGGCGTCGCGTCCGGCCGCGCGGTGCGCGCGAGCTTCGTGGCGATCATCGCCGTCGACATGGTCTTGTCCATCGTCTTGTGGGGCTTCAACGCCGCCATCAGTTTCACGGGGTAGGAATGCCGAATTACGGAATGCCCGGTGTCGCGATCGACCGCAAGATGTCGATGCGCACCGGGGCGGTCTTGCTGGCGGCGGTGGTATGCGTCGGCGCGGGTTGGCGCGGCTACGACAGCGTCCGCGAGGAGGACGGCCTGCGAATCTCGTTGCACACCGAGCAGATCGGCGACGGAGTGGTCGCGGGCACACAGGTCAGGGCCGATGGCGTGCTGGTCGGCGAGGTCGCCGAGATCGCACCCGACGCGCAGGGCACGCAGCGGATCACCGTGCTGCTGGACGACTCTCGCCTGGACGGTCTCGACGACAGCCTGCGCGTGGACTACGCGACCGGAAACGTCTTCGGCATCAGCGAACTCGAGCTGCGCCCCGGACCGGGCGGTGCGGCCCTGCGGCCGGGCACGGTGATCGACCTGACCGGTGCGAACGCCGCGGCCGCCTACGACGCGACGATGGGCAGCCTGCTGCGCAGCGTCTCCCGGGTGAGCAACGAGGTGCTCACCGCGCAGCTGACCTCGGTGCTTGCCCAGCTCGCGGGTGACATCCGGGCGTTCACGCCGCTGCTGCAGTCGATGGTGGTGCTGGCCCGCACGGTCGCCGACGCGCAGACACTGCCGCTGTCGTATCAGCTCGGCCAGTTCGGCTCGGCGCTGGGCGGCGCGGCGCCGTTCGTCGGCGCGACCCTGCAGGTGATCGATCAGGTCTATCGAATTCCGGTGCTGCGCACGGACCGCGAGCGCTTCGACGCGACCATCGACACGGTCGTCGAGCAGCTCTTCCCGGCCTTCGAACGGACGATGTACCGCGCGGGTGACGAGTTCGCCGAATACGCGGCGATGCTGACGCCCATTCTCGCGGCCGCCGCCGGGATGGTGTCGACGCCGGAGCAGTCCAGTGCCGAACTGCGCGAGTTGCTCGATCGGTGGCGCTCGGCCATGCCCGAGACCCCGGATGGCCCCGTCCTGAACGTCGACATCGACGTGCGCACGGTGCCGGTCCTGGCGCCGCTGCTCGGCGACGCGGGAGGCCGGTGATGATCTCGGTCCGCGCGGCTGGTCTGCGGCTCGCGCTGTTCGCGGGCGCGATGGTGGCGGTGCTCGCGCTGGTGATCACCGCGATTCAGCGCCCCGTGTCCGGCGACACCGACAGTTACCGGGTGGTCTTCACCGACGCCAACGGCCTGAAGACCGGTGACGACGTGCGCATGTTCGGTGTCCAGGTCGGCAAGGTCGAAACCATTGCGCTGCAAGGTAATCAGGCCCTGGTAGGCATCAGCGTGCGCCGCGCCTCGCCGGTCTACGACAACTCCAGGTTCGCGATCCGCTACCAGAATCTCACCGGACAGCGATACGTGGATCTGCAGCAGCAGAACACGCCGAGCGGCCGCACCGCGGCGGGATCGACGATCGGCGCCGACCGCACCGTGCCCTCGTTCGACGTGACCAGCCTGTTCAACGGTCTGAAGCCGGTGCTGGCCACCCTCTCGCCCGAGACGGTGAACCAGTTCAGCGAGAGCATGCTCGCGGTGATCGAAGGCAACGGCAACGGCGTCGGCCCCGCACTCGACGCCATCGGGACGCTCAGCAGCTACGCGATCGACCGGCAGCAGGTGATCTCGACGTTGATCAGGAACTTGTCCAAGATCTCGGACGAAATCGGTGGACGCTCACCGCATTTGGTGACGCTGCTGAGCAAGCTGGCCGACGTCTTCACCTCGCTGCAGATCAAGATCACCGGACTGATCGATTTCGCGGTCACCGCGCCGCCGGTCCTCGATCCGGTCGACTCGCTGCTCGCCACGCTCGGGCTCACCGAGGACGCCAACCCCGACCTGGACACCATCGTGCACACACTCTTCCCGGACCCGCGTGTCTTCGTCGACCTGCTCGGCAGGCTGCCCGCCCTGCTGGCCGGTCTGCGCGAGGCGCTTCCGGCGACATCATCGAACACCGCTCTGACGTGCAGTCGCGGCCGGGCCGACGTCCCCGGCGCGCTCGACGTGCTGATCGCGGGCCAGAAGGTGGCGATATGCAAGGGCTGACGCGCTTGTTCGACCGGGACCGGCCGCGCCGCGACGAGGCCGCCACCAGAAGGCGCGACCTGCGCCTCGGCGTGCTCGGCGTGCTGCTCGTCGCACTGGCCATGGCGGCGGTCGCGGTGCTGTACGCGGTGCCGTTCGGCGAGCGCACCTACACGGCCGAGCTCACCGAGGCGCAGTCGGTGCGTCCCGGCGACGACGTACGCCTCGCGGGCATCCCCGTCGGCAGCGTCGAATCGCTGGATTTGCAACAGGATCGGGTGCTGATGACGTTCACCGTCGACTCGTCGGTCTTCGTCGGCAAGGAGACCTCGCTGGACATTCGCATGCTGACGATCGTCGGCGGCCACTACGTGGCATTGTTCCCCGCCGGGAACGTCCCGCTCGGCTCCCGAACCATCCCGTCGGATCGAGTCCGCCTGCCCTACAGCCTGATTCAAGCCTTCCAGGACGCCGTCGAACCGATTCGCCGCGTCGACGGGACCGGCCTGCGCGACAACCTGGCCGCGATGGCGGACTCGCTCGAGGCGAGCCCGGACAGCCTGCGTCGCACGCTCGACGGCGTCGAGCATTTCGTCGACGTGCTCGATCAGCAGCGCGCCGACGTCTCGAAAGCCATTGGCATCGCAGACGAATACCTCACCGCCGTCGGCGCCGCGAAAGGTGAGCTGGGGCGATTGGTGGACAAGGTCAACCTGCTCGAGACGCTGCTGGCCGACAAACGCACCGAGGTGCGCACGGCAGTGGAGGCGCTGGACCGGGTGATCAGCAGGCTCGGCGCGCTGCAGCCCGCCTGGGGCGGCACGCTCCGGCCGATGGCCGAGCAACTCGCCGCGGCGGTGCCGGAACTGGAACGGCTCGGTGAACGTCTGCAACCGGTCATCGACGATGTGCACGCGCTCGGCCAGCGCCTCGGACAGCTCGTTCCGCACGAGGGCGAGGTAGTGATCGATCAGTCGAACACCACCGTGCAGGCGCCGCCGTCGGCCGAACCGATCTGCGTGCCCGTGGCCGGGAGGGTCTGCTGATGCTGTCGAAAGTCCTCGGATCGCGCGGATTCATGTCCGTCGCCGGAGCTTTGGTGATCGTGGCGATGGCGGCGGCCGCGTATGTGGTGGCCGCGGACCCCTTCAAGAGGACCGAGACCTACTGCGCGCTGATGCCCGACACGATCGGCCTGTACGTCGGTAATCACGTCACCATGCGCGGTCTGCCGGTCGGCGAGGTGACCGCGATCGAGCCGTCGCCCACCTCGGTGCGGGTGGAGTTCACCGTCGACGCGGACCATCCCCTGCTGGCGGACGCCGCGGCGACGACGGTTTCCGACACCATCGTCGCCGATCGGGAACTCGCGCTGGTGAATACCGGCACGGGGCGCTGGGATTCCGCGCGGTGCCTGACCAAAACGCTGACGCCGAAGAGCATGACGGAAACGCTCGGCGCGCTGGCCGAATTGTCCAGCGAGGTAACGGGTCCCGAGGGCGGTGAACAGAACGCGCTGGCCCGCGGCATCGGCGCGCTGAACGCGGCGACGGCGGGCACCGGCCCGCAGCTCAACGAGATCGTCCGCAAGCTGGGCGGCGCGCTGAACTCCCCGGATGCCGCCATCGGCCACCTGGCCGGACTCATCGACGCGCTGTCCTCGCTGTCGGGCAGCGTGGCCGCCCGTTGGGGCGACATCAAGTCGATGCTGCTGCGCCTCTCCGACGTACTCGGCCAGGTGAACAACGAACTGTTCGGCCGGACCGTCGAGATCATCGACAGCTTCCAGCGATTGCTGCCGATGCTCAACGAGATCACGAGCATGTTCGGCGATCCGATCTTCCGAGTGCTGGACGCCACCGTGCCGCTGGTGCGGTTGTTGCGCGACAACGTGGACAGCCTGCGCGACATCGTCACCAAGGTCCCGGCGCTCACCGCGGCTATCGGCACCGTGACGGCGACCGGTCTCACCTACCTGCCACCGAAAGTGGCCCTACCGGAACAGGATGCGGCACAGGTGTGCGCGGCGATCAACGCGATCTCTCCCGGGCGCTGCGGCGCGTCGGCCGATGGCAAACCGCAGGTCGACCTGGTGCACTGGGTCCTCGGCATGGCGGGGGCGCGGTGATGGCTCCGAGAATTCGCCACGGCCTGCTCGCCGCGCTGCTCGCGGCCACGCTGCTCGGCGGCTGCGCGTTCGATCCGGCCTCGGTTCCGGTGCCGGGGGCCTCCGTATCAGGGCCGACGTACCCGATCCGCATCGAGTTCGCCAACGCCTTGAACCTGCCCGCGCGGGCCAAGGTCATGGCCAACGGAGCGCAGGTCGGCAACGTCACCGGGGTGACCGTGGTCGATCCGGCCGCGACGAACGGCGGCGGCGGCTATGTCGTCGTGGAGGCGGAGATCGAGAAGTCGGTGCGGATTCCGACCAGCACCCTCGCCCAGCTGCGGCAGAACACGGTGCTCGGCGACATCCACATCGCGCTGGCCACTCCGCCCGACGGCTTTGGTTCGCTCCTCGCGGCGGGCGGGACCATCCCGCGTGCGCAGACGGTCCCGGCCACCCAGATCGAGGACACGATGGCGGGCGTCGCGACGTTCGCGCAGGGAGGGGCGATCAGCCAGTTCCAGGAGATCGTCGACCGGCTGAACACCGTGCTGCCCGCCGATCCCGCCGAGACGGCACGGATCTCGGAAACCGTGGGCGCCAACGCGATCGACCTCGCCGAACACCTGCGGGAGGTCGACATCTTCCTCGACGCGCTGACCGCCGATTCCGCCGTGGTGAGCCAGATGGGTCCGCAGGTCGCCGAACTACTGACCGAGCCCGCCGTGGAACAGGTTTCGGCCTCGGTCGCGTCCATCGTCGATGTCGTCGGGGTACTCGGCGCGCTGGGCAGTGTCGCGCATTCGCTGGTGTGGCTGGCCCCGCTGGCGCAGGCGGGTGATGCCGCGGCTCGCGCGTTCGTCCCGCTGGCCCTCACGTCGCGGCCGCTCGATCTCACCGCGCCGTCTAATCTGAATGCCCTCGTCGCGCTGATCCGCGATCGGATCATCCCGTTCGTCGAACGCGGACCGAAGGTGAACATCGTTGGGGTGACGGTGAATTCCGGTGACGTTTCCACCGACGACCAGGTCGAGCAGATCGTCGGGGCGCTGCGGATGATCGGAGCGGTGCGATGAAGGTCGGTTCGCTGTTGTCGCTGGGCGGGATCGCCGTCATCACGGTGCTCGGCATCGCCTATCTCACCTTCGGCGTCGTGCGGGTGGAGCCGCTGCGCGAAGACCTGCGGGCGACCTTGGCGCTGACCAATTCCGGTGGGCTCGAGGTGGGTTCGCCGATCCTGTTGCGCGGCGTGAAGGTCGGTGAGGTCACCGCGCTGCGGCGCGGGCGCGGGCGGGTGGAGGCCGACTTCGACCTCGATCGGCGCTACCGGCTTCCCGTGGACAGCACCGTCGTCATCGAGGGACTGTCAGCGCTCGGCGAGCCGTACGTGGAGTTCACCCCGAATACCGACGACGGCCCCTACCTGACCGAAGGCCAAGTGCTGGAAGGCCTTCGGGTGCGCGCGCCGCTCTCGACGCCGGAGGTCGCCCGCCTGGTCACCCAGGTGATGAACCAGCTCGACCCGAACGCCATCGGCGAATTCATCGACACCCTCGGCATCGCGATGGAGGGCACCGAATCGGTGACGCCCGGCCTCGCCAGATCCACCGACCTGCTGGCCGCGGCCATCATGAGCCGGTCACCGCAAATCGGGACCATCATGTCGGATCTGCAATCCATCGCGCCGGACATGGACTGGACCGGGCCTTCCTTCGACACGGCCGCACCGAACTTCGTCGAGTTCGGCCAACGGGTCGATCAGATCGCCCAAGCGGTGGGCCGCCTGGCACAGACCGGCGACACGCCCGTGATGTACCTGGAGGGAAACGGGCTGGTGCCGTTCATGACTCGGCTCACCGAGTGGATCGCCACGGTGGGCCCGGAGGTGAAGCCGCTCGCGCCGATGCTCCAGCCGCTCGCCGACGCTGCGGCGCACAGCGCGCCGCAGGTCGATCTCAGCGCGCTGATCACGCAGGCGCTGGCGGCTACCGAACCCGAAGGGGCCGTGCGTATTCGGGTTGGTGTGAAGTAGCGGGCGCGTGGTCCGCCCACGAGACTGCCTGTTCCGCTCCCCCTGATCGGAAGCAATCGCCCTAGCCGAGCCTGCGGATTCGTGGACAATGCTGGGGAGACCACGTAGGCGATGACGCGGAAGCGGGTGTTTCGGGCGGTGCGGACGAACGAAGAGAGCGGCGGCCTCGGGGCGGCCGCGGTGGGCATGGCCGCCCTGGGGTTGGGGGAGGCGATCGCCGCTGTCAAGGGCGGATCCCTGATCGATACCGTCGGCCGGGCCATGATCGACACCGCGCCGGTGCCGGTGGTGGAGGCCACCGTCGTACTGTCGGGCAGGCACGACAAGGCGGTCACCCGGCTCGGCGTCGGCGCGGGCGTGATCGCCGCGACCGCCGCGGTGGGCGCGCTGCCGCCCCGCCTGCGCACACCGGCCGCGGCGGTGTTCGGCGCGGGTGCCGCGGGCCTGGCGCTGCGCAAGTCGACCAGGTCCGCGTCCACGGTCGCGGGGGCGTCGGCGGCGGCCGCGGTGCTGGCGACCGGTCTGCGCAGGCGCCCGCGTGGACTGCTCGGCAGGCTGGCGTGGACGGCGGCGGGCACGGGACTGCTCGCCGCGGCGCGCAAGCTGCACCGCGATCACGATCTCGAACAAGACGGTGTGATTCAGCGCGTCGGCCCGCTCGGCGGCATCGGCCTGGTGCCGGACGACGGGCTCGAGGAGCCCGGCCTCTCCCCGCTGATCACCACGGCGGGCCGGTTCTACGTCGCCGACGTGAACCTGCGCCCGCCGCGCATCGACCCGGACCGCTGGCGGCTCGCCGTCACCGGTAGGGTGGCGCACCCGCTGCGGCTGTCACTGACCGAATTGGCCGCCGACGCAGTCGAATTCGACGCGGTCATGGTCTGCATCCACAACCGGGCGGGCCAGGGCAGGGCGGGCAACGCGCGCTGGTTCGGCGTGCCGCTCGCGCACCTGCTGAAGCACGCGATTCCGGAGCCCGGCGCCACCCGGCTGGTGACCCGCGCCGTCGACGGCTACACCATCTCGCTGCCCGTCGAACCGCTGCGCTCCGGTGAATTGCCCGGCTACCTGGTGATCGGCATGAACGGCGAACCGCTGCCGCCCGAGCACGGCTTCCCGGCCCGCGTCTTCGTGCCCGGACTCTACGGCCAGTACACCGGCGCGAAGTGGTTGTCCGAACTGGAACTGACCGGCGACAGCCACGCCGACTACTGGGTCCAGCGCGGCTGGCCCGACGAACTGCTGTGGGTGGAGCCGCACGCCCGCATCGACGCCACCGCCCCCGGCCGCACCGTCGCGGGCACGCTCACCGTCACCGGCGTGGCCTGGGCGCCGCCGCACGGCGTCGTGCAGGTGGAACTCAGCGTCGACGACGGCGAATGGCGCCCGGTCGATCTCGGTACCGAACTGGCCCCCGCCGCGTGGCGGCGCTGGCGCACCACGCTCGAGCTGCCGCCGGGCCCGCATACGCTGCGCGCCCGCGCCATCAGCCGCTCCGGGCACGTGCAGGAAAGCGCCACCCGCGCACCGTTCCCGTTGGGCCCCACCGGCATGCACTCGGTCACCGTGCAAGTCTGAGCCTGCCTGGCGGGTCGCGCGGTTGAATCGTTTCGACAGCATCCGTGCGCCGCGGCTACCGCGCAGGCCCGCCGAACGGCGGCGTCCCGGCCGAGTTGTACTCGAAAGGGTCGCCGCCGCAACGACTCCAGGCTGCGGCGCGCTCACCGGCTGGCGATCGGCTCCTGAAGTTCGGTGACCCATCCGGCGGGGTCCTCGGTGTACTCCAGGGTCACCTCGCGCGCCAGACCCTGCGAGCGGTAGCCGTTTTCGTCGATCCACCGGCCGAGCGCCTGCCACGGTTCCAGCACCTCGTTCATGCTGCCGCGGTGCACCACCGTGGCGGCCTGCTCGACGGCCGGCAGGTCGACGATCGAGAAGTCCTGTCCCGCATCGGGTTCCGCCGCGACCGGGAGTGCGGCGTGCACCAGCACCGACCCGTCGGCGCGTTCGTCGTAGTAGGCGATGGCGGGGCCGACCGGCGTGAGTCCCGCGCGCTCCAACCGCACGCACAGCTCCTCGAACAGCGGACCCACCACGGGCCCGATCGATCCCGGCTCGAAATCCGCTGCTTCGCCGGTCAATTCGGCGACCCGGACGGCCGGAACGGATTTGACGACCACATCGTGCACGGGCATGGCGCCCTCCTTCTCGATGACGCGGAGTCTCGTTTCGACCTGGACGAGCCGTTCCCGGTCCGACGCTATGCGCTGCTCCAGCTCCGCGTGCCGCAGGGTGAGCCTGCCGCGCAGTTCCGCGCCGCTCACCTCCTCGTCGAGTATCCGGCGCACCTGTTCCAGGGTGAAGCCGAGTTCCTTCAGCGCGACGATGCGGTTGAGCCGGGCGAGCTGTCCGGCCGCGTAGAACCGGTAGCCGGTGGCCGGGTCCACCACGTCGGGCCGCAGCAGCCCGATGCCGTCGTAGTGGCGCAGCATGCGCACCGACACCCGTCCGTGTCTGGCGAAATCTCCGATGCTGAACATGACGCTCTCCGGTCTACGGCCTCACACGGTGTCAGGGTCAAGAACTCAGAACCGCCCGCCCCGGCTGACTCGCCGCGACCCGCTGGAACCGCCGAACGAGCCGGGCCGGTACCCGCCGCCGGAGCGATACCCGCCACCCGCCGCGCCGCGCAGTAACCCCTCCAACAGGATGCCGCCGAGCACCGCGCCCGCCTGGGCCCCACCCGAAGGCGGCCTGCTCGCCTCCCACGCCCGCACGCTGGCCTGCGCCTCTTGTAGCGCGCGGCCCGCCAGGTCGGCCGCTGTCTGCGCGTGCCGCAGCGCCTGACCGGGATCGGTGCCGCCGAGCCGTTGCGCCGCGTCGAGATTTCGCTGCGCCTCGGAGAGCCGGGTGCGGGCGTTCACGTCGATGCCGCCGCGCCGGGTGGTGAGGTAGTCGGACGCCGCGGCTACCCGGGTGCGGGCATCGGTGAGCGCCTGATCGAGGCGGCGGCGCAGGTCCTCGGCGGCGAGTTTGCGGTCGGTGGCGGCCGCGATGGCGCGATCCAGATCTCCGTCGGCGGCCACCGCGTCGTGGAAGGCGTCCAGCGGGTCGGCATCGGCCGTGGCCGACGCCTTGTCCAGGGCTTGCCGCGCTGACACGGTGGCGGTTTCCAGCTCCGAACCACCGAACGCGACGAGCTCGGTGGCCGAGTCGATGTCCTTGCGCAGTTCGTCCAGCGCGGCGGGCAGTCCGTCGCGGGCCTGCTGGATCGTGGTCGCCGCGTTGTCGACCGCGTCCAGCAGCGTGCGCGCCTGGCCGATGGCGCCCTCGGCGGCCCGGATCGCGCCGACGGCCGCGCCCTGTTCGCCGACCGGCCGCGTCAGCGCGGCGCGTCCGGCGTCGACGTTCTGTTCGGCGAAGGCGATGCGTTCGCGCGCCATCGCCGTGTTGTCGCGGATCGGGGCGAGCACGCTGGCTGGATGCGCGGCGGTGAGCTGGGCCAACTCGGCTTCCGAGGCGGGCACGCGGCCGGTGAGGTCGACCAGATCCCTGGTCAGCGCGTCCAATCGGGCTGGCGCGTCGATCAGCAGGTCGCGCATCGCGTCGAATTCGGCGACCCGCCCGTCGAGTTCGCGATCCGCGCGGCCGACGAGACCGATCAGTTCGATCAGCAGACGGCGCTGGTCGGCGGCGGTCTCCGGAATGTCGTCATCGAGCCGCTGGCGGATGGCGAAGGCCTTGGCGGCGGCGGTTTTCGCGTTGTCCAGCGCGGTGGTGAACGGCGTCGCGGCGGTCGCGCCGAACTCGCCAACAGCCAATTCCAGTTCCTCGGCGCTGGTGCGCATCGCGTTGTCGAGCTCGACGAGCACCTCGCGAGACCGCTCGTGCAGCGCCTCCAACGGGAGCGCGGCGAGGGCGGCGCTGTCGTCGGGATCCACCTTGCGCGCCGCCTCCAGCTCGGCGCGGTTCCGATCGCGGCGGCGCTTGCGCGTGTAGAGCAGCAGCGCGCCGAGTACCGCGGCGACGACGAGGGCCAGGATCAGCAGCGTACGAACGCTCACCCCGCCCGCGCTCATCGCCGAGTTCAGTCCATCGGCGGTCGCGATGCCCGCGGCGGCCCAGTCGCTGTCGCGCAGCGCGGGTTCGACCTCCCGGGTCAACAGTTCGTCCAGTTCGCTCTCGCTGATGTCCGCGGGCAGGTCGCCGTAGAACCAGTAGTCGCGCGAGCCGGTGGCGACCGCGAGCAGCAGATCGCGGGTGCCGAAACCGGAAGCGGCAGCGGTGCGTGCGGCCCACGCTTCGGCGCCGAGCCCGTCGAAATCGCGCACGTAGCCGATCCACAGGCGGACCCGCCGGTCGTCGTAGAGACGGTCCACCGCGGCTTGGACCCGGTCCTGTTGGCCGTCGTCCAACACGCCCGCGCTGTCCACGACATAGGTGTCCATCCGGCTCGGCGGCTCCGCCGTGGCGGTCGGCGCGCCGATCAGCGCCGTGGCCAGCAGCAGGAGACCGACCGCCACCGGGGCGGACCAGCGGACGCGACGTTTCGGCTGCGACGGCACCCCATGAATCTATCCCCGGTTCCCGGCGAATCAGTGGATAGCATCGTGGCGTGATCACGATCGACCGCCCCTACACCGGCCACGTGTCCGCGGGCTCGAACCCGCAGCAGCGCGATCTCGACGGCGCGCGCATCGTCAAGATGTCCGTCGGCGGCATGGACAACAACGTCTACCTCGTGCAGTGCGCGGCCACCGGCGCCGCGCTGCTCATCGACGCCGCCAACGAACCCGACCGCATCCTCGAGCTCGTCGCCCAGGAAGCGCCTGGCAAGGTCCGGCTCATCGTCACCACCCACCAGCATCCCGACCACTGGTGGGCGCTGAAGGAAGTCGCCGCCGAGCTCGACGTCCCCACCGCGGCGCACCGCCTCGACGCCGACCCGCTGCCCGTCACCCCCGACCGCCTCCTCGACGACGGCGACACCGTCGAGATCGGCGACCTCACCCTGACCGTCATCCACCTCAGCGGCCACACCCCCGGCTCGATCGCACTCGCCCTCCCCGAAGAACCCGGCCGCATCCACCTCTTCACCGGGGACAGCCTCTTCCCCGGCGGCGTCGGCAAAACCCACAGCCCCGAAGACTTCACCTCCCTCTACACCGACGTCACCACCAAACTCTTCGACCGCTACGACGACGACACCGTCGTCTACCCGGGCCACGGAGACGACACCACCCTCGGCACCGAACGCCCCCACTTGGCGGAGTGGCGCGAGCGCGGCTGGTGACACACGCTGTAGAACGTGTTCTAATTTTTGTGTGAATTCTGTTGCCGGTACCTGCGATCCCGCGTTTCGGGAGGTGCGGGAGGTATTCGCGGCCAGCTTCGCGGACGGGCAGAACCGCGGGGCGGCGGTCGCGGTGTTCGCGGGCGGACGGCCGGTGGTGGATTTGTGGGGTGGGGTGGCCGACGAACGCAGCGGGCGGCCGTGGCTGGCTGATACTCCGTGCGTCGCGTTCTCCTGCACGAAGGCCGTCACCGCCACCGCCGCGCTGCTGGTCATGGAGCGCGCGGGGACCGGTCCCGAAGAGCCGGTGCGGCGCTGGTGGCCGGAGTTCGCCGCGCACGGCAAGCACGCGGTCACCGTCGAGGACCTGCTGACCCATCGCGCGGGACTGCCGGTCTTCGAGCGGTCGCTGACCAAGTTCGACGCGGCCGATCCCGCCGCCATGGCGGCCGAACTCGCGGGACAGGCTCCGGTGTGGGAGCCCGGCGCCAAGCACGGCTATCACGCGCTCACCTTCGGATGGCTGGTCGGCGAGCTGGTGCGCAGGCGTACCGGCCGGACCGTTCCGGAGTTCGTCAGGGAGCATTTCGGCGCGGAACTCTGGGCGGGCCCGGACGAGATCGCGAACGCCGCTCGCCTCGGCTTTCCGCCTCCCGCCCAAATGGAGTGGCGGACAGAGGATTTACCCGAGTACCCCGCCGTGCGGCGACTGGTCGAGTCGTATCGCGATCCCGACTCTCTTCTGATGCGCGGGTCGACGAATCCCAACGGCTCCTACAACGATCCGACCGTGCTCGCGGGCGGCTGGCCGGGCTCCGGCATCGTGACCACACCGCGCGCGCTGGCCCGTTTCTACCGCGACCTGATCCGCGGTGATCTGCTGCGCCCCGAGACGCTGCGCGACGCCGTGCGCGAACGAGTGCGCGGTGCGGACGAAGTCCTCGCCTTGGACAGCGCTTTCGGCCTCGGCTACATGCGCCCGTCACTCAACTTCCAGCTCCCGAAGAGCGCGCGTGCCACCGCCTTCGGCCATCCGGGAATGGGTGGCTCGGTCGGCCTCGGCGACCTGGAACACGACCTCGCCCTGGCCTTCATCCCCAACCTGCGCCGGGATGGTCTCGCGGGCGACCGCCGCGCCTACGATCTCGTCGCGGCGGCCTACGCGGCGCTGTAGCCAGCGGCGATCAGGCGTCGATCGATACCGCCGCCAGATCGGCGAGCTCCCGGCGCACGGCCGACGGCAACCGGTCCGCGAGCGGTCCGCCGCCGAGCACGCCGACGCACAGGCGGTCGGCGAAGGTGTAGACGAGGAAGGTGACTGCCGCCGACGGTCCCGCGGAGGGGCGCGGGTGGGCGGAGAGGTAGACGATCTCGTAGTCGGTGAGGGTGAGCGCGGGGGGCGTGCGGAATCGGGGCACCCTGCCGGTGTTGGTCACCGCGACGTGCCCGGCCAGCGAGCGAGTCGCGGTGGGACCGAAGAACTCTGGGAAGTGCAGGACCGATTGCTGGACGATGCCCTCGGCCAGGTCGTGGCGCAGCCGTGCCGAAATGCGCTGCGCCAGTTCGACCACGTCGGTCGCGGTGGTGACGTCGGCGACGAAGGCGGCGAGTCCGGCCATATTGGTGCCGTCCGCGGCGGCGATCGGCGGATTCAGCCGTGCGCGCATGTCGACCGGGTACACACACCGCAGCGGCACGGAATCACGCGGCCTCGAATCTCCCTCGCCCACCGGGTACACGCGGCGCAGCGGCCCGGATTCCCCCGACCTCGGCTCGCCCACTGGGTACACGGAGCGCAGCGGCGCGGAATCGCCCGGCCTCGGCTCGTCCGGAGTGGCCTCGCGCGGCGTCGCAGCGCGTGAACTCGACCAACCAGGGCTCGAATCTTCTTGCCCCCACGCGGTTTCGGCATACGCACGCAGCAGCGCGGCCGTGATGAGCCCGTTCACGGTGACGCCGTGCCGCCGCCCGAGTTCCACGATGCGCGCCGTCGTCCCCGGCTCGAGAATCGTTCGCTCCGGTCGCGCCAGCGCGGCGGGCGCGGGAGTCGGCGGCTCGGGCGGCAGGATTGGCGGGTGTTCCAGCGGCCGCGACGCGGACTCGAGACCGGACACCGCCGACCGGGGAATGCCGTGCCGGGCGGCGTACCACTCCAGCGGACGCGGATAGTCCTGCGGTGCAATGTCCTTCGCGATGCCGGACACCTCGTCGGTGTAGCGGTCCCACAGCCGGGCGAGCAGCGCGACGCAGTGGCCCGCGTCGGCGACGGCGTGGTGCGCGTAGAGCGTCACGCGGGAGCGGCCGTTCTCGATCACCACGTCGAGGTAGGCGAGCTGGACCGACGGATCGAGCGTCTCCTCCGGCAGCCCGACGGTCGCGGTGTCGCCCGCGCGGACCCACGCGCCCACCGCGCTCCCCACCGGGCGCAGCAGGTGACCGGTCCCGGCGGCGTCCTCGCCGATGCGGCAGCCGAGGATCGGATGGGCGCGCAGCAGCGCGTCGAAAGCGCTTCGCAAGGCCGTGCTATCGAGCTCGCCCTCGACCAGAACGGAGCGACCGGTATAGGTCGCGTGCCGCACGAAACGCTGCTCGGACGGCGCGAGCACCCGCACCGTATCGTCCGCTGTCCACCACACACCGCCCAGAGTGCGGCAACGCCGGGTCCTGCGCAAACCGGGCAGTACGGAAGACTGACGGACATGAGTCTCGCCGCACATCTGGAGGAAATCGGCCGCCCGCTGGTCGCCGAACAGCGCGCCCACCCGACCGTGGCGGGTATCGCCGCGGGCGATCTGCCCGAGCCGGTGTTCCGCTCGTGGCTGGAGCAGGACTACCTGTTCCTGCTCGACTACGTGCGGGTGTTCAGCAGGCTGGCCTGGCAGGCGCCCGCCGCGCACCTCGGCGATCTGGTCGACCTGGCGCACGCCACCTTTCACGACGAACTCGCCCTGCACCGCTCGCTGGCCGCGGAGTTCGGCGCCGACCTCGACGGCGCGACCAAGGGCGGACCGTGCGCGAACTACACCGCCTTCCTGCTGGACTCCGCCGCGAACTACGGCGAAGGCCTCGCCGCGCTCTACCCGTGCATGTGGGGCTACTCGACGCTCGGTGCAGAACTCGCCACCGACCCGCCCGCCGAGCCGCGATATCGGCGTTGGGTCGACACCTACGCCGATCCCGGCTTCGCCGCGCTGACCCGCCGCTGCGCCGAGATGCTCGACGAATCCGGCGTCGATCCCGCGCGCGCCGAGCTCCTCTTCCGCGAAGGCATGCGCCACGAGCTGGCATTCTGGGACGTTCCCCGGAAACCAACCGACTGAATGTCACCTCCACCCCGCTGGGACGGGGTGGAGGTGACATTCAGTCGGAATCGGCGCATAGAGGGAAGCGACGACCCGCGACCGGCAGCGCGGTCGCGGGTCGTCGCGGTGAAACTCAGACGCCGATGAGGTGCTGGGCGAGATAACCCTCGACCTTGTCCAGCGCGATCCGCTCCTGCGCCATCGAGTCGCGCTCGCGGATGGTCACCGCCTGGTCCTCGAGGGTGTCGAAGTCGACGGTGATGCAGAACGGGGTGCCGATCTCGTCCTGGCGGCGGTAGCGGCGGCCGATGGCGCCCGCGTCGTCGAACTCCACGTTCCAGTGCTTGCGCAGCTGGGCGGCGAGGTCCTTGGCCTTCGGGGTCAGGTCGGCGTTGCGGGACAGCGGCAGCACGGCGGCCTTCACCGGCGCGAGCCTGCGGTCCAGCCGCAGCACGGTGCGAACGTCCACGCCGCCCTTGGCATTCGGCGCCTCGTCCTCGGCGTAGGCGTCCACCAGGAAGGCCATCAGCGAACGGGTCAGACCGGCCGCGGGCTCGATGACGTACGGGATGTAGCGTTCGTTGGTGGCCTGGTCGAAGTAGCTGAGCTCGGTGCCGGAGTGCTCCGAATGCGTCTTGAGGTCGTAGTCGGTGCGGTTGGCGACGCCCTCGAGCTCACCCCACTCGCTGCCCTGGAAGCGGAAGCGGTACTCGATGTCGACGGTGCGCGTCGAGTAGTGCGACAGCTTGTCCTTCGGGTGCTCGTAGAGCCGCAGGTTTTCCGGGTCGATGCCGAGATCGGTGTACCAGGCCATGCGGGTGTCGATCCAGTACTGGTGCCACTGCTCGTCCTCGCCCGGCTTGACGAAGAACTCCATCTCCATCTGCTCGAACTCGCGGGTGCGGAAGATGAAGTTGCCCGGCGTGATCTCGTTGCGGAAGCTCTTGCCGATCTGGGCGATGCCGAACGGCGGCTTCTTGCGCGCGGTGGTCTCGACGTTCTTGTAGTTGACGAAGATGCCCTGCGCGGTCTCCGGGCGTAGGTAGTGCAGGCCCTCCTCGTCGTCCACCGGACCCAGGAAGGTCTTGAGCAGACCGGAGAAGTTGCGCGGCTCGGTCCACTGGCCCGGGTCGCCCGTCTCGGGGTCGCGGATGTCGGCGAGGCCGTTGGCCGGCGGGTGGCCGTGCTTCTCCTCGTAGGCTTCCAGCAGGTGGTCGGCACGGTAGCGCTTGTGCGTGATGAGCGATTCGACCAGCGGGTCGGTGAAGGTCTCGACGTGCCCCGAGGCCTGCCACACCTGGCGCGGCAGAATCACCGACGAGTCGAGGCCGACGACGTCCTCACGGCTGGTGACCATGGCGCGCCACCACTGCCGCTTGATGTTCTCCTTCAGCTCGACACCGAGCGGACCGTAGTCCCATGCCGACTTGGTGCCTCCGTAGATCTCACCGCACGGGTACACCAGACCCCGGCGCTTGGCGAGGTTGGCAACGGTGTCCACCTTCGACTTGGGTGCCACGCGAGATTTCTCCATCCACTGCGAGTCGGATTTCATTCACTGCATCGCATCTTTTGCACTGAATGCTATAGATGACCTCCAGCCTATCGGCATCGCGCAATCGACTTTGCACCGCCAGCCACCTGCACAAGATCACGCGCGCGACGTCCGCTTCTCGAGCCTCCCCCGATCGACACTCCCGAACCTGGTTCGTCGGTAGCTCGCGCGCGGCCGGAGTGGAGGCGGAGGTACACCCGACCGATCCGCGGCCCCGGGACGCGCGACCGTCGGGCGGGTGCGATCATGTTCCGACGGACCGCCGGGATCGCCCCGGCGCCAACGTTTTTGCCGAAGACGGCCGGGGCGGGGTGGGGCGCTGAGCTCCGAACGATTCGGCGGGTAGTACATAGGGGTGGGCCGTGGCCGATCTGCCACCGGATCTGTTCGATGCCGACTGGGCGCGCGAAGCCGAGCGCCGCGCTCTGCGCGATCACCGGCGCGCGACCAGGGTGCGCAAGGCCCGCCGCCTGGCCAGACCCAGCCGCGGCGCGCTGCTCTCGACGCTCGCGCTCAGCCTCGCGGTGGTGCTGATGTGGGCGGGCTTCGCCTTCCTGGACGGGACGGCGCCGAGCGCGAGCGCACCGTCCGCGAGCACCGCGAGCACGTCCACCGCGCCGCTGCGAAAGAACGCCGAGATCGATCCGACCAGGCCGTTCGCCGACACCCCCGCCGCCATGTGGCGCGAGGGCGCTGGCGGCATCGAACCGCCGCCCGCGATCCCCGTCGGCAAGTATTCCGCCGAGCTGGTCGGTCAGTTCATGGAGCGGGTGCGTCAGCTGATCATCACCGCGCGACTGGATCGCACGGTGCTGGAGACCGGCGACCCGGCCCCGGTGCTGGCGTTGCTCGCGCCGATGATGGTCGAGAAACTGGCGGACAGGCTGGCGCCCGGCCACGAGCGCAAGGCATGGTACGTGTCCGAACGAATCGCGCCGGGCTTCCGGCTGCTGCCCGTCCAACCCCGCGTCATCGGATCGATGACGCCGACGATCAACGCCGAAGACGAGCTGGTCGTGCGGACCAACTACCTGGTCGCCTACGCGTTCGAAGCGCCCGAGCCGCAGAAACTCGACGGCCCGATGGACATCGTGGCGCTGGTCCGCCAGGAGATCGAATTCCGCTGGATCGACGACCCGAAGTACGCTGCCGACGCGATGGGCGTCTGGTTCGGCGAGGTGGACGGTTTCAGCTACGCGGTCGGCTGCGCGCAGGGCAACCTGGGCTTCCTCGCACCGGCCTACACCAACCCTCCGGGGACGAATTCGGCGACGCCGTCCGCGCGCCGCAGCGAGGAGTACTTCGACCCGAATATTCCGATGCCGAACGAGGACGGTTGCCCGTAACCCGTCGCCCGGCGCGCCGCGTTTGACATGCGCACCTGTGCATATCAAAATGGGATCGCTTTCCAATAAGGAGTTGGTTCCCGATGACCGCCGAGACGGCCGCCGCGCATTCGCACACACCGTATCGCTCCCCCGGACCCGCGCCGGTGCCCGCGCGCACCGTCCTGGAGGACGCGGGCGAGTTGCTCCGCGCCCTGGCCGCGCCCGTGCGCATCGCCATCGTGCTACAGCTACGGGAGTCGCCGCGCTGCGTGCACGAGCTGGTGGACGCGCTCGGCGTGACCCAGCCGTTGGTGAGTCAGCATCTGCGCATCCTCAAGTCGGCGGGCGTCGTGCACGGCGAGCGGTCCGGCCGCGAGGTGCTCTACGAGCTCGTCGACGACCACCTGGCGCATATCGTGGTCGATGCCGTCGCGCACGCAGAGGAAGGGTGATCCGTGCAGGAGAAGACGTTGGACCCGCAGAAGCAGGTCGGAATCCGCAGCACGCGACAGCGCAGCGCGATCGCCGCGCTCCTCGGTGACATCGACGAGTTCCGCTCCGCCCAGGAACTGCACGACGAGCTTCGTAAGCGCGGCGAGGGCATCGGGCTCACCACCGTCTACCGGACCTTGCAGTCGCTGGCCGACGCGGGCCTGGTCGACGTCCTGCGCACCGACTCCGGCGAGTCGGTCTACCGGCAGTGCTCCACGGGGCACCACCACCACCTGGTGTGCAGGCACTGCGGCCGCACCGTCGAGGTCGAGGGCCCGACGGTCGAGGCGTGGGCCGAGGCCATCGCGTGCGATCACGGCTTCACCGAGGTGAGCCACACCATCGAGGTCTTCGGCACCTGCCGGAGCTGCGCCAAGACACCGCGCGACTGACGAACGCGACTCAGCGCGACGAAGAAGGCCACCCGCTACCTCGGAAGCGGGTGGCCTTCTTCGTTGCGTATACGACCCGCTACTTCGTGGCGAGTGGCGTTCTGTCGCCGGATCAGGCAGCGGGGACGGGTTCGGCCACCGGCGCGGCTACCGGTGCCGCGGCGTCCCGGCCGCGCAGCGCGGCCACACCGAGCAGCACGAGCGCCGCGGCGGCCCAGATTACCAGCACCGCAAGCGGTTTCCCGGCCCCCGCGCCGTCGAAGAAGGCGACCGAGCGCAGCAGCGAGGCCGCGGCGCCCGGGGGCAGCAGCTGACCGATCGCGCCCCACGGCTGCGGCAGCAGCTCCGGCGCGGAGGTGGCGGCCGAGAACGGGTTGCCGATCAGCAGCATGGTCAGCGCCGCGACGCCGATGCCGGGACGGCCGAGCACCGAGGCCAGCCCGACCACCGCGCCGGCGACCGTGAAGGACACCAGCCCGGCGACCGACGCCAGGATCAGGTAGCTACCCGGCAGCACCGACATCCAGCCTTGGACGATCGCCATGCTCAACAGCCCGCCGAACAGACCGAAGCTCACCAGGCCAGCGACCTTCGCGCCGACCGACGGGATCAGCAGGCTCAGCAGAACGCCCGCCGCGAGGCCCGCCATCACCAGCGGCAGCACCATCGCGCCGAAGGCGGCGCCGCGCGGGTCGTCCGGATCGGCGGCGACGACGTCTTCCACCGCGGCGGCGGGCGCGCCGGACAACTGCTGGGCGATGGCGGTGAGCTGCTGGGCGACCGCCGGGCTCGCGCCGGAGGCGACCAGCACAGTCGGCGCTCCCCCACCGGTGACGATCGCGCCGTAGACCTCGCGGTCCTCGATGGCGGCGCGCGCTGCCGCGGCGTCGGCCGAGGTGGTGATCTCGAAGGCGTCGGGGTCGCGCTGCCCGAGCCGTTCGGCGACGACGGCGGCCTGCGGACCGGCGACGGCGATGGGCAGGTCACGCGGCGCGATATTGGCCGCGGGCCATGCGAAGGCGATCAACATCAGCGCCTGGATCAGGGCCGCGCCGAGGCCGAGGGCGACCGCTCGCTGCATGGTTTTCATGACATTCTCCCAATAAATCGAATGCTCGTTCTCTTTTCGATGTCCTTACCGTGGCACGGCCTCCGCGGCTTGTCAAGAACGGATATTCGTTTTACTTTGGGCTCATGCCCCGAGTCAGCGAAGAACACCTGGAACGCCGCAGACAGCAGATCCTCGACGCCGCGCGACTGTGCTTCGGCCGCAAGGGTTTCTTCGAGACCTCGATGCAGGACGTGTTCACCGAATCGGGGCTCTCGGCGGGCGCGGTCTACCGCTATTTCAAGAGCAAGAACGAGATCATCGCGGCGCTGGCCACCCAGACCACCGTCGACTTGCGCGCCGCGATCGCGCAGGCGGTGCGCACCGACCCGCTGCCGACGCCCGCGCAATTGGTGCGCGGCATCGCCGAGGAAGTGGTCCGCCGCAGCGGACCCGACGGGCCGGTGCGCTTGGCGCCGCAAGCGTGGGCCCTGGCATTGGTGCACGACGAAGCGGCCGAGCCCGTGCGCGAGACCATGCACGCGATGCGCGACCTCTGGCGCGACTACGCGGTGCGCATGCGCGAGCAGGGCTGGCTACCGGAGGACGCCGACACCGACGCGGTGGCCAAGGCGATCATCGGCTTCCTGCCCGGCTTCATCCTGCAACACCTGATCCTGGAAGACCTCGACCCCGACACCCTCGCCCGCGGCGTCGACCTGCTCATCCCGGTCGGCAAGCCCGTCGCCCGCTGAGCAGCACCGAATTCAAGAGGTTGTCGCACTGGGACAGGATCCCGGGTTGCACCTTCGACGGCCGCTGGGTCGACAGCAGCAGCCACAGCCCGTACTTGCGACCCTCGGCGGCGATCCACCAGCGCCAGTTGGCGGCGGCCCTCGGCGGCCACGACCACCAGGGAACCGGCGACGAAGGCGCTTCCACGGGCGTCGGCGACGACGAGCGACCGGCCGTCGTCGGAGCGTGCCGCGAGACCCGAGCCCTCTTCGGCGCGCATCCACCGATCCTGCCATCGGCGGCGCGGCGACTGCCCAGCATTCGCCGATCAGCCAGGGCGTTTGCCGAACTCGCGGCCGTGAACGTCAGGGCAGCAGACCCTGGCGCGCCCGGCCCGCGCCGGACAGGACGAGCAGCAGCATGGTGGTCAGCGCCTGATCGTCCAGGCCCGCGGCGGGGAAGGTGTAGCGCAGGATGACGTCGGCGAGTTTGTCGCGGCCGATCACGGTGAGCGAGCCGAACTGCAAGTTGTTGTTGCGCTCGGCGACTCGCTTGTGCAGCTGCGGTTTCAGCGGGCGGTCCCAGGCCAGTACGCAGGTCGTGGACAGCACGTCGAGGCCGGGAGCCAGGGTCACCGCGCGCAGCGAACACAGCGCGCCCTCGTACTGAAAGCCGAGCGAACCCTCCGGGTCGACGCGCACGTCGATGCCGTACTGGGAAAGACATGCGCCCGCCCGCGCTTGGAGTTCCCGATCGGGGGTGACCGCCGCGTCCATCTCCGGTCCGCCGCTCACTTGGTGCCGCCGAAGCGGCGGTCACGCGAAGCGTACTGGAGGCAGGCCTCCCACAGGTTGCGCCTGTCGAAATCGGGAAACAGCGTGTCCTGGTACACGTATTCGGCATAGGCCGACTGCCAGATGAGGAAGTTCGAGCTGCGGAATTCGCCGGACGGCCGCAGGAACAGGTCGACGTCGGGCATGTCGGGCTCGTCGAGGTACTGCGCGAGGGTGGCCTCGGTGACCTTCTCCGGATCGATCTCACCCGCCGCCACACGCCGCGCGATTTCCCTTGCCGCGTCGGCGATTTCGGCGCGACCGCCGTAGTTGACGCACATCGTCAGCGTCATCGTCGTGTTGTCCTCGGTGAGCTCCTCGGCGATCTCCAGCTCTTTGATCACGCTGCGCCACAGGCGCGGTCGCCGACCCGCCCAGCGCACCCGCACGCCCATCTCGTGCATCTCGTCGCGGCGGCGCCGGATCACGTCGCGGTTGAAGCCCATCAGGAAGCGCACCTCGTCGGGGCTGCGCCGCCAGTTCTCCGTGGAGAACGCGTACGCCGAGAGCCACTTCACGCCGATCTCGATGCAGCCCTCGACGGTGTCCATCAGCACCGCCTCGCCGCGCTCGTGCCCCGCGGTGCGCGGCAGCCCGCGCTCCTGAGCCCACCGGCCGTTGCCGTCCATCACCAGCGCCACGTGGTTGGGAACCAGTTCCGGGGGCAGCTGCGGCGGCCGCGCGCCCGAGGGGTGCGGCGACGGCGGACGGACGACGCGGTTCTGCTGCCCGCTGCTCGGCCTTGTCGCGGTGGAGGAGTCTCGACGGAGGATCACGGCCTCCATCCTGCCATCCGGGCCGGGAGCCGAGACGACCTCCGCGGATCTACCCGCCGACCGGCCGAGCACGGCCGCGATCAGGGCGAAAGGCTCAGCCGACGTGTCCCGCGGGCGTCGGCGTCTTGGTGCGCTCGATCAGGGGCAACGTCCGCAGCTGACGCTCCAGATGCCATTGCAGATGAGCGGCGACCAGCCCGCTGGCCTGACGGCGCACCGAATCGGGCACCGTCGCGATGTAGTCCCACTCCCCCCTCAGCAGGGCGACGAGCAAATCCAGCACACCCGGCGCCGGGGTGGCCGCGCCGGGCGGGCGGCAGTGCACGCAGACGGCGCCGCCCGCCGCCACGTGGAAGGCCCGGTGCGGGCCCGGGGTCGCGCACTTGGCGCATTCGTCCAGCGCGGGCGCCCAGCCCGCGAAACCCATGGCGCGCAACAGGAACGCGTCGAGGATGAGTTCGTGCGGGCGCTGCTTGGCGGCGATGGCGCGGAGCGCGCTCGCGGTCAGCGCGTGCAGGCGCGGGGCGGGCGCGCGTTCCTCGCCCGCGAGGCGTTCGGCCGTCTCCAGCACCGCGCAGGCGGTGGTGTAGCGGCCGTAGTCGTCGATGATGTCGGCGGCGAAGGATTCGACGGTGTGCACCTGGGTGACGGTGTCGAGCGTGCGGCCGGGATGCAGCTGGACGTCGATGTAGGAGAACGGCTCCAATCGGGCGCCGAATCGGGACTTGGTCCGCCGCACTCCCTTGGCGACCGCCCGGACCAGGCCGTGCTGACGCGTCAGCAGCGTGACGATGCGGTCCGCCTCACCCAGCTTGTGCTGGCGCACCACGACCGCCTCATCCCGATACAAACGCACGTGCTCATCCTCCCACGAACCGGCGACAGCCCGCGGCCGCCGCGCCTCCGCGCGAATCAGGTGCGCAGCAATCCCGCGACCAGCAACAGCAGCGATTGCTGGGCCTGCGCGCGGGCGGCTTCCTTGTCCTCGGCGTGCGAGACGATCAAGCCCGCCTCGGTCACGGCGCTGAGCAGCAGCCGGGCCAGGATGTCGACGGGCACGTCGGCGATGAGCTCGGCGGCGCGGGCCCGCTCCAGCTCGGCGACGATCAGGCCGAGCCCGTGCCGTGCCTCGAAGGCGCGCCACTCCTCCCAGCCGAGCACAGCCGGCGCGTCGTAGAGCGCGATGCGGATCATCTCGGGGCGCTGGCAGATGTCGAGGAAGACGTTCATGCCGACGGCCATCGAGGTGAGGATGTCGCCGGGATCGACGGCGGCGATGGCCGCGCGGATCTCCGCGGTGTTGTCCGACTCGAGCCGTTCGAGCACCGCGCGAAACAGCCCGCGCTTGTCGCCGTAGTGGTGGTGCAGTGCGCCGCGGGTGACGCCCGCCTCGGTCACCAACTGCTCGGCGGAGGTCGCCGCGAAACCGCGGTCCGCGAACAGGCGCCGCCCCGCCTCTTCCAGGGCGGCCCTTGTCGTGCGGGAGCGGTCCTCCTGACTACGGCGTGGCATGCAGCCGAGTGAACTCCAGAATCCGCTGGGTGAGCAACTCGGGCTGATCCTCGGGCAGGAAGGTGTAGGAGTCGTCGACGAGTTCCAAGGTGGCGTCGGGGAACTCGCGCGCCAGCCGCTCGGCGTAGGCGACGGGGAACAGCTTGTCCTCGCGCGCCCACACGATCAGCACCGGCAGCCGGACGTCGCCGAACCGGGTCGCGGCGTCCAGCGTGTAGCGGCGGTGCGCGGATTTCAGGAAGCGCCGCAGGTCTTTTCGAATGGCGCCGGAGCGGCGGCTCGGCAGCAGATACGAGTCGACGTACTCGGCGGGCACCGGGCGCTTGCTCACCCAGCCGAAGGCGAGCGGCAGCCGGTGCAGCGCGCGCAGGCGCAGCGTCTCGGTGAGCGGGCGGATCGAACCCGGCACGCGGGCCAGCAGCGGCAGCAGGGTGAACGGCTGCGGCAGGAACTTCTCGTGACTGTCCACCGAAGCGAGCACCACGCGGCCGACGCGGGCGGTGTTCCTGGCCAGCAATACCTGGGTGATCGCGCCGCCGGTGTCGTTGGCGACCAGGGTGACGTCGGTCAGGTCGAGCCGCTCCAGGAAGGCGGCGATCAGGTCGGCCACTCCGGTCGGCGTCAGGTCCGCCTCGGGCACCGGGATCGAGTGCGAGCCGAGCGGCCAGTCGGGCGTCAGGCAGCGGTAGCCCGCCGCGGCGACGGCGGGCACCACCGCGCGCCAGAGATCGGCGTTGACGAGCAGGCCGTGCACGAAGACGACGGGCGCGCCGGTGCCGGTCTCGTGGTAGCGGACGCGGGCGCCGGGCAGGTCGATCTCGTGCGCGGGGCCGAGTGACGGGCTGATTCCCATGGCTTCCTCCAGAAGGTCGGGCGTCCCGTCCACTTTTACATACATACCGAATGTATGTCTATAGCCACCCGGATCGCCCCAGCTCCACGACGTGCGGAAACAGCGGTGATGCACTTCGGCGCCCCTCGGCGATAACCCATGTGGACGGTCGTCCAATACAGCGCTACGGTTCACACCGGACGACCGAAGAGAGGGAGCTCACATGACGGTGCCGAAACGAGCGCTCAGGCCTGCCGACGAACCGGACTCCGCGGTGGGCGCGACGCCCGCGGGCGAGACGGGCCTCGCCGAGCTGGCCGGTGCGCTCGCGGCGGGCACGGTCAGCTCCACCGCGGCCGTGGCCGCCGCGCTCGACCGGATCGAGGCGAGTCAGCCGACGCTGAACGCGTTTCGCGTGGTCCGCAGGGACCGCGCGCTGGCGGAGGCGGCCGAGGCCGACCGGCGACTGGCCGCTGGCGAGCGCCTGCCGCTGCTCGGCGTGCCGATCGCCGTCAAGGACGACACCGACATCGCCGGTGAGCCGACGGCGTTCGGCTGCGGCGGCAACTTCACGCCGAAAACCGAGGACGCCGAGTCGGTTCGGCGACTACGCGCGGCGGGCGCGGTGATCGTCGGCAAGACCAACACCTGCGAACTCGGCCAGCTGCCCTTCACCAGCGGCGCGGCCTTCGGGCACACCCGCAACCCGTGGCACCGCGAGCACACGCCGGGCGGTTCGTCGGGCGGCTCCTCGGCCGCGGTGGCGGCCGGATTGGTGCCCGCCGCACTGGGTTCCGACGGCGCGGGCTCGATCCGGATCCCGGCGGCGTGGACCAACCTCGTCGGCATCAAACCGCAGCGCGGACGCGTCTCCACCTGGCCGGAAGCCGAAGCGTTCCAGGGCCTCACGGTCAACGGACCGCTGGCACGCACGGTCGCCGACGCGGCCCTGCTGCTGGACGCGGCGGCGGGACCGCACAAGGGCGACCGGCACACCCCAGAACCGATTCGCGCCTCCAATGCCGTCGGACGCGACCCCGGACGTCTGAAGATCGCGCTGTCCCTGCGTATTCCCTTCACCGCGACCAAGACCGCGCTGCACCCGGAGGTGCGCGCCGCGGTACGCGGCATCGCCTCGACCTTGCGCAAGCTCGGGCACTCGGTCACCGTGGCCGACCTGCACTACGGACTGCTCATCGGCGCGTCGTTCCTGCCGCGCTCGATGGCGGGCATTCGCGCCATGCACGACCGGATGCCGGGCGCCGAGGTGGACCCGCGCACCCGCGCCAACGTCCGCTTCGGCCGGGTGCTCGGCGGGCCCGCGCTCTTCGCGGCCCGGCAGGCGGAACCGTTGCTGCACAAGCGCATCGGCACCTTCTTCGACGACTACGACCTGGTGCTCGCGCCCACCACCGCCACTCCCCCACCGCGCGCCGAGGAGATCGACGGCATCGGCGTCAACGCCACCAACAACCTCATCACCGCCGCCTGCCCCTACACCTGGCCGTGGAACGTGCTCGGTTGGCCGAGCGTGAACGTGCCCGCCGGTTTCACCGACGCGGGACTGCCGGTCGGCGCCCAGCTGATGGGCGCCGCGGCCACCGAACCGCTGCTGATTTCCGTTGCGGCGCAACTCGAGTCCGAGCTGCGCTGGGACCGCCACCGTCCCGAGCCGTGGTGGTGAACACCCGGGCCGAGCTGGTCGCCCGGTCCGGGCGTTTCGTCAGCTGCGCGCGGCGGTGAGTTCCGCGCGCTCCTGACGCTTGGTCGCGATCAGGCTGGAGATCGTGGTCACCGTCAGCACACCGACGATCACCGCGAGCGAGACGCCGATGGAGATCTCCGGCACCGCGACGCCCGACTCGTGCAGCGCGTGCATGAACAGCTTGACGCCGATAAAGCCGAGGATGGCCGAGAGGCCGTAGCTCAGGTGCACGAGCTTCGTCAGCAGTCCGCCGATGAGGAAGTACAGCTGGCGCAGACCCATCAGCGCGAAGGCGTTGGCGGTGAAGACGATGTACGGGTTCTGGGTCAGGCCGAAGATGGCCGGAATGGAGTCCAGGGCGAACAGCAGGTCGGTGGTGCCGATCGCCAGGATGACCACCAGCATCGGCGTCATGATCCGCTTGCCGTTCTGCACAACCCAAAGCTTGGTGCCGTGGTACCGGTCGGCCACGCCGAAGCGCCGCTCCAGGCTCTTCAGCAGGCGGTTCTCCTCGAACTCCTCCTGCTCGCCGCCTGCGCGTGCCTCCTTGATCAGCTTCCACGCGGTCCACACCAGGAAGGCGCCGAACAGGTAGAAGATCCAGGAGAAGCTGGCGATCAGGGTGGCGCCCGCGGCGATGAACACACCGCGCAGCACGAGCGCGAGGAGCACGCCGATCAGCAGCACCCGCTGCTGGTACTTCGTCGGCACCGCGAATCTCGCCATGATCAGGACGAAGACGAACAGGTTGTCCACGCTGAGGGACTTCTCGGTGACGAAGCCCGCGAAGAACTCCCCGGCGGGCTGTCCACCCGCGAACGCCCAGAGCCCGAGCCCGAACAGCACGGCGAGCGCGATCCAAACCACGGTCCAGATCCCGGCTTCCTTCAGCGACACCTCGTGCGGCTTGCGCCCGATGAAGAAGTCGACGGCGATCAATGCGCCGAGCACCATGATAGTGGCGACCCACAGGGTCGACGAAACATCCACGACGGAACCTCCGGTATCCACGACGACATGCGTCGCTACCGGAGGTCTCTTCCACCCGGCCACATCGGATCAGGGCCGGGCCGCCACCCCGGGATCCGCGGCGGATCCGTACTGACGGGGCTGACGTCGGGGGAGTACTCCCCTCCACCGGGCCCACTATACAGACGCGTCCGGTGCGGACTGGTTTTCGTGGCCCAGCTCACCGCTGAGCCCGGCTCACGACAATCCAGCGTCAGCGCACCACAACTCAACGCCGGGGCGGCGACCAGTCCTCCGACGCGCTCTTCGTCCCCGACGGACACCCGTCCCCTTCGGCGGGACGCGGCGACATCACCAGGCATTGCTGCGGACCCGGCTGCCCGACGCCCGCCGTGACGAGCACCGCGATCGACGACCCGTCCGCGATCCGGCTGGTCGTGAAGCCGAGCGTGCCGGTGACGCCGCGATAGTCCGTCTCGCGCAACTGCATCGCGACCGCCGTGCGGTTGATCGAACCGTCGGTGTGCTGCGGCCCGGTGCGCACCGCGCGCAGGAACAGCCCGACCACGTCGTAGGCGAGGCCGGTCCGGTCGCCGGGCCAGGACGGCTGGTAGTCGGCCATCTGCGGGTAGGCGCGCAGGTCGTCGATCAGCACGGCCAGCTCGGCGCACAGCTGCTGGTAGTCGAAGGCGACCGGCTCGTCACCGAGTTCGCCGTTGCCGCGGACACATTCGGCGCCGCCGAGCATCACCGGCGCCGCCTTGGCGACGTAGCGGACCGACAGATTGGCGGGCAGCGCCGCCATCGCCTTCTGATCGGTGATCAGGCGGGTCACCGTGTCGTTGCCGAGGATGGCGGGCGACTCGCCGGTCAGGCAGCCGCGGCTGACCGATTTGGCGAAGGTCGCGAAATCGTCGTTGCGGCCCGCGAAGAACAGCAGGGTGCCGCGATCGAAATCCGTTGTCTCGCAAGGGGCGGGAAAACGATTCAGCTCCTGCTGTTCGGTCCACTCCATGCGCCGGTAGGGCACGCCGCGGCGCTCCAGCTCGCCGCGCAGGTCCTCGACCAGGGTCTCGACGTAGATGTCGCCGTCGGCCTTCGGGTGGTAGATGACGACCTGGTTGTAGCGCGGCTGACCCGCCCGCGGCGCGCCCGCCGGATGGCGCGCGCCCTGCACGTAGTCCGCGATCAGCTTCGCCTGTGTCGTATTGCTCGGCGCCGCTTGGAAATACAGCGGCGAGGACTTCTCCAGGCCGTCGGCCGAGAGCGTCGTCGCGACCACCGGAACGCCGAGTTCGCCGAGCCGTCCGATGGCACGGCGGGTTTCGGCGTTGCTGCGATCCATGCCGACCACGCCGAGGATGCCGGGTTCGTCGCTCAGCAGGCCGCGCAGCTGATGGTCGACCACCCACGTCGCGTGCCGCATATCGGAGCCGCCGTTGGCGACGACGACCCGCAGCAGCGGTTCGGACTCGTCGGAGGCGAGCAGTGCGCGGCGCTGCTGCACCGCGAGTCCGGCGAGCTCCTCGACCTGGGCGTGCGGGTACCGCACGTTCGTGTCCACGTAGCTGAGTCCGGAGAAGTAGATCAGCGTGATGAGCGGCCGTCGCGGGTTGTCGCGGCGCGCGTCGGCGGCGGCGACGTTGAGCCGGAAGACCTCGCGCTGCATCGCCGTCAGCTCCGGGTCGTCGGTGAAGATCTGGTCGGCGTTGTCGCTGTAGCCGACGCACTCGCCGTCGCGGTGCTGCACCGAGATGCCGGGCGTCCACGGCCAGTGCGCACACGGCGCGCCGCGCAGCGGCGGAATGTAGACCAGCGCGGCGGCCACCAGCAGTCCGATCGGAATGAGCACGCACATCGCGACGAACCACTTGCGGGCGGCCAGCGGCGGCGAGGGCGGCACCGCGAGGTGCGCCAGGCTGGGATCGCGCACGCGGCCGTCGAGCGGGTCCGGCAGCCGCACGCGCAGCGGCAGGAACCACGCGTCCTCGGACCGATTCGTGCGCATGTTGTCGATGTCGCGCAACCAGCGTTGCAGCGGATCCGGCTGCTGCCCGGAATACGGGCGGTCGACCAGGCTTTCGAGGGTGTCGAGGTGCTGAAGATCGCCGATCCTGGCCAGCTGCGGCGTCCGTCCTGGAGCGTCGTCGGGCTCGTCGGGCTCAGCGGGCGGGGCGGGGTCGTAATCCAGGCAGGCGAGCACGACCAGGGGATCGAAATGCCCGGTCTCGTTGCGAATGTTGTTGATCCATTGGATCAATTGCCTACCGGCGCCGTGTTCGTCGACCCCGCTGAGCAGCGCCACCGGATAGGCGGTGCGCCGCCAGCTCGATGGGCGCCACAACCGCTTGCGGTACGCGTCGCGCATGTCTTCGAGGAAGGCGTGCACCAGCAGCTTGGCGACCTGCTCCTGGTCCTCGTCGCTGCGCCGCGACGCGGTCAGCCTGGTCGCGAAACCCAGGAAGCTGTCCGACAATTCGGGCGCGAGGTAGCGCTGGCGCATGAACCAGCGGGTGACCTTCGACATGCCGGGGATGCGCCCGCTGATCCAGAGCCACAGCCGCAGCACCGGCCACAGCGCGAGTACGCCGAACACCAGCCGGGAGATGGTGTCGCCGCTGACGCCCTCGGCGGTGTCGGAGCGGTCCGTCGGCGAGCCGCTGCGCAGCAGGCGCGGCAGCCGCGAGCGCAGTTCGACCGTGGCCTCGGTCTCGTCGCTGGTAACACGTTGGCGGGTCAGCCAATCCGCGGTGCGGTAGCGCGGGAACTTGATCGGCCCCATCGCCGTGTCGTCGGTGGAGAAGCCCTCGACCAGCCGATGCACGATGGGCAGGCAGTGCCCCTGGATCTCCTCGCCCGTCGCGTTCGGGTCGGGTGTCAGCGCGTCGGGCGGCAGATCCGGCGCCTGTAGATCCACCCGTGCCCGCGGCGTCGCCCGTCTGCCACCGGATTCCCCTAGCCAGCGGTAGATCTCGACGAGCAGCGCGCCGCCCGCGCCCGCCCCGACCAGACCGACGACCGGGCGCGGCAGCGGACGCCTACGCCGCAGCAACGTGCGAAACACTCGCGGCTTCGCGTCGGGAACTTCGAGCGCGCGTAGTAGCTCGAGCAGTTTGGGGACATCGTTGGCGGTATCGGTCAATTCGACGGCCTCCCCCGTGGAATGCGTGGCTGCGACGCACACCCGGGCGTCAACCGGGACTGTACCGGTACAAATCGGACTCGGGCGGGCTGTTCGCTCGAGTTCGCGGTCCGCGAACGTACCGTTTGCTCAGAAGCCCAGCTTGCCAAGCTGTTTCGGATCGCGCTGCCAGTCCTTGGCGACCTTGACGTGCAGGTGCAGATAGATCCGCACGCCGAGGATGTGCTCGATCTGCTTGCGCGCGTTGGTGCCGACCTCCTTGAGGCGGCTGCCACCCTTGCCGATGACGATGGCCTTCTGGCTGGGTCGTTCGACGTACAGCAGCGCGTGCACGTCCAACATGTCCTCGTTCTCCTCGCGCGGGAGAACCTCCTCGATCACCACGGCCAGCGAGTGCGGCAGCTCGTCGCGCACGCCCTCCAGCGCGGCCTCGCGGATGAGCTCGGCCATGAGGGTTTCCTCGGGCTCGTCGGTGAGCTCGCCGTCGGGGTAGAAGGCCGGGCCCTCCGGCATTTTCGAGGCGATGACGTCGACGAGGACCTCGACCTGCTCGCCCTCGACCGCCGACACCGGAACCACGTCGGCCTCGGGACCGAGCAGCTCGGAGACGGCGAGCAGCTGGGCGGCGACCTGGTCGCGACTCACCTTGTCGATCTTGGTGACCACGCCGAGCACCGTGGTCTTGGGCGCCATCTGCTTGATCTGCTGCACGATCCAGCGGTCGCCGGGGCCGATCTTCTCGTCGGCCGGGATGCAGATCGCGATCACGTCGACCTCGGAATAGGTGTCGCGCACAAGGTCGTTGAGCCGCTGGCCGAGCAGTGTCCGCGGGCGGTGCAGACCGGGCGTGTCGACCAGGATCAGCTGCGCGTGATCGCGGTGCACGATGCCGCGGATGGTGTGGCGGGTGGTCTGCGGTCGCGAGGAGGTGATCGCGATCTTCGCGCCGACCAGCGCGTTGGTCAGCATCGACTTGCCGGTGTTCGGCCTGCCGACGAAACAGACGAAGCCGGAACGGAATTCGGTGGAGCCGGACTTGTCAGCCACCCTGCACCTCGGCGCCCGCCGCGTCGTCGACGATGTCGAACACCGCGCCCGCGCGATCGGTGAAGATGATCCGCGCTTCGCCGGATACCTCGCGCACCGCCGTGACCCCGGCGTCGGAGAACCGGCCGCCGACCACCACGGCCGCCTCGAAGCCCTCGGCGCCGCTGGAGATAGCGGCCGCGACGGCGGCCTGCAACGCGGTCAGCCGCAATGCGTGCAGATCCACCTCGCCCGCCGCGTAGGTGCGGCCGTCGGTGTCGCGAATCGCCGCGCCGCCCGTCCCGCCGGTGCGGCCCATCGCGCCGCGCGCCAGGGTCAGCAGTTTGGTGTCCTCGGCGTCCAGTTCAGTCATCGGTTGCTCCATCCTCGTCTTTGTTGCCATTGCGCTTACCGCCGTTGGATTTTGCGCCCTCGGCCACCACCGCGCCCGCTTTCTCGGATTTCTCCGCCGCCTTGCGCACCAGGACCGTGTTGACTCGCATCCGGCCGCGCGAATCCGGTCCGCCTTCGGCGCGCAGCACCAGCCCGTGCACCACGATCTTCGAACCGGGCAGCGGGACCCGGCCGAGTTCGTGGGCGAGCAGACCGCCCACGGTGTCGACGTCCTCGTCCTCGATCTCCATGCCGTAGAGCTCGCCGAGATCCTCCACGGACAACCGCGCCGACACCCGGAAGTGGCCCTCGCCCAGTTCCTCGACCGGCGGGGTCTCGTCGGTGTCGTACTCGTCGGCGATCTCTCCGACGATCTCCTCCAACACGTCCTCGATGGTCACCAGGCCCGCGATGCCGCCGTATTCGTCGACCAGCAGCGCCATATGGTTGCGGCGGCGCTGCATCTCGTCGAGCAGGTCGTCCAGCGGCTTGGAGTCGGGCATGAACACCGCCGGACGCATCACGTCGCGCACCCGCACCTTGCGACTGCGATCCGCGTACGGCACAAGGTCTTTCAGGTAGACCACGCCGAGGATGTCGTCGACGTTCTCGCCGACCACCGGGATACGGGAGTGGCCGCTGCGCACCGCGAGCGACATGGCCTGCGAGGCCGTCTTGTCCGCCTCGATCCACACCATCTCGGTGCGCGGCACCATCACCGCGCGCGCGGCGGTGTCGCCGAGTTCGAACACCGACTGGATCATCCGGCGTTCGTCGTCGGCCACCACGCCGCGCTCGCTCGCCATCTCGACCACTTCCCGCAGCTCGATCTCCGAGGCGAAGGGACCGTTGCGGAAACCCTTACCGGGGGTGATCGCGTTACCGATCAGGATCAGGAGCCTGCTGACCGGGCCGAGCAGCGCGCCGATGAATTGCAGCGGCAGCGCGGCGGCCAAGGCGAGCGAGTACGCGTGCTGGCGGCCGAGAGTGCGCGGGCCGACACCGATCACGACGTAGTCGACGAGCACCATCACCGCGGCGGTGATCAGCAGCGCCCAGTTGTCGTTCCAGATCTCGATGAGCGCCGCCGCGAGCAGCACCGTCGCGCCGATCTCGCACAGCACGCGCAGCAGCACCATCAGGTTCACGTAGCGGGCGCGGTCGGCGACGATGCGACTCAACCGCGCGGCGCCCGGCCGATCGGCGCGCACCATGTCGCCGAGGCGGGCCGGGGAGATCGTGTTCAGCGCCGCGTCCACACCGGCGAACAGGCCGCCCGCGGGCACGAGCAAGACGGCCAGCACGATCAGGGTCGGTGAGTTCACGCGGGACCCAGCGCGTCACCGGGTCCGGTGAAGCCGGCCTTGCCGAGCAGGCGGGCGTCGCGCTCGGCGAGTTCGGCGCGCCGCCGTGCCTCGCGCAGGCTCTCGTACCACTCCTCGAGCAGCCGGGCTTGGAGTTCGAACATCTCCTTCTCCTCCTCCGGCTCGGCGTGGTCGTAGCCGAGTAGGTGCAGCACGCCGTGCACGGTGAGCAACGCGAGCTCGTGCTCGAGCGAATGCCCCGCCTTGCGCGCCTGCGCCGCCGCGAACTCCGGACACAGCACGATGTCGCCGAGCATCGAGGGCCCCGGCTCGGGGCTGTCCGGCCGACCGCCCGGCTCGAGCTCGTCCATCGGGAAGGACATCACGTCGGTGGGGCCGGGCAGGTCCATCCAGCGCATGTGCAGGTCGGCCATGGTGTCGAGATCGACGAGCACCATCGACAGTTCGGCCGCCGGATGGACGTCCATCCGGGCGATCACGAACCGCGCAACACTGACCAGGTCTTCTTCGGGTACGTCGATACCCGACTCGTTGGCGATCTCGATGCTCACCTGAACAGCCTAATAAACGCAATCCGCCCGCAGCCCCGCGCATGGCCGGACCGACCGGAGGTGACCGTCGTTCACTCGGCCGGTGCGATCTACTGTCGTCGGCGCGGAGCTCAGCGGCGGTCGCGGCTGGCGGCGCGGCGCTGGGCGCGGTTGCCCGGGTAGTGCGGGGTGACCTGCGGCCGGGCGGCCTCCCAGCGGTCGTAGGCGTCGACGATGTCCGAGACCAGGCGGTGGCGGACGACGTCGCTGCTGGTGAGCTCCGAGAAATGGATGTCCTCGATCTCGGTGAGGATCTCCGCCGCGGCGCGCAGGCCGGAGCGGGCGCCGGTGGGCAGGTCGACCTGGGTGATGTCGCCGGTGACCACGATCTTGGAGCCGAAGCCAAGACGCGTCAGGAACATCTTCATCTGCTCGGCGGTGGTGTTCTGCGCCTCGTCGAGAATGATGAAGGAGTCGTTCAGCGTGCGACCGCGCATGTACGCCAGCGGCGCGACCTCGATGACGCCCGCGGCCATCAGCTTCGGGATCGCCTCGGGGTCCATCATGTCGTGCAGCGCGTCGTAGAGCGGGCGCAGGTACGGGTCGATCTTCTCGTTGAGCGTGCCGGGCAGGAAGCCGAGCCGCTCGCCCGCCTCGACGGCGGGACGGGTGAGGATGATCCGGTTGACCTGCTTGGTCTGCAGCGCCTGCACGGCCTTGGCCATGGCCAGGTAGGTCTTGCCGGTACCCGCGGGACCGATGCCGAACACGATGGTGTTGGCATCGATCGCGTCGACGTAGCGCTTCTGGTTCAGCGTCTTGGGGCGGATGGTCTTGCCGCGCCGGGACAGGATGTCCAGGCTCAGCACCTCCGCGGGGGAGTCCGAGGAACCTTCGGTCAGCATCGACACCGTGTGCCGCACCGCCTCCGGCGTCACCACTCTGTTGCGGCCGGTCAGCGCGATGAGCTGTTCGATGACCCGCTCGGCCAGGGCGACGTCGGCCGCCTTGCCGGTGAGGGTCACGGAATTGCCGCGAACGTGAATGTCCGCGTCGAGCAACTGCTCGAGCTCACGCAGATTCTGGTCGGCCGAACCGAGGAAGGGGAACACGGATTCGGGAGCGAGTTCGATGCTGGAGCGCACGGTGCGCGCTGCGGGGCCCGAACCGTTGTCGCGGGCGCCAATGCCTGCTGTGGGGTTGGTCGGGTCGCCGATCTCGCCTTGTGTTCGCAAAAGTGGTTACAGCCTGCTTTCCGGTCTCGACAGCCGTGGTGAATGACAAAAGTTTAACGCGCCCCACCGACAGCGGACAGTGAATAAACGGCTACCGATGCGGCGGCCACTCCCGCCGTGTGCTGGATATTCCCCCGTGGCCGTCCGACCAATCCTCGGCGAAGTCACGGAAACGTCGCACCGCGTCCGACGGCGCGGCGGCGGCCGACCAGATCAGCCCCACCTCGCGCCACGCGCCCTCGTCCGCCAGCGGAACCAGCGCCAGGCCCGAGCGCGCGGCGGACGGCGCGGGATCCGCCAGCGGGAGCAGCGCGACGCCGAGGCCCGCCGAGACCAGCCCGGTGACGGTGACCAGGTCGCTCGCCTCGAAGGCGACGCGCGGGCGGATGTCCGCGGCCGCGCAGAGTTCGTCGAAGATGCGCCGCATACCGAACCCGGGATGCATGGTGATGAACTCGGCGCCACCGAGGTCGGCCAGACGCACCTGCCTGCGCCCAGCCACCCGGTGCTCAGCGGGCACGGCGAGCACCAGCGGCTGACGCAGCAGGCCGCGCCAGCCGACGCCGGGCGCGCTCGGACGCGGCGAGACGACGGCGAGGTCGGCCGCGCCGTCGAGGACCTGGCGGGTGATCTTCTCGGCGGCGCCCTGGCGCAACGTCACGGTGACCCGGCCCGCGTTGCGCCGGAAACCGGCGATCAACTGCGGCACCAGCCAGCCGCCGAAGGAATGCAGGAACGACAGCCGCACCACGCCCCGCGCGGGATTGGCGAGATCGGCGACGGCTTGGCCCGCGGCGTCGAGTTCGGCCTGCGCGCGGCGCGCGTGCTCGTAATAGACGCGGCCGAATTCGTTGAGCGCGATCCGCTTTCCGCGCCGGTCGAACAATTCCGCGCCGAGCCTGCGCTCCAGCCGGGCGAGCATCCGCGACAGCGTGGGCTGGGCGATGTGCAGGCGTTCCGCGGCCGCGCTCATCCGTTCCAATTCCGCGAGTGTCGTGAACCACTGCAAATCCTCGCCGAGCACCTCGCTACCTCCCTATATGCGCCTACAGCATCAAGCCATTGTTCATTATTCATTTCCTTTCGGAAGGGGCGGTGGCAATGCTGAGAACAGGAGGTAGCCATGACCACCACGGCAAGCACCATCGCGGGACGCACGACCGGCAGCGACGCGGCGCACGACCGCCGGATCACCATCGCGTTGTTCGCGGCGGGCCTCACCACCTTCGCCTCGATGTACAACTCGCAGGCGCTGTTGCCCAGCCTGTCCACGGCGTTCGGCGCCACGCCCGCCCGCGCGGCGCTCGCGGTCTCGCTCACCACCGGCTGTCTCGCGCTGGCCATCGTGCCGGTGAGCGCGCTGTCCAGCCGGATCGGCCGGACCAGGGTGATGACCGGTTCGGCGGCGGCCGCCGCGGTCATCGGCCTGCTGGTTCCATTCAGTCCCTCGCTCGACGCGCTGCTGGCCGGACGGGCGTTGCAGGGCATCGCGCTGGCCGGGGTTCCGGCGGTGGCGATGGCGTATCTGGCGGAGGAGATCGGCGCCGAAGGGCTCGGCGCCGCGATGGGCGTGTACGTCGCGGGCACCACGATCGGTGGTCTGGCCGGACGTCTGATTCCCTCGTTCACCCTCGACGTGGCGTCCTGGCGGTGGGCAGCGGCGGCGGTCGGCGTGGCCGCCGCGGCCTGCACAGTGTGGTTCGTCCGGCTGTTGCCGCCCTCACGCGGCTTCGTCGCGCGGCCCGCCGGACTGCGCACGGTCTTCGGCGATCTCGGGCGGCAGCTGCGGCACCGTCAGCTGCTCGCGCTGTTCGGCTTGGCCTTCGTCCTGATGGGCGGCTTCGTCTCGATCTACAACTTCCTCGGCTACCGGCTCACCCAGCGACCCTTCGAATTGCCCGCGGCGGTGGCGGGTTCGGTGTTCCTGCTGTACTTGGCGGGCACCGTGACGTCGGCGTGGGGCGGTCGCCTGGCCGACCGCGTCGGCAGGCAGCGGATGCTGACCGCGTCGATGGCGGTGATGGGCCTCGGGCTGGCGTTGAGCGTGCCGGATCGGCTTGGCTGCGTCGTCGCGGGCGTATTGCTCTATACCGCGGGCTTTTTCGCCGCGCACACGGTCGCGAGCGCCTGGGTCGGCACGCTGGCCCGCGGCAATCGCGGGGCCGCCTCGTCGCTGTACCTGTTCTTCTACTACCTCGGCAGCGCGGTCGTCGGCGGCCTGTCCGGCCTCGCCTTCGCGCACGCGGGCTGGGTGGGTCTGGTCGGGGTCGTCGGCGCGCTGCTCGCGGCCGGGGCGGCCCTGTTCGCCGTCGCGACGATCCGTTCTCGCGACGCCGTTCCGTCCGCCGCGGCGTCGCCGGTGGAGTCGCGCCCCACGGCGAAACTCTGCCGATAGACCCGCAGACATTCTCCGACAACGGATTCGACTCTGGCGACCGGAGCGATCGTCAGGTCGACTCCCGATTCTCCAACCCAACCGCATCGGCCAATTCGGCTCGGTGGCGGCGCAATTCGGGGTGGTCGGCGCTGAGCTCGTCCATCAAATCCGCCATCGCGTCGGCGATCGCGTTCAGCTTCTGCTGTAGCGCTTCGTCGGAGCGCGATTCGGTGTTCTGCAACAGGGCCACCATCAGGAAGGTGATGATCGTGGTGGCGGTGTTGATCACCAGCTGCCAGGTGTCGATCGAGGGCAGCACCAGGAACGTCGGCGCCCACAGCACCACGAGCAGCACGCAGAACATGAAGAATCCGGCCCGCGACGCCACACTGCTCGCCGCGGTGGCGAACTTGTCGAACACCGACAGCTTGCCGCTCACCTCGGACGGCATCGCGCCCCGCTCACCCTTGGCTTTCGCCTTCTCGTCCACTACGGAAACCAGCCCTTCCACATCCCGGTGCGGCCACGTCGGCTACCTGCGGGATATCCCCCGCCGTTGAGCCCAAACGGGGCGGATCGGCGATGCCACGGCGCGCCGGCCAAAAGGCAGGAGGCCGAACACGATCCGGCCGCTCACCAGCGCGCGGTCAGCGCCCCCAACGCGCCGAGCGCGACCGCGGCCGCGGTGGACGTGCGCAGCACCGTCGGCCCCAGCAGTACGACATCCGCTCCGGCCGTACCGAGTTCGGCCAGCTCGGCGTCGTCGAGTCCGCCTTCGGGGCCCACGATCAGCACCACCTCCGGCGCGTCCCCGAACGGCAGCTCGGTGAAACGACCGCCGCCGGATTCGTGCAGCGCGGCCACGATCCCGCCTTCGGCCTTGGTCTTGCGCACCAGCTCGAGCAGATCGCGGGTGCGGTGCAGATCGGCGACCTCGGGAATGTAGGCGCGGCGGGACTGGCGGGCCGCCGAGCGCGCCGCGGCCCGCCACTTGTCGACGGCCTTGGCGGCCTTGCCCTCCCAGTTCGCCACGCAGCGCGCGGCCTGCCACGGCACGATGACATCGGCGCCCGCCTCGGTCATCAGCTCGACGGCCAGCTCCGATCGGTCCGACTTCGGCAGCGCCTGCACCACCGTGACGCGCGGCGAAACCGGTCGCGCCACGGTCTTGTTCAACACCTTCAGGTCGAGCCGGTCGCGCTGGGCGGCGACGACCTCCGATTCGGCGAGCACACCGCGTCCGTCGGACAGAGTGATCGGCTCGCCGACCCGGATGCGCCGCACGGTCGCGGCGTGCCGCCCCTCCGGACCGTCGAGCACCGCGATCGCGCCGGGCTCGGGAATGTCGTCGAGGTAGAAGACCGTGGCGGCCAACGACTCAGCGCCCGCTGAACGAGGCGCGCAACCGCGCGAACAGGCCGCTGTTGTGCTCGGACTGCGCCGTCATCACCTCGGCGCGGTCGCGTTCGCGCATGCCCTTGTACTTGCGCAGTAGATCGGTCTGCTTGCTGTCCAGCTTGGTCGGCACCACGATGTCCAGGTGCGCGATCAGGTCACCGCGGGCGCCCGAGCGCAGCCGCGGCATGCCGTGTCCGCGCAGCACGGAGACTTCGTTGGGCTGGGTGCCTGGCGCGATGGTCAGCTCGGTGGGGCCGTCCAAGATCGTGTCGATGACCACGGTGGTGCCGAGCGCGGCGTCCACCATCGGCACCCGGATGGTGCAGTGCAGGTCGTCGCCGTCGCGGACGAACACGTCGTGCGGCTGCTCCACGATCTCCACGTACAGATCGCCCGCGTGGCCGCCGCCCGGACCGACCTCGCCCTGCGCGGCCAGCCGGACCCGCATGCCGTTGGCCACACCCGCCGGGATGGGCGCGGCGATCTCGCGACGAGCGCGAACCCGGCCGTCGCCGCCGCATTTGTGGCAGGGGTCGGGGATGGTCTCGCCCGCGCCGCGACAGGTCGGGCACGGCCGCGAGGTGAGCACCTGGCCGAGGAACGAGCGCTGCACGGACTGGACTTCGCCCGCGCCGCCACAGGTTTCACAGCGCACCGGCTTGGAGTTGCCGTTGGTGCCCGCGCCGTGGCAGTTGTCGCACAGGATGGCGGTGTCGACGGTCAGGTGCTTGGTGACGCCCACCGCGCATTCGGCGAGGCTGAGGCGGGTGCGCAGCAGCGAGTCGGCGCCGGGCTGCACCCGGCCGCGCGGCTTGCGCTGACCACCGCCCGCGCCGCTCATGCCGCCGAAGAACGCCTCGAACACGTCGCCGAGTCCGCCGAAGCCCGCGCCGGAGAACCCCGCGCCGCCACCGCCGGACTCGAGCGGGTCGCCGCCCATGTCGACGATCCGGCGCTTCTCCGGATCGGAGAGCACCTCGTAGGCCGCCGACACGTCCTTGAACTTGGCCTGGGCGGCCTCGTCGGGGTTGACGTCCGGGTGGAGTTCGCGGGCCAGCTTGCGGTAGGCGCGCTTGATCTCCTGGTCCGTCGCGTTCTTCGCGACGCCGAGCAGTCCGTAGTAGTCCCGTGCCACTTGAGTTCTCTAGTCCTTGGTCGCTGTGACTCGCCTGTGCCGCTCCAACCGAATGCCGACACCATCGGCATTAGTCGGATGCACTCAACTTTATCCGGCCAGAGGTTCGAGGGTAGCAGCGCCGTTGGCACGGTTCGGCGTCAGCGCTCGGCCAGCACCTCGCCGATGTAGCGCGCCACGGCCGCGACCGAGGCGATGGTGCCCGGATAGTCCATCCGCGTGGGGCCGAGCACACCCATACCGCCGAGCAACGTGCCCTCGACGCCGTAGCCGGTCGACACCACCGACGTGGTGCGCATCTGCTCGACTTGGGTCTCCTCGCCGATCCGCACCGTCACCGTGCCGGGATGCTGTGCGGCGGCGAGCAGTTTCAGCACGATCACCTGCTCTTCCAGCGCCTCCAGCACCTGACGCAGCGAGCCGGGCAGACCGAAATCGCCGGCGTTGCGGGTGAGGTTCGCGGTGCCGCCGAGCACCAGCCGCTCCTCGGGATGCTCGACCAGGGTCTCCACCAGCACGGTCGACACCCGGATCAGCACGTCGCGCAGCTGGCGCGGGGCGCGCTCGGGAAGTTCGGCGACCGAGGCCGAGGCGGCGGCCAGGCGCTTGCCGTCCATCGCGCCGCCGAGCATGGCGCGCAACGCGGCCAGGTCCTCGTCATCGATCACCGCGCCCAGCTCGACCAGGCGCTGATCGACACGGCCGGTGTCGGTGATCACCACGAGCAGCAGCCGCGCCGGATTCAGCGCGACGACCTCGATGTGGCGCACCGTCGACGCTGACACCGTCGGGTACTGCACCACCGCGACCTGCCTGGTCAGCTGAGCGAGCAGCCGCACGCCGCGGCGCAGCACGTCGTCGAGATCGACGCCGGATTCCAGGAACTCCATGATCGCGCGCCGTTCGGCGGGCGAGAGCGGCTTCACCTCGGAGATCCGGTCGACGAACTGCCGGTAGCCCTTGTCGGTCGGGATGCGCCCGGAGCTGGTGTGCGGCTGGGTGATGTAGCCCTCGGCCTCGAGCACCGCCATGTCGTTACGGACCGTCGCGCTGGAGACACCCAGATTGTGCCGTTCCACCAAGGTTTTCGAGCCGATCGGCTCCTTGGTGGCGACATAGTCCGCGACGATCGCGCGTAGGACCTCGAAGCGCCGATCCTCGGTGCTCGACATCGGCCCCACCTCCTCGCCTTCTCGATACTCCGCGGGCCCGCCGACGCATTCGGGGGCGCGTGAAACGCCGCGGCCTCCCGGTCGTCTGAGTATCCAGTTTAGTTGCCGACCCGCAAATCGCCCGTCCGCCAGGCACGCGACAGGGCCGCAAGCAGGCATTGTCGGCGAAGATATCGCGAACCGCAACGGGCACGGTCGGACAGCCCGGGCGCCCACGCCGGGCATCGGACGGTAGTGCCGCCCGGTTCGCGACGCTCAGCGGCTGTCGAAACCCTTGGCGCGCTTGCCCGCCATGGCGTCGAGCCCGAGCATGGCGAGCAGGGACTCGCAATCGGCGGCATCGTGGGCGTATCCGGCGACCGTGCGGGCGGCGATGGCGTGCTGGCGTGCGCTCTCCGCCTTTTCGGCGGCTCTCGCCTCGGCGAATTCACCATGAACCGGAAACTGATCGACGTCTCGTGCCTGTGGCATAGGACTCCTCGGTGTCGAGCCGGAGCCTACGCGGGTTCTCCGATCTGCGATAGTTCTCACAACAGGACGTTCTCGGACACGTGTCACACCTCGGGTCACCACATCGTCGTCTCGGCGTAGGAATCGACATGGAGGAGTCACCGGATGCGAATCGCAGTAGTGGGCGCGAGCGGGCGGATCGGCCACGAAGTGGTCGACGTGCTGAGGGACCAGGGCCACGAGGTGGTGGCGATCAGTCGTGGTGCGGGCGTGGACGTCTACACCGGCGCGGGATTGGCCGGCGCACTGGCCGGGGTGGACATCGTGGTCGACGCGGTCAACGCGAACACCACCGACACCGCGGCCGTGACGGACTATTTCCGCACCATCGCGCGCAACGTGCAGCAGGAAGCGGCCGCGGCTGGCGTGCGGCGGATCGCGGTCCTCTCGATCATCGGCATCGATGAGTTCACCGCGGGGCACTACGCCGGGAAGCTCGCGCACGAGGCGGCCTACCGCGAAGGACCGGTGCCGGTGCGGGTGCTGCGCGCGGCGCAGTTCCACGAGTTCACCGAGATGATGCTCGACTGGACCACCCGCGACGACGCGGCCTACGTGCCGCGCTACCGCGCACAGCTCGTCGCGGCGCGCGTCGTCGCCGAAGAACTGGCCGCGCTCGCCGTCGCCGACGAGTCGTCCGACCTAGTCGAGATCGCGGGCCCCGAGGAGTTGAACCTCGCCGCGGCAGTGACGAAACTCGCCGCACGCCTGGGCAAACCGTCCCGCGTCGAGGAGATCGTCGACACCGAGGACCCCGACCACGAGCTCCAAGCCGCGGGTGCGCTGCTCCCCGGACCGAACGCGATCCTGGCGGGGCCGACGTTCGACGAATGGCTGGACCGCAAGTACCCGGCGCGGTAGTCGCCGCGAAATGCACTGCGGCCGTGCAGGTTTTGAAGCCTTAGGCCAGTCGAACAGCTGCGGCCCTTCGGCCTCCGGCATCTCTACTGCTGCGCGTCCAGGCTTGCAAGAACGCTTGCGCGAGCGAGTGATCGGCGAGCCTGTCGCGCAGGCGGAGCGAAGGTGTTGTGGCCGCGGGGTTCAGGCGAGGAGGTCGCGCACCACACCGTCGGCCAGCAGGCGGCCGCGGTCGGTGAGGACCAGGTGGTCGTCGGACCGGAAGGCCAAGCCGCCGGAGATGACTCGGTCGACGGCGGGCGCGGCGGAGGGGGCGAGATCGGCCAGTGGGAGGCCGGTGCGGAGGCGCACCGTCAGCATGACGCGTTCGAGGTAGCGCTCGTCGTCGGTGAGGGCTTCCCAGCCTGCGGCGGGCAGTCCACCGCGGGCGACGCGCTCGGCGTACCGGGCCGGATGCTTGATGTTCCACCAGCGCACCCCGCCGAGGTGGCTGTGCGCGCCCGGACCGGCGCCGAGCCAGTCGCCGCCGTCCCAGTAGCCGAGGTTGTGCCTGCACCGAGCGGAATCGTTCGCCGCCCAATTGGATACCTCGTACCAGCCGAGTCCTGCGGCGGTGAGACGGGAGTCGATGCGTTCGTAGCGGGCGGCGAGCACGTCCTCGTCCGGCGCGGGCAGTTCGCCGCGGCGCACCTTGCGGGCCAGCGCGGTGCCGTCCTCGACGATGAGCGAATAGGCGGAGACGTGATCGACTCCGGCCTCGAGCACCGCGTCCAGGCTGGCGTCGAGATCGGCGTCGCGCTCGCCGGGCGTTCCGTAGATCAGATCCAGGTTGACGTGCTCGAAGCCCGCGGCGCGCGCCTCGCGGGCGGCGGCGACCGCGCGGCCCGGCGTGTGGGTGCGGTCCAGCACGGCGAGAACGTGCCGGGCGGCCGACTGCATCCCCAGCGAGACGCGGGTGTACCCGGCCGCCCTGATGCGCGCGAAGAACTCCGGCGACGTGGATTCCGGATTCGATTCGGTGGTCACCTCGGCGTCGGGCGCGAGGGTGAACGCCGAGCGGACGGCGTCGAGCACCTCGGCGAGACCATCGCCACCGAGCAGCGACGGCGTGCCGCCGCCGACGAAGACGGTCGAGACCTCGGGCGTGGCCGAGGGCAGCCTGCCGAACTGCTCGGCGGCTTCGATCAGTTCGCCGCGCAGCGCCGCGAGCCACGACTGCGGCGAGGCCGAACTGCCCAGCTCACCGGCGGTGTAGGTGTTGAAATCGCAGTATCCGCAGCGCGTCGCGCAGAACGGCACGTGCACGTACACGCCGAACGGGCCGCCGCCGAAGTCGCGCAGCTCGGGCGCGTCGGCGTCGATCTCCGAGAGGGGTACGGCGGAACTCACCTGTCCAGTGTGCCCGCCGAACCGCCAGACCCTCCGGCCGGGGACCATCGGGCGCCCAGGATGTGCCGACGATCTCCGGTATCCGCCCGGTAACCGACTGACAAAAAAGTGCCTTCTTCCCAGTTCAGACGCGGTGCCCGAAGATCATCTCGGTTACCAGAAGTAACCGAGATGCTCATCAGGAACCGAGAAAGGACCGGCAATGCACGGCGACAAGAAGGCAGTGGTCACGGGCGGTACCCACGGAATGGGCTTGGCCATCGTCGAGGCCTTGCTCGACCAGAACGCGGAGGTGGTGCTGACCGGCCGCAATCAGAAGACGATCGAGCAGGCGCGCGAGCGGCTGGCCGGACGGAAGGCGCACGTGGTCGCCTCCGACGCGGCCGACATGGGCGACATCGAGGCGCTCGGCGCTCTGGTCGAGGAGCGGCTCGGGCGCGTCGACGCGCTGTTCGTCAATCACGGGACCGCCGAGTTCCAGACTCTCGAGGAGGCCACCGAGGAGTCGTTCGACCGGCAGTTCGCCATCAACACCAAGGGCGCTTTCTTCACGGTGCGCAGGCTGGCCCCGCTGCTCGCCGACGGCGGCTCGATCGTCTTCACCACGGTGGCCAACGACGTCATCTTCCCCGGCCTCAGCGCGTACTCCGGGTCGAAGGAGGCGCTGCGCGCGATATCCCAGGTGCTGGCCGCCGAGCTGCTGCCGCGCCGGATCCGGGTCAACGCCGTGGCGCCGGGCTTCATCGAGACCCCCACGATGGGCGTGGTCGGCCTGACCGCCGAACAGCGCGCCGATTTCCTGCGGCAAGGCGAGCAGAGCACGCCGCTGCGCCGTAACGGCACCGTCGATGAGGTCGCCAAGGCAGCGCTGTTCCTCGCCTTCGACGCCACTTTCACCACGGGCGTCGAACTGCCGGTCGACGGCGGCTGGGGCCAGGGCCTCGGCGGCACCCATCAGGACGAGGCGGCCTGAGCGCACGGCGGCGCGAAACACCTCGCGCCGCCTCCGATTCGAAAGGCCTTGCGGCACCGCGTCGCCGGGCTGGCGCGGACAGCGCCCCGGCCGATGCGGCACCGAAGACTACGCGAAGCGAACGTCCGCGGTGGCGAGACCGAACACCTTGCGCCCCGCGGACTTCGCGACGATGACCACGACAGCGCTCCTGCTCTCGGGGTCGACCGACTTGATACGCCCGGTGAACTCGACGCTCCCTGCGGAACCGGCTTCGACGACGGTGTAGTTCGACAGCCGGACCGCGTACTTGGTGATCGCGCCCGGGTCACCGAGCCAACCGGTGACGAAGCCTGCTCCCAGGCCCATGGTGAGCATGCCGTGCGCGATCACATCGGGCAGACCCGCGAGCGCGGCCACCCCGTCGTGCCAGTGGATCGGGTTCGCATCTCCGGAGACTCCGGCGTAATTCACCAGATCGCCCCGCGTCAGCCGCACGATCCGACTGGGAAGCTCGTCACCGACGGCGATGTCCTCGAATCGGATCGCGGTATGCGGGACGCGCGTCCGCGAGATCGAGGACAGGAGTGAGCCGGTCTCGGAAACCGGGTTCGCCCCGGTTTGCGCTGGTGCCGCCGAGGCCGCGGGACGAGAAGCCATGTCGATACCGTGCATGACCACACGATCGATCGCCTCGCCGATACCGGCGTCGATGTCGTCGCCGGTGATGCCGACGATGGTCGTATGCATGATCTGCACGACCTCGCCGGTCTGATCGACGAAGGTGTTGGTGACGGTGAGCAGGTCCTTGCCCGCGATGCGGCGAACACCGGACAGTTCGACATCGCTGACCAGCCGGTCGCCGGTGAGCACCGGCTTGTACATCTCGAAGACCTGATCGGTCTGCACGAACACGTCGTAGCCGGTGATGACCGTTTCGAAGAGCTTGCGGTTGGCCAGCATCGCGGGAGTCGAGATGAACGTGGTCGGCGCGATCAAACCGGCGTACCCGAGATCGCCCGCGGCGTCCTCGCTCCAGTGCGCCGGATGGAAGTCCTGCACGGCTCGCGCGTACTCGCGGATCTTCTCCCGACCCACTTCGTAGTAGTCGTCCGTACGGTAGCGATGCCCTACCAGTCCGGCCACATCGAACGTCGCTTCCACCAAGCCGCTCCTCGCTCCGAGTTCCTGACGCGCGCTCAGCGTCCTGACGACCGAACTCACGCGACACCACCCTCCCACATGACACGGCGCCGTGGCCGCGCGAACCGAACGACGCCGCGCGACCACGAACGAACCGGGTTCACTCCGCCATGATCGGCGTGTTCTGGTTCGCGGTGAGCAGCCAGCGGCCGTCTTCCTTGGCCATCACGTACATCGGGGTGCCCTCGCTCTCCAGAACGCCATCGTTGGTGAAGTACCGCTGGCGCACCTTCACCGCGGCCACGTCGGGGCGGATGAACAGCACGTGCTCGAGTTCGTAGGTCGCCTTGCCGTGCGCGGTCGCGCCGGGCAGCACCGCGGCGGTGAACTCGGCGATGGCGTCGCGGCCGAAAAGGCGCTTGCCGTGACCGGTGGTCCAGATGGCGTCCTCGCGGAACAGCGCGACGAATTCGTCGACGAGTTCGTGCTGCTGCACGTGCTCCACAGTGGCGACGATCTGACGGATGGCGGCTACTTCGACTTCTGCGTCGACAGGTGCGGTACTCATGGGACACACACTCGTACCTCGAGGTAACTCGAGGTCAATGGAGCGTGCCGCGGTTCACATCGGACACTTCGGGCGAATCACCGGCCGCATTCGCGCCGGGAAATATGACGACCGTCACAAATAGACCCCGCGGTCCAGGGAATTTCCCCCTATTTCGCGGGGAATACCGGGATGACGGTCTGAACGCCCTTTCTGACGTGGCACAATGGCCTTCATGCGCGCATCGGGAGTACGACTTGTGGCACGTCGCCACGTCGACTACAAGCGCGTCTGTAGCGCCTGCTGTCTGCCCGGCTCTCACCGGTAGCTCAGCGGCGCCCTTCTTCCGGTCTCCCGGCGATCCCATCGCATCGGTCCGCTGATACCGCGGACGCGAGTTCCGCCCAGCCCCTACCCGCCCCGCCGGCTTCGCCGGCTGCCATCCCCGATGCGCCCTCAGCACGGATGTACCACCCACCCAGCAGGAGCGACCTCATGACGTCGAGCACCGACGCCGGTCCCAGCGATCAGCCGACCCCCCGGCAGGCGCGTCCCGAACGCCCGGCCACCGAGCGCCGCGTACGGCCGGACCGCCCGCGTCCCGAGGCGTCGACGGCGCCGCGCGCCCGCACCGGCAAGCCCGTGCGCCGCAAGTCGGAGGGTCAGTGGGCCCTCGGCTACCGGGAGCCGCTGAACCCGAACGAGCAGAGCAAGAAGGACGACAACCCGCTCAACGTCCGCGCCCGCATCGAGAACATTTACGCCAAGGGCGGATTCGACAGCATCGACAAGGCCGACCTGCGCGGCCGGTTCCGCTGGTGGGGCCTCTACACCCAGCGCGAGCAGGGCTACGACGGCACCTTCACCGGCGACGAGAACATCGACTTGCTCGAGGCCAAGTACTTCATGATGCGGGTGCGCTGCGACGGCGGCGCGCTGAACGTCGCGCAGCTGCGCACGCTCGGCCAGATCTCCACCGAGTTCGGCCGCGACACCGCCGACCTGTCCGACCGCGAGAACGTCCAGTACCACTGGATCGAGATCGAGAACGTGCCGGAGATCTGGCGGCGGCTCGAGGAGGTCGGCCTGCAGACCACCGAGGCGTGCGGCGACTGCCCTCGCGTCGTGCTCGGTTCGCCGCTGGCCGGTGAATCGCTGGACGAGATCATCGACACCACCCCGGCGATCCAGGAGATCGTGCGCCGCTACATCGGCGACAAGAAGTACTCGAACCTGCCGCGCAAGTTCAAGACCGCGATCTCGGGTCAGCAGGACGTGGTGCACGAGATCAACGACGTCGCGTTCATCGGCGTCGAGCACCCGGAACACGGTCCCGGACTGGATCTTTGGGTGGGCGGTGGCCTGTCCACCAACCCGATGCTCGCCCAGCGCGTCGGCGCCTGGGTTCCGCTGGACGAGGTGCCGGACGTGTGGGAGGCCGTCGTCTCCCTCTATCGCGACTACGGCTACCGTCGCCTGCGCACCAAGGCGCGGCTGAAGTTCCTGGTCAAGGACTGGGGCATCGAGAAGTTCCGCGAGGTGCTCGAGGAGAAGTACCTGAAGCGCAAGCTGATCGACGGCCCCGCGCCCGAGCAGCCCGCCAAGCCGATCGATCACGTGGGCGTGCAGCGACTGCGCAACGGCCTCAACGCCGTCGGCTTCTCCCCCATCGCGGGTCGCGTCTCCGGCACCGTCCTGACCAAGGTGGCCGACGCCGTCGAGAAGATCGGCGCCGACCGGATCCGCTTCACCCCGTACCAGAAGCTGATCGTGCTCGACGTCGCCGACGACAAGATCGAACAGCTCATCACCGAACTGGAACCGCTCGGCCTGCAGGCCCGTCCGTCCATCTGGCGGCGAAACCTGCTGGCGTGCAGTGGCATCGAGTTCTGCAAGCTCTCCTTCGTCGAGACGCGCAAGCGCTCCCAGGTGCTCGCGCCGGAGCTCGAGCAGCGGCTCGCCGACGTCAACGCCCAGCTGGACGTGCCGATCACGGTGAACATCAACGGCTGCCCGAACTCCTGCGGCCGGTCCCAGATCGCCGACATCGGCTTCAAGGGCCAGCTGGTGGACGACGGCGAGGGGAATCAAGTCGAGGGCTTCCAGGTTCACCTCGGTGGCAGCCTCGGACTCGACAGCGGCTTCGGCCGAAAGCTGCGCCAGCACAAGGTGACCAGCGCCGAACTCGGCGACTACATCGAGCGCGTGGTGCGCAACTTCGTCAAGAACCGGAACGCGGACGAGCGGTTCGCCCAATGGGCGGTGCGCGCCGACGAGGCCGACCTGCGATGAGCACGATCGTGACTCGGCTGACGGGAGATCAACTGTGACAACCAAACTCGCGAACAAGCTCGCCGAAGACGAGCTGCGGGCGATCGCCGAACGCGGTGCGGCCGAACTCGGCCCCGACGCCTCGGCGGCCGACCTGCTGCGCTGGACCGAGGAGACCTTCGGCTCCAGCTACATCGTCGCCTCCAACATGCAGGACGGCGTGCTCGTGCACCTCGCCGCGCAGGTCCGTTCCGGCGTCGACGTGCTGTTCCTGGACACCGGCTACCACTTCGCGGAGACCATCGGCACCCGCGACGCGGTCGAGGCCGTGTACGGGGTCAACGTGGTCAACGTCCGCCCGGAGCACACCGTCGCCGAACAGGACGAACTGCTCGGCAAGGACCTGTTCGCGCGTGACGCGGGCGAGTGCTGCCGCCTGCGCAAGGTCGTACCGCTGAAGAAGTCGCTGGCGGGCTACAACGCCTGGGTCACCGGTATCCGCCGGGTGGAGGCTCCCACCCGCGCCAACGCGCCGCTGATCTCCTACGACGAAGCCTTCGGCCTGGTGAAGATCAATCCGATCGCGCCGTGGTCCGACGACGAGATGCAGTCCTACATCGAACAGCACGGCATCCTCGTCAATCCCCTGGTGGAGGAGGGATATCCGTCCATCGGCTGCGCTCCGTGCACACGGAAGCCGGAGCCGGGATCCGATCCGCGAAGCGGCCGTTGGGCCGGCCTCGCCAAGACCGAATGCGGGTTGCACCAATCATGACCGAGATCATCAGTGAACGCTCCCTTGGCATCACCGACTTCGACACCCTCGCGGCGTTGGAGTCGGAGGCCATCCACATCTTCCGCGAGGTGGCGGGCGAGTTCGAGCGGCCGGTGATCCTGTTCTCCGGCGGCAAGGACTCCACGGTGCTGCTGCACTTGGCGCTCAAGGCCTTCTGGCCCGCGCCGCTGCCCTTCGCGCTGCTGCACGTGGACACCGGCCACAACCTGCCCGAGGTGCTGGAGTTCCGTGACAAGGTGGTCGAGAAGTACGGGCTGCGCCTGCACGTCGCCAGCGTCGAGGACTACCTGGCCGACGGCAGGCTCACCGAGCGCCCGGACGGCATCCGCAACCCGCTGCAGACCGTGCCGCTGCTGGACGCCATTACCGAGAACCGTTTCGACGCGGTGTTCGGCGGCGGCCGCCGCGACGAGGAGCGCTCCCGCGCCAAGGAGCGAATCTTCTCGCTGCGCAACGCCTTCGGTCAGTGGGACCCGAAGCGCCAGCGCCCCGAGCTGTGGAACCTGTACAACGGCAGGCACGCTCCTGGCGAGCACGTGCGCGTGTTCCCGCTGAGCAACTGGACCGAGCTCGACATCTGGCGCTACATCGCCAGGGAGAACGTCGAACTCGCGACCATCTACTACGCGCACGAGCGCCCGGTGTACCAGCGCGACGGCATGTGGATGACGCCGGGCGTCTGGGGCGGCCCGCGCGAGGGCGAAGTGCTGGAGACCCGTTCGGTGCGGTACCGCACCGTCGGCGACGGATCCACCACCGGCGCCATCATTTCCGACGCGGCCGACAACGAGGCGATCCTCGCCGAGGTAGCCGCGTCCCGATTGACCGAACGTGGCGCCACCCGAGGCGACGACCGAGTCTCCGAAGCCGCGATGGAAGACCGCAAGCGAGAGGGTTATTTCTGACATGTCCGACCTATTGAGGCTGGCCACCGCCGGTTCTGTCGACGACGGTAAGTCCACCTTGGTCGGACGGCTGCTCTACGACACGAAGTCCGTGCTGGCCGACCAGATCGACGCTGTCACCCGCGCGTCGGTGGACAAGGGTCTGGCCACCCCGGATCTCTCGCTGCTCGTGGACGGGCTGCGCGCGGAGCGGGAGCAGGGCATCACCATCGATGTCGCCTACCGCTACTTCGCAACGCCCAAGCGGTCTTTCGTGCTCGCGGACACCCCCGGGCACGTGCAGTACACCCGCAACACCGTTTCCGGCGCGTCCACCGCGCAGCTGGTGATCCTGCTCGTCGACGCGCGCAAGGGCGTCATCGAGCAGACCCGCAGGCACGCGGCGGTGCTCGCGCTGCTCGGCGTGCCGAAGCTGGTGCTCGCGGTGAACAAGATCGATCTGGTGGACGACCCCGCCACGGTGTTCGCCGAGATCTCCGCCGAGTTCAACAAGCTCACCAGCACCCTGGGCTGGGCGGCCGAGGACGTGCTGGAGATCCCGGTCTCCGCGTTGCACGGCGACAACATCGCCAGCCGCTCCGAGAACACCCCGTACTACGACGGGCCGTCGCTCATCGAGCACCTGGAGTCGGTGCCGGTCGACGCCGACAGCACCGGCGCGCACTCCCTCGGTCTGCGTTTCCCGGTGCAGTACGTGATCCGCCCGCGCACCGCCGAATACCCCGACTACCGCGGCTACGCGGGTCAGATCGCGGCCGGTTCGGTGGCGCCCGGCGACGAGATCGTGGTGCTGCCCTCCGGTGTGCGCACGACGGTGGAGCGCATCGACACCCCGGACGGCGAGCTCGCCGTCGCGCAGGCCGGGCGCAGCGTGACGCTGATCCTGACCGACGAGGTCGACATCTCCCGCGGCGACATCATCGCCGCCGTGGCCGACGCGCCGGAGCCGATCGACAGCTTCGACGCGACGGTCTGCTGGCTGGGTGACAAGCCGCTGCGCCCCGGCGCCCGACTGCTGGTCAAGCATGGCACCCGCACCACCCAGGCCATCGTCGGGGCGCTCATCGAACGCTTCGACGAGCAGCGGCTCGCCGCGGACCCGAACCCGGAAGCGTTGGAGCTCAACGACATCGGGCGCATCTCGGTGCGGGTCGCCGAGCCGATCGCGGCCGACGACTACCGGGCAAACCGGCACACCGGCAGCTTCCTGCTGATCGACCCCGCGGGCGGCAACACGCTCGGCGCGGGCCTGGTCGGCGATGTGCTGACCGCGGTCGAGGTCGGCACCGGAGCCTGAGGATGACCGACGTGTTCGCCGCGCGCGGCATCGGCGCGCCGCCGGTGCCGCCGCGCGGCGACCGTCGATTCACCGCTCCAGCGCGAATCGCTACCGCACCCGCGTTGATAGCGGTCGCGCACGGCAGCCGTGATCCACGCTCGGCCGCCACCATGGCGGCCGTGGTCGCCGAGATCGCGGCCGCCCGGCCCGATCTCGATGTCCACCTCGCTTTTCTCGATCTGAGCGCGCCCTCGGTCGAGCAGGTGGTGGACGCAGTCGCGGCGCAGGGGCATACCCATGCGATCGTGGCGCCGCTGTTGTTGGGCAGCGCCTTTCACGCGCGGATCGACCTGCCCGGTCTGCTGGACGAGTGCCGCGCCAGGCACCCGCGACTGCGGCTCACGCAGGCGGACGTTCTCGGCCCCGATCCGCGCCTCATCGAGGCGTTGAAGGATCGCGCGGTGGAAGCCCTCGGGACAACGGACGGTCACAACACTCCGGCGGCATCGGACGTCCCGAACACCTCTCGGTCCCAGGCTGTTCCGGAACAAGACACACGCCTCGGCATCGCGGTGGCCGCCGTCGGCTCCTCGTCCCACGCCGCCAACGCACGCAGCGCCGACGTCGCCCGCCACCTGTCCGCGATGACCGGCTGGCCCACCGAAATCTGCTTCGCCACCACGGAACCCACCGTCCACGAAGCGGTTTCCCGCCTGCGCGCACGCGGCGCCGATCGCATCCTGCTCGCCCCGTGGTTCCTCGCCCCCGGCTTGCTCACCGACCGGCTGGCGACCGCTGCCCCCGACCTCGTGCACGCGAACGTCATCGGCGCGCACCCCGCCATGACCGAGATCGTCTGGGACCGCTACGACGCGGCACGCGCCGCCACCCTCTCCCTCTCCGCCTGAGCCTCGGCACGACTTCCGCAGCGCAAGTGCGTGGCAGCGTCGCGGACGGGCGCTCTTCAGCCGTTTCCCCTTCGCGCCGACACTCTTTCACGTCAGTAGGCGGTCGACGATCGCGCGGGCGGTGTGCACTGTGGTTTCGTCGCCGAGCTGGCGCGCCGTGCTGACCGCGCTGATGACGGCGTCCAGTTCGAAAGCGAGCGCGTCCGCGTCGCGGCCGGGCAGCTCACCCTGATCCTGGGCTTTGCGAATCTCGGTGGTGAGGAACTCGATCCAGTCCTCGTGGTCGGCGGCGACAGCGTCGCGCACCGGGCCCGGCCTGCTGTCGAATTCGACCAGGGTGGCGGTGCGGAAGCAGCCGCCGGGGAAGACCGGTTCGGTCACGTGGGTGAACCAGCGGTCGACCAACGCGCGGAGCCGCGGCACACCGCGCGGCACGCCGAGACTCGGCTCGATCACCCTGGCCGTGAAGACCTCGCGCGCGGCCTGCACCGCGGCGAGCTGGAGGGATTCCTTCGACCCGAAAAGCGTGGCGATGCCGCTCTTGCTGATCCCGAGGTCGGCGGCGAGTCGCCCGATGCTCACACCGTTGAGCCCTTCGACGGACGCCACATCGGCGGCGTGCCGGGCGATCGATGCACGGGAGCGGGCGCCTTTGGCCAGGCGCTGATCGGTTGTCGTCTCGGCCATGCCCCCATTGTTCCACCACAGTCTTGCAAATACGAACGGTCGGTCGTACTTTATTTACACGAACGGTCGTACGTTTTGTTCTCTCTGCTGCCGAAGGATCTCCCCATGACCGAGATGTCCACCCGGACCGCCAGTCCCCCCGCGACGAGCGCCACAACCACGCTGCTGATCGCCTGCGGCGCGGCGTTCATCGCCTTTCTCGACCTCTCTGTGGTCAACATCGCCTTCCCCGCCATCGCGCGCGACTACTCCGGCACCGCGGCGACCACGCTGACCTGGGTCGTCAGCGGTTACGCCGTCGCGTTCGCCGCACTGCTCACCCCCGGCGGTCGGTTCGCCGACGCGCTCGGGCGGCGCAGGCTTTTCCTCGTCGCGCTGGCCGGTTTCGCGCTCACCTCGCTGCTGTGCGGGCTGGCGCCGACCGCGGCGTGGCTCATCGCCGGACGCCTGCTCCAGGGCGCGACGGCCGCGCTCATGGTGCCCGCGGCGCTCGGCTTGGTCCTGAGCGTGACCCCGCGCGAGCGGATCGGCGCGGCCATCGGCGCGTGGTCGGCCGCGGGCGGATTCGCCGCGGTCGTCGGCCCTGCGATCGGCGGCGGCCTGGTGGAGGCCTTCGGCTGGCGCTCGGTCTTCGTGATCAACGTGCCGGTCGCGCTCGCGCTCGTCTTGGCGGGCGTGCGCATTCCGGTGTCCGATCCGCGAACCGTCGGCAGCGCGCTGCCGGACCCGCTCGGCACCGTGGCCGTCGCGCTCGGATTCGGCGGACTGGTCGCCGGAGTCACCGAAGGACAGCGGTGGGGCTGGTCCGCACCGGGCACGCTGACCGTCCTCGGCATCGGTGCGGCGCTGCTCGTCGCCGCGCTGGTTCGTTCGGCGCGACACCACAATCCGGCGATCGCGGTCGAACTCTGGCGCAGCAGGCCGTACGCGCTGGCCAATGCCGCGTCGTTCGTCTTCGGCGCGGCGATGTTCGCCTGGCTGCTGGCCGGACCGCTGTTCCTGGACGGGATCTGGGGCTACTCGGTGCTCGGCTCGGCGGCCGCGCTGACCGTCGGCGCCGTCGCGTCGATGGTCGGCGCCACCCTGGCGGGACGGGTCACCGCGCCCGCGGCGCGCCGCTGGGTCGGGGTGCTCGGTGCGCTGATGTTCGCCGCGACCCTCGTCTGGATGAGCACCGACACGTTCGGGCCGACGCCCGCGCTGTGGTCGGCGTGGATCCCCGCCGGACTGCTCGGCGGCGGCGCGGTCGGCATCGTGGTGACGACGCTGGGCACCGCCGCGGCGAGTTCGCTTCCGCCGCAGCAGTTCGCGGCGGGCATCGGTATGAACCTGACGGCGCGGCAGGTCGGCGGCGCGCTGGGCGTCGCCGTGCTCGCGGCGGTGTTCGCCGCCCATCCCGGTGACGCGCTCGCCGGCTTCCACACCCTCTTCGCGGTCTGCGCGGGCATCGCCGTGGTGGCGGCCTGCCTGTGCGCGGTACCGACCCGGCAGCCCGATCCGGCCGCCACCGCTGTCCCCGCCGACTAGGAGTCCTCGTGACGCACAACGACATTCACACCGAAGCCGACGACCCGATGCTGCTGAGCCCCGACGCCGCACACACACTGCTCAGGGACGTGCCGTGGCGCCGCTTCGCCGTACTCGGCGACTCCATCGCCCAGGGCGTCGGGGACCCGAGTCCCGGATACGAAGCCATGGGCTGGGCCGATCGCCTCGCCGCCGTGCTCAGGGCCGTGCGGCCCGGTCTCGCCTACCTCAACACCGGACGCATCGGAGCGACCACCACCCAGGTGCGCGACGAACAACTCCAGCGGGTACTGGATTTCGAGCCGGATCTGGTCCACGTGAGCTGCGGTGGCAACGATCTGTTCCTGCCCGGCGGCGATGTCGACGAGATGCGGGCGAACCTCGACGGATTGTTCGCCGCGGTGAGCCGCGGCGGCGCGCAGGTCTCGACGTTCACCCTCGCCGACGTCTGGGATGTCGAGCGGATGGCGCCGATGCGGCCGATGCGCGAGCGGATGGCCGTGCTCAACGACATCATCCGGGAGGTGGCCGATCGCTACGACGCGGTGCTCGTCGACTTCTGGGAGCACCCCCTGCGGCTGCGACCGCAGCTGATGAGCGCCGACCTGATCCACTTCACCACGAGCGGCCACGCGGTGGTCGCCACGGAAATGGTGCGCGCGCTGAGCGCGCGTGTTCTCGCCGACGCCGCGGCGAACTGAGCCGCCGACAACGAACTGGGCCGTGCCCCAGGGCTTTTCGCCCCGGGACACGGCCCAGTGGTCCGCACGGTTCTGCGGAACCGCGCTCAGCCCTCGATCAGGGCAGCACCTGCGGCACCGACTCCGGCGCGATGGCGCCGACGAGCAGGCCGACGACCGTACCGATGATCGCACCGTTGATCGCGCCCGCGATGCCGCACGGCACCGCCATGACGAGGAAGCCCGGCAGGCACGACGCCGCGGCGAGCACACCCGAACCCGCCGCACCTGCGGCAGCGCCCGCGGCCGCGCCGTTGGCCAGCGGGTCGGAGTTCTTCGCCTCCGGGTTCGTCGCGATCTCCTCGAGCGGAATGCCCGAACCCGCCGCGACGAACTGCACCGGCTCGGCGACCTGCTGCACGACCGGAGCGGGCGCCTGCACCGGAGCCGCCTGCGCGGGGGCGGCGACCCCGACGAGTGCGACTGCGGCCGCGAACGGCAGCACACCGGCGATCATCTTGCGGCCTGCGTTCTTGAAGGTCCCACGGACCATATTGGTTCCCATCTCTCCCCGACCCCCGATAGATATCGAATGTCATTGCGGTACATGACTGCTCCGCCTCGACTTGGAGCGAGGCGGAGCAAGATCATCTTGTCGCCGCATTCCCCAGGAGCGCAAAAACAGTGATGCGGATCACGGTTGGGAAAGGTTTAGGGACGGGCGTAGTCGGTCATGCAGGCATCCTGCCGGGCGGCTCAGAACACGAAGTGCGGGCCGTAGCCAGTCGTTTGCACGATGCCGTTGCGGGCGTCGGCACGCACAGTGAGGAAAGGAATGGCCGATGCCGGGGACAGGCATCCGTTGACATTCAGCGCGGTGTTGGAGTGCGTGAAAGTAAAGGGGAATATCGAATCCTCTTCCAATTCCGCCTCGACGATCGGCACGACGGTCACGCTGCCCGGGTTCAAGCTCACGGTGATCTCACCGCCGACTTCACCGAAGACCCCGAAGGAGACTTCCCCACCGAGATCGAGATCGAGAGCGATATCGGGCGGCATGTCCAGATCGAGGCCGAGACCGAGACCGAGAAGCCCGGGCGTCACCTGGATGTCGGCGCCGGTGGCCGCGGCGATGCTGATATCGATGCCCTCGGAGATGTCGACCGCGCAGCCGACCAGATATCCGGCCACGAGCAGACCCTCGCGCAGCGTCGAGGCTCCGTCGAGAGTAGCCGTGAAGTTTCCGGATACCTTGGCGGAATGCGCGAAAGGCACCCCCAAGGCGAGATCACCGGTGGACACGACGACATTGGTGTCCACCGCCGCGACCAGTCGCATCCCTCCCCCACTGGCCTCTCCCGGTTCGGCGTAGGCCGCGCTGCCGGAAACGGTGAAAGCGCCTGCGAAGGCCATCATCACCGCGGTGATCCCGGCCAGGACATGTGAATGCTTGCGGTTCATCGCGCTCCAGTCGAACGTCATCGAAACGGAACTTTCACAAACGAACTCGCACAACGACCGCGGATCGTATTCGGCGTGTGCGGGAAGGGCACGCAATCGATCGGGTTCAGCGCTGGTAACCGTACAGCAACGGTGAGTTGCCGATGAAGGCGGCACGCGGTACCGCGAGGAACCGCACCGGCTCGGCGAGCGGCGCACGACCGGCGCGAACGCCCGAACCAGCGCCGAGCAGCCGGTCGGTGGCCCCGAAGTGCGCCTCGAGTGCTGGCCACGCAGCGCCCGCTTCGGCTGAAAAGGGTTGGTTCGCAGCCGGTTCAGGCTACGGGGCCGACCCGTATCGTTGGACCAGTTTCGCACCGAGCCACGCGAGCTGCTCGCACACCTCCGGCGGGCCGAGCACCTCGATGTCCGCACCCCATCCCGCCAGCTGCTGGGCGATCATCCGCGGCGTCGGCGCGGTGACCCGAACCTGGACCCGCCCGTCGGCCACCGGACCGTCGACTTCGCAGTGCCTGCCCTGCTGATCACGCAGCACCGGGAGCAGTTCGGGCGCGATCAGGGCCGTGGCCGCGGTGGCCGCGCGCCGCTGCTCCATCGCCCCGACGACCTCCTCCCATGCCCCGGACAGGTCGAATTCGGACGGACGGTCGAAGGTTTCGTCGGTGCGGGACGCGTCCACGATCCGGTCCACCCGGAAGGTCCTGCTGCCCCGTTCGGTGCCCGCGATCAGGTACCAGATGGCGTCTTTGTCGACCAAGCCCCACGGATCGACCATCCGCGTGGTGCGCACACCCGCCCGCTCGTACTCCAGCCGCACCCGGCGCCGCTGAACAACCGCGCGCTGCAACAGATCCACCACGCCGGGCCGGTTCCGGTCGCGCTGCCCCCACCGCGCTGGATCGATGATCACCGCGTCGGCCGCCGCCTCGGCGTCGGCGCGGAAGGTCTGCGGCAGGGCCCGAACGAGCTTGCGCAGCGCGGATTTCACCTCCGGGTTCGCGCTGGCCGACGCGCCCGCCAGCAGGAACAGCGCCCGCGCCTCGGGTTCGGACAGACCGCTGAGATCCGTGCGCGCACCTCCTATCAGCGACCAGCCGCCGCCCCGGCCCGGCTGCGGATAGACCGGGATGCCCGCCGCGGAGAGCGCCTCGAGGTCGCGGCGAGCCGTCGCGACCGAGACCTCCAGCTCCTCGGCGACCTCCGCGGCGGTCACCCGGCCGCGGGCCTGCATCAGCAGCAAAGTGGCCACCAGACGATCCGCTCGCATATCCGAGATTCTGCCGCAAAAAGTGCTCAGTTGGTGAGCACTTTACCCGCGAGAATGGTTTCACCAGCGAAAACAGATCAGTGAAGACGAACCGAAGGAGCACCGACATGTTGCGTGGAATGGCCACCGTCACCTACTACGCCGACGACCTCGAGGCCGCGAAGGACTGGTACGCCGAATTCCTCGGCGTCGCGCCGTACTACCACGTACCGAACGGGTACTACGAGTTCCGCATCGGCGACTACCAGGCCGAGCTCGGCATCGTGAACCGCGCCTACGCGCCGCGGGGGGCGCACAACGAGCCGGGCGGCGGCGGCATCCTGAACTGGCACGTGGACGATCTGGAAGCCACCTTCCAGCGGCTGCTCGATCTCGGCGCCGAGGAGTACGACCCGATCACCCCGCGCGGCAACGGCGAAGGTTTCGTCACCGCCGCGGTGGTGGACCCGTTCGGCAACATCATCGGGATCATGTCCAACCCGCACTACCGCGAGGTCGTCGCCAAGACCGGCGGCGTGTAGGTCAGCGGAACCAGCGCTCCAGCACGGTGGCGACACCGTCGGCGGCGACGTCGCCGGTCACCTCGTCGGCCAGCGCGCGGATGTCGTCCGCCGCGTTGGCCATGGCGACGGAATACCCGGCCCAGCGCAGCATTTCGCGGTCGTTGTAGCCGTCGCCGATGGCCAGCGTCGCGGCGTGCGGAATGCCGAGGGCGAGGCGCAGTCGTTCCAGAGCCCATCCCTTGGACACCCCGCGCCGCGACACGGTCAGCCACGGGCCGAATTCTCCGTGAACCCAGCTCGCGTCGGGCACCTTGAAGGTCTGCAACAGAGCCAGCATCTCGTCCAGCGTCCCGTCCGGCCACCAGCCGTTGAGGCGGGGCGTCGGCTCGCTGCTCAGTGCGCCGTGGTCCACGAGAAGGTATTCGCCGATGGAGAATTCGCCGGGACTGTCACCGGTCGCCCAGGTGCCGACCCCGACCTTCTCCACCGCGAAGATCATCTTCGGGAACAGGGCGCGCAACGCGGCGACCGCGGGCGCCGGATCGAACGCCTGCACCGCCACCGGCACGCCCTTGGCCACATCGATGTGCACCGCGCCGTTGGAACACAGCGCGTGCCCCTCGACCAACCCGAGTTCGGCGAGCACCGGACGCGTCGTCAACAGCGTGCGTCCGGTCGTCACCACGACGTGCGCCCCGGCCGCGACAGCTGCCGCCACCGCCGCGGCCACCCGCGCACTGACCGGCGATCCCGTCTCGAGCAGCGTGCCGTCCACATCCAACGCGATCAGCCGCGGCCCTCCCCCATGCGCTTTCACCTGCCCATTGTGCCGTGTGGGGCGAACGCGCGTCCGCGGTTCGAGCAGGGTCCGATGCCGTGCGGGTCCATCGTGGCGCGATGACAGTCGTTGCCCCGCAGGGCCGCACGCGCGTGCGACGGCGTGCGTCGAACCCACCGAGGCTTCTGTCGACGGCAACGACAATGCCTGGCCGTGGGGTCCCGCTGATCAACGGCGCGAGTTTCCCCCGCCGCCAGCGGGACCTCGAGCCGCCGACCGCGCCACCCGAACCGGCCGCACCACCGGGACCGCCGGGCTTGGAACCTTCGCCCCCGGCCAACGACGTCCTCGGATCCGCCGACCGGTACTTCGTTCGCGGACAACGACAATGGACTCGACGTGGCGGTCACCAGATACTCAGCGGCGCGCACCACCGCCGCCACCTGCGCGACCAACAGACCTCGAGCCGCCGCCCGCGCCGCCGGAACCGGCCGCACCACCGGGGCCGCCGGGCTTGGAACCCTCGCCCGCGCCAACGGCGTCCTCGGATCCGCCGACCGGCACTTCGTTCGCGGACAACGACAATGGACTCGATGTCGCGGCCACTGGCTGCTCAGCGGCGCGCGCCCCCGCCGCCACCAGCACCACCACCACCGCCGGAACCGCCAGCGCCCCCGCCGACCTTGGAGCCGCCACCGACCTTGGAACCGCCGCTCGCGCCACCGGAACCGCCCGCGCCGCCCGCACCTCCGGAACGGCCGGAACCGCCGGGCTTGGAGTCGGATCTGGAGCTGCCGCCCGAGCCGCCGGAAGACACACCGCCGGAGGAGATTCCGCCGGAGCGGCCCGAGGAGGAGGTGCCGCTGGAGGATGCGCCTCCACTCGAGGAGGCGCCGCCGCCCGCGGAGGTACCGCCGCCCGACGACGTGCCGCCGCGGGAAGACGCACCGCCACCGGAAGCACCGCCGGACGAAGCACCGCTACTCGATGACGTTCCGCCACCGGACGACGCACCGCCACTGGAAGACGCTCCGCCACTGGAAGACGCACCGCCACCGGAAGACGCTCCACCACCCGAAGCACCATCACCCGACGCACCGCCCGATGACGCTCCACCCCCGGAAGACGCTCCGCCACTCGAAGAGTCACCGCCGGACGAAGCTCCTCCTCCGCCAGTGGACGCACCGCCGCCCGAAGCACCACCGGACGCACCGCCGTCCGAACCACCGCCGGACGCACCACCCGACGAGGCGCCACCGGAGCTACCGTCAGCACCGCCTGTGCCGTCCGACGCTCCCCCGGTGCCGCCCCCGGCCGCACCATCGTCGCCGCCGGAAGTTCCTCCCGAAGACGCCCCACCCGTGCCGCCGGAAGTGTCCCCGCCCGGCGACGAATTCCCGTCCGTTCCACCGGAGCCGGACCCGTCCGTCGGCGTATCGGTCCCACCGGGCGATGTCGAGCCCCCGGTGGTCGGCCCGCCCGATCCGGGCGTGGACGGTGTGCCCGAGCCGGGCTGAGTGTTGCCCGGGGCCGAGGGATCCACCGGCGTCGAAGGGTTCGGAGCGGGCGGATTCGGGGCCGGATTGGTGTTGGGTTCCGACGGCAGACCGACGCCAGGAAGCGACGGGTTCAGCCGCTCCCACGACGGGAGGCTCACCCGCGGCACGCGCTTGGTGAAGGGCAGTGGGTTGCTGAACTGGGCGGGGTTGGCGTACTGGGTCCCCGCGCCCCCGCAGCAGGTTCTGGAATCGTTGTGCGATCCGCCGCGCGACTCGTCGATCGACGGTCCGATCGGCGCGCTGTACCCGACCGCAGAGACGAACCGGCCGTAACCGCCGCCGGAGAAGGCGTAGGAGGCGTACTGTGCCGCGGGCGCCGGGAGGCCCTGCCGCACCGCCTGGTCGAAGGCGGTGTCGCCGTTGGGTTCGTAGAGCAGCGCGTCGCCGGGTAGCGGCGCGGCGGCCGGGAAGCGATCGAGCACCGGAAGCAGACCGGTGTCGCCGGAGCCGCCGAAGACGGTGGCCGCCGACATGGCGAGCGCCGAAGCCACGGCGGCGCTGGAGAATACGGCCACGCGTGGGGCGGGCCGTTCCCCCGTGCTCGCCGGGGCGAAGGTGCGGGCCGCGAACCGCGCGGCCCCGACGGCGATCATCTGACCCGGATCGGCCGACCGCACCACCGGACAGCCGAGTTCGGCCAGGGTCCCGGCTACTTCGGCGGGACGGGACGCGCCGCCGACCACCAGGACGCGTCCGATGTCGGAGAGGCTGCGGCCGGTGGAGCGCAGGCACGCGCGCACCACCTCGAAGGAATCCCTGATGTGTTCGGCGCGCAGGCCGTCGACGTCGACGATGGAGGTCATCGACACCGTGGTGGCGGGCACGCCGGTGCGGGCGTACCGGGCGATCATGTCGCCGAGCGGGCGACCACCGAAATCGTAGGAGCGCTGCGGTTTTCCGACGATGGGATGGTTGTCCCAGTCCGGCCCCACGCGCACGACGGACACGTCGAGGCTGGTGCCGCCGAGGTCGTAGACGAGGACGAAGCCGGTCTCCAGCGGACCCTGCTCGTATTCGAGCCATTCGGCCGCGGCCACCGGCTCGGGTATCAGCATGACGTGTCGGGCGCCGTTGAGATCGAGCGCCTGGCGTAGTAGAGCGAGCTGTTTGTCGGTGTAGATCGCCGGATAGGTGGCCACCACGCCCGCGCTCGGCTCGGCCGCCTCCAGCAGTCCGGTCACCACCGCGGCGACGAGGTTCGCCGGGGAGAAGATCCTGCCGCCGACGACCAAGGGTTCCGGGTCGCGCGCCAGGTCGGCGAAATCGGTGATGGCCGAGCTGAACTGGGGAATGCCGCCGATTCGGGCGCCGCCCGCGTCGTCGAACGTGAGTGCCGTGCGCCTGGTGCGCACCGTGGGTCGAATCAGACCTTCGGTCACGGAAGCCGCTATGGAGTTCACTGAACCGATGCTGAAACCCAGACATGTAGTCATTCGCTATCCCGTCAACGCACCGTGACCACGTCCAGCACACAGTCGAGCCGTGTGGCCGCGGTCGTCTTCCAAACAGCCCCCACAGGTTAGCTGCTGAGGGAACTATCCGGATGCCGAATTGATATGGAACGTTTGGGTTTAGGCAACAATGACTCGAATGCCCAGGTAGATCGGGCCTTCGGACAACGATTCAGCCCCCTCGACACGCCGGGGAACGCCTGCGCGACACCCGATTCCGCTACCGCACAGCGACTTCGTGTCGCTACCGGAAACTAGCCGAAACGGACCATCGGGGCGCGACAGGCATATCGGTCGGCACACACCGACTGGTCGGTAACCAATACTTAGCCAGAGTCATCAACTTCACGCAGCGCGGCATCCCGCCCGAATAGATGACACATCAAACGTCACGTCCGTTTACCGCCAGAGATGCCGTCGCACCCTCGGTTGACTGACTACGGCGGCAACGTCCGCCACAGCGAAAAGGCGAGAACGGGAAGGAAAGTGGGCACAGATGTCGACACGGTTCGCGGAGCAGGTCGCGGTGATCACGGGCGCCAGCTCGGGTGTAGGCAAAGCGGTGGCACTGCGGCTGGCCGCCGAGGGCGCCGCGGTGGTGCTCGGCGCGCGCGGCAAGGACGCCGGTGAGCGAGTCGCCGAGGAGATCCGCGGGGCGGGCGGCCAAGCGCTGTTCGTCCCGACCGACGTCACGGTGGAGGCCGACGTCGCCAGGCTGACCGAAGCGGCCGTCGGCGAATACGGCCGTTTGGACGTGGCGTTCAACAACGCGGGGGCGGTGCGGGCGTTCGGTCCGGTGGCCGAGATCGACGAGACCGGCTGGCGCGCGGATCTGGAACTCAACCTCACGGCCGTGTTCTACGGCCTGCGCCACCAGATTCCGGCGCTCGTCGCCTCGGGCGGCGGCGCGATCCTGAACAACGCGTCGAACCTGGGCGTGGTCGGCATGGCGTCGGTGGCGCCGTACGTGGCCGCCAAGCACGGCGTCGTCGGGCTGACCAAGGCCGTCGCGTTGGAGTCGGCCGAACAGGGCGTTCGGGTGAACGCGCTGGTATCCGGCGCGGTCGACACCCCAGCGTTTCGACAGTCGATGGGCGCCACACCCGAAGGCGAGGCGACCATCGCGGCATTGCACCCGCTCGGCCGGATCGCCACACCGGACGAGATCGCCTCGTTCTGCGCCTATCTGCTGAGCAGGGAGGCGAGCTTCGTCACCGGCGCGGCCCTCGCGATCGACGGCGGCTTCACCGCACGCTGAACGCCGAACGCCGAACGCCGAACGCCACGACGATACACATCGCATTGTCGTGGCGTTCGACGGAAATCGGCTCTGTCCTGATCGGCGCTGCTGGACGTAGACCGCCCTCAGCCAGCGCATTGCCGCAGCGGCAAAGGTACGACGCACCTCATCGCGCGACCGAGCCCGCGGGCCGTCAGACCCGGGCGAGCAGCCTGCGCAATGGCTTCGGCTGCGCGACCACGTTGCCGCCCGCGACGACCTCGGGCCTGCGGCCGCGCACCAACCGATCGAAATCGTCGGCGCTGCCCGCGGGTTCGGGCAGGCGACCGGCGTTGTAGTCGTCGGCAAGCTGCCGCACGGTCTCCTGCGCGCAGGACTTGTTGGTGCCGATGAAGCCGGTGGGACCGCGCTTGATCCAGCCGGTGACGTAGGCGCCGGATAGCACCGCGCCACCCGCTTCGCCGAGCACCCGGCCGTTCTCGTTCGGGATCACACCCGCCCGCTCGTCGAAGGGCAGCCCGGGCAACGGCACGCCGCGGTAGCCGACCGAGGTGAGCACGAGCCCGGCCTCGATCCGCTCGGTCTCGCCGGTGGCGACGGCCGTGGTGTGTCCGTCGGCCTCGGTGACGAGCTCGTTGCGGCCGATCTCCAGACCGGTCACCCGTTCGTCGCCGAGCACTGCGGCGGGCGCGGCCAAGTAGCGGAACACGATTCGCTTGCGGTCGCCGAACGGGCGATTGGCGACACTGTGCAGCAGCCGCAGCTTCTGCTCGATCTTGTACGGCAGGTCCGCAGTGATCTCCGGCAGCTCGCCCTCGACCGCGATGTCCACATCGGAGCCGAGCAGACCCACGAATTCGGGGACGGTGAAAGCGGATTCGGCCGGACCGCGGCGGCCGAGCACGACCACCTCTTCGATCTTGCTCTCGCGCAATGCCCGCAGCGCGTGCGGCGCGATGTCGGTGCCGACCAGAGTCTCCGGGTCGCTGGCCAGGATGCGGGCCACGTCCAGCGCCACGTTGCCGTTGCCGACGATCACCGCGCGCTTCTGCGACAGATCGAACCGGGCGTCGGCGTGATCGGGATGACCGTTGTACCAGGCGACGAAGTCGGTGGCCGAGACATTGCCGGGCAGGCCCTCACCGGGGATGCCGAGCTTGCGGTCCGAGGACGCGCCGACGGCGTAGATCACCGCGTGGAAGTGGCCGAGCAGCTCCTCGTGCGTCACGTGCGAGCCGACTTCGACATTCAGGTACGAACCGAAGCCGGGCTGCGCCGAGATCACGTCGAACAGCCTGCTGACCTGCCTGGTCTTGGCGTGGTCCGGCGCGACGCCGTGCCGGGCCAGACCGTAGGGCACGGGCAGCCGGTCGAACACGGTGACGGACACGTTCGGCTGGGTCAGCAGTTCGTCCGCGGCGTACATCGCCGACGGGCCCGAACCGATGATCGCCACCCGAAGCGGCGCGCGCTCCGCGCGAATCTCCGCGGCGGGCACCGGCCGGGCCAGCAACGGGCGCGGCCGGGTCTGCCGGTAGAAGTCGGCGTTGATCTCGATGAAGGGCTTCTGCTCCTCGGTCAGCTTCTTCGACGAGGTGATGGCGTCGACGGGGCAGGCCGTGGCGCACGCGCCGCAGTCCACGCAGGCCTTCGGATCGACGTACAGCATCTCCGCCGTGCGGAAGTCCGGCTCGTCGGGCGTGGGATGGATGCAGTTGACCGGGCAGGCGTACACGCAAGACGCGTCGCTGCAACAAGATTGGGTGACGACGTAGGGCATGGTGGACCGCCGCTCAGCTCGCGTGCACGACGCGCAGCGGCTCCGAGCGGTAGCGGCTCATCGGGCCGTCGATGCCGAGCAGCTTCCACACCCGCTTGGAGATCGGGTTGATCAGGCCGAGGTCCTTGGCCAGCGCCCGCACGTCCACGAAGTAGTCGGCGAAGACCTGCTTGGCCTCCTTGGAACCGTAGAACAGCTCCTTGCGGACCTTCTCCGGGATGTCGAACTCCTTGAAGAACGTCTTCGGCGGGGTCGCGATGGAACGGCCGAGGATCCACATGATGACCGGCATCGCGAGGGAGAGCACGAACCGGTTGAGCTTGCCCTGCTCAGGCACGTGGTTCTTGAGGAACTCGTGCGCGAAGGAGATGTGGCGCGCCTCCTCGGCGACGTGGATGGCCATCACACCGAGCATGATCGGGTGGACCTCTTCGCCGGAGCGCAGGATCTCCTTCTGGATGTGGTCGATCGGCTCCTCGCCGGCGAGTACGGCCATGAAGAACAGGTTCGGCATCTTCGCGGCGACCGGCGCGGCGAGGTACTTGAACATGCTCACCAGCGGGCCCATGCCGGGCACGTCGATGCCGATCCGGTTCACCATCTCCTGGAACATCAGGGTGTGGTTGTGCTCCTCGATCATCTCGTGGGAGCAGTAGCGGAACTCGGGCGAGCCGTTGGGCAGGCCGAAGTTGTGAATGACCATGCCGCTGATCAGGATCGACTCGAACTGGAGACCGACCTTGGCGACGTTGGCCTGGCGGTATTTGCCGAGCGCGATCTGCTGATCCTTCGGCAGGGCCAGGTACCAGGGGTGGCGGCCGAGCGGGTCGGCCGAGTGCGGCAGGATCCAGCGCTCTTCGCCCGCGTCGGCGGCATAGTCGGGGTTGTCCCAGTCGATGTCCTCGAACGGGTCGAAGTGCTTGTTCACCGAGCCCTCGGACAGCAGCAGCAGCTTCGCGGCGTATTTCTGCGCCTGCTCGAGATCGGGATCGATAGCGTGCTTCTCGGCTGTCGACATCGTCGTCACTGCCTTCCTCGGGGGACGTATTACCTGTACCCCATAGTTACACCTACGACGAGTGACGTCAACTCACGATGTCGCTCCGCGCACATGAAACGGCGGCGGCCGGGTGATTTACCCGACCGCCGCCGTTGTGACCAGGGTCAGAGCAGTCCGAACGGTGCCAACCCCGCGACCGCGCCGTCTGCGGGCAGCGCGAAAGCGAGCACGGCACCGCCCGCGGACAACGCCGCGGCCGACGCCACCCTGGTCGGCTTGCGCCGCGAGCGCAGCAGGCCCTTGGCCCTGCGGGGCGCGCCCGCATCCTCGGCGGACGCCGCCGTCTGCCGCGCGAGCAGCGCCGCGCCGTCCGCGATCGTGCGTTCCGGATCGGGCGCGACCACCACCGGTCGCGCCAATTCCGCGGCGAGCACGCCGGCGACCTCCGGCGGCCGGGCCGCGCCGCCCGCCACCAGCACGCAGTCGACGTCGGCCATGGTGACGTCGGCCGTGCTCAGGCAGCGGTAGACCAGCTCGAGCGACGCGCGTGCGTGCTCGGCGCGCGACTGGTCGGCGAGACCGGTTCCCGCCACCGAGGATTCGCCGCTCCCCCGCGCCGCGAGCAGCGCGCCGAACGCGCGCCCCCCGAACTCCGCGGAACGCAACGGCACTCCGACGATCGGATCGCGCGGCCTGCCCGCGCCGACCCGGACCAGCGCGACATCCAGACTCGCGCCGCCGAGGTCGTAGACCAGGGCGAGGCCGGGCATCAGCGGACCGTGCGCCGCCTCCAGCCAAGCCGCCGCGGCGACCGGCTCGGCGACAAGCGCGACGTGATGCAGTCCGATCGCGTCCAGCGCGCCGCGTAGCTCGGCAAGCACCTCGGCCCCGTAGGCCGCCGGGTGGGTCAGCACTACCTCCGCACCGACCGCCTTCCGGTCGTTCATCGCCTCGGTGATGAGGCAGTCGGTGACCACCGCGACGAGATCCGCGGGCGCGAGCGTGCGGTGCCCGACCCTGGCCGTCGTGCCGTCGCGCAGGCCGAGATCGGCGAATTCGGTGATGGCGCGGCCGTGCCGGGGAATCAGGCCGACGCGCGCCGAGCCGCTGCTGTCGAAGGTCAAGGTGGTGCGCCGGGCGACGGAGGGCGTCGGGCGCGGGTGCCGTCGGTGTCCGAGCAGACCCGGCGGCGCTTTGGCCGATGCCGTGTCCGCCAGCGCGGTCACCGAATTGACCGTGCCGATGCTCAAACCAAGACCAACTGCCATCGCGATTCACCCGATCGACGAGCCGATGTGCTTCGAACACCGACCACGCAACCACCCCGCGACCGCCGTGCCAACCACCGGACAGCCGGTTGTCCGCACCCCGCCGCTTGCCGCGTGCTAGCCGCCGTCCGGGTCCCGATGGCATCCGACCTGCCCGATCTGCCCTGAGACACGCACGTAGTACGGAATACATCCGGGCGTGTCCCGAACCGCCGATCGCCGGTCGACATTTGCCGGGCGACAGGCGATTCGGCAGAACCGCGATCAACTCACCGCGCGCTACAGCTGATCCAGCAATGCCCTAGCAGCCCGCGGTAACCGTCCGAACCGCCTCGAACCCGTTCTCGCACAGCGTGTCCCACGCCGATACCCGTCACGGCGTATCCGCGACTCACCGGTGCGCCCGTGCCGGACAAGGAGTCGCCGCTACCGCCCACACCATCCGCACGCTTCGCGCACCGCACAACCTGGCGACGCGCGCGGAAGGTTGCGAAAACCCGGCCCCGCGCGGGGATCAGCTTTCGGGCAGCTCCGGGATCCGAGTGGCGCGGGCATAAACCGTCTCACCCTCGGACAGCCGCAGCGCTTCGGCGTCACCGCGCGTGACCTGCGCGGCGAAGTGATCGCCGGTGGCCGCGTTGCGCAGCTCCACCCGCACCTCGAAGCCGAGGTGCACCACCCGCTCGACGGTCGCGCGGGTGACGCCCACCGATTCCGCGGTGCCCTCGTGCGCGGCGAGCGCCATGCTCGAGTCGCGGCCGACGCGAATGTCGTGCGGGCGCACCAGATGTCCGTTCAGCCGGGCGACATCGCCGAGGAAGGACATGACGAACTCGTTGGACGGCCGGTCGTAGACGTCCTCGGGGGTGCCGATCTGCTCGATGCGCCCCTTGTTCATCACCGCGATGCGGTCGGCGACGTCGAGCGCCTCCTCCTGGTCGTGGGTCACCAGCACGGTGGTCACGTGGACCTCCTCGTGCAGGCGGCGCAGCCAGGTGCGCAGATCGGCGCGAACCTTGGCGTCCAGCGCGCCGAACGGCTCGTCGAGCAGCAGCACCTGCGGGTCCACCGCGAGCGCGCGGGCAAGCGCCATGCGCTGGCGCTGGCCGCCGGAGAGCTGCGCAGGATAGCGGTGCTGGAAGCCGTCCAAACCGACGATGCCGAGCAGCTCGTCGACCCGCTTCGCGATCTCGGCCTTGGGGCGCTTGCGGATCTTCAGGCCGAAGGCCACGTTGTCGCGCACGGTCATGTGCTTGAACGCGGCGTAGTGCTGGAAGACGAAGCCGATGTCGCGCTTCTGCGGCGCCACGTTGGTCACGTCCTTGCCAGCGATCGTGACGATGCCGGCGTCCAACGACTCCAGCCCGGCGATGGAGCGCAGCAGCGTCGACTTGCCGGAACCGGACGGACCGAGCAGCGCGGTCAGCTCGCCGGACGGGATGTCGATGGTGACGTCGTCCAGCGCGGCGAAGCTGCCGTAGTTCTTTCGGGCGTTGGTCACGGTGATCATTTGGCGTCCCGCTTGCGTTCGAGGAGGGTCATGAGCAGAAGAACGACGAGGGCCATGCCCATCAGCAGCGTCGCGGCGCAGTAGGCGCCGAAGCTGTTGTGGTCGTTGATGTAGCGGCCGTGCACCAGCAGCGTCAGGGTCAGCGACTGGCCGGGCAACGCCGAGGACACCATGATGACCGCGCCGAACTCGCCGAGCGCACGCGCGACGGTCAGCACGACGCCATAGGTCAGGCCCCACCGGATCGCGGGCAGTGTGATCCGCCAGAACGTCTGCCACCGTGACGCGCCGAGAGTGGCCGCGGCCTGCTCCTGGTCGTCGCCGATCTCGTGCAGCACCGGTTCGACTTCGCGCACCACGAACGGCAGCGTCACGAAGATGGTGGCGATCACCATGCCGGGCAGGTTGAAGATGACCTTCAGGCCCAGGTCCTCGATACCGCCGAGCCAGCCGCCCGCGCCCCAGAACAGGATCAGCGCGACACCGACGACGACCGGCGACACCGCGAACGGCAGGTCGACGATGCCCTGCACCAGATTGCGGCCGGGGAATCGGCCGCGCACCAGCGCGATGGCGGTGACCACACCGAAGACCACGTTCACCGGCACCACGATCGCCACGATGAGCAGCGACAGCTGGAAGGCCGAGATGGCGGCGGGCGTGGTGATCGAATCGAGGAACGCGCCGATGCCGTTCTCGAAGGTGCGCCACAGAATGATGATCAGCGGAAGCAGCAGCAGGACGAACAGGTAGCCCAGTGCCACCGTCCGCAACGAGATGCGGGTCAGGGCGGACGGTTTCATCGGCTCGCCTGCTCCTTACGCGCGCTGCGGTCCGCGAGCAGACGCAGCACGAGCAGCGTCACGAACGAGATCGCCAGCAGCGCCACCGATACGGCCGCGGCGTTCACCGGCCGGTCGATCTCGATCTGCTTCTGGATGTACTGCGAGGCCATCTCGGTCTCGCGCGGGATCGCGCCGCCGATCAGGACGACCGAGCCGTACTCGCCGATGGCGCGGGCGAAGGCCAGGCCGCCGCCGCTGATGATGGCGGGCGTCAACGTCGGAAGCACGATCCGGCGAAACGTCGTCCAGTTGTCCGCGCCCAGCGAGAGCGCGGCCTGCTCGACCTCGCGGTCGGCCTCCATCAGCACCGGCTGCACCGAGCGCACCACGAACGGCAACGTGACGAACGCCAGCGCCACCACCAGACCGGGCTGAGTCGCGTTGAGGTGGATGTCGATCGGGCTCTGCGGGCCGTACAGCGACAACAGCACGATGCTGGCGACGATGGTCGGCAGCGCGAACGGCAGGTCGATCAGCGCGTTGACGATGCCCTTGCCGGGGAAGTCGTCGCGTACCAGCACCCAGGCGATGAGGGTGCCCATCACCACGTTGATCAGCGCGACGACCACCGAGACGAAGACGGTGATGCGTAGCGAGTCGAGCGCGGCGGGCGCGGTGACCGCGTCCCAGAAGCCGGACCAGCCTTCCTCGAAGGAGGTCACGGTCAGCGCGGCCAGCGGCAGCAGCACGATGATGCTGAGCCACAGCACCGTGGTCGCGATGCCGAGCGGCCCGACCGAGCCGCTCACCCGCAGCCACGACCACGGCGAGCGCCTGGGACGTGCCGGTTCTTTGGTTACGCCTGGACCGGGGGCGGCCTCGGTCCCGGCGGTACTGCTGTCAGTCACAATCGTCCAGTATCCCGTGTGCTGTGGGTCACCCAGCTACTTGGTGGCGTTGTCGTAGATGACCGCGACCTTGCCGGTGTCGGGGGCGAACAGTTCCTTGTCCACGGTCTTCCAGCCGCCGAGGTCGTCGATCGTCCACAGCTTCTGCGGGGTCGGGAAGTCCTTGGCGAACTCACTGGCGACCGCGGGGTCGACCGGGCGGAAACCGGCCTCGGCCCAGGCGCGCTGACCGGCGGGGGTGAACAGGAAGTCGCGGAAGGCGATGGCCTTCTCCGGGTTCTTGCTGGTCTTCAGCACCGCGACCGGGTTCTCGATCTTGAACGTGGTCGGCGGGATGACGTGCTCGATCGGGTCGCCCTTGCGCTCGGAGAAGAGGGCCTCGTTCTCGTAGCTCAGCAGCACGTCACCGGTGCCCTGCAGGAAGGTCTCGGTGGCTTCCCGGCCCGACTTGGGCTGCACCTTGATGTGCTCGGGGGAAACCAGCTGGCTCAGATAGTCCAGACCGGCCTGCGGGTTCTTGCCGCCGTCGGACTTGGCCGCATAGGGCGCGAGCAGGTTCCACTTGGCGGAGCCGGAGCTGAACGGGTTGGGGGTGACCACCTCGACGCCCGGCTTCAGCAGGTCGTCCCAGTCCTTGATGCCCTTCGGGTTGCCGGGGCGCACCACGATCGCGACCACGGAGCCGAACGGAATTCCCTTGTTGGCGTCGGCATTCCAGTTGGCGTCGACCAGACCCGCGTCGACGAGACGGGTGATGTCGGGCTCCACCGAGAAGTTCACGACGTCGGCCTCGGCGCCGTCCTTGACCTTGCGCGACTGGTCGCCCGAGGCGCCGTAGGACGGCTGGATCTGCACGCCCTTGCCCGCCTCGGTCTTGTTGAACTCGGGCACGACCTTGTCGAATCCGGGCTTGGGGACGGCGTAGGCGTACAGGTTCAGGGTGCCGCCGCTGCCGTCGGCCCCACCCCCGCCCACGGTGTCGCTGGCTCCGCCGCCGCAGGCGGTGAGCACGACCGCCGCTACCACGGTCAGCGCGGCGGCGGCATAGCGTCGGCGCGAGGAGAGCCAAGTGTTGCGAGACATCGGGGTGGGACCTTTCCTGCGGACCACCACACGGATCGAAAAGAACCGCGGGGGCTGAGATTTCGTGTCGATCGTGGTAGACCTGCCGCCGATGAACGCGGCAGTGGCGCGACTACCGGCCGGAAACGGCCGACGGGAGGGTCGGGGACGTCTGCGAAAAATTGCACGCCAGTCTACGGGGCAGGGACGCGCGGACGTGCCCGGTCACCGATCAACGACAGAGAATGTCCGCGACCGCGAGATTGCCGACAGCGATCAACGCCAATTCATGGCGGACCTGCGGGACGGCACTCGAAGACACGGGCAGACTGTAGCAGAGCTCAGCGCACGAGTTCGAATCGTAGAATTCCTGAACAGAGGGGGGTTTCATCCCATGACGATCAGTCCGGATCGGGTCCGCACGCGGCTGCCCGGCATCAGCACCCGCGCGTGGGAACATCCCGCCGACCGCACCGCCCTGGTGGCGCTGCGCTCGCTCGCGGGATTCGACACCGTCTTGCGGACCCTGTCCGGTTTGCTCCAAGAACGCCAGCACCGGTTGCTCTACCTGGCTACCGCGGTGCGGGTCGACGAGCGCCAGTTCCGCACGCTGCACGACCTGCGCGCGGACTGCGTGGAGATCCTGGACGCGCGCACCACGCCGGAGATGTTCGTGCTGCAGAGCCCGCACGTGAACGCCTTCACGATCGGCATGGACCGGCCGTTCATCGTGTTGACCACCGCGCTCATCGACCTCATGGACACCGAGGAGCTGCGCTTCGTGGTCGGCCACGAACTCGGGCACGCGCTGTCCGGGCACGCGGTGTACCGCACCATGCTCATGCACCTGCTGCGCCTCACCGCCAGCGTCGGCTGGATGCCGGTCGGCGGCTGGGCGCTGCGCGCCATCGTGGCCGCGCTGATGGAATGGAGCCGCAAGTCGGAGCTGTCCGGCGATCGAGCGGGACTGCTGTGCGGTCAGGACGTCGAGGCGTCGGTGCGAGTGCACATGAAGACCGCGGGCGGCGCGTGGGTGCGGGAGATGAACCACGGCGCGTTCCTGGCCCAGGCCGACGACTACGAGCGTTCCGGCGACCTGCGCGACGGCGTGCTCAAGCTGCTGAACCTGGAACTCCAGTCGCATCCGTTCTCGGTGCTGCGCGCCGCCGAACTGCGCCGCTGGATCCAGAGCGGCGAGTACAACCGCGTGCTGGCGGGCGACTACCCGCGCCGCGAGCACGACAAGAACGCCAGCATCGGCGCGGAGATCAAGGAGGCGGCGCGCACCTACCGGCAGAACTTCGACCAGTCCGAGGATGCGCTCGTCCGCACGGTGCGCAACCTCGGCCGCGATGTGGGCGCGGCGGTCGGCACGGTCGGGCAAGAGGTCGGCGAGACGGTGTCCAAGATCGGCAAGCGGCTGGCCGACTGGCGCAACGGCGACGGGCAGAACTGAGCGCCGGGGCCTTTCGCACGCCTCGCAGATCTGGACGACAAAGCCGGACGTAGTCCGCGCATGCGGTACACCCGGACGGTCTGCGAGGTGTCGAAAGACCTCGGAAGTGTCAGCGGGTGAAGAACCAGGCGACGACGACGAGCACGAGCAGGGCGAGCAGGGCCAGTTGGACCCGGGAGCGCGGCATCAACGCGCTCCGCTCTGCACGGGCCTGCGGTCGACGACCGGCTCCTCGACCAGGACCGGGGCGGGCTCGGCGAGCACCGCGGCGTCGGCGACCCGGTTGTCGCGCCCGAGCGCCTGAAGCGCGGCGCGCAGCGCGCGATCGAGCAGGTACGCGATGGCGAAGCTCACCGGGACCATGCCGACGAGGACCACGAGGAACTGCGGGATGAACGGCAATCCCGCGACCCACAGCTCGAAACCGTCCCACCAACCTGCAACGCGATGCACGAATACCAGCCTACTGGCCCGAGCCGGGCAACCGACCGGCGCATTCGGTGGACGGCGGGCGGGGATGGCACACATCATGGGGTATGGCGTCAACGGATGATCTGACCGTCGAAGAGCCCGACGATCTGCCTGTGCTCAGCGCGCTCACCCAGTCCAGGCATCGCGGCGCCCATCCGCCCATCGATGACTACGCCTTCCTCTCCGACTGCGAGACCAACTGCCTGGTCGCGAGCAACGGCGCGGTCGAGTGGATGTGCGTGCCGCGCCCCGACTCCCCCAGCGTCTTCGGCGCGATGCTGGATCGCAGCGCCGGGCACTTCCGGATCGGCCCGTACGGCGTGAACGTGCCCGCCGCGCGCCGCTACCTGCCGGGCGGCATGATCCTGGAGACCACCTGGCAGACCGACACCGGCTGGCTCATCGTGCGCGACGCGCTGGTGCTCGGGCCGTGGCACAACAACGTGCAGCGCAGCAAGACGCACCGCCGCACTCCGATGGACTGGGACGCCGAGCACATGCTGCTGCGCACGGTGAAGTGCGTGAACGGCACGGTCGAGCTGGAGATGAGCTGCGAACCGTCCTTCGACTACCACCGCGCCACCGCGCGCTGGGAGTACACCGGCAAGGTCTACGAAGAAGCCACCGCGGTCCGGGGCGTCGATTCCAGCGCCGGCCCCAACCTAGTGCTCACCACCGATCTGCGCCTCGGTCTGGAGGGACGCGAGGCGCGGGCCCGCACCAGAATGCGCGAGGGCGACCAGATCTACGTCGCGCTCACCTGGGCGGAGCTGCCCGCCCCCAAGACATTCGAAGAAGCGGCCGAGAAGATGTGGATGACCACCGAGTGCTGGCGGCAGTGGATCACGCTCGGAAAATTCCCGGATCATCCGTGGCGCAACTACTTACAGCGCAGCGCGTTGACGCTCAAGGGCCTGACCTACGCCCCGACCGGCGCGCTGATGGCGGCGGCCACCACCTCGTTGCCGGAAACCCCGGGCGGCGAACGCAATTGGGACTACCGCTTCAGCTGGGTCCGCGACTCCAGCTTCGCGCTGTGGGGCCTGTACACGCTCGGGCTCGACCGCGAGGCCGACGACTTCTTCTGCTTCCTCAACGACGCGACGACCGGTTCGAACGGCGAACCCGTTCCGCTGCAAGTGCTCTACGGCATCGGCGGGGAACGCGAGCTCGTCGAGAGCGAACTGGCCCACCTGAAGGGCTACGAGGGCGCCCAGCCCGTGCGCATCGGCAACGGCGCGTACAACCAGAACCAGCACGACATCTGGGGCACCATGCTGGACGCGGTGTACTTGCACGTGAAGTCGCGCCAGCAGGTGCCCGAGACGCTGTGGCCGCTGCTCGAGCGGCAGGTGAACGCCGCGATCGCGCACTGGCGCGAGCCGGACCGCGGCATCTGGGAGGTGCGCGGCGAACCGCAGCACTTCACCTCCTCGAAGGTGATGTGCTGGGTGGCGCTGGACCGCGGCGGCAAACTCGCCGAGCTGCACGGCCAGTTCGAGCGCGCCAACGAGTGGTACACGATCGCCGAGGAGATCCGGGACGACGTGCTCGCCAACGGCGTGACCAGCGACGGCGTCTTCACCCAGACCTACGGCGGGGACACGCTGGACGCCTCGCTGCTGCTCGTGGTGCTGACCCGTTTCCTGCCGCCCGACGACCACCGCGTGCGCGCCACGGTGCTGGCCATCGCCGACCACCTCACCGAGAACGGCTTGGTGCTGCGCTATCGCACCGAGACCACCGACGACGGTCTCAGCGGCGAGGAGGGCACCTTCACCATCTGCTCGTTCTGGCTGGTCTCCGCGCTGGTCGAGATCGGAGAACTACAGCGGGCCAGGCACCTGTGCGAGCGCCTGCTCGGCTTCGCCAGTCCGCTGCGGCTCTACGCCGAGGAGATCGACCCGCGCAGCGGACGGCACCTGGGCAACTACCCGCAGGCATTCACCCACCTGGCGCTGATCAACGCGGTCACCCACGTGATCAGGGCCGAGGACCAGCGCGCGGCCGGGCAGTTCCAGCCCGCGCACTCCCCGCCGATCAGTCCCGTGTAGGCGGACCACCGCCTCCGGCCGGGGCCATTTCCCCCGGCAGTGCGGCTCAGGCGGCGAGAGTGTCGGCGCGATCGCGGACGGCCCGCAGCTTGCCGAGGTTGCTGTCGAGTTCGGCGATCCGGTCCTCGCGACGATCGCCGTACTTGCCGTAGGCGTCCTCCGCGACGCGCAGCGCCTCGTCGGCCGTTCGCAGCGTGTCGGTGGCGATGTCGGTGAAGTGGTCGCGCAGCGTTCGCTGCATGGCGCGCAACCGGTTTCGCGATTCCTTGCTCACCTGGAAGATCACGTCGTCCATCAGCCTGGCCACGGCGACCTTGGCCTCGGCGCGGCGGCGCAGCTTGCGGTTCTTGCGGTCGTCCCAGATCGCGTTGACGCCGAGCAGCACGCCCGCGCCCGCCGAGTACCAGTTCACCAGCGACATGCCGAGCAGGCTGGTGGCGAGACCGACCATCAGGATACCGCCGTAGGAACCGCGCAGACCGGACAGAACCTGTTCGGTCACACCGGCTTTCGCGCTGTCCAGCGACTCCAGCGGAGCCACCGCCTCCAGCACCTCGCCCGGGTTGGTCAGGCGTAGGTCCGGTAGCGGCGGGGTGCGGTTGTCGGCGGGGAACTTCGCGGCCACCTGCTCGCACAGCTCCACCGACCGGTAGTGCGCCATGACGAAGTTCTCCTCGACGGCCTCGCAGATGCGCGCGTCGAGGTCGGCGCCGAAGTCCTTCCAGCCGCGCGCCGGATCGGTCTGCGTGATCTCGGCCTCGGCGTCGCGCACCAGGCTGCGCAGCCGGTGGCGCAGGTCGTGCTCGATATCGGCCATCAGCTCGGTGGCGCCGTCGGCCAGGGCGACCTGCCAGTTGGCGGTGCGCTGGCGCAGCTGGTCGGCCTCGTCGCGGGCCGCGATCAGCTGCTCGGTGATCTGCGCGCGGCGACGCGGATCGCGCAGCGCCTCGGCCTCGGTGTACAGGGTGACCGCGAGATGGTCGGCCACCAGCCGGATGTCGCGCAGCGCCGCGTCGCGGGCCACCGCGTCGGCGCGCGCCACCACGTAGTCGCGTAGGTGGTCGACCAGCTGCGGCACACCGGACTCGATATCGCGCTGGTAGTTGCCCGCTTGGCGGTGCAGCAGCGCGGACACCGGCGCCACCGCGAAGCCGAGACCGGCCGCGTCGAGCAGATCGCGGTTGCGCTGCTGCACGTGCGACCACTGCGGGTGCACGTCGATCTTGTTGAGTACGCAGATGACCGTCGGACAGAGCTGCTGCACCCGTTGCAGATACTCCAGCTGCGCCGGGCTCAGCTCGGCGGACGCCTCGGCGACGTAGAGCACCGCGTCGGCGGCCGCGATCATCGACCAGCGGGTGTGCTCGTCGCCGGAGCCCGGCGCGTCCATCAGGACGATGCCGTCGGCGAGCAGCGAACTCGGCTCGGTGAACTCGGCGCGGATCACACCGTGCGCGGCCAGCGCGGGTCCGGGATTCAGCGGGTCCACCGGCTGGCGCTCGGTGCGGCCCGTCCCGGTCGACCTGACCAGCGTGGCGGTCGGCTCGGGGCCGTACTCCACGATCACCGGTGCGCTCAGCGCGGTCTCCGTGGCGCTCACCTGTGCCCCGACCAGGCTGTTGACCAGCGTGCTCATGCCGTTCTTCGGATCGCCGACGACGACGAGACGGACCCGAGGGTCGCCGATTCTGGCGCGAACCATGCTCAGCCGACCGCCGAGGTCGTCGCGGCCCGCGGAGCGAGCCATCTCCCGCAGTTCGTCCAGTATCCGGATGAGCGGCGCCATCGCGTCCGGGTGTTTCACCGTCGCGGACTCCAGCCCGGCTGCGGCAGACAAGCCTCCTCCTAACTCCTCGTTCTAGTTCTCGCGCTCGACGAATGCGGCGTGCGTGCTCCCGGACCGCTGATCCGGTTCAGACCAGCGTCACGTCCGGGCCCGCGATCGGGTGGTGCGTCTCGGCCATGGCGGTCCCCGGCAGCAGTCCCGCCCCCAGTCCGCCGTGCTCGATCGGCATCTGCGCGACCACCTGGTGGTAGCTCGCGTGGTCGAGCTCGTCGCTGATCGGGCGCGTCTTCGGCGGATCGACCAGGACCGGCGGCTTGACCGGCGTGACCGGCGTCGGCACGACGACCGACGGCGCGTCGACATCGACAGAAGGAACGGTAGGCGCCTGCGTCGGCGCGTCGTACGTCGGGGGCTGCGAAGGCACCGAGACCGTGGGGACGTCGGGGGTCCCCTGGCCGCCGGTCGGGTAGGTCGTGCCCGGGTTGGTCGTGCCGCCGGTGCCGGTTCCGGCGCCGCCACCGGTGTTGCCGCCCGTTGTCCCCGTGCTGCCGCCGGTGGTTCCGGTGCTGCCGCCAGTCGTTCCGGTGCTGCCGCCGGTGGTTCCGGTGCCGCTACCCGGGGTGGTGACGTCGAGGTCCGGGGTGGACGGCTTCGGGGTCACCGTGACGCCGGGCAGCTTGGTCACGTCGGAGCCGGTGCCCGGCGTGGGCAGGACGGTCACGCCCGGCACCTTGGTGACGCCCGGTTCCAGGGTCGGCACCGTGCCGGTGTCCGGCTTGGTGGGTGTCGGGACGCCGGGCGTCGGCACCGAATTGGTGATCGTGGTCGGCGCGGTGGTCCCGGGGTAGGTGTCGGTCGGCATCGGGATGTCGGTCACCGGCGACGGGCTGGTGGTCGGCCGCACGTGCTGATCGAACAGCGCGGGCACCGCGGCCGCGGGTGCGGTCAGCGGGGACGGACCCGCGGGCGTGCCGAAGACGTTGGCGATGGGCGTCGTCGCGGCCTCCGGCTGGATGGTGGTCTGCAGCGGAGTGGCCGCCACCGGAGCGGCGACAGCGGCGGGCGCGGCGACGGCCACCGGCGCGGCCACCGCGGGCGCCACAGGCGCGGGCGCCGCGGCATGAGCCACGGGTGCGACGGGAGCGGCGGCCACCGCGGGAGCGACCGGCTGCGGTGCCGCGAGCGCGGGCGCCGCGTGCGCGACCGGCGCGGGTGCGGCTGCGGCGGGCGTCGAGAGACCGCTCGCGAAACCGGTGCCACCGGCGGTCGCGCCGGGCTGCTGCTGGTCCGCACCGCGGGCGGCGCCGCTCTCCGGGCGCGAGCCCTCCAGCCAGTCCGAGAAGTCGTCGAGCTGGTCGCCGATGTTGGTGCCCGCCGCCGTCTTCACGGTGAGTCCAGCGGAGGCCTCGATCCCCAAATCGGTCGTCAGGTACACGCCTTCGGGGGTGATGCCGAAATCGATGTCCAAGTGGGACCAGATCTCCACACCCGCATCGACACCCAGGTACACGCCGACGTCCCCCGGCGCGGCCCCAACCCCGTCGAACATGTCGCCAGGCCGGAACGGGTCGCCGGCGGACAGGGTGCTGTCACCGGCGGACGCGCTCTCGCTCGCCTCCATGGCGGCGGGCACCTTCGGCATCGTGAACGGATTGGAACCCGGCGCGAGGAAGCCGTCGCTACCCGGCATATTGAAACCGTGTCCGGCCGGGCCGAGCCCGTGACCGGGTAGGCCGAAACCCTGTTGCTCCCACCATTCGTACGGCGACGCCGAACCGGGCGCGGACTCGGCGGGCGCGCTCGGACTCAGGTTGGGCTGCCCGTACTCCGGAGTCTCGGAGAATCTCGGCGTCGGGGCGAAGCCGGGGCTCGGGGTGCCCTGGCTGTCCCACCACTCGTACGGCGACTCGGTCTCCGTTTCGCCGGGGCGGTTGTTGGTCCAGTAGTCCTCGGACGGCCGTGGCGCGGGCTCGAGGCGGAACTCGGGCACGGACGGCTGCGGCGCGGTCACGGCGTTGGGCGGACCCGCGGTGAACGGCTGCGCGGGCGGCATGGCATCGGGGTCCGGATCCGGAAAGGTGACCACCGGGCTCGGCAGATCGGGTTCCGGATCGGTGGTCTGCGCCCAGCCCGCGTTCCAGCTGTCCAGACGCTGGCCATCCGGTTGGGCCGGAACTCCGCCGCCGTTGGAGGCGATCAGCGCGCCACCGGTCACATACGCTCCGGCCCGCGCGACGCGCGCGACGCCGGTCGCCACACGGTAGGCGGTGTCCCCCTCGGGCTCGGCGATCTCGGTGTCGTCGTCGAAAGGCAGGTCACGCGTCATGCAAGCTCCACATCTCGGGTTTCCAGCAATCCTCACCACACCGGGAAGACCGAGTGAAGATCACTCGAGGATATTTCCGGAAAACCCAGTTGTCACATTCTCCAGGACAGCGGAGCGTATGACGGTGACGAGCACAACAACCTTGCCATCCTGCCAACCCGAACGGAAGCCCCCTTTTCACGGGCATAGCGGACTGGACGACCACTCAGTCCGCGCCCGAAAACGCTGCTACTTCTTCTCTTTCGGCTTGTCCGACTGAGCATCCGAGGAGAGGGCCGCGACGAAGGCTTCCTGGGGGACGTCCACGCGACCGATGGTCTTCATGCGCTTCTTGCCCTCCTTCTGCTTCTCCAGCAGCTTGCGCTTACGGCTGATGTCACCGCCGTAGCACTTGGCGAGCACGTCCTTGCGGATGGCGCGGATGTTCTCGCGGGCAATGATCTTCGAGCCGATCGCGGCCTGGATGGGCACCTCGAACTGCTGTCGTGGGATCAGTTCGCGCAGCTTGGTGGTCATCTTGTTGCCGTAGGCCTGGGCCGCGTCCTTGTGCACGATGGCACTGAACGCGTCCACGGCCTCACCCTGCAGCAGGATGTCCACCTTCACCAGCGCGGCCTCCTGCTCGCCCGCCTCTTCGTAATCGAGGCTGGCGTAGCCGCGGGTGCGCGACTTCAGCGAGTCGAAGAAGTCGAAGATGATCTCCGCCATCGGCAGCATGTAGCGCATCTCGACGCGGGTCTCGGACAGGTAGTCCATGCCGAGCAGCTCACCACGCCGCGACTGGCACAGTTCCATGATGGTGCCGATGAACTCGCTCGGCGCGATCACGGTGCACTTGGTGACCGGCTCGAAGGCCTGGCGCACCTTGCCTTCCGGCCAGTACGAGGGGTTGGTCACGATGTGCTCGCGCCCGTCCTCCATGACCACGCGGTAGATCACGTTGGGCGCGGTGGAGATCAGGTCCAGACCGAACTCCCGCTGCAGGCGTTCGCGGGTGATCTCCATGTGCAGCAGCCCCAGGAAGCCGCAGCGGAAGCCGAAGCCCAGCGCCACCGAGGTCTCCGGGACGTAGGTCAGCGCGGCGTCGTTGAGCTGCAGCTTGTCCAGAGCGTCACGCAGATCCGGGTAGTCCGAACCGTCGACGGGGTACAGACCGGAGTAGACCATCGGCCGCGGTTCGCGGTAACCGGTCAGCGCCTCGGTCGCGCCCTCGCGCGCGGTGGTGACAGTGTCACCGACCTTGGACTGACGCACGTCCTTCACGCCGGTGATCAGATAACCCACCTCGCCGACGCCGAGGCCTTGGGTCGGCTTGGGCTCGGGCGAGACGATGCCGATCTCCAGCAGCTCGTGGGTGGCGCCGGTGGACATCATCTTGATCTTCTGGCGCGGGGTCAGCTTGCCGTCGACCACACGCACATAGGTGACCACGCCGCGATAGGTGTCGTAGACCGAGTCGAAGATCAGGGCGCGCGCGGGCGCATCGGCCTGGCCTACCGGGGGCGGGACCTGCTCGATCACCTTGTCGAGCAGCTCCGGCACGCCCACTCCGGTCTTGCCCGAGACGCGCAGCACGTCCTCCGGCTCACAGCCCACGATGTGGGCGAGCTCGGCGGCGTAGCGATCCGGATCGGCGGCCGGTAGGTCGATCTTGTTCAGCACCGGGATGATGGTCAGATCCCGCTCCATGGCCAGGTACAAGTTGGCCAGGGTCTGCGCTTCGATACCCTGCGCGGCGTCGACCAGCAGGATCGCGCCCTCACAGGCCTCCAAGGCGCGCGACACCTCGTAGGTGAAGTCGACGTGGCCCGGGGTGTCGATGAGGTGCAGCACGTACTCGGTGTCGTCCACCTGCCACGGCAGCCGCACGTTCTGCGCCTTGATGGTGATGCCGCGTTCGCGCTCGATGTCCATCCGGTCCAGGTACTGGGCGCGCATCGCCCGCTCCTCGACCACACCGGTGAGCTGCAGCATCCGGTCGGCCAGCGTCGACTTGCCGTGGTCGATGTGCGCGATGATGCAGAAGTTCCGGATCCGGGACGGATCGGTGAACGTCTTGTCGGCGAAGCTGGCGGGCACTCCACTCCTCAGCTGGGTATCGGCAAACTGCCCTCTATCGTCCCATGGGTGCGGGCGGACGCGGTCCACTGGTCCGTCCCCGGCGACGCGCCGTCCCGGTTCGCACCGCCACGCGCGGTTTTCCCGTGACTGTCCCCCGCTGCCTCTAGTCGTCCGAGCGCCCGCGATCCCTACCGCAAATCCTCAGCTGTGCCAAGTCGATTGCGTGCCGGATGAGAAGTCGTCACCACACCGTTATCCTCCAACGATGGCCCGAAGTTGGAACTCTCTCGGCAAGCAGTTGAGCCTGATCGCGAAGGAGCAGGGTCCCAAGATCGTCCGCCAGCAGGGACCTCGACTGGTGGATCGACTGGTCGGCCCGCTCGCGCAGCGCCGCAACGGAGGCGTGTCCGTGCGTCCCGCCGCGTCGACGCCGGTGCCGACTGCGCAGCGGGCCAGGCAGATCGTCTACTGCCCGCACCTGGACGGACGTGCCGATCCCGGCGAGATCGTCTGGACCTGGGTGCCCTACGAGGAGGACCCGGGCAACGGCAAGGACCGCCCGGTGCTCGTGGTCGGCCGCGATCGCCGCACGCTGCTGGGCCTGATGCTCTCGTCGAATCCCGAACGCGCACACGACCGCAACTGGCTCGGCATAGGCAGCGGGAGCTGGGATCACGACGGCCGGCCGAGCTGGGTGCGCCTGGACCGGGTGCTCGACGTTCCCGAGGCGGGCATTCGCCGTGAGGGCGCCATCCTTGCCCGCAAGACCTTCGATCTGGTCGCCCACCGGCTCGTCGTCGAGTACCACTGGAGCTAGCGCGCGAGCCGGTCGGCTGCCGACCGAAGGGACCGTCAGCCGCCCGACCCGACCGAAGGCCGGCTTCGGTCGGCAGGCATTTCCCGAACGAAGGTGACGTCCAGTCGATATAGCGGGCTCGCGGTCACCTTCGGTCGGAAGATGTCTACGAGGCGTCAGCTGATCATTTCCCGGCTCCGGCCGTACAGCAGGCCGTAGACCAGCGCGCCGAGCACGCCGCCGATCAGCGGGAAGACGATGAACGCCCACACCTGCCCGGCGGCGCCCTCCTGATAGAACGCGACGCCGAGGCTGCGCGCGGGGTTCACCGAGGTGTTGTCGACCGGGATGGAGATCAGGTGGATCACCGCGAGAGTGACGCCGATGGACAGACCGGCCAGCGGGACGTCGGAGATCTGGTCGGTGGAGGCGAGCACCACGAAGACCAGCAGTGCGGTCAACATCACCTCGATGATGATCATCGCGGCCATGCCGTAGCCGTTCTGCACGACGACCTGGCCCAGCGGCCCGGTCTTGGCCGACGGGCTGTGCGCGCCCCAGCCGTTGGCGCCGAGGCCGTCTACCTTGCGGTCGTAGGAGGGCAGATTCTTCGCGATCGCGAACAGCACGAGCCCGGAGATGAACGCGCCGACCAGCTGCGCGATCACGTAGCCGCCCGCGTTGATCGGAGTCAGCCTGCCCATGATGAGCTGGCCCAGGGTGACCGCCGGGTTGACGTGGCAGCCCGAGATCGGCCCGATCGCGTAGACCAGGAACATCAGCGTGAGACCGAAGGCGAGCGCCACCCCGAGCGCGCCGACCCGCTCACCGGCCAGCACCGCGGTGCCGACACCGCCCATCACCAGAACGAACGTGCCGAGCGCCTCGGCCGCCCATTTCTTCACGTCGGGAATCGGCCTGTCCTCGGCCAGTTCTTCGACGACTTCCTGCGCCGTGGGAGACATACAGACACACCTTCCGCCATCTCGAGCCATTGCTACCGGTAGACGAGGTATTGCCGCGAACTCCGACCATTCAAGATCAAGCGGTGCTTGCAGTGGGGACGCTACGCCAGACGGGTGATCTCTACAACGACTTCGCAGCCGCGACCGGATGCTCCCGGTCGCGCAGGTGGGAGGGGATGCCCCGAGGTTGCTCGCCCATTGTCGCCGACTCGTCCCGAGGCCCGCATCGCGCTCGGTACCGGTCGACCGACCCGACGCGGCGATTTCGTGTGCCGCGCGGCGGCTGGTACCCTCGATCTTCGGCGTCGCGATACCCGTTCACACCGGGTGTGTCGCACGCGCAAGACTTCTCAGTACATACCACCAGCGACAGGAACACGAGGAAACAGGCGTGGCCAACATCAAGTCCCAGATGAAGCGGATCCGTACCAACGAGGCGGCGCGCAAGCGCAACCAGTCGGTCAAGTCCGCGCTGCGCACCGCGATCCGCAGCTTCCGGGAAGCCGCTGCCGCCGGCGACAAGGAGCAGGCCGGCGCGCGTCTCCAGTTCGCCAGCCGCAAGCTGGACAAGGCCGCTTCGAAGGGCGTCATCCACGCCAACCAGGCCGCCAACAAGAAGTCGGCGCTCGCGCTGGCCTACAACAAGCTCGGCTGATTCGCCGGTCCCGGCATCCGGGATCGAATTCTTCTGACGCCAGCCGCCGCGGCCTCGATGACCACGGCGGCTTTTGTCGTGTCCGCTTCGAATCCGAGCTTCGTCGACGAGTTCACCGGACCGTAGCCGAGATGTCGGTGTCGGGGGCTACGATTCCGCGCATGGTAACCGTGTACGCGAATCAGACCGTGGTCAGAGGCGAGGACCTGCCGGAGGTCATCCGCGCCGCCGAGGTGCTCGGGCTCGGCCTGAAGATCGAGAACGTCATGGTCCCCGACGACGACGGTGGTTACTCGCTGGAGTGGATCGTGACCCGGGAAGACGAAGTGCCCGTGTACGACGAATGGGAAGGCCGATTCGAGGAGTCGGACGAGGACGACGACGAGCTGCTGCTCAGCTCGGCGGACTGAGCGACTGGCTGCTCAGCTCCTCAGGTCTCGGTTCTACAGACAGCTCAGCTCGGCGGGCTCAGTTCCGCCGCGCTCGGCTCCCTTGCCGCGACTCCGGCCGTCAGGCGGTCCAGCGCCACCTGCGAGTCGGCGTCGGCGGCCCGATAGATGATGATCCGCTGGTCGGGATCCTGCACGGGCATCAGCACCTCGTAGGTGACGACCAGCGGCCCGACCTCGGGATGGCACAGCGGCTTGTTCCCGCGCCCCTGCACCTTCACGTCGTGCCGGTCCCATGCCCGCGCGAACTCCTCGCTGTACGCCGCGAACTCGTCGATCAGCTCGGCCAGTCGCCGATCGTCCGGATGCGCCGCCCATGCCGCGCGCAGGTCCGCGACGCCCTCCCGAATGATGCGCTCGCGCTCGGCGTACAACTCGCGCAGCGCCGGATCGAGCAGGCACAACCACATCGAATTGCGCCGCCGTTCCGGTAGCGCCTCGAAATCTGTGATCAGACAGGCCATTTCGCGATTCCACGCCAGAATGTCGTAGCGGTGGTCGACCAGCATGGCGGGCAGCGGCGACAGGTGCTCGACCAGCATGAGCAGTGCCGGATCGGGGGCGGTGGCCGGTGTGCCGTTGCCAGGCATCCGCTGTCTGGCCAGGTCGAACAGGTAGGCGCGTTCGTCGGCGTCCAATCGCAGCGCCCGCGCCAGTGCCTCGACGACCTCGGCGGAGGGGCGGAGTCCGCGGCCCTGCTCCAGCCGGACGATGTAGTCGGTGCTGACCCCGGCCAGCTCGGCCACCTCCTCGCGGCGCAGACCCGGCGTGCGGCGAACTTGCCGACGGACCGGCAGGCCGACGTCGTCGGGGTGCAAGCGCGCGCGGCGGGCGCGTAGGAAGGCCGCCAGTTCCTGGGTCGCGTTCACGGTGCGGGTCATCGTCTTCGATGGTACGGCCAGGGTGGTACTGGCTTTCCCAGGAAATTCCTTCCCTTACCGCCGCATTCGCCCCGCTCCAGACTGTGTTTCGAACGACGACGAAACATCACGACAGGAGCGACCATGTCCGGAACACGGACCCTCGACACCTACCGCCTGCTCGGCCGCTCGGGCCTGCGGGTGTCCCCGCTCTCGCTGGGCACCATGACCTTCGGCGCCGACTGGGGATGGGGCGCGGACCGCGACGAGGCCCGCAAGATCTTCGACACCTACGTCGACCGCGGCGGCAACTTCATCGACACCGCCAGCCAGTACACCGACGGCACCTCCGAACGGTTGCTCGGCGAGTTCACCGCGGACAACCGTGAGAGCCTGGTGCTCGCCACGAAGTACACCATGCTGCGCAGGCCTGGCGATCCCAACTCCGGCGGCAACCACCGCAAGAGCATGTTCGCCTCGGTGGAGGCCAGCTTGCGGCGGCTGAACACCGATTACATCGACCTGCTCTACCTGCACGCCTGGGATTTCCTGACCCCGGTCGAGGAGATCCTGCGCGGCATGGACGACCTGGTCCGCTCCGGCAAGGTGCTCTACGTCGGCATCTCCGACGCGCCCGCCTGGCAGATCTCCCGCATGCAGACCATCGCCGACCTGCGCGGCTGGTCGCCGCTGATCGCGTTGCAGATCGAGTACAGCCTCATCGAGCGGACCGTGGAACGCGATCTCGTCCCGATGGCGCGGGAGCTGGGTCTCGGCGTCATCCCGTGGTCGCCGCTCGGCAGCGGCGTGCTCACCGGCAAGTACGGGCGCGCCGATCTCGGCATGCGGACCGAGGCGTCCGCCGCGGGCACCCGCAAGAACGTGGCCGCCGCCAGCGGGGCGCTCACCGAGCGCGGTCTCGTCATCGCCGACGTGGTGAAAGAGGTCGCGGCGCAGCTCGGAAGGACGCCGTCCCAGGTCGCCATCGCCTGGACCCTGCACAACCCCGGCGTCACCTCGCCGATCATCGGCGCCCGCACGGCGGCGCAACTGGAGGACAACCTCGGCGCGCTCGACATCGAGTTCGACGCGGATCAGATCGACCGCTTGGAGCGCGCCACGTCCATCGATCTCGGGTTTCCGCACGAGTTCCTGGCCCGGCCGCTGACCAGGAGCGTCACCTTCGGCGATCTGAAGATCGAGGCGCGGGTCTGAGTTTTCCCTTGGCACCGCGATACCTTCCGACCGCCCGCCTCGATGACCAGTACCGCGCCAAGAACGGTCGATGCGGTAACCGACCGAAGACCACCTTCATACCGCCAGAGGTGACCTTCGTTCACCCGACCTACGTGCCCGGGGAACCGATCGAGGGTGACCTTGATCGCGGTGGGCCGACCGACGGTGACCTTCGGTCGGATCGCGTGTCCAACCTTTGTGGACGCGGCACTAGTTCACGCAAGGGATGTCGCTGCCGGTGATGGTGGCGTCCACTGGTTTGCCGACGTCCGGTGTCGAGGTCGGCGCCTGAGTGGTTGGCGTGAGTCGGGTGGTCGGCGTGGCCGTGCCGGTGGTCGAGGCGCCGGTCAGGGCCGGGGGCATGGTGAAGTCCGAGCCGAGGACGACCCTGATGCGGCCCTCGGGCACGGTCACGGACTCGAGGGCGGGGAGACCGAGAGTGTCGGCGAGCCGGGCGGCTTCGGTCTCGTCGCCCGGGCCGTAGTACACCGCCGAGGCCCAGCCGTCCGAGGACGCGGCGTAGCCGACCGTCCCCTTGCGGTAGCCGCGGCTCGCCAGGGCGGTGGAAACCTTTGCGGTGTAACCCTCTTCGCTTCCGGCGTCGAATACGTCGATCGTGCTGGACGGGCTCTGCGACGCGGTCGGCTCGGGCTCGCCGAAGGCGCGGCGCACCTCGCGGCGGATGGCGGCCGGGTCGATGATGTTCACGTCCTGCCCGTTGATCACGTCGTAGCGCAGCACCGGCAGGGTGCGGAACTCGACGGTGGGGCTGGCTGCGGAGCCGACGGTGCGCAGGAAGTCGACGAGGTTCCAGCCGTCGGAGAGCACGATGTTGCGGTGCGCGACGTCCATCAAGGCCGAGAGCTTGCCGACGTCGGTGAACGTACCCGCGTTGCGCAGCTCCTTGGCGACCGAAGTGAGGAAGGCCTGCTGCCGATGGGTGCGGTCCAGATCGCCGTTCTCCAGGCCGTGACGCTGACGAACGAAGGCCAGCGACTGGGCCGGATCCAAGCGCTGGCGACCGGCGGGGAAATCGGCGCCGGAGTACTCGACGTCTTGGACCGGCTTGCGCAGGCACACCTCGACGCCGTTCAGCGCCTTGGCCAGATCGTAGAAACCGGCGAGGGTGATCTCGGCGAACCGGTCGATCGGAACGCCGGTCAGATTGCGCACAGCCTGCACGATGGCGGCGCGGCCCGCCTCCCGGCCCACGCGTTCCAGCTTCGCGCGATCGGTCACGCCCTGGGCCTCGAGCCGCTCCTGCACCACGGCTTTCTTCAGGCCGTACGCCTCCTTGATCTTCATGTGGGTGTAGCCAGGGATGCCCGAGACGGCCACGTAGTTGTCGCGCGGGATGGAGACCGCGGTGATCTTCTTCAGGTCGGCGGGGATGTGCACCAGGATCAGCGTGTTGGCGTTGTAACCGCCCTGATCGCCGTCTCCCGCGTGCAGCTGATCGAGTATTTCTCGCGTAAGGTCGTTGCCGTTCTGGTCTTTTCGGGTGTCGAGGCCGATCAGCAAAATGTTCATCGCGCCGTCCAGCGATCGCGGCGCGTCGTCCAGCGCGTGGGAGCGGCCGAAACCGTCGTCGAAGCCGTTCTCGGTGGTCCAGCCCACCGCGGTGCCCGCGAGGACGAGTGCCGACAGCCCGCCCGCGACCGCCTTCGCCACGGTGCGGACGACGTCGCGGCGCGGGGTCGGCAGCCGGTGCGCGCCGCCGATCGCACGACGTCGTCCGGAAGCGTCGACGCCGGGAACTCGCGCTGTTGGCTCGTCCACCCAATCCAGTTTGACACGGATCGGGTAACTAGGTATTCGCCGATTGCGCGGCTATCCCCGATCAGCCCGCGCCGTGCAGGTCGAGAATGCTCGTGAGAGCGTGTTCCAAGGCGTAGCTGGAGTCCGCCGCGCCGCCCTTCACGTCGGCGTTCAAGGTCGCGACCACCTGCATGGCCGAGCCGATGGTGGCCGGGGTCCAGCCGCGCGCTTGGGCCTGCGCCTTCTTCACCTTCCATGGCGGCATGCCCAACTGCTGGGCGAGCTTGAACGGGTCGCCGCGCCCCGCCGAGCCGACCCGCGCGATGGTGTGCACCGAATCGGCGAGCGCGTCGGCGAGCAGCACGTGCGGAACACCGCGGTCGTTAGCCCACCGCAGCGCCTCCATCGCGCCGGGCCGGTCGCCCGCGACGGCGAGCTCCGCCACGTCGAATCCCGACACCTCCGCCTTGCCCGAGTAGTACTGCCGCACCGCGGCGACATCGATCTTGCCGCCGGTGTCGGCCGCCAATTGCGAACAGGCGGCGGCCAATTCGCGCAGGTCCGAGCCGACCGCCTCCAACACCACCTGCACTACGTCCCCCGCGACCCGCACCCCCGCGGCACGGAACTCACCGCGCACGAACTCCACCCGCTCGGCGGCCTTGGTCAGCTTCGCACAGTTGTGCACCGTCGCCCCGGCCTTCTGCAGCGCGGGCGCCAGCGCCTTGGCCCGTCCGCCACCCGAGTGCAGCACCACCAGCACCACACCGTCGGGCGGATCCGCCGCCGCCTCCGTGATCACCGCGACGGCGTCCTTCCCCGCCTCCGCCGCCGACTCCAGAACGATCACCCGGTCCTCCGCGAACAGCGACGGACTCAACAGCTCCGCCAACTCCGCGGTACTCGCGTCCCCCGCCCGCAGCCGATCGACCGGCACCGCCTCCGGATCCGGCGCCCCCACCCTGACCTGCGCGGTAATCCCCGCCACCGCGCGCTCGATCAACAGCTCTTCCTCCCCGAGGACCAGATGCACCGCCGCAGACCGTTCACTCACGCGCCCGATCCTACGTCCCCCCACCGACACCCCCGCCGACGTGCTCATCTGATACCGTTTTCGACAGGAGCGGGACTTGGTCCTACCGGTTCGCAACCGGGCGTTCCACAGAAGCGTGGAGATTCGGGGTTGACATCCCGATCGGTTTGGCTCGCCAAACCGATAGCTCAAGCAGTAGAGCCCCGCTTTGTTACATCCGAAATGGCGGGCATCTTCACAGGTGTGCCCGCCATCTCTATCGCAGGCTGATTTCCGACTGGAGTTCTGCGTCGGTCAGTTTCAGCACCCCGTAGTGATGTCGGGCCACTCCCCGCGCCTTCCGCAAGGCTTGGTTCCGATCCTTGACCAACGACGGATGCTGATCCGCAACCTCGTCGACTACCAGTTTCGCCCAGCAACTGCGCGGCAGCGCTACCTGCAAGCCGAGATTGGTCTCGCGGTCGAGCCGTTTGGTGAAAGCCAACGCCGCGAGCATTTCGCCGTGACCGAGCAGGAGACGGTCGCCTAGGCGGAGGTGCCGCGGGTTTCGAACGGCGACCGCTTCCCAGCCCAGCTCCTGCGCGGGCGTCCAGGACTTCAGCTGGTCATACAGGGGTTGGCTCAGCAGCCCACCGTTGTGGATGACGCAGTTGCGCATCAGCCGTAGTGTGTCGATGTAGGCGATGAGGTCGGCTGAATACTTGTAGCCCGTGGTCTTTTCGATGATTCCGTGCAGCTCCACGAGGTTGGCCTTCGCCTCTTTCGCCCGGCACAACCCTTCCCCGGCGAGCAGCCGTACACATGTCCGTAAATAGTCTTCGTGCAGGGCGAGAACGTAGGGCACGCCCATCATTCCCAAGTGTGGATCGGCAGCGAGGAGGATCTCGGTGGCCTGCGCGGTTCTCAGGTTGAAACGCTTGATGTGCTCGACGCCCGGGAATACCTGCGGCAGTAGATGATCCGAGCCCTCGGTCAGCTTCAAGAGATGCGCGGCCAGCTGGGCGCCGGCCAGCAGCGCCATCATGGCATTGTTCGCATCGATCTTGCGAGCCTCGTACTCGCGGTACTCGCGAAAGCGAGCAATGTCCGCTCTCCTGGGACCAGCCGACGCCACCGGACCTCCTGATTCCTTGGCAGGGCGCAGATTACAAGTGGGCCAGGGAGTTCTACGCGACCCAATCGAGTCGAGGCAAATCCGATGCCTACCGCTGCGCCACGCTAGCCAGGGGTCCCGAGAGGAAGCGACCGACCGAGTGCCTAGCCGAATACAGCCGTCGTCGATGATTCGGTATCAACCCGGATTGCGGGTGTGGATGCGCAGGTGGGGTGGGGTGCCGGCGATGAGGATGTCGCCGTGTTGGTCGGTGCGGGCGATGGTGGTGCCGAGGGAGTGGAGGGCGGTGAGGATTTTGGGGTGGGGGTGGCCGAAGGTGTTGTTCGTGCCGGAGCTGATGATGGCCAGGCGGGGGTGGACGGCGGTGAGGAATTCTGCTGTCGTGGTTTGGGATCCGTGGTGGGGGACCTTGAGGATGTCGGCGCGCAAGGGGGTGGGGTTGCGGAGTAGGCGGAGTTGGGCTGGGGATTCGATGTCGCCGGTGAGCAGAATTCGACCGGCCGGGGTGGCGGCGGTGAGGACGAGGGAGCGGTCGTTCGGTTCGGCGGTGGGGTGTCGTGGGCGGGGTTGGGTGGCGATCGGTGACAGGACGGTCAATTCGACTGCGCCGAACCGCATTACATGACCGGCTGACAGTTCGAGTACCGGGATCTTTGCCGCGGTCGCGATCTCGGCGATCTGCGCGGGCGCGGTGATGGGCGTGCGGTCGTCGGGGGCGCGTGGGTGCTGGCTCGGAGCGGCGTTGCCGTCTGCATCGAGGTTGGTCGCGGCTTCTCCGAGGCGATCGGCCCCGGGGCTGTCCACATCGAGGCGCTGGGCGTCGGGTAGGTCGACCTCCCCCGATTTCGACTGCACGCTCCGGGTCGCCTGGTGCTCAGCACTTTTGCTGTCGGCGGCGGTTCGTGAGGACCTTTCGTGTCCGTCGAGTTCGCCGGGCGCGATGGCGATCGCGGCGACGGTGCGGCCGTGGATCGCGCCGGTCAGGCCGCCGATGTGGTCGGCGTGGGGGTGAGTGAGGGCGAGGAGGGCGATGTGGCGGATGCGGAGGCGGTCCAGGCAGGTGCGCATGGTGCGCGGGTCGGGTCCGACGTCGATGACGATGGCCGTTCCGTGGCCTACGGAGAGGGCCAAGCCGTCGCCTTGGCCGATGTCGCAAGCCGCGAGAACCCAATCGGACGGGGGCCAGCCCGGATTCCAGAGCCGGACGGGCAGCAGGACGGCCGTCGAGGACAGCACGATGACGACCGTGATTCGGCGCACCAGAGCGCTGCGCAGCGCACACACCGCGACGATGACGAACGCGGCGGCGGTCAGACCGCCGATCAACCCGCCGGGCACGGTGAGCGTCGCCCCCGGTAGTGCGGCGGTGTGCTCGGCGACGGTGAGCAACCACCACAGCGGCGGGCCCGCACAACGCAGGACCAGTTCGGCGAGCGGTGGCCACACCGAGGCGCAGGCGGCACCGAGAGCGCCGACTACGGTGAGCGGCGCGATCACCGGTGCGACAAGCACATTCGCCAGGATCGCGACGACGCTGACGCGGCCGGTCAGGGCGACCATGATCGGCACGGTGACCGTGAAGGCGGCTGCCGAGACAGCGACCAGCTCGGCGGGCAGCCGCCACCAGCCGCGGTCCCGCAGCCAATCGGCCCAGCTCGGCGCGAGCAGGATCAGCCCGGCCGTCGCGAGCACCGACAGCGCGAATCCGGCGTTCACCGCGAGTTCCGGCCAGATCGACAGCAAACCGATCACCGCTACGCACAAGGCGGGAAGTGCCTGTTTGCGACGGCCCGTGACCAGCGCGAGCAGTGTGACCGCGCCCATCGCGGCCGCGCGCAGAACACTCGGGTCCGGCCGAGCGACGACCACGAACATGAGTATCGCGCCCACTGCGGTCGCCGCCGCCGCGCGCGGACCCAACGTGAGTGTGCGCACGACGAACAACACGACCGCGAGAAGAATCGTGAAGTTCGCTCCGCTCACCACGCAAAGGTGCTGTAGTCCAGCGGTTTTGAAGTCCTCACGCACCGGTTCGGGTAGGCCCGAAGTATCACCCAATACCAACGCGGGAATCAGCCCGGCGGCATCCGGGGACAGCGCGGCGGTGGCCGCGTCCGCGAAGTCGTGACGCACCGACGCGGCCGCTCGCTGCCACCACGGCGGTGGTGCGACAGGCTTGGGAGGCCCGAGCGCGTGCAGGGCGGCGACCGTCAGATCACGGTTCTGCGGCGGCTGCGGCTGCGCCCGGAATTCGACCGGCTGTCCGGGCAACAGGTCGGCCCACTCCGGCCCCGAGGCGAAGACGACCACCCGGCCGCCGGAACGCACCGTCGCATCGGCGCGGTGATACTCCCGCAGCGCGGCCCGGACGACCCAGCGCCGCTCCCCACCGAAGGAACTGCTCGGCAACGGTTTCGGATCATCGGTCGGCGTGGCGACGATTCGCATCGAAAGGCCGTACGCCGCACGCATCGGATGCGTCGCGACGCGATATTCCCGCCACGCCGCCGCCACCGCGAAACCCGTGCCGAGAAGTACAGCAGCCAGCAACGTCAAGGCCACCGCCCGATGCACCGTGGAACTCTCGCGCCGCCTTCCCGTCGATGCCGCCGCCGCAACCGACACGACCGCGACGCTCACCGCGACTGCCATCGCGGCCCCAACACCCGCCACGACGGTGGCTCCGACTCCGAGCAACACGGCGGCGAGAAGCATTACCGCCAGGACCCGTCGCACGAAATGCTCCGAACGCCAGGCCAGCGACATCGCCGCCAACCCGGCTGCTGCCACGGCCGATCCGAGAGCCACCGCGATACCGACCAACCAGCCCGAGACCAGCACGACGATCGTCACTGCCCAGCAGCACAGTGCGGCGGGAAGCAGACGGGCGTCCACGATCTTCACGCGTTCGGCCTCCCGCGAATCGAGTGCGGAGGTCATACCGTCACCAGATCGCGCAGGCGAGCCAGGCGGGCCGGACCGATGCCGTCGACCTCACCGAGCTGTTCGAGGTCGGTGAAGCGGCCGTTCGCCTTGCGCCAAGCGGTGATCGCACCGGCGGTGACGGGCCCAATGCCGGGCAGGGCGTCCAGCTCCGCTTCGGTGGCTTTGTTGAGGTCGACCTTGCCGGTCGGTCCGGCGTTGGGACGGGAGGTGGCAGCCCCGCCGGTCGCGGTGATCGTGGTGCTGCCGGGCTGGAGCGGCGTTCCAGGAGCCGGGGCGGTGGCCCCGACGAGGATCTGGTCGCCGTCCTGAACGCGCTGGGCCAGGTTGATACCGGTCAGATCCGCGCCGTCGCGGGCGCCGCCCGCCGCGGCGAGCGCGTCCGCCACCCGAGCACCCTCGGGCAGCCGCACCAATCCACCGCGCTGGACCAGGCCGACCACACTGACGACCAGCTCGGCGGCCTCGGGTGCGGGCAGCGCTCCCGTCGCGGCGGGAACCGGTTGCGCCGAAACCGGGGGCGTACCAAGCGGAGTCGCACTGGTGCGTACCGCAGGCAACGGCGGCACCGCGTGCGCCACCGGACGCTCCTGAAAAACCATCACCATCGCGACGATCACGGCCGCCACACCGACCATCGCCAGAGTCAGCACCCCCCGGCGGCCGGGGTTGATTCGCGCACCGTGAAAACGTTCCGGGAAAAGACGTTCCCGCCAGCCCGGACCGCGTGGCGGTTCGTCCAACCAGCGCGGGGTATGCACCTCACCGACCGGCTCTTCGTCGTCCACCGCCGCGCTGGTTTCCGTGGAGCGAGGATCCGGCGGTAGCCGCTCCAAATGCCAACGGCCCGAGCTTTTCCCGGTCACGTCGGCTGGATGTGCCGTCTCGCTCTCAGGTGACGCGAAGGCATGCGGCTCCCCACGAGCAGCTTTCGGGGCACTGCCACCGGACGTCGCGGAGGCATCCGATCCGAACCCAACCCCTCGACTCGCCCCTACCCGGACGGTCAGCGCCCCGAGCTGCCGTCGTATCCGCTCGCGTTCGTCGTGTCGTCCCATGCCCGCGACCGTACGCAGCCGCCAGACCGAACAGCCCGCTGCGACCAGGCATTTCGTCAGCCCTGTTGATAACCCCGCCCCTGGGGACAACCCACCCGCCAAAGCCCCGGACCCGCACGTGCCAGTCCGGACCGCCAACTCCCGTGCGAAGGCGGTTCCGCGGGCCTGACGCTCAGTTCAACCGCTTGGCAAAGCAATTCGACAGAGGCAGCACCTCGTACGGCGCGAAGATCGGAATTCGGTGGTACCCGCTGCGGGTATAGAACCGCACGGCCTCCGGCTGAAGATGTCCGGTCTGCAGGATCAGCCGGGGCAGACCGGCGGCGCGGGTGGCGTCCTCGGCCGCGGTGAGGAGCGCGGCGGCGACGCCCGAGCCGCGGTGGGCGGGGCGAACGAACATTCGTTTCAGCTCGAGTTCGCCCGCGTTCCAGCGCAGCGCCGCGTGACCGGCCGCCCCGTCCGAATAGGCGACGAACGTGCGATGCACGGTGGCCTCGTCGACCGCGTTCGGATTGCCGCGCACCGAGCGGGCGAGATCGGCGTAGCGCGGTCCGACCTCGGCGGCCATCTCCTCGCGCAGGGTGACCGCGTCGGGATGCGCCCAGTCGACCGTCGCCACGGTCAGTGTCGAACTCGTCACCGTCGCGACGTTATCCGGCGCGGCGGCTCGGCGAACCGGTTGCGATCACCGTGATCGGCATTCACGCGCACCCGCCGGGCACCACGAGCACACCGACCGCGCCGAGACCCAGGTGCACGCCGAGCACCGGACCGAACTCCGCGACGATCAGTTCGCGGATTCCCGGAATCAGTTCGCGCAGTTGCCCGGCCAGGGTCTCCGCGGCCTCGGCCGCCTCCAGGTGCTGCACGGCCACCGCGGCGCCGTCTTCCCCGGCCGCGTCCACCGCCGCGGCGAGGAGTTTCGCGTACGCCTTGGAACGCGTCCGCGCTTTCTCACGCAGCTCGAGCCGACCCTCGACGATCTGCAACAGCGGTTTGGTGACCAACTCGCTGCCGAAGAACGCCGCCGCGCTGCTCAGCCGCCCGCCGCGGCGTAGCTGCTCGGTGCGGTTGACCAGAAAGAAGGTGCGCGCCCGGCTGGCGGTGGCGACGGCGGTGTCGTAGACGATGTCCAGCGGCGCACCGGCCCGCGCCCTACGTGCCGCCGCGAGGGTGGGAAGTCCGGTGGCGAGGCCCGCGCCGAGGGAATCGACGAGACGAACGCGGTCGGCGGCGTCCATGTCGCGCACGGCCTGCCTGCCCGCCTCCCAGGTTCCGGACAGCTGACGCGAAAGGTGCACGGCGACAACCCCATCGCCGCCGCTGCGCGCCAACGCCCGCTCGTAGACCTCACGCAACTCGCCGGGCGAGGCCGCCGACGTGGTCACGGTATCGGCGGCGTAGTCGATGTCGATCGGTTCCACGCCCTCGCGAATGGCGCGGTCACCGACCAGGACGTGCAGCGGAACGACGGCGATATCCAGCTCGTCGACGAGTTCGGCAGGGAGGCTCGCGGAGGAATCGGTGACGACCACGACGGCCACGGACTACCGAACCTCCTGCAAGGTCTTGACCATCGCGTTGGCGACGGCGGTGTGCCCGGCCCAACCCCAGTGGATCCCATCCGGATTGGCGTCGCCGGAGAAGATGTTCTCCCGCACCGCTTCACCGAGATCCACCAGCGGCACCGAACTCCGCGCCGACCACGCCTGCAGCGCCTTCACCGCGCGTGGCCTGCCGGAATGCACCCGCCCATAAGCCTCGCAGTTGTGCACCGAGGGCAGCACCGCGACGAACGGCAGATCCGGACGCAACTGCGCGAGCGCCTCGCGGGACTGCTCCAAGTAATCGACGCTCACCTTCGGCGGCAGCGCGACCGGGCGACCCAGCTTCGACAGCTTCGGTTGCAGCCAGTTGTACAGGGAACGGACGCGCCTGCGCAGACCCGGCGGACGCACATAGCGGATCAGCTCGCGGAGCGCGGTCGGCAGCGGCGACGGCAGGGTGTCCATGCCGCCGACGGCGAAGACCACCGCGCCCGCGTTCGGCACGGCCGCCCACACCCGCGGGTCGCCGATCAGCGCCCAGTAGGCATCGCGGCAGGTCCAGCCGATCCGGCCGACCAGCTCCACGTCCCAATCCAGTTCGGCGCCGACGAGATTCGGCCAGATTCGCGGATCGTCGGCGGGCAGGCCGCCGTTCGGACCGAAGTAGGACAGCGAGTCGGCGATGACCAAGAGCACCGGGCGCTTGGCCGGAACCTCCGCGGCCGCGGGAACGACTTCACCGGCCGTCGCCACACTGGCGTCTGCGTTCACCCGCTCGGCCGCAAGCTCGGACGCGCCCGAAACTGCTGCCGCGGACGGGATCAGCGCCGAGACGGACGCCGCCGACGCCGCAGATGGAGTCGACTCCGATGCCGCAGCGGGAGCAGACATCGCAGCCGGTGCCGCCAGAGTTTGCGGCGCTGACACCTCGACCGTTGCTGCGCCATCGGACTTCGCAGGATCCACCGGCGCCGATTCAGTGGTCAGCGCGGAATTCGCAGGCGCGCCAGCATGCTCCCGCGCGTCGGCCGAGACCGATGCCGGTCCAGGGGCCGAGGTCGCGCTATCGGCCTCCGCGACGCGCGGAACGCTCTCGCCCGCAGCTACTTCCGTCTCGGGGTCGACAGAGCCGTGCGTCGCCGAATCGTCCTCGACGGCACGCCGCACTTCGTCCGAACGCTCGCTACCCAGCGGGCCATCGATGGTCTCCGACGACCCGCTCGGACCCGCCTCTCCGGAATCCGCCACAACCTCGCTGCCCACCGCACCCACCGCGACATCGGACACCACTGCGGCACCCGAATCACCCTCGGCGACTTCGGTTCCCGAGGCGCCGTTTTCGACGGCACCGGTTTCCTGCCCCGATTCGACGTCGTCCTCGGCCCCCGCGTCCGCGGCATCTCCGCCCAACGGACCGTCGACCGCGCCCGACGCAGGCTCGACATCCCGATTCGGCGGTCCACCGAACAACGCGTCCGGCAGCTGCCGTTCCGGCTTGGCTGTCACCTGCTTGAACAACTCGTCCGGCACCGTGCGAAGGGGTTCCTCACCCTTCGCGGTGCTCTTCGCGGACCGCGCGGGCTTGTCGGCGGGACCGCCGAACAGCGCGTCCGGAAGCCGGCGTTCCGGCTTGGCGGTCACCTGCTGGAACAGTTCGTCCGGCACCGACCTGATCGGCTCTTCAGAGGACATCGGGAGCTACCTTTGCCGCTGCGTTCCACACATCGAGGCGCCACCCGGGCTGTTCGATGCCTGGACCGTGGCTGCTCAGTTGCACCCAGCTGGTATTGGCCAGTCCTCCGAGGATCGGCCAGTTCTGCGGCGGCAGGTCGAGCAGCGCGGCCGTCAGGGCGGCGATCAGCCCGCCGTGCGCCACCAGGATGATAGTCCGGCCCGGCCAATCCTGTCGCTCGCTGAACAGTTCCCGCACGACGGGAAGCGAGCGCGCGCCCACCTCGAGTTTGCTCTCGCCGTTGGGCGGCCGATAGGTGGCGTCGAGCCGCCAAGCGACCCGCGCGCCCGGATAATCGGCGTCGACCTCGAGGTGAGTGAGCCCTTCCCAGTCACCGAGGTGGGTTTCCCGCAGGCGCGGGTCCCGCACGACGGGCACCGCGGTGTGCTCCGCGAGGGCGAGCGCGGTGTCGTAGGCGCGCTTGAGGTCGGAGGAGACGATCGCGATGGCATTGCGCGAGACCAGCTCGCGCGCCGCCTCTTTGGCTTGTCTGCGACCGAGCTCGGTGAGATCGGTGTCGATCTGCCCCTGCATCCGATCCGAGGCATTCCATTCGGTCTGCCCGTGCCGCAACAGGATCAGGGTGCGCACACCGGCATACTTGCTCACTCGGCGCCGTTCCCCTCGTCACCCTCGACGGCGCGCGGATCACCGACACCTGACACCGGAACCACCGGGCAGTCCTTCCACAGCCGTTCCAGCGCATAGAAATTGCGCTCGTCGTTGTGCTGGATGTGCACGACGACGTCGACGTAGTCCAGCAGGGCCCAGCGGCCCTCGCGGGTGCCCTCCCGGCGGACAGGCTTGTGACCGGCCTGCCGCAGCCGCTCCTCCACATTGTCGACGATCGCGTTGACCTGGCGTTCGTTCGGCGCGGAGGCGATCACGAAGCAGTCGGTGATCACCAGCTGCTCGGAGACGTCGAGCACGACCACGTCGGCAGCCAGCTTCTCGTCCGCCGCCCGCGCGGCGACCTGCGCCATCTCGACCGCCTCGACAGATGCGCTCATGCCTTTTAGCTACCTTCCGCTGCTCCGGGCACGTAGAGGTGCCGCTTCGATATGTACTGGACCACGCCGTCGGGGACGAGGTACCACACCGGCCGATTCTCGGCGGCGCGTCGCCTGCACTCACTCGACGAGATGGCCAGGGCCGGGACCTCGATCATCGTCACCGCATCGGCCGGAAGATCACGCAGATGTTCCTGGAGATGATCGGCGTTCAGCTCGTAGCCCGGACGGCTCACCCCGACGAACTTCGCCAGTTCGAACAGTTCCGCCCAATCCTGCCACGAGAGGATGTTGGCCAGTGCGTCCGCTCCCGTGATGAAGTACAGCTCGGCGTCCGGATACTGCGCGCGCATCTCGCGCAGGGTGTCCACGGTGTAGGTGACCTTGCCCCGGTCGATGTCGGCCCTGCTCACCGAGAACCGCGGGTTGGAGGCCGTCGCGATGACGGTCATCAGGTACCTGTCCTCGGCCGGACTGACCTTTTTGTGTGCTTTCTGCCACGGCTGTCCGGTGGGGACGAAGATCACTTCGTCGAGGTCGAACCGGTTGGCGACTTCGCTGGCGGCGACCAGGTGCCCGTGGTGGATCGGGTCGAAGGTGCCGCCCATCACCCCCAGCTTGCGTCCGGTCCGGCCTGTCTCTTGCATGAGTGCCGAGCTTAATGCTCAGCCGTCGGCCACCGTCCGGACGCCCGACTGCTGGGCAAGCGTCCGGTTCATCGGCGCCGGGCGCGAACGGCGGCTGCACCCGGCCGACTGGATCACGACCCCGGCGCGGCGCAGCTCACGCCCCGTCGGTCGAACCGAAGCGGCGCACGAACTCGCCCGCCAGTCCCGTGCCCGCCGCGGCGACCAGCGCCCCGACGGCGGGATGGACGATCAGCCCCGTCACCGCGCCCGCGAGCTCGGGCAGCCGCCGGGCGAACCAGTTGCGTACGTACTCCATGGTCGACAGGTCCGGCTCGGACGCGGTGACCGCCTCTTCCAGCTCGTCCACCCGCTCGGCGGCTTGGTCCCGCAGCGGGCCGTCGGTGGGCAGCTGGGCGCGCAGCCGCTCGAACTCGGCGCGCAGACCGGCGAGGTCGACGCCGACGTTCTGGGTCGAGTCCCCGCCTGCCTCCACCCGGCTGACGGTGTTGTGGTGCCCGACGGCGATCTGCCCCGGCACGTCGCCGCCGACGTTCAGGTGGTAGTTGGCTCCTGATGCCTCGGTCACGGTGGTGTCCTCTCAGTTGGTGGGGAAGGGCAGATCGGAAGTGGGGGCGGTGGACGGTGACGGCACGCTCACCGTCGGCGTGGTCGTGGTCGGCGGGATCGTGGTTGTCGAAGGCGGGGTGGACGGCGTGCTGGTGTCGCTCGGCGAGGTGGTCTCCGACGGTTCCAGCACCGCGACACCGCGCAGTTCGAAGGTGATGGCCGAACCACCTGAGTCGGACGGGATGACCAGCTTCGCGGCGTAGTCACCGGGCTCGGTGGGGCTGAAGGTGAAGTCGTAGACGCATCCGCCCGCTCCGACGGGCGGGCAGGGGTTGGGCGTCGCCCGAAAGACCGGATCGCCGGAGAGAGCAGCGGCCGCCTCGTTGTCGCAGGTCAACCAAGGAAATCCCGCCGAACGGGTCACGGGTTCCCCGCCCACGATCGCCTCGAAGGTGACCAGATAGGTCTGGGGAGCGCAGTCGGTGGCCCCCGGCCCGGGGTCTGCCCGCGGCGGTGGGGGTGTCCGCGGCGGAGCCTGGGCCGGGCCGCTGGTTTTTTCCGGGGTCGAGGTGACCGGGAGCGGACCGGTCGTCGCGGTGGCCAGGACCGTCGTGATCGGCGCTTGCCCAACTGCGGGCGGGGCGTCGCCAGAGGTGAGGCGGACTCCGGTGACCGTCGCGGCGACCGCGAGCGTCGCGACCACGGCGCCCGTCGCGACCGGATGACCCAGCGCGGTCGAACGCAACGCCTCCCGCACCGTGTGCGACCCCACCTGCTTCGCCGTGACGACCGTCGCGCTCGCCCCGACGCCGACGGTCGCTCCGACCGCCATGCCGAGCGCCTGCTCGCGCACGTGCGTCTCCCTGGTGAAGTACGCGAGATCGGCGGCGTGACCCACGTGGGTCGCCGCCTGCGAGCCGAGCGCGAGCACCTCTTTCCAGCATCCCCACCGCAGGGACCGGCCGAGCACCGGCGAGACGGCCCTGGCCAGCTCGCGCACCGGATCGTGCCGTCCGCGGACCATTCCGGCCCGCAGCACCCGCACGACGACGATGTCGACCTCGAGTATCTCGGCGGGCGTCGCCGACCCGACCACCCAATCACGCAGCGGGACAAGGTAATCGGACGGGTCGGGCGGGGGCCCCTGCCACTCGGCGGTGAGCGCGGCCGGACTGCCGGTCAGCCGGTAACCCGACGCGAACCGTTCGGCGAGGTGGATGCGCTCGAACGCGGTCAGCGCCGCCGACGCGTCCGGCCTGCGGATCAGCACGCCGAGCGCGGCGGGCGTCACCGTGGCGCCCGCCAGTGCGCACAGGGCCCGGAGGGCATCGCGCACGTGACCGGCCAAACCGGCGACCATCGCCCGCTGGAGCACGCCGGGATCGGCGAAGAGCTCGTCGGAACCCGACATCCCGACCCACGCGGCGGCGCGCACCAGGGCGAGCGGATGCCCGCGCGCCGCCCGGCACAACCGCCTCGCCGCGTCCGTGTGGGGGCCGAGACCGCGACCGAGCGTGCGGGCGATCAGCGCCATGGCTTGCGGCTCGGGCAGACCCTGTACTTCCAGCGAATATCCGTGGCCCCACAGCATTCTCGTCGTCGTCGCGACGATCAGATCACCAGAGGGCACCGTGTCGAGCAGGCTTTCCAGGTCGGCGGCGGAACCCTCGAAGTCATCGATGACGATCAGCGCGCGGATCGATCCCATCAGCCTGCGCAACGCTGTGGGATCCGGCCGGTAGTCGACCGCGTCGTAGCAGGCCTGAAACAAGGAGTGGAGCAGATCCTCGACGGCGAGCCCAGCAGCCGACAGGTACACGACGGGATGACCGCCCCGCGCACGGTCGGCCGCGAAACGGCGAAGCAGCGTCGTCTTGCCGACCCCAGGTGGTCCCGAGATCTCCACCGGCACAGACCGATCCAGTGACGTGGCCACGCTGTGCAATTCACGCAGCCGCCCGATCATGTCGCCGCGCGCCCGCGGGATCGGCATCCCGACCGGCCTGCTGCGCCGCCGCACCGTGGGCGGCGGGCCCTCGCGCACGAAGACCTGTGATCCGTGCGCGTTGATCACGACGTTGTGCTCGCCGACCACAACCTGCCCCGCGACACTGCCGCCGACGGTGACGCGGTGGCTCCCGCCGTATTCCCCATCCATACGAATCTCCCCCGCGACCTCGGTCGTAGCGCAAAGAGTAATCGATGGATTACTCTCCGGCTCAGTGATTTACGCGAGCCGAATGCCGACATCTTTCGTTCGGGCAATCAGTAATTTCGCCGCATACCTTGCGACTGGACGACCACGGTGTTGCTCAGCTGCCGACGATATCCCGAATGCCCGGCGTGAGAACGGTTTCCAGCTGGTACCAGGGCACCGTGACGACGACGTCGCCGGAAATCCGCTCGGCGGGCGCGCCGAAATGTATTTCCATTCCGGCGGGGGTAGCCAGCCAGACGCGGTAGTTGTATTCGGCGGGCTCTAGCGCGCTGACGGGTAGCTCGGCGTTCTGCGGCAGAAGGGCCGCGGCCCGGGTGGCGAGCGTGTCGAGGCCACGGTCGAGATCGGTGAACAGGTCGGCGAGGGTGATCGTACGACCGGTGCGCGCGTCGGTCACGCGACTCGTGCGCAGGGCGACCTGCGTATCGCCGGTATTCACCGACACCGACAGCAGCCCGCTCAGCACCCGCGTCCCGACGTAGGTGACCTGTCCCGGACCTGGCGCGAGCGTGGTCCGCGAATCCACCTGATCGATCCAGAATCGCGCCGCCGCACGCATACCGGCGTTGAACGCCGCCGCGGCGGGATCGTCACCCGCGACCCGCGGGACGTCGAGGACGTATCCCGGCCCCGTCACGAGTTCCGAAGTCGCGACGCGCACCGGGACGCTCGGCGGCGCCGCGACGGCGTCCGGCTCGATGCCCGCCGCGCAGGTGGTCAGCAGCCCGGCCAGCACCGCGACGATGGCGGCGGCGGTGGCATAGATCCTCATTCCGGTCTCCGAATTCGCGACGCACCGAGGCGATCTCGGTGTCTTCGGTTACGGTCCGGCACGCCGCCAAAGAACGGCTGAGCATCCGCTGAAGAACGCCGTCAGCGCTCGCGCATGTCCGCGAGCTGGTTGCGCGTGTATTCGAGTTCGAGGCTCACCTGGGCCGAGGGTTCGCGTTCGGCCAGCGCCTCGAGTTCGGCGAGCACCTCGCCGAGCGCGGCGATCCCGTCCTCCCGCTCGGTCTCCGAATCGGCGGACCAATACCGCAGCCAGGCCGCCGAACGCAGGCAGCGCGCGCGGGGACCGATCCGGTCGAGCTCGCCCCAGAGCTGGGCGGCCCGCAGGTACGCGAGCCGGGCCTGGTCCTCCGCGCCGCCCGCGTCCAACGCGGAAGCGGCCGACCAGACCAGCTCGGCTTGGAGTTCGACGCGCGCGTGATCGGCGCGGACCAGCCGCGCGCCTTCGAGAAACTGCTCGCCCGCTTCGCGATACCTGCCGACGACTCGCAGCGATTTGCCGAATTGCCCACGCAGCACCGCCATTTCGGCGGCCGGGTAGGGCGCGGCTCCCACCGTGAGCGGCGGCTCGAAGAGTTCGACGGCCTCGGCATGCCGTCCCGCCCGGTGCAGCGCGCGCGCCGCGACCAAGGTCAGATGCACCGCGTCCGCGTCGGACACACCGCCCCAGCGCGCGGCGGCGTGCAGGGCCGTCTCCGCCAGCTCCAGCTCCCGCCCCGCCCTGCCCGAAAGCACCATGACCAGTTGCGAATGCCACCGCGCGAGCGTCTCGGCGGGTAGCGCGCCCGCGCCGAGCGCCAGCGCCTTACGCAAGTACTCCTCCGCCTCCGCGGGCGCGTCGAGCAGCCGGGCCGCGGCCAGTTCGGCCAGGCGCTCGGCTTCCTCGCCCCGTTCGTCCCCTTCCCCGTCGCCACTCTGCTCGGCACACCCCGACCCGACGCCTTCCGGCGCTTCGTTCCCCATGCGGGGCATCGTTCGCGGGACCGCCAAAGAAACGCTTAACGAATCCTGATGGGCTCGGTCATGGCTTGGGGCGCTTGGATTTCGGCAGCTTGCTCACGATCGCGTCGTAGGACTGGTCGACGAGTTCGCGCAGTTCGTCGGCCGGGACGGCGCCGCCGACGCGGATGCTGTTCCATCCGTAGCGGCCGATGTACGCCGAGGCGGTGACGTCGTCCGGGTAGATGCGCACGAGTTCGTCGGCCTCCTCGCGGTTTCGACCGCATTTGAGGCCGACCGAGTCGCCGCCGCCGAGGAACGCGAAGATCTTGTCGCCGACCTTCACGACGACGTCGCCCTCCCACGGTTCGTCCTGCCATGCCCCCGGCTTGGCGAGGCAGTAAGCCAGCAGTTGTGCGTCGTCCATCTCAAACCGGCAGGAGTCGGGAGACGACGTCGGTCAGCTGTCTGGCCGAACGGCATTCGTACATGTCGATCACCTCGCGATAGCGGTCGGCGGCGGAATCACCGGAGCCCCATTGGGTTCGCGGTTCCGGATTGAGCCAGTGCGCGTGCTTGGCGACCCCGACGAGTGCGCGCAGCGTATCCAGTTGCGGGTCACGGTAGTTCGTGCGGGCATCGCCCAGGATGAGCAACGAGCTGCGGCTGGTGACGGCGTCGGGGAACTCCCTGGCGAACGCGGTCAGCGCGCCGCCGTAGTCGGAATGCCCGTCGAAGCCGACGACGTCGGACTCGGTGAAGATCTTGGCCATCGCCTCGTCGAGCTGCGTGCTCGGGTCGAAGAACCGGGTCACCTCGTCGGTATTGTCGACGAACGCGAAAATCCGTACCCGCGAGAACTGTTCGCGCAGCGCGCTCACCAGCAGCAGGGTGAAGTTGCTGAAACCGGCAACGGAACCGGAGACGTCGCACAGCAGGACCAATTCCGGCCGCCCCGGATGCGGCTTGCGGTTCACCAGATCGATCGGCACGCCACCGGTCGACATGGACTTGCGCAGGGTGCGCCGCAGGTCGATCTCGCCGCGGCGAGCGTGCTTGCGCCGCACCGCGAGTCGCGAGGCCAGGATGCGGGCCAGCCGCTGGCTGCTGCGCCGCAATTCGGCGAGCTCGCGGTCGGAGGCGCGCAGGAAGTCCACGTCCTCGGCCTGCCGCGCGACACCGTAGCTGGCGACCCGCTCGCGGCCGATGCGTTCGGCCACTCGCCTGCGCGTCTCGGCCTCGACGGCGGCGCGGAAGCCATCGATGCGCTGACGGGCCGCGCGCCGGGCGATCTCGGTGTCGAACTCGCTGGTGTCCGGTCCGATGGCGAGCCCGGCCAGTATCTTGGCCAGCAGCGTCTGCGGCTGAACCTCCTTGAGCGCCTGATAGGCCGAGAAGGAGGGGCCACGCGCGGACTGGTACTGGCCGAGTTGTTCGACCAGCTGCCCCGCCAACTGCTCCAACTGTTGGCCGGGATCGTCGAGCGCGAGCAGTTCGGCGAGCATTTCCCGCAGCGCGGGAATGTCCACCTCACCGGCGGGCGTACGCGGGATCGCCACCTCGTCGGCGGCCACGCCGCGCTGACCCACCGCGACCGGGAACCACAGGTCGAACAGCCCGTCGAAGGTCGCCCGGTGGGTGGTGCGACGCAGCAGCGCGCAGGCCAGGCCCTCGCGCAGCACCTCCCGATCCAGCAGATCCAGCACCGTCATCACCCGGCCCGCGTCCACCGTCTCCGACGGTCCGACCGGGATACCGCGCGCCCGCAGCGCCTCGACGAAACCGACGAGATGGCCCGGCAGCCCGTGCGGGGCGTCCAACGACACCGAATCCGCCGGGCCCGATCCCGCGACCACGGCTCAGGCCAGCTTCAGCTCGGCCAGCGCGCGCTGGTGATCGCTCTGGTGCTTCAGCACGACGCCGAGGGTGGCGCGCACGGTGGAGTCGTCCAGATCCTTCAGGCCGAGCGCCAGCAGGGTGCGGCCCCAGTCGATGGATTCGGCGACCGAGGGCAGCTTCTTCAACTGCATCCCACGCAGCACGTGCACGATGCGCACCAGCTGGGCCGACACCGCGGCGGACAGCTCCGGCACCCGGCTGGCCAGGATGCGGCGCTCGAGTTCCTCGTCCGGGAAGTCCAGGTGCAGGTACAGGCAGCGTCGCTTGAGCGCCTCGGACAGCTCCCTCGTGGCGTTGGAGGTCAGCACCACGAACGGCTTACGGCTGGCGGTGATGGTGCCCAATTCCGGGACGGTGACGGCGAAATCGCTGAGCACCTCGAGCAGCAGGCCCTCGATCTCGACGTCGGCCTTGTCGGTCTCGTCGATCAGCAGCACCGTGGGGTCGGCGCGGCGGATGGCGGTCAGCAGCGGCCGGGAGAGCAGGAACTCCTCGGTGAAGACATCGGCTTTCGTCTCCTGCCAATCGTTTTCGCTGGAGGCCTGGATGCGCAGGATCTGCTTGGCGTGGTTCCACTCGTACAGCGCGCGGGCCTCGTCGACACCTTCGTAGCACTGCAACCGCACCAGTTCCGCGCCCGCGGTCTGCGCGACGGCGCGGGCCAGCTCGGTCTTGCCGACACCGGCCGGGCCCTCGATCAGCAGCGGCTTGCCCAGCCGGTCGGCGAGGAACACCGAGGTGGCGGTGGCCTTGTCGGCCAGATAGCCGGTGGTGGCGAGCCGCTCGATCACATCGTCGACCGAGGTGAAGATCGGCTCTTGCGGTGCATCGGCCACTGGTCATTCCTTCCTTCGAAAAGCAGGAGGCGGTCGCCTCCGAAAAGCCCGCGCGCAGCGGACTACACCGGCCGGGTCTGCCCGTCGCCCCAGACGATCCACTTGGTGGAGGTGAGCTCCGGCAGCGCCATCGGGCCACGCGCGTGCAGCTTCTGGGTCGAGATGCCGATCTCGGCGCCGAAGCCGAACTGCTCGCCGTCGGTGAACGCGGTGGACGCGTTGACCATCACCGCCGCGGCGTCGACCCGGCTGGTGAACTCCCGCGCCGCCGCCAGTTCGGCGGTGACGATGGCCTCGGTGTGGCCGGTGCCCCAGGTGTTGATGTGCTCGACGGCGGCGTCCAGGTCGTCGACGATCTTGAGCGCGATGTCCAGGGTGAGGTACTCCTCGCCCCAGTCGGCGTCGGTCGCGGGCACCTGACCGGGCAGGTCGCCGTGGATGGTCACGCCGTGCCGCTCGAGCGCCGCGGTGAGCTTGGGCAGCGCGGTGTCGGCGATGGCCTTGTCGATCAGCACCGTCTCGGCCGCGTTGCAGACGCTGGGGCGGCGGGTCTTGGCGTTGATCAGGATCTGCTCGGCCATCTCCAGGTCGGCGGCCGCGTGCACGTAGACGTGGCAGTTGCCGGTGCCGGTCTCGATGGTCGGCACGGTCGCGTCGCGCACCACCGCGTTGATCAGCCCGGCGCCGCCGCGCGGGATCACCACGTCGACCAAGCCGCGCGCCTGGATGAGGTGGGTCACGCTGGAACGGTCGTGGCTGGGCAGCAGCTGCACGGCGTCGGCCGGAATGCCCTGGGCCGCCAGCGCTTTCCGCAGCACCTCGACCAGCGCCGCATTGGACTCGGCGGCCGAGGAGGAACCGCGAAGCAGCGCGGCGTTGCCGGATTTCAGCGCGAGACCGAAGGCGTCGACGGTGACGTTCGGCCGTGCCTCGTACACCATGCCGACCACACCGAGCGGCACCCGCACCTGACGGACCTCGAGGCCGTTGGGCAGCGTCGAGCCGCGCACCACGCCGCCGACCGGGTCCGGCAGACCGGCCACCTGACGCAATCCGGAGGCGATGCCGTCGATGCGCGCCTTGGTCAGCCGCAGCCGGTCCAGCAGCGAGGCTTCGGTGCCCGCGGCCTCGGCGGTCGCGATGTCCTTGTCGTTGGCCGCGAGCACCTCCTCGGCCGCCGCGAGCAGCGCGTCGGCGGCGGCGTGCAGCGCCTCGTTCTTCTGCGCGGTGGTCAGCTGGGCCAGCGCCCTGGACGCGACGCGGGCCTTTCGCGCGGCGTCGTGTACCGCCTCGCGGACATCCAGCTCGGTCGTCGTTCCTACCGTCATGGGTACAGCCTACGCACCGGGTCGGCGGCGCTTTCCACCTGCTCGAGCACCCGGCGCGCGGGCGTACCGTTCGGTTGCGTGCGGGCACGGCGACCGGGGACTACCGTCCGGCGGTATGACCGCTGATGCCCCCGCGATCGCCGTCCTCGGCAGCATCAACATGGATCTCGTCACCACCACGCGGCGACGCCCCGCGCCCGGCGAGACGGTGCTCGGCAGCGGGTTCACCATGGTGCCGGGCGGCAAGGGCTCGAATCAGGCGATCGCGGCGCGGCGGGCGGGTGGCGCGGTGTCGTTCCTCGGCGCGGTCGGATCCGATGTGTTCGCGGGCGATCTGCGCCGGACGCTCACCGCGTCGGGCGTCGGCGCCGACCGGCTGCGCACGGTGCCGGGGCCGAGCGGGATCGCGGCCATCGTGGTGGACGGCACGGGTGAGAACAGCATCGTCGTGGTCGGCGGGGCCAACGCGGCGCTGACCGAGCTGACGCCGGACGATCTCGCGGTGATCGCCGCGTCCGATATTCTGCTGTGCCAGTTGGAGATTCCCGTGCCGATCATCGCCGCCGCGGCGCGGCATGCGCGAGCCAACGACACTGTCGTCATGCTGAATCCGTCTCCAGTGCAACGTCTTCCGCCGGAACTGTGGGAGGACGTCGATGTGGCCGTGGTCAATTCGGGTGAGGCAGCCGAGCTGGGTGACGCGCTGGACACAGTCGCACACCTCGTGGTCACCCGTGGGGCCGCGGGCGCGACCTATCGCGATCCGGACGGTGCGGAGCTGTCGGTTCCCGGCGTCCCGGTGGAGGTCGTCGACACGACCGGCGCGGGCGACACCTTCACCGGAGCGCTCGCCGCCGCGTGGCATCGCGGACCGCGGCATGCGCTCCAATGGGCTTGCGTCGCAGGGGCTCTGGCCACCACTCGGCTCGGCGCGAGCAGTGCGATTCCGGACCGCGAGCACATCGAGGCCCTACTGGGTGAACACACGACCTAGCCAGGTTTCCCTCGCCGCTCCGGCAGCCCGCAAAGGGCCTCGTCGGGCACCGGCGCGTCACCCCGCGTTGTCCCCACGACCGCGCGGCACAGCGCCTATCGTTGGGATTCATGCCCACTATGCCCGAGCGCATTCCGGCCGACGGGGAAGCAGCGGAGCTCATCGCCCGCGTCGACCCGGAGATGGTCGCGCTGTCCTTCGTGGACAACGCGGGCATCACGCGGGTGAAAACGGTACCGGCCGCGCGTCTGGCGCACGCGGCACGCTTCGGCGTGGGCGTCTCGCCGTGTTTCGAGACCTTCGGCTTCGACGATCTGATGACGGTCGGCCGCTATCTCGGCGGACCCGACGGAGACCTGCGGCTCGTCCCCGATCTCGCCGCGCTCACCGAACTCGCCGGTCAGCCCGGCTGGGCGTGGGCGCCCGCCGACAAGTACACCCAGGACGGCACGCGGTTCGCGGCCTGTCAGCGCGGTTTCGGGGCGCGACAGGTGGAGGCGGCGCGGCGGGCGGGATTGCGGCTGTCGATGGCCTTCGAGACCGAGTGGGCGCTGGGCCGAGCCGAGGACGAGATCGGCTTCACCCCCGCGATACGCGGACCCGGCTACGGCATCATCCGGCTCGGCCAAGTAGCGGAGTATGCGCGCGAATTGGTGGGTTTACTGATTCAGCAGGGCCTCCGGGTCGAACAGTTCCACCCGGAATACGCCGCGTCGCAGCTGGAGATCTCCATCGCGCCCACCGATCCGCTCGCGGCGGCCGACGGGGCGGTGCTGCTGCGGCACACGATTCGGCAGCTCAGCGCGAAGTACGGATGGCGCGCGACGCTGGCGCCCTGCCTCACTCCCAATGGCGCGGGTTCCGGTGCGCACCTGCATCTTTCGGCGCACGACGAACGCGGTTCGCTGTTCGCCGATGGGCCGGGCCCCTATGGCATGAAGGAGCAAGGCGCGTCGTTCCTCGCGGGCGTGCTGCGGGAACTGCCCGCATTGGTCGCGATCGGCGCCGGGAATCCGGCCAGCTTCCTGCGGCTACAACCCTCCCGGTGGGCGGGGATCTGGCAGTGCTGGGGGCGTGAAACACGCGAAGCGGCAGTGCGTTTCGTCACGGGTGTGCGTGGCACCGAGCGCTGGGCCGCCAATGCCGAGGTCAAATGCTTCGACGGGACGGGCAATCCGTATCTCATCGTCGGCGCGGTGATCGCCGCCGGGCTCGCGGGCATCGCCGAAGGCTTGGCGCTGCCAAACGAAATCATCGGTGATCCAGCGACTTTCGGACGAAAGAATCAGGTGCGCAGACTGCCGACCAATGCCGCGGAAGCGGCCGATCATCTGGCCGCCTCGACCGTGCTGGCCGAGGCGCTGGGGCCCGAGCTGCACGACGCGCTGCTCACCGTGCGGCGAGCGGAGGCCTATCGGTACCGTGACGCCACTCCGGAAGAGCTCGTCGAACTCACTCTCTGGCGGTTCTGATGATCATCTCCCGGGCTGCGAGGGGCGTCGATGGACGGCCTTCAGCGCGCCACCCCGTCGACCGCGACGGCATGGATCCCCGACTGCCGGTCGGCGCGGCCGCTCGAGCCGTGGAGGGCGCTGATCATGCTCACCGATGACGTCACGCTCACCGACCACCACTGCCACGGAGTCACGGCAGCCGACCTGGACCGTCCTGGCTTCGAGGCGCTGCTCGGCGAAGGTCCACGCGGCAGCTTCGACTCCGCCCTCGGACTCGCGGTGCGGCGCTGGTGCACGCCGGTGCTCGACCTGCCGCCGCACACCGGGGCGGACGCGTACCTGGCGCGCCGCGTCGATCTCGGCTGGCGTGAGGTGGCCGCGCGACTGCTCGGCGCGGCGGGGACGGCGCGCTGGCTGGTCGACACCGGACTGCCCGGCGGGCTCACCGATCTGCCCGAGTTCGGCGCGCTGGCCGGTGGCGAGGTCGGCGAGATCGTGCGGCTCGAACAGGTCGCCGAACAGGTCATCGCGGAGGTCGGTGGCACCGCCAAGGTCTTCGACCGCATCGAAGCCGCGGTGCGGGAACGGGCCGTCGGCGCGGTCGGACTCAAGACCGTCGTCGCCTATCGAGTCGGCCTCGACTTCCCGCTCGCGAGCACGCCGCCGCCCACGCTCGCGCCCGAACACCGCCTCACCGACCCCGCTACGCTCGGCTGGCTCGTCGGACTCGGCGCCCGGCTCGGCACGGAACTGGGCCTGCCGTTGCAAATCCACACCGGTTTCGGCGACCCCGACCTGCGCTTGCACCGCGCCGACCCGCTGCTGCTCACCGACTTCCTACGCGCGAACACCGGCCTCACCGTCGTGCTCCTGCACTGCTGGCCGTTCCACCGCAACGCCGCCTATCTCAGCCACGTGTTCGAGCACGTCCACATGGACCTCGGCCTCGCCATCCCGCACGTCGGACGTGGCGCGCGGGCCGTGCTCGGCGAGGCGCTGGAGCTCGCGCCCTTTCGCTCCTTGCTGTACTCGTCGGACGGGTACGGGCTTCCGGAACTGCACTACCTCGGCGCGGCGCTGTGGCGTGAGGCGCTCGGCAGGTTGGTGGACGAATGGCTCGGCGACGATGTGATCACGATCGCCGACGCCGAAGCCCTCGTCTCCGGTCTCGCCCATGGGAATGCGGAGCGGATCTATCCGTCCTCGGATACTTCACGAAAGCCCAGGCCACGGTAGAGCGCGATCGCCGCGACACGGAAATCCTAGGTACGCGAAGTCATTCGGACATACCCGGGTGAAATCGCGAAGCCGCAGGCAGCGCGTACCAAGGCGTTGCCGATGCCGTGACCGCGCCATCCGGTGTCCACGGCGAGCCAGTGCAATTCGGCGACCTCTTGGTCCCCGGTGGAATGCACCGATAATAGTCGCGAGGTCTCCGCTGCCCGAGGTGGCCAGCGTGACGCCGATGGGCAGGTGATATCGGTCAGCAGGACGTTGCAGGTATTCCCATAGCGCTGGTACAGGCGTCGCAGCTTCCCGAACAGGTCATCCCCCTACGCCGAACGGCATCCTGCGATCCAGGGTAGGTCCGGCGACGAAGTGGCGGCATCGACTCGCTCGACATCGGTCCCGGTTGCTGCCGGTCGCCGGCGCTCGCTCGGGTGCGTCGATGCCCGGTGACGGCGCGTTTTAATCGAGTGCGGAGCGGTCAACCAGTCTTTACGGTGGAATCATCGAGAGAGAAAGAAGGTAGACCGATGTTTCCCGTCGAGCTGCGCGGTACCCGAGCGCAGACGCTGATGTGGGCCAACGAGCACGATATCGAGCCTGCCGCGTTGCGGCAGCTGCGGAACATCGCGCAACTCGAGTGGGTGCACGGAGTGCGCGTGATGCCGGATGTGCATCTGGGGAAGGGGGCGACGGTCGGGTCGGTGATCGCGATGAAGAACGCGGTGGCGCCCGCGGCCGTCGGCGTCGACATCGGCTGCGGTATGGAGAGCGTGCGGACGGACCTGACCGCCGCCGACCTGCCCGACAACTTGCATTCGCTGCGGTCGCGGATCGAGGCCGCCGTCCCGGTGGGCTTCCACGCGCACGACGACCCGGTCAACGTCGGCAAGATCGGCGCCGAGGCCTCGGCCTTCGGCGCGGGCACCGCTACGTTGCGTTCGGGATGGGATCGGTTCTGGGGATCGTTCACCACTCTCGACAAGGGTGTCTTCGCGCGAGAGTCCAAGGCGCACAAGCAGATGGGCACCTTGGGTGGCGGCAACCACTTCATCGAAGTGTGTCTGGATCAGGACGATACGGTGTGGATCCTGCTGCATTCCGGTAGCCGCAACATCGGCAAGGAACTCGCGGAACGGCATATGAGCGTCGCGCGTTCGTTGCCGCACAACGTGGGCCTGCCCGACCGAGACTTGGCGGTATTCCTTTCCGGCACTCCGGAAATGGACGCCTACCGCCACGACTTGACGTGGGCTCAGGAATACGCGGCGCGCAACCGCGCGGTGATGCTGGCCCTGGTCTGTCGTGCGGTGCGCGACGAATTCGCCGGTCGCACCGTGCGTTTCGACGACCCGATCTCGTGCCACCACAACTATGTGGCGGAGGAGATCATCGACGGCATGCCGATGCTGGTAACCCGCAAGGGCGCCGTTCGTGCGGGCGAAGGTGATCTCGCGCTGATCCCGGGCTCGATGGGGACGCGCTCGTATGTCGTGCGAGGCAAGGGAAATCCCGACTCGTTCCAGTCCGCCTCGCACGGCGCGGGTCGCCGGATGAGCCGGACCGCGGCGAAGAAGCAGTTCTCCGTCGCGGACCTGATCGCCCAGACCGAGGGCGTCGAGTCCCGCAAGGACGCCGGTGTCGTGGACGAGATCCCGGCCGCCTACAAGGACATCGATGAGGTCATCGCCGCGCAGCGCGACTTGGTCGATGTGGTGGCGACACTGCGTCAGGTGCTCTGCGTCAAGGGGTGACCGTCGCCCGGTCTGCCGCGGCAACTACCCGAAGAACGGCGTGCTGGTTCCCGCACGAACAACCCGCGGCGAGTGATGCGCCGTCCTATGTACCGGCATGCCGCAGCCCTTGGCCCAAGGGCGGCTGGCTGGCGCTCGACCCGCAGCGCTGCGGGCGGTGCGCCGTCCTGCTCCCGGGCCCCCGGTCCGAAGAACGGCGGGCTGCCTGCCGCACAGATGGCGGGGCGGCGGGCGGGCGCCGTCCCGTCTCCCGGGGAGGGGCGGGCCGTGGAAGGTGTCGGTGGGGTGGGGCACGATGGAGCGCGTGACCACGGCCGAGGAGAGTTTCGCGATCGACGGCACCACTTCCGACCTGCGGGAGCGGGCCGAAGCACTGTTGCGCGAGCTGGCGGGGGCAGAGGCGCGGCTACGGGAGGATCAGTGGACCGCGATCGAGGCGCTTGCGGTCCACCGGCGCCGGGCTCTGGTCGTGCAGCGCACCGGTTGGGGTAAGTCGGCGGTGTACTTCATCGCGGCGAAACTGCTGCGCGCCGAGGGCAGGGGTCCGACGGTGATCGTCTCGCCGCTACTGGCGCTGATGCGCAATCAGGTGGCGGCGGCCGAGCGCGCCGGCGTAGTCGCGGCGACCATCAATTCCGGCAATGTCACCGAATGGGACGAGATCCACGAGCGAGTCGCCCGTGGCGAGATCGACGTGCTGCTGGTGAGCCCGGAACGGCTGAACAACCCGGACTTTCGCGATCAGGTGCTGCCGAAGCTGGCCGCCGACGCGGGCCTCGTCGTCATCGACGAGGCGCACTGCGTCTCCGACTGGGGCCATGATTTCCGCCCCGACTACCGCCGCATCCGCACCCTCATCGCCGACCTCGGTTCGGATGTGCCGGTGCTCGCCACCACCGCGACCGCCAACGACCGCGTGGTCACCGACGTCGCGACCCAGATCGGCACCGATACCCTCGTCCTGCGCGGCACCCTCGACCGGGAATCGCTGCACATGTCGGTGGTGCGCTTCGACGACGCGGTAGAACGCACGGCCTGGCTGAGCGGTCACTTGCCCCGGCTGCCCGGCTCCGGCATCGTCTACACGCTCACCGTCGCCGCGGCCCATGATCTGGCCGACGTGCTGAACTCGCACGGCCACAACGTCGCGGCCTACACCGGTCGAACCGATCCGGCCGAGCGCGAGGCGCTGGAATCGGCGCTGCTGCGCAACGAGGTGAAGGCGCTCGTCGCGACCTCCGCGCTGGGCATGGGCTTCGACAAACCCGATCTCGGGTTCGTGGTGCACGTCGGCGCGCCTTCCTCGCCCATCGCCTACTACCAGCAGGTGGGTCGCGCCGGTCGCGGCACCGAGCGCGCCGAAGTGGTGCTGCTGCCCGGCCCGGAGGACACCCGGATCTGGAGCTATTTCGCCTCGGTCGCCTTCCCGCGCGAGCACATCGTGCGCAGCGTGCTCGACGCCCTCGACCACGACCGAGCGCTCTCGACCGCCGCGCTCGAACCGCTGGTGGAGCTGAACCGTTCGCGTCTGGAGATGGTGCTCAAGGTGTTGGACGTGGACGGCGCCGTGCGCCGGGTGCGCGGCGGCTGGATCGCCACCGGTGAGCCGTGGGTCTACGACACCGAGCGCTACGAACGTCTGTCCGCCGCCCGCGAGGTCGAACAGCAGGCGATGCTGGACTATCAGTCGACCACCGGCTGCCGGATGAACTTCCTGCGCCGCCAACTCGACGACCCCGGCCTCCCCGCATTGGACGGCCGAACCCCGGGCTGCGGCCGCTGCGACAACTGCACCGGCACGCGTCCGGACGCCACGGTGGATGCCGACGCCGTCGCGGCCACCCGCGCCCGCTTGGACCGTCCCGGCCTCGACCTCGCGCCGCGCAAACAGTGGCCAACCGGCATGGCCAAGCTCGGCATCCCGCTATCGGGCAAGATCAGCGACGGTCCGGAGACCGGCCGTGTGCTCGGCAGGCTCACCGATCTCGGCTGGGGCCAGCGCCTCCGCGCCCTTCTCGACGCACCCGACGACCCCGTTCCCGACACCGTCTTCGACGCCTGCATCGCGGTCCTGCGAGATTGGGACTGGTCCACCCGCCCCACCTCGGTCATGGCACTTGCCCCCGACCGCCACCCCGTGTTGACCGCCACCCTCGCCGCGCGCCTGGCCGAAATCGGACGCCTGCGCGATCTCGGTACGCTCCCGACCCGCCCCGGCCATCCGCCGGTCTCGGCCGCCAACTCCGCCCACCGGGTCGCGGGGCTCTACGACTCGTGGGACGTGCCCGATCTTTCCGGGCTCGACGGGCCGGTGCTCTTGGTCGACGCCCTGACCGATACCGGCTGGACGCTCACACTCGCCGCCCACGCACTACGGCGCGCGGGAGCGCCTGCTGTTCTTCCGTTCGCCCTGGCTTCGGTCACGTAACCGCGCCCAGCACCGTTCGAGGCAACCTGGGGAAACCGCACCTTCTCGCACGCGAACATCCGGAACTCGTCCCCGAAAGCCGCCCGCGCCGAATGTTCCGCCACGCGTGCCACAGTCCCCGGCCACGTTGAGGAGCCCGCCGTCGGCACCAAAGGCTTCCGCGCGCCAAAACCCACCGACCACGCCGAATTTCGCCATCGGTACCAGAGGTTCCGCCATGCGCGGGCAACTCCGACTACCAGCTACACGCGACCACCTACAAACTCAACGTCGCCCGCAAACTCGCATCCAGCGACTCGGTCTCCGCGGCCGTCAATTTCCCCAGCTTTTCGGCGAGCCACGGACGGTACGCGCGATGCAGTTCCAGCGCGTCGGCCCAGCCGTGTTCGGTGTAGACGCCCAGCACGTGCCCCGGATCGGTAGCGATGACCGGGACCACATGCAGCCACCGGTACGGCGAGGTGATGACGGCCGGGTCGGAGACCAGCACCACTGTGCTGCGGCGCGGGAAGGGTGTGCCGTCGCTGAGGGTCGGTGCGTAGCTCCAGATTTCGCCGCGCCTCATGCGGCACCGCGGGAGCGGCGGCGGGCATCGGCGGCGGCGGACTCGGTGAGGTCGAGTTCGTCTTGGGCGGCAGCGCGGTCGGCGGCGTCGTCGACGGGGAGGCTGGTGAGGCTTTCGTGCACGAGAGCGGTCCGCAGGGAGGCGTTGATCAGGGAGGAGAGGCTGCGGTTCTGGCGCTCGGCGGCCTGCTTGGCCCATTCGGCGACCTGCGGATCCAGGGTCACCGTGATGCGCGTCGCCTTGCTCATACCTTCATGCATACCAGAACGGTGCACCGCACGGAACCGCCGCGATCTGCGGGCTTTCGACCAGCCGCGACCGGTCCGCCCCGTTAAGCTCGCACCGTGGCCAGCAAGTCCGCGACACCCGCCGTCGAGCTGGACGTCGGCGACCATACGGTGCGAATCTCGAACCCGGATCGGGTCTACTTCCCCGAGACCGGCGCGACCAAGCTCGACCTCGTGCAGTACTACCTGAGCGTCGGCGACGGCATCGTCAACGCGCTGCGCGACCGCCCTTGCATGCTGCACCGCTTCCCCAAGGGGCTGGCCGGCGACAAGGTGCATCAGAAGCGCTTGCCGCAGGGCGCGCCAGAGTGGATTCCAACGGTCCGGGTCTTCTTCCCGCGCTATGGCCGCCACGCCGACGAACTGTGCGTGCGGGAGTTGGCCGACGTGATCTGGGGAGTGCAGATGTCGACGGTCGAGTTCCACCCGTGGAACTCCCGTCGCGCCGACACCGAACGCCCCGACGAGTGGCGCATCGACCTGGACCCGATGCCGGACTGTCCGTGGTCGCGGGTGCAGCGGGTAGCGGGGGTTGTGCACGAGGTGCTCGACGAACTCGGCGCCGTCGGCTGGCCCAAGACCTCCGGCGGCAAGGGTCTGCACGTGTACGTGCGGATCGCGCCGGAGTGGGGCTTCGCCGATGTGCGAAGGGCCGCACTGGCTTTCGCGCACGAGGTGGAGCGCCGGGCGCCCGACGACGTCACCACCACCTGGTGGCGCCGTGATCGCGATCCGAACCTGCTGTTCGTCGACTACAACCAGAACGCACGCGATCACACCATCGCCGCGGCCTACTCGGTGCGCGGCGTGCCGGAAGCGACCGTCTCCACCCCGGTCCGCTGGGACGAGATCCCCGACATCGACCCACGCGACTTCACCATGAAGACCGTGCCGTCTCGCTACGCCGAGTTGGGCGATCTGCACGCCGGGATCGACGACGCCGTGTTCGCCATCGACCCACTGCTCGAATGGGCCGACCGGGACCGGATCGAAGCGGACCCGCCGGAGGACGACTCGTAGGGATTCGCGGACGGGCGTGCTCATAGCTTCCCTGGTGCTAACGTCGCGGTGGCGAGCAGTCGGTCCGCGCGCGGGCCGCCGGTACCGGGTGAAGGAGGTCCGCGATCATGGGTGAGCGCCGGCGAGCGAACCGACGACACAGCGTGCCCTCGCGCACGACGGAGCCGAGCGTCAGCGAGGCGCAGTCGTGAATGAGATGGCAGTACCGATCGCGATCGGCCCCACCCAGCCCGCGCCGACCTTGCTGGAGAAGGCGGTCACCGAAGGTGGCGCGACGCTGAGCGACCTCGCCGATGCCAGGGCGCTGATCTGGGCGGGCGGCCCCGGCGAGTTTCCCGAGGAGCTGCCCGGCACCATCGAGTGGGTGCAGCTGCCCGCGGCGGGCGTCGAGGACTGGTTCACCGGAGGTCTGATCGCCCGTCATCCGAATGTCCTTTTCACCTCCGCCGCAGGCGCTTTCGCCGCGAGCGTAGCCGAGCACGCGCTGATGATGCTGCTTGCCGGTGTGCGCTATCTGCCCGAACACCTGCGCGCGGGCAGCTGGCGACAGCAAGACTTCTTCCCGCACGTCGGCACCCTGCGCGGCAAGACGGTCACCATCGTCGGCGCGGGCGGCATCGGTCGCGCGCTCATCCCGATGCTGGTGCCGCTCGGCGCGCACATCATCGCGGTGAATCGGTCCGGACGACCGGTCACCGGCCCCGGCATTCCACCGACCGTCGAGACGATCTCCGCCGAACAAGTGTCCAAGGTGTGGCCGCGCACCGATCACGTGGTGGTAGCCGCGCCCGCGACCGCCGACACCCAGCACCTGATCAGCGCCGACGTCCTGGCTCGGCTGAAGCCCTCCTCGTGGGTGATCAACGTGGCCCGTGGCAGCCTGGTCGACACCGACGCGCTGGTCGCGGCGCTCGCCTCCGGCGCGATCGGCGGCGCCGGACTCGACGTCACCGACCCGGAGCCACTCCCCGACGGACATCCACTCTGGGTCCTGCCGAATGCGATTGTGACGCCGCATGATTCGAACCCACCGCAGTTGCGGTTCGCGGCCTTCGCCGACCACGTCGAGGCGAACGTCGTCCGCTTCGTCGAGGGACGACCACTGCTGGCCTCGATCGATCCCGCGCGCGGCTACTGAGCTCGCCGCCGCCCGCGGCCGAACGCCCCCGGGCGGTTACTGAGGCTCCCGACATGGCGCTGCCACACATGCACGGCACTGCCTCGGACCTGAAGCCACCGCACCGTGACACCAGTGTTCCCAATTCGCCATTGACAAATGGCACATTACAAGATGATCCTTAACTCCATGACAAGGTCAACGAAGACCTCGGTCCCCGGCGTACCCGCCGCGCCCTCGCTGCGCGCCGGGCTTGCCGCCGCGGCCGCCGAGTACGGATTGCGGCCGCTGAACTGCGCGATTCCGCTGAACACGCCGGGTATCTGGTTCGCGCGCAAGCTGATCGCGACCATCATGGCGGCCGGTGGGCCACCGCTATCCGGCACGACTGTCAGCCGGGTCCGCGCGGGTGCGGTGCGGGGCGAGTGGGTGCGGGCCGACGGTGTCGAGTTCGGGAAGCGGGCGATCTACTACATCCACGGCAGCGGGTACGTGCTGTGTTCGGCGCGGACGCATCGCGGGCTCGCCGCGCGGCTCTCCCGCGAGACCGGTCTGCCGGTATTCCTCACCGACTACCGACTCGCGCCCGAGCACCGCTTCCCCGCCGCGGCCGACGACGTGGCCGCTGGCTACGACTGGCTGTTGACGCACGGCTTCGCGGCGAAAGACATCGCCGTCGCCTGTGATTCGGCGGGCGGGCATCTCGCTCTGGATCTCCTGGTGCAGAACGGGACTCGATCGGTGTCGCAACCGGCCGCCGTGGCGATGTTCTCCCCGCTGCTCGACCTCACTCTGACGCTCGCCGCGGAACAGGAACGGCGCAAACGCGATCCGGTCATCTCCGCACGCGCCGCCGCTCGACTCCCCCGCCAATACACCCGCGGCCTACCCGCCGACACACCGCGACTGCGGCTCACGGTGCCCTCGGGCATCGAGTTGCCGCCGATCCTGGTGCAAGCCGGTGGCGCCGAGATGCTCAGCGCGGACGCCCGGCGACTGCACGAGATGGTGCGCGCCGCGGGCAGCGCGTGCGAGCTGGAGATCTGGCCGGGCCAGGTGCACGTCTTCCAGGCGCTGCCCCGGTTGGTTCCGGAGGCCGACCTGGCGCTGCGCCGGGCCGCGGAATTCCTCGGCGCGGCATTGGCCGCGCGCACCGATGTGGAACAGGTGAGCTGAGAATGTTGGAAAGAATTGTGCCGCTGAGTCTTCGAGCGCGCCGCAGTCACGGCGCGCGCGCCGTGGTGACCGGCGCTGGCAGCGGCATCGGTCGCGCCTTCGCGGTCGAAATCGCGGCTCGTGGCGGTCGGGTGATCTGCGCCGATATCGACCAGGCGCGCGCCGAGGAGACGGTCGCCCTCATCGAGCGCACCCGGCCCGGCGCGGCGCACGCCTTCCGCTGCGATGTCTCCCGGCGCGCGGACGTGGAGGTCCTCGCCCGTTTCGCCGAGTCCGTCTTCGACGAGCCGGTCTCGCTGGTGATCAACAACGCCGGTGTCGGCATCGGCGGAAAGCCCGTGGGGGCCATCGGTTTCGCCGACTGGGAGTGGGCGCTCGGCATCAACCTGTGGGGCGTGGTGCACGGCTGCGAGATCTTCACCCCGATGCTGCGGGAGGCGGGTCGCGGCGGCATCATCAACGTCGCCTCGGCGGCCGGTTTCGCGGCCGCGCCGTCCATGGCCGTCTACAACACCTCCAAGGCGGCGGTGCTCTCGCTGTCCGAGACCATGGCCGCCGAGCTCGGCGGCAGCGGAGTCGCGGTCACCGTGCTGTGCCCGACCTTCGTCAAGACCAACGTGGCCAAGGACGGTCGCATCACCGCGCAGTCCATGAAGTTGGCCGAAACCCTCATGCGCTGGACCGGTTTCACCCCGGAACACGTCGCACGCGTCACCCTCGACGCCAACGACCGCGGCAGCCTCTACGTCCTGCCGCAACTCGACGCGCACCTGATCTGGCGCCTCAAGCGCTACTTCCCCGCGCAGTACACCTTCGTCCTCGGCCTGCTGGAACGGCTCCTGCCGCAAGACGATTCGACCACACCGGACCGCCCAGCGGTCACCGACAGAACAGGAGTCTGACATGGCCGCCATCGCGATGGACTTCGAGGACATGCTCCGCAAGATCAAGGACCGCCAGTGGGCCCTTGCCGACATCGACTGGGACGCCCCCGGCGCCGAGACCATCACCCCGGAACTGCACGCCCGCCTCAAGCCCTTCATGGCCGACCTGATGTGGATCGAGAACGTCGGCGCGCGCGGTTTCGCCGCCATGGCCAAGAAGGCGCCCACCGAGACCCTGCGCGAGATCTACCGCTACTTCCACGCCGAGGAACAGAAGCACGCCAACGCCGAACTGGCGCTGATGCGCCGCTGGGGCATGCTGGAGGGCGACGAGATCCCGCAGCCGAACGTGAACGTCAAGCTCGTCATCGACTTCCTGGACAAGTACTCCGACGACATGTCGCTGTCCTTCCTCGGCACCGTGATCCCGATGCTCGAGGTGGCGCTGGACGGCGCGCTGGTGAAGTTCATCATGGACGAGATCGACGATCCGGTCTGCCAGGAGGCGTTCAAGCGGATCAACGCCGACGAATCCCGGCATCTGGCGGTCGATTTCGCGGTCATGGATCTGCTCGGCCACGCCGAGATGCGCAAGCTGCTCATCGAGCTGGTCGGCGGCTGGGTCAAGCCGACCTTCCTGATCGGCGTGCTGAGCTATGTGCCGCTGCTGAACAAGATGCGCGACAACATCGTCGCGATGGGCGTGGACGAGAACAAGCTCTACAAGGCGCTCGAGCGCTACCGCAATGTCGGCGAGCGCAGCGATTTCGCGCGCAGGCTGCCGATGTATCAGATCGTGAAGATGCACGGCGGATGGGTGGTCGACCGCGACCATCCCTACCACCTGCTGGCCGACGCCCTGGTCAAGATCACCGCGCGGGTGCCGAAGCGGTTGCTGCGCAAGGACCCGAGCTGGGCCAAGGAAATCACCTACGAACCCGCGGCATGAGGGACGACATGACCAACGCACAGACGCTCGACGTCGCGGTGATCGGCGGCGGCTTCGCCGGTATCGGCGCTGCGATCCGGTTGAAACAGCACGGCATCGAGAACTTCGCCATCCTGGAGCGCAGCACCGCGCTCGGCGGCACTTGGCGCGACAACACCTATCCCGGTGCCGCATGCGACATTCCGTCGCGGCTCTACTCCTACAGCTTCGCCCCCAATCCGAACTGGTCGCAGACCTATTCGGGCAGCGCGGAGATACTCGGCTACATCGAGTCGATGGCGGCGCGGTATCGGCTGCGCCCGCACGTCCGATTCGGTTGCACCGTGGCCGGAATCGCGTTCGACGAGGACGCGGGGCTCTGGGACATAGCGATCGAGGGCAACGTCGCGCCGGTGCGGGCGCGCACCGTGGTGCTCGCCTCCGGCCCCCTGGCCAACGCGGGCTTCCCCGACATCCGCGGCATCGAGACCTACGAGGGGCACAAGATCCACAGTGCCCGTTGGGATCACGACTACGACTTCACCGGCAAGCGGGTCGCGGTGATCGGCACCGGCGCGAGCGCGGTGCAGATCATTCCCGAGCTGGTCGAGAAGGCCGCCTCGGTCAAGGTGTTCCAGCGTACGCCGGGATGGGTGCTGCCCCGGGTGAACCGGCGGACCAACCCGCTCACGAAGAGTCTCTACCGGCACGTGCCCGCGGCGGAGTCGCTGGCCAGGCGCGCGTGGTTCTACGGGCACGAGTCGGTGGCGCTCGGCGTCGTGTGGAACACCCCGCTGACCCGCGTCGTCGAGCTGGTCGGGCGGGCCCAGCTGCACCGGCAGGTGCGCGATCCCTGGCTCCGCCGCCAGCTCACGCCGGACTTCCGCGCCGGGTGCAAGCGCCTGCTGATGACCGACGACTACTACCCGGCATTGCATCGCGACAACTGCAAACTGATCACCTGGCCGATCGCGCGCCTCGCGCCGCACGGTATCCGCACCGCGGAAGGTGTTGAGCACCAAGCGGATTGCATCGTGTTCGCGACCGGGTTCGAGGTGTCCAAGGCCGGGACTCCGATTCCGATCGTCGGCCGCGACGGCCGGGTGCTCGCCGAGGAGTGGTCGCGCGGCGCGTTCGCGTACAAGAGCGTCGCCGTGTCGGGCTATCCGAATCTGTTCTTCACCTTCGGGCCGAACTCCGGACCTGGCCACAACTCGGCGCTGGTGTACATGGAAGCCCAGATCGACTACCTGGTCCGGGCGATCGGCACCATCCTGGACCACGACCTGCGCATGCTCGACGTCCGCAGGGATCGCCAGGACCGGTACAACGAGACCATCCAGCGCAGGCTCACCGGGACCACCTGGAATTCGGGCTGCCACAGCTGGTATCTGACCGATGACGGTTTCAACGCCACCATGTATCCCGGCTTCGCGACGCAGTACGTCAACCAGTTGCGCAGCCTGCGGCTCGAGGACTACCACGTGGTGTCGGCCGACGCGGGCACGCGGGCGGCGCGGATCGCGGCGGTCTCCTGAGTCGACCCGCCGCAACGACACGAGTCCGGCGCGCGCCCACACCGGTGCCGCCGGGCTCGTCTCGATAGACTCGGTCTTTCGACGATCAAGGTCGCGGCCGTCCGATGCGCCGCGGCGGGCGAGGAGGTGAGCGCGGTGGCCGAGTATCGGATCGACGATCTGGCCCGCGCGGCGGGCACCACCACCCGCAACGTGCGCGCGTACCAGGAGCGGGGCCTGCTGCCGCCGCCGATCGGCAAGGACGGCCGGGCGAGCATCTACGGCGAGGCGCACCTGGACCGGTTGCGGCTGATCGACGCGCTGTTGCAGCGCGGTTTCACCACCGCGCACATCGCCGACTTCATCACCAGCTGGGAGACCGGCAAGGACCTGACCGAGGTGCTCGGGCTGCAACACGCCGTCACCGCGTCGTGGGCCAAGGCCGAGACCTTCGAGGTGCCGCGCGAACTGATCGACACGCTGCTCGGCGCCGAGGCCGCCGACCTCGTCGACCGGTTGACCGAGATGAAGCTGGTCCGCGTCGAGGGCGAGACAGTGGTGTTCACCGACACCCACCTGCTGGCCTCGTTCGCCGAGCTGCACGAGTACGGCCTGGAGCTGCGCACGCTCATCGAGATCTACGCCAAGGTCGCCGACCGGATCGACGACATCACCCACATCATGATCACCGCCGCCAAGCAGCACATCATCGACGAGCACGGCCCGGGCTGGCTGCCGCAGACGAGCTCCGAAATCGCGGAGACCACAACGATGTTGAACAAGATGCGGGAGCTTGCCACCACTTCGGTGCACGCCACGCTGGCCCGTTCGCTCGATGTGACGCTGCGCCGCGAGCTCGGCGACTACCTCGCCACCGCCGCCGAGCGGGAAGCCAAGCGCACCGGCAAAGGCGCCTGACTCAGCGCCGCGCGTAAAGGGCTGCGGCGCAGACATATCCGAGAAGCGTCAGCCCGAGACACCATAGCACGGCGGCGACGGCCTGCCCACCTCCGCCGGTCGTGAGGAGAGCCCGCACGGTGCCGATCACGGGCGTGGCGGGCTGGTTCTCGGCGAACCCGCGCAACCAGCTCGGCATGGTGTCGATCGGGACGAAGGCGCTGCTGATGTAGGGAACGAACATCACCGCGTAGGTGAAACCGCCCGCCGCCTCTGGACTTTTCGCCACTACGCCGAGCGCGACCGCGATCCAGGTGACCGCGTGCACGAACAGCGCGATCACCCCGAGCGCCGCCATCCAGTCGAACAGTCCCGCGCTGGAACGAAATCCGAGCGCGAAAGCGATCAGCAGTACGATGCCGACGGCGGCGAGATTCCGGACGACCCCTTCCCCCGCGTGCCCAGCGAGAAGTGCCTGCCGGAAGGCGGGGAGCGTCCGAAACCTCTCCACCGCTCCCGAGACCATGTCCGCCGAGATGGCTGTCGCGGTGATGGACGCGCCGAAACCCGTGCACAGCAGGATGATTCCCGGCAGCACATAGTCCAGGTAGGGCATGCCGACCCGGATCGCTCCGCCGAACACATACACGAACAGCAGCATGATCAGGATCGGCAGCGCCAGCGAGATCACCAGGGTGTCGCGGCCGCGTACGGTGCGCCGCGCCGCGCGCCGGAACATGACGACGGAATCCGCGACGGCCGCGCCGACCCGCCTCATCAGTCCCGTGCTGTGGCGCGGCTCGGCAGCGGGCGGAACGAGTGCCGGATCATTCCGCCGCCCGCTCGACGATATCGGCCGTGCGCCGGGTCGCGTCCGAGCTCGAATGCAGTTGCACCGCGAGGCTTTTCGCCCGCTGACCCGTCTCCGGCGCGAGCAACGTGCGCACGCCCTCGGTCAACCTCTCCGCGTCCAGCCGCTGGAACGGCACGTGCGCGCCGACCCCGAGCCGCTCGACCTGCCCGCCCCACATCGGCTGATCGAACGACACCGAGCAGACCAGCGTCGGCAAGCCCGCGCGCAGACTCTCGAAGGTGGTGCCGATCCCGCCGTGGTGCACGGCCGCGGCGCACAGCGGGAAGACGATGTCGTGCGCGAGCGGTCCGACGACCCGCACGTTCGGACCGGTCTCGGCTTTCGCGGCGTCCAGATCGCTCCACCCCGCGCTGACCAGACCGCGCCTGCCGAGCCGTCCGCACACCTGCTCGACGATGGCCAGCACCGCGTGCGTGTCCCGGATGGGCATACTGCCGAATCCGAAGTACACCGGCGGCTCACCTTCCGCGATCCAGTCCAGCACCGCACTGTGGTCGGCGGCGAGTTCACCGATCGCCTCGCGCGCCGACCGCTCGAGCGGCAGGAAACCGACCAGCGGCCTGCGCTCACCCCACTCCTCGGCAAGACCGGGCACCAGCGCGCGATCGTAGATCTGCACCTCCGGCACGCCGCGGCGTTCGAGCATCGCGGCCGGGCTCGTCGCCGACCTGGGCAGACCGAGTTCGCGGCGCAACTGGTTGAGGTAGCGCAGGAACACCACGCGACGCAGGTTCTCGGCCAGCGCCCAGGTGGCGCGGTTGATCGCGGCGGGCGGACGCCAGTGCGGCGGCAGCGCGCCGGGGAACGGATACGCCCCGTTCTTGCGGCCGGGAAAACCGTGCATGGTCACCATCGGCACCCCCATCGCCTCGGCGACCGACGCGGCCCGATCCTCGGTGAGCAACGTGGAGACGATGACATCGGCGTCCCGGCAGACCTCGACGACCTCGCGGTTCATCCGCTCGGCGTAGTCGGCCATTTGCTTGCCGACCAGCTGCATCAGACGGAAACTGCTGCCCGCGGCCAGCGCCCGCTGGCCCTCGTCGGAGGCGTACAGCTGTTGCACGTCCGGACCGCACGGTGTCGCGGTCAGTCCGGCGCGGGCGGTGAAGTCGACCAGATTGGGCGGTGCGCCGACGGTCACCTCGTGGCCGCGGCGGCGCAGTTCGAGACCGAGCGCCACCGCGGGCTGCACATCACCGCGGGTGCCGGTCAGCGGTATCGCCACCTTCATGCCGTCGCCTCCCGCTCGGCGCGATTTACCCTCATCGGACCTCCTGCGTCCGTACGGTGGTGGCCATGCACGTCGCGTTGTTCACCGACTTCCATCCCGCCACTCTCGGCGGGATCCAGACTTCGGTGAACGCCTTGCGGCGCGGCCTGGAACGGGCTGGTCACCGGGTCACGGTGTTCGCCGCACCCACGCCGGAATCTACCGAACCCGACCCGGACCTCGTGGTCCTTTCGGCACTCGCGGGCGTGCGGGTGAACGGATTCGCGATGGTGCTGCCGACGCCGGACAACACCCGGCGAATCGACGCGGCCTTCGCCGACCGCGGCCCGATCGACATCGTGCACGTGCAGACCACCTACGGCGTCGCGATCGCCGGGCTGCGCGCCGCGCGCCGCCACGGCATTCCGGTCGTGCAGACGGTGCACAGTCGCGACGACGCGTTCATCCAGCACACCTCGCCGACACCGTACCTATCCGCGCTCGCCGTGCGTCTGCTGCACGGGCGCTTCGTTCCGCACCGGAAGACGGTGCCGCACAAGGGAGAATCGCGCGCCGCCCGGCAGGCGTGGCACACGATGGTGAACCACGCGCGCGCCGCCGATCGGGTGATCGTGCCCACCGAACACTTCGCCGACCGCTTCCGCGCGCACGGGCTGGACCGCCCGATTCGGGTCATCTCCAACGGCATCGATGACGAACTACTCGACATGGCGCGCGCCGCAGCGGCTGCCGGCGCCGACGAATCTCGCAGTACCGCATTAGATTTCATGCCGGAAGCGGCTACTCCGCTGCGCGTGCTGTGGTGCGCGCGTTTGTCACCGGAGAAGCGGCTACTGGAAGCGATCGAGGCCGTCCGCCGAACACCGGGCTGCACGCTGGACGTGTACGGAAGCGGCGATCAGGAGGCGGCCGCCCGGACAGCGATCACGGCGGGCGGCCTCGCGGATCGGATACGCCTGCACGGCGGCGTGCCCCAGCTCGACTGCCTCACCGCGATGGCGGCGCACGACGTATTACTGTTCCCCTCTTCGGGATTCGACACCCAAGGCATGGCGCTGCTGGAAGCCGTGGCGATGGGACTGCCCGTGGTGTACTGCGACCCCGATCTCGCGGAGACGGTGCCGCCGGGCGGCGGTATTCGCACGCGTGACCCCTCGGTCGCTTCGATCGCCGCGGCGCTGCGGGATCTGGCCGCCGATCCGGCGCAGCTGATCCCGATGCGGAAAGCCCTGCGCGAGTATGCGGACACAGCGCGGCAATCCCGGTTGATCGCGCAGGTCACCGCCGAGTACGCCGAGCTGACGGCCGCACGGGGCGACGAGCGTGTCACAGACATCCCGACCGCCCCGGGCAGGCTGCCGGTGCTCGGCCACAGCCTCGCCGCGCTGCGCGGCGCACTGCCGTTCGTCGCCTCCCTGGCCGAGATCGGGCCGATCGTGCGCATCTATCTCGGCCCGCGCCCGGCCTACGTTCTGACCACGCCCGAGCTCGTCCGCGAAGTCGGCTTCGGCGATGCCGGGTCGTTCCATCGCGAAGAGTTGCGGGAAGCGATGCACGAGGTGATTCGCGGGGCTTCGAATGTGCTCAGCGGGACACCGCACGAGCTGCGCCGTCGCATGATCGCCCCGGCGCTGCGCCAGCGCAGGCTGGCCGAGTACACCGCCGTGGCCGCGGATCTGGCCAATGCGTGGGCCGACGCCTTGCCCGCGAACCGTCCGCTGAATCTGGTCGATGAAGCACATCGGCTGGTCCTGGACATCATCTCGGCCACCCTGTTCACCGCCGATTTCGGCGCGGAGGCGAAACGCGAAGTGCGCGAGAATGTTCCATGGCTGCTGGGTCAGGTGATCCAGCGGGCCGCGCTGCCGCGATCCGTACGGCGGCTGCGGGTGGTCGCGAATCGCCGGTTCGCCGCGAAGTCCGCCGCGTTGCGCGCGCAGATCTCCGCGGTCGTCACCGAATACCGCAGGGCCGACCGGGATTTCCACGACGTGCTCTCCGCCCTCGTCCGGAACACCGATCCGGACACCGGTGTGCGGCTGTCCGACGAGGAGATCGTCGACGAGCTCATCCTGATGCTGGCGGCGGGCGTCGGATCGACGGCTTCGATCATGGCGTGGGTCTGGCACGAGACCATGCGAAACCAAGATATCGGCGACGAACTACGCAGGGAACTGGATGATTTCGTCGCCTCGGGACAGGTACGGCCGGATCACCTCGTCGCACTGCCCTACTTGCGGTTGGTGGTGCTGGAGACCCTGCGGTTCTGGGGACCGTGGGTCAGCACGCAGACCGCGGACGGCCCCGTCACCATCGGCGGCATCACCCTGCCCGACGGCGCGATGGTGGTCTACAGCCCGTACCTGGTGCACCACACCGAGCGCTACTACCCCGCACCGGAGACCTTCGATCCGGACCGGTGGTTCGCCGGGCGAGTCGAGGAGATCGACAAGAAGGCGATCCTGCCGTTCGGCGTGGGAGCGCGGCGCTGCCCCGGCAACAACTTCGCCGTCATGACGATCACCCTCGCGACGGCGGCGCTGTTCGCCCGCTGGCGGCCGGAACCGGACCCGAGGTACCGGGTGCGGCCGGCCACCCTCGATTTCGTGCCATCGCCCGCCAAGCTTCCGGTGGTCCTGAACCACCGGTGAACGGCGTCGTTTCCGGTCATCTACCAGCGCTTTTCCATCGCGCGACCGGGCAGGCGACGTACCCTGCTCGACAAGTGTGTGCCGACCACCGACCGATGGAATGGACCGCCATGGCCTCCGGACGACCCATGATGCCGCCACTCCCCCTCCTGCGCGCGGTCGATCGCTTTCGCGGCGCGCTGGCGGTGCTGCACCGAAAACTGGTTCCCGGCCATATCGCGCTGATGGAGATGATGACCTCCGGCTGGCTGGCGCAGGCCATCGCGACGGCCGCCGAACTCGGCATCGCCGACGAGCTCGCCCGCGGTCCACGGCAGGGCGCGGAGCTGGCCGCCGCGGTGAGCGCCGACGAGGACGCGCTGCACCGGCTGTTGCGACTGCTGATCAGCCACGGCATCTTCGCCAGGCGGCGCGACGGCGCCTACCGGCTCACCCCGCAGGCGCGGGCGCTGCGCCGGGACGCCCCGGTCTCGCTGCGCGACGCGTTCCTGTTCTTCGGATCCGCCCAGCACCGCGGGCACTGGTCGCATCTCACCGACGCGGTGCGCACCGGCCTGCCGGTCGGCCCGGCGCTGAACGGCATGCCGTTCTTCGACTACGTGCAGACCGACCGCGAGCTCGGCGAGCTGTTCGACAACGCGATGACCAGCATCAGCACGCTCGCGCTCGAACCGCTCTTGGCCGCACACGATTTCGCGCGCTACGACACCGTCGTCGACATCGGCGGCGGCCACGGCAGTCTGCTCGCCGAGATCCTGCGCCGCGCACCGCGCTCCCGCGGCGTCCTGTTCGATCTGCCCGAGGTGGTCGCGGACGCCGCGCCGTACCTGGCCGAGCGCGGCGTGACCGATCGCTGCTCCGTGACGGCCGGGTCGTTCTTCGAGGCCGTGCCGGAAGGCGGGGACGCCTACCTGCTCAAGCACATCATCCACGACTGGCCGGAGGACGATGCGGGCCGCATCCTGCGCACCTTGCGCGCCGCCATGCCTCGGGACTCCCGGCTGTTGCTGGTCGACTGGTACTGCCCGAACACGATCGGCCGCACCCCGGTAAGTACATCGACATCGAGATGCTGGTCAACGCGGGCGGACGCGAGCGCACCGAGTCGGAGTACCGAGATCTTTTGGCGCGCAACGGATTCACCCTGCTGCGCGTCGTTCCGACGGTGTCTCCCGACAACATCCTCGAAGCGTGCCCGGCCGAACGGTAGCCTTCGAGGTGACGCTTCAGGAGGGGGACGCCATGGCACACGACGAAGCCGATCGCGCCGAGGACCCGCGCGCGCACTGGCGGCAGCTGCCGCCGGAGCCCGTCACACACATCGAGGAGATCCACGTCGGCCCGAGCGCATCCGACCACGCCCTACCCGCCTTCGACCCCGATCAGGACTTCATCCGGCGCTACGGTGCGTGACCTGTCAGGTGACGCAGAGCAATGCCTGCGCGATGAGCGCGAGGTAGAGGGCGAGAACGAATGCGACCGCGGGCAGGACCGGGTGCTCGGGTTCGTCCGATCGCAGGAACCGCCACTCTCCGTACGCCGGAATCAGCAAAAGCACCAGGGGTATCCACGCGACCGCGGCTCGCGCTCCGCTGAACTCCCAGGGCTGGGCCAGCGCGAGTTCGACCGCCACGGCGAGCGCGGCGAAACCGAGAATCGCGGCCACACTGCCCGCGACGCCCAGCTGATTCGAATAGAGGTGCGCCGGACGCTCTTCCCGCGCGGTCTTTCGCGCGAACTCGAAGTGCAGGAACGCGCCCGCGAAGATCGCGACGACAGCCCCGGTCTGCCATCCGGCGGCGACCTCCCCGGTATCCCTGGCCGAGACGAGGACATACGCGGCCACCAGCAGCTGAACCGGGTACGTGACAACGAGATTGAGCAGAATGTCGTCGCGCACCGCGGCCGAGCGCCGCTCCAAGGCCCACAGGAACACCCCGTACGCCAACACCGCCGCGATCGCCACGGCGGAGGACACCGACAGAGCCAGGCTCGCGCCGATCGCCCCCACCGCGATCACGCCCATGGCCGCGCGCAGTTCGCCCGCGCTCACCGCGCCGGTCACCAGCGGCCGGTCCGGGTTGTGGACGCGGTCGTAGTCCAAGTCCTTCTGCTCGTCGACCATCCGCAGATACAGCAGAACGAAGGCCACGACGACGATGCGCAGGATGGTGCCCCAGCCCGGCCGCCACGGTGTATCCGGTTGGGACACACGGGCGGCCGTGCCCTCGAGGGCGAGCACGAAGAGGACGCCGTACAGCAGGTAGTGCGGCTTGTACATGACGGCGGTGAAGCGCGCGACGCGCCGCGCGGAGCCGAGCGGGCTCGGGGACCGCACGTCGCTTCTCATAACCCGCCCCACCGTTCCCACGCGGTGACCTCGGCGGCGGGCAGCCTGCGCGGCGCCGCCTTCGACGGACCCGGCCGCAGGTGCGCGACCGGAACCAGCGCGACCTGGGCGACCTCCTCGAACGGAATCCCGAGCAGGTCGGCCACTTCGCGCTCGTAGGCCAGGTGAGCGGTCGTCATGGTGCCGCCGAGCCCGCGCTCGTGCAGGGCGAGCAGGAAGCTCCAGACAGCCGGATAGACGGAGCCGTAGTAGCTCGCCAGGTGCAGGGCCGAACCGGTCGCGGGTGGGCGGCCGAGCGAACAGACCAGCACCAGCGCGGGCACCTCGTGCATACGCTCGGCCAGATACCGGCCGGAGGCGAGATCTCCGAGCTGATCGGGTCGCGGTGTGCGAGCGGACAGGTACGCCGCGAAACCCTTGCGGTAGTACTCCGCGATCTGCTGCCGGGCGCGCTGGTCCTGCACGACCAGGAAGCGCCACGGCTGTCGGTTGGTGCCGCTTGGCGCGTGCACGGCGGTGTCGAGGCAGCCGAGCAGCTCCGCGCGGTCGACGGGGCGGGTGAGATCCAGCCGTCTGCGGAACGCGCGGGTCGTCCGAAGCAGCTCGGCGGCGGTCATCGGGTCGGCGGTCATCGGGATTCGGCGATGGTCTCGGAATCCAAAGCGTCCACGTCGAATTCGAGATCCAGGCGCGCCGCGACAGCGCCCGCCTGGTGGATCTCGCAGTGCACGACGGTGGTGTCGAGTCCGGGTTCGGTGATCTCGGCGACGCACTCTGCGGGCAGATCCAGTTCCACGAACCGGTCGAAGGTGCTTGCCACGCAGACCAATCGGGGCAGATCGCGCAGGACCATGCTCAGCGCGGTCTGTCTGCACGCCTCGATCAGCAGGCTGCCCGGCACGTGGTCGAGCTGGTGATCGAACAGGAAAGGGTGGGACAGGTCGGGGACCAGTGCGGCACGGGCGACGCGACCGTCCGTGTCCGGCGGCGCGATCACGACGTTGCGCCAGTTCTCCCGGCCGACCGCCGCCGCATCGGCGCGCTCGCCGAGGGCCGACGCACCGTGGAAAGCGCCGAGTCCCAGACTTTTCCGGAACTGATCGCGCAACCCGGTCCACTGCCGCGGCGTGGTCCAGGAGAAGGACCCGTCGACGGTGAGCATCGCCTCGCCGCCGGAGAAGATCTCCAGCACCATGTCCAGGCCATGGAGCGTCTCACCGCGGCGGTGCCTGCGCGGAACCCGCACGTGCATCACGAGATCGGCGGGGGCGATACCGGTCTCCCACGCCGGGGTGTCCGAGCCGGTGCCGTTGAACGTTCGCACGATGAACGCCATATTCTCCGGCACACCGTAGAACTCGTGGGTGACCGAGATCGCCGCCTGCCGCGCGGCCTCCATCACCAGCAGCGGATCGTGGCGCAGGCCTAGCGATCCGGCGTGGTCACCGTAATAGGCGTGCATGCGCGGCAGCTGGGCGCCGACCAGGAACGCGTCGGGCCCGAGGGTGTCCAGCGAGGTGACGAATACCTCCGAGACCGCGCAGCGGTGCGCCAACTGCCTGGGAATGGTGCGGTTGTGCGTGGCGGTCTTCTCGACTGCCGCGTGTGTTGTCACGATCGGCCCTCCAACCATTCTCGCGCGGCGACCGGCGGCAGCGTCTGCGACCGCGTACCGACCCGCATCGGAAGCACATAAGACCCGAGCACCAAGACCGACCAGGGATCCAGCTCCGCGGCCGCAGCCCATGCCGAGTACAGCAGCCGCGCGCCGTCCGCGTCCTCCGCCGCGTCGATTCCGGCGCGGCGCAGATCGGCCAGAACGGTGCGCAGCGCGTCGTCCCGGTCGAAGCTGCGGGCCGGGACCCGCGCGTACAGGTCGGCCGCCAACGCGCTGACCGCCGCCGTGCGATCCAGTCCCGCCGTCACCTGCGCGAGCAGGTGGGCGCGGGTGTCTTCGTCGAAGTAGATGGCCAGTTCGCGCAGCACGTCAGCCGGGTCGTCGGGCGAGTGCACCAGGTTCAGCAAGAAGTTGTGCCTGCCGAGCACGTAGCGCAGTTCGCCCGGGTTGCGCTTGCGCGGGTCGGTGGCGCCCTTGGCCTCGGTGAGGCGGATCGGCACCGGCAGCGCGTCGTCGGCGCCGTGCACGACGAGCACCAGCACATCGGAGATGTCGACGAGCAGGTCGGCGAGGCGCCTTCGTTCCGGCGAGGCGATGTTCCACGCGAAGTACCACAGCGCGCGCACCAGGTGCCGGTTCACTCGCATCCGGTGCGCGGCTACCACGCGAAATCCATTGGCGGGCAACCATTGCAGTGTCGGCTCGACGGCGCGCGCCACGATCGCGTCCGGCTTCAGCAGCAGCAGCGAATGCTGCCTGGCGAAGGCGACGGGATCGATGCCGAGCCGCTCGAGCTGGTCGACGGCCTCCTGCACGTAGGTGTCGTCCGCGTAGGCATCGATCTTCGCGGCGGCGGGTGTCAGGCGGTCCAACAGCGCGTGCAGCGACGCGCCACTCTGTTCCGCTGGCGTCGCCGTCATCGGATCGCCCCGTCGAAACCATTGGCGGCCAGGACTTCAGCGATCGAGGGCAGCGGAACGCCGAGGTAGCCGGATTCCAGGCAGTAGTCCAGCAGCAGGCGCAGGTAGTCCTTGCCGGTGGGCGGCGCCGGGCGGCCGAGCAGTATCTGGGCGCGCGTGGTGTCGAAGTCGAGGCGGCGCTCGAAATAGCTGGTGTAGAGCGCGCCGATCCGGCGGTAGTACTCGCGCTCGACCGGATCCAGATCCGACTCGGCGAAGGTGGATTTCGGTACGAAGGTCGCCACCTCGAACGACGGATACTCGGCGAGCACGTCGGACACCTCGCGCAGCGAGAGCGCGTCCCGGCCGAGCGCGTGCAGCGTGCGGAAGTCCGCCGAGTCGAAATCCAAGACAGCCGCGGCGATCACATCGGCCACGTGGTCGACCGGGGCCAGCGCGAGGGTGGCGTCGTAGCGGCCGGGCAGGTTCCGCAACTTGCCCTCGACCATCAACTTCACGACGGTGTACAGGTTCTTGTATTCGCGGATCTCACCGGTGGCCGCGTGGCCGGTGACGATGCCGGGCCGCACGATGGCCCACCGCAATCCACGCTCGCCCGCCGCGTGCACGAGCTGTTCGGCGCGGAACTTACTGCGCTCGTAGCGATTTCCGAACGACTGACCAGCGTCGAGTTCGTCTTCGCCGATCGTGCCGCCGCGCATGCCGCACACATAGGCGGTGCTGACGTGCACCAGCGGCACATCCCACGCCAGCGCGAGCGCGATCGCGTGCTCGGTGCCGCGCACGTTGAGTTCGACGTAGTCGGCGTCGGCGGCGTCGAATGCGGTGGTGGCGGCGCAGTGCACGATCACGCCGACCCGCTCGGCGAGATCTTCGCTGTCGCGCGCCGAGAGGCCGAATCCGGGGCGGCGGATGTCCCCGGCCACGGGCGTGCCCGCCTCCAGCACCGTGCCGTCGTTGCGCACGATGTCGGCGTTGCTGTGCAGCACCGCGGCGACGGGCCTGCTCGCCGCGGACAACCGAGCGACCACTTCCGCGCCGACCAGTCCGGTCGCCCCGGTGACCAGCACGGTCTCGCGCTCACACATGATCGCTCCCCCGCATGCCATTGCCGACCAGCGCGATCACCTCGCCGACCCGGCGGATCCCGACCAGGTCCTCCGGCCGTTGCCTCGGTAGCTCGAATGCCCGCTCGAGCGCCACGGTCAGCTCCATCAGACGCAGCGAGTCGAAGCCCAGATCCTCCACGAGGCGGTGCTCGTCGGCCAGGTCGACGGGCGGTTCCGGCGCCATGGCCTGGACGAGGCGCCGCACCCGGGCGGCGAGGGTGGTGTCGGCGGCGGCGGTCATGACGGTTCGCTTTCCCGGAGATGGGGCTGGTGGCCACCGGTGGTGAGCAGGTCGCGGGCTTCGTCCAGCGGCAGGTCGGTGTCGAGATAAGCGGCGAGGCGCAGCCAGTCGTAGCCGATCGCCAGGGTGCGCCGCCACTGCTCACGCGAGTCGAACGAGGCGGGGAAGACGAGCGCCGCGTCGGCGCCGCCCGCTACGGTGCGCACCAAGGCGACGAAGTCGTCGAGGACCGCGAGTCCGGCGAGGGTGTCGCCGCCGCGGCCGAGCGGTTCCGAGAACCGCACCCCGCGTGCGGCGTCCAGCTGCGCGAGCACCTCCGCGCGCCGCCACGCGCCGGGCGGCAGCAGTCGCGCGACCGTGGCGGACGGCGCCACGTCGGCGGGCAGCGGGTGGATACCGAAGGCGGACAGCAATACTCGCACCGCCATGGCGATCAACCGGTGCGCGGCGATGTCGGCGACGCCGCCTTGACCGTTCTTCACCGCGCCCGCCAGATCTTCCCTGGCGTTCTCCAGCACGATGTTCGACCAGACCAGGTGCAGCGCGCACTCGGTGAAGCGACGCGCGGGCAGCGGTGCGAGGGTCGCGATCGCGTCGTCGCGAGCCGCGCCGGCCAGACCGAGCGCGGGACTGCACGCGCTCGGCACCGGCGTGTAGGGCGCGACGGGCTTGCACATGGCGAGCGCTGGTTCGATCGCGCCCGCATCCCGCCACTGCAAGCCGACGAGTCCGAGGCGCACGAATTCCGCCAGCTCCGTGGCGATGTCGCGCGGAGCTCGGGCGAGCACGTCGCGCACGGAGTGCTTGAAGACCACCGATCGCCAGGCGCGGGCGGCGGTGTCCGAGAGCGCGAAGACGTCGCGATCGTCGCGCACGACGTGGATGCGGCCGCCGATGGTCCAGGTCGTCACGGCCGGGCGGCGGGCGAACAGGATGCGGTGTGGGTCGTCGGTCGTGTCCTCGATGCCGAGATCGGCGACGAGTCGCCAGAGTTGTCGCCAGGTGGTGTCTTCGGCCAAGCGGCGGGCCTGGGTATCCGGGAGGAAGGCGGAGGCGTCGAGGCGCGAAGGGGTCGGTGATGATCCGGATGTTCTGTCGGACAACGGTTCCAGGACCGCCATCGGCTTCCCGCGGCGGTGTCCATTGGTCGTCGGCTCGGTCGAGGCGTCGCCGTCGAACCCCTGCGGGCTTTCGAACGTCCAGGCTGCGGGATCGCTCAGCTCGCGGTAACGGTCGATGACGTCGTGGCCGCCGATCCGATCGAGTTGGCGCGGCAGCCATTTGGTCTCGAGGTAGGTCTCGCCACGGCGGGCCGCCCACGCCTTCACGGCTTGCAGCAGTCCGTCGCGGGCCCACTCGCTCGCCTCGTCGGCGGCACTCAGCGCACGCAGCGCCACCGCGTAGCGCAGCGCCTGGACCGCGCGAGCCGTCCACCACTCTGCCATCAGGGTTCGGAAGTCGTCGTGCGGGAGCAGAGCGCGCAAGCCGTCGATATCCACCGCGCCAGGCCGGACCACAGTGGCGCGCAGGAAGCGCTGGCAGCGGTTGAGCAGGTCCTCGTCCAGCTCGGCGGGAACGCCTCGTGCCGCCCGCTCGAGCTGGCGGCGCAGCTGGGCCACCGAGCGGGTGCGGACCTCCACCCGACGGCCGTCGATGAACAGGACCGTCGGGAGGGTCGGGAGTTCTTCGGCGCCGGGGACGACGGCAAGGAAATCTACATCGGAACCCTCGTTACCGAAGCCCTCCGCCAGTGAGCCTTCGAACAGGACTGCCGAATCAGGATGGAGCACAACGGTTTCCAGTGACACTTCGAGGAGTCTGCGCACACGCTCGATCGGCAGAGCGGGCACCGGCGTATCCGGCACCGGTCGATCGTTCTCGGCGCGGGGTGACGCCGTCGATCGCGAGCCGTCCAACGCCATCGGACGGGAGCCCTGGCCGTCCCCCGCGGATCGGCCTTCTTCGGCCGCAGCGGATCCCGACACCGTGTTTCGCGGCCCACCCCAGGCCAGCGCGTCGCCCTCCGAGCCAAGGCCGACGCGGGACAGCTCCGAGACCGGGTCGACCGAGTGAACCGTTTCCCGGCGGTCCGCGCCCACCGCAGGCGGGGCGCCTGGGGATCGGCCGTCCGCGCCTGGGGATCGGCCTTCCTCGGCGGCAACGGATTTCGGCTCCGTGTTTCGCGGGCCGCCCAGCGCGACCGCGTCGCCGACGGAAACCACCCCGTCAGCACTCGAAACCACCGGGCCATCGCCCGAGGGGATCACGTCACCGGAGCCTCGGCCATCGCGCGCGGGCATCGCGACAGGGTCGCCCATGTCCACCGGTCTCCGGCGGTCCGCTGCTGCGGCGGGCCGGAACTCGGTACGGCCGAGCGCTTGTCCGCCCGTCTCCGTCGTGCGCGAACCGGCGGTCAGCGCGGTTGTTCCGTCCGCCTCGTGCACCTGCACCCCGACGAGTCCGCCGTCCCGGAACAGCTGCCACAGATGGCGGCGGCGCGGCTTGCCGCTGGACGTACGGCGGATGGTGCCGCGCGGGCCGGTGACGATGGCGATCGCGGCCGCGGGACCCAGTTCACCGCGTATCACCTTGCGCGCCTGCGCTATCCACGCGCCGGGCCGTGCTTCGGCGAACAGCGCGATGCCCGGCGCGCCTACGTCGGTGAGTGCGACGGCGGCCAATTTGCCTTTGGTCAGGCCGGTCTCACCGGCCACCCGGGATTCGACGTCTTCCATGTACACCGAGCGGCCGCGCACCTTGAGGCTGGAGCCCATCCTGCCGAGCACGAAAACCTCGTCGTGGTACAGGAATCCAGCGTCTCCCGTGTAGAGCTCGCCGTCCACGATTCGGGTCGCGCCGCCGTCGTCGGCACCGGTGTAACCCATGGCGACGGAGTCGCCGACGACCACCAGTTCGCCGAGCACACCGTCGGGCAGCTCGCGCCCATCTTCGTCGACCACGCGGACGGTCGATTCCGGCGTCGAGTAGCCGAGTCCGGTGATCCAGCCCGCGCCGTCGACGCGGTGGGTGTCGTCCAGCCGCGCCTCGGCCAGCACTCCGACCGGATGACCGAAGCGCAGGTTCGGCGTGTCCAGGCGCAGCGCGGTGATCGGCCGCCGCCGGGCCGAGGACGTCACCATCAGCGTGGCCTCGGCCAAGCCGTAGGCCAGCGTGTAGGCGTCCATCGAGAAGCCGCGCGGTCCGGTGAGCTCGGCGAACGCCTGAAGGTCGGCGACCTCCACCGGCTCGGAGCCAACGGCGAGGGTGCGCCAGCCGGACAGATCCAGATCGGCGATCTCCTCCGGTCGGACCCGGTGCGCCACATAGCCCAGCGCGAACGAGGGCGACGGCGAGTGCTGGGCCGAGGCCATCGCGCGCAGCCAGCGCGCCGGGTCGCGGACGAACTGGTCCGGCCGCATCAGGTAGAGATCGCCCTGGTTCGTGACGGTCGTCAGGAACGCGCCGACCAGGCCCATGTCGTGATAGAGCGGCAACCACGACACCATGGCCTCGCCGGGGCGCCAATCGATGAGTCCGGAGATCATGGCGATGTTGTTGGCCAGGTTGCGCCAGCTGACCCGCACACCCCGTGGCGTCCCCGTCGAGCCGGAGGTGAATTGCAGCAGTGCGCAATCCGCGGGCGCGCCGAGTTCGCGCTCGGCGGGTGGCTGCGGTATGTCGGCGCCGATGACCAGCGGCTCGTCGCGCCGCCCTGCCGCCACCGCCGCCCGGCGTACCAGATCCTCGAATTCCGGTGCGGTGACCACCAGCCGCGGCGCGGCGGCGGTCAGGATCGCGGCGATATGCGCGACGATCTGGTCGAGGTCGCCGAACATCGGCGGCGCGATGGGGGTGAACACCCCGCCGCAGGCCCACACCGCGTAGAACGCCGCGGTGCAGGCGAATCCGGTGGGCATGACGACGCACGCGCCCGCACCGTCGGTGAGTCCGTGCTCGCGCATCAGCGCGGCGATGGACCAGGACTGCTCGGCCAGTTCCCGATAGCTGCGGAACTCCCAGCCGTCGACCTCGGCGGCCAGGTGAATGCCGGTCTCCCGCGCCGGGCGCAGGAGCCAATCTCGCACGGCCGCAACGTCTTTGTCAGGTGCCATCGCGGTCAACTCCTTCGGACAGCACAGTAACCGTTCCGGCCGTTCCGTCCACCCGAATTCGCATACTGGTCCGTATTTTCTTCGTGACGTCCTTGACCTGAACGACCGTCGGCACGCCGAGCTCGCGGGCCACGATCGCCACGTGCGTGAGCGGGCTACCGCGTTCGATCACCAGCGCGGAAGCCGAGGGCAGCGCCGCGACCCACCCCGGGTCGGTGCGGTAGGCCACCAGGATGCCGCCCGCGACATCGTTCGGCTCGCTCACGACCACCGCCTCGCCCTCCACGATCCCCGCCGCCGACGGTGTACCGCCGAGCACGGTGCCGACGGTCGCCGCGGGCGTCTCGCCGACCGGCACCCAGCCCTGCGCGGCCAGTTCCGCGCGCCCGAACGTCCCGCCCCGGGTGACGAACCGGGCGGGCGCGACCAGATCGGCGTCGGCGGCGCGCTGCGCCTTGCGCGCGGCGACCAGCGCGCGCAGCGGCTCGGTGTCGGCGCCCTCGTAGCAGCCGCGCAGTTCGTCAACGGTCAGATAGAACACGTCGGCGAATTCGTCGAGCACGCCGCGCTGAACGAGGTCCCGGCCCATCGCCCGGATCATCCGCTTCACCATGCCGAAGGCCCTGGTGCGGCAGAACCGCAGGCGCTCGCGGTGCGCGGCGCACCGAGATACCTTGGCGCGCAGACGTTCGTAGACGCGACGGCGCGGGCCGCGCAGGTGGGCGTCGAGGTAGGCCTCGGCCTCGTCGCGCCGGTCGGATGGCGCTTCCTGCTCGTGCACCCGCCCGAGCGCGCTGCGCAGCATGATGAACAGACCCGACGGGTCCTCGCGCAGGTCCGGCGTCTCCAGCTTCAGTTCGTCCAGGCTGCGATAGCCGTAGCTGTCCAGGTAGGCGTCGACCTCGGCGCGGAACTTCGGATGGTCGGCGAGGGCGTCGTACAGCCGGTCCGGCGCGGTCGCGTGCACCAGCGCCGTCAGCTCCGCATCCGCCCGCACGGTCTTGGCGAGCGCGGTCATCGCCCGGGCGGGCTCGGCCGATTCGACGTCGGCGCCGGGACCGACGACCGCGTACAGGAACCACTCCGGCGCGTTCGGCAGCAGCGCCTTGGTCAATGCGTAGAGCAGGCCGGTGCAGGTCAGCAGGATCGCGTCGAGCACCATCAGCGGGCCCCAGCGTTCGACGAGATCGCGATCGACCGTGCGGTAGGCGGCATAGGCCTGTTCGCCGGAGAGCGACGTGTAGTCGAGTCCGTCGTACTCGTCGTAGACGCGGTAGAAGTCGGCGAGGAAATCCTCGACCATCGCGTCGATGCCGAACAGCCGCCGCAGGTAGGTGGCCGTGGTCACCGCGCGGGACCGCAGCCGGGCCAGCGGGTTGCGGAAGGTGAAGGGCCGCAATGTCTTCGCGATGTCATCGGGGAGCGGCTCGGCGACGCCGAGCGCGGCCTCCAGCACCCGGCGGTTGAGCGGATAGCCCGGCGCGATGCCCACCATCCGGTACCAGTGCAGCAGGTTGTAGTACACGCGGCCGTGAAACCAGCCGAGCAGCACCGGAGTCCACGCGTCGGTCTGACGCAGCTGGGCGGGCGGCACGCGCAGCGAGGCGGCGTAGCCGCGGTACACGCGACCATAGATGCCCACCGCGGTGGTGTACGTCAGCGGGGAGGTGATGCCGCTGAAACTCTCGATGATGTTGGAGTTGTCCCAGATTCGCAGTTCGCCGGGCGCGAGCGTCTCACCCGCCCCGCGCAACGACGCGTCCGCCGCGTCGGGCGGTGCGGGCTCGGTGGTGATCGGGCGAGACTGAAGTATCCACAGTCCCACGTCGTCCAGCGCCCACTCGATGTCTTGCGATGCGCCGCAGACGATTCCGATCTTGCGACCGAGATCGACCAGTTCGGCGATCTCGTCGTCGGCTAGCACGGCCCGTTCACGCAGCGCCGCCGCTACCTCGCCGACCTCGCAGCCCTGCGCCGCGGCGGGGTGGTAGCTGCTGTCCTTGTCGCCGACGATCGTGTCGAGCACGACGCCGGTCGCCTTGTCGACGGTGACGGTGTCCGCGTCCACCGCGCCCGACACCAGCCCCTCACCGAGCCCGTACACCGCGCTGATCACCAGTCGATCGGACGCACCGGTACGGGGATCGGCGGTGAACAGCACGCCGCTGGCCCGCGCGGCTATCAGCCGTTGCAGCACAACGCCCGGCGCGCCGCCGACCGGGCGCGACCGCGCGAAGGCGTACCGTATCGACCGCTCGGAGAACGCCGAGGCCCAGCAGTCCCGCACGCGGTCGGTGACCGCCGCGACGCCGTTGACGTTGAGGAAGGAGTCGAACTGTCCCGCGTAGGAGTGTTCGGCGCCGTCCTCCACGACCGTCGAGGAGCGCACGGCGATCGGTCCACCGCCGATCCGTTCGTAACCGTCGGCGACGAGTTCTCGCAGGTCGGCGGGCAACGGAGCGGATACGATAGCGGCGCGCAGGTCGGCGGCAAGCGCCAGCGCCCGGTCCGGATCGTCCGCCATAGCCAACGCGGAAACTCGCTCGGCCAACCCGTGTTCGGCGAGGAAGCGCTCGAACGCGTCGGTGCCGAGCGCGACCCACTCGGGAACACGGAAGCCTCCGTTGTGCACGACGTGCAAGCCGCGCGCCTTGCCGCCCGCCAGCGCGGCGATCGTCGCCGGTTGGTCCCACGTCCCGAGTACCTGCACGGCATCTCTCCCATCGCCCCTGATCGACGCGTCGGAGCCGGGCACTCCAGGCCCGCGTACAGCCGCGCGAGAACCAAGGGTTCGTCTGGGTATATCCGAGTTGTCGCCGCGGCGTTAGCCCCTGATCCAGTGGTACCAGTTCTCGAACAGTTCGTCGCGCGGCCAGGGTCACCGATATGCTGCGGGCAGTTCGGTGGGTTCGGTGAGGAGTGATTCGGCGTGGGTTGGACGTTCACCCCGGACGAGTTCGCCCACGTCTGGCGGGAAACTCAGGTGGATCGCCACCCCTATCCGCTGCGCATCCTGGAGACGCCGCGCACCGAGGCCGAGGCCGAGGCGCTGCGCGCCCAGCTGACTCAGCGCCTGCCGCTCGGCGCGGACCCGGACCTGTCCGCCTGCCTGCGGATCCTCGCCGAACCGCACACCAGGATCGTCGCCATCGGCGGCGCGCACATCCCGAACAGCGAGCTGCGGCTACTGGCCTGCGCGGTATACGACCGCGCGGTGCTCGCCATTCAGGAACCCGGCACCCGCCCCGATTTCGGCGGACGGGTGCGCATCTCGATCGGACACGCGAGCAAGCTGGGCAGCCGCATCGCCACGCTGCTGCCGAAGACACCCGCCGGACGCGAACCGGCCCGCGCCGCGAGCGCCGCCGCGGTCCGCGACACCGAGACCGTCGTCGCCACCCAGCCCGCCGCGAACCCCATCCGCAGGCTGCTGCTCAAACCGCACACCGCCGAGGGACATCTACGCATCGAAGCTCGGCTCGATCGGGACGAACCCGTCCCGCCGATCCACTACACCTGGATCGATGTGCAGGGCGACGGGCGGTACCTGATCAAAGCGGGCGAGACCGTGCACATCGTGCCCGCATCGCCCGAACAGATCGCCGCCCAGCTCCAGAAACGCATTCCGGCACAGGCGAGGTGAGCGCCATGCGCGGGTTTTGGGCGGACTCCGTCCGGCTGTAACCATTAGGCTGAAGCCAACCGACCGATCCCCGGGGGGTGCGCATGACGATCGAGAGCAGCCGAGCCGAAATAGCGCGGTTCAAGCAGGAAGCGCAGGCAGGCACCGTCAAGTTCGATCCGGACGCCGCGCGGCGGTGCGCCGAGATCTACGAGAACCAGGCCGACCGGCTGATCTACCTGCAGCAGCGCCTCGAATCCGCAGCCGAGTTGCACGGATTCGGCGGTTTCGTCTCCGCGCAGCAACTGCAGGCCGGATTCGGGCACAAGGCGCGCGACGCCGCGGCGCTGCTCGATCACTACATCGAGGCCGCCTACCGCATGAAGGAAGCGTTCCTGATCAGCGCCGGACTCTACGAAGAAGCCGACGCCGCCAACGCGGCCGCGCTGCGCGCGGTGGAAACGAGGCTGCCCCGATGACCGGCACCGACCCCACCTACATCAACTCGATGGAGCACTTCGAGTCGATGCCGCACGAGGAGATCTACGCCAAGACCCAGCAGATCGACGCCGGGGAGATCCTGCGCGCCTCGGTCACCTGGCTCGAGGTCGCCGCCGCGCTGGCCACCTCCATGCCGCTGACCCGCGGCAGCGCGGACCGCGTCATGAACGGCATGGAATGGGAAGGCGCGGCGGCGAACGCCGCTTACGCGAGCACGCGCAGCTTCGCCGCGTCCATCGACGAACTCAGCGCCGTCATGGGCCAGGTCGGCGCGCGTCTCGGCGGGGTCGCGGCGGCAGCCGAAGCGGTCAAACTGGCCGTGGTGCCGCCCGGCAGCTCGGGTCCGATCGGCGCCATCGCCCAACTGCTCGAGGCGGCGAACGTCATCGACGCGCAGATGGCGCAGGAGGCGCTGCGGCAGGAAGCCGTGCTCGCGATGAACATGGTCTACAAGCCCGCCTATTCGATGGCGGGGAATGGCGTGCCCGCGCTGCCGGAACCGCCTGTGCTGTCGACGCTTTCGGACGCGGAGGCGATTCCGCAGTCGCCGAATGGGTCGTCGAAGTACGGGCCCGATGGGTCGAACGGGTCGACGGGAAATTCGCCGAACGTGCCGGAAAACGTTCCGCCGGGCGGGGATTCGCCGCCGGAGCCACCCACCGACGCCACGCCGGAGCCGTCGCCGCCGGAATCCCACGCCCCCACCGCACCGACCCCGGACGCGACACCCGATGTGCCGCCGACCCCGGACGCGCCGCCGAGCCAGGAGACTCCTCCGCCCACGCAGGAGACCCCCGCGCCGCCGACACAGGAAACGCCTTCGCCGACCCCGGAGACCCCGGCGCCACCGACCTCGGACGCACCGCCTCCCACGGAGGAAGCTCCGACACCGCCGCCCACCCAGGAGGCACCGTCGCCCACCGAGGCGCCGCCGACGCAGGACGTCCCTCCGCCCACGCAGGAGACGCCCGCACCTACCCAAGAGCCGCCGGTGCCACCACCCACGCAAGAGACCCCGGCACCCCCGCCCACCCAAGAATCGCCAGTACCACCACCGACCCAAGAAACCCCGGCACCCCCGCCCACCCAAGAGATGCCTGCGCCCCCGCCGACCCAGGAGGCACCACCTCCCCCGCCGTCACCGGAACCGGCTCCGCCGCCCGGCGAACCCGGACCGCTCCCCGACCCGGGCGGCCAGCCCGGCGTCACCGGTCCCATCCCGGAGGGGCAGAACCAAGGCTCCTCCCACACCGACCAACCGGGCGTGGTTCCCCAATCCGGCGCAACCAGCTAGCGCGCCGGATCCACACCACTCCCCAGTGATGGCGCGCACGAAAGACTCGCCACCCCAACATGACCACCGCCACCGAGGTCCCACACACCGCTTGCACGCCTCACAAAGCCGCTGCCTATGTGAGGAGTACGAACGGTGTGTGGCGCTGCATGCCTCGCGGGAAACTCAGACCTTCACCAAGTCGTCGGCGTGAATCACCGGGCGCTGCATGGTGTCCGGTAGTTCGGTGGTGGAGCGGCCGAGCATGGTGGAGAGTTCGGTGCTGTCGTATTCGACTACGCCGCGGGCGATCAGGCGGTGATCGGCGGCGAGGAGGTCGACCACGTCGCCGCCGTAGAAGCGGCCGCGAACGGCGGTGATGCCCGCGGCGAGCAGGGAGCGGCGGCGGTGGGCGACGGCCTGCACGGCGCCGTCGTCGAGGACGAGCGCGCCGCGGCTGTCGGCGGCGTGGCGGACCCAGAACTTGCGGGCCGACAGGCGAACCGGGCGCGCGGCGAACGCGGTGCCGACGGTGCCGGAGGCGAGCGCGGTGGCGGCCTCCTCGGCGGCCGCGAGCAGCACGGGGACCCCCGCGTCGGCGGCCAGTCGTGCGGCCGAGAGCTTGGAGGCCATGCCGCCGGTGCCGAGCGCGCCGCCGCTGCCCGCGATGACGCCGTCGAGGTCGGCGCTGCTGCGGACCTCGGGGATGAAGTTGGCGGCGCCCTTGCGCGGGTCGCCGTCGTAGAGGCCCTCCACATCGGAGAGCAGGATCAGCGCGTCCGCGCCGACCAGGTGCGCGACGAGGGCCGCGAGCCGGTCGTTGTCGCCGAACCGGATCTCCTCGGTGGCGACCGTGTCGTTCTCGTTCACCACCGCGACGGCGCCGAGCGAACGCAGGCGGTCCAGGGTGCGCTGGGCGTTGCGGTGGTGCTCACGACGGGAGAAGTCGTCGGCGCTGAGCAGCACCTGGCCGACCGTACGTCCGTAGCGGGCGAAGGAGGTGCCCCACGCGTGCGCCAGCGCCAGCTGGCCGACGCTCGCCGCCGCCTGCTTGGTCGCCAGATCCCGTGGGCGACTGGACAATCCGAGCGGCGCGAGACCCGCACCGATGGCGCCCGACGAGACGACGACCACGTCCGAACCGGCGCGCATGCGGGCCTCGACGGCGTCGGCGAGCCGATCCAGCCGCGTCGTGTCCAGACCGCCCTTCAGGCTGGTCAACGCCGACGAGCCGATCTTCACCACGACGCTGCGCGCCGCGGCGATCGCCTGCCGCGCGTCGCTGAGCCCGCCGGGCGACACCGCGTCCGCTAGCCCCGAATTCACCTGCGTCACAACAGAACTCCCTGTACCGCAACCGAATGTGCTGTCCGAAGGGCCGTCCGCCCGAACCCGCCGCCGAACGATCGAAACCGTTCGGCGGCAACGGTTTGCACGATCAATCCTCGTCCTCGGTGACCAGACCGCGGCGCACGCGCGAGGCGTGCTTGCGCTCCGCGGCGCTGACGCGGTCGGTCTGCTCCAGGCGGATATCGGTGCCGCGCCCGGTCGGCACGTGGTCGACGCCTGCCGAGATCTGCGGCTCCCAGTCGAAGCTGACGTCGCCGATGGTGACCGGAGCGCCTGGTTCGGCGCCGAGCCGCACCAACTCGTCCTCGACACCGAGGCGGGCCAGCCGGTCGGCCAGGTAGCCGACGGCCTCGTCGTTGTCGAACTGGGTCTGGCGCACCCACCGCTCGGGGCGCGCGCCGCGCACGATGAAGCCGCCCGGCTCCTCCGGATCGGCGATCACGCTGAAGCCGGACTCGTCCACCGCGATCGGCCGGATCACCGGACGCTTCGGCGCCGCCTTCGGGTGCGCCTCGCGGTACTCGCGCACCAGGTCGGCGAGCGCGAAGGTCAAAGGGCGCAAGCCCGCTCGGCTCACCGCGGAGATCTCGAAGACCGGCCAGCCGCGCGCGGTGAACTCGGGCGTCACCATCTCCGCCAGCTCGGCCCCGTCGGGGACGTCGGTCTTGTTCAGGATCACCACGCGCGGTCGGTCGGCCAGATCACCGAGACCGGCGTCGGCGGCGAGCGCGGGCTTGTACGCGGCAAGCTCGGCCTCGAGCGCGTCGACGTCGGAGACGGGATCGCGGCCCGGTTCGAGGGTCGCGCAGTCGACGACGTGGGCGAGCACCGCGCAGCGCTCCAGGTGGCGAAGGAAGTCCAGGCCGAGGCCGCGGCCCTCGCTGGCGCCGGGGATCAGGCCGGGCACGTCGGCGATGGTGAAGGTGGTGTCGCCACTGGCCACCACGCCGAGGTTGGGCACCAGCGTGGTGAACGGGTAGTCGGCGATCTTCGGCTTGGCCGCGGAGAGCACCGAGACCAGCGACGACTTGCCCGCCGACGGGAAGCCGACCAGGCCGACGTCGGCGACCGACTTGAGTTCCAGGACGAGATCGCGTTCCTCGCCCTCCTCGCCGAGCAGCGCGAAGCCGGGCGCCTTGCGCGCCTTCGAAGCCAACGCCGCGTTGCCGAGTCCGCCGCGTCCGCCGCGCGCGGCGACATAGCGGTTGCCCACGCCGACCAGGTCGGCCAGGATCTCGCCGTCCTTGCCCAGCACGACGGTGCCGTCGGGCACCTTCAGCAACAGGTCGCCGCCGGTCTTGCCGTCCCGGTTGCCGCCCTCGCCCGGCTTGCCGTTGCCCGCCTTGGCGTGCGGGTGGAAGTGGAAGTCGAGCAGCGTGTGCACGTTCGCGTCGACCTCGAGGATGACGTCGCCGCCGTTGCCGCCGTTGCCGCCGTCCGGTCCGCCGAGCGGCTTGAACTTCTCGCGGTGCACCGACGCGCACCCATGACCGCCCTTCCCGGCACGCACGTACAGCACGACACGGTCGATGAATTTCGACATGGTCGAATCATCCTCCTTCTGGGCTGGTCGTTCTTCGAGGGCTCGCGCTGATTCTTCGGCGGTCGCCGCCACGAGAACGCGAAAGCGGGCCAGGGTGACATACCCTGACCCGCTCGGCTTGTGTCTGGACGGCTAGGCGGTCAGGCCTGAACCGGCTCCGGGACGACGATGTTGACGGTCTTGCGGCCGCGCTTGGTGCCGAACTGGACCGCGCCCGCCTCGAGGGCGAACAGGGTGTCGTCACCACCGCGACCGACGTTCACGCCGGGGTGGAAGTGGGTGCCACGCTGACGCACCAGGATCTCGCCGGCCTTGACGGTCTGGCCGCCGAAGCGCTTGACGCCGAGTCGCTGGGCGTTGGAATCGCGTCCGTTCCGGGAGCTGGACGCGCCCTTCTTGTGTGCCATAGCTGAGTCTCCTCGGGATGTCTTACTTGATGCCGGTGACCTTCAGGACCGTCAGCGGCTGACGGTGACCCTGGCGCTTGTGGTAGCCGGTCTTGTTCTTGAACTTGTGGATGCGGATCTTGGGGCCCTTGGTCTGCTCGACCAGCTCCGCGGTCACCGAACGCTCGGCCAGCTTGGCCGCGTCGGTGGTCAGTTCGGCGCCGTCCACCACGAGGACGGGCGAGAGCTCGACGGCGGAACCCGGCGCACCCTCGATCTTTTCGACCTTCACCAGGTCACCGACCGCGACCTTGTACTGCTTTCCGCCGGTCTTGACGATCGCGTACGTTGCCATCGGTCGGCTTCCTCCACTCGATGTCTTCTCGTGCTTCACTCACGCCGCAAGTCGCGACGTGAATTCTCTTGGCTGGTGCTGCACGGGGCGCATACCTCGCTGCGTCAGCAGCTTCGGGCGCATCGCCAGGCAGCGACCGTCCAAGGCTACCAGACCCCAGGTCTACGACCCAATTCGCTGGTCGGCAGCCTCCCGGCAACCTACGCCACGCGCGGTTTCCACCGAGCGGACCGGCGCCGGAACGGTTTCGGCCGGTCGCCCCTCTCGGGTCCGACCGGCCGAATCGCCATGCTCTTCTCAGTTCGGCGTATCGACCGGCGGCGGGCCCGCGGGACGGCCGACGGCCCTGCGCCGCGGACGTGCGCGCTGCGGCAACTCGACCGGCTCCGGTTCCGAGTAGTCGACGGCGGGCGCGGTGTCCTGATCGCCACTCGACAGCACGAAGACCGCTCCGGCACTGTCTGCCGAAGGAGCGGCCGCCGAACGCGCCACGCGGCGACGGCGACCCGTCTGCGGAGGCGCCGGTTCACCGTTGGCAACCGACCTATCGGCGGTGGCGACAGCGGCTTCCGCGACCGCGGGCTCCTCCCGCACCGGCGGCGCCGGCTCGGCCGCGGGCTGCTCGACCTCCGCCACCGAAACCGGACCGGTCTCGGCGGGGACCGTCGCCACCGGCTCGGACACCGGCGCCTCGACCTCGGCGACCGGCTCGGACACCGTCTCGACCTCGGCGGCTTCCTCGGCCAGCGTCTCTTGCGCGGCGGCCACGGCGTCGGCCACGTTCGCCGCCACCGCGTCGGCATCGGTCGCGACGACCTCCACCTCGGCGACCTCGGCCTGTTCCGGCTCGGCGTCCGTGGCGGTGTGGGCGGCCATGGCCAGCGCCACCGGGTGCGCCCGCCGCACGGCGGCCTCTTCTTCGAGCGACTCGCTCGGCTGCGGCGTCCCGTTGGTTGCGGACACGGCCGCCGCGCTCTTGTCCTTGCCGCGGCGACGACGCGAACCGCTCTCGCGACGGGTCGAGGTGTCCTCGGCGGCCGACGGCTCCACCGGATAGGTGTGCACCAGGATGCCGCGACCGTGGCAGTGCTCGCAGGTGGTCGAGAAAGCCTCGACCAGACCGGTGCCCAGCTTCTTGCGGGTCATCTGGACCAGGCCGAGCGAGGTGACCTCCGAGACCTGGTGCCTGGTGCGGTCCCGGCCGAGCGCCTCGGTCAGGCGGCGCAGCACCAGGTCGCGGTTGGACTCCAGCACCATGTCGATGAAGTCGACGACGATCATGCCGCCGATGTCGCGCAGCCGCATCTGGCGCACGATCTCCTCGGCCGCCTCCAGGTTGTTCCTGGTGACGGTCTCCTCCAGGTTGCTGTTGCCCGAACCGGTGAACTTGCCGGTGTTCACGTCGATGACGGTCATGGCCTCGGTGCGGTCGATCACCAGGGTGCCGCCGGAAGGCAGCCACACCTTGCGATCGAGCGCCTTGGCCAGCTGCTCGTCGATGCGGAAGGTCTCGAACACGTCCACGCCGTTGTTCTCGTGCCGGGAGACCCGCGCGAGCAGGTCCGGCGCGACGGTGCGGATGTAGTTCTCGACCGTGCTCCACGCCCGGTCGCCCTCGATGACCAGCCGCGAGAAGTCCTCGTTGAACAGGTCGCGGATGACCTTGACCAGGAGATCGGGCTCCTCGTACAGGGTCTTCGGCGCGCCGCCGTCCTTCTTGGCCTGCTCGTCGATGCTGCGCCAGGTGCTCTGCAGCCGCTCCACGTCGCGGGCCAGCTCGGCCTCGCTGACGCCCTCGGAGGCGGTGCGGATGATCACGCCCGCGTCGGCGGGCACGATGTCGCGCAGGATCTCCTTGAGCCGCTTGCGCTCGGTGTCGGGCAGCTTGCGGCTGATGCCGGTGGAGGTGCCGCCCGGCACGTACACCAGGAAGCGACCGGCCAGGCTGATCTGAGTCGTCAACCGGGCGCCCTTGTGGCCGACCGGATCCTTGGAGACCTGAACGAGCACCTGATCGCCCGGCTTGAGCGCCTGTTCGATCTTGCGCTCCTTGCCACCGAGCCCGGCGGCCTCCCAGTTCACCTCGCCCGCGTACAGCACGCCGTTGCGACCACGGCCGATGTCGACGAACGCCGCCTCCATGCTGGGCAGCACGTTCTGCACCTTGCCGAGGTACACGTTGCCGACCATGGACGCCTGGCCGGTGTTGGTGACGAAGTGCTCGACGAGGACGTTGTCCTCGAGCACCGCGACCTGGGTGGCGGTGGGGTGCTCGGAGAACGACTTCTCGCGCACCACCATCACCCGGTCGACCGCCTCGCGGCGGGCCAGGAACTCCGACTCGGTCAGGATCGGCGGGCGGCGGCGACCGGCCTCGCGACCGTCGCGGCGACGCTGACGCTTCGCCTCCAGGCGGGTGGAGCCGGTGATGCCCTGCACCTCGTCCGAGGCGGCGCGGTTGCGGCTCTTGTTACGCGGCTCGCGCTCGTGCACGACCGTGTTCGGCGGGTCGTCGTCGGCGGGCTCGGCGTCGCCGCCCTCACCGCCGACCTTCCTGCGGCGACGGCGACGGCGACGGCGGCTCGCGCCCTCCGGCACCGACTCGTCGGACTCGGTGTCGGTGTCGGCCTCGTCGGTCGGCTCGGCGGCTTCCGCGCCCTCGGCGGTCTCGGCGCCGCCCTCGTCCTCGGCGTCGGTCTCGGCCTGCTCGCCCTCGTCGCCCTCGACGTCGGAGTCGGCGTGCTGTTCGCCACGGCCGCGGCCACGACCACGCCTGCCCCGTCGCCTGCGGCGCGGCTGCCCGTCACCCTCGCCCTGCTGCTCGGCGGTGTCCTGCTCGTCCTCGGTGGTGTCGGGTTCCTCCTCGACCACCTCGGGGGCCGCGGTCTCCTCGGCGCGTTTGGCCTCGCGTTCGGCGCGGCGACGCTTGCGCATATCCTCGGCGACCGCCGCGTCGGGCGACAGGAACAGCGGCGCGGCGACGGACGGCGCTTCGAAGACCGGCGGCGCCTCGACTTGCGGCTCGCGCTGGGCGGCGTGAGTGAACAGCTGGGTCGGCTGTGCCGGCGTGCTCGCCGCGGTCGGGTGTCCGGTGTGTTGCTGATCCGGTGCGGAGAAGAGCAACCCGCTCGGCTGCCTGGCCGGCTCCGGCTCGGCCGCGTCGGCCGCCTCGGCTGCTGGGGCCGGAGGTTCGGCTGCCGCGGCGGGCGTCGTCGTCTCGGGTTCGGTGGCGACGAGTGCGTCGCGTACCGATTCCGCGACCGCCCGGTCGACATTGGATTGCGCGCTGCGCGCGTCGGCGCCCAGCTCGGTGAGTTTGGCCAGGATGCGCTTGCTCGTCACTCCCAGCCGCTTGGCAAGCGCGTGAACTCGGATTCGCTCCGGCAATTGATCGGCATCCTGTGATGTTGTTTCCAGCGGCTCTTGATCGGCCACGAAGTCTCCTCGAGCCCCCGGGCGCGTCCCTCCCGGTACGGAGTGACGCGGCCAACGCGGGGGCGCTGTCCGTACACCTCACGCCGTCGACGCGAGGTCCTGTGGTCTCGCCCCGCGTGCCCGGTAGTCACCTGGTTCTTCGTCTTCGGGCTAACTGGTCACGCGGCGCCTGGCTGTTGGCTGAACTCCGCGGAAACGAGCGCTCATCCAGCGTGCCGACGCGAACTCCCACACCCTCAGCAACCGGGCGCGGCTGTCCGTGGCAGCGATGATCGGCATCGAACCGCGGTGTCATCCGGTCGGCATCGCCACCCACGATTCGCGTACCTGCGCGAACTGCCGGTGTCGTTGACGACCACTGCCAGTATCCCACACCGCGCGCCAGTGGTTCGCCATCGGCGCGTGAGCGGCCCGATGCTCGGGGTTTGCCACCTCGCTTCGACCCAGTGCGACAAGGGCCGATGCGGTGCGCGGGCCGTGCGGGCTTCGCCGCGCCGACGTGGTGCGGCGGCGCGGCGAGTTACGCGGGGAAGCTCAGGCGGGGAACTCCGGGAACCAGAGTCCGATCTCGCGCTTGGCCGACTCCGGGGAGTCCGAGCCGTGCACGAGGTTGTACTGGGTCTCGAGGGCGAAATCGCCGCGGATGCTGCCCGGCACCGCCTTCTCCACGGGGTCGGTGCCGCCGGCGATCTGCCGGAACGCGGCGATGGCACGCGGGCCTTCCAGGACTGCGGCGACGACCGGGCCGGAAGTGATGAACTCGATCAAGGAGCCGAAGAACGGCTTCTCGGCGTGCTCGGCGTAGTGTTCCCCGGCCAGTTCCTCGGACACCTGCTTCAGCTCGAGGGCCGCGATCTTCAGGCCCTTGCGCTCGATACGGGCCAGCACCTCGCCGACCAGGCCACGGGCCACGCCGTCCGGCTTGATGAGTACCAACGTCTGCTCAGTCACGGCGCACAGCCTAATTGACTACTACTCCCGGTACCGAACCAGCGTCAGCCGCGATGCTCCCATCCCCGTTCCGTGCGCGTCAGCTCGACGAAACCGCAGTCCAGCAGCAGCGGCAGCGACTCGTCGCCGGGGTCGAGGTAATCGAGCAGACGGTCGATCCCGCCGAGCCGCAACCAGGACGCGACCTGGCCGAACAGCCACCGGACTACCTCCGGCTCACCCTCTGTCCGACACACGTCTGCCCAGCCGCCGAGCCGCGAGATCCGCTCCGGCGGCGCCAGATCGGTGTCGATCTCGAGGTAACCGAGATCCGCGCCGCCGCGGTGCGCGGTGTAGCGAGTGCCGAGTTCGCCCATGCTGCGCCGGACCGCGAGATCGGCGGATACGGGCGGCGACGAGCCACTCCAGTACTCCGGCATCGCGGTAACTGTCGGACACCTGCGAGCCCACGCCGTACCGCAGCAGATGCGCCGCGGCTACCACCGCACCGGCTTGTTCGGCGACCAGGGTGACCCGTTCGACGACCCACGGATCGATGATCGTTTCGGTCGGACGCCGTTCCATCTGGCTCAACACGGTGTTGACGGAAACGGATACGCCGGGGATGACGGCCGCGATGTGCGCGTTGACAAGCCTGGTCAGCTGGTCGCGATCGTCGCGGCGGAAGGAACGGATGACGAAATCGGGCATGACGAATCTCCGGTGTTCGGTCGAGAACGCTCGACGAGGGGGATCCGCCAGGGGGACGGTACGGCGAAAACTATAGCAGCGCAGCCGGTTACGCCCGCCGGTTCATCCGCTGGCTGGGCAGCAGCCCCTGGTCCATACGGCGCTTGACGTCGGAACGCAGGATCAGAATGAATGCCCAGACGGCCAAGAACAGCAAGCCGATGACGCCGATGGAGATGTGGATGAACGCGCCGAGAATCACCAGCACCTGAAGACCGAGGTTGAACCCGAGCGCCCACGGACGGCGCTGCAGACCGGCGCCGAGGATCATCAGCAGCGCGAGGACAACCAGATAGCTGCCGGAGAGCCAGCTGATCCCGCCGCCGACGTCGGCGACGACCGGCAGCGCGAGCAGCACCACGATGGACTCGAGGACCAGCGTGCCCGCCATGACGCCGCGCAGACCCTTCCACGGATCGGGCGCGGACGCCGCGGCCGGTTGTTCGGGCGCGGCCGCGTCCTTGTCGCGCTCGCTTGGCTCACTCATGCCGTGTTCACCGGCCCCTTCGTGGTTTTCGCCGCCACTCACGCGGGATCCTTTCCGAACAGTGCGCGCGCCGCCCCCGCCGTGACGACCGAACCGGTGACGATGACACCCGCCCCCGAGACAGCCTCGCCGGGATCGCCGACCTCTTCGGCGATGGCGATCGCGGTCTCCAGCGCGTCGGGCAGCGTGTCGGCGGTGACCACGCGCTCGTCGCCGAAGCGCTGCACCGCCAGGTTCGCCAGGCTGTCGACGTCCATGGCGCGCGGTGAGCCGTTGGTTGTGACGACGATCTCGTCGAACACCGGCTCCAGCGCCTCCAGAATCCCCGCGGCGTCCTTGTCGCCGAGCACCGCGATCACGCCGACCAGCTTGCGGAAGTCGAATTCCTCGCCGAGCGTCGCGGCCAGCGCCCGCGCGCCCGCCGGGTTGTGCGCGGCGTCGATGAAGATGGTGGGCGCGCTGCGCATCCGCTCCATGCGGCCAGGGCTGGTGACCGAAGCGAAACCGGCGCGCACCGCGTCGATGTCGAGCTGACGTTCGGCGCCCGCGCCGAAGAACGCCTCCACCGCGGCCAGCGCGAGCACCGCGTTGCGCGCCTGGTGCTCGCCGTGCAGCGGCAAGAAGATGTCGTCGTAGACCCCGCCGAGGCCCTGCAGTTCGAGCTGCTGGCCGCCGACGGCGACGCGGCGCGCGAGCACCCGGAACTCGGAGCCTTCGCGCGCCACCGCGGCATCTACCTCGACGGCCCTGCGCAGCAGGACGTCCATCGCCTCGGGTTCCTGCTGCGCGATCACCGCGACGGTGTCGCGCGGAACCAGGCTCTCCGGCGCGCGTTTGATGATCCCGGCCTTCTCCCCCGCGATCGAGGCGAGGTCGGGGCCGAGATAGTCGACGTGGTCCAGCCCGATCGGGGTGATCACCGCGACCTGTCCGTCGATCACGTTGGTGGCGTCCCAGGTGCCGCCCATGCCGGTCTCCACGACCGCCACGTCGACAGGGGCCTCGGCGAACGCCGCGTAGGCCATGCCGGTGAGCACCTCGAACTTGCTCATCGCCGGACCGCCCGCCGTGGCCGACTGCGCGTCGATCATCTCGACGTAGGGCTGGAGTTCGCGGTAGGTCTCGACGTACTTGGCCGGGCTGATCGGCGCGTTGTCGATGCTGATCCGCTCGGTGGCCAGCTGCAGGTGCGGGCTGGTGATGCGGCCGGTGCGCCGGTGCAGCGCGGTGAGCAGCGCGTCGATCATCCGGGTGACCGAGGTCTTGCCGTTGGTGCCCGCGATGTGGATCGCCGGATAGCTCTGCTGCGGCGAGCCGAGCAGATCCATGAGGGTGGCGATGCGGGTGAGCGACGGCTCGATCTTGGTTTCCGGCCAGCGCTGGTCGAGTTCGGCCTCGACCAGCGCCATCTCGGCGAGTTCCACCGGCGACGGCCCGGACCCGAGCCGGGCGCCTCCGTCGTCGTCGCGGTACTGCCGCTCCGGCTCCTCGTTCACTTGACCGCCAGTTCCGCGAGCCGCGCCCCGATGCGCTCCACCTCGGCGGCGGCGACATCGCGACGGTTCTTGATCTTGGCAACCACCGGTTCTGGCGCCTTGGCGAGGAACGCCTCGTTGCCGAGCTTGGCCTCGGTGCCCGCCAGTTCCTTCTCCGCGGCGGCCAGATCCTTCTCCAGGCGGCGGCGTTCGGCGTCCAGGTCGACCGCGCCGGAGGTGTCCAGCTCGACGGTCACCGTCGCGCCGCTCAGCCGCACCTCGACCGAGGCGGTGGCGGCGAACTCGGGGCCGGGCGCGGTGAGCCTGGCGAGGTTGGCGACCGACGGCTCCAGCGCCGTAAGATCGGCCTGCTCCAGACCGATCAGCTTGGCCGCCACCTTCTGCTTGTCGGCGAGGCCCTGGTCGCTGCGGAACCGGCGGATCTCCGTGATCAACCGCTGGGCGTCCGAAACACGCTGCGCCGCAACGGTGTCGGTGGCGATTCCGCTGGCCTGCGGCCATGCCGCGATCACCACGGACTCACCGCCGGTGAGCACCTGCCACAGCGACTCGGTGACGAACGGGATCACCGGATGCAGCAGTCGCAGCACCGAATCCAGCACGTTGCCGAGCACGGTCCTCGTCGCGGCCGCCCGCTCCTCGTCCTCCGAGAACTGCACCTTGGCCAGTTCCAGATACCAGTCGCACAGTTCGTCCCAGGCGAAGTGGTAGAGCGCCTCGCACGCCTTGCCGAACTCGTAGGCGTCGAAAGCCGAATCCACTTCCGCCAGAACCTGATCCAGGCGATCGAGGATCCACCGGTCGGGGTCGGTGAGCGCGGCGCGGTCGGGAAGCTCACCGGGCTGGGCGCCGTTCATCAGCGCGAACTTGGTGGCGTTGAACAGCTTGGTGACGAAGCTGCGCGAGGCCAGCGCGTGCGGCTCGCCGACGGACAGGTCACCACCCGGCTGCGCGCCGCGGGCCAGGGTGAAGCGCAGCGCGTCCGCGCCGTAGGCCTTGATCCAGTCCAGCGGGTCGATGCCGTTGCCGCGCGACTTCGACATCTTCTTGCCGAACTGGTCGCGGATCAGGCCGTGCAGGAAGACGTCCTTGAACGGCACCTGCACCGCGCCGGACTTGCCAGCGAGGATGGCCGGATCCTCGGAGACGAACATGCCGAACATCATCATTCTGGCGACCCAGAAGAAGAGGATGTCGTAGCCGGTGACCAGCACGCTGGTCGGATAGAACTTCTCCAGCTCCGGCGTGGCCTCCGGCCAGCCCATCGTGGAGAACGGCCACAGGCCCGAGGAGAACCAGGTGTCGAGCACGTCCGGGTCCTGCACCCAGCCCTCGGGGGCGGTCTCGTCCGGGCCGACGCAGATCACTTCGCCCTCGGGGCCGTACCAGATCGGGATGCGGTGGCCCCACCACAGCTGGCGCGAGATGGTCCAGTCGTGCATGTTGTCGACCCACTCGAACCAGCGCGGCTCCTGGCTGGCCGGGTGGATGACGGTGTCGCCGTTGCGCACCGCGTCACCGGCGGCCTTGGCCAGCGACTCCACCTTGACCCACCACTGCATGGACAGCCGCGGCTCGATGGGCTCGCCGGTGCGCTCGGAGTGGCCGACGCTGTGCACGTACGGACGCTTCTCGGCGACCACACGGCCCTCCGCGGCGAGCCGCTCGCGGACCTTGACGCGGGCCTCGAAGCGGTCCATGCCGTCGAATTCGGTTCCGGTGTTCGCGATGCGGCCGCGCTCGTCCATGATCGTCGGCATCGGCAGGTTGTGCCGCAGGCCGATCTCGAAGTCGTTCGGGTCGTGCGCGGGGGTGATCTTCACGGCGCCGGAGCCGAACTCCGGGTCGACGTAGTCGTCGGCGACGATCGGGATCTGACGGCCGGTGATCGGGTGCTCCAGGGTGGCGCCGATCAGCGCCTGGTAGCGCGGGTCGTCCGGATGCACGGCCACCGCGGTGTCACCGAGCATCGTCTCCACGCGGGTGGTCGCCACGATGACGTGCGGTTCGTCGTCGTTCAGCGAGCCGTAGCGCAGCGAGATCAGCTCGCCCGCGACTTCCTCGTGCTTGACCTCGATGTCGGAGATGGCGGTGCGTAGCTCGGGCGACCAGTTCACCAGTCGCTCGGCGCGGTAGATCAGGCCCGCGTCGTAGAGGCGCTTGAAGATGGTCTGCACGGCACGCGACAGGCCCTCGTCCATGGTGAAGCGGTCGCGGCTCCAGTCGACGCCGTCGCCGAGGGCCCGCATCTGCCATTGGATGGCGCCGCCGGACTCGCGCTTCCAGTCCCAGACCTTCTCGACGAACAGTTCGCGGCCGAAGTCTTCCTTGGTCTTGCCGTCGACGGCGAGCTGCTTCTCCACCACGGTCTGGGTGGCGATGCCCGCGTGGTCCATGCCGGGCAGCCACAGCACCTCGTATCCCTGCATGCGCTTGCGGCGGGCGAGGGTGTCCATCAGCGTGTGGTCGAGGGCGTGGCCCATGTGCAGGGTGCCGGTCACGTTCGGCGGCGGCAGCACGATCGAGTACGCGGGCTTGCCGCTCGCGGTGTCGGCTTGGAAATAGCCAGCGGCTACCCAGCGCTCGTACGTCTCGGCCTCCACGACGCTGGGGTCCCAGCTCTTGGGGAGGGCATCGGCACGATTACGCGAGTTGTCAGGGGCTGCGCTGGTCACTCCGTGATTCTAGGGGTTGGCTCGACATGACCTCGCCGCCTCCCCGCGCCCACGCTCCCGGCGCGGACTCGGCGGCACGAACCACAGGGGTGCGGAAACGAAAGGAGGCGGAGTCTTCGGTGGATGAGGGACACCGAACACTCCGCCTACGCCTCACAGCTTACCGGCGATCCGCGGAACAGCCCCGAATCCTCGAGCAATTCTCAGCTTTGGGCGGCACCCCGGGAACGCGACCGTTTCAGCGCACCGGAACAGAGACCGTGGACTCCTCTTCGACCAGGTCACCGTTGATCGCGATGGCGGCCGCCGAGCCCGCGCCCGCGGCGGAGATCACCTGGGCGCCCGGGTCGGCGACGTTACCCACCGCCCACACCCCTGCCACGCTGGTCCGTCCGCGCGCGTCGGTGACGACCCAGCCGTCCGGACCCGTCGCGCAGCCGAGCGCGGCCAGCACGTCGCCGTTGGGCACGAAGGTGGGTGCGACGAACACCGCGGCGCGCGGCACCGCTCGCCCGTCGGCCAGCTCCACGCCGCGCAGCTCGCCGTCCTCGACCACCAGCCGCGCGACCTCGCCGGGCACGACCCGCACGCCACGCGCGGCGAGCCGGGCCAGATCGTGCTCGGACAACTCCATCGTGTGTGGGAAGAACGCCACGTCGGCCGACCATTGCGGCAGCAGCAGCGCGACGTGCACAGCCCGCGCTACAGCACCCGGCTCGGTGCCGCCGAGCACGCCGAGCGGTCGATCACGCACCTCGTAGCCGTGGCAGTACGGGCAGTGCAGCACGTCCGCGCCCCAGCGCTCGCGTACGCCGGGCAGGCTGGGCAGCACGTCGCGCAGGCCGGTGGCGACGAGCACCCGCCGCGTCGTCAACCGCCCGCCGCCCGCCAGATGGAGCGTGAATTCGCCCGTGTCCTCGTTCTTTTCGGCGCCGATCACCTCGTCGTCGATCAGCTCGCCACCGTATCCCGCGACTTCCGCGGCGCCGATCGTCAGCAGCTCGCCGGGCGGGAGCCCGTCCCGCGACAGGAAACCGTGCATGTGCGTGGCGGGGGCGTTGCGCGGCGCTCCGCCCCTGACCACCGCGACCCGCCGCCGCGCCCTGCTCAACACCAGCGCCGCCGACAATCCCGCCGCGCCGCCGCCGACGACGACCACGTCGTGGATCGTCTTGTCTCTTTCGCTCATTCGCGATCACCTCCGGCGTTCAGGCTGCCGAGGAGGACCGGTATCGGCAACAATATTTGCCGTTTCCGGGAAGTGAGCGTGCACTGGGAACATGTACGACCAACCAGGCGTCACACAGGCGCTGGCCGAGATCGGCCCACGGCTGAAGGCGTTGCGCACCCACCGCGGCATCACGCTGACCGCGCTCTCGGCGACCACCGGCATCTCCAAGAGCACGCTCTCGCGGCTGGAGTCCGGACAGCGCAGGGCCAGTCTGGAATTGCTGCTGCCGATCGCGCTGGCCTTGCAGGTGCCGCTCGACGAACTGGTCGCGGCGCCCAAGATCGCCGACCCCCGCGTGCACACCACGCCCCGGCAGGTCAACGGCTACACCGTCCTGCCGCTGACCGCGCGGCCCGGCCCGCTACAGGCGTTCAAGATGATCCTGCCGCCCGAGCGCAAGGATCCCGATCCTCGCGTGCACGAGGGATACGAGTGGCTCTACGTGCTGTCCGGCAGGTTGCGGCTGGTCCTCGGCGAACACGACCTGATCATGGGTCCCGGCGAGACCGCGGAATTCGATACCCGGCAACCGCATTGGTTCGGCAGCACCGGGCGTGGGCCGGTGGAGATTTTGAGCCTGTTCGGCAGCCAGGGTGAGCGGATGCACGTGCGGGCGAGGCCGCGTCGCGCGGCCTCGCCCGATCGGTAGGCCGACGACAAACCGGCCGGTCGCGACGAATCATCCTTTCCGTCGCGCGATCTCAGGGTTTTCCCGGTTGCCGAATCGGACCGGACTAGGGAGTCTGGAAGGGGTGAACCCCCCGCTCGATGCGCTACCCCTGCACTCCCCCGAGCCGCGCATGCCGCTGGCCGCCGTCGGCGCGCTGACACCGGTCGGCGTGCACGACCTGCGCGGTCGGACGATCGATGAATTGCGTTACCCCACAACGGCGGCCCTGATCTTCGCCGGAGTGCCCGGAGCGGGCAAGAGCACAGCGCTGCGGAAGTTCTTCGGTGCGACGGCGCAGGCCGAGGAGCCGCCCGCCGGACCGTCCGGTTCGATCGTCCTGGATTCCCAGCACGCGCGGAACCGCTGGCGGCACCGGCTCGGCTGGCTTCCCTATCCGCTGTGGCGTCCGGTCGTGCATGTCGCGCACTACGCGGGGATCAAGGCGGCGCTGCGGGACGCCGACGGTCCGGTGGTGATCCACGATTGCGGCACCTTCGGCTGGAGCCGCAGGATGATCGCGCGCTGGGCGGCCGCCTACCGCAGGGATCTGCACGTCGTCATGCTCGACGTGCCCCCGACGGTCGCCAGGGCCGGACAGTACGCCCGCGGCCGCCGCATCAACGGAATGTTCTTCACGTTGCACTGCCGCCGCTGGGACCGCCTGATCCGGGACCTGGACACCGAGGACCGGGACGCGCCCGTTCCGTCCTCGTCCGTCGTCATCGTGGACCGTTCCACCGTCGATCGCATGAGTCGCGTCGCGTTCGACGGCTGAACGCTCAGGGCACGAGCACCGTCAGCGCCTCGGGCACCGCGCGCAACGTGATCGGCAGCGTCCCCGCCGGTTCGCCGTCCGCGGTAGCGGGCGCGCCCGGCGCGGTGAGAGTCACCGCGGCGGCACGGTATTGGGCCACGGCGGGATGGTCGATGCGTTTGCCCGCGGAGAGGGCGGGCAGCAGCCGCAGCATCTCCAGCCGCGGCACCGCGCCGACGACCGTGAGATCCAGCAATCCGTCGTCCATCTCGGCGTCGGGGCAGATCAGCATGCCGCCGCCGTAGGTGCGGGTGTTGCCCACCGCGACCATCACCGCGTCGGTCTCGATCACGCCGTCGCCCGGCGGATTGTCCACCGCGCCTTCGGCCACGCCGGACAGCTCTATCCGGTAGGGCACGGTGAAACCGCCGGTGATCTCGGCCAGCGCGGCGAACGTGTAGCGGAGCCTGCCCTTGGGCCAGCTCATGCTGTTCGCGCGCAACGTGACTCGCGCGTCGAAGCCGGTGCCGGTCACGGTGGCGAACCACATCGGAGTGAAATCCGGTGCGGGCGACTCGATCCGGCCCAGGTCCATCGCCTTGCGGCGCCCGGCGAGCACCACGTCGACCGCGGCGGCGGGATCGTCGGTGGGGATGCCGAGCGCCCGCGCCAGGTCGTTGCCCGTTCCGCTCGGCACCAGACCCAGTGGAACGCCGGTCTGCGCGACGGCCTCCAGAATCACGCAGATCAGGCCGTCACCGCCGACACACACCACCGCGTCGGGACGGGCGGCGGGATCCGGGTTCGCCAGCGAATCACGCACCAGCCGGACGGATTCGGCGGCGGACGGCGCCCGGATCTCGGTGACCTCGACACCGCGCTCGGTGAGCCGGGCGATGGCCGCCGTCGCGGTGTCGTGCCCCTTGCCCGCGCCGGAGAGCCGGTTCGTGACGACCAGCGCCGAGCGAAGGGCGCTTACCTGCCGATCCATCAGATCAGTTTTCCAGGATTGAGGATGCCCGCGGGGTCCAATTCCCGTTTCACCGCGCGCAGCACCCGGATGCCCAGCTCACCGACCTCGGCGGGCAGCCACGGGCGGTGGTCGGCGCCGACGGCGTGGTGGTGGGTGATGGTGCCGCCCGCGGCCATGATCGCGTCACCCACCGCGCGCTTGGCGATCTGCCACTGCGCGATCGGATCGTCGAGCTGTTTGGCGACGATGGTGAAGTACAGCGAGGCGCCGGTCGGATAGGTGTGCGAGATGTGGCACATCACCAGCGGCGGCGTGCCCTGCGCGCCGAGCGAGTCGGTCAGCGCCGCGGTCACCTTCGCCTTCAGTTCGGCGACGTTGGACCAGGTCGTCGCGGTCTCCAGCGTCTCGCACAGCACCCCGACGTCGAGCAGCGCGTCGCGCATGTAGGGCGCGGCGAACCGGCCGTGCTCCCATTCGCGGGCGGGCTGTTCGCCGAGCGCAGTGCCGCCCGCGGCCGTCAGCAGCGCGGTGGCCTCGGCGGAGCGGGCCGCGACGTGCTCGGCGCTGCCCTCGAAGGTGGTGATCGCGAGGCAGCCCGTCACCGCCTGGCCGCCGATGTCACCGGAGCGGGCCAGGTTCAGGCCGGTCTCGGCCTCGTCGGACAGCCGGAACACGGTCGGCGCGGCGCCCGCCTGCACCACGGTGCGCAGCGCGGCCGCGCCGGCGGCGAAGTCGGGGAACGACCACGCCTGGTACGCAGTGGTTTCCGGGAGCGGATGCACGCGCAACGTGACCTCGGTGATCACACCGAGCGCGCCCTCGGAGCCGACGAACAGCTCGCGCAGATCCGGCCCTGCGGCGGAGGCGGGCGCGCGGCCCAGTTCCAACGAGCCGGTAGGAGTGGCGACCTTCAGGCGCTGCACCATGTCGTCGAAGCGGCCGTAGCCCGCCGAGGCCTGACCGGAGGACCTGGTCGCCGCGAAACCGCCGATGCTGGCGAATTCGAAACTCTGCGGGAAGTGGCCGAGCGAAAGTCCGTGCGCGGCAAGCAGTTCCTCGGCTTGTGGCCCGGTGAGGCCCGCGCCGAGCGTCGCGGTGCCGCTCACCGGGTCGACCTCGGTGAGTCCGTCGATGCGGCGCAGGTCGAGTGCGATGACGGTGTCGAACTGGCCGCGCACCGGATCGACGCCGCCGACGACGCTGGTGCCGCCGCCGAAGGGCACCACCGCGATACCGTGCTCGGCGCAGTAGGCGAGCACCGCGAGCACCTGCTCGTGGTCGGCGGGAAAGACGATGGCGTCCGGCGCGTCTTGCGGACCCTCGGCGCGGCGCCGCAGCAAATCCAGGGTGCTCTTGCCACCGGCGCGCCGTAGTCGATCGTGATGGTCGGCCGACACGTTGTCCGCGCCGACCACCTCGACCAACCCGTCCCGCTGCGCCGGCGTCAACGCCGACGCGCGGAGCGGCACGTCACCCTCATCGCGGCGCGCCACCGGGTCGCCGGACACCCCGAAGACCTGCGCGAGCAGGCCGCGGATCTGCGCCGAAAGTGGCTTGTGTCCGGCCGGGATACCCCAGGCGTCCCACACCATACTCGGTACCCGCGCGTCCGCGCCCGGGTTTGCCGCGGGAACGGAATGCCCGCCTGGCTGCTGCGTCTCGACCATGCGTTACAGTTTGACATAGACTGTCAAGCAGTAACTGTCCATCCCCGCTCGAAGCCCGGTGGTGATTCTCGTGACCGACGACCCGGACGCCGAACTTTCGGCCATCGACCTGGCCATCTTCGACGCCGCGCGCGCCTGCGTCCAGGAGTTCGGTGTCCGCCGGACCACGCTCACCGAGGTGGCGCGGCGCGCCGGCGTCAGCAGGCCGACCGTCTACCGCCGCTGGCCCGACACCGGCGCGCTGGTCGCCGAGCTACTGGTCCGCGAACTGCGCGGAATCCTCACCGCGGCTATGCCCGAGTCCGGCCCGGCGCGGGCACGACTGGTCGAAGGCGTGGTCGAGGGCGCGGGGATGGTGCGCTCGAATCCATTGTTCGGCAAGATCTTCCGCACCGACACCGATCTGATGCTCACCTACGTCTTCGGCAGGCTCGGCCGCAACCAGCGCACCCTCATCGAACTGTTCGCCGCGGGGATCCTGGACGGCCAGCGCGATGGCTCCATCCGGCCCGGCGATCCGCTCCAGCTGGCCACCATGCTGCTGCTGATCGTCCAGTCCGCGGTGCAGTCGGCGGGGACGGTCGCGCCATTGCTGCCCGCCCCCGAGCTGGACACCGAACTGGCCCGCGCTATCGATGGCTACCTCCGCCCCGGCGAACCCGAAGGACGACGAAAGGCTCTGGCATGACCGACAATCCGGTGACCCGCGGGAATTCCGCGCTCAATGCCGAGCGCCGCGCGCGCGAGCTGCGCGCACTCGGCGACGGCGGCGCGATCGATGTACTGGTGATCGGCGGCGGCGTCACCGGGGCGGGCGCGGCGCTGGACGCCGCCGCGCGCGGGCTGCGCACCGTGCTGGTGGAGCGGCACGATCTCGCGTTCGGCACGAGCCGCTGGAGTTCCAAGCTGGTGCACGGCGGTTTGCGCTATCTGGCCAGCGGGCGGGTCGGGATCGCGCACGAGAGCGCGGTCGAGCGCGGCGTCCTGATCGGCACCACCGCACCGCATTTGGTGCGTCCGCTGCCGCAGCTGGTTCCGCTGCTGCCGAACATCGGTGCGGCGCAACGGGCATTGATTCGTGCTGGGTTCGTCGCGGGTGACGCGCTGCGGCGCGGCGCGGGCACGCCTGCCGCGATCTTGCCGCGGTCGCGGCACGTCGCCGCCGCGGAGGCACTGCGTTTGGCGCCGACCGTGCGCAGGGCGGGTCTGCGCGGCGGGCTTCAGGCATGGGACGGGCAGCTGGTGGACGACGCGCGGCTGGTCGTCGCGCTGGCCCGCACCGCGGCGGCCGAGGGGGCGACAGTTCTCACGAGAGTGGAAGCCTCTGACGTGACCGGAGATTCGGCCACCCTGCGCGACACGCTCTCCGGCGAGACCCTTTCCATCCGGGCCCGCGCGGTGGTCAACGCCACCGGCGTGTGGGCCGACCAGGTCGACCCGAGCATCGAACTGCGCCCGAGCCGCGGCACCCACCTGGTGTTCTCCGCCGAGTCCTTCGGCGGGCTCAGTGCCTCGCTGACGGTGCCGGTGCCCGGTAGCACCAGCCGATTCGTCTTCGCCTTCCCCGCCGCGCACGGGCGGGTCTACCTCGGGCTGACCGACGAAGACGCGCCGGGCCCGGTGCCCGACGAGCCGCAGCCCACCGAGGCCGAGATCGACTTCCTGCTCGACACCATCAACACCGCACTGCGAGAACCGTTGACCCGCGCCGACATTCGCGGCCGGTACGCGGGCTTGCGCCCGCTGCTGAAGACCGACGACGGCAGCACCGCCGACATCTCCCGCCAGCACGCCGTGCTGAACTCGCCGACCGGCGTGATCACGATCGTCGGCGGCAAACTCACCACCTACCGGCAGATGGCCGAGGACGTCGTCGACGCGGCGGTGCGCCACGCCCGCCTCGACGCGGCACCCTGCTCGACCAAGCGGCTGCCGCTGGTCGGCGCGGTCTCCGGCGCGGCGCGGGATCGCCTCGCCGCCGCCCCGCTGCTGGTGGAACGCTACGGCAGCGAGGCGCCCGCCGTCACCGCCCTCGCGGCCCTCGACCCGGCCTTGCGCGAACCGGTCGCCCACGGAATGGACGTCATCGGCGCCGAATTCGCCTTCGCCCTTTCCCACGAGGGCGCACTGCACGTCGACGACCTACTCGACCGCCGCACCCGCATCGGTTTGGTTCCGGAAGACCGCGCCGCCGCCCTCCCCGCCGCCACCGCCGCCCTCGCCACGATCTGATCGTCGACTGTGCTACCGCCCATCCCACATTCGGGCAAAGCAATTGCGTTGCCTGTATGCTTGAGCTCGTCACGAAAGTGATGCCGAGAGGTGGAGCGCCGCTTCCGACGACGCCCCACCTGGTGGGTCAGCTAGCCCGCACTCGGCGGACCAGGATGAGTGCCCCGGCGGTCACGGCAGCAAAGATCAAGATAATGCCGTAATCGACCGGGGCTTCCCTCTTCTTCCGGCGATGTTTCGCCATCCCCCACCACCTCCTCCCTGGGCGCGGTGTCTGGACCAATGTCCACCGCCCCTCGGCAGGAGGTGCCCACACTTTACGTGAGACTACCGACGGAAATGCTTGCCCCCCAATATGATCCGATGACCAGATCGGTCCCTGGTGCTCACGCCGACCTGAGCATCGCCCAGTAGGCGCCTGCTGGCGCTCGCCCGTCCAGTTCGGTTCGTGCGATCTGCCGGATTCTGTATCACGAGATTCAGTGCGCTGGAGCCCCCGCCTGGCACCCCGCCTGCGAACAGAATCAGGCGATTCGAAGGTGCCGACCGGGCCTCGAAGCAAACGGATCAGGGTTGCGAGGCGCTGATGATCAGTCGCTGACCCACGTCGCCAGTTCCGCGCGCATGCAGGCGCGGGGCCAGCGGTCCAGGCCATGGTCGGCTTCGGCCGCACGCAGGGCGCGCAGGCCCGGCGTTTCCTCGGCGGGCGCCAGGTAGCGGAACCCGAGGCGCTCGTAGTACGGCCCGTTCCAGGTCACTTCGGTGAAGGTCGTCAGGGTGATGGCGGGCAGGTCGTGGGTGCGCGCCCAGTCGACGGCGCGGTCGATGAGCCGCTTACCGATGCGACGACCGGCGTATTCCGGGTCGACCGACACCTGGTCGACGTGCGCGTTGCCGTCGACGATGCCGAGGACGAGGTAGGCGATCGGCCGGTCGGCGTCGTCGGTCGCGACCCAGGCACGCCCGGCGCGCTGGAATCCACGGAGGGTGTCGAGCGGCGGCGGCTCGTCGTCCGCGACGGCCGTCATGCCGATGTCGGCGAAAGGTTTTCCGGCCGCGCGTTCGATGTCCTGGAGAACGGGCAGGTCGGCCTCGGTCGCCGGTCTGATGGATGCCATGCCAGGAGTATTGCCGGACAGCCGGACGAAGTCGCGCGGATTTCCCGCTTCGTCCGTTCCACTAGGTTCAGCCGCCGGAGCCGCGATACCCGCGACGCGAGTCGACTCTCGGTCACGTATCAGCAACCCGGCAGCGGCAGACCGCGACCGCAGTGATCGGGACGACAACGAAGCGCCCGACAACACCGGTCGGCCGCGAAGTCGACTCGATCACGGCCGACCGATCCGCCGGGCGCGTGTCTTCGCCCGACTCTCCGGGTTGCCCTGCGGATTCCCGGTGCGGAGCGACCGGTCGGCCGGTTGCCCGCTCCTCGATCTGCCCGATCACGTACCGTGCGAACCTCTATGCTGGACGCCGGTAGTGCGCGGGAAGGAGGCGCGGGTGCGCAAGAACCCGTCGACCGTAGGGATCGCGCCGGGCGATGGTCTGATTGCACGCTTCGGCGCGGTGGTGGTGTATCTCGCGGGTGAAACCGCTTCCACCGACCGGATTCTCGGTGCGATCGAGGCGGTCGCCGAAGGTGACCATCCCGGGGCCGCGATCGCCCAGCGACTGGCCGCCGTGGTATTCGGCAGCGGCTCCGAACCACCGCCGTTCGGTGTGGTCGCACCGACCGACGACGGCACGGTGATCCTGCTGCGCGGAAAGGTCGCCGCCGAAATCCACGGCGCGGAGGGCGCACGCAGGATCTCCGGCGCGCGTGCGTTCACCTGGGTGGACGAGATCGTGCGCGAGCCGGTGCGCCGGATCACCGTGGGCGCCGACACCGGCTCCGCGATCAGCGCCCTGCCTCGCACCGACCTGCGCGCGGGCACGGTGCCCGGCGGCGGCTTCGAATGGCGTGTTGCTGTGCGTCGCGCGGGCGCGCCGAAGTCCCCGCAGCGCGCCGCTGTCACCGCGAAACCCGGCGCCACGGAACCGCCCGCGACCGCACCCGCGGGCTTCGAGGCCTTGACCGACGACTCCGACGACGCTCGAAGCAACGACGTCCCCGTCGACACCAGCGCCGGTCGACCGTCCGCGACCGATCGCCCCCAGGACATCGGCACCAGGGCGATGCCACTCGCCTGGTCGCAAACCGCCGGCTTCCGACCCGAACCCGTTGCCTTGCAGAAGAACCCGGCCACCCACGGCGTCCGCGTCCCACCGCCTCGCCCGCCGAAGGGCTCGCCGCAGGCCGACGCCCCGACGGGCGCGCTGGTCTTCGAGGACACCGCCTACCCGCTGGACCGCCCGTACGTCATCGGTCGCAGCCCCGCCGCCGACGACTCGGTGCGCAACGCCATCGCGTCCCCGCTGGCGGTACCGAGGGACCGCCACGTCTCGCGGGTGCACGCCTACGTCTCGCTCAATCGCGGCAAGGTCTTCGTCCGCGACGCGTCCACCCCCGCGGGCACCTACGTCGCGGGCCCCGGCACGGACGCCTGGACCCGGATCGGGACCGCACCGGTCGAGCTGCCGCCCGGCTGGCGTATCCGGATCGGTGAGAAGGTCCTCACCCACCGCACCGACGAGCGCCATCCGGCCACGGCCCAGACCCGGAGATCCTGAAGCGACCGGCCCCGCTCCGCGGCCTACGATGCGAAGACTGCGCCAGCTGAGACAGTCATCGCGCGGAGAGGACAATAGGGACATGCATCGTCACGGCCCCACCGAGGACATCGACGAAACCGCGCTGACCGTCACCGCGCCGAAAGAGCAGGCCGCGGGGGTCACGGCGGTGGCCGTGGCGCTGAAACGCTCGGTCGAGGAGATGGGCGTCGTCCGCACCGCCCGCACCCTGACCAGGCTCAACCAGGTCGACGGCTTCGACTGCCCCGGCTGCGCGTGGCCGGAGCCGAGCGGGCACCGCCGCCCCGCGGAGTTCTGCGAGAACGGAGCCAAGGCCGTCGCCGAGGAGGCGACGCTGCGCACCGTCACGCCGGAGTTCTTCGCCGCCCACTCGGTCGACGAACTGGCCGGGAAATCCGGCTACTGGCTAGGTCAGCAGGGCAGAATCACCCATCCGATGGTGCTGCGACCCGGCGACACGCACTACTCCCCCATCGCCTGGGACGAGGCCTACCGCCTGATCGCCGACCAGCTGCGCGCGCTGTCCTCGCCCGACGAAGCCGTGTTCTACACCTCGGGCCGCACCGCCAACGAGACGGCGTTTCTCTATCAGTTGCTGGTCCGCGGTTACGGCACCAACAATCTGCCGGACTGTTCGAACATGTGTCACGAGTCCTCCGGCGCGGCGCTGCTCGGCTCCATCGGCATCGGCAAGGGCTCGGTCTCGATCGACGACTTCGGCAAGGCCGATCTGATCATCGTCGCGGGCCAGAATCCCGGCACCAATCATCCACGCATGCTCAGCGCGCTCGCCGAAGCGAAGGCCAACGGGGCCAGGGTGATCGCGGTCAATCCGCTGCCGGAGACCGGCCTGCTCGGCTTCCGCGACCCGCAGACCGTGCGCGGCGTCACCACCGGCGTCGCCATCGCCGACGATTTCCTGCAGATCCGGCTCGGCGGCGACATGGCCCTGTTCCAAGGCCTCGGCAAGCTGCTGTTCGACGCCGAGGACCTGGCCCCGGGCACCGTGGTCGACCGCGCGTTCGTCGACGCGCATTGCGCGGGGTTCGCCGACTACGAAAAGCACACGCGCGCGGTCGATCTCAGCGCCGTGCAGATCGCGACCGGACTGTCCATGGCGGAGCTCGAGCGCACCGCGCGGCTGCTCGCCGAGTCGCGCAGCACCATCATCTGCTGGGCGATGGGTCTGACCCAGCAGGCGCACGGCGTCGCCACCATCGAGGAGGCGACCAACCTGCTGTTGCTGCGCGGGATGATCGGCAAGCCGGGCGCAGGCGTCTGCCCGGTGCGCGGGCACTCCAACGTGCAGGGCGACCGCACGATGGGCATCTGGGAGAAGATGCCCGACGCCTTCCTCGACGCGCTCGACCGCGAGTTCGGCATCACCAGTCCGCGCGAACACGGCTGGGACACAGTGAATTCCATTCGGGCGATGCGCGACGGCCGCGCCAAGGTGTTCTTCGGTATGGGCGGCAACTTCGTCTCGGCGACCCCCGACACCGAAGTCACCGAGGCCGCGCTGCGCAATTGCGAACTCACCGTGCAGGTCTCGACCAAACTCAACCGCAGCCACGTGGTGCACGGGCGCACCGCGCTGATCCTGCCCACCCTCGGCCGCACCGACAAGGACGTCCAAGCCGGGACGAAACAGCAAGTGTCGGTCGAGGATTCGATGTCGATGGTGCACCTGTCCACCGGTCGGCTCGAACCCGTCAGCGATCAGCTGCGCAGCGAGGTCGCCATCGTCTGCGAACTCGCCCTCGCGCTGTTCGGCCCGGATCATCCCGTGCCGTGGGCGCGCTACCAGCGCGACTACGACAAGATCCGCGACGCGATCGCCCGCGTGGTGCCCGGTTGCGCCGACTACAACACCCGCGTCCGGCAGCGCAACGGTTTCGTCCTGCCGCATCCGCCGCGCGACAGCCGCGAATTCCGTACGTCCACCGGTCGCGCCAACTTCGCGGTCAACGAGCTGACCTGGGTGCCGGTCCCCGAAGGCAGGCTCATCCTGCAGACACTGCGCAGCCACGACCAGTACAACACCACCATCTACGGCCTCGACGACCGCTACCGCGGCGTGCACGGCGGACGGCGGGTGGTCCTGGTGAACCAGGACGACATCGCCGAATTCGGCTTCGCGGACGGCGATCTCGTCGATCTCGTCTCCGAGTGGACCGACGGCGTGGAGCGTCGCGTGCGAGGCTTCCGCGTGGTCGCCTACCCGACGCCGCGCGGCAACGCCGCCGCCTACTATCCCGAGACCAATCCGCTCGTCCCCCTGGACCACGTTGCGGCGCGGTCCAATACGCCGGTCTCCAAGGCGGTGACCATCCGGCTGGAGCGGCACGTGCACATCGGAGCAGTGTCGTGAACCATCAGCACAGCGTGCACCGACGCGCGACGCGGACGAGCGCCAGCGAGGGCGTGTCGTGAACAAGCGTCAGCGAGCGAACCATCAGCACAGCGTGCACCGACGCGCGACGCGGACGAGCGCCAGCGAGGCCGGGTCGTGAGTCGGGTTACCGCGCGCCGCCGCACGCTGCGACTTTCTCCCACCGGCGAGATCCAGCGTCCGGACACGCTGGCCGTGGAGGAGCCGCTCGAGATCCGCCTGAGCGGGCAATCGCTGACGGTCACCATGCGCACCCCGGGCTCCGACATCGACCTCGTGCACGGATTCCTGTTGAGCGAGAACATCATCGGGTCCGCCGAAGACGTGGTCAGCGCCCGATACTGCGCGGGAACCGACGCGGAGGGCCGCAACACTTACAACGTGCTCGACGTAGAACTGCGCGTCCCCGCACCCGCTCGCGCCCGCAACTTCCTCACCACCAGTTCGTGCGGACTCTGCGGCAAGACCGCACTGGACGACGTCCGGGCCCGCACCCGCTACCCGCTCCCGGCCGACGCGGTGGCCGTGGATCCGGCCGCGCTCGCCGCGATGCCCGAGACCCTGCGCGCGCGGCAGTCGGTCTTCGACGCCACCGGCGGTTTGCACGCCGCGGGCCTGTTCACCGCCGACGGGACCGCGCTCGCGGTGCGGGAGGACATCGGCAGGCACAACGCGGTGGACAAGGTACTCGGCTGGGCGTTGCGCGAAAACCGCGTTCCGGCATCGGATCTGGTGCTCATCGTGAGCGGAAGGGCGTCCTTCGAGCTGGTCCAGAAGGCGGTGATGGCGGGGGTGCCGATGCTCGGCGCGGTGTCGGCGCCGAGCTCGCTCGCGGTCGACCTGGCCGATGAATCCGGCCTGACCCTGGTCGGTTTCCTGCGCGGGGACACCATGAACGTCTATTCCGGCGCGCACCGCTTGGAGCGGCGGTCCTCCGCGCGTCCCGCGAGCTGACTCCGGCTCGCGGCCGAGGCGGCTATTGCCCGGTACCCGATGTCCGATTTACCGTGACTGCACCCCCGAACGCTCTTCGGCGAGGAACGGAGCCAACGATGCGGATCTCGGTAGAAGGAAAGTCCGGCGGCGTGCGCGTCCGTATGCGTTTCGAGCAGCACCGTCGCCGCTGGCTCGCCGTACGAATCATGTTGGGAATATTGACCTTCCAGGGCGCGGTGATCGGCCTGTGGGCGGTGCTCGCGCCGCACTCCTGGTACACCAGCTTCCCCGGATTCGGTATGCACTGGATCGCCGTCGACGGCCCCTACAACCACCATCTGGCCGGCGACGTCGGCGCCTTCTTCCTGGCCCTCGCCGCGGTGAGCGGCTTCGCGCTGTGGCGCGGGGGCAGCGCGCTGTCGCAGGCCGCAGGGCTGGGTTGGCTGGTCTTCGCCACCCCGCATCTGATCTACCACGCGTTTCACCGGCCGGACGCGATGAGCGGCGTGAGCTTCACGCTGAGCCTGCTCGCCGCCGCGGCCCTGCTGGCGCTCGGCGCGGCCTGCCTGCTGGTGCCGCCGCGCGGTCCGCAGGCGACGGATCCCAAGCCGATCGACTTCCATTTCCCGCGCCGCCGCCCGACGCGCTGAGCGCGGGTCGTGCCGAACGACCGTTCCGACCCGGCCGAAGCGCGGGTAGTGCCTGGCCGGAGGCGATGCGCGTCGCACGGGAAGCCCGGGGAGACCGTCGGCGCGAGCCGCTGGTAGGTCACCTCGGGCGTGCTGGCGTGCGCCTCCGGCTCGAGCCAGGTCGCTGCGGCGCCCTCAGTCCTTGAGTGCCTCGAGCAGCGCCGCCCGCTGCCGAGCACCCAGTCCGCCGATGCGGCGATCCTCGGGGATCTCGGCCTGATCCATCAGCTTCGCGGCCTTCACCGGACCGACGCCGGGCAGGGCCTTGATCACCGCCGCGACCTTGGTCTTCTTCACCAGATCGTCGGACTCCGCCTTCTTCAGCAGGTCGGCGACCGACACCTTGCCGGCCTTCACCTTGCCGATCAATTCGGAGCGCGCCTTGCGCACCGCAGCCGCTTTGGCCAACGCCTCGGTGCGTTGCTCGGCGGTCATCGTGGGCAGTGCCATGTCTCCTCCGCTTTCACTCGTCACTCGAACATCTGGTTGACCGCACCGAGTAAACAGCACCGCACCGGCGGCACACCGACGACACACCGGTCAGAGTTTGCGATGAGTTTTCTGGCGCGCCGCCGTCAGAACCGGTGAAGGGCAGGCGCGAAGCGCGCGAACCGGACGAAAGGAAGCCCGCCATGGAACTGTCGCTCACCCAGTTCGTCACCATCGACGGCGTCTGCCAGGCCCCGGGCGGACCGCAGGAGGACACCGAGGACGGCTTCACACACGGAGGCTGGACCGCGCCCTACTTCGACGAGGCGGGGGGCGAGTTCATGAACCAGGTGTTCGCTCGCGCCGACGCCTTCCTGCTCGGCAGGCGCACCTACGAGATCTTCGCGGGCTACTGGCCGCAGCACGACGACCCCGCGGACCCGATCGCCTCGAACCTCAATGCCCTGCCGAAATATGTTGGCACCCATACTCTCTCGCACGCCGACTGGGCGGGCACCGAACTGCTGCGCGGCGATCTGGTCGAACGAGTCGCCGACCTGAAGTCCCGCCCGGGCCGCGAGATCCAAATCCACGGCAGCGGCAACCTCGCCCAGACCTTGCTCGCCGCCGGCCTGATCGACACCCTGCACCTACTGACCTTCCCGGTCCTCCTCGGCACCGGCAAACGCCTCTTCTCCACCGGAGCCACCCCGACCGCCTTCCACCTGACCGACTCCCGCACCACCCCCACCGGCGTCCACATCACGACCTACCGCGCCGCGGGCATCCCCGAATACGGCACCGTCGGCGAGTAGCCATCCGTCCATCGCCGCGATCTTTGTGATCTACGTAACACATCGAGCGGCGGCAGCGAAAGTCAGTACGTCAGCATTCGTTCGGGATCAAGGTTCAACGGCGAACCAGGGGGATCAACGGAGCTCCCCATCTCGGGCGCGATTCGTCGACGACGAATCGTCACCGCGTCCCGGCGAGGCAGGCACAACCGCACAACGATCCGCGTCCCGATGAACGGCCTTCGGGCTACACGGCGCGGGCCCGGGCTGCTAGCCTCCGAATTGGAACACGTTTCAATTCGTCAGGGGTTGACATGACAGAACAGATTCGCGACGTCGTCGAGCAGTACGTCAAGCTGGTCGGCACCGGGCCCACGGAAGCCATCGTGGAGCTCTACGCACCGAATGCGACCGTCGAGGACCCCGCGGGCACGCCGCTGCGGCAGGGCCACGACGCCATCCGCGAGTTCTACTCCGTGTTCGACAACCTGGACCGCTCGACCACGCTGCACGCCGATACCGTGCGGGTCGCGGGCAACCACGCCGCCTTCATGTTCGACGTGATCACCAAGGTCGGCGATCAGCGCTTCACGCTGACGCCGATCGACACGATGGAGTTCGACGAGCAGGGCAAGATCGTCAAGATGCGCGCCTACTGGAGCCAGGACGACATGCGCGCCGAACCGATCTGATCCGAGCCACCCACGACGCCGACGCCGCCCCGGAATCGCATCCGGGGCGGCGTCGAGTCGTCTGGAAGTTATGCCGCGTCGAGCAGCGCGCCCGTCAGGGCGGTCGCCGTCTCGAAGGTCACGACATCGGCGGCCACTCGGAGCAGCCGGTCCACGCACGGCGGGCCGGTCACCAGAAGCAACCGCCCTCCGGTCTGTTCGAGCACGGAACGCGCCTCGAACAGCACGCGCAGCCCTGGAATGCCGAAGAACGTCACCATGGACAAATCGACGACCACGCGCGGGGCGGCGGTGTCCAGAGAGCCGATCAGATGCCGCCGAAACTCCTCGACGGTGAATTGGTCCACCTCGCCCGCCACGGCGCACAGCGTGATCTCGTCACCCGGGGCGGTGATCGAAACCCGTACCCGCGCAGCGGGATCGGGCTGGTGCGTTCGGGCGTCGGTGGATTGGGTGGCGAATACGGTCGACATGAGGACCCCGGTCCCGTCGCGCCCGGCACCGAACATGCGCCGGGCGAATTTTCGTCCCGGCTGCCCGAGGCCCCGGAACTGAGCTGGCTACTCAACCCTGACCTCCGAGTACCCGGACAGACAGGTCAGTACACCACCAATTACGAATCAATCTCGACAATTCGGACATGTCCGAAACAAATCCGGGCCCGCGGGACAATTCCCGCGGGCCCGGATTTCGAGTTCCGAAATTACGCCGACTTCTCCCGGCGCTCGGCGCGCTGCTGCTTGCGCGGCACGATGGTCGGCAGCACGTTGTCGTTGACGGTGTCGGCGTTGACGACCACCTTGGCGACATCGTCGCGGCTCGGGATGTCGTACATCACCGGCAGCAGGACTTCCTCCATGATGGCGCGCAGACCGCGAGCGCCGGTGCCACGCAGGATGGCCTGGTCGGCGATGGCCTCCAGCGCGTCCTGGGTGAACTCCAGCTCGACGCCGTCCATCTCGAACAGCCGGATGTACTGCTTGACCAGCGCGTTCTTCGGCTCGGAGAGGATCTTGACCAGCGAGTCCTTGTCCAGGTTCGTCACCGACGCGACGACCGGCAGACGGCCGATGAACTCCGGGATCAGACCGAACTTGATCAGATCCTCGGGCATCACCTCCGCGAAGTGGTCGGTGGTGTCGATCTCGGCCTTGGAGCGCACTTCGGCGCCGAAGCCGATGCCGCGGTGCCCGGTGCGGTCGGAGATGATCTTCTCCAGGCCCGCGAACGCGCCCGCCACGATGAACAGCACGTTGGTGGTGTCGATCTGGATGAACTCCTGGTGCGGGTGCTTGCGTCCGCCCTGCGGCGGCACACTCGCCTGGGTGCCTTCCAGGATCTTCAGCAGCGCCTGCTGCACGCCCTCGCCGGAGACGTCGCGGGTGATCGAGGGGTTCTCGCTCTTGCGGGCGATCTTGTCCACCTCGTCGATGTAGATGATGCCGGTCTCGGCCCGCTTGACGTCGTAGTCGGCGGCCTGGATCAGCTTCAACAGAATGTTCTCGACGTCCTCGCCGACGTAACCCGCCTCGGTGAGCGCCGTGGCGTCCGCGATCGCGAACGGCACGTTCAGCATCTTCGCCAGGGTCTGCGCCAAGTAGGTCTTGCCGCAGCCGGTGGGGCCGAGCATCAGGATGTTCGACTTGGTCAGCTCGACGGTCTCGCCGCGGCTGTCGCGACCCTTGTCGCCCGCCTGGATGCGCTTGTAGTGGTTGTAGACGGCCACGGCGAGAGTGCGCTTGGCGGTGTCCTGCCCGATGACGTAGTTCTCCAGGAACTCACGGATTTCGGCAGGCTTGGGCAGCTCGTCGAGTTTGACCTCGCTGGACTCGGCGAGCTCCTCCTCGATGATCTCGTTGCATAGATCGATGCACTCGTCACAGATGTACACGCCAGGTCCCGCAATGAGCTTCTTGACCTGCTTCTGGCTCTTTCCGCAGAACGAGCACTTCAGCAGATCGCCGCCGTCTCCGATGCGCGCCATCTCGTGGGTCCCTACTTCCTTGTCCGCGTGCAACCGTCTGTCCAGGTTGCCAGCAATCCGCCGAACTCGTGTGTAATCGCGAACACTTCGAGCATTTCGGGCGGGTCGAGCTATGCCGTCAACCGAGAGCAAAGGTCCCTAGGTCGACCGTACCCGGTGTGCGCGACGGAGGTCGACAACTCGAGCATGTTTCTCGCCGGGGTTGTGCGTGTTCTCACGACATCGAAACACGTTCGGCACATGTTCCGCCGGTGAGCGGCCGGTCCCGACGCCCGGCCAACCGCCGTGATGTCTCGCGCCGTCCGCCACCCTCGCGAACGGTCGATGACACCGTAGCGGAAGCGGCCGGACAGTCCGCCTTCGACACACTGCCCGGCCGTATTCCCCTGAGACACAGCAACTTGCGAGCGATCCCGCGAATGGGAAAAGCCCGCGAACGCCTTACTTCTGCGCGCTCAGCTTGCGGTAATCGAACACCGTGTCGATGATCCCGTATTCCTTGGCCTCCTCGGCCGTCAGGATCTTGTCGCGGTCGGTGTCCTTGCGGATGGTGTCCGCGTCCTTGCCGGTGTGCCGCGCGAGGGTGGTCTCCATCAGGCGGCGCATGCGCTCGATCTCGGCGGCCTGGATCTCCAGATCCGAGACCTGACCCTGGATGCCGCCCTCCAGCGAAGGCTGGTGGATCAGCACGCGGGCGTTGGGCAGGCAGGCGCGCTTGCCGGGGGTGCCCGCGGCGAGCAGCACGGCCGCGGCGGAGGCCGCCTGGCCGAGGCAGACCGTCGCGACGTCGGCACGCACGTACTGCATGGTGTCGTAGATGGCCATCAGCGAGGTGAACGAGCCACCCGGCGAGTTGATGTACATCGTGATGTCGCGGTCGGGATCCAGCGATTCCAGCACCAGCAGCTGCGCCATGATGTCGTTCGCCGAGGCGTCGTCGACCTGCACGCCGAGGAAGATGATGCGCTCCTCGAACAGCTTGTTGTACGGGTTGGACTCCTTGACACCGAAGCTCGAGTGCTCGATGAAAGAAGGCAGGATGTAGCGCGACTGCGGCGAGGCAGGCGCGATGCCGGAGAGGCCGGCGCGTGGGTCGATCAGAGCCATTTCGTCTCCAAAGTCTATGTGTTCAACGACGGTTGACTGACGGCGCGGGCCGGAACCAGGTCCGGCCGCCGCTCACTTGGCCGCGCCGTTGGCCTGCTTGGCGTGGCTGATCACGTGGTCGATGAACCCGTACTCGAGGGCATCCTTCGCCGTGAACCAGCGGTCGCGGTCGGCGTCGGCGGTGACCTGCTCCACCGACTTGCCGGTGTGCAGCGCCTGGAGCTCGTTGAGCTCGCGCTTGGTGTGGGCGAACTGCTCGGCCATGATCGCGATGTCGGCCGCGGAACCGCCGATGCCCGCCGAGGGCTGGTGCATCATGATCCGCGCGTGCGGCAGCGCGTAGCGCTTGCCCTTGGTGCCCGCGGTCAGCAGGAACTGGCCCATCGATGCCGCCAGACCCAGGCCATAGGTGGCGATGTCGCACTCGGACAGCTGCATGGTGTCGTAGATGGCCATGCCAGCGGTCACCGAGCCGCCGGGCGAGTTGATGTAGAGCGCGATGTCCTTGGTCGGATCCTCCGCCGTAAGCAGCAGGATCTGCGCGCACAGCTTGTTCGCGATGTCGTCGTCGACCTGGCTGCCGAGGAAGATGATGCGCTCCCGCAGCAGGCGCTCGTACACCGAATCACTGAGGTTGAGACCAGCAGTCGCGGATGTCATGACCCCTGCCTGGTTGATTGTCACGGATACCTGCCTTCTCTTCTCACCGGCTTGTCACTGCAAGCTGAACAGCGCTGAGTGCCACACAGCCATCACTGGTTCGTTGCCACAAACATTAACGAAGCAGGGCGGCACCGAACTCCCGGTACCGCCCTTTCTTCGCTCACAGCGCAATTACGTTCGTGCTCGGTCGCGCTGTGTACGAGGGCGCGTTGTGACTCTTGTTCACTCGCTACGCTCGCTCACAGCGCAATCACAACATCACACGGTCGTGTCTCGCGCTGGTGTTTCACAGATCTACTCGGCGCTCTCGGCCTCGGTCTCGTCGGCGGAATCCGCGGGCGCGCCGAACATTTCGGCGGTGTCCACGGCGTTGCCCTCGGAGTCGGTGACCTTCACCTTGCCGACGACACCGGCCAGCGCCTTGCCGCGGCGCACGTCGGCGAACACCGCGCCGAGCTGACCGGCCTGCTGCACCTGCTGGATGAACTGCTCCGGGGACAGGCCGTAGCGCTGCGACTGGAACAGGATCCGCTCGGTGAGCTCCTCCTGGCCGACCTGGGTGTTCTCCGCCTCGGCGATGGCGTCCAGCAGCAGCTGGGTCTTCACCGACTTCTCGGCGGCCTCCTTGGTGTCCTTGTCGAACTCCTCGCGGCTGGAGCCCTGCGCCTCGAGCGCCTCGGCCAGCTTGGCCTCGTCGTGGTCGAAGCCGTGCACGGCGTCGTGCACCACGGCGTCGATCTCGGCCTGCACGACCTTCTCCGGGAGCGGAATCTCGGTCGTCTCCAGCAGGGTCTCCAGGACCTTGTCGCGGATCTCGCCCGCCTGCTGCACCTTCTTGACCCGCTCGACCCGGCTCTTCAGGTCTTCCTTGAGCTCGTCGAGGGTGTCGAACTCCGAAGCGAGCTGGGCGAACTCGTCGTCGGCCTCCGGCAGCTCGCGCTCCTTCACCGACTGCACGGTCACCGTGATGACGGCTTCCTTGCCCGCGTGCTCGCCCGCGACCAGCGTCGAGGTGAACTCCTTGGACTCACCGGCCGACAGACCGACGATCGCCTCGTCGAGGCCCTCGATGAGCTGGCCCGAGCCGACCTCGTGGGACAGGCCGGTGGTGGCGGCGTCGGCCACCTCCTCACCGTCCACGCTGGCGGCGAGATCGATGGAGACGAAGTCGCCGTCCTGGACCGGACGCTCCACGCCGGTCAGGGTGCCGAAGCGCTGGCGCAGCGAGGTGAGCTGCTCCTCGATGTCCTCGTCGCCGATGCTGAACGCGTCGACGGTGACCTCGATCTCCTCGTAGCTGGGCAGCGCGATCTCGGGGCGCACGTCGACCTCGGCGGTGAACGCGAGCTCCTGGCCGTCCTCGATCTTGGTGATCTCGATGTCGGGCTGGCCGATGACCTTCACCTCGGCGGTGGTGACGGCCTCGCTGTAGCGGCCGGGCAGCACGTCGTTGACGACCTGCTCGAGGACGGCGCCGCGGCCGAGGCGGGCTTCGAGGAGCTTGGCGGGCGCCTTGCCCGGGCGGAAGCCGGGGATGCGGACCTGCTTGGCGAGGGCCTTGTAGGCGCGGTCGAAGTCCGGCTTCAGTTCCTCGAAGGGCACCTCGACATTGATCCGGACCCGGGTCGGGCTCAGCTGCTCGACGGTGCTCTTCACGGACATGCTCCTTGGTTCGTTGTTCGTTCGGGTTGGCGCGACTCCAGCGGGGGTGCGCGTACGCATCCCGACCAGGTTAGTTGACCGGCCGTCGGCGCCTGCAATCGGTCACGGCGCGGCGCACCCCGCGGCGCCGCGACCGGCTGCGTTCAGTTGCCGACGGCGACCGCGTCGGTGACGAAGACCAGCGTCTCGTTGGGCTTGATGCCGCCGCTGCCCGCGCCGTAGCCCAGGTTCGGAGGGATGATCAGCAGCCTGCGCGCGCCCTGCTGGACACCGACGAGGCCCTGGTCCCAGCCGGGGATGACCTCACCGGCGCCGAGGTTCAGCTGGAAGGGCTTGCCGCGATCGAACGAGCTGTCCAGCTTCTTCTTGTCCGACCAGGTCACCAGCACGTAGTTCATGGTGAGCGGCTGGTCGGCCACCGCGCCGGGGCCGCTACCCGCGACCAGATCCTTGACGATCAGCTGGGTGGGCGGGTCGCAGTCACCGGGGATGGTCACGGTCGGCGTCTCGCCGAAGCCGCCCGTCACCCCGATGTCCTCGGCCGTGCATTCCCTGCCGTGCTTGGCCTGCGCGGCGGCGGGGCTGGTGGTGGTGGCCGTCGCGGTGGCGGCGGTGTCCTTGTCGTCGGAGCCGCAGGCGGCCAGCGTGAACGCGGCCGCGGCGATGGCCCCGACACCGATGATCCTGCCGAGTGTGTGCATGCGGCGGACCCTAGACCAACCAGCGCCCGCGCGCCTAGCGACGACCCGGCACCCGCGCGCCCAGCGACACCCCAGCGTCCGCGGGCGCACGACGACACAGCGCCCGCGCGCAGCGACGACACAGCGCCCGCGCGCGCAGCGACGACACAGTGCCCGTGCGTCCAGTGGCGGTTTCCGGCAGTCTCGGGGTGTCGCGGCCCGTAAACGGGTAATGCGGCCGGTGAAGCGGATTTCCCAGCGACCGTGAGGAGAGTCGGCGGATGACGCAGATGGCCAGTGCCGGGGGCGACACCTCGGCGGACAATGTCGGCGCGCGAAGCGGCGTTTCCATCGCGCCCCGGCCCTATCGGCTGAGCGAGGCGTCCGGGCCGCTGGATCGCGCGGAGCTGACCGCGATCGACGCCTGGTGGCGCGCGGCGAACTATCTGTCCGTCGGCCAGATCTATCTGATGAAGAACCCGCTGCTGCGCGAACCGTTGCGTCCCGAGCACATCAAGCCTCGGCTGCTCGGGCACTTCGGCACGGTGCCCGGGCTCAATCTGGTGTGGGCGCACGCCAACCGGGCGATCCGTCGCCGCGAACTCGACGCGGTGTTCGTCGCCGGTCCCGGCCACGGCGGTCCCGGCCCGAACGCGTGCGCCTGGCTGGAGGGTACATATTCCGAGCTGTACAGCCACATTCCGCGCGACGGCGCGGGGATGGGCGCGCTGTTCGCCCAGTTCTCCTTCCCCGGCGGGGTGCCCAGTCACTGCGCGCCCGAGACACCTGGCTCCTTCCACGAGGGTGGCGAACTCGGCTATTCCCTGCTGCACGCCTACGGCGCCGCGCTCGACAATCCCGACCTGATCGTCTTCTGTGTGATCGGCGACGGCGAGGCCGAAACCGGACCGCTGGCAGGCAGCTGGCACGCCAACAAGTTCCTCAACCCCGGACGCGACGGCGCGGTGCTGCCGATCCTGGCGCTCAACCAGTACAAGATCGCCAACCCGACCATCCTCGCGCGGATTCCGGAGCACGAACTCATCGAGTTGCTGCGCGGATACGGCTACGAACCGATCGTCGTGGCGGGCGACGATCCGGCGACGGTGCACCAGGCGATGGCGGGTGCGGTGGACGGCTGCCTCGATCGGATCGACCGGATTCAGCGCGCCGCCAGGTCCGGCGCCGACGGCGCGCCCGCGAACTGGCCGATGATCGTGTTGCGCACCCCGAAGGGCTGGACCTGTCCTCCGTTGGTGGACGGCGACCCGGTCGAGGGCACTTTCCGCGCCCATCAGGTGCCGCTGCCCGCCGCGCGGAACAACGATTCGCATCGCGAGGTGCTCGAGCAATGGCTGCGCTCGTATCGCCCGGAGGAACTGTTCGACGAGGCGGGACAGCCGGTGCCGGAACTGCTCGACCAGGTGCCCGCGGGTGATCGGCGGATGAGCGCGAACCCGGTGGCCAACGGCGGCATGCTCGTTCGCGATCTGCTTCTGCCGGACTGGCGCGATTTCGGCGTCGAGGTGGACGCGCCCGGCGGCACGAAACACGAGGCCACCCGGGTGCTCGGCGGCTGGCTGCGTGAGGTGACCCGGCGCAATCCGGACAACTTCCTCACCTTCGCGCCCGACGAGCTGGCCAGCAACCGGCTCCAGGACATCCTGGAGGTCACCGGACGCGACTGGCAGGCGGAGATCGGTGAATACGACGTCGCGCTGGACCGCACCGGTCGGGTGATCGAGGTACTTTCCGAGCACATGTGCCAGGGCCTGCTCGAGGGCTATCTGCTGACCGGCAGGCACGGGGTGTTCACCTGCTACGAGGCGTTCATCCACATCGTCGACGCGATGTTCAACCAGCACGCCAAGTGGCTGGACGCCAGCGCGGCGGTGTCATGGCGGCGGCCCATCGCCAGCCTGAACTATCTGCTGTCCTCGCACGTCTGGCGGCAGGACCACAACGGGTTCACCCATCAGGATCCCGGCTTCCTGGACGTGGTGCTGAACAAGAAGCCCGAGATCGTGCGGGTGTATCTGCCGCCGGACGCCAACACCCTGCTCTCGGTGTACGACCACTGCCTGCGCTCGCGGCACTACGTCAACGTGGTGGTGGCGGGCAAGCAGCCGCAGGAGGATTGGCTCTCGGTCACCGAAGCGGCGGTGCACTGCGCACGAGGCCTTGGCATTTGGGAGTGGGCTGGCAACAACGACACTGTCGGCAGCACACCGGATGTCGTGCTGGCGTGCGCGGGCGACGTGCCGACGCTGGAGACTTTGGCCGCCGCGGCGATACTCCGCGATCGGTTGCCGGACTTGCGGGTTCGCGTGGTCAACGTGGTGGATCTGATGCGGCTGCTGCCTGCGGAAGAGCACCCGCATGGCCTACCCGACAGCGAGTTCGACACGCTGTTCACCAGGAATCGCCCGGTGATCTTCGCCTTCCACGGCTACCCGTGGCTGGTTCACCGGCTGACCTACCGGCGCACCAACCACGATGAGATACACGTCCGCGGCTACAAGGAAGAGGGCACCACCACAACGCCTTTCGACATGGTGATGCTCAACGACCTGGACCGGTACCACCTCGTCATGGACGTCATCGACCGGGTGCCCGACCTGCGCGAGAAGGCCGCCGGGCTGCGCCAGGAGATGGTCGACGCCCGCTGGCAGGCGCGCGCGTGGACCAGGGAGTACGGCGCCGACATCCCGTGCGTCGCGGAGTGGAGCTGGCCCGAAGTCAGCCTCTCAGGCTAGCCGCGCGGCGGGAGCGACAGCCGGTTGTTCACATATCGGCGCCCGAATGGTTTGTGCCATATGGAAGTTCATCGTCGCTGTGGAAAACTTCCTTGCGGCCATGGGGTGGGTCGGCGACGATCGCAGCATGCTGCTGACGATCACCTGCACGCGACCGGAGGGCGCGGACTGGCCCGCGACCGACCTCGGGTTCCTGCTGCACAAAAACCCCGAGCGGGTGCAGGCGTTCGAGCAGTCCTACGGCACGGCGCACGTTGTGTATCCGGAGGCGGATCCGGCGCGCTGTACGGCGGCGTTGGTTCTCGAGGTGGACCCGATCCGCCTGGTGCGCGGACGTTCGCGTGGCACACCGGATTTCAGCCTCGGTCAGTACGTCAACGACCGGCCGTACGCGGCGTCGTCACTGCTGTCCGTGGCGATCGGCGCGGTGTTCCGCACGGCGCTGCACGGGCAGTGCAAAGCGCGTCCGGAACTCGCGCTCGCCGAGCTGCCGTTGCGGATCGAATTGCCCGCGGTGCCGTGCAAGGGCGGTGCCGAGGCCGCGGAGCGGGTGTTCACGCCGCTCGGCTGGCGTGTCTCGACCACGCCGCTCCCGCTCGATCCTGCTTTTCCGGAGTGGGGCGATTCGCACTACCTGCGGTTGGCGCTCACCGGTGAGATGCGACTGGCCGACGCCCTCTCACACCTGTACGTACTGCTGCCCGTCCTCGACGGAGCCAAGCACTACTGGATGGCGGCCGACGAGGTCGACAAGCTGATCCGCGCGGGCGACGGGTGGTTGGCCGAGCACCCGGAACGCGGGTGGATCGCCCGTCGCTACCTGGCCCGGCGTCAGTCGCTCGTTCGCACCGCACTGGCGCGTTTGGCGGAGATCGACGAGGCCGATCCGGACGATCTCGGCGCGGTGGAGGACTATGTCGACGGCGCGAATGCCTTGGACGACAACGCCTCCGTGGCATTTGACACTGCTGTGCACGTCGGTAGCGCCGCGTCTTCGCATGCGGACAGTTCGATCTCGGGCCAGACCGCGGACTCCACGGGTTCACGGGGGCTCGGCTCGACGACACAGATCGCCCTGCTCGATGCGGCCGAGGCTCCTCGCTCGTCGCCGGACGCCGCATCCGACGGAATGCGGGCCGACACGCGCGCGGTGGCGCCGCATACGGGTGAACCTGCACTGACTGATGCCGCTGCGGGCGCGTCTGCCGTCGACTCGGCGGGCGAGCAACGCACCGATGAAACCCGTACGCCGTCACTGGCGGTGCAGCGGCGGGCGGCGGTGCTCGCCGCGCTGGGTGAGATCGGGGCGCAGCGGGTGCTCGATCTCGGGTGCGGCGAGGGCGCGCTGCTGCGAGAGCTGTTGGCGGACCCGATGTTCACCGAGATCGTCGGCGTCGACGTGTCGACACGGGCGCTGCACATCGCCAAGCGCAAGCTGCGGCTGGACCGCATGCCGGAGCGTGTCGCACGCAGGCTCACGTTGCTCCAGGGAGCGCTCACCTACACCGACGCTCGCCTGCGCGGCTACGACGCGGCGGTGCTGATGGAAGTGATCGAGCACGTCGACCCGCCGCGCCTCGGCGCGCTCGAGCACGCCGTATTCGCCACGGCCGCACCCGGTTCCGTCGTGGTGACGACACCGAACTCGGAGTACAACGCGACCTACGAGACCTTGCCCGCGGGCGAGTTCCGCCACGACGACCACCGGTTCGAGTGGACCCGCGCCGAATTCGCCGCCTGGGCGACCGGCGTCGCGCAGCGCAACGGGTACCGCGTTCAGCTGCGCCCCGTGGGCGCCGAGCACCCCGAGCTCGGTGCGCCCACACAGCTGGCGCTGTTCACCAGGGCCGACGAACCCCGGCCCACCGGCGAAGACACGAAAGGAGCCGTACGATGACCGAACTGTCCATCCCTGAACTCTCGCTCGTCGTGCTCATCGGCAGCACCGGCTCGGGCAAGTCGACCTTCGCGCGCAAGCACTTTCCGGCCACGGCCGTGGTCTCCTCCGATGCCTGCCGCGGCATCGTCAGCGACGACGAGAACGACCAGTCGGCCACACCGGACGCCTTCGCGCTGCTGCACCACATCGCGGGCATCCGGCTGCGCCGCGGCTTGCGCACGGTGATCGACGCGACGAATGTGCAGCCTCGGGCGCGTCAGGAACTGGTCGCGGTGGCGCGCGCCAACGACGTGCTACCGGTCGCCATCGTGCTCGACGTGCCGGATGCGGTGTGCCTGCAACGCAATGCGCTGCGTCCCGACCGTTCGCATCTCGCCGCGCACGTGGTGCATCGCCAGCAGCGGGAGCTGCGCCGCGGCCTGCGCGGACTGGAGCGCGAGGGTTTCCGCAAGGTGTACGTGTTGCGCGGGACAGAGGAGATCGAGGGCGCGACCCTCGTCGACGAGAAGGCGTGGAACGACAAGCGCGAACTCACCGGACCGTTCGACGTGATCGGCGACGTGCACGGCTGCCGCGCCGAACTGGAGACGCTGCTCGGCGAGCTCGGGTACGCGCTGGAGCGTGACGAGGCCGGGCGTGCGGTCGGCGCGCGTCATCCGCGCGGGCGCACCGCGGTGTTCGTCGGCGACCTGGTCGACCGCGGCCCCGACACCCCGGGTGTGCTGCGGCTGGTGATGGGTATGGTCGCCGCGGGAACGGCGCTGTGTGTCACCGGCAATCACGAACACAAGCTTGTTCGCGCGCTGGACGGCAAGAAGGTCAGGATCGCGCACGGCCTTGCCGAATCGCTGAGCCAGCTCGAGGCGGAGGACGAGGATTTTCGCAAGGCGACGCTCGACTTCTGCCGCGGACTGATCAGTCATTACGTGCTCGACGGCGGCAACCTCGTCGTCGCGCACGCCGGGCTGAAGGAGGAGTACCACGGCCGCGCGTCCGGCCGGGTCCGCGCGTTCGCCATGTACGGCGAATCGACCGGCGAGACGGACGAATACGGTCTGCTGGTGCGCTACCCGTGGGCCTCGGACTACCGCGGCCGGGCCACCGTGCTGTACGGCCACACCCCGGTGACCGAGCTGCGGTGGGTGAACAACACGCTCTGCCTGGACACCGGCGTGGTGTTCGGCGGTCGCCTCACGGCGCTGCGCTACCCCGAGCGCGAGCCGGCATCCGTTCCTGCCGAACAGGTTTGGTACGAGCCGGTGCGCCCGCTCGCGCCTGCCGTAGCCACCACGGCCGACACCACCGCGGCCGTGGTGCACCGCGATCCGGGCGTGCTGGATCTCGACGACGTGCTGGGACGCCGCGTGGTGCACACCCGCCACCACGGCCGCGTCGGCGTGCAGGAGGAGAACGCCGGGGCTGCCCTGGAGGTGATGAGCCGCTTCGCGATCGATCCGCGCTGGCTGGTGTACCTGCCTCCGACGATGGCGCCGTGTGCGACCTCGTCGCTCGACGGCTACCTCGAGCACCCGGCCGAGGCATTCGCCTACTACCGGGGCGAAGGGGTGGACCGGGTCGTGTGCGAGGAGAAGCACATGGGCTCGCGAGCCGTCGTCCTGGTGACCCGCTCGGCGGCGGTCGCGCGGGACCGTTTCGGCGTCGAGGACGACGGCACGGGCGCGATCTACACGCGCACCGGTCGCCCGTTCTTCGACGGCCCCGCCCAGACCGAGACATTGCTCGCGCGAGTCCGCGCGGCGGCCGAGGCCGCGGGTCTGTTCGAGGAACTACGCAGCGAGTGGCTGCTGCTGGACACGGAGTTGCTGCCGTGGTCGGCGAAGGCCGTCGGCCTGCTGCGCAACCAGTACGCGGCCGTCGGCGCGGCGGCGAAGGCCGCGCTGGACGACACCGCGGCGGTGCTGGCGGCGGTCGCCATGCGCGGCCAGGACGTCACCCAGCTGGCCGACCGCACCACGGGGCGGCGCGCGGACGCCGCGGCCTTCACCACCGCCTACGGCCGCTACTGCTGGACGACCGACGGTCTTGCCGGGCTGCGTCTCGCGCCGTTCCAAGTGCTCGCCGCCGAGGGCGTCAACCACGCCACCCGCGACCACGCCTGGCACCTGGCGGTGATCGATCGCCTGGTCGCCGCCGATCCGGAGCTGTTCACTCCTACGCGCCGCATGGTGGTGGATCTCGCCGATGCCGACAGCGAAGCGGCCGCGACGGCGTGGTGGATCGAACTCACCACCGCGGGCGGCGAAGGCATGATCGTGAAGCCGCTCGGTTCCCTTGTCCGAAGCCGATCGGTCGACCGTCCCGGTACCGACGGTGAGCGTGGTCCCGAGGAAAGCGGTTCGGCACCGGACACTTCGGACACGGCCAGCACTCCGACCCGAGGCGAGTCGGCCCGCCTGGTTCAGCCGGGCGTGAAATGCCGTGGACCCGAGTACCTTCGGATCATCTACGGCCCGGAGTACCTGCGCGAGCCCAACCTTCACCGCCTGCGCACCCGCGGTCTCGGGCGCAAGCGGTCGATGGCGCTGCGCGAGTATGCGCTCGGATTGGAGGCGCTGGACCGGTTCGTCGCGGGCGAGCCGCTGTGGCGGGTGCACGAGGCGGTGTTCGCGGTGCTGGCCCTCGAATCGGAGCCCGTCGACCCGCGCCTGTGAACGGCGGTGCCCGGCGCCGTGAACGGCTCCACCCGGTGACCTCGTAGAAGACCTCCGGCGGCTTGGTCGGCTCGACCGTGCGCACGACCGAGCCGACCCGGTCACGCGGGCGCAGCGTTGGGCAGCATCGCCTCGTCGAGGCCGTCGGACGGCGTGCGCAGCGGAAGGAAGCGCAACTGCTGGATGCCGACACGTCGGTCCGCCAGGCCGCAGGCGCGCCAATCGACCCCGCGATCACCTGCTGGACGCTGGCGAGAGTTCACCGACGACGCGCGGGCCGAACCGAGGACAACGGGTACGGATCCCCTGAACTTGCGGTCGGCGCCGCGCCGGTCGGTGCCATGCTGGCCGGTGCCGCGCCGGTCGGCGCCGCGCTCTTCGATGCCGCGCCGGGCGATGCGCGCCGGTCGGTGGCGTGCCGGTCGGTGGACTGCCGGTCGGTGGCCCGCGATCGGGGGCGGACGGCGTCCAGAGGACTTTCAGAGCGGCTCGATGGCCCCGCGTGTCCCGGCTTCGACGCCGATAGTCGCTTGGCAGCTGGGCGGTATCCGGCGATCGGCGCAGGTCGTGGGGGTTCTAGCGACGCCGCGCGCCCGGAGTGAGAAGTGCTGAGGCATCGAAAGGTTGACGCTGGGTACTCCCCATCCAGTGGGAACGACCGTTGCGGACGGATCGTGACGGCCGTTACAGTCTGCTAGCAGGGCGCTTGCAAGAGTAAGCAGCCCGCCTGCGCGGTTCGGCCGCGCGCAGCCGACAGACAAAGGAGTCTGACCATGACTGCACCCCTCGACAACGGGCAGGCTCGAGAGTCCGACACCCGGACGATGCTGATCGACGACCGCTTCACCGGGCTGGCCTCGAAGTTCTTCGGCATGTTCCGTCGCAAGAGCCAGGGCGGCGGCGCGCTCGCGGTCTATCTGAACGGCAAACCGGTGCTCGATGTGTGGGCGGGCTGGGCGGACCGCGACCGGCCGTGGCGCGCGGACTCCATGGCGCTGTCGTACTCGACCGGCAAGGGTGTGGCGGCCACCGTCGCCCATCGGCTCATCGATCGCGGACTGCTCGACGTCGACGCCCCGGTCGCCGACTACTGGTCGGATTTCGCCGCCAACGGGAAGGCGGACATCACCCTGCGCGATGTACTGAACCACCGCGCGGGTCTCCAGCGCATCCGCGGCTTGCTGCCCGACCCGCACGACTTCCTGGACCACGACGCGGTCTCCGCCGCGATGGCCGCCTCCGCGCCGGATCCGTTGCGGCTGCGCGCATCCGGTTACCACGCCATCACCTTCGGCACCCTGGTGGCCGAGATCGCCCAGCGCGCGACCGGTCGCGACTTCACCGATCTGGTCCGCTCCGAACTCGCCGAACCGCTCGGCGAGCGCGACTTCTTCTACGGCGTTCCGCAACACGAGCGGCACCGGCTGGCGACGCTCTCGCCGCGGATCGGGGTCGCCAGGGTTCCGATCGACCGGCTGATCGCGCCCTTCGCACCGCTGCAACTGGTGTACGCCGCCCGCGGCGCGGTCTACGACGGCTGGGCCGACATGTCGATCGGCACCCGGCCCTACGACGCGATGATGCCCGGCTGGAACGGGGTGTTCACTGCCCGCGCGCTGGCGAAGATGTACGGCGCGATCGCCAACGACGGCATGGTGAGCGGCCGCCGACTGCTGCGCGCCGAGACGACCCGGCGCATCGCGGAGATGCCGCCCAACGGCCGCTTCGACTACGTGCTCGGCGCGGCGCCACACTTCGCGCTCGGCTACCACCGCGCCATCGTCGGTCCGCGCATCACCCGAAGGGCGTTGGGGCACTTCGGGATCGGCGGATCGGGCGGCATCGCGTTCCCCGAACTCGGCCTCTCGGTCGCCTTCGTCACCAATCGTCTCGGCAACCACGCCATGTCGGTCGGCGACGCCAGGCTGCCGATGCTCGCCGCCCGCGCCGAGCGCATCGCCCGCGCCGCCCGCGGCCAAGCGCCGATCCCGGTCGAGCCGGAAGCAGCGGCCAGCTGAAAATCAGCGCCCCTTCAGTTTTCGCCATCCGCCCGCGCGGTTGTCGGCGATGATCTGGCGGAACATGGCCGAAAGGGCGCGGGCATTGACGGTCTCGCCCTCGCGAATGGCCACGGTGCGTGCGGTCTTGTTGTCGTGCCCGCCGGTGATGATGCCCTCGGGGTCGGGGACGATGCCTCCGTCGTAGAGGAACACGTTGACGTGCGTCTTCGCGGCGAGCAGCGCGCAGATATTGCCGTCGAGCACGAAGTAAGGCTGGACGGTGCGCTTGATGGTCTCCTCGACCTCGGGGTCGGCGGCGTGCACCAGGTCGCGAACCTCGCGGCAGATCGCCTGCTGCCACGCGGGCAGGGCGTCGATGTAGGCGTCGACGCGTGGGTCGGCCACGTAGGGCATGTGCCGATCGTGGCACAGATACCGGTCCGAGGACAGTGTTCGGATCGGAGCACAAGCGCTTACCGACGACGCTGTGTGATCCACGAACCGTGCACGATTCACCGGAAAGGCGCGCTCGGGCGCTGATAGGCTGCCTTGCTCACGACCGTCGTGCCGAGGGAGAGCGAGGGGGCGATTCCAGTGCAACCGGAACAGGCACGGGCCGCCGGAGTGTTCGATGCCGCGCTGACCGGTGAGCTGCGCATGTCGGAACAGACGGCGCTGCGACTGGCGTCGGCCTGCGACGCGCTGATCGACGGATTGCGCCAGCTGCGCGGCACCGATCTCGGCGAGGTGAGCGGTTTTCCCGATCTGCCCTCAGGAGTCGCGCTGACCCGCGGATTCGCGGCCAAAGGGCAGGAATTCGCGGACACGCTGACCGCGCTACAAGAAGCGGCCCTGCGCTACAAGGCCGGATATCTGGCGGCCGGGCAGTTGGTGTCCGAGGCCGACGCCGCCCAGCGCGCGGCGCTGGAGCTGGCCGCCGACCGCCTGGACGAGGGCGCGTGAACAGCGCGCCCGACGCCGTCGACGCGGCGACCGACCCGCCGTACGTCACCGATCGGGAATCCTTCGACGCCTACACCCACCGTGAGATCTGGGAACTCGTGCACGAGGCCTTGCGTCCGGCCGAGCTCGGCCGCATCGCCGAGGGCTGGCAGGCCGGAGCCGAGGCGCTCGACGAGTTGTTCGCGGCGTTCGCGGCCGCGGTGCGCCGCGAGTTCGCGGAATGGCACGGCGAAGCGGCGACGGCCGCGCGCGAATCGACCGAGCGGTTCCTTCGCGCGGGCGCGACCGTGCGCGACGTCTGCGCCGAACTGCACCGGTTGATGGAGTCGAATTCGACTGCGGCTCAAGCGATCCGCGATGCCATTCCGCCGCCGCCCGAACCCTACGCGCCGAATCCGGACCCGGTGCTCGAGGCGATCGAGGGCGGTCCGCGCAAGATGGCACACGACATCGCCGCCGCCGAGGCGCTCGCCGCCGCGCAGGACACGCTGACCTTCGGCTACAACTCCACCCTCGTCGCCTCCGGCGACGCGGTGCCCGTCTTCGGCACACCCGAACCGAGCGGCGAGGGCGCGCGGTGAAGTGGGTCTTCACGCCGGACGAGTTCACCTACGTGTGGTCGGTCGAAACCGGCCTCGATCGCCGCCCCTACCCGATCAACATGGCCCACCGCGGCACTGTCCGCAGTGAAAACGACTGGGACAAGCTGAAACTCGCCAAACGCTTCCCCCGCAACGCCGATCCCGACCTGACCGGCGCGCTCACCCTCTGCGCCCGCGGTGACGTCACCACCATCACGGTATCCGGCGACCGCTACGTCCAGGACGGGCGCGCCGATGAGCCCATCCTCGCCTTCGGCGCCACCCACCTCGTGTGGGGAACGGTGATCGTCGCGGGGCCCTGCGACGTCAGCGTGATCGCCTGCCACGCAAGGAAAGTCGCCCATCACTTGGTGGCCGCCATGGGCTCGGCTCCCCCCGGCCGCCTCGCGCCGATGCGTGAACCACGCGAGGCCGTCCTGCACGAAGATCCCCACCTCTGGCAGCAGCGATCCGAGGCCGCGCTGCGCGCCGCCGCCCTCCGCGAGACCCTGCACCGGCCGATCGACGCGCGCGGGTTCATCACCGTCACCGTCGCGCCGGAAGACCCGATGTCACCCCCGACCCGCCACCGCACTTGGCTGGACTTCACCGACGACGGACGCTACCTACTGACGACCACCACCGATCTGACCCTGGCACCGGTCACCGACCCCGCACTCGCCACCCATCTCACCCGCTTGGCCGCCATCCGCTGACGGTGGATGCGCTGACAAGTACCCACTCCCACCACCGGAACTCGGCTCCGAACTTCGAATTTCGTCGACCTGTTGCGCGATCTGTCAGCCGTTACTCATCCACCTCGACGCCATAACCTCGAGCAAGCGCCGCAAGCCCGGTTGCGTACCCTTGACCGATCGCCCGCAGTCGCCAGTTGTCGCCGCGCAGATAAATCTCGGCCAGTAGCAGAGTCTCTTCCTCGGTCGCGGCGTCGAGCGTTGTCCTGGCCACCGCCGCCGCATCGCCGCCTGGCGCGACTTCCACCTCTACGGCGCCGACGTCACCGAAGGTCACGCCCGCGCCCTCGAGTGCGGCAGCGAACACGATTCGGCGGCAGGTCACCGGCAGCTCATCCAGATCGAACTCGATCGACTGTTCGCTGGGGCCCTCCACAGCGAGCCCGGCTCCGCTCGTCCGGGGCTGGTTGTAGAAGACGAAATCCTCGTCTGTGGAGACACGCTCGTCGCCGTCGACCAGAAAGGCGATCAGATCGACCTCCCAGGTCGTGCTCTGCGCCCACGACGCGCGCAGCTGCCACTGGACTCCGCGTTCAGCGATCGGCAGATCGATCACCTGCCCGCGCGCCAGATCGATCGGATCAACTACAGCTTCGGCGATCGCCACCTGCCGCACCGTGGTCGACGGCCCGCCCGACAACAGCTCCGGGCCGTGCACCGGCAGGCCGAGCTCTATCGCCTTCGCGTGCCTGCGATCGGCACCGGCCCCCGGCAGCGCGAGCACATCTGTCACCCGAGCCGACATGTTCACCGCCGCCGAACCGCCCAGTTCCACGACACGGGCGCGAGCATCTGCCGCTTCGCGGTGTGCGCCGCCGAGTACCAGAATGCGCCGACCCGCTAGAGGTCCGGTCGCTTTCGACGAGGCGGTGCGTCCCGACGCGGCGGAATCGTCCTTGCGCCGTCCCGGTCGCACTTCACCGAGCATCGCGACGAATCGCTGTTCGCTCACGATCGGCGTGCCCAATTCAGCCGCACGGCGGGCCTTTCCGGTTGGTCCATGCGGAGTGTTCGTGACCAGCAGGCTCGTTCGTCCACTGACACCACCCGTCACATCCAAACCGGCAGCTTCCGCCATGGCGATCAGAACTTCGCGTTCGGTCTCGGTCTCGCCGGTGAACGCGACCTTCATTCCCTGGACGAGACGGCCATCGGCGCCGAGAGCACCCGGATAGCTGAACTCGCACGGCGACTTCGGACCCGAACGAGTGCCAGGGCGCCGCCAGGAACCCCGGCTGTTCTCTTTCGGCGGGCAGCGAAGCAGCGGCGGTGCGACCCCGAGGCGCGCCGCGTCCGCGACCAAGGCGCGAAAGACCCCTGCCAAGACACGAGTGTCGTCCAGCGCGTCGTGCGCTTTCCGCTGCGGCACACCGTAATAGGAGGCGAGCGTGCCGAGCTTGCAGTCCGGCGTCGGCGGGGCGACCCGGCGTGCCAGGGCGAGGGTGCACAATCGGTGGTCCACCGGCAGCACACCACCACTGCGGTCGAACTCGTTCATCAGGAAGCCGTAATCGAAGCCGGCGTTGTGCGCGACCATCACCCGGCCGGTCAGCAGTTCCGACAACTGTTCCCGCACATGTTCGAAACGTGGTGAACCACGCAAGATCTCGGCGGTGAGCCCGTGCACGTGCACCGGACCGGGGTCGCAGCCCGGATCGAGCAGCGTGTGGAACTCTCGCGCGACGCGCCCATCGCTCTCCAACGTCAATGCGGCCACCGACAGGATGCGGTGATCCGACGCGCGTAGTCCCGTGGTCTCGACATCCACGATGGTGAAAGATCCGAACCCGCCGTCCTGCGGCACTCCTTGGGCAACCGTGCTCCCCTGCATGCGAGAGCAATCGGTGCCGGTGCTGAAAGTGTTGCAGGCGAATCTTTTCCGGCTGCGTTCAGCTCGGGAGGTCGAAGCCGAGATATTCGGTGACAAGGCGCGGGTCGGGTGGGCGATCGGGTCGCCGTGCTCGCCGGAGGCTGTCGGGTGGATCTCGGCGGGGCGGGGCAGACGCGGAAAATCCGTTGTTCCACGGGTGGCGGGGTCCGTAACGTCACGTCGGTTTGTCCACCATCGACCGGAAGGAGTCGACACTGTCATGAAACCTGTCACCGAACGCGATATCAGGTCGTCGTTCGTCAACTGTTCCAAGGGAGACGCCAAGCGGCTGTCCGTGCCACGTGACCTCGCGGAGCGGCCATGGGACGATCTGGATTTCCTCGGCTGGGGAGATCCGTCGCTGCCGGGCCGCTGCTACCTGGTGGTGCCACAGGACGAACGGCTGGTCGGGGTCGCGTTGCGCTACGAGACCGGCGGGACCGGCAAGCCGCAGCTGTGCGCGATCTGCCTGACCACGCACACCGGCGGTGATGTGGTCCTGATGACCGCGCACAAGGCGGGCGATTCCGGTCGCCGCGGCAACTCGATCGGCACCTACATGTGCACCGATCTGGCCTGCTCGCTGTACGCGCGCGGCAAGAAGCGCCCCGCCCTCGGCAGCCGCTACCGCGAGGACCTCACGCTCGAGGAGAAGATCGACCGGGTCCGCGACAACATGAACGCCTTCCTCACCAGGCTCTACAGCTGACCCACCCGTAGCCCGTTCGAAAGGAGGTAGATGCCATGTGCCGACACTCGACCACCCCGCATCCCGACAGCACCCGAGTCCCCTCTCCCTCAACGGGACTCGGGATGCCCGGGATCCCTCTCCGGTCGAGACGCGCCGACCCAACCGGCCCGCCCCGTCCGGAGAGGAATCCCCTACGCCCAGCACTTGTTGCACACGCCCTTGCCACGACGACGCGCCTCGACGGAGGTCACCTGTTCGACCGGCGCGATCCGTCTGCCGAGTCGACGCGAGTTCTCGACGCCCTCCCGATATCCGGGACAATCGACGCCACGATGGAAGACCCGCCCGCTTTCCGTCAGGATCCCCGGGGTCGCGTCGGGCGGCCAGGGCTTCTGAAACTGGGTGGGGCCGTGCCCCATCGCATCCACCACGGCGATCAGGGTACCGATCCCGATCGGGCCGGGAGGTCGAAAACTGGTCGGGGTGACAGGATTTGAACCTGCGACCCTCCGCTCCCAAAGCGGATGCGCTACCAAGCTGCGCTACACCCCGAGGCCTCGCGGTGGCGGGGGCCGCCGACGAGTATGAATCTTGCGTTGAGCGGGTGACGGGAATCGAACCCGCACCATCAGCTTGGAAGGCTGAGGTTCTACCATTGAACTACACCCGCAGGCATACGACATCGATGGGATCGCCACGATGTCGTGTGCACCACGCACTGTACCGAATCCGGTTCGGGAAACGCCAATCGCCCCCGTGCTGGCGGTGCGCGACCGGCCGTCGCCGCTGATCACCGCGCGTGGGTGGCCGAACAAGTCGCACACAGCTTTCGCACGCGACACACAGCACCGCCTCTGCGTGACGTATGGACCGTCTGTGCGATCCCAGCTCTCGAGTTGCAGCGTCCCGCGCCGAGCCTCGATCCGCTCCATGTGGAGCCCACCGTGCCGCCGGATTCGGGCCGGAACCGGTGTCCGCCGCGGCGTCGGGGCCCGCCGACGCGTTGGCCTACGCCCTTGTCGAGCAGGACCCCCGTTTCAGCACACTCCCGGCGCGTCGGCCCGCGACTCTCCAGCGAACGAAAACTCATGTGTAACATCCGCGCCGCTGGAACGATCACACATCCGATCGCCATTCGCGAGGCATCGAAAACTCGTTGTAAAACGCCGTTTTTCAGTGCCGAGTGGCTTGCTAGGATCCTTTTTGCCGGACGGGGGTATCTGGAAAGGGGGCGGTGAGCGTGCGCCGAGCGAGGTGGACACAACCGCGTAGCAGTAGTGATCGGGGTGAGGCCGGCACCTGTGTGCGCACAGGGCACCCGGGTACCGACGTTGCCCACGGTCGGTGAATGCGATGGCGACCGACATCGAACCGCCAGTCGCCGCGATGTGTCGCGCCTGGGCACGGGCCGTGTGCTCCGAACCCGGCTCGCACACGACGCCGCATCAGCTGGAACCTGTTCTGATCGAGCTGGTCGAACGGCTGCTGTATCTGGCCAGGCACGAGCCCTTCCCGGTGCCGGAGGCGCGGATGCTGGGCGCTCGCCTCGCCGAGCCGCCGTTCGAGCGGACCAGGATGCTCGCGCAGGCCAGTCGCTGGCTGCTCGGCTTCCCCTCCGGCAGGCCGGGCTCGTTGGTGGCGACCCGCTGGCCGTTCGTGGCCAGCCAGGCCATCGACAGCTACGCCCAGGCCCTGCAGGAGCGAGCGCTGGCCCAGCAGGAGCAAAGTCTTTCGGCCAAGGTGTCGCTGCGGGTGCAGGAGATCGCCGCCCTCCAGCATCGGCTCCGCCACGAGGCCACCCACGACGCGCTGACCGACCTGGCCAACCGGACCTTGCTCCAGGATCAGGTGCGCCGCATGGCCACCGACCCGAACAGCTGCGTGGGGCTGCTGCTCATCGACCTGGACCGGTTCAAGCAGATCAACGACGGATACGGGCACGCGGTCGGCGACGAGGTGCTCGTCGAACTGGCCAACCGGCTGCGCGAGGTCTGCCCGCCCGACACGGTGATCTGCCGGTACGGCGGTGACGAGTTCGTGCTGGCGGTGAACCGGGACGGCAAGACCCTCACCGAGATCGCCAACCGCATCGTGGGAGCGCTGCGCGACCCGGTGTGGTCGTCGGCGGGTCCGGTGCCGGTCTCGGCGAGTGTGGGCACCGCCTACAACCCGCCGGGCGCCCCGTGCGACTTCACCGATCTGCTGCGGCGCGCCGATCGGGCGATGTACTCGGCCAAGACGGCGGGCGGGCGACGGTTCGCGTTCTCCGATTCCGACGAACCGGAGATAGACGCGGCCGTCGCCGGCTGAACCCCCGCAAACCGCGTCCGCGGGCGGGGGTGGCGCTGCCGAAGGAGTTCAGCTCGGCTGGCAGGTGGGACACCAGAAGAGGTTGCGACCTTCCAGCACCGCGTGAGCAACCGGCTCGGCACACACCCGGCAATCCGAGCCGAGGCGGCGGTAGACGTAGGTGCGCGGACGGTCGGGGGCGTAGGACGGTTCGCCGTGATCGTGCTCGGGACGGACGACGTGCATACGTCCGGTCGCCACGCCCACGGGCATCAGCTCGACCAAATCCGACCAAAGGGCGCTCCACTCTTCGGCACTCAGGTCGACGCCGGGACGGTAGGGCGAAATACCGTGCCGGAAGAGCACTTCGGCGCGGTAGACGTTGCCGACACCGGCGATCACGCTCTGGTCCATCAGCAGCGCGCCGATCGGCCTGCGGGAACGGCGGATTCGCGCGAAGGCGCGGTCCGGATCGGCGTCGGGACGCAGCGGGTCGGCGCCGAGGCGGTCGGTCAGCGCCTCGACCTCCGGCGGCAGCAGCACCTCGCAGGCCGCGGGACCGCGCAGATCCGTGCCGAAGCCGTCGCCGACCATCCGCATCCTGACCTGCCCGACGGGCACGCCCATCGGTGGTTCCGAGTCGTAGAACTTGCCGTAGAGCCCGAGATGCACGTGCACCGCGAGGCCCGATTCGTAGTGATGCAGCAGGTGTTTGCCGTGCGCCTCCGAGCGCACGAGTCGCTGTCCGTCCACCAGCGCGGCGCCGTCGGCAAACCGGCCCTGCGGACTCGACACCCGCACCACACCGCCGGCGAAGGCTTGCTGATGCTGGTTCGCCAGGCGGTGCAGCGTGTGCCCTTCAGGCATTCGTCGACGTGACCTCAGTACGCCGGGACGGCGGGAGCGACACCGGTCTTCTCGTACTCGGCCAGGATGTCGATGCGGCGCTGGTGGCGCTCCTCCTCGGACCACGGCTGGGAGACGAACGCGTCGACGATGGCCAGCGCCTCCTCGGTGGAGTGCATGCGGCCGCCGATGCCGATCAGCTGCGCGTTGTTGTGCTCGCGGGCCAGCTTCGCGGTCTCCACGCTCCAGGCGAGGGCGCAGCGGGCGCCGGGCACCTTGTTCGCGGCGATCTGCTCGCCGTTGCCGCTGCCGCCGAAGACCAGGCCGAGGCTGCCCGGATCGGCGACGGTGCGACGAGCCGCTTCGATGCAGAAGGCGGGGTAGTCGTCCAGGGCGTCGTACTCGAGGGCGCCGCAGTCGACGACCTCGTGGCCCGCCTGCTGGAGATGGGCCTTGACGTGATTCTTCAGTTCGAAACCGGCATGGTCGGCACCCAGGTATACGCGCATGGCTGCGATTCTGTCAGGCCGCGCGACAGCCGATCCGGGTGGGCACCGTCCGCCATCAACACCAGCGCCGTCCGGCGCGAATCTGCTGACACGAGGCGTGCCCGCGGGCACTGACCAGCGAGTGTCCGACAGCACAGCGGCGCTGGCTCTCGGACGCGAGAACCCCGCCCCTACCGATGAATAGAGTGCATTCCATGCAGCCGCACGAACCGACGCCGCCGGACCGAGCCGACCAGCCGGAATCCCCGTACGCGCCGCCGAGCGGGTGGGGGCAGGAACAGCAACCGCCGCAGCCCGGCTCGGCGATACCACAGCACACCGGCGCCCAACCGACCTACGGCACCGAGACTTCGAAGCCTTACAGCACTGAACCCACGTCACCCTACGACGCTGGATCCACACCCGCTCGCGACGCCGGGGCCACCTCGCACTACGGCGCTGGGTCCACGTCGCCTTACGGCGCCCAGCCGACGCCGCCTCCCGGCGCCGGATCCACCTCGCACTACGGCGCTGGATCCACGTCGCCTTACGGCACCCCAACGACGCCGCCTCCCGGCACTGGATCCACCTCGCCCTATGGCGCTGGATCCACGTCGCCTCACGGCGCCCAGCCGACGCCGCCTCCCGGCACTGGATCCACCTCGCCCTACGGCGCTCAGCCCACGTCCCCCTACGGCGCCGGTCCGATGACGCCCTACGGCGCACCACCCCCCGTACCGCCGAAGAACATGCCGCGCGGCCTCTCCCCGTTCGGGATGCCCGCCAGGCACAGCTGGGAGATCCCGCTGCTCGTCCTGGTGGTGGTGTGCACGACGGTCGCCTACCTGATCGCCATCGTCATGCTCGTCGTGGTGCTCGCCGACGGCGCGGTGCCGAGCGACTACCTGCTGTTGCTCGTCTTCGCGCCGATCCTGGTCTGGGTGGGGCGCGGTATCAACTACGCGTCGCAGCGGGTGAACGGCGTGAAGATGTCGCCGACGCAGTTCCCCGAGGGCTATCAGATGGTGGTCGAGGCGGCGGCCCGGTTGGGTATGGCGAAGGTGCCCGACGCCTATGTGGTGCTCGGCAACGGCCAGATCAACGCCTTCGCCTCCGGGCACGGCTTCCGGCGCTTCGTCGTCGTCTACAGCGACCTGTTCGAAATCGGCGGCAAGGCACGCGAACCCGACGCGCTCGCGTTCATCATCGGCCACGAGGTCGGCCACATCGCCGCCGGACACACCTCGTACTGGCGACAGCTGGGCATGTTCCTCGTGCCGTTTCTGCCGATCCTGGGCAGTTCGCTGATCCGTTCGCAGGAGTACACCGCCGACAACCACGGCTACTGCAACCGGCACACCGGCGCGGCCGCGGCCATGGGCACGCTGGCGGCGGGCAAGTACATGAACACCCTCGTCGGCTTCGACGAGATGGCCGACCGCGCCGCGACCGAGAAGGGCGGGTTCGTCTGGTTCGTCAATGCCCTGTCCTCGCACCCGGTGCTGACCTGGCGGATGTGGGCGCTGCGCGACCGCAGCAGGCACGGAAAGCTCTTCCTGCGCCCGAGCCCGCAGCCGCCGATGGGCGCCGTGCCGTATGGCCCGTACGGCGAGGTGCCGAGTCTGCCGCCGAAGCCGGTGCCCTGAGCCGACGAACCGGGCGCCGCGAACGCGCGGCGCCCGGTTTCGCGTTCAGTCGAAGACCGGGTCCTCGGTCCTGGTCCGCTTGAGTTCGAAGAAGTGCGGGTAGGAGGCCAGCGCGACGACGCCGTCCCAGACCTTGCCCGCGTCCTCGCCGCGCGGGATGCGCGAGAGCACCGGGCCGAAGAACGCCACACCGTTGACGTGGATGGTCGGGGTGCCGACGTCCTGGCCGACCTTGTCCATGCCCTCGTGATGGCTCTTGCGCAGCGCCTCGTCGTACTCGGTGCTCTCGGCGGCCTTCGCGAGCTCCGCGGGCAGGCCCACCTCGGCGAGCGCGTCGGCGATCACCGCGGCCAGGCTCTCCTGCATGGTCGGCCGCTCGTATTCGGCCTTGCGATCGTGGATGCGGCTGCCCATCGCGGTGTAGAGCGGGGCGAGCACCTTGTCGCCGTGGTCCTTGGCGGCGGCGATGGCGACGCGCACCGGACCCCAGCCGCTGTTCATCAGTTCGCGGTACTGCTCGGGCAGATCGCGGCCCTCGTTCAGCACCGCGAGGCTCATCACGTGGAAGCGCGCCTCGATGTCGCGGACCTGCTCGACCTCCAAGATCCAGCGGGAAGTGATCCAACACCAAGGGCACAGCGGGTCGAACCAGAAATCGGCGACGTTCTTCTCGGCCGTGTCGGTCACGGGTCGTTCCTCTCGATCGCATGCAAGAAGCGCGGCGCGCGAGCGCCGTCACCCGGAACCAACCACGCCGCCGGACGATTCGTTCCCGCCCCGAACCGATGTCCGGATAAGGCGTTGCGGAACACCCGCCGACAGTAGGCTCGAGTGGGCACGCGTTTCCTCCCGAGAAGGAGTCCGCAAATGACCTCGGATCGGCGTTTCGTGATCGTGGGCGGTGGACTTGCCGCGGCCAAGCTGGCGGAAGCCCTGCGCGACAACGACTTCGACGGGAAGATCACCCTGGTCAGCGCCGAGGAGCACCTGCCGTACGAACGACCGCCGCTGTCCAAGGAACATCTGTTCGGCAAGAAGCAGCTCGCGGACTTCACCGTGAATCCGGCGCAGTGGTACCGCGACCACAATGTGGACCTGCTGCTCGGCACGACCGTCAGCGCGATCGATCGGGACGCCAAGACGATCACGCTGCCGGACGGCTCCACGCTCGCCTACGACAAACTCGCGCTGGCCACCGGATCCACGCCGCGCACGTTGTCGCTGCCCGGCGCCGACACCCCCAACGTCTACACGCTGCGCTCCATCGAGGACTCCGACACCCTCATCGGCCTGTTCGGCCAGAGCGACCGGCTCGCGATCATCGGCGCGGGCTGGATCGGTCTCGAGGTCGCGGCGGCCGCCCGCGCCGCCGAGATGGACGTCACCATCGTGGAGACCGCCGAACAGCCGCTGCTCGGCGCGCTCGGACCCGAGATGGGCGCGGTCTTCGCCGACCTGCACCGGGCGCACGGCGTCGATCTACGCCTCGGCGCCCAAGTCGAGGAGATCACCACGCACGACGGGATCGCGACGGCGATCGCCGACGGGCTGCGGCTGGCCGACGGGACGACCGTCGCCGCCGACGCGGTGCTGGTCGCGGTCGGCGCCAGGCCGAATATCGAGCTCGCCGCCGAGGCGGGACTCGAGGTGGACAAGGGCGTGCTCGTCGACGCGAGCCTGGTCACCAGCGATCCGGACATCGTCGCCGTGGGGGACATCGCCGAACAGCAGCATCCGCGGCTCGACCGCCGCATCCGGGTGGAGCACTGGGCCAACGCGCTCAACCAGCCCGCGGTCGCGGCGGCGACCATGCTCGGCAAGTCGGCGACCTACGACCGGCTGCCCTACTTCTTCACCGATCAGTACGACCTCGGCATGGAGTACACCGGCTACGCCGCGCCCGGCGGGTACGAGCGGGTCGTGGTACGCGGCGATCTGGACCAGCGCGAGTTCGTCGCGTTCTGGTTGGACTCGGAGAATCGCGTGCTCGCGGGCATGAACGTCAACGTGTGGGACGTGACCGACCGGATCAAGGAGCTGATCACCGCGGGCGAGCCGGCCGACCCCGACCGCCTGGCAGACACCTCGACGTCACTGTGATCCAGATCACTGAACCTCCCGTGAGCGATGTGTCGAAGAGGCGCGCCCCGCTCCGACCTACCTACGAGAGCGCCGAAGGGGCGCGCCGATCCGCGAGGAGCCGACCATGAAGTACATGCTGATCAAGACCTACAGCGAAGCCGCCTACTGCGACACCCCGATCTCGGAGTGGGAGCCGGAGGATCTCGAGGCGCACATCGACTTTCAGCGTGCGCTGGGCGAGGAACTGGCGAAATCGGGCGAGCTGGTCGACGCGCAAGGCTTGGCAGGACCGGAGAGTGCGCGCATCGTCAGCGCCGACGGCCGCTCCGCCCCGGTGATCACCGACGGCCCGTTCCCCGAGACCAAGGAATTCCTGGCGGGGTACTGGCTCGTCGACGTGGACAGCCCCGAACGCGCGTTGCAGATCGCCGCCCAGGCCTCGGCCGCGCCCGGCCCCGGCGGCAAGCCGATCGGCGAGTACATCGAAGTGCGCGCGGTGATGAGCGCTCCCGCCGCCGAACTGTGACCCTGTCCTCCGACGCCGAGGCCCTGCTGCGCGAACTGGCGCCCCAGGTCCTCGGCGTCCTGGTGCGCCGTTTCGGCGACTTCGACACCGCCGAGGACGCCGTCCAGGAGGCCCTGCTCGCCGCCGCGACCCAGTGGCCCGCGGCGGGGCTGCCGGACAATCCGCGCGGCTGGCTCGTCCAGGTCGCGCAGCGCAGGATGGCGGACGTGGTGCGCGCCGAAGCGGCGCGGCGGCGCAGGGAGGCAACTGTTTTCGAGCGCGAGGTGCCGGACACCGAGACCGTCGACCGGGACGACACCCTGGCGATGTTCTTCCTGTGCTGCCACCCCGCGTTGTCCTCGGCGAGTGCGATCGCGTTGACGCTGCGGGCGGTCGGCGGACTCACCACAACGGAGATCGCGCGCGCCTTCCTGCTGCCGGAACCGACCACGGCCCAGCGCATCGCGCGGGCCAAGAAGCGCCTCGCCGCGCTCGATCGTCCATTCGTCAGGCCCGATGCCGCCGAGTGGCGAGAGCGACTCGGCTCGGTGCTGCACGTGTTGTATCTGATCTTCAACGAAGGGCACACCACTACGTCGGGCGCCGAATTGCAGCGAACCGACCTCTCCGGCGAGGCGATCCGGCTGACCCGCGCCGTGCACCGGCTGCTGCCCGACGACGTCGAGGTCACCGGTCTGCTGGCGCTCATGCTGCTGACCGACGCTCGCCGTGCCGCCCGCGTCGGTCCGCACGGCGAGCTGATTCCGCTGGCCGAGCAGCAACGAGGTCGATGGGATCGAGCGATGATCACCGAGGGCGTGCGACTGGTCACCGGCACCCTGTCGCATGGACTCACCGGCGTCTACCAAGTGCAGGCGGCGATCGCGGCCGTGCACGGGCAGGCGCCGCGTGCGGAGGACACCGACTGGCCGCGAATCCTGGCGCTGTACAACCTGCTCGAACGCATCGCGCCGAATCCGGTGGTCACGCTGAACCGAGCCGTCGCGGTCGCGATGGTGCACGGTCCGTCGGCGGGGCTGGCGCTGATCGACACCCTCGAGGAGCCGCTCGCGGGTGCTGGTCATCGGCTGGACGCGGTGCGCGGGCACCTGCACGAGATGGCGGGTGAGTATCCGGTTGCCGTCGCGCACTACACCGCGGCGGCCCGCCGGACCACGAGTGTGCCGGAGCGGGATTATCTGACGCTGCGTGCGGCGCGACTGCGCCAAGAGACCGCCGCGAAACGCTGACCGAACTGCGAGTGCCCTGCGCGCCGATATCCCGCGACTGCACCGCGAGCACCGGCGCCACACGACCCTCGCACGGGCGGTCCAAGCCGCACCACATCGCTGCCGACACGACCGCCGACCATCGGGCGCTCCGGTCGAGTGGCGCGGCAGACTGCTGGTGTGACAGCGACATTCAGCGCGGGCGTACTCCTGTTTCGCACCACGTCGGGCGATCCCGAAGTCCTGCTCGGCCACATGGGCGGGCCCTTCTGGGCGCGCAAAGACAACGCGGCCTGGTCGATCCCCAAGGGCGAATACGACCCGGACACCGAGGACCCCGCGCTGGCTGCCCGCCGCGAATTCACCGAAGAGCTGGGATTGCCCGCGCCGGAAGGAGAATGGATCCCGCTGGGCGAGGTCCGGTACAGCAGCGGGCGCAAGCGGCTCGTCGCGTGGGCCGTGGAGGGCGACCTCGATCCCGCCCAACTCGACCCCGGCACCTTCGAGATGGAATGGCCGCCGCACTCCGGCCGTCTCGTCGCCTTCCCTGAAATCGACCGCGCCGAATGGTTCGACCTGGCGACCGCTCACGACAAACTGATCGGCGGGCAGCGGCCCTACCTGGACCTCCTCACCGAACACCTGCGCGCGGAAACCGACCGAGACCTGAACCGCACCGACGACACTCGGCCCTGAAAACGCGGAGCCTGGCGGGAACTCAGGCCGACGCCCACTTCACGCCGGTGATGAGTTCGAACGCCTCCTGATACTTGCGGCGAGTCGCCGCCACGATGTCGGCCGGAATCTCCGGCCCCGGAGGCTCCTTGTCCCAGCCGGTCGAGGTGGACCAGTCCCGGACGAACTGCTTGTCGAAGGAGGGCTGCGGGTGGCCGGGCTCCCACTGATCGGCGGGCCAGAAGCGCGAGGAGTCGGAGGTGAGCACCTCGTCGCCGAGGGTGAGAACGTCACCGTCCCAGCCGAATTCGACCTTCGTGTCGGCGATGATGACACCCTTGCTCGCGGCGTGCTCGGCGCCGCGCAGGTAGATGTCGAGGGTGCGATCGCGCAGTTGCTCGGCGACCTCGCGGCCCTCCTGGTTCACCACGTCGGCGAAGGTGATCGGCTCGTCGTGGCCCTCGGACGCCTTGCTGGTGGGGGTGAAGATCGGCTCGGGCAGCTTGTCGCCGTCGCGCAGGCCGGGCGGGAGCGCGACGCCGGACACGGTGCCGGTGCGCTCGTACTCCTTCAGACCCGAGCCGGTGAGGTAGCCGCGCGCGATGCACTCCACGTGCACCATCTTCAGCGGCTTGACCCGCACGCCGCGGCCCGCGAACTCCGCGGGGACGTCGGTGGTGGACAGCACGTGATTGGGCACGTCGGCGAAGAACTGGAACCACCAGTTCGACAGCTGCGTCAGCAGCGCGCCCTTCTCCGGGATCGGCGTCGGCAGCACCACGTCGTACACCGAGACCCGATCGGAGGCCACCAGCAGCAACGTGTCGCCGTCCTCGTACAGGTCGCGCACCTTACCGGCGTGCACATGCTTCAACGTGGAGCCTCCGAATCCGTGGATGTGTGTCTGCGCTGCACAGGAACGATACCGCCGCGCCGCGTCCGGCCCGTTGCCGCCGCCCGGCGGCCGCGTGCATTGGTCTCGCTAGCGGCCGCATGCGCCCATCAGTCGGTATTCGTCCCGGCCATGCGCAGTCGAGGGACCGACTTCGTCCGGCTGCGCCCACTAGGGTTGGCCGAGAAAGTTCCGCGCGGGCGGTCCCGCCCGGTGGCATTGTGGACGCTGTCGCGCTCCCGGTGGGCGATCCCGCCGCGAGCTCGCACCGTGCCGTGTTCGTCGAAGAGCGAAGGAGTTCCATGTCTGCCCCGAATCTCACCCGCGACCAGGCGATCGAGCGCGCCGCCACGGTCAGCGTCGAGAACTACCGCATCGAACTCGATCTCACCGACCAGCCGACCGGCACCGACGGCGCGGTCGGCGAGACGTTCGGCTCGAAGTCCACCGTGACCTTCACCGCGACGCCGGGCGCGAGCACTTTCATCGACATCGTCGCGGCCGGCGTGCGTTCGGCGGCGCTCAACGGCACCCCGCTCGACATCTCCGACTACGACGAGGCCAAGGGCATCGCCTTGCACAACCTGGCCGAGCGCAACGAACTGGTCGTCGAGGCGGACTGCGTGTACTCGCACACCGGCGAGGGCCTGCACCGGTTCGTCGATCCCACCGACGACAAGGTCTACCTGTACTCGCAGTTCGAGACCGCCGACGCCAAGCGCATGTTCGCCTGCTTCGACCAGCCGGACCTGAAGGCCACCTTCGACATCACCGCCACCGCGCCCGCCGACTGGGAAGTCGTCTCCAATGGTGCGGGCGGCAAACAGGAATCCGGCGGGGTCGCCGTGCACACCTTCGCCACCACGCCGCGAATGAGCACCTACCTGGTCGCCATGATCGCTGGCCCGTACGCGAAGTGGACCGACACCTACACCGACGAGCACGGCTCGATCCCGCTCGGCATCTACTGCCGCGCGTCGCTGGCCGAGCACATGGACGCCGACCGCCTCTTCACCGAGACCAAGCAAGGTTTCGGCTTCTACCACGCCAACTTCGGCGTGCCCTACGCCTTCGGCAAGTACGACCAGCTGTTCGTGCCGGAGTTCAACGCTGGCGCGATGGAGAACGCGGGCGCGGTGACCTTCCTGGAGGACTACGTCTTCCGTTCCAAGGTCACCCGCGCGTCCTACGAGCGCCGCGCCGAGACCGTGCTGCACGAGATGGCGCACATGTGGTTCGGCGACCTGGTCACCATGAAGTGGTGGGACGACCTGTGGCTGAACGAGTCGTTCGCCACCTTCGCCTCGGTGCTGTGCCAGTCCGAGGCCACCGAGTACACCAACGCCTGGACCACCTTCGCCAACGTGGAGAAGTCCTGGGCGTACCGGCAGGATCAACTGCCGTCGACGCACCCGATCGCGGCCGACATCCCGGACCTCGCCGCGGTGGAGGTCAACTTCGACGGCATCACCTACGCCAAGGGCGCGAGCGTGCTCAAGCAGTTGGTGGCCTACGTCGGGCTGGAGCCGTTCCTGGCGGGTCTGCGCGACTACTTCGCCGAGCACGCCTACGGCAACGCCACTTTCGACGACTTGCTGACCGCACTGGAGAAGTCTTCCGGCCGCGACCTGTCGACCTGGGGCTCGCAGTGGCTCAAGACCACCGGCCTCAACATCCTGCGGCCCGACTTCCAGGTCGACGCCGACGGCAAGTTCGGTTCCTTCGCGGTCGTCCAGGAAGGCGCGGCCCCCGGCGCGGGCGAGCGGCGCGTGCACCGGCTCGCGGTCGGCGTCTACGACGACCAGGACGGCAAGCTGGTCCGCACCCATCGCGTCGAGCTGGATCTCGATGCCGCCGAACGCACCGAGGTGCCCGAGCTGGTCGGCGTACCGCGCGGCAAGTTCGTGCTGGTCAACGACGACGACCTGACCTACTGCTCGGTGCGGCTGGACGCCGACTCGCTCGACGTGCTCGTCAACCGCATCGCCGACATCGCCGAGCCGCTCCCCCGCACGCTGGCCTGGTCGGCGGCGTGGGAGATGACCAGGCAGGCCGAGTTCAAGGCCCGCGATTTCGTGGCGCTCGTGCAGCGCGGCGTCGGCGCGGAAACCGAGATCGGCGTGGTGCAGCGGCTGCTCATGCAGGCGCACACCGCGATCGGCAGCTACGCCGATCCCGCGTGGGCGGCTTCGGTGGGCTGGCCCGAATTCGCCGACCGCCTGCTGGAATTGGCGCGCGAAGCCGAGCCTGGCTCGGACCACCAGCTCGCCTTCGTCAACGCGCTGACCGGCGCGCGGCTGTCGGCCTGGCACACCGAGGTGCTGCGCGAACTGCTCGACGGCGACCCGGCCTCGGTCGGTCTCGGCGGACTGGTGGTCGACACGGATCTGCGCTGGCGGCTGGTCAGCGCGCTCGCCGCGGCGGGCGAGATCGACGCCGAGGGCACGGCTTCTCCGACCATCGACCGCGAGCTCGCCAACGACCCGACCGCGGCGGGCAAGCGCCAGGCCGCGGCCGCGGCGACCGCGCGGCCGATCGCCGAGGTCAAGGAACAGGCGTGGACCCGGGTGATGGACGACGACTCGCTGCCCAACATCACCGCCCGCGCGATCGTCGGCGGCTTCGCACCGGCCGGTCAGGGCGAGCTGCTCGGCTCGTTCGTCGAGCGGTACTTCGCCGAGATCCCCGCGGTGTGGGAGCGGCGCTCCAGCGAGGTCGCGCAGACGGTCGTCGTCGGCCTGTACCCGGCGTGGGAGATCACCGACGACGCGGTCGCCGTCGCGGACAAGTTCCTCGCCGGGAACCACCCGCCCGCCCTGCGCCGCCTGGTCTCCGAGGGCAAGGCGGGCATCGAACGCTCGCTGCGCGCACGGGCGTTCGACGCACGATAGTCCGGATCGTCCGGAGGAGAGACCACGTCTCCTCCGGACGCAATCCGTCGGCCTCGCCGCAGTGGAAGCCGTCGGGCCCACCGTTTGAACGCCTCGCAGCCGCCACCAATGCGCGGCGTGCGATCCCTGTGCGCCCCCGCTTGGCCGAAGGTTCAGCGCGCCGCGCCGGGCCCGGCATCCCGAGCTGATCTACGTCAGGTCGGCGGGGATGTTCAGCGAGCGAGGAAGTGCCAGCCGAGCCACGCCCAGCAGAGCACCGCGAGGATGCGCACCGAGCGGTGGTCGAGGGCGGCGGCAGCCACTTCGGTCAGCGGAGCGATCAGATCCCGGCGGAGATGAGCGAGCGCGGTCAGGCCGAGGGCTAGCGCGAAGAGGGCGACGAAACCCGCGATGACGATGGCGCGCTCGGTCATCGCGTCGCCAGCCAGCAGCCGACGGCCAACCAGACCAGCCAGCCCGCGAAGCGCAGCGGGCCCTGTTCCAGACCCGGATCGAGCAGGGTCGAGAGAGTCGGATGCTGGTCGCTGGGCTTAGTCCAATCCGGTTGGCGCACAAAGGCGTACGCCTCCCATCCGGCGATCGCGAGCAGCAGCGCGGACCACATCGCGGTGCCGCGGCGCAGCGGCGGGTCCTTCGGCCGCACCGAGCTCGGGGAACGGATGGCCCGGATCAATACGGCCACGCCGACGACCACCACCAGCACTGTCGCGGCCCAGCCGAACGGCCGAGTTACGGACCCGACCGCCGCCACCGCGACGACGCAGACAACAGCGAGCACGCGCCATCCGCTCGACGGACGCGCTCCGGGCGTCGACTCCGCTGCCATCGTCGCAGGATACGACCACGACAGACCCGGAGCGCCACGTGGCGCTGCCGCCACTCCGCAGAACCGATCGGCTTCGGCGGTTTCCGCCCACCGGCGGCTGAGCCGCCCGGCTCAGCGGAACAGGTCGACGTTGTCCCGCGCCCACTGCGCGAAGGTGGTGGCCGGTGCGCCGGTGAGGTCCGCGATCACGGTCGTGGCCTGTTGCGGGTGCTCGACCATGCTCGCGATTCCGTCGACGTACCACTGCGCGTACTCCCCCATATCCGGTTCGAGCAGCCGGATGGCTTCGTCACGTGGCAGCTGGACGACGGTGAGGTCCCGTCCGAGGGCGGCGCCGATGGCGCTGATCTTCTCGGCCCTGGTGAGCGTCTCCGGGCCCGTCAGCTCATAGGTTTTGCCCGCGTGCCCCTCGGTGAGCAGCACCTTCGCCGCGACGCGGGCGATGTCGTCCATGGTGAGTGGCGCGTTCGCGGCGTCCGGGTGCGGATCGCGGATCTCGTCCGAGGCTTTGATCTGTCCGGCCCAGATGGTGGCGTTCTCGGTGAACTCACCGGCGTACAGGTGGGTCCAGTCCAGGCCGGAACCCTCGACGGCCTTCGCGATGGGCTGCCAGTCGGTGGACGCGTCACCCGACAGATCCACGATATGCCGGATGCCCGCCGCCTTCGCCAGCTCCACCACCTCGTTCACCGTCTCCAGCACCGGCGCGAGATACATGCGGTCGACGCCCTCGAAGGCGGCGGGCAGCGAGGACAGCCGCCGCAGATAACCGTGCGCGACCTCGACGCCCGCGGGGAACGCCGCGCGCTCGGGATGGTTCGACAGCGCACGCACGTCCGTCGCGCCGCCCGCGAGCAGGTGGTCCACCACCATCCGTCCGATGTTGCCGGTCGCTCCCGTGACAAGAATCTTCATCTTCCCAAGGTGCTCGCACTCCGCCGCTCGCGACAACCCCCAATTCCGCAGCGACGCAAGCACACCCGGAAACGCGAGCGGCGCACCCACCCGAACCGGGTGGGCGCGCCGCGAGCACGCTGGTGACGTGGGGGTCAGCGACCGATGGCGGCAGCCATCACGCGGACCGCGGAGATCAAACCGTCGATCAGCTCGCCCTGGCGGATCGAGCTCAGCGCGGCGGTGACGCCGAGCTGGCAGACGCGGTCGTTGGCGCGGTCGGCGATATCGTGGCCGGAGCGGACCTCGATCGCCTTCTCGTTGGGCGAGACGGCGATGAGCACCGAGCGCGCCGCCTCGGGGGTCGTGGCGAAGAGCGCGTCCGCGCCCGCCGCCGTGTCGGCGCCGAGATCGCCGACGTAGATGTTGAAGCGCACCTTGGTCGCCCTGGTCGCCTCGGTCAGCGCGTTGTCCATGGCGAGGCGCTCTTCATCGCTGAAGGGGGCTTCCCTGAAGAGGTCGCCCGCCTCGTGCACGCCGGACACGCGTCCGCTGCTGGTGAGGGCGTACCCGTGCGGGAGGTCGGCCTCGACCACCGCGGGCCACTTAGAACTTGCCACTTGCCCGGCCTCCGATCAGCTCAACCTGGGCGGATTCGATAGCCGCATGGCTGCCATGCGACTGAGCGGTGTCGTGGTGGCCGTGTCCGGTCACCTCGTCGGTAGCACTCCACAGCACCGGCTCCGCGGTCCACTTCTGTCCGAGTTCGAAGTGAACCGGCTTCTCGCCGGGCAGCGGCTTACCGAGAAACGACAATCCGGCGATCGCCGCGTAGATCACCAGCGGGATGCCGACGAAGATCAGCACTGTCTCGAGAATGCTCACGGCCTTACGGTAGACGATGCTGTGTAGTAGACGCTCGTCCGGTCGGCCACTCACCCCTGTGTCGTTCCAGCTTCCCCTGGTCGCGGTATAGGTCAGACCAGCCAGGCGGCCGCGTCGGGCGGCAGGTGGCCACTGGTCAGCGGCGCGCTGGCGAGGAGCAGTTCGCCGGGCGGTAGGGGGATCGGTGCGGCGCTCGCGTTGAGCACGCAGACCAGCCCGCCGGGGCGGCGGAAGGCAAGGCATCCCGCGGGACTGCCGTACCACTCGATCCGCGGGCCGGCGAATTCCGGTCGCAGGCCGCGCAACTCGATCGCCAGCCGGTACAGCGAGACAGTGGATCCGAGCTCCTCGAGCTGCGCCTCCACGGTCAGCCCGGCCCACTCCGGCGGAATCGGCAGCCACGAGCGCTCACCCTTGGTGAACCCGAACGGCGGCCGGTCGCCCTCCCACGGAATCGGCACCCGGCAGCCGTCGCGCCCGCGTTCGGTGCGGCCCGACCGTTCCCAGACCGGGTCTTGCAGCACTTCCTCGGGCAGGTCGTCCACGTTCGGCAGGCCGAGCTCGGCGCCGTTGTAGATGAACACCGAGCCGGGCAGCGCCAGCTCGACCAGGATCATCGCCTTGGCCCGCGCCAACCCGGTCGGGCCGCCGCCGTAGCGGGTGACCTCGCGTTCGACGTCGTGGTTGGACAGGGTCCAGGTGGGCGAGGCGCCGACCGGCGCGACCGCGGCCAGCGAATTGTCGATGGCGTGGCGGACCGCCTCGGCGGTGAACGCCGTCTCGGCCAGGCGGAAGTTGAAGGCCAGATGCAGTTCGTCGGGTCGCACGTATTCGCCGAAGCGGGTGTTGTCGTCGACCCAGACCTCGCCGATGGACACCGCGTTCGGGTACTCGTCGATCACCTTGCGGATGCGGCGGTGGATGTCGTGCACGGCCGGGTTGTTGAAGCGCGGGTCGCTGTCGTCGTGGATGAGCATCTTGGTGGACACGGTCTCCATGTCCGGCAGGCCCGGCGGTTTGGCCATGCCGTGCGCCACGTCGATGCGGAAGCCGTCCACGCCGCGGTCGAGCCAGAACCGCAGCGTCCGCTCGAAATCCGCGACGACCTCGGGATTCTCCCAGTTCAGGTCGGGCTGTTCGGGCGCGAACAGGTGCAGGTACCACTGGCCGGGCGTGCCGTCGGGCTCGGTGACCCTGGTCCACGCGGGTCCGCGGAAGATGCTCGGCCAATTGTTGGGCGGCTCGTCGCCGTTGGGTCCGCGGCCGTCGCGGAAGATGTATCGCGCCCGTTCGGGGCTATCCGGCGCAGCGGCCAGCGCCGCTTGGAACCATGGGTGCTCGCTGCTGGTGTGGTTCGGCACCAAGTCCATGGTGACCTTGAGTCGCCGGGCGTGTGCCTCGGCGATGAGCGCGTCGAGCGCGGCCATGCCACCGAACAGGGCGTCGATGTCGCGGGGGTCGGCGACGTCGTAGCCACCGTCGGCCATCGGCGACCGCATCACCGGGCAGATCCACAGCGCGTCGACGCCGAGCAATTCCAGATAGCCGAGCTTCTCGCGGACGCCGCCTAGATCACCGATGCCGTCGCCGTCGGAGTCGGCGAAGGAACGGGGGTAGACCTGGTAGAACACGGCGGAACGCCACCACGGCTGGTCACTGCGGTCCGCCGGCGCCCGCACGGCAGGTGTAGCTGTCACGTTCCCAATAGTGCCAAAGGCATTCGGCGAATTCCCCTTGGGTGACCGCATGTCACACTATCTGGCAAATTTACAGCGAATACCTTTCGCGGCCGGTACGGCACCCCGTGGCTCACATCGGCGAGTTCACCAGCGAGTACGCGGCCATCTCCAGATAGTCGAGCAGGGCCTTGCGGTGTTCGTCGTCGAGGACCTCCGGCTCGATCTCCGCGACCGCGATGTGCATGCAGCGGAGCCAGGCGTCGCGTTCGAGCGGGCCGATGGTGAACGGCATGTGCCGCATCCGCAGCCTCGGATGTCCGCGTTCGTCGGAGTAGGTGCGCGGACCGCCCCAGTACTGTTCCAGGAACATGCGCAGCCTGCGCTCCGCGGGGCCGAGGTCCTCTTCCGGATAGAGGGGGCGCAGGATCTCGTCGGCGGCCACCTCCCGGTAGAACACCGCCACCAGCCGATGGAACGTCTCCGCGCCGCCGACCGCCTCGTAGAACGACGTCGTGGTCTGCTCGCCCGAACTCATCAGGTCCTCTCGATTGGTCGAATCCCCGCACTCCATTGTGCCCGGCGCGGGCCGAGGCGCCACGGCTGGACGGACCGCGCGACCGCGGTCCAGATAGCGGAGCAGCGGCTCTTCAGCGGCAGTTAACCCAACATTGTGCGAAATCACCGTGCAATCAGGCGAGTTCCATGGTCATATTGGTGGCAGTCTCCGCTGGAGATACCACATGATCTTGAACCTGACGAAATCGGGGTCTCCCTAATGAAGCAGCGGCACGGCCGGTCACACGAGGCCAGGACCCACCGACAACTCCAGCCCGCCGACGTCCACAATCGTGGGTCGGGGGCTACTCCGCTGCACATCTTGTCCGATCACCATCCGGGATCCCACCGCCCGGGTGAGGCTCCTCATCGCGCCGATCACGGCCACCATCTCACGCCGGTCCAGGCCGAGACCGCCAACTGGTTGAAGCGCCGGGTGTTGCTTCTGAACGCCACCTACGAGCCGCTCACCGCGTTGTCCGCCCGCCGTGCCGTCGTCCTGCTCATCTGCGACAAGGCCGACGCCGTGCACCACAATCCCGAAGGACCGGTCGTCCATTCCGCCGGATCCGAGGTGGCCATTCCCTCGGTCATCCGTTTGCGCACCTACGTGCGCGTCCCCTATCGCGCCCGCGTCCCGATGACCAGGGCCGCGCTCATGCACCGCGACCGCTACCGCTGCGGATACTGCGGCGGCAAGGCCGAGACCATCGACCACGTCATCCCGCGCAGCCGCGGCGGCGAGCATTCCTGGGAGAACTGCGTGGCCAGCTGCGCGCCGTGCAACCATCGCAAAGCCGACAAGTTGCTCAGTGAGCTGGGCTGGTCGTTGCGATCGCCGCTGGTGTCGCCGAAAGGGCCGCACTGGCGGCTGCTGTCCACGACCTCCGACCTCGATCCGATCTGGTTGCAGTATCTGGGCGAAGGCGCTGCCTGAAAACGACCCCGATCGGCAGCTGAACCTCAGCCGTACTCGATGACGAGTGTCGCCCAGGTGCCGGGTTCCAGCGCCTCGAAGATGTGCGGCGCGTCACCTGGGTAGGCGATGTAATCGCCCGGTCCCAGCTCCACCGGCGACTCGGTCGGGCCGACCATCGCCCGCCCCGTCGCGAGTAGGACATGCTCGATCACGCCGGGGATGTGCGGGTCCGAGGCCCGCGGGTGGCCGGGTTCGGCGGTGATACGGAACAGGTCGCGGCGAGTGTTCGGCAAACCGGACGCGAGCAGCGTCGCGGTGTATTCCGACTGCTCGGCCGCCACCTGCGGCCCCTCGCCCGCCCGGATCACCTGGACGGTCGGACGCGGCGGATCGAGCAGCCGGGAGAACGGCATGTCCAGCGCGACGCACAGCGCCCACAGTGTTTCCAGGCTCGGGTTCCCACTACCCGACTCCAGTTGGGAGAGTGTGGATTTCGCGATTCCCGCCCGGTTGGCCACCTCGCTCAGCGAGAGCCCGGCGCGGGTGCGCTCGCGGCGCAGCGAAGCCGCGATCACCGCCTGCGGCGTCGCCGTCGTGGTGTCGTTCCGCGCCATGCCCCAGCTCCCGTCGAGTCCGAACCGCCCAACAGAAAACCATATTGACGAACCGGCCTGCCATGTTCACTATAAGCTACATGCGTTCGATATGGCGAACACTGGACCGGGAGACGCTGTCCGGCATCGCGGCGGTCTGCCTCGCGGTCGCCGTCATCGGCGTCTCCTACGGTACGACCGCGGTGGCCGAGGGCTTTCCGGTGTGGCTGCCGGTGCTGCTCGGCACCGTCGTGCTCGCGGGCGGCGCGGAGTTCCTGTTCATCGGCATCGTCGCGGCGGGCGGCAACCCGATCGCGGCGACGCTGGCCGGGCTGCTGGTCAACGCGCGACACCTGCCCTACGGACTTTCGGTGCCCGACGTCGTCGGCACCGGCTGGCGGCGGCTGATCGGCGTGCACGTGATGAACGACGAGGCGGTCGCGATGGCGCTGGCCGAATCCGAGCCCGACCGCCGCCGCGCCGTCTACTGGGCTTGCGGACTCGGTGTTCTACTCGCCTGGCCGGGCGGGGCGGCGCTCGGCGCGCTCATCGGGACGGTGGTGCCGGACACCTCGGTGCTCGGGCTAGACGCGGTGTTCCCCGCGGTGTTGCTCGCGTTGGTCGTTCCTGCGCTGCGCGACCGGACGACGTTCGGGGCGGTATGCGTCGGCGCGGGCGTCGCGGTGCTCAGCGCGCCATTCCTACCCGCGGGTTTGCCTGTGCTGCTCGCGCTTTCGGGCGTGGTGTTCGCGGCGGTCGCGCTGGGGCGCACGCCCTCCGCACCGGAGAGCGCCGACTACATCTCCTGCGACTGCGGACGGAAGGAAGCTCGATGACGTTGGCCGCCGGAGTGATCGCCCTCGCCGCGGGCACCTACGCCTTCCGCTGGGCCGGACCCGCGTTGCGCAGCCGCATCCGATTTCCGGTACGTGCGCGCCAATTGCTGGAGATCGGCGCGGTCGTGCTGTTGGCCGCATTGGTCGCCGTGACGACCCTGCCCTTCGGTACCGGGCATGTCGGCGTCGCATTGCCCGCCGGGGTGGTGGTCGGCGGAGTCCTCGCGTGGCGACGCAGTCCACTGCTCGTGGTGATCCTGGCCGCCGCGGCGACCACCGCCGTGCTGCGGCTCATCGGAGTTTCCTGATCCGCCGCGGAAACTCGGCGGCTGGTGCGGCGCCCAGAATGGTCGACACGCACGGCGCTCTGCGCGGCGGCGGACGACTTCCCAGCTGTGTTCGTCGGCTGCGGGCGATCAGTTCGGCAGCAGCGGGATGCTGCCCGCGCGGCGGCGGGCGACCGAACCGTAGCGGGCGTCGAGGCGCAGCCAGGTGGCGGTGGCGCGGACGCGCACGATCTCGGCGGCCGGGATGCGGCGAGCCTCGGCCTTCTCACCGGAGTGCGGGATGAAATCCATTGCGGTGAGGGCGAAGACGACGCGCATCGGCACCTCCACCCGGGTGTCGGCGGCCGAGACGGTGAGTACGGTCTGGTCGAGCAGCGAGGCGGGCGGGCCGTGCTGGCTGCCGTGTTCCTTGGCCAATTCCGCTCCACGCTCGGCCAATTCGACGAGGGTACGGGCGGGCACATCGTCGACGTGCGCGAATCCGTCGATGGGCGGCAGCGCGCTACGCCAAGCCGAGTCCATCGAGTAACCCAGGTCGATCGGGCTACCCGAGGCGAGTCCGGCCAGCACCAGGTCGGCGCCGACGGTGACGTCGTCGACGCCGAGTTCGGCGATCACCGTCCGCACCGCGAGCGCTTCGAAACCCGTCGCGACCCAAGCCGATACGTAGCGCTCACCGCGGCGGCGCAGGCGCACCACCGCGGCTTGGTCCAGCCGGACCGCCCTGCTCAGGAACGTGGCGAGGTTCTCACGTTCGGCCGGGTCGGAAACGTGCAGCACGCGCTGCTCTGTCATCACAACCGTTCTGTCGTCACCGGCGATCGCGTCGCGGTCACTTGTCCATCCACCCGGCCAGGTACTCGCGCTCCGGCTCGGTCAGGCGGCGCAACCGCTGGGTATCGATGTCGAACGCCGCGAGCTGGGTGGTGGCGAGCACGGCGGGCGGCGAGTCGGGCGCCGCGCCGTTGGCCCGCACCTCGTAGCCGACCGTGAAATCGACCGCGCGCAACTGCTCGATCCACATCGCGATATCGAGCGGGGTGTCCTCGTGGCGCAGCTGCCCGCGGTAGCGCACGCGCAGGTCCGCCAGCACACAGCCGGACCGCAGCGAGGAGGTCGGGCGGCCTTCCTCGAACAGCCACGGGATACGCGCCTCTTCCAGCAAGGTCACCATCCTGGCGTGGTTGACGTGCTGGAACACGTCCATGTCGGACCACCGGATCTCGACCTTGGCGTGAAAACGCTTGGGCAGCAGCACGGAACTTCCGCGACCCTTCCCGTCACCGTTCAACGAATTCGTCACTGTGGTACCTCCGGGGGACGCCCAGTCACCCACCAGGACGCACACGCTGCGGCGTCGCAACAGGCAGACGAGGCGAGATCGTGGGTCTGAAAAATCCGACTACGCCGACACTGCGATCCGGGACGCACCCGGATCGAGACCGATCTTCGCGGTCCAGTATCGCAATGTCGGCCCGAGGGGTCCTGTCGGGGGCGGCCGCCCGTCAGCGAGGCACCTCCGATTGCGCGCCGACACCACTGACCATGCTGCGCACCTGCCGTGCCGCGACGGACAGCGTCGCCAAGTCGTGGGCGCCGGACTCGAACAGTTCCGAAAGCGCCGCCCGCGCGCGGCCCAGCCTGGACTGGTTCTTCGACTCCCAGTAGGCGATCTTCTCGTCGGCGGTCTCCTCCGGCTCACCGGCGGAGAGCACGTCCAGGGTGAGCGAGCGCAGCGAACCGTACATGTCGTCGCGCAGCGCCAGCCTGGCCAGCGCGTGCCACCGGTCGCCGCGCTCCAGGTGACTCACCGCCTGGAGCAACCAATCGATCTTGAGGTGGTCGTTCAGCGCGTAGTACAGCGCGCCGACCTCCTCGCCGTCGCGGTCGGTGATGTCGGCGATGTCGAGCACGTCGAGCAGCGGGAACAGTGTCAGCAGGCCGAACACCTCGGTGGCCAGATCGGTCGGCGCGCCGCGCGCGATCAACTCCGCGGACTGATCGGTCAGCGTCGCCACGTGGTGGCCGCGCAGCCAACCGGGGACCTTCGAGGCCAGCTCGCGCACGCCCCGGCTGTACCGGTTGATCTCGGCGCCGACGGCGATCGGCTGCGGGCGGTTGCTGAGCAGCCATCGCGAGGCGCGGTCCAGGGTGCGTTTGGTCTCCAGCTCCAGTTCGTCACGCACGGAGATGGGAATGTCGGCCGAACGGATCCGCGCCCACATGGAATGCAGGTCGAAGATCTCGGTGGTCGCGGCGAAGGCGCGCACCGCGTCGGCGGCCGTCGCGCCCACCTCCTCGATCAGCCGGAACGCGTAGCTGATCCCGCCGTAGTCGACCATCTCGTTGGCGATCATCGTGGTGACGATCTCCCGGCGCAGCCGGTGCTTCTTGATGGCGCTGCCGAAGCGGGTCCGCAGCGGCGTCGGGAAGTACTCCGGCAGGCGGGCCGCGAAGTAGGCCATGTCCGGCAGATCGGAGTCGAGCAGGTCGGCCTTGAGCGAAAGCTTCACGTGCGCCATGAGATTGGCCAGTTCCGGTGAGCACAGGCCCGCGCCGTCCTCCTGCCGGCGCTTCATCTCGACGTCGGAGGGCAACGCCTCGAGTTCGCGGTCCAAGCCACGCCGCTGTTCGAGCTCGTCGATGAGCCGCATGTTGACGTTCATCATGCGCGGCGCCTCGAAACGCGACATGCCCATGAGGAAGTTCTGGGACACGTTGTCGCGCAACACCATTCTGGCGACCTCGTCGGTCATCGAGGCGAGCAACGGGTTGCGCTCCTCCTCGGACAGCAGACCGCTGCTGACCACGCCGTCGAGCAGGACCTTGATGTTGACCTCGTGGTCGGAGCAGTCCACGCCCGCGGAGTTGTCCAGCGCGTCGGTGTTCATCTTGCCGCCGTTGCGGGTGAACTCGATGCGGCCGAGCGCGGTGGCGCCGAGGTTGCCGCCCTCGCCGATCACCCTGACCCGCAACTGGTTTCCGTTGACGCGCACCGGATCGTTGGACTTGTCGCCGACATCGGCGTTGGACTCGGTGCTCGCCTTGATGTAGGTGCCGATGCCGCCGTTCCACAGCAGCTGCGCCGGCGCGAGCAGGATCGCACGCACGAGTTCCGGTGGCGAGAGGGATTCCACGTTCTCGCCGAGGCCGAGCGCGGCTCGCGCCTGCGGGCTGATCGGCACGGACTTCACCGTGCGATCCCACACGCCGCCGCCCGCGCTGATCAGCGAGGTGTCGTAATCGGCCCAGGAGGACCGCGGCAGTGCGAACATGCGCTGCCGCTCGCGGAAGGAGCGGGCGGCGTCCGGATTCGGATCGAGGAAGATGTGCCGGTGGTCGAAGGCCGCGACCAAGCGGATGTGCTCGGAGAGCAGCATGCCGTTGCCGAAGACGTCGCCGCTCATGTCGCCGATGCCGACGACGGTGAAGTCCTCGGTCTGGGTATCGATGTCCATCTCGCGGAAGTGCCGCTTCACGCTTTCCCACGCGCCCTTGGCCGTGATGCCCATGGCCTTGTGGTCGTAGCCCGCGGAGCCGCCGGAGGCGAACGCGTCACCGAGCCAGAATCCGTAGCTCTGGGCCACGTCGTTGGCGATGTCGGAGAACGTCGCGGTGCCCTTGTCGGCGGCGACCACCAGGTAGGTGTCGTCGCCGTCGCGGCGGACCACCCGCGCGGGCGGCAGCACCCGGCCGGTGGCCAGGTCGACGTTGTCGGTGAGATCGAGCAGACCGGAGATGAAGGTGCGGTAGCAGGCGACGCCCTCCGCGCCCAGCGCCTGCCGGTCGGCGACCGGATCGCCGGTCGAGGCGGGCGGACGCTTCACCACGAATCCGCCCTTGGCGCCGACCGGGACGATCACCGCGTTCTTCACCGCCTGCGCCTTCACCAGACCGAGGATCTCGGTGCGGAAGTCCTCCAAACGGTCCGACCAGCGCAAGCCGCCGCGCGCGACCGGACCGAAGCGCAGGTGCACGCCCTCGACCCGCGGCGAGTACACGAAGATCTCGAATTGCGGCCTCGGCTTGGGCAATTCGATGATTTCGCGCGGCTCGACCTTCATCGAGAGGAAGTCGCGCGACCTGCCTTCGCCGTCGGTCACGTAGTAGTTGGTGCGCAACGTCGCCTTGACGAGGCCGAGGATGGCCCGCAGGATGCGGTCCGCGTCCAGGCTCACCACCTCGTCGATACGGGCGCGCAGCGCGGCGTCCAGTTCGCCGGCCCGCTCGGCCGAGACGGTGTCCGGATCGAACCGCGCGGTGAACAGGTCGACGAACAACCGCGCCACATCCGGATAGGTCAGCAGCACCCTGGAGATATTGGCCTGGCTGTACGGGAAGCCGGCCTGCTGAAGGTATTTCGCGTAGGTGCGCAGGATCGACACGGCACGCCACGGCAGCCGCGCGCGCAGCACCAGCTCGTTGAGACCGTCGGCCTCGGCACGGTCGTACCAGACCGCCTCGAAGGCGTCGGTGAAGCGTTCCCGCAGGCCACGCACCTCGGCCTCGAGCGCGTCGGCCCGCGCCGGGGACTCCAGCAGTTCGGCGTCCAGATCGCGGTCCAGTGAACTGCGCAGCAGCTCGGGGCGGGCCAGCAGACCGAAGTCGTAGATCCAGCGCTCCACGCTCGGGCCGCCGGGCGTGGCCGGGTCCAGCTGGATCTGGTAGGGCCGCTCGTCGACCACCTCGACGCCGAGGCTTTGCAGCACCGGAAGCACTTGACTCAGCGAGACGCCGGTGCCGCCGATGTAGAGCGTGAAGCGCCACGAGCCGGGCGCCGACTCCGGCTTGCGGTAGAGATGCTGGGCGATCGCGCCCTCGGCCAGACGCTCCAGCCTGCCGATGTCGCGCAGGGCGCGGCCCGGGCTGAAGTCCTGCTTGTATCCCTCGGGGAAAGCGGCGGCGTAGCGCTGCACCAGGGCGGGATCGAGCACTGTCGAAGTGCTCACTTCGTCGTTGAGGTGGTCGTCCCAGGTGTTGCTCGCCTCGGCGAGCAGTCGCTGGATGCGCAACCGGTTGGCTTCGGAGGTGTCGACGACGGCGGGCGCCTCGCCGGACACGGGCGGCGCGGTGAACTGGACGTCGGGCATCCGCACCGTGAAATACACACTGGCGAGCTCGCTTTCGCTCACCCGTGCGGAGTAGTCGATGGAGACGCCGCCCAGTTCGCGAACCAGGATGTCCTGCATCTCCAGCCGCACCCGAGTGGTGTAGCGATCGCGCGGCAGGTAGACCAGGCAGGCCACGAACCGGCCGTAGGTGTCCAGCCGCATGAACAGGCGAACCTGGCGGCGCAGGCCGACATTGAGCACGGCGAGGGCGGTGCGACGCATGGTCTCGGTGTCGGAGGAGAACAGTTCGGTGCGCGGGAACGACTGGATGACCTCGAGCATCGCCTGGCCGGAGAAGGAGTCCAGGTCGAACCCGCTCTCCTCGATCACCGAGCGCACCTGGCGGCCGATCACCGGGATGTCGAGGACGTTCTCGTGCACCGCCGTCACGGTGAAGACGCCGATGAACAGGTGCTCGCCGATGATCGCGCCGAACTCGTCGAAATCGGCGACGCCGACGAAGTAGGGGTACACCGAACGGTGCACGGTGGCGGGTACCAGACCCTGGGTCAGCATCAGCAACGGGCGATCGGCGCCGTTGACCGGTACGTGGAAGTCGGTGCCGACATCCGGACGCAGCACGCCGAGGCAGGTGCCGGGCAGCGGATTCGACACGGATTTGTCGCCCTCGGTACTCAGGCGATAGCGGGCGAATCCGAGCACCGTGAAATTGCCCTGGCCCAGCCAGCGAAGCAGATTGGCGCAGTCGGTCAGTTCGGTCGCGGAGAACGGCGCGGCGCCGGTTTTCGCCGCCAGTTCCAAATGGGCGGCCAGCTCGCTCTGGACTTGTTTGATGGCCTCGGTGTCGCCGATGACCTGCCGCACGTCGGCGATCACGTCCGGCATGGCGTGTTCGATGCGCTCGAGCTGGGCGCGGCTGGTGGAAGGGTGCAATTGCAGGTGCATCCAAGACTCGCGCAGCGCCATCGACCCATTGGCGTCGACCTCGTGCGGCACCGCTCTGGTCAGCCGTCCCTCGTCGTCGCGCTCGATCTCGAAGATCGGATGGATGACCTCGCTGACGCTCACTCCGATCCGGCTCAGCGACGAGGTGATCGATTCGACCAGCAGCGGCATGTCGTCGGTCACGACCTGGACCGCGGCGCCCAACCCCGAACCGTCGTCCGGGTGATAGATCCGGACCAGGGCGCGACCGGTCTGGCGCGTCATCGCCAATTCCAGGTGCCGCCGAAAGATCTGGGTGATACCCGTGATCGCACAGTCCACATCGCCCGCGTCGACGTGGCGGAAATACGCCTCTTCGAGGGTCGCGAGGTCACCGCGCAGCGACTGCGGCAAACTCGCGGCCCACGCCGCACTGGACAATTCGGACGAGACCGTCATTTTTTCGCCAACTCCCTCGGATTCGGTTCCGCAACAAAGTGACGCCGGTCCGAGGGTAGCTGTGCCGTGCTGACGCGGAGGTGAATTCCCTTCCAAATACAGGGTGTTCACCTATACCGTGCGTTCGCCGATGAATTGCCGAGGTCGTCGATCTCTCGGCACAGCACCCGATCGGACCGGCAAACGTCACGTAGACGCGATCGCGGTGGGAAGGACCCATTGTCCGGACAGCGCCTGCGCATGCACGGTTCCCACCTTAGCCAGTTTTGAGGCTGAGATAGGGCCGACCGTATTTCCTTCGATGGAGCGACCGCCCGCGGGTGTGTCTCCGCAATTCCTTCGGCGAAGCGGCCTTGCGACGGGGCGATGCGCGCGGCGATCGCCCCGTCGGCGGGTATTGCTCAGTCGCGGGTGAGCTTGCGGTGCGTCACCCGGTGCGGACGGGCCGCCTCCGGACCGAGGCGCTCGATCTTGTTGGCCTCGTACGCTTCGAAGTTGCCCTCGAACCAGAACCACTTGGCCTCGTTGTCCGAATCGCCCTCCCACGCCAGAATGTGCGTGCAGGTGCGGTCCAGGAACCAGCGGTCGTGGGAGATGACCACGGCGCAACCGGGGAACTGTTCCAGCGCGTTCTCCAGCGAACCGAGGGTTTCCACGTCGAGGTCGTTGGTCGGCTCGTCGAGCAGGATCAGGTTGCCGCCCTGCTTCAGGGTCATCGCCAGGTTCAGGCGGTTGCGCTCACCACCGGAGAGCACACCGGCAGGCTTCTGCTGGTCCGGGCCCTTGAAGCCGAACGCGCTCACGTACGCGCGCGAGGGCATCTCCTGGTTGCCGACCTGGATGAAGTCCAGGCCCTCGGAGACCACCTGCCACACGTTCTTCGTCGGGTCGATGCCCGCGCGGTTCTGGTCGACGTAGCTGAGCTTGACCGTCTCGCCGACCTTCACCTCACCGCTGTCGGGCTGCTCGAGTCCGACGATGGTCTTGAACAGGGTGGTCTTACCGACACCGTTCGGACCGATGACACCGACAATGCCGTTGCGCGGCAAGGTGAACGACAGATCCTTGATGAGCTGGCGCTCGCCGAAGCCCTTGTCCAGGTGCGAGACCTCGACGACCACATTGCCCAGGCGAGGACCATGCGGAATCTGGATCTCCTCGAAGTCCAACTTCCGCATCTTCTCGGCCTCGGCCGCCATCTCCTCGTACCTGCCGAGGCGAGCCTTGTTCTTGGCCTGGCGGGCCTTGGCGCCGGAACGCACCCACGCGAGTTCTTCCTTCAGCCGCTTCTGCAGCTTCTGGTCCTTCTTGCCCTGCACCTCGAGGCGCTCGGCCTTCTTCTCCAGGTAGGTGGAGTAGTTGCCCTCGTAGGGGTAGGCGCGACCGCGGTCGAGCTCGAGGATCCAGCCCGCGACGTTGTCCAGGAAGTACCGGTCGTGGGTGACGGCCAGCACCGCGCCCTGGTACTGGGCCAGGTGCTGTTCGAGCCATAGCACCGACTCGGCGTCGAGGTGGTTGGTCGGCTCGTCGAGCAGCAGCAGATCGGGCTTGCTCAGCAGCAGCTTGCACAGCGCGACACGGCGACGCTCACCACCGGAGAGGTTGGTGACCGGCTCGTCCGGCGGCGGGCAGCGCAGCGCGTCCATGGCCTGCTCGAGCTGGGAGTCCACGTCCCACGCGTCGGCGTGGTCCAGGTACTCCTGCAGCTTGCCCATTTCCTCCATGAGCTCGTCGGAGTAGTCGGTGGCCATGAGCTCGGCGATCTCGTTGAAGCGATCGAGCTTCACCTTGACGTCGCCGAGGCCCTCCTCGACGTTGCCGCGAACGGTCTTCTCCTCGTTCAACGGCGGCTCCTGCTGAAGGATGCCGACCGTCGCGCCCGGCGCGAGGAACGCGTCGCCGTTGTTGGGCTGGTCCAGTCCGGCCATGATCTTCAGCACGCTGGATTTACCGGCGCCGTTGGGGCCGACGACGCCGATCTTGGCGCCGGGAAGGAAGTTCAAGGTGACATCGTCGAGCACGACTTTGTCGCCGTGCGCCTTGCGAACCTTCTTCATTTGGTAGATGAACTCAGCCATATGCGGAAGCCTATCGGTCTCGGGAACAGTGGAACGAAGCAGAGCCATTCACGGCACGCGCGCATCCTCGCGCCGGATTCACCGTGCTCGCGCCCGACGTTCTGCGGGCGGGATCAGGCGTCGACGGGCTCGGGTGCGGCACTTCCGGAAGGTACGGAAGCCACGGTCGCGGCACTGTCCCCCAATTCCTCGCCGACGCGTGCACGATTTTCAGCGCTGGATCCGAGACAAGTATTCCGCATCAAGGCGCTGGGCCCGCCGCCGGTCTCCGATCGCCGGCTCACTTGCGCCGTACAGCGGGACAGATCGGGGCCCACCGCGGTGGCCCGCATCTCCAGGTCGCGCCGCTCGACGCCCTCCTTGGTCCGGTACTCGTGTGAGCGCAGCTGCCCGTAGACGAGCACCGGGTCGCCCCGCCGCACCGACGCGTCCACACCGCGGACCAGCCGCCGCCAGCAGGACACGGTGAGGAACAAAGTCCCGTTGTCCACCCATTCCCCGGTCGCGACGTCCAGCCTGCGCGAGTTGCTCGCCATCCGGAAGGTGAGCACCTGTTCGCCGTTGCTCAGGTCCCGCTTGACCGGGTGGGTCACCACCGTGCCGACCACCGTCGCCATCGCTTCGTACATGATTTCGCCCCTTCACCTATCGGACCCGGGCCGGACGCTCCGGGTGTCTCCTCCCCGCCGAGCGAGGGCCTCTCCAGCCTCGCCCCCGCACCGGGTGCGAAGGAACCCCCTGTTTCGCGCCTGTGGACAACCCGCTCCGCCACATGTGGACACCCGCCGCTTCGCACCACGCCAACCCCATCGCACAGGCCCTACCCGCCCGCGCCCACCACCGCGGACCCACTCAACGGCAACTCGACCACACTCGTCCCGACGGACACCGCGAACTCACCCGGCTCGGTCCGCCAACCCCCATTCCAATGCTCGAAAGCCCTCCTCGGCAGAGTGATTCGCACCGGAACCGCCGCTCCCGCCTCCGCGAACACGGTCGCGAACCCCGCAAGCCACCGCACCGGCCGCTCGACCACGGATTCGGGACGGGCGAGATACACCTGAACCACCTGCTTCCCCGCCCGCGCACCGGTGTTGCGCGCGGTGAGCGACACCGCCACCGCCCCGTCCGCCGCCGGAGCCGACACCGTGAGATCAGCGAGTTCCCAAGTGCTGTAGCCGAGTCCGTGCCCGAACGGATAGGCCGGTGTCACGCCGGCGCGCAGCCAAGCGCGGTAGCCGATGTGGATGCCTTCGGTGTAGCGCAGCACGCCGTCCACCGGCGTGGTCGAGAGCACGGGCACGTCGGCCTCGGTGGCGGGCCAGGTGGTGGGTAGCCTGCCGCCGGGTTCGGCCCGCCCGAGCAGCACGTCGGCCAGCGCGTGGCCGATCTCCTGGCCGCCGAACCAGGTCAGCAGCAGCGCGGAGACCTCGTCGCGCCAGGGCAGCAGCACCGGTCCGCCCGAATTCACCACCACCACGGTGCGCGGGTTGGCGTGCGCCACCGCGCGCACGAGGTCGTCCTGCGCGCCGGGCAGCGCGAGGGTGGTGCGGTCGAAGCCCTCGCTCTCGGTCTGCGAGCTGGTCCCGACCACGACGACGGCGGCATCGGCGGCCGCCGCCAGCGCCGCGGCGTCGGCGATCGCGTCCGCGGGGTCGGTGTGCGCGGCTTCGGTGCCCACCGTGATCGCGACCAGACCCAATGCGGCGCCGTCGTTTCCGAGTTGCTGGCGCACCGTGATCGAGATCGGTCCCGAGCCGTCGGCGGCTACCGGCACCGACGCGACATCCGGGGTGAGCAGCGCGGCGCCCAGCGCGTCACCACTGCCGCCGAGTTCCCTGTCGATGACCGCGGCGCCGTCGATCTCCATCCGTATCCGGCCCACCCCGGCGACACCCAGCCGCACCGCCGCGGCCTCGTCGGCGCCGGGCCGGTACTCGGTGCTCAGCACCAGCGTTGCCGAGCCCGCGGGCACCGTGCCCAGGTAGACAAGCTGCGCAGCGCGGCGCAGCTCGCTCAGCAGCTCGTTACCGTCGGCGTCGAGGAAGCGAGCGCGCAACCCGGGTTCGCCGGTCTGCGGATCGGTCATGGACGCCAGCGGGAGCGGATGGATACCGGTCTGGACCGGTACGCCGGGATGCACCGTGATGGACGCGTCGGGCAGCGCGGCGCGCAGGCCGTCCACCGGGCTGATCATCTCGGCGGGAACCACCGTCGCGCTGCCGCCGCCCTGCGTGCGTGGCCAGATGGCCGCCTCGCCGATCACCGCGAGGGAACCGGGACCTGAACCCGGCCAAGGCAATTCACCGCTGTTGCGCAACAGCACCATCCCGGCCGCCGCGACTTCGCGAGCGAGTTCTCTGCACTCGCGATCGGAGATGTCGGCCGCGGCTTTACCATTCGTTTCCGGTTCCGGCGCAATGGGTTCGCGCACCGCGACGTGCCCGTGCGACGCCATCGCGGCGGTGTCGAAACCGTTGTCGCGCAGAGCGGTATCCGAAAGATCCAGCGCGCCGACGCGCTGGGCCAGCCGCAGCAGACGCAGCACCTTGGCATCGATCGCGGCCTCCGGCACCGCTCCGGACCGCACCGCCCCAACCAGTCGCGAGCCCCAGGGGCCCATAGGGCCCGGCATCACCAAGTCCTGGTCCGCCTTCGCCGAGGCCTCGGTGCTGCGCACCGCCACCCAGTCCGACACCACGACGCCGTCGAAACCCCACTCGGTGCGCAACGGCGTCGTCAGCAGCGGATTCTCCGTCATCGTGACGCCGCGGACGGAGTTGTACGCCGACATCACCAGCCACGCGCCCGCGCGCACCGCCGCTTCGAACGGCGCGAGATACAGCTCGCGCAGCGCGCGGTCGTCCAGCTCGACGTCGGCGGTGTAGCGCTCGGTCTCGAAGTCGTTGGCCACGTAGTGTTTCGGCGTGGCGGCGATGCCGTGCTCCTGCACCGAGCGGACATAAGCCGCCGCCAATTCGCCCGTCAGCAAGGGATCTTCGGAGTACGCCTCGAAGTGCCTGCCGCCCAGGGGACTTCGATGCAGGTTGATCGTCGGGCCGAGCACCACATCGACGCCCTTGCGCTTGGCCTCGGCGGCCGACGCGGCGCCGTAGCGGCGGGCCATGCCGAGATCCCAGGTCGCCGCGAGCGCGGTCGCCGAGGGCAGGTTGAGCGACGGGTCGCGCTCGTCCCAGACCGAGCCGCGCACGCCCGAAGGTCCGTCGGAGAGCATCATCGGCCGCAGCCCGATCGCGGGCTCCGCCACGGTCGACCAGATGTCGGCGCCGGTCAGCAGCCGCACCTTCTGCTCCAGATTCAGCGCGCCGACCAGCGCGCGCAGGGCTTCGTCCACCGTGTCGAGCATCAGCGCTCCTCCTCGGATCGTCGGCCGGGTCCCGCGTCTGCCGACAATCTACGCGTCGGCGCCGCCCGGGCGGCCGACCTCGAAAAGGCGGATCAGAGCGCGCCGAGGTCGGTGTTGGCGCCGCAGAGCACGACGACCGGCCGCTCCCCCGGCGCGGGCGTGTACGCGCCGCTCTGGATCGCGGCCAGCGCGCTGGCGCCCGCCAGCTCGACGACGATCCGGAATTCGCGCCACAGGTACTCGCGGGCCGCGGTGATCGCCTCCTCGGTGACCAGCAGCGAGGGCACGTTGTAGCGCCGCGCGATGTCGAGGGCGATCTCACCGACCCGGGTCGCGCCGAGCATGTCCAAGCCGGCACCGGGCCCGCCGACGTCGACCGTTCGATTGGCGAGCAACGCCGAGTGCAGCGCGGGCAGGCCGACCGGCTCGACGCCCACCACCTGCTGACGACGACCGAGCGCCGCGGCGATGCCCGCGACGAGCCCGCCGCCGCCGACCGCGACCAGCACCGGCGGCTTGCCGCGCACCTGGTCTTCGAGTTCCAGGCCGACTACTCCGGCGCCGGCGACCACGGCGGGCAGGTCATAGGCGTGCAACTGCAACGCGCCGCGTTCGGCCGCCAGCTCGGTGGCGTGCCGGGCCGCTTCCGCGTAAGTCGTTCCGTACCAGAGCACTTCGGCGCCGTGTGACCACATCGCCGCCACCTTGGTGTGCGGCGCGGATTCCGGCACCACCACCGTGCACGCCTTGCCGAGCCAGGCGGCGGCCAGCGCGGCGGCGATGCCCGCGTTGCCCGCGGAGGCGATGACCACCTGATCGGTCCGCGCGGTCGAGGTGAGCAGCGCGTTGAGCGTGCCTCGGACCTTGAAAGTGCCGCCGTGCTGGAGGTATTCGAGCTTCAACGTGACCGGCACCGGACCGGTCGGACCGGCCACCGAAGTGTGGAAGACGGGCGTCTTCCTGATCCGCCCCACCGTCCGACGGCGCGCGGCGCGCACATCGGAGCGATACACCCGTCGGCAGTGTTCGGCCACCACGGCCGCGCCCCTGTCGTTACTACCTGTCAAGACCGCACTCCGCGGTCGCACAGCCGGGTCGGACCCGGCGGCGCGGCCTCATTCACTTGCGTACCTCTCCGTCACGTTTCGCCAGTTCGGCGAACATGGCGTTGTGGGCGGCCAGCTCCGCGTCGTGGTCGCGGTCGGCGGCCCGGTCGATGCGCTTGGCAGTCCGTTCGTCGCTGCGCGACCACTGGATGAGCAGCGCCAGCATCACCACGACCAACGGCACCTCACCGCTCGCCCAGGCCAGGCTACCGCCGGTGCGCTGATCGCCGAGCAGGTCGCTGTTCCAGCCCAGGTCGAGGCTGCGGAAGAACCAGCCGCCCATGACCGTCGTCATGCTCATCAGCGCGACGCCGAAGAACGCGTGGAACGGCAGCGAGCCGAACACCATGCCCAGTTTGGTGAGCGGTTCCGCCTGGCGCGGTTTCGGATCGATGCCGATCACCACCCAGTAGAACAGGTAGCCGCTGAGCAGGAAGTGGATGTTCATCAGCAGGTGCGCGGCGTGCGAGTCGACGAAGGTGTCGTAGATGCCGCCCATGTACAGCGCGTAGAAGCCGGCGACGAAGATCACCGACGCCACGATCGGGTGGGTCAGGAACCGGGACACCGGATTGTGCACGGCGGCCAGAATCCATTCGCGCGGCCCCGGCACGCCGGTGCGTCCGGCGGGCGGCAGCGCCCGCAGCGCCAGGGTCACCGCGCCGCCGAGCGCGAACAGAATCGGCGCGAGCATGGACAACGCCATGTGCTGCCCCATGTGCACGCTGAACACCGCGGGCGAATACCGCCCGACCCCCGACGACGTCGCGAGCAGCAGTAGCGCGCAGGCCGACAGCCACGCGATGGTCCGGCCGACCGGCCACGCATCGCCGCGGTTGCGCAACCGCCGCACACCGAGCAAATACACCACTGCGAGCACGATCGCCGCCGTGCCGAAGATCAGGTCGAAGCGCCAGTCGAACAGCAGCCGCGCGACCGTCGGCGGGCCCGCGAGGTCGTAGCCGAGTTCGACCTCGGCGGGCGTCGGCACCGTCTCGGGGGGCGGCGGCGGGGTGCGGCCCAGACCGACAGCCAGACCCACGGTGGCCGCGAAGACCAGCGCCTCGATCGCGCCGAAACGCAGCAGCGCGCCGCGATCGCGCGGGTTCGCCGCCAGTGCTGGCACGGTCGCGCGGCGCTGGAACCAGCCGATAACGCCGAGCACGAGCAACGCCGCCGCTTTCGCGAGAACCAGCCGCCCGTAGGTGCTGGTGAACAGCTCGTCGAACGGCACACGCACCCACGAATTGATCACTCCGCTGACGCCGATCACCACGAACGCGATGGTCGCCATGAACGAGAACCGGCGGACCGCGACATCGGTGTGCGCACCCGAGCGCAGCGCGTGCGCCAGGACGGCGAACAGGCCGCCCACCCAGACCGCCGCCGACACCAGGTGCAGGATGAGGCTGTTGGTCGCGACGTCGTGCGAGCCGCCCGAGGACGAGTGGCCGGTCAGCGCGAGCGGCATCATGGTGACGATCGCGCCGCCGAACAGCAGCGGCGTCCAACCCCAGCGCAGCGCGACCCGGCAGCCGATCGCGACGATCAGCGCGAACACCACCGTGGTACGCCATGCCTCGGCCAGCTCCACCTGCGCGATGGCGCGCCACAGCTCTTCCGGACGCCAGATGTCGCTGGCGGGCTGACCCGTCGTGTCCGACACCGTCAGCGGGACGAGCAGCGCGGCGCAACACGCCCAGATCACCGCGAAATTCGAGGCCCGGCGCAGCGCGCGATACCCGCCCACGTCCAGCAGTCCGTCGGACTGCGGCGGTACCAGGAACGCGGTGAACAGCAGCGAGCCGACGGTCAGCGCCGCGAACAGATCGGCCAGCGCGCGGAGCGCGGGCAGACCGTAGGTGGTCAGCGGACCCGGATCCGGAATGCCGAGCAGACTCAACGCCTGCGCCGCCGAGAGACCGACCACCAGCGCCGCGACGACGGCCGCGATGCCTCCCGCGAACACGGTCACGGCGGCGAAACCGCGCGCCGCGTCCGCCCGCGGGACGTCCGGCGCAGCGGGTGCGAGGGTCGGGTCCTGCGGTGACGGCATACGACTCAGCGTAGTTGGGTGCGTACCCCCGGGTTCGCTCCGGCCATGCTCGCGTGCGTCGCCGGGCGCCGCCCGGCGACGCTCGCTTCTCGTATCCCTGCCCGGCGAAGATCACGACGCGTTCTCCGAGTCGACGAACCACCGACGCGAATTTCGTACGGCCCGCGCCGCGAAGCGCGTATAAGGTAGGCGCGGATCACGGAGGTGAGATGTCGGTCGTGCTGATTGCCGTCGTGGCGCTGTTCTTCGCCGCCATGGGCGTTTACGGACTGTTTCGCCCGAGCCAGTTGGCCGACACCGTCGGCTTGCTCGCCGATCGGGCCGACGCGCACGCCGAGGTGCGCGCGGTCTACGGCGGCTTCGGCGTCGCCGTGGCGGCGGTCCTCGGTTTGGCCGCCGCCGATATCGGCGACCTCAGATTCGGCGTGTGCGTCGCGGTGGCCGCGGCGCTGGGCGGAATGGCGTTCGGCCGGATCTGGTCCTCCTTCACGGGACGCGCGTCCGCCTTCTATCCGGTGTGGTTCTACTTCGTCGTCGAAGTGACCTTGGCCACCCTGCTCGGCATCGCTGTCCTGCTCGACTGAGGTAGACGGAATGTTGCTGACGCTAAGAATCTAGTTTCCTGGACGGTCGCTATAATTTCCGTGCTGGACAGCACGGCCAATGTCGGCCATGGTGGAAACCGCTGCCTCCGTAGCTCAGTTGGATAGAGCAAGGGCCTTCTAATCCCTAGGTCGCAGGTTCGATTCCTGCCGGGGGCGCTCATACAGGCACCCTGTGGCCCGCATGTCGATGTGGGTCACAGGGTTGTTACCCGAACCGCGCGGCGGTCAAACAAGGACACTCGGGCCCATCACTACGCGCAAGGGCGGTACCAGTTCCACCACCACTCCCCCTGCTGCCGTCCTCGAACGGTTGCCGGTCATCAGGAAGGAGCCACACCGTGCGGATCTACATCACCAGCGTGTTCGTCGACGACCAACAGAAGGCTTTCGACTTCTACACCGAAGTGCTCGGCTTCACCAAGAAGAACGACGTCCCCCTGGGTGCGGCTCGATGGTTGACGGTCGTCTCACCCGAGGACCCCAATGGTGCGGAACTGTTGCTCGAGCCGGACGGACATCCCGCGGTCAAGCCGTACAAGGACGGGTTGGTCGCCGACGGAATTCCGGCCGCCTCGTTCCAGGTCGAGAACGTGCGGGCGGAATACGAGCGGCTGCTCGCCCTCGGGGTGACGTTCACTCAGGAACCAATGGAAGCGGGGCCGGTGACCACGGCGGTCTTCGACGACACCTGCGGGAATCTGATCCAGATCGTCACCCCCGCCTAGCAGCACCGAGCCGCGACCGATCCGGCGCCGCGGCAATTGGCCCGTGAATCGGCTCGGAATTCTGATCAGTGCGGCTTCGCCGCGACCGGTACGGGATCAGGGAGGGCAATGGCGACATCGGGACGCTGGTCGAGCCGGAAGACGCACTTCGTCCCGGTGTAGATGGTCGGCATGCACAAGTTGCAGTGAGTGCAGGCCGACTGGGCCGATTCGTCGGATTGGATGCGGCGCAACAGGTTCGGTTCGCGCAGTAGCGCCCGGCCCATGGCGACGAACTCGAAACCCTCGCGCATCGCCAGACGCATGGTGTCGAGGTTGGTGATGCCGCCCAGCAGGATCAGCGGCATGGAGAGTTCGCGGCGGAACTGGCGGGCCCGTTCGAGGAGGTACGCCTCGCGGTAGGGGTATTCGCGCAGGAAGCCGCGGCCGAGCATGCGGAAGCCCCAGCGGGCCGGTCCGGGAAGGACTTTCGCGAACTCGTGGCGGGGTGCGTCGCCGTGAAAGAGCAGCATCGGGTTGAGCAGGGAGCTTCCGGCCGTCAGTTCCAAGGCGTCGAGCGCCCCGTCCGCCTCCAGCCACGCGGCGACTTGAAGTGATTCCGGCACGGTGAGGCCGCCGCGGACACCGTCCTCCATGTTCAGCTTCGCCGTCACCGCGAGGCGGCCGCCCACCGCTTCGGCCACTGCGCAGGCGATTTCGCGGACGAACCGGGCGCGATTGGCCGCCGAGCCACCGTAGCGGTCCTTCCGCCGGTTCAGCAGCGGGCTGAGGAACGAGCTCGCCAGGTAGTTGTGTCCGAAATGGATTTCCACCGCGTCGAATCCGGCTCGCTCGGCCAACTTCGCGGCATCCGCGTGGGCGGCGACGAGTTCGCGGATCTGGGACTCGTCGGGCACCTTCATCGGCCGCATGCCGAGCGGGCTGAACATGCGGCTCGGCGCGAGGGCGGGAAGCCGGTTGGAGGCGGCGTTGGCCACGGGTCCGGCGTGCCCGATCTGCGCGCTCGCCGCCGCTCCCTCGGCGTGCACCGCGTCGGTCAGCTTCCGCAGCCCAGGCAGCGCCTCCTCACGCATCCAGATCTGGTGCCGATCGGTGCGGCCGCCCGGCGCGACCGCGCAGTACGCCACGGTGGTCATGCCGACGCCGCCCGCCGCGGTTTCGCGGTGGAACGCGATGAGTTCGTCGGTCACCAAGGCGTCGGGCGTGCGCCCCTCGAAGGTCGCGGCCTTGATCACCCTGTTGCGCAAGGTGATCGGGCCCAGCGTGGCCGGTGCGAAGACGTCGGTCATCGCGCACCTCCTTCCGGCGCGGCGAGCCCGGCGACCACGAAGTCCCGCAAGGTGGCGACGGCGGATGCCGACAGGTCTCGGTCTCCGGCACCGAACGACATGATGACGAGATCGAAAGCAAACGACCAGCGTCGCCTGCTCTCCGGTTCCGCGAGTTCGGGAAGCAGGCCGACCCACGAGTCCATCCGGAACCACGGCTGCTGCCACAGCAGCGGATGGCGGCCGAGCACCAACTGGGCGAGCAGCCGCAGGTGCAGGCGGCCCGCTGGATCGGCGGCGAGTTCGACGAACGGCTCGATCACCGCGTCGACGATGTCGGACACCGAACCGCGCTCGGCGCTCACCGCGGCGAGGCGGTCGGCCCACAGCGGTCCGAGACGCTCCTCGAGCAGTGCCGCCACCAGGGATTCCTTCGATCCGAAGTGGTAGTGCACGGCAGCCGGATTGGCACCGGCCTCCGCGCAGATCGCCCGCACCGACACATCCTCGTAGCGGTCGGTCAGCAACAAACGCTCGGCCGCCGCGAGCAGCCGCTCACGGGTGACCGCCGAAACTCTCTGAGCCATGGGTGTAGTAAAACACGTTTCAATCGTCGATTCAATCACTGATTGAAACGGCCATGACGGCAGTGCGAGTCATGGGATGAAACTCGCGCCGCGCCGGTGTGTCGACCCGATCCATACGGTTACCGATGGTTTGCTGACTTCGCACGAGCTGGTTCCAGTCCATTTGATGCGAAGGGAGCGAGTCGATGCTTCGGTATTTCCACGCCGCGGCCGCGGTCTGCTGTGCGGCGCTGATCGCCCTGGCGCCCGCCGCGAACGCGGCGCCGCCGGACAACCACCCCCGCGACGCGCACGGCACCCGATCAACGACCCCGACGGTTTCCGCGACCGTCGATCTGATCATGGCTTCGGCGCGCCTGGGGACGAAGACACTGGCGCTGACCATCGTTCCGATCCACCAGTTCCCGTCGTTCGACGCCATCATCACGCGGGAGAGCGGCTGGAATGTCTTCGCGGTCAACCCGACCAGCGGCGCCTACGGGCTCGGCCAGGCGTTGCCGCCGGAGAAGATGTCCACCCACGGCTTCGATTGGCGATTCAATCCCGTCACCCAACTCCGCTGGACTTACGACTACATGGTCGCGCGCTACGGCAGTCCCGACGCCGCCTGGGCGTTCTGGCAACGGAACCACTGGTACTGACGCACGGCGTCAATCCTCGACCGCGAGCGCCTGCCGCATCGTCAACCGTCCCTGCGTCTGCATCAGCGAACGCCGGTAGATCTTCTCCGCGATCAGGACGATGCCGTAGATCCCCACGGCCATCAGGAGCAACGACACGAACGGCTCCCACCACGCGGCCGTGCCCTCGGCCAATCGGCTCGGCATCGCGACGATCGACACCACGGGCACGTAGGACACGATGACCCGCCACGTCCCCGTCAGGAAGATTCCCGCGAACAGCACGATCATGATCAGCATCGACATCGGCATGGCGGTCGATTGCAGGTCCTCGCTGCGCGTCGCGAGCGCACCCGCGACCGCCCAGAAACTCGCCAGCGCGAGGAATCCCACCACGAAGAAGACGATGAACCAGCCCGCCGCGCCCGCGATCCTGGCCACCTGATCGCCCCTGCCGATCACCTGCAACCCGATCAGTCCCGCCCCGACGAACAGCGCCAGCTGCGCGAACGCCATCACGGTATTGCCCATCACCTTGCCGATCAGCAACTGCCGCAACGGAATCGCGCTCGCCAAGATCTCCACGACGCGGTTCTGCTTCTCCTCGACCACGCTCTGCGCGATGGCCATGCCGAACAGGAACGACGCCATGTAGAAGAGGAACGCGAAGACGAAACTCACGATGTTCGCGAGGCCCGGATCGACCGCGGATTCCTCGAGCAGGTCGTAGGTCACGATGCCACCGCGACTCAGCTGCTCCATGCTCAGCCCCGCGGCGGCGGCATTGCGTTGCACCGCCAACTGCTGTGCGGCGGCGGTGAGATAGGTTGCGGCATCGTCGTTCTGCGCCGTGTCGCCGACGAGGCGCCATCCGCCCTGATCGGCGGCGACCAAGCCGACCTCGACGTCCTCGTCGCGCACCTGCTGCTCGACGGCCGCGAGATCGGTCTGCGGGCGGGCGGTGAAGGTGATCTTCTTGTCCGCGCTCGCCGCCAAACCATTGGCGGTTTCTATAATTTGATCGGCGCCCGTACCGACGACGGCGACGTCGATCTCGTCGGTGCGGTTGCTCATGAACCCGCTGATGGCCAAGGAGATGACGATCACGACGATGGTGATCGCCGTGGAGACCAGGAAGTTTCGATCGCGCAGCTTCACCGCGATCTCGCGGGCCGCCACGATCCGCCATAGTCCCCGAGGGGCGAAATCCGTGCTCATGCCCGCACCTCGCTGACGCTCACTCATGCCGTCACCTCCCGGTAGATCTCCGACACCGAAGGTCGCACTTCGGCCAGTTCACGCACCGGACCGCGGGCCAGTGCTTCGCCGAGCAGCGCTTCGGTTGTCGCGCCGTCGAGTTCGAGCAGGACGCTGGAACCGTTCGTTTGCAGCACCCGCACGCCCGCGAACGCCTGCACCCAGCCCGGGTCGCCGCCGAGCGAGAGCCGATAGCGCGTCGAACCGGTGGAGCGAAGCTCGTCCACCGAGCCCTGCCCGACGACCCGCCCGGACGCGAGAATCACCAGCCGGTCGCACAATCGCTCCACGAGATCCAGCTGGTGCGAGGAGAAGAGGACGGGCACGTCGAGAGCGGCGTACTCGCGCAACAGGTCGGCCATCGAATCGACGGCGGCCGGGTCGAGACCGGAGAACGGCTCGTCCAGGATCAGCAGCGACGGCTCCGCGATCACCGCCGCCGCGATCTGCACCCGCTGCTGGTTGCCCAGCGAGAGGGATTCCAGCTTGTCCTTGGCGCGGCCGCCGAGATCGAAGCGTTCCAGCAGTTCCTTCGCGCGCCGCCGGGCGTCGGCTGCCGACTGCCCGCGCAATCTGGCCAGGTAGACGAGCTGATCGAACACCGGCTGCTTCGGGTACAGTCCGCGCTCCTCGGGCATGTAGCCGAACGACCGGCGATCCGCGGCGCTCACCGGCCTGCCCTGCCAGCGCAGTTCGCCGCCGTGCAGCGCAAGCACGCCCATGATCATCCGCATGGTGGTGGTCTTGCCCGCGCCGTTGCCGCCGACGAATCCGGTCAGGGTGCCGGGCGCCACGCTGAACGACACGTCGTCCACCGCGACGGTGCCCCCGAATCGGCGCACCAGGTGCGCGACTTCCAACATCGAACTCCCCTTGCCTCAGCCGTTCCATCCACCCTAGCGGCGGGTCCGACGAGGGGTGTTCTCTCCGAGGCCATCACCGGTTTCGCTGGCTCGAGGTGTGGTCATCGTCGTGTGCGGAACCGCGGCCGACCAGCCGCAAGGCGAGCCGCAGCACGCGACGATCTCTGTGGACAGGGTGCCGTCCGCACCGCGGCGCTCGATGGCGGACGCCTCGGCGGGGTAGCCGCAGTTCGGGCATTTGCCGAAATAGTCGAGGATCGCCCGGTTTCGCACGCGCTCGGGCAGGTCGATACGGAGGTGGACCGCCTCGTGGTTGTTCGGGAGATCGTTGGCTGCGGACATCGGCTTTCCTTGGTGCGTGTCAGCGCTGTGGTGCTGGCAGCGGAATGACGATGCCGAAGGGGAGGGTGATTGCGGGCGGTGGGCTGGGTGGAGCCGGGGGTTGCGGTGGCACAAGCTCTGGGAAAGCCGACTCGGGTGCGACATCGACAGCAGGCCCGGGACCGGAAGGCTGCGGCGGCTCTGGTGGTTTCGGCCCGTAGTACGGTTCGCCGCCGGTTTGCGAATGCGGGTCCTCTGATGTGCAGGACGGACTCGGCCGCGCCGGTGAGGATTCGGGCTCGATCGGCTCGACCGCGGTGCCGCCGTAGGGTCGGCCGGGCGCGAGCAGGCGGCCGCCTGGGTCGCCGAGGCGCGGCATCGGAGCTGGAACCGTCACCTGCTCACAGGGCTGCGGCTGCGGCTGCGGCTGCGGCTGCGGCTGCGGCTGCGGCTGCGGCTGCGGCTGCGGCTGCGGCTGCGGCTGCGGCTGCGGCTGCGGCTGCGGACAGAAGATCCCGCACGGAATCGGCGGCAGGCCGGGGATGGTGATCATCACCTGAGTCGGCGCCGGAGGCGCGGGGACATCGTTGGCAGGCGGCGCTTCCAGCGGGATCGTCAGCGGCGGCGCGGTGGTGTCGAGGGCGGCCATCTCCGGACCGGACCGGATCACGGGCGCCGATCCCGGCGGAATCAATCCCGGGTCGATGGCGACACGCGCCGGAGCGCCGCCGGTGCGGTAGGCCGCCGACCAGCTCAGCACATCGCTCGCGTACGACAGCGAGTTGTTGTACCGCAACACCGCACGCAATTCCTGTGCCGGATCACGCAAGTCGGACCCACCCGAACACAGGTATTTGCCCGCGGCCAACGACGCGTCGAACACGTTGTGCGGGTCCGCGACTCCGTCTCCGTTGCCGTCCGCGGCGTACGAACCCCAGGTGCTCGGCAGGAATTGCATCGGCCCCATCGCGCGCACGTATCCGCCGCCGGCGGCCTTGATGATCTCGTTGCCCGGCAGACTCCCGTCCAAGGCCGGTCCGAAGATCGGCGACACCGTCGTCCCCGCCGCGTCGGTGCGACCGTTTCCGGCGTGGGCGGACTCGATCCGCCCGATCCCGGCCAGCAGATTCCACGTCAACCCGCAGTGCGGCAGCGAGGACTCCAGCGCCAATTCGGCATTGCGGTAGGCCGCCAACACGATTTCCGGTATGCCCAGCGCACCGCCGGTATTCGGCAGCGAAATATCTTGCAGTGGAACCGTGCCCGCGAACGCGGGCGTCGCGGCGCGTAGCTTGCGTGGCGTGTCCGGCGCGACCGGAAGCAGGCCGACGGCCTGTGACAGTTCGCCCTCGCCCTCTCTTCGCACCGAACCTTCTTGCCTACCAGTCAGTATCGCTTCGGAAGCTTCGGGCGGAGCACTCGAACCGCCCGCGTCCATCGACGACCCCGTGACGACCAGTCCAGCGACGACCAGCGCCGATGCGGTGAGTGGAGCGGATACGCGCATTCGGCCTACCAATCTTCGACGTCGCCGGAGAGCGACTGTGCCCCTTCGGCGCTCGGTCCGTGGGGCCACTTCCAACCTCTCCCCACCGACCACATCACCGACGTTCCTCATTCCCCCAACGAATGAGGAACTGCCATTAACATACAGCATTATCTGTCGACGCCAGAGCCAAATTGGCGATCGACTATCCAGTTACTTACCCGTACCTGTCCCCGCCCGGCCAGACGGACCCTCCAGTGAGGGTCGACCCGACCCGCAGCACTCCAATCGCGCCCTACATCTCCCCCGAATTCATGGCCGCGCCACGCGAGTGGTCCAGTAAGGAGAACGGCGCGGTCCGGCCCGCGAGGGCGGCTAGGAATCCACCGTCGTCGCCCCGGACAGACTGTCGGTCACCAGTCGATGAGATCCAGTTCGTGCAGTTTGCGGAAGACGAGCATGGAGCCGGGGGCGACGTGGTCCATGGCCGCGTATTCGCGGACCGTGAAGTAGCGGAGCTCGGCGATTTCGCCGCTGGGGTGTGGGTCGCCGTCGAGTTCGGCGGTGAAGCAGGTCATGTGGAGGCGCGTGCCGGGTGCGTGGCCGTAGGCCTCTGCCTGGAAGATGCCGAGTTCGGTGTAGGTGGCGACGCCGACGCCCAGTTCCTCACGGACCTCGCGGTGCAGCGCCGCGACGGGCGTCTCCCCCGCGTCGATCTTGCCGCCCGCCATGTAGAAGACGTCCTTGCCGATGGACCGCGCCTGCAGCAGGCGCCGATTCCGGACGTGAGCCAACGCAGCTGTGCGAATCACCGGCCCACCCTACTGAGCGGCACGGGTCGCCGGTCAACCGAATTCCGCACGATGTGGGTCGGCGCACGGCCGCGGCTGATCCACCGAATCGTCACCGGTCATCGCGGGCTCACGCCACTGGGCAGCTCGACGCATCGCTGACGACCACGAGTGCGGATTGTGATCAGCGCGGCGGTCGCAGGTGGCTGTGGGGTTGGGGTGGGTAGCCCTGCTGCGGGTAGTTCCAGGTTGTCGGCTGGCGTGAGCGGAGGGCTCGGACGTCGCGGCTGCGGACGATGGACAGGAAATCGCCGTAGGTGTCGTAATCGATCGAACCGTCTGCCAGTAGGCCGAACACGGCGAGGAAGGCGCGAAAGAAAAAGGCGCGCAGAAGGTTCCAGAGCGTGGGACGGCGGCCGTCGACGCCTCGGATCACAACGACACCGAAGAGGAGCTTGCCCAGCGTCGCTCCGAAGAAGCGTTGAAACAGCACGGTGTGCACGAATGACGCCGCGATATAGGCGATGACACCGACCAGTACCGCGAACAGCACGTTCTCGATGTCAGCCGCGACGGCGAAGGCGACGCCGAAATGCAGCAGCACGTCGACGGTTACCGCCGCGAAGGTGCGCAACTCGCGTGGAGACGGATACCTTGGGTCGTTGTCCGCACCGTGATACCGCGGGCCACGCTGCGCCGCCTGCGTCGTGCGTTCATTGAACTGTTCCACTCTGCGATTGATGAACCCCACGTGACGAGCATGGCACGGCCGCGCCCGAGTACCACTCGAGCACCGCGATCACGCTCGGCCGAAGTAGGTGCGGCCGGATGAGCTGCCCCCTCCGGTCAACCACACACAGCACCCACCGCACCGACAACCAGTTCCAACCCGCGCTCCAACTCGTCCTCACCGATCGTCAACGGCGGCAACAACTTCACCACCTCGTCCACCGACCCCGAGGTCTCCACCAACAACCCCCGATCGAACGCCACCTGGCAAACTTTCCCCGCCAGCGACGGATCCTCGAACACGATCCCATGCACCAAACCCCGCCCCCGCGTCGAGACACCGGGAAGATCGGCCGCCAGCCGCGCAAGCACCGCCTCGATCCGCGCGCCCTTGGCCAGGGTGGCGCGCTCGAGCGCGTCGTCGGACCAGTAGTGGCGCAACGCGAGCTCGGCCGTGACGAAGGCGGGGTTGTTCCCGCGGAAGGTGCCGTTGTGCTCACCGGGCGCCCACTGGTCCAGCTCCGACTTGAAAAGCACCAGCGCCATGGGCAATCCGTAGCCGCCGATCGACTTCGACAGCGTCACGATGTCGGGCGTGATACCGGCGAACTCGAAGGAGAAGAACGGGCCGGTGCGCCCGCAGCCCATCTGCACGTCGTCGACGATCAGCAGGATGCCGCGCGCCCGGCACAGGTCGGCCAGTTCGCGCAGCCATTGCGCCCGCGCGACGTTCACCCCGCCTTCGCCCTGCACCGTCTCAACGATCACGGCGGCGGGCTTGTCCAGACCCGACGAGGGATCGTCCAGCGCGCGGCGCATCCAGTGCAGGTCGTCGTCCGCGCCGAGGTAGCCGTCGTAGGGCATCGGCGTGACGTGCACCAGCGGCACGCCCGCGCCCGCGCGCTTGGCGGCGTTGCCGGTCACCGACAGCGCACCGAGCGACATGCCGTGGAAGGCGTTGGTGAAGTTCAGCACCGCCTGCCTGCCGGTCACCTTGCGCGCGAGTTTGAGCGCTGCCTCGACGGCGTTCGCGCCGGTGGGACCGGGAAACTGCACCTTGTAGTCCAGGCCCCGCGGAGTGAGGACGGTGTCGCGCAGGGTTTCCAGCAGCCGTCGCTTGGCCACCGTCGACATGTCCAGTCCGTGGGTGATCCCGTCGCCCGCGAGATAGTCGATCAGCGCGCGCTTGAGGACCGGATTGTTGTGGCCGTAGTTCAGCGCGCCCGCACCGGCGAAGAAATCCAGGTAGTCGCGGCCTTGCTCGTCGCGCAACCAGGCGCCGCTGGCGGTGTCGAACACCGTCGGCCAGGATCGGCAGTACCCGCGAACGTTCGATTCGAGTGCCTCGAAAACGGTCGACTCGGCGACAGTCATCGACGATCCTTCCTGTCGTGCGCGAGCACTCCATCAATCTGAAGTGTCTGTGTTTCTAACACTCGCGACTCAGGTTCGTAGCGCTTTTCCAAAAATCGCGCGGGAAGCTACCGCGCGTCCGCGGCCGGGCAGTAAAGTCGACTCCTTGTGCGCTGGAGTGCGGGAGGGGAGGAACGGCTGGCCGCAGCAACCCGGGCGCGACGCGAGGCGACACTGTATTGGCGGCTCGCGGTGGCGGGGTTCCGGCGTCAGTCGCAGTACAAACTGGCGATGTTCGCGGGTCTGTTCACCAACTGCGTGTTCGGTTTGGTACGCGCCGCGGTGATGCTCGCCGCCGTGCGCAGTGCGGGTGACTTCGGCGGATACGACGAAGGCACCATGGGCGCCTACGTCTGGCTCTCACAGGGACTGCTCGGCGCGATGCAATTCATGGGCCCGCCATTGGAATTGGTGGACCGGGTCAAGAACGGCGACGTCGCGATCGATTTCTTGCGTCCCGTCGATATCCAACTGGGTTATCTCGCCGCCGATCTCGGGCGTGCGACGTGCACGTTGGTACCGCGGTTTCTGCCCAGCGTACTGTTCGGATTCCTCACCGTCGGACTCGCCATGCCCGCGACGCCCGGTCCCTATGTGCTCGGCGTGATTTCGGTGGTGCTCGCCGTCGCGCTGTCGTTTCTGATGCTGTTCGCGATCGGCCTGATCGGTTTCTGGGTGGTGGAAACCCGCGGCATCCGCGTGCTTTATCAGATCTGCGGCACTTTCCTGGCCGGACTGTTCGTGCCGGTGCACATGTTCCCGGACTGGCTGCGCCTGCTCGCGTACGCCACTCCGTTCCCTTCGATTCTGCAAGCCCCGATCGACGTGCTCTCGCCTCGGATACTCGGTCTGGAAGCGATGACGGTCGTTGGGACACAGCTGTTCTGGGTGCTCACGATCGCAGCGATCGGCAGACTCATGCTGTCGGCCGGACGCCGCAGGCTGGAGGTGCAGGGTGGCTGAGCCGCTGGTCGCCGTGCCGTCGGGCAGCTGGTTCACACCGTATGCCGCGGTGTTGCGCTCGCGCATCCGAGCTCAGCGCGCCTATCGATTGTCCTTCGCCAGCGAGGTGTTCAGCGCGTTCCTCATCGGCGTCGTCGAATTCGCCGAGGTGTGGGTCATCTTCCACAACGTGGGAGTGCTCGGCGGGCTGGACATGCGCGGGGCGCTGCTGCTGTTCGGCCTGAGCAACACCACGTTCGCGCTGGCCCAAGTACTCGTCGGACATCTGGATACGCTGCCGACGCTGATCCGGATGGGCACCCTCGACGCCTACCATCTGCGCCCGCAACCCTTGTTGCTGCAACTCGTGACCGGCGATGTCTCGCTGCGCCGATTCGCCCGCGCCGCGGTCGCCATAGTGGTGCTAGTCATCGGGTTGCTACAGAACGACATCGATTGGGGACCGGCCGCATTCGGACTCCTGGCGATGACACTCGCGTGCGGTATTCTCCTGTTCGGCGGGATCTTCGTCTGCGCGGCCGGGTTGCAGTTCTTCCTGATCGACGGCTCCGAGCTCACCAACAGTTTCACCTACGGCGGGTCGTTCGCCGCTATGCAGCCCGCCTCGGTATTTCCGCTGCCGCTGAAACTGCTGTTCGGATTCGCCATCCCGGTCGCGTTCACGGCGTACCTGCCCACCATCGCCCTGCTCGGGTTGCCCGGCCCGCCGTTGCTGCCGTCCTGGCTGGTCTGGTTCACCCCGCTGGCGACGCTGTGGATTTGGCTGCTGGCATTCGGTCTATGGCGGCTCGGGACTAGGCACTACCAGGGAGGTGGCGGATAAGCGTGGCGGACAGCGACTTATCTGACGCGATCATCGACATCGAAAATCTGACAAGGCAATTCACGCTGTATCGCAAGAACGGCCGCCGCTGGCGCAGGCAGCGCGACACCCTCACCGCGGTCGACAGGATGACCTTTCGCATCGAACGCGGCGCGGCGGTCGGCTACATCGGGGCGAACGGGGCGGGGAAGTCCACCACCATCAAGATGCTCACCGGCATCCTGGTCCCCTCGTCCGGTCGGGTGCGCACCTGCGGACTCGAGCCGGTCCGGCAGCGCCGGGAACTGGCCGGCCGCATCGGGGTGGTGTTCGGCCAGCGGTCCCAGCTGTGGTGGGATCTGCCACTGCGCGAATCGTTCACGATCCTGGCCGCCATCCACCGCCTGGAACCCGACATCACCCGCAAGCGCACCTACGAGCTGGTCGAGCAGCTGGAAATGGCCGAGACACTGGACACTCCGGTGCGGCAACTCTCGCTGGGTCAGCGCATGCGCGCCGAGGTCGCGGCGGCGCTGCTGCACTCCCCGGAGCTGGTGATACTCGACGAACCGACCATCGGTCTCGACGTGCTGTCCAAGCAGCGGTTGCGCGAATTCCTGCGCACGGAACGGGTGGACCGCGGCACCACGCTGCTGCTCACCACCCACGACATGGGCGATATCGAAAGACTTTGCGACCGTGTGCTCGTCGTCGATCACGGCAGCCTGGTCTACGACGGATCGCTGTCCGGACTCGGCGCGACGGTGGGCGCGCGCCGGGTGCTCGTGGTGGACCTAGCCGAGCCGACCGCGGATCTGCGCGACCTGCCGCCCGGCGCCGAACTGCTCACCAGCGAGGCGGATGGCATGCGCCAGCGCCTGGCCTTCGACGCCGAATCCATCACCGCCGCACAGTTGCTCGCCGCAGTTTCGGACCGCGCGGAGGTGCGGGATCTGTCCATCGAGGAGCCCGGTATCGAAGACGTGGTCCGGCGGATATACGAATCCGCCCGCTGACGAGTCGGCGGGCGGATTCGGGGTGGTCGGTTCGATCGGCGGTTACGGCTCGCGCGCCCCCTGGTCGAGCCGGAACGGCGGGTATTCGTCACGCATCAGCGAGGCGTAGGCCTGCACCCGGATGGCCCATCGGTTGATGCCGACGACGAAGTCGTACAGGCCCTTCGGGTAGACCGCGGTGAACAGCAGGGCGATCAGCGCCACGGCCAGAAGCAGATAGATCACCGGCCAAGCCAGCATGACATTCCAGGCGTCGGAGCCGTTGTCCTCCATCGCGGTGCCGATCGCGCCGCTCATCAGCGCGCCGATGATCAGATAGTGCGGAATGGCGAGCAGCCACCATTTGATCAAAACCAGTCCGCGGTGGAGAGTTTCGGGATAATCGACCTCCAGATCGGCTGGATAGTCCGCGTCCGGCCGCAAATGGAACGGCGGGTATTTGTCGGTGCCGAGTACGGTCAGCGAGTAGAAACTGACGCGCCAATTCCAGCGCATCACACCGACATTGAAATCGAAGAGGCCGCGCGGATACCTCCCGGTGAACAGGATCGCGAAGAACGCGATCACGGACACCACGAAGTACGCGATGTGCAGGAAGAACAGCACGATGTAGTGCGGGATGGCCAGAATCCACTTCACCAGCCACATCCACCGCGACAGACCGGGATCGAGATCCCCTCGGACGCGGACCGGATTCACGGCGGCCGCCGGCTTCTCGAGTTCCATTTCCATGATCGACGCTCCTTCCGGGCTGCGCCCAGCCCACCGGGCTCGGATTTCACAGCGCCCCTGTGAGGTATCTCATAATTGTCCGGCACCCCTCCGGCAGTAAGGCCACGATGCGGTACCGACACGCCAACAAAAACGACCGTCCAGCCCGCGCCGCGATGTTGCGGAACGCGATGGCCGCCGTGATACTGACTGGCGTTTGGATCGAAAACCGTTGTGTTTGGGGGGAATCCACATGCGTAACTCTCGGCCCATCGTCCTGGTCGTCGGCCTGCTGCTGATCGCTGTGCTCGCCGTCTCGGTGACCGGCTGCGGTTCGAGCAAGAAGCGGCGCCACTCCTCGTCCGGACCGGTCGCCGCGGCGACCACGACGAGTGCCGCGGCATTCCGCAACTGTGAGGACGCCTGGGCGGCGGGCAAAGCACCCCTGCGCCGCCAGGACCCCGGCTACTCGGTCCAGCTCGACCGCCTCGACGGCAAAGAGGACGGCGTCGCCTGCCTCGTCCGCCCCGCACCCCGCCGCTGACCGAACGCGGCGTCGGTCGGTCCGGCCTCAGCGCAGCCCCGTCCTCGACAGCACGGGCCGCACGTCGCTCGGCCTCGACTACCGCGCCGCGCACCCACGGATCGATCCCAGGTAGCGCTGCCGCCCGCGGTGAACTCGCGCCGGGCGCGCCGATCGTCGAATCCACCAGCGGCACCATCCTCGCGCGCTTCGCGGGGGTCACCGCCCCTGCGATGCGGACACAACGCCTGCGTGGGCCGCGACGCGTCGCATGCCCTTCGGGCTGTGCCGCGTCCACAAAGGTTGGCACCGCAATCCGACCGAAGGTCACCGGCAGTCGGCCCACCGCGATGAAGGTCACCCTCGGTCGGTCGTACTCCGGGGCCGAGGCGGACTAACTCGGCGCCTGCCCCTGCGCGGAGTACAGACTGACCTCACCTTCCTCGCTGAGGAACGCGTTGACCAGCATGATCCGGTTGACCCGCAGCTCCTCGGGATCGGGCGCGGTGGTGGTGATGGAGATCTGCGGGATGGCGCCCCAGTTGACCACGTAGCGCTCCGGCGGGCCGTCGTCGTCGGACAAACGTGCGAGCCGGAACACCGAGACCGTCTTGCGGACGATGAGGTTGCGCACGACTTCAGCAATTCGCTCGGGGTCTTCCAGCGAGAACATGAAGCCGAATGTCAGCTCCGGCGATGACACATAAGCGGGCACGAACATCGAGGCTAGTCCATCGCACCGGGGTGCGCAGCCGCCGCGCCGCGACGATAACTGGAGATGCGCCGATCGCCCAGTTCACCTTGGGCAAAGATAGATTTCGTGTGACTGCACCGTAACGAACGATAACGATTTCCGGCTGGCGCGTGGATTTTCCCCCATTCGGTTGCGCCGATTCGACTATCGCGCTTTCCTGAAAGTGTCCCGATTTTTCGGGCCGTCTTCCTCATCGCATCGTCGCGGATTTCCCGGTTTCTTTGCCGTGCTGGTGGACTGTGTGGGGGGCGTCCGGGCTCGGGGCTGCGCCGGAGCCGAGGGGTGCCCCTCCCCGAAATCCCCCTCGGCCCTGGCGTATCCATGTCGGATCGTTACCGCAGGGGCGTGCACTATGCCTACCGAATACGCCGGGAGCCGTATCGGAGCCGGCGAGCTGCCACCGCGATCGGCGCTGTTGCGCGCGTTTCGCGAAGCCGACGACCCGAACCGCCGAAAGCACCGAGTCCTGGCCGCGGCCCGCGAGCTGGTCGAATGCCACGAACGCAGGCACCGGGCGCTGGCCGCCGCGCACGCGCCGGACGCCACCAACGGTCGGGTCGCGGCGTGCAGTCAGCTGGTGGACGACATCGACGGCCGCCGCGCCGAGCTCGTCGGCCGGATCAACGACTGGGTGGCGACCAACGTCCCGCACCGCACGGGCGCCTCGCTGCACACCGAGACACTGGGCGCTGTCATCGATCGAATGGCGGCGAAATGGACTGCGGCACAACAGGCTTTGAGCGGAACCGGCTCGGCGACACACTCACCGCGGGTGGACGGGGAAGCCCACCTGCTGTGGACGCGGCTCGCCGAGCTGGCCGACGGCTATCAGGATCTGATCACCGACGTCACCGAGCACCGGCGCAGGCTGCCGGTGTGGTGATCAGCGGCGGTCGTCGAGATCGGACTCGACGACCTCGGCCTCGACGAACGCGGAACCCGTCGCGGACGTGGGCTCGGGCTCGTCGGGGACCTCGTCCAGCGGCGCTTCCCGCTGAACAGCCGCATCCTTGCGGGCCGCGGCGGCCGCCTCGTTCATCTCGATCGCGTCGGTGATCCACTCACCGATCTCCCGAGTGACCTCCTGAACGGTCCCGGTGATGATCGTCGCGATATTTCCGACGTGCCTGGCACCGGAGGCCGTCAATTCTTGAATCAAATCCTTGTTGCTTTCGAATTTCCCGATCATTCACACGCCCACTTCGGTCGCCTTCCGCTGACGCATCACGATAACACCGGGAGATGACGTGTTCTTCGTGAAGCGCGGCGGCAGCGCCAGCTTGAAAATCTTCAGCCACACATCGCCGATCTGCTTGCTCAACGGGCCGGTGTGGTAGGGCAATCCGTACTTCTCACACAACGCCCGCACCTCCGGCGCAATCTCCGGATAGCGGTTGGCGGGGATGTCGGGGAACAGGTGGTGTTCGATCTGGTGCGACAGATTGCCGCTCATGATGTGGAACAGCTTGCCGCCGGCGATGTTCGCCGAGCCGAGCATCTGCCGGACGTACCACTCGCCGCGGGTCTCCTCGGCGGTCTCCTCTTCGGTGAACGTCTGTACGCCGGAGGGGAAGTGGCCGCAGAAGATGATCGAGTAGGCCCAGACGTTGCGCACCAGGTTGGCCGCGGCGTTGCCTGCCACCGTGCTGACGAACAGCGGGCCGGTCAGCGCGGGGAACACCACGTAGTCCTTGAGCGCCTGGCGGCCCGCCTTGCGCCACCAGCCCTTGATCAGCGGCTTGAGGTCGGACCACTTGCGCTTGCCTTGAACGATGTTCTCGGCTTCGGCGTCGTGCAGCATGACGCCCCATTCGAAGAACACCATCAGCAGGAACGCCCACACCGGGTTGCCCAGGTAGTAGGGGTTCCACTTCTGGCCCTCGTCCATCCGCAGGATGCCGTAACCGATGTCGCGGTCCATGCCGTGGATGTTGGTGAAGGTGTGGTGCAGGTAGTTGTGCGAGTGCTTCCACTGGTCGGCCGGGCAGACCGTATCCCACTCGAACTCACGGGAATTCAAGCCGGGCTCACGCATCCAGTCGTACTGGCCGTGCATGACGTTGTGGCCGATCTCCATGTTGTCCAGGATCTTCGACACGCTCAGCGCGGCCACCGCGGCCAGCCACACCGGCGGCAGGAAGCCCAGGTACATCAGGCCGCGCCCGGCGATCTCGAAACCGCGCTGCGCCTTGATGATCGAGTAGATGTATTCCCGGTCGCGCTCGCCGAGGTCGGCGACGACGCGGTCGCGCAGTTCGTCGAGCGCCTTGCCCAGCTCCTCGACCTGGTCGGGAGTCAGGACCAGCGGTCCGTCCTTGGTCTCGGTCAGGATGGTCATAATCAGTCCCCTTGTGTCTGTCTAGATGTCGATGTCGACGTCGCCCACCGCGGCGCTGACGCAGAGCTGGATGGGCTGGTCGGGATCGCTGTCGGTCTCGCCGGTGCGCAGGTTGCGCGTGCAGCCGGAGCGGCGAACGGCGGTGCAGGAGAAGCAGATCCCCATGCGGCAGCCGTACTCCGGGGTCAGGCCCGCGGCCTCTGCCTGCTCGAGCAGGCTGGTACCGGTGTTCTCGGCGCGCACCCCGCTGGCCGAGAAGCTCGTCGAGCCGTGCACCTCGTCCGCGTCGACGGGGGCGGCCGAGAGCGTGAACTCCTCGGAATGCAGCCGGTCGGCCAGCTCCTCGGCCTCGTACACCTTGCGCACCGCGTCCATCAGCGGCGGCGGCCCGCACACATAGGTCTGCGCGTCGGCGAACCAGGGCGCGACGCGCTCGAGCTCGTCGTAGTCGAACGGGCCGCCGCCCTGCTCCGGATAGCGCATCTCGACGCGGAAACGCGGGTTCCGCTCGGCGATGGCCTCCAGCTCGGCGCGGTGCGGCACCGCCTCCGGCGAACGGGCGTAGTGCAGGAAGGTCAGTTCGCCGGGATAACCCTCGTCGGCGAGGGTCCGCATCATCGACAGCACCGGCGTGATGCCGCTGCCGCCGCTGATCAACAGCACCCGGTCGGGGCGGACCTCGGGCAACCGGAACACTCCGGCCGCCGGGCTCAGGTCGACCACCATGCCGGGCACGGCGTTCTCGTGCAGATACTGCGACACCAGGCCCCCGGGATGCGCTTTGACGGTGAGCTGGATGTGCCGGTCGCGCCGACCTTCCGGATTCACCGGCGAGTAGCACCTGGTGTGCCGGACGCCGTCGATCACCACGCCGATCTGGACGTACTGTCCCGCGGCGTGGCCGCGCCACTGCCTGGTCGGGCGCAGGGTGAGCGTCACCGAGCCGGGCACCGAGCGGCGCACGTGGGTGATCTCGGCGCGCATCTGCCGGACGGTCAGCGTGGGACGCACGAGTTCCAGGTACCGGTCGAGCGGATGGGGCGTGGTCAGGGTCTGCACCAGGTCGATGAGATCCACCATTCGGTTCTCCGTACCTCTGATTGTCGGTGGGTCAAGGCTGTGGCGTGCCGACTGTCACTTGATCAATTTTCAGTGCACGCCTGTACACTCATCCAGTGTGACCGATAGACAGGGTCCAGTGTCAACCGGCAATTCGTGTGACCCGAACTACACCTCTTGGATGAGCGAATGGTGAACGGATGTATGCTCACCGTGATGAGCGAGCAGGCAGCAACCCGGATCGAGCGCAAGGAGCGCACGCGGCAGGCCCTGGTCGACGGCACCCTGGAACTGGCCGCCGAGCGCGGTTTCGCCGCGCTGAGCTTGCGTGAGATCGCGCGCTCCGCCGGCATCGTGCCGACGGCCTTCTACCGCCACTTCGCCTCGCTCGACGACCTCGGCGCGGCGCTCGTCGACCAAGGCGTGACCGCACTGCGGCTGGCGCTGCGCGAGGTCCGGCGCAATCCCGAGGCCAGCATCGCCGACACCGTGCGGTTCGTCTTCGATCAGGTAGGAGCCAAACGCGCGGTGTTCGGCTTCCTCACCCGGGAGCGCCACGGCGGTTCGGCGGCGCTGCGCAAAGCCATCGCACTGGAACTCCAGCTGATCGTGCGCGAGCTGGTCGCCGACCTGTCCCGGGTGCGCGCGCTGGACGACTGGAGCCCGCGCGATCTGGAGATCGCCGCGGACCTGCTCGTCGGCACCGTCGCCGACGGGATCGCCGCGTATGTCGCGGCCGAAGACCGCGACCAACGAACCATCGTCGACCGCACGGTGCAGAAGATCCGGCTGATCGCGCTCGGCATGGACAACTGGTGGCCGCCCAAGGATCGGTAGGCGCTCGTTCGACGTACGCGCACTGACCGCGCAGCTCGGCCCACCGCGTCCCGTACTGTGCCGAACATGGGTTACGACACCAGCTTTCACGCGTTGGACATGCGGCTCGTCGAGGAGCGGATCCTGCCGTATCTGGCCGGGCTCGGCGGCGACGGCGATCTGGACGATCTGATCACCCTCGCGGTCGAGCAGGCGCGGGTGCGCTTCCGCGCCAAGGCGTGGGCGCTGGGCGCGATGAAGGTCGCCGACGACGAGTTCGACGCCTCGCTGTACGTGTGGGGACGGCCGTACCTGATCACCGCCGAGTCGCCCGCCGAAGTAGCGGAAACCGCTGTGCGATACCGAGATTGCACTGTCGCCACGGTGGACGAGATCGCCCGCGCGCAACTCGAACTGTTCGACCCCGCGCTGGCCGCCCGGACCGAACCCGATATGAGCGGCACGCTGCCCGGCGCCGACGACCTGGCCATCGACATCGCATGGAAGATTCGCCTGCTGCGCCAGGCCGCCCTCGCGCTGCGCTCCGGTCAGCCGACCGTCGACGACCCGCACAGCCCCGAAACCCACGACGCCGCCGACCTTCTGCGCAACAACCTGCAATTCTGCCTCGTCGAATTCGCCGGGCGTCTGCTGCCGGGGTGGATGGACCGCGGCGTCGTCTGGCCGACGGCACTGGCCGAGGAGGCCGGAACCGGCTGGCCCGCCGGGTTCGGCGGCAACGGCCCGCTGCTCGGCGACCTGCCGTCCCAATTCCCCGAAATCGCTTGGCGCACGGAGGACACCATCACCGCCAACTATGTGATCGGCGGATTCGTCGGCGCCGGTGACGCGACAGCGGCGCGCGGCTGGCTCGCGGAGCACGCCGAGTCCTTGAGCGGTGGCGACGACCGCACGCGCCTGTCGCTGCGCAAGTGCGACGAGGCGCTGGCGCTGGCGGAGCTGATCGGCGGCGGTTTCGCGGAGGCCACCGAGATCTACAGCGGCATGGAGGGCCGGATCAACTAGGCCCTGTCGGGCGCGCGCACCGGGAGCAGCACCGCCAAACCCGCGGCGAGAACGACAGCCAGGCCGATCATCCCGGCGCGGTCGGCGTCGAACAGCCAGACGAACAGACCGAAAAGCGAGGGGGCGAGGAAGGATACGGCCCGTCCGGTCGTGGTGTAGAGGCCGAACAGCTGCCCTTCCCGCCCCGGCGGCGCCAGCCGGACGAGGAACGACCGCGCCGAAGCCTGGGCGGGCCCGACGAAGATGGTCAGCAGCAGGCCGAATATCCAGAACATGAGCGGTCCCGAGACCACGAGCAGCGCGAGTCCGCAGACCAGCATGGCGGCCAGCGAAGTCACGATCACCGCTTTCGGTCCCACCCGGTCGTCGAATCGGCCCGCGACGATCGCCCCTAGCGCGGCGACGACGTTCGCGGCGACGCCGAACAGCAGCACATCGGAATCGTCGATCCCGTAGACGCGCACCGCGAGCACCGCGCCGAAGGTGAACACGCCCGCCAGCCCGTCGCGAAAGACCGCGCTGGCCAACAGGAACCAGACGGTGCGCCGGTCGGCCGCCCACAGCTCCCGCAGATCCCGCCACAGCACCCGGTAGGAACCGAAGAACCCCACGCTCGCCGCGCCGGGATCGGCACTGGTGCGCGGCAGTTCCGGCACCGCGAACAGCACGGGTAGCGCGAACGTGGCGAACCAGATCGCGGCGAGGACGACCACCAGCCGGATGTTGAGCCCGTCGTCGGTAGGTATGCCGAACAGTCCTCGGTTGTCCCCTTCGCCGGCGATGAAGCCGACGTAGCAGATCAGCAGCAGGAAGATCCCGCCGAAATAGCCCATCGCCCAACCGAAACCGGAGACGCGGCCGACCGTCTCCGGTGTGGAGACCTGGCGCAGCATGGCGTTGTAGGGCACGTTGGCCAGTTCGAAAGCGGCGGAGCCGAAGGCGAGCAGCGTCAGACCGAGCCACAGATCGCGGTAGTCGTCGTGCACGAAGAACATCCCGGTCATGGCCAGGACGGTCAGCGCGGTCAGAACGCCAAGGGAGCGTTTGCGTTTCGCGGCCGCGTCGAACCACTGGCCGCTGATGGGCGCGGTCAGCGCGACCACGAGACCGGCGATGCCGAGCGCCCAGCCGAGCCAGGCGCTCGCCGAGATCCCGCCGGGCAGATCGTCGCCGACCTTGTCGGTGAGATACACCGAGAACACGAACGTGAGGATCACGGCGTGGAACGCCGAGGAACCCCAGTCCCACAACCCCCAGGCCACGATCTGCCCGCGCCCGGCGGCGTCCCCGATCGTGCCGCGCGCGTCCACCTCGGTCATGGGCGCAGCGTAACCCGCCCGGCGCGAGGAAGTCCGCCGAAAGCCGACGCCGGGCCGACAAGCCGCCGAATATGCGAGCGGGTCGATGCGAAGACGAACCGCCGACCCTTGGTGATCATGCCACTGAACGGCTCTATGCACCCAGTTGCATAGTACCGACTGTACCGAGTACCGTGGCCGCATGGCCCTCGAGCACGCCTTGCTGGTATCGCTGACCGAGCGGGCCGGTTCGGGCTACGAGCTGGCCCGCCGGTTCGACAAGTCCATCGGCTACTTCTGGAGCGCGACCCACCAGCAGATCTATCGCGTGCTCAAGCGCATGGAGGAATCCGGCTGGCTGGACAGCGAATCGGTGGCCCAGGATGGCAAGCCGGACAAGAAGGTCTACTCGGTGAACGAGGCGGGCCGCGCCGAGCTGGCGCGCTGGATCGCCGAGCCCTCCCCTACCGACCTCCCCCGCGGCGAACTCGGGGTGAAGATCCGCGGCGCGGCCTACGGCGACCTGGACGCGCTGTGCGCGGAGGTCGCCAGACACCGCGACCAGCACGCCCAGCGGCTCGAGGTCTATCGGCTCATCGAGAAGAAGGACTTCGCCGCGCCGGATCAGCTCTCCGGCACGGCACTGCACCAGTACCTGGTCCTGCGCGGCGGCATCCGCGTCGAGATCGGGTTCATCGAATGGTGCGACGAAGTACTGCAAGCACTGCGACCGAGTGCGTCAGCCCCGCACCCGGATCCGATGGAGAAAGGCCAGGCATGAGTTCCTTCCCCCACCTTTTCGAGCCGCTGGACCTCGGCTTCACCACCCTGCGCAACCGCGTGGTCATGGGGTCGATGCACACCGGCCTGGAGGACCGCGCCTGGGACACCAACAAGCTGGCCGCCTACTTCGCCGAGCGCGCCCGCGGCGGTGTCGGGCTGATCATCACCGGCGGCTACGCGCCCAACCGCACCGGCTGGCTGCTGCCCTTCGGCGCCAAGCTGACCAACAAGACCGAGGCCTACCGCCACCGCGCGATCACCAAGGCGGTGCACGCCGAGGGCGGCAAGATCGCCATCCAGATCCTGCACGCGGGCCGCTATTCCTACTGGCCCGCCAGCGTCTCCGCGTCCGCGATCAAGGCCCCCATCAACCCTTTCCGGCCCCGCGCCCTCTCGGCGCGCGGCATCGAGCAGACCATCGCGGACTACGCGCGCTGTGCGAAGCTCGCCCAGTTCGCGGGATACGACGGCTGCGAGATCATGGGCGGTGAAGGCTATTTCATCAACCAGTTCCTCGCGCCGCGCACCAACAAGCGCACCGACAAGTGGGGCGGCTCGGCCGAGAACCGGCGCAGGCTGCCGCTGGAGATCGTGCGCCGAGTCCGCGCCGCGGTGGGGCCGAGCTTCATCATCGTGTTCCGGCTGTCGATGGCCGAGCTGGTGGAGAAGGGTCAGACCTTCGACGAGATCGTCACCCTCGCCAAGGAATTGGAGAAGGCGGGCGTCACCGTCATCAACACCGATATCGGCTGGCACGAGGCACGGGTGCCCACCATCGTCACCTCGGTGCCGCGGGCGGCCTTCGTCGAGTTCACCGCGAAGATCACCAAGCAGGTGAACATTCCGGTCTGCGCGTCGAACCGCATCAACATGCCCGAGATCGCCGAGGAGATCCTGACTCGCGGTGACGCGCAACTGGTTTCGCTGGCCCGTCCGTTCCTCACCGATCCGGAGTGGGTGAACAAGGCAGCGCAGGACCGCGTCGACGAGATCAACACCTGCATCGCCTGCAACCAGGCCTGCCTCGACCACGCGTTCCAGCACAAGACGGTGTCCTGCCTGCTCAACCCGCGCGCAGGCCACGAGACCGAGCTGAAGCTGCTGCCGACCCGGCGCAGCAAGCGCATCGCCGTGGTCGGCGCGGGACCGGCCGGGCTCTCCGCCGCGGTCAATCTCGCCGAACGGGGCCACCGCGTGGACCTTTTCGAGGCCGACGACAAGATCGGCGGCCAGTTCGACATCGCGCGGCGGATTCCCGGCAAGGAGGAGTTCGACGAATCCATCCGGTACTACCGCAGGATGATCGAGGTGCGCGGCGTCGTCCTGCACCTGAACAAGCGGGTCACCGCCGACGAACTCATCGCGGGCCGCTACGACGAAGTCGTGCTCGCCACCGGCGTGCGACCACGTATCCCCAACATTCCCGGCATCGACCACCCGATGGTGCTCTCCTACGCCGAACTGGTGCGCGAGGAGAAGCCGGTGGGCAAGCGCGTCGCCGTGATCGGCGCGGGCGGCATCGGTTACGACGTGAGCGAGTTCCTCACCGTGGAGGGGCACCCCGCGCTCAAGCTGGACGAGTGGAAAGAGGAGTGGGGCGTCGACGCGAACGACGAACAGGCGCCCGGCCAGCTCACCGAACCCAAGCCCGCGCCCGCCGCCCGCGATGTCGTTCTGCTGCAACGCAAGTCGTCCTCGTTCGGTAAGGACCTCGGCAAGACCTCCGGCTGGGTGCACCGCGCCGCGCTCAAGGCCAAGGGCGTCGAGCAGATCGGCGGCGTGAACTACGAGCGCATCGACGACAGCGGGCTGCACATCAGCTTCGGCGAGAAACGCGAACGTCCGCAATTGATTCCGGTGGACAACGTGGTGGTCTGCGCGGGTCAGGAGTCGGTGCGCGAGCTGGTCGAGCCGCTGCGGGCCGCGGGGATCACCCCGCACCTGATCGGCGGCGCCGAGCTGGCCGCCGAACTCGACGCGAAACGCGCGATCGATCAGGGCACCCGGCTGGCGGCCAAGCTCTGAGCCGATCGCTAGCATCGCTCAGGTGAGCCTGCCCTCCCCCACCTCCGAGAACCGCGCCGTCGTCACCGGAGCCTCCTCCGGCATCGGCACCGCGCTGGCCGCCGAACTGGCCGGACGCGGCCATTCGCTGATCCTGGTCGCCCGCCGCGGCGACCTGCTGAACGAGCTCGCGCAGCGGCTCACCCTGGCGCACGGCATCACCGCCGAGGTGCGCGCGGTCGACCTGTCCGACCGCGCGCAACGCGGCCCGCTGGTCGAGGAGTTGTCGGCGCGCGACATCTCGATCCTGTGCAACAACGCGGGCATCGCGACGTTCGGCCCGGTCGCGCAGCTGGACCTGGAGTACGAGCGCGCCCAGATGGAGCTCAACGCCGTCGCCGTGCACGATCTCACCCTGGCGGTGCTGCCCGGCATGATCGCGCGCGGCGCCGGTGGCATCTTGATCAGCGGCTCGGCCGCGGGCAACATGCCGATCCCGAACAACGCCACCTACGCCGGGAGCAAAGCGTTCGCCAACACCTTCTGCGAATCGCTGCGCGGTGAGCTGAAGGACTCGGGAGTGCACGTCACGCTGCTGGCGCCGGGCCCGGTGCGCACCGAAATGCCCGACCCGGCCGAGGCCTCGATCGTCGACCGTTTGGTCCCCGACTTCATGTGGGTGTCCTCGGAGTACACCGCGAAGGTCTCCATCGACGCGCTGGCCCGCAACAAGATGCGTGTCGTCCCCGGCCTGATCAGCAAGGGCATGAGCGTCGCGGGCCAGTACGGTCCCCGCGCCCTCACCGCCCCCGTCGCGGGCGCGTTCTACCGCAAGCTCGGCGGCTGACCAGACACTGCGAAGGTCCCCGTCGCTGCGACGGGGACCTTCGTCGTGTTCGGAGGGGTTCTGTCGGGGCCGATCAGCTCTTGGCTTCCGTGACGAACTTGATCAGTTGGCCCACGGTGGAGAACGCCTCGATACCCGCGCTGGGCAGCTCGATGTCGTACTCCTTCTCGATGGCCTGGATGACCAGCTCCTGCCGGTAGGCGCTGCTGTCCAGGTCGAGAATGGCGGTGGCGGGCGTGACCTTCTCCGCGTCGGCCAGGTATTCCTTCAGCAGTGCGATGACTCGCTCTTCGATGGTCGCCATGTCGATCATGGTGCCATAGCGATCACGCATAGAACGGCATCGCGAGGTGTTTCGGCGCCGCGCGGCTCCGGGCGCCGCGCGAGGCGCCCGAACCGGGTGTGAGCTGCGATAATGCCAGGCCAAGGCGGGCGTCAGCGGGGCGTCAGGAACGGAGGGGCGGCCGTCAAAGAGGCGTTAGGGACGCGTCCACAGTGGTCTGGGAGGCGTAGTCCTGGCATCGGCCCCGCAGTTCAGAGAAAGCGGGGGCGCACCCAGGAGAACACTGTGACGCTGCTCGAAATCTTCCCGTCGCTGCGGTCGGGGATGCCCTCGCGGCTCGATCCGGCGGTGTGGCCACGGGACACGCACTACGACAGCGAAGGCCGTATCACGGTCGGCGGTGTGGCCCTGGCCGACATCGCCGACGAGTACGGGACGGCCACCTATGTGTTGGACGAACAGGAGGTCCGGTCGCGGTGCCGCGCCTACCACAAGGCGTTTCCCGAAGCGGAGATCATCTACGCGGGGAAGGCGCTGATGATCCGCGCGGTCGCCGAGTGGGTTTCCCAGGAGGGCCTCTCGGTGGACGTGTGCTCGGCGGGCGAACTCGCCATCGCCCTGTCGGCCGGTGTGAACCCGGAGCGAATCATCCTGCACGGCAACGGAAAATCCTGCGACGAACTGCGCACCGCGGTGCGCTGCGGCGTCGGGCGGATCGTGGTCGACTCGCTCACCGAGATCACGCTGCTCTCCGCACTGGCCACCTCACGTCAGCGGGTGCTGGTGCGCCTCTCCCCCGGCATCGACGTGCACGGCCATCCCGCGGTCAAGACGGGCGTCGTCGACCAGAAGTTCGGCTTCCCGCTCGGCAGCGACCTGGCCGCCGAGGCGGTCGAGCGCATCATGCGCAGCAAGAACCTGAAGCTGGTCGGCTTCCACTGCCATCTCGGCTCGCAGATCTACAACCCCGACCACTACGGCGAGGCGGTCCGCAGGATGATCGGCGAAATGGCGCGCGTGCGGGAGGATCACGGGCACATCCTCACCGAACTCGACCTGGGTGGCGGGCACGCCGTCGCCTACCGCGGCGGTGACGCCGAGATGAACCTGACCGAGCTGTCCGAGATCCTCGAGGACGCGCTCGACGCGGGCTGCGCCCGGCACCACTTCCCGCGCCCGCGCATCGCGGTGGAACCGGGCCGCGCGATCGTGGCGCGCGCGGGCGTGACGCTCTACCGGGTGCTCTCGGTGAAGCACACCGAGGGCGGGCACACCTACGTCACCGTCGACGGCGGCATGAGCGACAACCCGCGGGTCGCGCTGTACGGCGCGCGCTACGACGTGGTGCTCGCCAACCGCCACCCCTGTGGGCCGCACATGACCGCCACCATCGCGGGCCGCCACTGCGAGGCAGGCGACGTCCTCGCCGTCGACGTCCGGCTGCCCGCCGACCTGCGCCCCGGCGAGATCCTCGCGGTCCCGTGCACCGGCGCCTACCACCACAGCCTGGCCAGCACCTACAACAGCGTCGGCCGCCCGCCCATTGTCGCCGTCCGCGACGGTCGCACCAGAACCCTCGTCCGCCGCGAGACGATCGACGATCTCATGGCGCGCGAAGTGGGGGTCTGACTCGCGGACCCCGCCACTCCGTCCGAATAGACCTCCGACCGCTCAGCGGCGGCGGGTGCCGAACAGAGTGCGGCTGATCTCGCGGCCCGCCGCGGATGCCGCCGAACGGAGGAAGCTCTTCACCGCCGGGTTCTTCATGATGCGTTCCGCGGCGGATTCTTCCTCTTGGCGCGGGGAGCGGCCGGGTACCGGGGCGGCTTCCGGTTGCTCCGGTTCGGCCGCGGCCAGTTTCGCGGTGAGCATCTCGTAGGCGGACTCGCGGTCGATGGTCTGGCCGTACTTCGTGGCGAGCGCGCTGGAGAGCGCCTGGGACTTGATGGCGTCCTCGCCGATGGTGTCCATCAGCGAACGCGGCGGCTGAATCCTGGTCCACGCCACGGGCGTCGGGGAGCCGGTCTCGGAGAGAACCGTCACCACGGCCTCGCCGGTGCCGAGCGAGGTCAGCGCCTTCTCCAGGTCGTAGGTCGAGGTCTTCGGGTAGGTGCGGACCGTCTTGGACAGCGCCTTCTGATCGTCGGGGGTGAAAGCGCGCAGCGCGTGCTGAACGCGCGCGCCGAGCTGCGAAAGCACCTGGTTCGGGATGTCGGTGGGCAGCTGCGTGCAGAAGAACACGCCGACACCCTTCGAGCGGATCAGTTTGACCGTCTGCTCGACCTGATCCAGGAACGCCTTCGAGGCGTTGTCGAACAGCAGATGCGCCTCGTCGAAGATGAACACCAGCTTGGGCTCGTCGACATCGCCGACCTCGGGCAACGTCTGGAACAGATCGGCGAGCACCCACATCAGAAATGTGGAGAACATCACCGGCCGCGCCGCCTGCGCGCCGAGCTCGAACAGCGTGATCACACCCTGACCGCCCGAGACCCGGACCAGATCGGCCGGGTCCAGTTCCGGTTCGCCGAAGAACGTGTCGCCGCCGTCGGCCTCCAGGTTGACCAGCGCGCGCAGGATCACGCCCGCGGTCTGCGCCGACACACCGCCGATGCCCTTCAGGTCCGCCTTGCCGTCGGGGCTGGTCAAGTGGGTGATGACCGCGCGAAGGTCTTTGAGATCCAGCAGCGCGAGGCCCTGCTGGTCGGCCCAGTGGAAGATCAGCCCGAGGGTCGATTCCTGCGTCTCGTTGAGGTCGAGGACCTTGCTCAGCAGCACCGGGCCGAACGAGGTGATGGTGGCCCGGATCGGCACGCCGATACCGCCGGTGCCCAGCGAGACGAACTCCGTCGGGAAACCGCTGGGCGCCCAGTCCGGCGCGCCCGTGTCCCGCGCCCTCGCGCTGATCTTGTCGTCGGCCTCGCCGGGCCGACTCAAACCGGAGAGATCGCCCTTGATGTCGGCGAGCACCACCGGAACGCCCGCCCGCGACAGCTGCTCGGCGATGCCCTGGAGCGTTTTGGTCTTCCCGGTTCCGGTGGCGCCCGCGACCAAGCCGTGCCGGTTCACCGTGCGCATCGGAATCCGCACTCGCGCGGTGGGATCCACGGTTCCGTCCACGACCACGGTGCCCAGTTCCAGCGCCGCGCCGTCGAAGGCGTAGCCCGCGGCGATCTCCTGTGCGGCGGAGCTCGCGTCGGCGACCCTGGCCGAGTCGGAATCCGCGTCGGCACTCTTCGAGGCGCGGCTCTCGCCGCCCTTCGCGGCCGTCTGCCTGGCGCGCGTCGCGCGGTCCGGCGCATTCTCGCCCGGAGCGGCGGACCCCTCAGTTCGGTGCTCGGCGAGCTCACGCTCGGCGGCTTCCGCGGCGGCTGCCGCCTCGGCCGCGATTCGCGCCGCTTCGTCGGCCGCCTTACGCGCCGCGGCCGCCTTCTCCTCGGGAGTGGTCATCGCACGTCCTCCGTCTGTCGAACCGAAAACGCCTAGGGCCCAACCGGGCGTAGGTCCGCCGTCAGCTCGCGCGTGGCCGCAGCGGAGGTACCCCTGGTGGGCGCTGCCGGACAGAGTCCGTCGACAGCCCGCACGGCCCGAGCGGAGGCGAAAGTACGCCTTGCCGATCTCTGCGGAAACTGTATCCCCGGTGGGAGCGTTCCGCGGCCGGGTACCCGCGCGGGCATCGCCGACACGAGCCTGTGTGCGGACGAACACCGGCCGCGGGAACGACACTTCGGCGCGCGAGAAATCAGCACCGTAGGCGCGCGGAAGGCGAACGTGCTTGTCAGCCGAGGGTGGCCGCGCGGATGCCAGTAAGGTTGCCTGAGTGTCCGACAAACTTGTGGTGTGGATGGATTGCGAGATGACCGGCCTGCGCCTGGACAGCGACAAGCTGATCGAGGTGGCCGCGCTCGTGACCGACAGCGACCTCAACATTCTCGGTGACGGTGTCGACATCGTCATCCACGCCGATGACGAGGCGCTGGCCGCGATGCCTCCGGTCGTCGCCGACATGCACGAGCGCTCCGGTCTGACCGAAGAGGTGCGGCGCTCCACCGTCACCCTCGCCGAGGCCGAGCAGCAGGTGCTCGACTACATCCGCGCCTACGCCCCCACCGCGGGAACGGTTCCGCTGGCGGGTAACTCGATCGCCACCGACCGCGGCTTCCTCGCCCGCGACATGCCCGCGCTGGACAGTCACCTGCACTACCGGATGATCGATGTGAGCTCCATCAAAGAGCTGTGCCGCCGCTGGTACCCGCGCATCTACTTCGGCCAGCCGGAGAAGGGCCTCACCCACCGCGCCCTCGCCGACATCAAAGAGTCCATCCGCGAGCTGGAGTACTACCGGCGCACCGCGTTCGTCGCGCCGCCCGGGCCGTCCAGCACGGAGATCGCCACGGTCGCCGCCGAGCTCAGCGGCACCGCCAAGCCCGCCGCCTCGGCGCCGCGCAACGGCGCACTGGAAGCCGATTAGGGAATCGCGGGGGTGGCACGCTAGTATCTAGCGCGCCGGTAGTTACCGGCGATGGTGAGTGTAGTTCAGTTGGTAGAGCACCAGGTTGTGATCCTGGCTGTCGCGGGTTCGAGTCCCGTCACTCACCCCACGCGAAATGCGCGAGTCCAGTGGGCTCGCGCATTTCGCGTTTCCGGGCCGATTCACCCCGCGCACCCAACGCCGTTCCGACCGCGCCGATTCGGGACGACATCGCCACTCGGCGCACCGCCCAGCACTGGAATTTGTTCTGAAACACAGATACTTCCAAATGTGACCCGCATCTCCCCCACTGGCCGTAAACTGCGGCACCAGGGTGTGCCGCCGTGGCATCACCCGGCCCGGGAGAAAGACAGCACTACGTGAAGCGTTCCGCCGTTCTCGCAGCACTAGTCGGCGCCACCTTGCTCGGCGGGTCCGGAGGCACCGCCTCGGCGGCGCGCGAGGCGACTCCGGTCGACCTGCCCGCCGACACCGGATCCGCGGGCATCACCAGTGGCTCCGCGCACAGCACCGGATCCTCGGGCGGCGCGACGACCACCGGCTCCACCGGCACCGGCTCCGGTCCCGCCTTGGAGAAGATCCTCTTCGGCGGCCCGCTGCTCTGCGCCGCCGTGGGCAGCGCGTTCAACGCCAACCTCACCTGCGCGGGCACCCCGGGGCCGATCATCCCCTGAGCCCACCGACGACAAAGGCCCCCGGCACTCGCCGGGGGCCTTTGCGTTGCCGCTCAGGGGCTTTCGCGCGTCATCCGACGTCCGCGTTGCCCGCCTTCCACTCCGACCACGGAATGTTCCAGTCACCGAGGCCGTCGGTGCCGGACAGCGTGCCGCCCACGGTGTTCTTGATGATCGTGATGTCACCGCGCTTGGCGAAGTTGAACACCCACTGCGCATTCGCCGGACTCAGGTTCAGGCAGCCGTGGCTGGCGTTCGAGTAACCCTGCTGAGCCACCGACCACGGAGCCGAGTGGAAGAAGATGCCGCTGTAGGAGATTCGGGTCGCGAAGTCGACCGGCGTACGGTAGCCGTCCGCGGAGTTCACCGCCACGCCGTAGGTCGAGGAGTCCATGATGATCTTCTCGTGCTTGTCCGCGACGATGTAGATGCCGTTGTCGGTGGGCGTGCTGTCCTTGCCCATCGAGGTCGGCATGGTGCGGATCACCTGACCGTTCTGCTCGACCGTCACCTGGTGCGTGTCGTCGTCCGCGGTGAAGATCACAGCGTCACCGACCACGAAGTGCGAGGTGATGTTGTCCTGGCCGTACAGCCCGTTGCCGAGGTTCTTGCCGTAGACGTTCACCTGGATGTCGACCCGCGTGCCCGGCGCCCAGAAATGCTCTGGCCGCCAACGGACTTCGCGGTTGTTCACCCAGTAGAAGGCACCCTCCACCGGCGGGTTCGTCGTGATCTTGATCGCATCCTGGGCCGCCTTGCGGTCCGGGATGTTCTCGTCGAACTGAATCGCCACCGGCTGACCGATACCGACGACTTCGCCCTCCCCCGGGATCAGATACGGCTTGGTCTGGTTGTTCGGCGAGCTCGTGGTGAAGCTCAGCGTGGTGGTGTTGGCGCCGCCGAGACCGATGGCGTCCGCGGTCAGCTGGTAGGTCTTGCCGTAACCGAGCACCTCGGCGGTCTCCCAGGTCCGCCCGTCGGCGGCGAGGTTGCCGCTGACCGGCTTGCCCTGCTGGTTGACCAACGTCACATTGGTGAACTTGCCGTCGTCGACCTTGAAAGTCATAGGCATGCCGGGTGATACGCCTTTGTCGCCGTCTTTGACGGGAGCGAGCAGCTTCGGTTTGATCAGTTCGGTGATCGGGTTCCGGTCGATGGCAACCGCCGCGTCCGCGCTACCGGACGAGGGCGAGCAGGCCGAAGATCCCAATGCGATCACGGCGAGCACTACCAAAGGTCCGCTGAGTATTCGTATCGACCGCCGCCGACCTCGACCAATGCGCATATCAACCCCGTTTCAAGTCTCGGCGCCGTCCAGACACGCGCCGATGGCTTCGGATCCAACCGACGAAAGAAGCTCAACCCACCGCGCCGGCGGGATCGGTCGAGACCGCGTTCCTAACATTCTGCCAGTCCGGTCTGACCGATCCAACGCGAACTACACGCGCAACGGGCCGAGTTCCACCGGATAGATCCCCGCGGGAGCCCCCAGTGTTAACACCCGTCGCCGACCACACAAAACGGCCCTTCACCAGGCGATTTCACTTCTGCGGCCCCGGCCTGTTAATCTTTGTCCCGCACCGGAACACGGAGCAGGCGCCATTAGCTCAATTGGCAGAGCAGCTGACTCTTAATCAGCGGGTTCGGGGTTCGAGTCCCTGATGGCGCACAGTACAGACCGTGCCTAGCTTCCAGTCACGATTGGACAAGGGCACGGTCTTTTCGTGTCCGAATCGTCGCTCGGCGATCATCTCCGCGATGGTAACGACGCCGTGACCTAAGCGGTCGGAACAGCCTGGAACAGGGCCTATCGGGGGTTGTAAACCCTGATTAGACGCAGGTCACTCCACAATTTTTGTGACCTAGCGCACAACGCGTTTAGAAGCAAACGCCCTGGTAAATCGCGTTTCGGTAACGAAGCCCTGGTCGTTCCAAGATCGACAGCATCTATCATTCAGGTCTCGTTCACCTTCCGTTAACCTTCCGTGACCATTCTGCAATCAGGTCGCAAAGAGACCTGAGGTTTGGTTAGACCGAGGTGTTGTTTACACGCATTCGGAAAACGACCGGACGGACCCGAGTTGGTCCAGGCGGTCGCGGGTGCGGATCGGCAACGGATCCCCGATCACCCGCCTACGCCTATCGCTCCACTGTTGTGGAGTTCCGCGCGACGCCGCGGCCCGGGCCAGAGATGCCCGGTACCCGCCCTGCCGCGTTCCGGGGACCGGAGTGTCCCCCACAACAAAATCCACAACAGCACATCGACTTTTCCCGGCGAGCGCCATGAGCGTCCGCCGCCGGATCCGCGCTGCCCGAGTGCGGCCGGACCGCCCTGTCCCCGAACAAGGAACCGATTCAGAAATGCCTGACAGTCGCCTTTCCACCCTGCGCCGCACCACCCTGCGCGAGGGCCTGACCTTCGCCGTAGCCGCGGCTGGCATCGTGGCCGTCGCCGCCTCGTCGGCGGTGTCGGTGGCCGACGACAGCGTTCCGGCCCGCGTCGCCGTGGTCGCCGAGCAGCAGCCCGCGGCCGCCCCCGCCCCCGTGGTGGAAGCCGCGCCCGTCGCCGAAGTCCTGCCCGCTCCCGCCCCGGCCCCCGAGGCTGCGGCTCCGGTCCCGGCTCCGATGCCCGCGCCGGAACCCGTTCCCGCGCCGATGCCCGCCCCGGCCCCGGCCCCGGCTCCGCCGGTGTACGAGAACAACCTGGACGGCTGGATCCGCCAGGCCCTCGACATCATGGCCGCCAACAACATCCCGGGCTCCTACGAGGGCATCCACCGCAACATCATGCGCGAGTCCAGCGGCAACCCGCAGGCCATCAACCTGTGGGACTCCAACGCCGCCGCGGGCATCCCGTCCAAGGGCCTGCTCCAGGTCATCGACCCGACCTTCGCGGCCTACCACGTGGCCGGCACCCCGTTCGACGTCTGGGATCCGGTGGCCAACATCGTCGCGGCCTGCAACTACGCCGCGCACCGCTACGGCAGCATGGACAACGTGAACAGCGCGTACTGATCCGTCTCCAGTACGACGAACGCCCCGCCTCCGGTCAGCGCGACCGGGTGCGGGGCGTTCGTCGTAGGATGCCCGGGTGGCCGATTACGCGCACTCCGACGCGTCGGTCAGCCGAAGGGCCGAGAAGGCCCGCCGCTTGGCCGTCTATCTCTGGGACCGCGATATCAGCGGCGCCGAACTGCGCGACATGCCCGCCGCGACCCGCCGCAAGCTGGCCCGCGCCGCCGAAACGAACCCGCCGAGCACCGACGAGACCTGGCTTGTCGTCGCCCGCCTGCTCGACGAGAAGAACGCGTGGGCCGTTCGCAACCCCGATCACGCGGCGGCGGCGCGCGCGCACGTGGACGAGAAGCTGCTGTGGGTGAAGCCGCCGATCACGCCGTGGTCGTAGTGGTCACACCGCGAGATCGGTCACGCTCTCGGCGGTGGTGCTGACCTTGTCCGACAGCGAGCGCAGCGCCCGCGCCTCCGCGTCGGTCATCGCATCGATGAAGACGCGGCGAACCAGATCCACGTGGTTGGGCGCGGCCTGCTCGAGCGCGGTACGACCCGCCGCCGTCAGCTCGACGACGATCCCGCGCGCGTCCTCCTCGGAGGGCCGCCGCTCGACCAACCCGCGCGCCGCCATCCTGGCCAGGTGCTTGGACAACCTGCTCTTCTCCCAGCACACCTCGGCGGCGAGTTCTTTGGCCCTCAGTCGGCCCTGCGGCGCGGCGGAGAGCGGAACGAGCAGTTCATAGTCGGCCAGGGAGAGTCCGTCGCGGGCCAGCCCGGCCATGATCGCCGCGTCCATCCGCTGGCGCAGCCGGATGTAGGCCTGCCAGGTCTCCTGCTCGTCGTCGCTCAGCCATCGCGCCACGGGAATGATCCTAAACCCCACTTGGTTGACATGGACACCAACCGGCCGAGGCCGGTCCCCTGCACAGGAGGTGCTCCCCATGCCCGCCATCGCCGTCGACAACATCCTGGTGCTGCCGCGCCTGCCCCGTCCCGACGAGACCATGCGCGAACGCCCGGTCCGGCAGGTCGTCACCGCGCACAAGCAACGCGAAGGCGCGGGCTTCGAGGTGACGCGTCCGTTCCCCAGCGTGGACCTGCGCTCCGCCGACCCGTTCATCCTGCTCGACCAGATGGGTCCGGTGACCTACGAACCGCACGAGGCCAAGGGCGCGCCATGGCATCCGCACCGCGGCTTCGAGACCGTTACCTACATGCTCGACGGCACCATGGTGCATCACGACTCGAACGGTGGCGGCGGCGTCATCAGCGAGGGCGACACGCAGTGGATGACCGCGGGCTCCGGCATCCTGCACGACGAGGTGCCGCCCGAGGAACTGGTGGTCGCCGGCGGACTGTTCCACGGGGTGCAGCTGTGGGTGAATCTGCCGCGGGCCATGAAGTTCGCCGCGCCGCGCTATCAAGATCTGCGCGGCAGCGAACTGACGCTGGTCAGCTCGAACGACGGCGGCGCGCTGGTGCGACTGATCGCGGGTGAGATCGGCGGATTCGCCGGTCCCGGATCGACTTACACGCCGATCGCCTACGCGCACGCCTCGATCACCCCGGGCGGCCGACTGGAAACGCCCTGGCCGCAGCACTTCTCGGCGATGGCCTATGTGCTCGCGGGCAGTGGGACGGTCGGCGCCGAGCGCAGGCCGATCGGGGCGGGTCAGCTCGCGGTGTTCGGACCGGGCGATTCGATTTCGGTCGACGCGGATGCGAAGCAGCGCGAGCACACCGGCGATCTCGAGGTGCTACTGCTCGGCGGGCAACCGATCCGCGAACCCGTCGTCCAGTACGGCCCGTTCGTCATGAACAGCCGCGCGGAGATCATCCAGGCGATAGAGGACTTCCAGTCGGGACAAATGGGCAACATCCCGGCGGAACACCTCTCCGGCACCCGCCCGGCCCGCTGAACCGGGCTGCCCTATAGCCCCTAATGGCCCTAATTCGGGTGACGCGCGGTTGACAACTGGGCGGCCCCTCGCAACAGTGGGTGCGGCGTCGCTCGTCAAGGCGCCCTCCCACCGCAGCACACACAGAGGAATACATGAACGTTCGCCGGCTTACCGTCAGCGCCGCCGTCGCTGGACTGACCATCCTCGCGGCGCCCGCCGCCCTGGCCGCCGCCCCGACCGGTTCTTCCGGAACCGGCTCCTCCGCCATCGACACCGGTTCCGCCGCGACCGGTTCGGCGGGCGTGTCCCAGACCGGCTCGGCCGGTGGCGCCTTCGCCAACTGCGACGACGCCCGCGCGGCTGGTCGCGCCCCGATCTTCCGCGGCGAGCCGGGCTTCGGCCCGCACCTGGATCCCGACGGCGACGGATTCGCCTGCCCGACGGTCTGATACCGCCCAAAACGAAAACACCCGGTGTGGCAGTGCCGCACCGGGTGTTTTCGTCTGCCGGGAAATCAGCGGAAGAGCTTCACCAGCACCAAGCCGACGACCAGCGCACCGGCGCCGATCAGGCTGTACTTGACCTTGGGTTCGTTCAGCTTGGCGACGACGATGCTCTTGGTGTCGTCCGCGATCCGCTGCGGATCGGCGCGCACGGCGATCTCGTCCAGAGTGCTCGCCAGCCGGGTGCGGGCGGCCTCGATCTCCCGCTCGATCCGCTCGGTGTCCTTCGCCACGTATGTCCTCCTGTCGATGGGCGTGCCGCCGGGCGCGAACCGGGCCGGGGACCACGTTCCCACCGGCCGTTCGCGAGTCACCAGGGCTCGCGGACGAGTGTATCCGCCTGCCCGATGGGCGTTCGGTTACCGTGCAGGACGTGACCAACCAACGACTCTCCCCCGGCGACACCGCCCCCGCGTTCACACTGCCCGACGCCGACGGCAAGGAGATCTCGCTCGCCGACTTCCGCGGCCGCAAGGTGATCGTCTACTTCTACCCCGCCGCGAGCACGCCCGGCTGCACCAAGCAGGCCTGCGACTTCCGCGACAACCTCGGCGAATTGAACGAGGCGGGCATCGACGTCCTCGGCATCTCGCCGGACAAGCCCGCCAAGCTGGCCAAGTTCCGCGATGCCGAGGGACTGACCTTCCCGCTGCTGTCCGATCCGGACCGCGCGGTGCTCACCGCGTGGGGCGCGTTCGGCGAGAAGACGATGTACGGCAAGACCGTCACCGGCGTCATCCGTTCCACCTTCCTGGTGGACGAGCAGGGCAAGATCGAGGTCGCGCAGTACAACGTGCGCGCCACCGGCCACGTCGCCAAGTTGCGCCGCGACCTGTCGGTCTGAACGTCAGCTCTCGAAGGAGCGGATGAGGCTCTCGTAGCCGTCCAGCATCCGCGCCAGGCCGAACTCGAAATCGGCTTTCTCCCAGTCGATGTCGTCCTGGTCGAAGGCCTGGTGGGCGAGGGCGGAGAGAATCGCGGGAAACCGCTGCGGATCGAGCACGCGCCGCAGCGCCGCGGTGAAGTCCTGCTCGCCCTCGGTCCCGCCGACCACATTGCTCGCCGCCCAGCGCCTGCCGATGACGTAGAGCGACAGATTCATCACCAGCTGCAGCCGCACCGGCTCGGGCACCGGAGTTTCGGCGAGCGTCGCGAGTCCCGCCTCGAGCCACGCCATGTTGTTCGGGCCCATCGGCGGCGCCTTGAGCGGAATGTCCAGCCACCACGGATGCCGCCCGACCACCTCGAACTCGCTGCGGGCCCAGTACTCCAGCCCCGTCCGCCACGGTGTGCCTGGCGGGATGCGCGGCGGCTCGCCGATCACCCGATCCAGCAACAGCTCGACCAGGGTGTTCTTGCTGTCGACGTACCGGTAGAGCGACATCGCGGTGAAGCCGAGCTGCTGGGCCACCCGGTTCATCGACAGCGCCGCGTAACCCTCCGCGTCGGCCACCTCGATCGCGGCCTCCAGGATCTGGTCCAGCGTCAGCCCGCGTTTGGGGCCGCGCCCGCCCGGCTGATCGAGCCGCCACAACAGTTCCACCGACTTCGGTAGCGCCGCGTCGTCCGACGTCGTCATCTCCCCTTCAGCCTCCTTCGCTCGCCTCGACTCTAGGCGTACCTCCCGCCTCCGCTGCGGCCGTGCGCGGTCGGTCGACGAACTACGTCCGGTGGTGGCGATCGTAGGTTTCCCCGCCCAGGACCTCTTGCGCTCTAAAATTGCTTACTCTATAAACAGAGTTTATTCGATAAACAGTTTCCGGATCGGAGATCCCATGTCCCCCGAACCACCCCCCGCCCTCGCGGTGCACGGGCTCGGCAAGTCCTTCGGCACGCACACCGTGCTCGCCGACATCGATCTGAATGTCGCAGCGGGAACGGTCTTCTCACTGCTCGGACCGAACGGCGCGGGCAAGACCACCCTGGTGCGCATCCTCGCCACGTTGAGCACGCTGGATCGCGGCGAGGCCCGCGTCTTCGGGCACGATCTGGCGGGCGAGCCGGACGTCGTCCGCGGTCTGATCGGCGTCACCGGCCAGTACGCGGCCGTCGACGGCGTGCTGACCGGCACCGAGAACCTGCGCCTCACCGGCAAGCTGCTGCACCTCGGCTCGGCCGAGACGCGCCGCCGCACCGCCGACCTGCTCGAACGTTTCGACCTCGCCGACGCCGCCGACCGGCCGGTCGCCACCTACTCCGGCGGCATGCGCCGTCGCCTCGACCTCGCGATGAGCCTGATGGGCAGGCCGCGCATCGTCTTCCTGGACGAACCGACCACCGGCCTCGACCCGCGCAGCCGCCGCGACTTGTGGTCGGCCATCGAGGAACTCGCCGACGACGGCGCGACGATCTTCCTCACCACGCAGTATCTGGAGGAGGCCGACCAACTCGCCGACCGCATCGCCGTGCTCGACGGCGGACGCATCGTCGCCGAGGGCACCCCCGAGGAGCTCAAGCGCCTCGCCCCCGGCGGCCACATTCGTCTTCGCTTCGCCGACCGGCACCTGCTCGCGGCCGCCGCCCGCGCCGTCGACGATCGCGCCGTCCCCACGGCGGGTAGCCAGGTGGACCCGGAGCAGCTGACCCTTCAGGTGCCGTCCGACGGCAGTGCGGCCGAGGTGAAGCGCCTGCTCGACCGGTTCGCCGACTTGGACATCGCCGTCGAGCGGCTGACCGTGCACACCCCGGACCTCGACGACGTCTTCTTCGCCTTGACCGGCCACCCAGGCCGCACCGAATCGGCCGCATGAGAAACGAGACGACCATGATCACCCCGTCCCCCGCCCTGCGTGCGCTGCGCACCGTCCAGGACTCCGGCACCATGCTGGACCGCAATCTGCGGCACACGCTGCGCAGTCCCGACACCATGATCATGACGATCGCGCTGCCGGTCGTGATCCTGCTGATGTTCGTCTACGTCTTCGGTGGCGCGATGGACGTCGGTCCCGGCGCGTACATCGACTACGTGGTGCCGGGAATCATCCTGCTGTGCGCCGGTTTCGGCGCCTCGACCACCGCCGTCAGCATCTCGACCGACTTGGCCGAGGGCATCATCGACCGGTTCCGCACCATGGCGATCGCGCGATCGGCGGTGCTGACCGGGCATGTGGCCGAGAGCCTGATCCGCAACCTGATCACCACCGGACTCGTCATCGTGGTCGCGGTCGCGCTGGGTTTCCGCCCGACCACCGACCCGCTGCGCTGGCTCGGCGCGCTCGGGGTGATCGCCATGTACGTGCTCGCGCTGTCCTGGCTGTCGGCCGCCCTCGGCCTGCTCGCGCGAAACCCGGAGGCGGCCAACGGTTTCACCTTCTTCTTCATGTTCCTGCCCTACGTGAGCAGTGCGTTCGTGCCGACCGAATCGATGCCGAGCTGGTTGCACCGGTTCGCCGAGAACCAGCCGGTGACGCCGGTGATCGAGACGATGCGCGGTCTGTTGATGGGGACGCCCATCGGCGACAGCGCCCTGCTCGCGGTGCTGTGGTGCGCGGGCATCGCCGTGGTCGGTTACCTCGCGGCGGGCGCGCTCTTCCGACACCGCACCCGCACCTGATCCGAGGCCGACTCGACCGCGGCCGAACCGAGCGCGAGGGTGCGCCGGACAAGCGAAAGGCCCGGCGCCAGTGCGGCGCCGGGCCTTTCGTGCTGTTCGGAGTCAGGCCTCCGACCACTGCTGCGAGGCCCACTGCGCGAGCAAGCGCAGGTGGTTGTCCCACCACTGGTAGAACTCCGGGGTGAAGGCCGCCGGCGGGGGCGCCTCGCCCGGGAACAACATGGCGTCGTTGGGCGCGCCGACCTTGGTGGTGGACGGGATGCCGGTGCCGGGGAGGACCGACGCGGCGGCGGTGTCGGACTCCTGCAGTGCCTCGAACTCCTCCAGCGTCAGCGGACCCGCCTGGCCGCTGCCCCAGCGTTGAAACACCGTCTGCGGCGCGACGGCAGGGTTGTCCGGAGTGATCACGGGCAACTGCCGCGGGACCGACGACGCACCCTTGTCTTCGCGCTCGAAGATCTCCGGCTGCACCGACGAACCCACGGCCATCCCACTGGACGATCCGGTGCCGGGGACCACATGGGCGTCGGCGGTGTTCCGCGCGTCGGCGACGACCGAGCGGATGGAGTAGTCGCCGACCGCGTAGACACCGCCGACGACCAGACCGGCCGCGGCCACGCTGGCCGCCGCGAACATCGCCGTCGAACTCCGGCCGCCGCGTGGCTCTTCGACGGTGTCGACCAGTTCCGGCACGTCGGCCATGGCGAACAGCGCGGCGCCGACGGCCGCGGCCGACGACGCGATCTTGCAGGGCAGCACGGGCGCGCCGAAGCGATCCACGGCCGCACGCACCGCCGGTTCGTCCGCGGCGGAGCCGATCAACACGACCCCGTCGGGGCGGACGGCGGCCGCCTCGAACTGGTCCCACGCGGCCGTCACCGCGGCGCCGAGCGACGACTCGTTCGTGCCACCGGTCTGCGCGACCGCCGCGAGCACCCGATCGCGACCCTTGTCGACCAGCGTGAACGCCTGGTATCCGGGAACTACCTCGCAGACGAGCAGATCGTCGAACTCGGCGAGCCAGGTCATCACGCCCGCCGCGCTCAGGTGCGCGGATTTCGTCGAGAGCAGCGACGCGGTGCGCCACGGCCCGGACGCGAGCCGGGTCACGATGGCCTTCCGCTCGGCGGCGTCGCGGTAGGCGACCGCGGCGCCCGCGATCTCCCGTCCCTGTCCGACCTCCGCCGCGACGTAGTCCATCGCGGCCTGGACCGCCGCCGCCACATCCGCCTTGTTGTCGCCGTGCGTCTTCGCCACCCGGTGCACCAGCACGCGCTCCACGAGCTTCTCGCCGGTGTCGGCGAGCGCTACCGCGTGCACGGCGCCACGTTCGGTGGAAACGCCGAGAGTTACCACAGATCGAGCTACCACAGATACGCCTTCCCAGTGACTGTCCGGACCGGATCGCCCCGCCCTACGGACGCGGACGAAGTCCTTCCTCAGCCCGCGCACGCGCCGGAGCGAAGGCGAAGGTGCGCCGAGGTGGGCGAACACCCTTGGCAACGTGCCTGCGGATGCACGCACGCTCGGTTAGTGTTCGCGGCCACAACCGTCGCGGATGGGTCGTGAAATGTGACAGACCTGAACACGCAGACCAACTGCGCGTGTCGCGTGTGTGTCGGTACCGCTAGCCTGGATACGTGGAAGTACACACGGAGGCCAGGGCGACGCCGTCCAAGCGACACCTGGACCCCGCGTTGGAACTGCAGGACGATCCGCAAGAGCTGATGCCGCGCAAGCGGCCGACTCAGGAACGCAGCAAACGCAAGTTCGACGCGCTGCTCCAGGCGTCCCGCGAGTTGCTCGTCGAGGTCGGTTTCGAATCGTTCACCTGTGAAGAGGTCGCGGCGCGCGCCGAGGTCCCGATCGGCACGCTGTACCAGTTCTTCGCGAACAAGTACGTCATCGTCTGCGAACTGAATCGCCAAGATCTCGTTGCCGTTTCCCAGGAACTGGCCGACTTCCACGGCGAAGTGCCCTCGCTGGACTGGCTGCGGCACATGAACCAGTTCGTCGACCACCTGGCCAACCTCTGGATGACCGACCCCTCCCGGCGCGAGGTCTGGCTGGCCATGCAGTCCACGCCGTCCACCCGCGCCACCGGCGCCATCCACGAGAAGCAATTCGCCGAGGTCGTCTCGCAGATGCTGCGGCCGCTCACCCCGCGCACGCCGCGGGTCCGGCGCACCATGATGGCCGAGGTCCTCGTGCACGTCGTGTACTCGATGCTCAACTTCTCGGTCCAGGACGAGCAGTCGCACGCCGAGGCCGTCGCCGAACTCAAGCGGCTGATGGTCGCGTATCTGCTTGTCGCGGAGAAGGAATCCCGCACCGCCAGCGAGCGCTGACGGCGCTCACGCGGTCGTTTCGCGTCCCTCGATCAAGTCGGCCAGCTCGCCCGGATCCTCCAACACCACCATCGCCGCCGCGGTATCGCCGTCGTGGGTCAGGGACAGATGCACCCTGGCGCGCGGCAGGAATTCGGCCGCGAGACCGTGCAATTTGATGCTCGGCCTGCCCCACGCGTCGTTGACCACCTCGATCAGCGGATAGGGGTTGTCGCCGATCTGCGGGCGGCGGGCGAAACGCGACGAGGCCCAGGCCTTGAGCACTGCCTCCTTGGCGGCCCAGCGCGCGGCGAAACTGCGCGCCGGATCGGTGCCCTTGCTCTGGCAGTAGCGCCGCTCACCCGCGGTGAAACTCTCCCTGAGCATGGTGGTTCCAGACCGCTCGAGCTGTTCGGCGAACTCGGAGATGGTCACCAAGTCGAGGCCGATCCCCAGGATGGTCAATGCGTCGCAGCTCCTCGAGCCTCGTGGAACGCGGCCGTTCGCGCGACCGCACCCCGCTTCACCGGACCCGGCGTTCCCGCCGGGTCCCGGCCGCCCGCGCCGGACGGCCTGAGTGAAGGGTAGTGGCCGAAGTCACCGATCCAAAGAGGCATCGCCCTCGAGTTGCCCGACGATGACCGCGCCCGTGCCGCAACCGAATCCGTCGGCGCGGTAGGCGCCGTCCGCGCCGAGGCGAGCCTGCGGCGAGAGCAGCATGTCCGCCTCGAGCTGGCGAATCCGCTTGGCGGGCGTGCCTTCTCCGCCGAGCCGCCGGTCCGCGGGCCGCTCGTACAGCGGCGCGCCGCCGCACATGGCCTCGGCGAACCGTTGCCGACCGGCCAGCTGACGCTGCTCGGCCTGGCGCTGGTACTCCTCGCGCCGCGCGGGCTCGATGGCCTGGAGGAACGCCTGCGGGTGCACGACCGCGAGCAGGCCCGAGACGTGCCCGAAGCCGAGCGAGGTCACCAGACCGGCCTTGAGCGGGAACCGCTCGCCGAAGCGCAGCGGCTCGCGCGGCCACACCAGGTGCGGGTAGGCCTGCATCTTCTCGTCGACACAGTCCAGACTCCGGTTCGGCGGCACCACACCGGTTTCCAGCACCTGGCACAGGCCGATCAGCTGGAACGCGGCCGCACCGCCCTTGGCGTGTCCGGTCAGGCTCTTCTGCGAGACCACGAACAGCGGCGCGCCTTCCGAACGACCGATCGCACCGGCCAGCCGCTCGTGCAGCTCGGACTCGTTGGGATCGTTTGCCGCGGTGGAGGTGTCGTGCTTGGACACCACCGCGATCTCGTCCGGGGTGACGCCGAGCTTGCGCAGCTCCGCGGCGAACCGAGACTCGCGACCGCCGCGACCCGCGCCGAGCGCACCGAGGCCGGGCGCCGGGATCGAGGTGTGCACGCCGTCGGCGAAGGACTGCGCGTAGGCCACCACGCCGAGCACCGGAAGACCCATTTCCAGCGCCACGTCACCGCGGGCGAGCAGCACGGTGCCGCCACCCTGCGACTCCACGAAGCCGCCGCGGCGGCGGTCGTTGGCGCGGGAGAAGTACCGGTCGCTGATGCCCTTGGCGCTCATGGTCGCCGAATCCGCGGTAGCCGACATGTCACCGAAGCCGACGATCCCCTCGATCCCGAGGTCGTCGTAGCCGCCCGCGACCACGAGTTCGGCCTTGCCGAGCCGGATCTTGTCGACGCCCTCCTCTACGGACACCGCCGCCGTGGCGCAGGCCGCCACCGGGTGCACCATCGCGCCGTAGCTGCCCACGTAGGACTGCACCACGTGCGCGAGGGCCACGTTCGGCAGCGCCTCCTGCAGGATGTCGTTGGGCCGCGGCTCGCCGAGCAGGTTGTCGACGTAGAGCGAGCGCATCGAGGACATGCCGCCCATGCCGGTGCCCTGGGTGTTGGCGACCAGCGAGGGATGCACCCAGCTCATCAGCTCGGCGGGGCTGAAGCCGGAGCCGAGGAACGCGTCCACCGTGCAGACGATGTTCCACAGCGCGACCCGGTCCACCGAGGCGGCCATGTCGGCGGAGATGCCCCAGATGGTGGGATCCCAGCCGGTCGGGATCTGGCCGCCGACCGTGCGCGAGAGCTTGGCCTTGCGCGGCACCCGGATCTCGGTGCCCGCCTTGCGGGTCACCGTCCAGTCGCCGGAGTCCGGCACCGCCGTGACGACGGTGTGCTCCGGATCGGCCGCGTGGAAGGCGCGGGCCTCGGCCTCGCTGCCGACCGTGAACGACAGATCCTGATCGAGGAAGACCGAGGTCATCAGCGGCGCGGTGTTGTCGAGCATGGCGCCGTCGTCCTCGTAGCGGCGGATGCCGCAGCGGGCGACCACGGCGTCGTGGTAACGCTCGGCCACTTCGGATTCCGGGACGTAGTCACCGGATTCGGCGTCGTACCAGCCCGGCTTGGGATCGTTCTCCCAGGTCACCATGCCGGTGGTCCAGGCGAGTTCGAGCACGCCCGCGGCGGAGAGCTCGTCGGAGACCTCCATCTCGAAGCGGGTGCGCGAGGAGCCGTACGGTCCGAGTTCGGCCGCGCCGACGATGACCACCATGTCGGCCAGGTCGGCGGTGACCTCGCCCCATTCGGGCGCCGGCAGCGCCGAAGTCATGGTCGGCGGCGCGGGCAGGGCCGGAATGGTCGCGGCCGCGGCGGTTTCCACGGATTCCGCCGTCTCCTGCTCGGCCGCTTCCTTGGCCAGCGCGGGCAGATCCAGCTTGGCCCTGGCCAGTCCGCCGGTCAGGTCGATCTGCTGCGGACCGGTGGCCGTCACCTGACGAGCCCGCGAGGTGCACCACTTGAGCAGCTCGTCGGCCATCTCGGTGGTGGACCAGGTCTGCACGCCCGCCTTCTCTACGGCCTCGACCATCGGGTCGTTGTGGCCCATCAGGCCGGTGCCGCGCACCCAGCCGATCAGCGCGTGCACCAGGGTGACCCGCGTCGACCAGGACTTCTCGGCTCGCCACTTGGCGACCACCGCGTCGAGCGCGGCCTTGGACTCACCGTAGGCGCCGTCGCCGCCGAACATGCCGCGGTTCGGCGAACCGGGCAGCACCACATGCAGTTTCGCGTCCACGTCGTGATCGGCGCCGAGCTTGGACAGCCCGCCGATCAGCCGCTCCACCGACCAGAGCAGCACGCGCATCTCCATTTCGGCGCGCGCGCCCGCGTCGGCCAGGTCGCCCGCCACCCGCGGCGCCGCGAACGGCAGCAGCACGGTCGGCGTCATGGCGTCCTTGATCTTGACCTTCGCGCCGCCCGCGTTGTCGACCTGTTCGCTGCCGACCCAGTCGATCAGCGCGTCGACGTCCTGGTAGGAGGCCATGTTCGCGGGCACGACCCACAGGGCGGCGCCGTGCCTGGCGTTCTCGCGGTAGAGCTTCTTGTAGAAGCCGAGACGGTCGTCGTTCAGACCCGAGGTGGTGACGATGACGGTCGCGCCGCCGCCGAGCAGGCGTCCGGTCACCGCCGCGGCGATGGAACCCTTGCTCGCGCCGGTGATCACCGCGATGTCGTCGGACCACAGGCCCGGCTCCTCGGTGGTGCGCGCGGCCTCGGCGATCCGCTCGTAGAGGCCCGCCAGCACCGAGCGCGCCTCGTGCTTGGCCTGCTCGCGCCACCATTCGGCCTGCGCGGCAACGGCTTCGCCCGCACCGAGGAAGCCGATGACCGAGCCGTCGGCCGTGTGCGAGTCGTCGAGCAGCCACAGCCGCGCCAGATCCTCGCGCGCGGTCGCCCAGCGGTCGTCGATCAGCACCGCCTTGCGTGCGTCGAACGCGGGCGCGACCAAACGCGGCCAGTCCGAACCCAATTCGGCCGAGACCAGGTCGACCAGCGTGTCGTCGGTGGCCTCCGGCGCCGACACCCGATCAGTGAGGCCGAGCTGCTCCAGGATGACCCGCGCCGCCGAGGCGAGCACGCCGTCGCGGCCGGTGATCTGCTCGGTGAACTCGCCGAGCGCCGCCGCGTCGACCGTGGCGCCGCCGCCACCGCCCGCCGTGGGCAGCGACACCGCGACACCGCGCCGAGCGGCGACGGCCTGCACGGCCGCGTCGATGGCGGCGTCGACCGAGGCCGCGTCGTTCAACGCGCCCGAGACGAGTCCGCCGAGATCGCCGCCGCGCACGCTGGCGCCTTCCCGGGTGCCGAGCGAGACCTCGGCGGTGACGTGGCTGGCCCAGCCGTCGCCGAGTTCCCACACCTTCTTGACGCGCTCGGCGATCGCGGCGGGCCGCTTGCCGGACGGGCCGAACACCTTGCGCAGGTGGTCGTTGATCGAGTCGGAGAGCACCGAACCGAACGGCTTGTAGGTGCGCGCCAGCCGCTCGACGGTGGCCGAGAGCGCACCCATGTCGGCGTCGGCCGCGCCGTCGATGGCGCCGAGCGAGAGTTCCGAGCCGAGGTCGACGAGGAGCTGGTTGCGCCGCGAGGAGACGCCGTCGCAGAGGCCCTCGATGGTGTCCACCGGGCCGATCTGGTCCAGCCGCAGCTTGGTCCACAGGGCGATGAGCACCCGGGTGGCGTCGGCGGCGGTGAACAGGATGTCGTCGGGACGGGGACCGCCCGAGCTCGCGACCGGGGCCGGTGCGGCCACCGCGGCGGGCGCGGCGGCGACCGGGGCGGCGGTCTCGGCCGGGGTCTCGTCGGGCTCGTCGACCGGGGCGGGGTCGGTGTCGGTCGCGTAGACGACCGCGGCCTCGCGCTCGATGTTGAGCACCTCGACGGTGGCGGTGCCGAAGCTGGGCAGCTTCAGTGTCTGGCTGGCCAGGTTCGCCACGGTCGGCGTCGCGCCGAGACCGATCTCGACGAACCGCTCGACACCGAGCCCGCCGTTCTCGGCGTCGGTGAACAGCAGGTCCTGAGTCTCGATCCAGCGCACCGGGCTGGCGAACTGCCAGGCGAGCAGCTCGATCAGCACCACACGGCACAGATCGGTCGGCCGAGCCGCCCAGCTGTCGAAATCGGCGAGCACCGCGGCGAGCGGTTCCGAGGGCACCAGGTCGGCGATCTCCTGGACGAAATCGCGCTCCAGCGAGAACGGCCTCGGCACCAGGTTCGGGATGTAACGGCCGACCAGCACGTCCGGCCGCAGGTCCGCGGGCAGCAGCTGCTCGAGCTTCTGCCGGAACTCCGGCACGCCCTTGCGCAGCACGGTGGAGTGGAACGGCACGTCGATGCCGGGCACCAGGATGAACGCCCGCTTGCCGCCGAATTCGGCCCGGCGGCGGTCGATCTCGGTCTCCAGCGCGTCCAGGCCCGCCACCGTGCCCGCGATCGCGTACTGCGAGCCGCGCAGGTTCAGGTTGACGACCTCGAGGAATTCGCCGGTCTGCTCGGACACGCCTTGGACGAAGCCGATCACGTCCTCGTCGGGCAGGCCGATCTGCGAGGGCCGGATGGCGGCCATCCGATAGTCGCTGCGGCCCTGGGCATCCCGCGGCACGAGCTCGTGCATCGCCGAACCGCGCTGGAACACCACCTCGAGCACCGCCTCGAGCGGCAGCACCCCGGCGACCGCGGCGAGCGCGTTGTATTCACCGACCGAGTGGCCCGCGAGCATGGCGCCCTCGACGAACGCACCCGCCTCGCGCAGCTCGGCGACCTGCGCGACGCCCAGGGTCGCCATGGCGACCTGGGTGAACTGCGTCAGGTGCAGCACGCCGTCCGGGTGCCGGTGTTCGACGCCGCGCGCCTTGAGGTAGGTCGGGTTGTCGCGCACCACGGCCAGGATCGAGAAGCCGAGCGCCTCGCGGGTGTGCTTGTCGGCGCGCTCCCAGATGTCCTTGGCCGCTTTGGACCGCGACCGGGCGTCCAGACCCATCCCCTTGCGCTGGATGCCCTGCCCCGGGAAGGCGTACACGGTCTTCGGCGCCTTCGTGCGGCCGGTCGCGGTCATCACGAGATCGCCGCCCGTGCGGCAGGAAACCTCGACGATCTCGCTGCCCGCGTCGACGGCGATCCGCTCGACCCGCACGTCGATCTCCGCACCCGGACGCACCATGCCGAGGAAGCGCGTGGTCCATGCGGTGAGAGTCCGTGCGGGAACCGAGCTTTCGGGATCCACGGCGGACACCGCGTGCTGCGCGGCGGCCGACAGCCACATGCCGTGCACGATCGGGCTGCCCAGCCCGGCGAGCTTGGCGGCGTTGTCGCTGGTGTGGATCGGGTTGTGGTCGCCGGACACCGCGGCGAAAGCGTGCATGGCGCGCGGCGCGACGAGGGTGACGTCGCGGCGACGGCGGCGGGGGGTGTCGGTGGCCGACGCGGCGGTGCCCGCGGCCCGCGGCGGGTCGGCCAGTTCGCCCGCGCCGTTGCGGCCGCGGATGGCGAAGCGCTCGCTGAGCCGGGCCAGCGGCACCACGTCCAGGCCCTTGTCACGCATCTCGCCGACGGTGACCTCCACCTCGACGACGCGGCCCATGTCGGTGTCGAGCACCGACTTCGACTCCGCGCGCACCACGAGAATGCTCGTGGTGCTGGGCAGTTCGCGCAGCAGCTCGATCTGGTGGTCGAGGTGCACCAGGTCGAGCATGCCCTCGATGACCGAGCGCGCGTCGCCGGTGCGGGTGGCGCCGAGCACCGCGAACACGGCGGGCCAGCAGGCGCCGACCAGCACGTCGGGCGCGGTGCGGCCCAGCGTGCTGAGCGAGGCGGGCAGACCCGAGCCGGTGACACCGGCGTGGTCGGCGATCAGATCCGGGGTCCAGGCCAGGTTGACGTGCGCCGCCGAGCCCTTGACCTCCGGCAGCGACTGCCCGGCCGCGACCGCGAGCAGCGCCGCCATGGCGGCCTCGGCATCAGCCTCGGTGACGACCGGCGCGCCGCCGTTGTAGATGGAAACGGGCACGGTGATCCGGATGCGCACCGCGTCGCTGCGCAGCAGCGGGACAGTCAGCTCGACGTAGGAGTGGTCGGCCTCCGGACCGGTGGTCTCGACCAGGGTGGCTCCGGTGCGCGGGTGCACGGCGCCCTTGCCGTCCACGGTCCATTCGGTGTGGTCGCCGAGCCGGTGCACCGGGTTCACGGTGGTACGGCCCGCCCACTCCACGTCCGGTGCGGCCAGCACCGCGTCGATCGGGCCGCTCGTCACGCCAGCAGCGCGGCGCGCGTCGATCGGGGTGGGCACCACGCCCTCGCGCACCAGCGAGTAGGCGGTGTCCTGCTCGAAGCGATCCAGCAGCTCGCCGACCGGCTCGTCCACCCGGGTGATGCCCGCGACGGACACGGTGCCGGGGATGACGCACACCTGATCGGCGGAGTAGCGCGGATCGTGCGCCTGCCACAGGGAATCCGAGCGCCACCAGCGCCGCACGTCGGCGTCGACGACCGGCACGAAGTTGACCGGCTTGCCGGGCGTCTTGCACAGCGCGATGAAGAACGGCACATCGGCGGGGTGCAGCAGGGTCTGCTCGGCGGCCGGGTACTGCTTCTTCAGCGTGCACAAGGCGTCGACCGGGCGCTCGAACGCCTCGTCGTCGGCGAACAGCGTCGGAATCTCGCCGCGGTCGGCCGGGTGCAGCCGGGACTCGGTGCGGCGCATCATCTCCGCGAAGCGGTCGCGCCAGGTGATGTCGAGCCACACCGAACGGGTGGCGTCGAGGATGGCGTCGCCGAGGTCGCTGCCGCAGTCGAAGTCCTTGCGGCGGTCCAGGCCGACGGCCAGCTCGACGTAGCGCTCCAGCCATTCCAGATACGTCATCGAGCCGAGATCGCCGAAGTACGGCTTGGCCGTGCCATCGAGGGCCTCGATGATCTCCGCGCGCCGGGCGGCGACCGCGTCGGCGTCGCCCGCGACCTCGTCGAGCAGGCGGCCGGTGCGCGAGGCGGCGTTGTCGATCTCGTGGATGTCGGCGCCCAATTGGCTACGGCCCGAAGCCATTCCGCCGGACGCGGTACCCGCCCCGACCCAGTCCGGGGTTCCGGGGGTGTCGACGAGCAGCTGCTTGACCTCGGGTGCGGTGGTCGCCTCCAGCGTCGCCATCGCCGCGGTGCCGACCAGCACGCCGTCCAGCGGCATCACCGGGTAGCCGTGCGCCTGCGACCACGCGCCGGTGAGGTATTCCGTGGCGCGCTCGGGGGTTCCGATGCCGCCACCGACGCAGACCACCACGTTGGCGCGGTTGCGCAGTTCGGCGTAGGTCTCCAGCAGCAGGTCGTCCAGGTCCTCCCAGGAGTGGTGGCCGCCCGCTTTGCCGCCCTCGATGTGCATGATCACCGGGTAGTCCGGCACCTCGTCGGCGATGCGCAGCACGGCGCGGATCTGCGCGACGGTGCCCGGCTTGAACGCGACGTGCGAGATGCCGACCTCGGTGAGTTCCTGAATGAGCGCGACGGCCTCGTCGAGCTCCGGGATGCCCGCGGTGACGATCACACCGTCGAACGGAGCGCCCGCGCTGCGGGCCCGCTGCACGAGGCGCTTGCCGCCCAGCTGCAACTTCCACAGGTAGGGATCGAGGAACAGCGAGTTGAACTGCACCGCGCGACCGGGCTGCAGCAGCTTCTTCAGCTCGGCGACCCGGTCGGCGAAGATCTGCTCGGTCACCTGGCCGCCGCCCGCGAGCTCGGCCCAGTGGCCCGCGTTCGCCGCGGCCGCGACGATCTTGGCGTCCACCGTGGTCGGCGTCATGCCCGCGAGCAGGATCGGCGAGCGACCGGTCAGCTTGGTGAACGCGGTCTCCACCACGATCCGGCCGTTCGGCAGCCGCACCGGGCGCGGCGCGTAGTCCGACCACGGCCGCGCCTGCTCCGGAGCCGCGCCGGGGGTCAGCAGGCTGCGCTGGCCCGGGCGGGTCGCGGCGGCGACGATGCCGACGCCACTGCCCTTCAACGTGCCGCCGGTGATACGGCTGAGCAGATCGCCGGGGCCCAGATCCAGAATCCACTGCGCGCCCGCGTCGACCATGTCGTCGACGGACTGCACCCAGTCCACCGGGTCGACCAGGATGGACTTGGCGAGCGAACCGGCCAGCTCCGCGTCCAGTCCGCACTGAGTGGCCCAGCCCGCCACCATTTCCACCGTCTCGGCCAGGGCCGGATGATGGAAGGCGACGTCGACCAGCACGTCCTCGAAGACCGGGGCGAACACCGCACCGCCGCGCACCTTCGCGTCGCGGGCACGGGTCTGCTCCTCGGAAATCTGCGTGCAGCGCTGCCGCACCCGCTCCAGCTGCGTCGGGGCACCCGAGAGCACCGCCCGGCGCCGCCCGTTGCGGATCGAGACCACCGCTGCCGCATCGGGATTCACGCCTTCGGCGACCTCCGCGACCACCGCGCGCAACTGCCCGGGATCGACGTTCGATACCGCCACCATCGGCGAACGCTCGCCCACCGGCATCAGCCCGCGCCTGCGCGCCACCAGATTGCCCGCGGCGCCGATCAACTGCGCGATCGCCAGCAGCTCCGCGTCCCGCGCGCCGCCCGACCGCACCGCCGCGGCCGCCAGCTTCCCCTGCGAGTGTCCGACGACGGCGACCGGCGCGTGCTCGGCGAAATCGAGACCCTGCAACCGCAGCGCCCGAAGCGCGGCCAGCTGCGTCAGCAGCACGCCCGGCATCGACACGGACGCGGACCGCAGCACCTGCTCCGAAGGCGCCGCCGAGGTCTCACCCTGCTCGGTGTCGACCAGTTCGTCCTCGAGCATCCACCCGATCGGGTCGAACCCGACGGGACGAACGACAAGTAGTTGTGCCGCAACGGGTTCCAGCAGCGCGGCCGCCTCGTTGACCAACGCGGTCAGCTCCGGCTCCAGCGCGCTGTCGCGCCCGATCTCCTCCAGTTCGCCGAGCCACTGCGCGCCCTGCCCGCCGAAGGCCAGCGCGTACGGCGTCCCGTTCAGTAAACGATCGAGCAGCGGCGATCGCACGCCGGCTGCCTGCCCGGCAGTCCTGACCACCTTCGCGCTCGCTCCGGTTCCGGTCTCGGTGCTCTCGTTGATCGTCAAGACGCTTCGACTTCCTTCTCCTGGCGACATGCCCGTAGTCGACACGCCGCTTCCTATAGGTGCGCGGGTCGTCCTCGACCTCTAGGCCTGATACGGGCGAGGATGGCACAAAATCATGAGGAAATCCTCACGTTTGGCTCGTCGGCGACCTCTTACCGCCCGGTATTTACGTACGTCCGTACCAGAATGATGAAAAACATGACCCGACCTCATGTTTGAACCCGCTGGTCCACCCGGTTACCAACACGTATGAAACATGAGTGCCCCTCATGTTGACCGTTATCTAATCGTTATAGTCCCTGGTCGTGTTACCGGCCAGTACGACACTCCTCACAGAAGCTTCGCGATCTCGGTCAAGCCCGGTAGAGTTTGGACGGTCGTACCATCAAGCGCGAGTGGCGAAATTGGCAGACGCGCCAGATTTAGGTTCTGGTGTCCACGGACGTAGGGGTTCAAGTCCCCTCTCGCGCACCGCTCGAACACGTTTTGTGTCAGATCTGACGCAAAGACGTGTTGGAGAGCCCCTATCGCACCACTTGACCACCTAGATGCGGCAGATGTGACGCGAAAACGTGTCGAGCGGTGCGCGAGACACCCCTCTTACACCCGTACCGACACGTCTCGCTCCACACAGGCGTGGTCACACTGTCGACGAACATTCGCGGGCAGATAGCCGCTCCACCGCGGTTCCGACCTCGCCGACGGCCTCTAGGCACGACAGTTAGAACCTGTTCACACGCTCGCAGTTGGGGGACGCCCGCGATCCCCTGTTCGAATGCCTCGAACCATCCACGCACCCGGCGGTCTGGCTGATCGCACCCGAGCCGTGCGGTCGAGTGCCTCGACACCGGAGACACCGTGCACCAACACGCCATCGACGGCACCCGCTCCTCCGCGCCCCTGAACGGGGGTGCCGGTCATGCTGATCGCGCCGATCGTGCCGCCTTCGACCTCGCTGGACGAACTCATCGAAGGCCTGCGCGGCACCGCCCGTACGACTGCCACCGCCACAGTCACTGACATCGCCTACGGAATGTGCACAGTCGGCGCCGCCGGACGCATCCACGACCGGACACTCTTCGGCGCACTCGACTGGCACGCCAATACTCGTCTCGGTATCCGCTGCGTCTACGACGGTGTCCTGCTCGTCGCCCGGGCCGAGCACGGCATCGCCGAAGTCACCACCAACTGCTACTTCCGTGTCCCGTTCCGGCAGCGACGCCGAGCAGAGCTGCACATCGGCGAGAAGGTCCTGCTCGTCGCGCACCTCACGCCCGGCCACCTCGCGATCTACCCACCCCGAGCGCTCCACGCGTCCTTCCGCAACCACCGACGACTGCTGGAGGCATAACCGATGCCCGCGACACACCATCCGGCCGCCGATCCTGCCGTGATCGAGGCGACCCGAGTCCTGCTGTGCCAGATCGGAATTACGCCCTCCGACCTGCTGTCAACGATTCCGGAATGTCCCACCTTCGCCCACACCATCTCGCAACTGCGATCCACCCTCACCCCGGGGCACCCTGCGCACCTACCGCGTCCACCTCGACAGGCTCGAAAATACCTGGCGCAACCATCGACTCGATGAGGTGTCCGTCGCCGACCTCGACCGGCAAGCCCGCGACGTGCAAGCGACCAGCAGAATCGACCGCAGCAGCCGCGACGGCTCTGGCGCACGAGAACATTTCGTCAACGCCGCCCGCTGCCTCTACCGCTACGCCGAGAACAACAACTGGATCCAGCCCCACCGGAACCCTGCCCGCCAGTTGACGATCCCCGCCCGACAACTTTCACACCGGCACGCGATCCCCTCGCCGCGGCTGGCCGAGATCTGCCAAGTCGCCGCCGTGACCGGAAATGACCGCGAACTCGACAGCCTCATCTTGCGGCTCCACGTCGAAACCGCTTGCCGCCGCGAAGGTTCCCTCCGGTTGCGCCCCGACGACCTCGACACCGACCTCTGCCCTGTCCAGCTCCGAGAGAAGGGCGGCCGGGATCGGTGGCAACCGGTCTCGCCCACCCTGATGTGGCACCTCACCGACCACGCCCAACACCGCGGCAGCCCACCAGGGGCCAGTTGCTGCGGTATCGGCGCGGCACACCGATCACCACCCGCCGATACGACCACCTCTGGACTCGTATCGGTACCCACCTGCCCTGGGTCGCCACGCAGCAAATCACCACCCACTGGCTACGCCACACCACCCTCACCTGGGTCGAACGAACATTCGGCTACGCCACCGCACGCGCCTCCGCCGGCCACCACACCCGCCGACACGGCACCACCGCGACCTACGTGAAAGCCGACCTGTTCGAAATCGCCGCCGCCCTGTCAACCCTGACACAGGAAGCACACCCGCTACTGCTCGCCGACAACAACATCGACCCTGGCATCAGGCGGTAAATCGTCAGGACAGCAGATCAGATTCCCAGTCGGCGAAGCGATCCCGCATCGCAGCGATGTCAGCGACGGCGACGCCGTAGGGCGTGAAGTCCCGGTCGGGGATCTGGCGGAGGTAAGACAGTGATTCGGCGAACATGCTCCGGTCGAAGCCTGGATTGTGTTCCGACGCAACGATAAGGAGGGTCTCACGCGTGTAGCGTTCACTGACCAAGATGGCGTCGATATCGAGGTAGTCACGCGGAGCCCAGCGATTGAACAGCGCATCCATCTTGCCGGCCACCGCGTCATCGGGATGCAAGACCGGCCCGACTTCGAGCAGAACGGGTGACTTGGACCGCCAAAACACTCCGAGATCCACCTTGGCTACGTACCCCTCGGCGAAAGAAACCGTCAACTGCACTAGGTCGGGTGTTCGGCGCACAAACGAAACATCGAGACCCGCCTCGAGGAAGGCCGCGGCGACGTCATCGGCGACCTCGCCCGGGCTTCCTCGCCGATCTGAGAACAGATCGACATCCTCGGACGGCCGCGAACCCATCCCGTGCAACGCCACCGCATGACCACCACCGAGTACGAACCCACGGTTACCAACGGTGCGAAGTGCAATGCGGGCCAGCTCGAGTTGACGCTGATCCATCAGGCAGCCGCGCGCAGCTGCGGGAACTGCTGCTCCCACAGCGCGCGCACTTGTCGCGCCGGACGCATTTGCGCCCAAATCACGGCAAGTAGCCGCCCACTGACCAGTTCACGCAGGTGACGGCCGGTGCCCTCTTCCAAGACGATCTTGTACACCGCAGTGCGGTCGTATGGATCGTCCAGGTCGAACTCGGTTCGACCACCCCACGCCAACTCCGTCGGCAGCCGCAACACCCCATGTTCAGGCCCACGCAGATCCGCCAAGGAGTCAACGACCTCATACGGCTTGACCTCGGCAAAACTGAACGGCGTACCGGGATGATCGGACATACCACCAGTCTGCCCGACAGCTCGAGGTAGGTAAACCGCGGCACGGTCTAGCGGCAGGTCTCGGCACCGCGGCGTAGGCGATCAACACCTCGCCGACATCGCCCGGTCAAGGCATTGAGTTCCGCGCCGCATTTGTGAGATCCATTCGTTCCTCCCACGTCATGTACCGATTCCGCGGCGGGCCAGGGACACCGGTCAGCGGATCAAGTCTCTCGACGTGCGCCCTGCACCATTCAAGCCACTCGATCGCCGCCGTTCGCTGCTCCTCGTCCTGGATCACCTGGACCCGAGCCGCCATCGCAACCAAGTAACGCCGGATCGTGCCTGCCTCGGCCCATTGAGATGCCTGCTTTCGCAGTTCCTCGGCCTTCAGGTTCTCTTTGTGCTGGATCTCGGCGAGACGCGCCGCTTCGCGCTGACGCTCCGCCTCGGCAATCTGTCGAAGCCTGGCCGCTTCCTTCGCAGCATCACGCCGATCCGCATCCTGCTCAAGCCATTGCATGGCCTCGGGCAACAGATCCTCGACCACGACTCGCCGCTTGGGATTGTCGTTGAACTGCTGGGAGTCGCGACCCTCCAGAAGGCCGACACTGAATCGCCCCGCTCGCGGCACACATTTCGACAGCGATCACCCCGATCCGCGTTTGAGCGGCATGGCACCTCACCTCTGCCACGCCATCCACAGCACATCTGAGCCAGCCGAACAGCATCCGCCACAGCGTCTTCTCCCGCACATGGACCTCGCGGCGGGCGATGAGCCGGTCGATCGCGGTGCGCGATTGTCGACCTCGATCGCGCCGAAGAAGTTGATGTTGGCGCTGTGCGCGACGGTTTGAAGTAGCGGCGCAGGTTCTCGGCCTTGCGATGCCGCGACTTGGCCATCAGTTCCAGCAGGCTGGCCCCGGACTCCCCGAGGTGCGTCAGGCCGGAATGGCGGAGTTCGTGCAGATCCCAGCCGGTTCCAACCGCACCAGCGTCTGCATCCGCACCGTGACCCCGAAGGGTGCGACGCCGTCGACGAAGCGCAGTTGCGGCCGGGCGACCAGGCCGCCGATCAATCGACCTTCGACGCGGGCGCTGAGCACGAGGCTGCGCGAATAGATCTTTGCCTCAGGGCCATTGGCGGCGATCATCGTGCTCAGCGCATCGGGAAGGTCCGGCACCAGCGTGGAGCTGAGCTGGTCGCGCGTCCACGCCTCGGCGAGTGCCGGGCCGATCCGCCCGAGCGGGGTGTTGGCAACATCGACCGATTTGGCCCACCCGCGGTAGTGCTGCTGAATGTCCTTGGCCGTCGCGTACCCGATCTCGACGGTCTGCTTCCCCAGTGTTGTCCCCATTGCCGAATTGTGGCGCAGGGCACTGACATTCGGGGTCGATCTGGAGTCACCGACACCGGCACGGCCGTTTGTCGAGCGCACCAGGCTCCGCACTGTCGCCGAAATGCGTGCTGAGAGTGTGTCTTTCAACACCGGAGGTTCGCGATGAGTAGTTGGTACGGTTGATCTAGGCTGGCCCCAACGAAGGCTCGAGGCCGGAATGAGGGGGCGAGCGGTGTTCGAGGTCAGATGCGCACCATCGCCACCGCGTTCTACGACCTCGGTACGGCCTGCGCGGGCGCCGCCCGCGACATGGAATACCCGCTGACCGAGATCAAGACGATCTTCCAGCACTACGTCGCAGCCCCGGTCACCGTCGCCGACGATTGGAGCATCACCGGGGTCGAAGACTGGAATTCCGAAGCAGGCACACAGCTCTCGCGCCTGGCCGGGCTCGTCTCGACGCTCGCGACAGCCGACGCCCAGTGGGGCGCGAAGATCGCCGAGGCCAACGAACAGCTTCAGCTGCCCGAGTCGAGCGACATCCTCTTCCAAGCTCCCAACAAGGGTCTGCCTCAACCACCTGACGGATGGAGCGACGACCCCGTCAAGAGAATGGCCCAGGAAATCGCCTACGGTCACGCCTGGGAAAAGCACTACGACGACTTCAAGGGGATGACCCAGGACCAACTTGCAGACAAGGTCTATCGGATCATCCAAGGCCCGGATATGGAGCGGCTGGGCAAGGACTACAAAGGTGATCCGGTCATGATGAGCTACGACGGGTTCATCGTCATCATCGATCCCAGCACCGACGATCATGGCACCGTCTACCGACCGAAGGACCCACTGGGTGAGTTCATCCGCCTCACCGGCCAGACCACTGATCCCTCACTGGGTCCTCCCCGGGGTTCTGGCGGGACCGGGGGAACCCCACCAGGGAAACCTGGTGGTAGTCGATGACTACGACATCAGGAGAAGGCACCGTTGGAATTTGATATGTCGATGCTGACGCCCAGGGAACACGACTTCGTGGACGCCGCACTGGCCAGCTGGACCGGAGTATCGACCAATGCACCGATCCCAGTGCGGGCGTTGGGTTTTCCTAACCGTGACCGGTTCGATGATGAGGCCGAAAGGCTTCGGCGTGCGGTCCGCGAGCGTGCGACGCTGACCGAGGTCGAGACCGCGAGAGTGCTTTTTCTCAGCGAACTGGCTTTCGGCAGCGACCTGTTCGGCGCGGGTGTGGAGTTCCAGCTGGTCAGCCCGATGCGTGACGCAGAAGCAGTCACGATCCTGCGTTCGCTGCAACGGAAGCTTTTCACCCGCGCCGGAGCCAAGGCGCTGTTCGAGCCCGAGCTGTACGCACCCGAGTAGGTCCCAAAGCGGCGGCACGAGACCCGCAGACGCCGGCAGGGACTGGTGAGGCCGCCTATCCATGTGTCGCGGATTCGCGTCCCGGAGGGGGCCTGCCTGAACCAGCACCCGGACTGACGGAGGCCGTTGAACAGGGGGTTCCGGGAGAATCGGCCGAAAATCGGGCGGATATGCCGCGGCAGTCGGTCTACCTCTACCGAGTGGCGTGCTCCCCGCAGTCTCGCTCGGCGACAGGCTAAGCGAGCCCGAAGCATTCGAGATCTCCAGGTCGACGCTCCCCTACCCGGGGGTAGCCGACACCTCGACCGAGACCGCGCCCGTAACCAGCAGCTGCGGCATATCCGCCCGATTTTCGGCCGATGCTGCGCTGAAGGCGGCCAACTGGACGCCTTCTTATCGTCGCGTCATGCCCGACGGGCATGTCCGAACATGGCTGCGCCGCTTGCGAATTCGAGGGCGCCGGTATGTACATTTTCTACCTGATGTCGGATGACCTCGCTTGCGGCACGGACGCGCCGACGCGCCCTCAGCGCGGGGACGTCACGATGCGCCGTGCGGCCTCGACGGCGGCCTGTCTGAACTGCGCGAGCCGCTTGCTGGACCACGGGTCTGTCGTGTCGTGGGTTCTGATCGCCTCCGAGGCCGTGAACCAGGCGGCCGCGAGTCCGAGGAGCAGCGCAAGGAGGTCGGCCGGAGCGAAGGTGTCCTCGACGCGCTCGTCTCGCTGCGCGGCCGTGAGCGCTTTCAGCTTCGCGCCGTAGGACTCGGCCTCGAAGGCCGCGACGGCGGTCGGGCGCTCGAGTTGGGCCCAGAGAACGAGGCGGACCACCTCAGGGTGCTCGATGACGTAGTCGAAGAGCCGGCCGACGTAGCCAGGAAGATCGTCAGGATCGAATGGCACCTCCTGCATGAGCGGCCCGCAGCTCGTGTCCAGGACGGTGTCGAAGAGTTGGTCCTTGCTTCCGAAGTAGGCGTAGATCAGCTGCTTGTTCGCCCGGGCGGCGGCCGCTATCCGGTCGACTCGCGCCCCGGCGATTCCATGTGCCGCGAACTCCTCGGTCGCGGCGTCCAGGAGGCGTTCCTTGGTCGCCGCCGAGTCGCGTGCTGCTACAGCCATGCGTAAATCATACAACTAGTTAGTTGACACGGGTTATGCAGGGTGCAACGATCTAACCATCTGGTTGGTTAGATAAGGAGCATCGCCATGAGCAAACTGTCGGATCTCCGATTCCTCTTTCGAGTGGTGGCCGGCCTCGAGCTGATCTACGCGCTCGTCGCCGTCCTCACCCCGCCCGGCCAGGTCGAGAACGTGACCGGCTGGGTGCTGACCGCGGACGGGCAGTGGCTGACCAAGCTGCTCGGCCTCGCCCTCTTCACGCAGGCCTGGGTTGCCTGGGTCCTACGCAACGACCCGCACCTAGGGGTCGCGAAGGGCCTCGCCTTCTACCAGATCGCGAGCGCGACCGCCGACTGGGTCATGTGGCTCTGGCTCGCCGACGACGGGATCTTCTCCAACGGCAGCGCGATCGTCGTCGCCGCGATCACGACCCATTACGCCCTGGGCCTCCTGCTCGTACGAGCGATCCGCAAGGCATCGGCCGCCACTGCACGCACGCTCGCACCGGCGGCCGAAGCCGCCTGACATGATGCAGCTTCGGACGGAGATCAGCGCCCGCAGAGCGCGTCCGGCGGGCGCTGACCGACAGCGAAACGTCGCGCAGCGGCTCCCGTCGAACCGAGTCGCGTCCACAGCAACGGCAGCTAGCATTTCTCGCGAAAAGGATTGGGCCATGCGGATATTGAGGACGCCTGAGGAGCGGTTCGCGGGGCTACCCGGCTTCCCGTTCGAACCGCACTACGTCGAGGTGGCGGCCGGTGACGGGACCCTGCTGCGGGTGCACTACCTGGACGAAGGCCCCCCGATGGCGAAGTTGTCCTGCTGCTGCACGGCGAACCGTCCTGGTAGCTATGACCGGTGTTCGTCGGCCAGCGCGGCAAAGTGTTGATGGCGCGGCGACGGGGAGGCTTGAGGGAGCCCGCATTCGCGCACGAACTCCCCTCGGACTCGGCCCGACTCGAACGGGCTGCCACCCCCTACGAACTGCGGGCGCATTCATCCGGAGCCAGTGCGCCTTGGGCGAGGACAACGGAGACCATAGCCACGTTGTCGTCGTCACCGAAGGCCCGCACCGCGACGTTGGCTACTTTCATGTGAACGAACTGCTGGACGGCGCCTCTACCGATGACTGAATTCGCGGGATCGTGTTGCCGTGCGAACCTGCTCGACAGCACTCCGTTTTCCGAAGCCGCCCACACCCTGAACCTCACGAAATTCGACGGGTCGGCGGACTTTCTGGCCGATCGCGCGTAACACCTCCGCCAGCCACACCAGGTGGTTTCCGATCGCTTGATCTGGATCGGCCAGTAGATCCGTCAGATGCTGCCACGACCACGAGAGTTGCCCCACAGTCAGCTCGGCTGGTGTGCGGTTGACGTCGTACAACGCATCCTGCGGAATCGACCAGAAGTAGTCCTCGTCCAGGCGAACGGTGTCGCCGTCTGCGACAGCTTCGAGATGGTTCAGGAGCAAGTCGACGGCCCTGCGCAACTCGGTCAGGGATACCTCGAGTTGCCATTCGGCCAGGCGAATCATCATGTCCGGGATCAAGCGAATGCCCTGAATCGGCATTGCGACTCGTCGCTGAAGTCAGGTCCGGACGGGTACGCAGCCGAGCTCGAGTGGCCGGTCGGGAGGCTCGGGTGTCTACGGGCTTCCTGACCAGTCGGCCGCGCAGGCGGGCGCGCGTTGGCGCAACGTCCGCGCGGCCGTGGCCTCGACGAGCAGGGCTACTACCGCACGGCGTGCTCGCGTCGCGCGGTGTCGGCGTGCCGGGGCAGCGGGATGTCGAAATGCACCGTTTGGAATCCCTCGCCGGGGGTGCGCGCGTCGTGCACCAGTCGGGCGCAGCTCTGCCAGAATTCGAGGGCCCCGGGTGTGCGGGCGTCGGTGTGCAGGTAGAGGTCGTCGAATTCCGGTGTGGTGTCGACGTATTCGACTGCCATCGCTACCAGTCGGCGGGCCAGGCCGCGCCGCTGGTGCTCGGGCCGGACGTAGACCCGGAACAACTGGGCGGTGCGTGGGTCTGGATAGCGCTCGGTAAGCCAGCGCGGGTGTGGTGGGCGCGGTCCCTGGGCGCGGATAGCCGTGGTGGCCACGATGTGTCCGGCGTGTTCGGCCACCCAGAGCCGGTTGAGCGGGTGACGCAGGTAGGCCGACTCGGGATCGATTACGTCGTCGTGGTATTCGGGCAGGTAGCCGATGCCGAAGACGTGGTAGAAGGTGTCGAGCATGACGCTGCGGGCGCCGGCCAGGTCGGCGGGCCCGGCCACGCGCAGCACGTAGTCCGCGCTCATCGCTGACCACCCAGGGCGCGGTCGAGAATCTCGAGACCTTCCACGGCGACCGGCCCCGGACCCGTGTAACCGAAGGGCAGCGCGATGATGCGGTTGTCCCGGACCGCGCGCAGTCCGGCGAATTCCGGGCGCGCCTTCAGAGCCGCGGTGGCCGACTCGGGGGTCTGGGTTCCCTGGGTGAGGAGGATGATCACTTCGGGATCGCGTTGGATCAGCGTCTCGGTGTTGGCGTCGAATTGGCGCTTGGCCACATCGCCGAAGATGTTGTCCAAGCCGAGCATTCGCATCTGGGTGGCGACCGTGCTGGTGCTGCCGTAGGCGCTGACCTTGGCACCGTCGCGGGAGATGATCAGGGCGGCAGCGGGTTTCGCCGGGGCGCCGGTCGGTTGGTGCTTGGCGGCGACGGCGGCCACTCGGCCGCGCAGCTCGGTGGTGGACGCGGTGGCGGCGTCGGCGGTGCCGAACAGCTTGCCGTAGAGCTCGATGTCGGCGAACACGTCGTCGAAAGTGCCCGCGGCATCGCGGCAGTAGCCGCGGGTGACCAGCAGTGGGATGTTCACCTTCGCCAGGTCGTCGGGGGTGACCGCGGCGCCCTCGTAGCTCACCACCAGGTCAGGCGCTCGGTTGATGATCTCCTCGCGGGCGAGTTCGCCGGTGGGGGCGACGATTTCGATGTTCTTCAGCGCGTCGGCGTACTGCCCGGGGAGGGGGGCGGTCTCGAAGGTGCGGGTGACGATGCGGTCCGCGGCGCCTGCGGCGGCGATGAGGGGGGCGGCGACCGAGCCGACGGTGACGACTCGGCGCGGTGGCGCGGTGAAGGTGACGTCGCGGCCGCAGCTCGAGATGGTCAGCGGGAAGCCGTCGGCGGCCGGGGTGGTAGCGGGCGCGGGGTCCCCGCAGCCGGTGAGGACAGCGGCGGTGAGCAGGGCGACCGGAAGCGCGGCGCGGCGGTGGCGCAGGAGGCGGGTGGGCAAGGGTGTTCCTTTCGAAGGGGAAATCAGTTGGGGGACTGCCGGAATCGTCGGATGAGCACAAGCAGCAGCGGGGCGCCGACCACGGCGGTGACGATGCCCAAGGGCAGCTCGCGCGGCGCGAAGGCGGTGCGGGCCACCACGTCGGCGATCACCAGGAACAGCGCGCCGAGCAGCGCCGAGACCGGTAGGAGCTGCCGGTGCGCCGAGCCGACGCACAGTCGCGCGACATGCGGCACGATCAGGCCGACGAACCCGATCGCCCCGGCGACCGCGACCACAGCCCCGATGGCGAGGGCGACGATGCCGAGCACGAGCATCCGGAACCGGACCGGCGACATGCCGAGTGCGCGTGCGGTGTCGTCACCGGCGGCGAGCACATCGAGGCGGGGGGCCAGCAGCACCAGCGTGGCGACGGTGGCGAGGGTGGCGATGGTCGTCGTCCCCACGCTCGGCCAGGCAGCTGAGCCGAGCGAGCCGAGCAGCCAGAACAGCACCGTGCGGGCGCCCTCCTGGTTGTCGGAGGCGAAGATCAGGAAGCTGGTGGCGGCGGAGAACAGGTATCCGATGGTGACGCCGCCGAGCAGCAGCCGCAGCGAGGTCATCGCGCCGTTGATGCGGGCGACCGCGAACAGCAGTGCCGTGGCTCCCAGCGCACCGGCGAACGCGCTGGCGGCCAGGGCGCCGGCCGCGACGGAGACCCCGAACAGCAGCGAAACCGCGGCACCCGTGGAGGCGCCCGAGGTGACGCCGAGGATGTGCGGGTCGGCCAGCACATTGCGCACCAGCGTCTGCAAGACCGCGCCGCTGACGGCCAGCGCGGCGCCGACGAGTGCGCCGAGCAGGACTCGTGGCACACGGACCAACCACACGATGGCGTCCTGCGCCGTTGTCCAGTCCGCGGTCGCGGGGAACCCAACGGTGTGGTGCCCGACGATGCGCGCGACCGTCACGGGCGGAACCGACACCGGTCCCATGCCGGTGGCCAGGACCAGCACGAGTAGCAGCAGGCCGGTGAGACCACCGACCCAGAGCAGGGTGTGCGCGCGGTGGCGGTCGTGGTCGAGATCGTCGACGCTCATTCCTGCGCCTTGCTGACGCTCGGCTCCAGCATGCGCGATGCGCGCAGGCGACACGGTTCGCTCTTTCCGCTCACTCATGCCCGCGCCTCGCTGACGCCCGACTCCAGCATGCGCGAAGCGCACAGGCACACGATCCGCTCACTCATCGCAGCGCCACCTTCTCCTCGGTGCCCGCGCGCGGACCGAACAGCAGCTGCGGCGCGCCGAACGCGTCGGCCCGCTGCACGGCGACGCCGTACACGGGTTCGAGGATCTCTGGAGTGAGCACCTCGTCCACCGTGCCCGCCGCGCGGACCTGTCCCTGGTTCAGCAGGACAAGGCGATCGCAGTAGCGGGCGGCCAGGTTCAGATCGTGCAGGACCACGATCGTTGTCGTGCCGGGCAACTCGCGGACCAGGCCGAGGAGTTCGTGCTGGTAGCCGATGTCGAGATGGTTGGTTGGCTCATCGAGCAGCAGGTGGTCGGCTTGCTGGGCGAGGGCGCGGGCGATCAGCACCCGCTGGCGTTCTCCGCCGGACAGGTGCGCGAACGGCCGCTCCGCCAGATGCCGGGCGCCGACTCGTTCCAGCGCGGCCGCCGCGGTGATCCGGTCCGTGCGCGAAATGCCTTGCACCGCACCGGCCCACGGTGCGCGGCCGAGCAGGACCGATTCCGTGACGGTCATGGGGGTGTCCGCGGACGATTCCTGAGTGACCACCGCGAGCCGCTCCGCCAGCGCCCGGCCCCGCAGGCCTGTGACGGGGACGTCGTCGACGGTGACCACACCGGAGGTCGGACGCAGCGCCCGGTAGATCAACCGCAGCAGCGTGGACTTGCCCGAACCGTTGGGACCGATGAGCCCGACGATGTCACCGGGTTCGGCGACGAGACCGACGCCGTCGAGTACGACCGCGCCGCTGTAGGCGAATCCGATGTCGCGCACGGTGATCATCGGCTCGCCGCCTCGGCGAACAGCCGGGAGATGCCCTCGGGTGGACCGGGGCGCCACGAGCGGTGTACGTCCACCGACACCGCGAACTGCGCACAGATCCGCTGTGCCGCGACCGTTTTCGCCGCCGCCTGGGGGTCGCGCTCGTCGAGCAGGATGCCGGTGGTCGTTCCGCTGTGCGCGACGACCACGCCGAGGGCGCCGATGCGTTCGGCGGCGGCGATGGTGGCTTCCAGGTGCGGACGCTCACGCAGCGGTGCGCTCAGGCGGGCGCTGCGCGTGGACACCGCGCCGATGGTGGCGGCATCACCCCGCGCGACGGCCTCGGTGAGTGTGGCGAGCAGCGAACTGTATTCGCGGGCGACGACGGGCGGCACGGCAGGCCGGTTCCGGTCGAAGGCGACCGTGTCGACACAGCCGCCCTCGTCACCGGTGACGACGGTCAGCGGCGGCAGCGCGCCGAGTGCGGCCAGCAGGCGGACCTCGCGATGGTAGTAGGCCACGGCTCCCGGATACATGATGCCGTCGGAGGGTTCGATGCCGCGCAAGACGGCCTCGATCTCGGTGGCGGCCAGTGTCCTGCCCTCCGCGTCGGCGACGGCGCGTGCGGTCGCGACCAAGTCGGCGGTGGAGCTGGCCAGGCCCTTGCCCTCGGGCAGGTCGCCGAGCACGGTGAGCACGCCGCCGCGCAGCGCCGCGGATCCGGCGAGCACGGCGGCCGCGACAGCACGCGACTTGGTCTTGTGGGCGGGCACGACGGTCACGTCGTCGCGGCTGGGGTCGGGTTCGAACACGGCCACCGAGCCGCGGGTGATCGGCAGGGTGACCAGGAAATCGCGCCCGTTCTCGGCGGTGACGCCCTGGAGGAGTTCACCACAGCTGCCGAAGGCTGCGCCGACGCCGACGCGGATCGGGACGCTCATCATGCCTCCCCGCCACGGGCCTGGCGGGCGACCACGTGCAGTCGGTCGCCGTCGAGACGGTCGCCGAGTGTTCCGTCACCGGGCCACGCCGGTGTGGTCAGCGGGCCCGGTTGGTCGAACAGGGCCAGCACCTCGAATCCGGCACTGTCGAGCAAGTGACGCAGTTCTTGCGGGAAGAGCAGCCGCCATGCGGTGTGCTGCGCGACAGGCTCCGCGCAGCCCGGCCAGGTCCAGACCCGTTCCCGGCGCAGCAGCTGGGCGGGCAGGTCGACGGTGAGGCGGGTGCGCGAGGTGTAGGTCAGGCCCTCCCATTCGATGTGCCGCTGCGGCTGGTCGTCGAGAAGTTCGCGACGGCCTCGGTCGGTCAGCAGGAAGGCGCCGTTGCGCATCTCGAGGACGAGCAGGCCGCCCGGCCGCAGGCAGGCGGCGAAACGGTGCAGTGCGGTGAGCACGTCGGCGGTGTCGTGCAGGTGCAGCAGGGTGCTGCCAAGGCAGGTGAGCACGTCCACCGGGGCCGGAGTGTCGAGGGTGCGCAGGTCGCCGACCACGAATTCGACGGCGGGGCAACGGGTCCGGGCGTAGCGGACCATCTGTTCGGACAGGTCGACGCCGCGCACCCGAAAGCCGAGTTCGGCCAAGCGGGCGGCGTCGCGGCCGGTGCCCGAGCCCGCGTCGAGCAGGCTGAGTCGCGGGCCGGCGCCGAAGCGGTCCACCAGGTCGGCGACGAATCGCGCGTTGTCCGCCCCCGTGCCGGGGAAGGTGCGCTCGTAGAGAGCGGGATTGTCGGTGAGCAGGTTCTCGCTGAAGCGGACCGGGCCTGCGGGGGTCATCGGTTGCCTTTCGCGGGGCGCAGCGACTGCGCCGGGGAGGTCGATACTTCGGGGCCGGGCAGGAGCCGCGCGCGGTGCAAGGCCAAGACCGCTGCGGCCGAGCCGAATCCGAGCCCGGCGCACACCAGCGCGGGCGGCCACCCCAGCGGCCCGCCGCCGTGGTCGACAACCGCGCCGACCAGCGCACCGGCGGCCAACGTGAGCAGGCCCGAAGCCAAATAGAAAGCGCCGTAATAAGTTCCGGTGAGGGTGGGGCCGGAGAAGCGTGGGATGGCCTCGTTCACGAACGGCTGCGCCACCGTCACCCCCAGTGCCAGCACCACAGCGCCGAGCAGAACGGGAGCGATGCGCACGGCGACCTCGGCGACGCCGGTCCCGGCGGGGGGATCGGCTGCTGCCGCCAGAGGTACCGGCAGGAATGCCGCGCCGAGCAAGGCCATTCCGGCGGCCATCATCGGGCCGCGCTCGCCGCGGCGGCCCAGCACTCTGGTCACCGGAACCTGCAAGACCACCACCGCGACGGTCTCCACGACGAAGAGGGCGGCGACGGCGGCCGGACCCGCGGCGGCCCCGGCCAGGTCGCGTGCTTGCAGGGTGAACAGCAAGTACAGCTGGCTCTGCAGCACGAACAATCCGGCCAGCGCCAGCGAGAACGCCCAGAACCGGCGGTCGGTGAACACGGTGGCGAAATCCGCGCGCAAGGTGGTGCCGCTCGGCGGTACGGGCCGGTTCGGCAGCAGCAGCAGCTGCGCCACGGTCAATCCGGCGAACACCGCCGCCGCCGTGAGTGCGGTGATCTGGAAACCCACTCCCACCAGCACGGTCCCGATCACCGGACCGAGCGCGCACCCGGCATTGCCGAACACGTTGAACCAGGCGAAGGCCTGCGCCGCGCGGTCCTCGCTGTCACGGGCGATGTAGGCGCGCACGGCCGGGTTGAACAGGGCGCCGGCGAATCCGGTGAGCACCGAGCCGGCCAGCACCACCGGCAGCGACCCGCCGATCGCGAACAGCACGAAACCGATCGCGCGGATGCCAGCGCCCACGATGATCACCCCGCGCGCGCCGAGCCGGTCCGCGGCCGACCCACCGACCAGGAACAAGCCTTGCTGGCTGAGATTGCGTACGCCGAGGACGATGCCGACGACCGTCACCGACAGCGCCAAATCCGTGCGCAGGTAGTCGGCCAGAAACGGCACGAGCATGAAGAACCCGATATTGCCCAGGCACTGATTGGCCAGCAGCAACCGCACCGAACGCGGGAGACTCCGCAGCTCCGTCAAGGCGCTCACCGCGCGGTCACCGCGGTGGTGACGCCGAGACCAGGTCCAGCCGGTGTGCTCAGGACGCCGTCGGCTGCTCCGAGGCCGGTCCACGGGTCCTCGGCCAGCAGCAGGTGCCCGTCGAGGTCGACCCAGCGTGCGGCGCCGAGCAGATGCACCGCCGGGGCGATGCCGAGCGAGCTGGCGGCCTGGCAGCCGAGCATCACGTCCAGGCCGCGGCCGCGGGCGTGGCCGACCATGGCGAGCGCGGCATCGAGCCCGCCGCATTCGGCGAGTTTGATGTTGATGCCGCCGATCCCGTCCGGTAGCCGGTCCAGGTCGGCGATGGTGCCCGCGTCCTCGTCGGCGATCACCGGCATCGGCGCGCGGGCGGCGACCTCGGCCAGCCACGCGGGCCGACCGGCGGGCACCGGCTGCTCGACGGCGGCGATATCGAGCTCGGCCAATGTCCGCAGCACCGTCACCGCGGTAGTGGCGTCCCAGGCGCCGTTGGGATCGAGCAGCAGGGTCGCCGACGGGGCGACGGCACGCACCGCGCGGACGCGGGCGATGTCGTCGGCCGGGTCGGGCGCGCCGAGTTTCATCTTCACGACGGAGAACCCGGCAGCGGTCAGTTCGGCGGTGCGGTCACCGGCCTCGGCGACGCTCGTCAGGCCGATCGTGCAGGCGGTCGGTACCCGAACACGATGAGGCAGACCGAGATACGCGGCAACGGACACGCCTGCGCGGCGGGCCAGCAGGTCGTGCACCGCGCTGTCGACGGCGCAGACCACCGGCAGCGGGAAGGCGGCGCGCAGGCCGGGCAGGTTCGCGCGAAGTTGTTCGGGCGCACCGCAGGCCTCGACCCGGGCGGCCAGTTCGGTGAGCGCGGTGGTGATGCGGGCGGTGTCGAGTCCCAGCCGGGGGCTGGTGACGACTTCACCCCAGCCGTGGTCTTCCCCGTCGCTCAGGCGCACCCACACCGCGTCGCGTCCGGACATGCTCGCGCGGGAGATGCGAAGGGGGCGAGCGAGTTCCAGCCGGGCGGTCTGCCAGGTGATCCTCATGCTCCCACCTGCTCACGACGGGGATCACGCACCACCGCGCACCGAGCCCAGCCGTGGACCTCGGCGGCATCCGGGGCGGCGAGCTCGTCCGGTTCGGTGGCCGGTACGGCGGTGAGACCGTGCCGGTGGCACCAGTCGTCGTCGTAGATCGAGCGCAGGTAGCGGTGCGGTCCGTCCGGAAACACCGTGAGGACGCGGGAATCGGGTTCGCGCCGAGCCAGCCAGTCCGCGACCAGGGCGGCCGCCCCGGTGCTCCAGCCACCGGCGATGCCGGTCCGTGCGGCGAGCTCGCGGCAGCAGGCCACCGCTTCGGCCGCACCGACCCAGTGCACCTCGTCGAAGTCGTCGTAGGCCACATTGCGCGGCAGGATGCTGCTGCCGAGGCCGCGCATCAGGCGCGGCCGGTCGGGCTGGCCGAAGATCCGCGACCCGGTCGCGTCCACGCCGACGACCCGCAGATCCGGCCAGCGGGTGCGCAGGACCCGGGTCAGGCCCGCGCAGTGCCCGCCCGACCCGATCGCGGCGACCAGGACGTCGGCTCGGTCGACTTGGTCCAGTATCTCCTGGCCCATGGCGGTGTATCCGGCCGCGTTGTCGGGGTTGTCGTACTGGTCGGGCCAGTAGGCGCCCGGTGTCGCGGCAACGAGGGCGGCGAGCCGGTCGAGGCGGGCCTGCTGCCATCCACCGTCGGGGTGTGGTTCGGTGACGATGTCGAGTCCGACGCCGAAGGCGGTGAACAGGGAGCGCATCTCCGGTTCGAGACCGGCGTCGACCACGAGGGTCACCGGATGGCCGAGCGCTTTGCCCGCCAGGGCGAGGCCAAGTCCCAGTGTGCCGCTGGTGGATTCGATCACCGGCGCACCGGCCGCGAGCTCGCCGCGGGCGCGGGCGGCGGTCAGCATGGAGACCGCGGCGCGTGCTTTCATTCCCGCGATGCTCGCCGCCTCCAGTTTGGCCAGATAGTGGGTGGCGCCGGCCGGGACCGGGATCACGGGAGTACCGCCGACCAATGCCAGCAGATCCGGTTGGGGTTTCACTCGTCCACCCCGCCGCGGTAGTGGAACAGAGTGCTCGGTCCGCCGTCGAGAGAGAAGAACGGATACGGCTCGGCCGACACGGCGTACACACCGGCGCCGAGGAACCACGGCAGCACCGCACTGCCGCTCTGGGCGTAGGCGACGAGCGGGAGCGAGCGGTCCCGAGCCTCGGCCGCCAAAGCGTCGAAGGAACCGTTGCCCAAGGTCATCCCGGTCACCAGCATGGCGTCGTAGTCGCGGTCGACTCCGTCGAGGTCGCGATGCACCGGTTCGCCCCACTCGGTGGTGCCGCCAGCGAAATCGCAAGGGATATAAGTTATTCCGCGCTCACGCAGCGCGGCGAGCAGCGATCCGACCACGCCGACGACCAGCACGCGGCGGGTGCGGTCGGGCAGCAGCGCCACCACCGCCCGCGCCCGCTGCCGCGATTTCGTCAGGCTGTCGCCGGGCTCGATCGTCACCGCACGGGCCATCGTGCCGACTGCCGCCGGATGCGGGCGCAGGTGCATCAGATAGGCGTCCAAGGCGGCGATGCGCACCGGGAGCAGCGGGTGCCGCAGGAGATCGGCCACGCGGACGCCGACACAGTCGTCGAGCAGTTCGTCGTTGTCGGCGGTGGGCTCGACACTGCACGAGCCGACCGAGGCTCCGGTGCGCAGGCCGAGCACGGCATTGCGGTAGCCGCTGCGGCTGCCTCGGTGGCGGGTGTCGTATCGGGTGAGGAAGGCGTTGGAGATCGTGAGGGTCGCGGGGTCGGGGCCGAGGCGTCCGTCCGCGGCCCGGGTCAGGAGTTCGGCGACCGAATGCGGGGCGGTGGTCTGCACGGGACTCATGGAGCGACCTCGACCGACAGTTTTTCGATGAGTGACTGAGCAAGATCGCCTGCGGCGTCAGCCGATTCGACGGCAACCATGACGTGGCCGAGATAGTTGTTGTTGTTCGTCGCGGCCTGCACGGTCGCGCCGGGTTCGGCGAGCGTGTGCTCGACGATCCGCGGGTCGAGCGGCCAGTCCTGCGCACCCGTCAGCGCGGTCAAGGTGCCTGCCTCCTGTGGCACCACGAAAGCGATGGCGGCACTGCCGATTCCGGTGGGCCGCACCGTCAGATCGGGCGTCTGCCCCGCGGCGACCTGCGCGTGGACGGCTGCCAGATCGATGCCGGTGACCCGGCGGACGAGTTCGGTGATGCGGTTGCCCGCCGGGCGCGGGTTCACCTCGATCAAACGCGGACCTTGCGCGGTGAGCATGATCTCGATGTGGGCGACGGTGTCGTCGAGACCGAGCGCGGAGATCGCGGCGCGGGCCGTGCCGGTGAGGGCGTCGTGTTCGGCGAAGGAGAGCGCGGCGGGGAACATGTGTCCCGCCTCGATGAACGCCGGGGCGCCGGTGAGCCGTTTGTCGGTGACCCCGACCACCGTGGTGATGCCGCGGGCGGTCACCGTCTCGACACTGAATTCCGGTCCGTGCAGGAGCTTTTCGACGAGTACCTGAGGTGAGCGCTCCTGGCCGCGGGCATTGCGCGGGAATCCGCCGAGCGCGTCCAGCGCCTCGCGCAGTTGGGCGTCGTCCTCGGCGCGGGTCACGAACATGCCGCCGCACAAGTCGACCGGTTTGACCACCACCGGGTATCCGATGCCCCGCGCCGCCTCGACGGCCTCCTCGGCGCCCGTCACCACCGCGAACGCCGGACCCGGAACGCCCGCGGCTCCGCACAGTTCCCGGGTGCGGTGCTTCTGGCAGGCCGCGGCGACCGCGTCGCGGCCGGGGCCGGGCAGGCCCAAGTCGGCGGCGATCGCCGCCACGGTGGGCAGGTAGTAGTCGCAGGACGACAGCACCCCGTCGAAGCCGAGCACCTCGTGCAGGCGCCGCACGTACGGCAGCAGCGTGTCCTCGTCGTTGGTCTCGGCGGTGAGTACATTGGCCGCGCCGAGCAGCGGATGGGTACCCGGCTTCCCGCGCAGGTAATGCCCCAGATCGCGAGTCAGGAAGCTGAACGTGTGCCCGCTGTCCCCGATTCCGGCCGGCAGCAGTGTGCTCATCGATCCGACCCAGCTCTCCACCATCAGCAGGTGTCCCAACAGAAGCCTCCAAACCTCGCGCAGACGCTAATGATAACCATTATCCTTAGATAGACGACAAGCCAGCGGCGCGACGCCCTTGCGGCACAGCGCGTTTCGTTGACCGATTTGCGCTAACGATAATCATTATCAATAGTAATACGGCCGACGCACCGCTCGGCACTGTTCGACAACAAGGAACATCTCCATGCTGATGAGGACCCTGGCTCTGCCCGCGCTGGCTCTGGCCGCGCTGACCACCGCCACCGCCACCGCGCACGCCACACCGGAATCGCCGGTGTCCTTCACCGCGCACGCCACCGACACCGCCTCGATCATCGAGATCGATTCCGGTGCATTGGCGGTCGAGGACGGAGCGCTGAAGGTGAAGTCGCCGAGTGGGACCGTGATCGCCGCGACCCCGCTGACCTTCGGCATCGATGAATTCCAGTTCCCGATCCGCGCCGACATCGACGGCCGCACCGCGACCCTCACCCCGGAACTGTCCATGGACAAGGCCGTCTACAAGCCGGTCGCGCTGCCCTTCGAGGACAAGGCCCCTTGGAAGAACGAATACGACAGGGAGAAGGACGCCTGGTCCCGGATGACCAGCACCATCAGCATGGGCGCGAGCATCGGCACCCTGGTCGGCGGCCTCGGCGGCGGCGCCGTCGGCTGCGTGCTCGGCGGGATCGTCGGGGCTACGGTCGCCTCGGCCACCATCGTCGGCCTCTTCGGGCCCTTCATCCCCGCCGCCGCCGTCGGCTGCATCGGCGGCATCCTCGCCGTCGGCGCCCTCGGAACTCTCGCCGGGCAGATCTTCGTGACCGCCCCGGTCGCCATCGGCGCGGCCATCCAGTACTTCACCACCATCAACGCACCGTTCACCCCACCCGCGAAGTGACTGTCCCCGGGTGGCTGGTCACACGACCGGCCACCCGGTCGGCCTTGTGCTGCAGCGACATTCGTGAGCCCGAACCGGGCGAAACCATCGATCTCGTCGACCGCGACGGTTCGGGCGAATACATCGCACCGGCCGATCGCGTGCTCCTGGTCACCCTGCCGTAATTCGGGAACCACGGCTCATTCGCCACCGACTACCTGTCCGTGATAGAGGGTGTCTGCCGGTGACGGCTACGGGAGCGCGGCTGCGATTGGTACGGGGTGCGGCCATCGCGGTCGCGGCAGGAGCGGTCGTCGTGGCGGTGGTCTCGGCGGGGCAGATGCCTTATCTGGCAGCCGGGACCGCCTATCCGGGGCTGACGCAAGCCCTGCTGTACGGCGGGCTGCGCACACTCGCGATGGTCGCAGGCGCGGTGGCGCTCGGGGGACTGGTGTACGTGTTGTGCTGCACCGGGCCCGAGGACACGGGACGAGTGGACGTCGCGGGGTTCGCCGGGTTACGGGTGGTGGAGCGCGCGGCGCTGGTGTGGGCGGTGACCGCGGTGGCGCTTGTCCCGGTGTCGGCGGCGGATATCACCGGACTGTCGACCGGCGACGCGCTCAGCGGAGGCGCGCTACCGACACTGATCGACGCCGGAGAGAAGCCCAAGGCCTGGATCGTGGCCGCGGTGTGTGCGGCTGTGGTGGCGGCGCTGGCGCGGTGGACGTTGTCGTGGACCGGTGCGGTCGCGCCGGTGGTGCCCGCGGGAATCGCGGTTCTGGCACCGGTCCTCGTCGGCAATGCCGGTGAGGGGCCGGGACACGACTACGCGACCGGTGCGGTGGTGCTGTTCCAGCTGGCGATCTCGGTGCCGGTGGGCCTGCTGTGGTGTGCGCACGCGCGCGCGGGCCGATGGGGTGGGGACCCGTCGGTGGTATTCGGCCGGGTGCGCGTCCTGACCGGGATCTGCGGGGTCGTCGCGATGCTCTCGGGACTCCTGCTGGTATCGCTGCTCGCGCCTCCCGCGACGCTGCCGTCGACCGGGTACGGGCGGATCGTGCTGGTGGGGACTGCACTTCTGGCCGTGGCGGTGGTGGTGGCATGGCGGACGCCGGGGAACACGATCGCGGGGGCGGCAGCGATCCTGGCGGTGACGCTGTTCGGACTGGCCGGGATGCGGCCCGCGCCGGTGTTCGAGGGCCGGAGCTTCACCGCGCACGAAGCGTTGATCGGATTCGATGTGACCGCGCCACCGTCGGCGTGGCAGCTGCTGACATTCTGGCGGTTCGACATCGTGCTCGGCACCGCCGCCGTGGCGGGGGCGTTGATCTACGGCGCCGGTGTGGTGCGGCTGCGCCGCCGCGGCGACGGGTGGTCGCGGTGGCGGCTGCTGTCGTGGCTGAGCGGCTGCGCCGTGTTGCTGGCGGCGACCTCCTCGGGGGTCGGGGCCTACGGCTACGCGCTGTTCAGCTTGCACATGATCACACACATGGCGCTGAACATGGTGGTACCGGTGTTGCTCGTGCTCGGCGCACCGGTCACGCTGCTGATGCGCGCGCTGCCGCCCGCCGGGCGCGGCGCGCTGCCAGGGCTGCGCGAGGGGGTGCTGGCTGTGCTGCACACCCGGCTGACCGCGGTGCTCGCCCATCCAGGGTTTTCCATCCCGGCGTTCGTGGTGTCGCTGTACGGGCTCTACTTCACCCCGGTCTTCGAGAACCTGATCCGGTTCCACTGGGGACATCTGCTGATGAACGTGCACTTCCTGCTGATCGGTTACCTGTTCTACTGGGCGATCATCGGCATCGACCCGGGCCCGCGGCGGCTGCCGCATCTCGGGCGGCTCGGAATGCTGTTCGCGATCATGCCGTTCCACGCGTTCTTCGGGGTGGCGGTGATGTCGATGACCACCGTCGTCGGGGCGCGGTTCTATGCCAACCTGCAGCTGCCCTGGGGGATCGATCTGCTCGCCGACCAGCGCGTCGGCGGCGGCATCGCCTGGGTCGCCGGTGAGGTGCCGGCGCTGATCGTGGTGGGCGCGCTGCTGTCGCAGTGGCTCGCGGCCGACCGGCGCACCGCGGTCCGCACCGACCGCAAGGACGACACCTACGGCGATTCCGATCTGGACGCCTACAACGCCATGCTCGCCGAACTGGCGCGGACGCGCCGGTGATGTTCAGCCGCCCGGCCGCACCCGCCGCAACCGCAAGCTGTTGGTGACCACGAAGAACGAGGAGAACGCCATCGCCGCACCCGCGATGAGCGGGTTCAGCCAGCCAAGTGCGGCGACCGGGATGGCGACGACGTTGTAGCCGAACGCCCAGGCCAGATTGCCGCGGATGGTGCGCAGCGTCGCATGGGCGAGTTCGACGGCGTCCGGGACGGTGGACAGGTCGGTCCGGACCAGGATGACATCGGCCGCGGCGATCGCCACATCGGTGCCCGCGCCGATGGCCAAGCCGAGGTCGGCGCAGGCCAGCGCGGCCCCGTCGTTGATGCCGTCACCGACCATCGCGACGCGGTGCCCGTCGGACTGCCACCGCCGGATCTGGGTGACTTTGTCCTCGGGCAGCAGGTCGGCGTGGATGTCGGTGATGCCGATTTCACCGGCCACCGCGCGGGCCGCGTGCTCGTTGTCGCCGGTGAGCACGGCCGTGCGCAGGCCGAGCCGGTGCAGCCGCGCGACGGCACCCGCCGCCGACTCCTTGACTGTGTCGGCCACCGCGATCACCGCGCACACCTGCCCGTCGACGGCCACCAGCACGGTGGTGCGGCCGCGGCGCGCGTGCCCGGCGGCTCGCTCGGTCAGGTCGGCGGGGACGGTGAGGCCCCGATCGGTCATCAGGCGAGCGCGGCCGATCAGTACTTCCCGCTCCCCCACTCGGCCGCGGGCACCGAGTCCGGCCAGCGCCTCGAAATCGGAGACCGGCTCGAGATCGACCACGCCGCGGGCGTGTTCGGTGATCGCCGCGGCCACGGCGTGTTCGGAGGCGGCCTCCACCGAACCCGCCAGGCGGAGAGTCTCGGCGGGATCTGGGGCGTCGACGGCGACGACGCGCATGCGGCCCTCGGTGAGCGTGCCGGTCTTGTCGAAGACGACGAGATCGACGTCGCGGGTCGCCTCGAACGCCTGGTGGCCTTTGACGAAGATGCCCAGTTGCGCGCCGCGGCCGGAGGCCACCATGAGGGCGGTGGGGATGGCCAAGCCCAGCGCGCACGGGCACGCGATGACCAGCACCGCGATCGCGGCGGACCCGGCGCTGTCGAGGCTGTCCCGCAGCAGCAGGTGCGCGGCGAACGTAGCCGCGGCCAGCGCGAAAACCACTGGAACGAAGACCGCCGAGACCCGGTCGGCGACTCGCTGCATCCGCGCCTTGCCCTGCTGGGCCTGCTCGACCAGCCGGATCATGCCCGACAGCGCGGTGTCGGCGCCGACGGCCCGCGCCTCGACGACGAGGCGGCCGGTCAGCGCCACAGTGCCGCCGAGCACTTCGGCACCGGCGCCTACCTGGACGGGCAGCGACTCGCCGGTCATGGCCGCAGTGTCGACGCCGGAGCTGCCCTCGACCACGACGCCGTCGGCGGCGATCGTCTCGCCGGGGCGCACCACGAACCGCTGTCCCGTCCCCAGTTCGGCGGTCGGGACGGTGATCTCGCGGCCGTCGCGGGTCAGCACGGTGACCTCGTGCGCGGCCAGCGCCGCGAGCGCGGCCAACGCGTCGCCAGCGGTGCGGCGGGCGCGAGCCTCGAAGTAGCGGCCGGCCAAGACGAAGGCGGTGATACCGGCCGCGGCTTCCAGGTAGATCGAGTCGGCCGACCAGATCGCGGCCCACACACCGTCCGGGGTGGTGTCGCGGGACGGGGCGAGATACATCGTCTGTAGTGACCACGCCGTGGCGGTCAGGACACCGACCGAGACGAGGGTATCCATGCTCGCTCCGCCGTGGCGCGCGTTGATCAGCGCCCGCCGGTGCAGCGGGGCGGCCGACCACAGCACCACCGGCAATGCCAGCGCGGTCAGCAGCAGCTGCCAGCCCGGAAACCGGGTACCGGGCAGCACGGCGAACATCACCGACAGGTCGGCCAGCGGGAAGAAGGCGATCAGGGCGACCACGAGCCTCCGCCGGATGTCGGCGACTTCGGCGTCGCCGGAGATGGACCGGGCGAACGCCGGGCGGTCCGGCGCGGCCGGCTCGGCGGTGTAACCGGCGGCGGTGACCTCCGCGCACAGGGTGTCGGACGAGATGTCGGCGGCGGCGTCGACGTGGGCGATGCCGGTCGCGTAGTTGACGGTCGCGGTCACCCCGTCGAGTCGGTTCAGCCGACGCTCCACCCGGGTCGAGCAGGCGGCGCACGTCATGCCACCGACCGCGAGCCGGACGCGTCGGGTCTCGGGGGCGGTCGCGAGTTCAGTGGACACGGCGGCGGACCTCCGCGCGGGGCAGGACTGCGGGCAGCGGTGGACGGCAGTACGGCACGTCCACTGAGTCGGACACACGGCGCCGCTGGTTCCCGCCGGTCGGGGTGATCCCGGATACACCGGGACCGGATGCGAGAATCACCGGCGTGGAATGCGCGCTCGCCCGGGAAGCGCTGTCGGCACGGCTCGACGGCGAGCAGGAGCCGGTCGCGGGGGCCGACCTCGACGCGCACCTCGCTCGGTGCGCCACCTGCCGGTCGTGGTTCGCGGCGGCGGGTGAGCTGGCCCGGCGGACGCGGGTGCGGGCAGCTCCGCTGATTCCCGACCTGACCGACCAGATCCTCGCCGCGAGCCCAGCGCCCGAGCGTGGCAGAACCCGAGGGCTGGGCCGGGTGCTGCTGGCCGCGACCGGTGTCGCGCAGCTGGTGGTCGCGGTGGCACAGGCGGCGGGCATCGATTTCGGCATGACGGCGGCGCACGGTGCACACGCCGCGGCGATGTCGACACACCTGCTCAACGAGAGCACCGCGTGGACGGCGGCACTCGGCGTCGGCTTCCTCGTCGCTGCGCTCCGGCCCCGGGCCGCCGCCGCGCTGGCCCCGGTCGCGGGGGTCTTCGTGATGGTGCTCGGCTGCTATGTGCTCGCCGACTGGGCGGCCGAGCGGGTCACCCCGGCACGGCTGGCCTCGCATTCCCTGGTCGTCCTCGGCGCGGTGTTGCTGTCGTGGACGGCGTGGGACGAACGTGGCGAGGGACGGCGACGCGGGCCGGTCGTCGGTACCGACTCCGCCGGGTCCGACGAGTCGCCGGGGACTGTTGGTCCCGCTGCTTCGGCGCGCGGGTCCGCCGCCTGAGTGGTCCGCGCCCGGCGAGGTCACCGCGCCGAGGCATGGCCTACCGGCCGACGTTGCCGGTGTAAGTCCGAGTCCGAGGGCGCGGCGGATTCAGCGTGGGGCGGCGCCGAGGCCGAGCAGGCGGGCGGCTTCGGCGGGAGTGACTCCGGGGACCGGGATCGACCGGTGTGAAGTCCAGTCGCGGGTGAAGCCGGCCAACTGGATGTCGCACCAGCGCAGCACCGCGGTGCGCTGTGCGGCGCTGAGACCGGGGTGGGCGGCGACCAGCTCGCGCCACCCGGCGAGCGGCTCGGTGGCGAGGCCGTCGCCAGTCGCTGCCGCGAGCACGTCGGTGACCGGTACGGGTTCGGGGCCGAACGGGTCGAGAACGCGGGGCGCGGCGGTGGGTTCCGCGTCCAGGACACCGACGATGACGGCCGCGAGGTGGTCGGCTCGGGTCATCGGTTCGGCGATCGTGGTGTGCGGGAGCGACCTCACCGCGAGGACCGCAGCGGCGAGATCGTGCAGGAAGTCGGCGGCCGCGCCGCGTTCGTCGCTGGGTGCGGGCAGGACCCGGCCCAGGCGGACAACCGTGGTGGGGACACCGAATTCACGGGTGGCGGTGGCCAGCAGATGCTCGGCGACGCACTTGGTCTGCGCGTAGCCGGTGGGCAGGGTGGCCGGGTCGGCCGGGTCGCCGTCGTGGCCTGCCGCGGTGGCGGTGGAGACCAGTGTCACGGCCGCGCCGTGGATGCGGGCCAGCCGCAACAGCCGGTGCGCGGCAACGACATTCACCTCGCGCAGGCTCGCGTAGGAGCGGACCGCGCTGATCTGCGCGGCGCTGTGCAGGATGTGCCCGATACCGGCGGCCAGTTCCGGGCGGCCCGCGAGGTCGTCGGTGGCGCAGTCGCCGAGCAGGACACGCAGCCGTCCGGTGTCCAAGGCCCGGTCGAAGGCGGCCGCGGCCCCGATCGCCGCGCAGCCCACGCGCAACCTGGAGCGGGCAGCGTCGAGGGTGTCCGCCCGCACAACCGCGACGACGTCACGGTCGGTGCCGCGCAGGGTCTCGGTGAGCAGGTAGGCGCCGAGGAAGCCGGTGGCGCCCGTGAGCAGGACACACCGGGACGGGGGCGCCGTGGCCGGGAGCACCGCGAGTCCGCTACGCAGAGCGGCGATCTCGTCCGCGAGGGACGGTCCGGGGCTGGGGCGGGCGGGTGCGAGGGACAGGCGGGCCGCGAGCGATTCGGCGGTGGGCGCGGAAAGGATATCGTCGACCGTCACCGGGCACCCGGTCGTCGCGGTGAGCCGCCCGGCGAGGGCGAGGATCTGCATGCTGGTGCCGCCCGCGGCGAAGAAGTCGGCGGCCGGGTCGAGATCGCGTCGGCCGAGGATCTCCGCCAAGATCCGGCGCACGGTCTCCGTGCTGATGTCTCCGGCGCCGTTGTCTCCAGCGCCGTTGTCTCCAGCGCCGATGTCTCCAGCGGCGATGCCTTCGACGGCGTTGTCTCCAGCGCGGATGCCCCCGTCGCGAAAGTCACCGGAGTTGGTGCTCCTGGTCGCGCGGCGGTCGGCTTTGAGGTTGCGGGTGCGCGGCAGGGTGTCGACAGCGGTGATCCGGGCGGGCACCCACGCGGCGGGGAGTTGTCCGGCGAGTTCGGCGCGCAGGTCGTCGAACCAGGCGGCGGGCCGCTCCTCCGTGACGGTGACCAGCGCGGCCAGGGCGTACTCGCCATGCCGGGTCACCAGCGCGTCGCCGACGCCCTGGCATCGGCGCAGCAGGTTCTCGATGGCGCCCACCGCGATCCGCGCACCGCCGATCTTCACGACACCGTCGACCCGGCCGTCGAATTCGAGCACTCCATCGGCGTGCAGCCGCACCCGGTCGCCGGTGACGAACGCGCGCACGGTCTCCGTCCCGACGGTGATCTCGCGGAATCCGGCGCCCGCCCCGGCCGGGAGATAGCCGTCGGCCAGCATCGGGCCGTACAGGTGCAAGACACCGGCAGGCACGGTGGGGTCGGCGGGTGCGAGGTCGTCGATCGCCAGGACCGCGCCCGCTCGCGGGAACAGGGTGCCCAGCGGAACGCCGGTCAGGTCCTCGCCGGTCAGGTCGATGCTCGCGCACACCACCGCCGCCTCGCTCGACCCGTAGCTGTTGTGCAGGACCGGGCCACCGCCGCGCCGCCACCGGGTGACCGATTCGGCGGAGGCTTCCTCGCCGCCGAGGACCACCTGCCGGACCGAACCGGGCAGTGCCAACGCGCCCGCGTCGACCGCGCCCGCGAGTTCGTGCCAGACGGCGGTGGGCAGATCCAGCACGGTGACCGACTGGTTGGCGGCGACGGCGCACAACTCCGACGGTGTGCGCGCGCCCCCGGCGAGGACAAGGCACGCGCCCGCCGCCAGGGTCACGAAGATCTCCTCGACGCTCGTGTCGGCGTGCAGGGGTCCGAACTGGAGCACCCGGTCGCCGGTCGTCCATCCGTAGCGGGTCACCGCGTCCTCGACGAAGGCGGCCAGTGCGCCGCCGCCGACCCGCACCGCCTTCGGGCGGCCTGTTGTCCCCGAGGTGAAGACCGCGTACCCGGCGTCGAGGGGTGGCACGGGTCCGGGCGCACGCGCTGGCACGGGGACGATCCGGTCCGGAACCGGCACCAGGGTCGTACCATCGCGGAGTTCGGCCGCGAGGACCTCGTCACCGGCACCGTGGACCAAGATCGCGGCGCCGAGATCGTCGAGCACCGACCGGATCTCACCCGTCGGACGGGACCGGTCCAGCACGGCGTGCGCGGCACCAGCCAGATGCGCGGCCAGCACTGTGACGACGTCGGTGGCTCCCCCGGATGGGAGCACCGCCACGAGACTGCCGGGACCGGCACCACCGGCGCGGAGATCCGCGGCGCGGTGGGCCGCGAGGGAGTGGAGTTCACCGCGGGTCAGCGTCGGGCCGGCAGCTGATTCCGCCGGGTGTGGTCCAACCTGCCCACCGGCCGCGTGCTCCAGGAATGGGCGGGCATCCGAGCCACCGGTCAGCGCGGGTGCGTCCGGATCGGTGCGGACATGGGCCAACCAGCGTGCGAGCGGGTGTGGTGCGGGGGTCGACTCGGGTCGCTGGATCAACCGATAGGTCGTGGCGAAATCGCCGATGCGCCGGTCCGGCTCGGTAGCGGCGATTTCCATCGCGCGGGTCAGGCCGTCCGCGTGCGCGGCGAGTTCGTCGGGGGTGTAGCTGCGGGGGTTAGCGTCGACCGCGAGTTCGGCAGTGCCGTTGCGCAGGTACAGGTTGACCGACAGGTCTTCGACCGGGCCCGCGCCCCGGTTGTCGGCGCGCACCTCGATTCCGGGCAGGCCTAGGTCGTAGTCGAACGGCATGATGTTGACGACCGGGCCGAGCAGGGTGCGGCCGCCGCCGAGCAGGCCGAGGTCGGCACGCAGGCGCTCGTGCCGGTAGCGGGCGTGCCTACGGGAGCGGCGCAATGTCGCCCCGATCCGGACGGCCAATTCGGCGACGGTCTCCGCCGGGTCGACCCGCACGGGCAGCGCCATCGCGTTGAGGACCATCGCCGGCACGCTGGCGGCGACCGACCCGAGCCGATTCATCATCGGCACCCCCAGCACCACCTCCGATTCGCCGGTGCGGCGAGCCAGATATATCGCCACGGCGGCCAGCACCGATTCCGCGACGTCGTAGCGGACGCCCGCCGGCGGCGCCCAGCGGGCAAGGCCGCGGCGGGCACGCACCGTCCGAGCAGCGGGGGCGGCCGGGGTTCCGGTGAGGGTGGGCGCGCTGCGCGGGGACAGAGTCCGGTGCCAGTAGGCGGCGGCCTCGGCGTGCGCGCCCGACTCGGCGTAGGCGAGGTCCTCGGCGACCACGTCGGCCAGCCCGCTGCGCGCCGGTGGTGGTGTGGTCGCTTCGGTCAGCGCACGGTAGTGCTCGGCTACCCGGCGGCAACACTGGGCGAACCCGTATCCGTCGAGGGCGACATGGTGCGCGCGGTGGTACCAGACCACCCGGTCGGGGGCCAGGACGAGCACCCGGTGGGCCGTGGTGACACCCGCGTACGGGTCACAGGGGGCGTCCTGGTCGGCGCGCATGATCGCCTCGGCGGCCGCGGCCGGATCGGGCTCGGCGGTCAGGTCGGTCACGGTCACCGGCACAAGATCCGGTGCACAGATCCGCTGGACGAGGTCTGTTCCGTTGTCGTGCAACAGGATTCGCTGGGCTTCGGTGTCGGCGATCATCGCGCGCACCGCGTCGGCCCACCGCTGGGCATCGATCCTGCCGGTCAGGGTGACCGACTCGGCGAGGATGAACATGCCATCGTGGGGCCACAGTTTCCGAGCCACGGCGATGCCGCGCTGGGCGGCGGTCAGGGGTAGGTCGGCGGGCATCTCAGCGCACGAGCCTTTCGAACCACACCCCGAGAACCGGCCGTTCGGCCAAGTCCGCGAACCCGATCCGGGCTCCGGCGGCGCGCCATCGGTCGAGCAGGGTGTTCAGACGCAGGGAATCCAGGCCGAGGTCGGTCAGATCGACGTCCTCGTCCAGCTCGTCGGGCTCGACGAACAGCACCTCGACGAGGTCGCGCACGATCCGGTCTCGGGTCAGGGGCATGGCACGGTCTCCTTGTCAGCGGCTCCAGCGCGCACGGACGCGGCAGCGGCGAAGGTGACGGCGGCGCCGAGAACATAGGCGGCGCCGCAGACCGCCTGCCACAGTGGCCTGGCATAGACGTAGTTCGACTGCTGGACGAACAGCAGCGACTCCACCACGGGCGCGGCCAGCCCGAACATCCACGCGCCCGACAGCAGCCGAGCCCAGCGCTCGTTTCGGATCGGGCCGCGCCGCAGCCACACCAGCATCGGAATCAGCCACACCCACTGATGGGTCCACCCCAGCGGGAACAACGCGGCCGCCAGCACGGTCGGCACCCACAGCACGACGGCGCGGTCGTCGCGGCGGCGGATCAGCACCGCCGCCGCGAGCGCGGTCAGCAGCGCGGCCGCCAACCACCATGGCGACTGCCACCCGATGTCGGATCCGGTGAACCGGCTCATCGCCGCACGCAGGGACTGGTTGGCCACGGTGGCCACCCCGCCGACCCGCTCCACGGCGGCGAGCACCGATCCGTCCAGCAGGTAGGTGCGTGAGGCGTGCGGGTAGGCGATCCAGCCCAGCAGGATCGGCGCCACCGCACCGGCGGCCGCCCAGGCGAGGGCGCGGCGGCGCCCGGTGAGCAGCAACCCCGGCAGGGCCGCCGCGGGCACGATCTTCGCCGCGGCCGCCAGGCCGATCGCGGCGCCGACGGCTGGTCGCGCCGACCACACCCCGACCAGCACCGCCAGCAGCAACAGCAGAGCCAGCTGTCCTTCGTAGAGGCAATGGCGCACCGGCGCGATCCACAGCAGACCCGCGGTCCACCACGCCGCCGAGCGCAGCAGCGCCGGATCACGCAGCGTGCGCACACCGGTGACCAGGCTCAGCGACAACAGCACACCGCCAGCCAGCGCGCCGATGCCGACCACCGTCCACCCGGCCGCGAGAACCGGGAACGGCAGCCAGCTCAACGGCGCGAATGCCACCGCCACCCACGGGGGATACAGGAACGGCAGTTCCACCGATCCGTCACCGGTGCGGCTCATCGCGTCATACAAGGTGCCTTCGGCGAGCCAGCCTGGCGCGGACACGAAAACGCGCAGGTCACCCAGGTAGTACTCAGCCGCGGTGAGCCTAAGGAACACCGCCATGGCCGCCGCCGACGCCGCGAGAACCGCCCACGGCGCCGCGCTTCGCAGGCGGCCAGGCTCAGTTGACGAAACGATCACGGTCGGTCCAGAACCGCTGGCGCAATTCGCGGCGCAGGATCTTGCCGCTCGGGTTGCGCGGGATGGCGTCGACGAATTCGTAGCGCGACGGCACCTTGAACCCGGCCAACCGTCCCGTCAGGAACCGGGCCAGGTCACGCGTGCCGAGCTCGGTGCCGGGGCGGGCCACCACGAAGGCGTGCACCCGCTCGCCCCAGCGTTCGTCGGGCGCCCCGACCACAGCGCTGTCGTGGACATCGGGATGGGCGTTGATCGCCTTCTCCACCTCGGCCGGGTACACGTTCTCCCCCGCGACGATGATCAGGTCCTTGACCCGGTCGCGGATCACCAGAAAGCCGTCGGGGTCGAGGTATCCGGCGTCGCCGGTGCGCACCCAGCCGTCGGCGTCGAGGGTGGCCGCGGTGGCGTCCGGATCACCGGCGTACTCGAGCATGCGGGCCGGGCTGTGCAGGAACACCTCGCCGGACTCACCCGCGGGCAGCTCGGCGCCGTGCTCGTCGCGGATCTGTACCCGCACCCCTGGGTAGGGGCGACCGGCCGCGTGCAGGCGCTGCTGCCCGGGCCGATGTTCGGCGGGCGGCAGGCAGATCGCGGTGTTGCCGGTCTCGGTGAGGCCGTAGATCTGGGCGAAATCGCAGCCGAAGGTCGTCACCGAGCGGGACAACAGGTCCGGCCCGATGGGCGACCCGCCGTAGACGATCTTGCGCAGCGAAGCGAAATCGGCGGGCCGTACCCCGGGCTCGGACAGCATCAGCAGCAGCATCGCGGGGACGAAACAGCTGGTCGTCACGCGGTGACCACTGATCGCGGCCACCGCGTCCGGTGCGGTGAACACCGGCAGCACGACATTCGTGACCCCGGCGCCAAGGCCCTGGGTGGCCCACCACAGGCCGCCGATGTGGAACGCGGGCAGCGCGACGAGACTGATGTCGTCGTCGTGCCAATCGATCCAGTCCAGCCCGGCGGCATCCAGCAGGCCGCGCACGGCGAAGAAGGTGCGATGTGCCAGGACCACCCCTTTGGGCCTGCCTGTGGTGCCGCTGGTGTACATCTGCACGACCGGGGTGTCGGCGGTGGCGGCGGCATCGGGCGCTCGCGTGCCGCCGCGGTGACGCCAGTCGCCGAACCCGTCGACCGGGACCACGAGCCGGTTGCCGAAGTCGCGGCCGGGCTCGTCGGTGATCACGATCCTGGCGCCGCTGTGCTCGATGATGTAGTCCACTTCGTCCGCCGCAAGCCGCCAGTTGACCGGCACGAGCACCGCGCCGATCCGGGCGCAGCCGTAGAGCAGTTCGTAGACGGCGGTGGTGTCCTTCGCCAGGTGCAGCACCCGGTCACCGGGACCGGCGCCAGCCGCGCGCAGGGCCGCCGCGACGTCGGCCGAGCGGTCGAGCAGCTGCGCGTAGGTCACCGTGTCCGCGCGGTCGATCAGTGCGGCCCGGTCCGGGGTGCGCGCGGCGTGACCTGCGAGCGCCGCGACCAGTGTGGGAGAACCGATCACCGCGTCCGGCCCGCCTCGGGGAAGCCAGGGGGATCGAGCAGCACGACCTCGATGTCACCTGAGGCGCAGCCCCCTGCGGAGTCGGCGAACTCGATATGCGACTGCGTCGCGAACAGCGGCCGGGTCCGGTTGCGGAACTCCACCCGCCCGATGGTGAGTTCCGCGGTGTAGGCCCGCGAGCCGATGGGCCTGCGGTAGCGGCTCTCGAACCGGGTGATCAGGATCGCCGGGAGCTGGCGCTCCCAGTAGTCGTCGAGGGTCCAATTCTCCAGTTCCGGGATCAACCGGTCCCGGATCGCCGCGGCGAGGGTGTAGTAGAAGAGCTGGTTGAACGAGATGTTGAACTCGACGGCGTTGAAGTGGCCGGTGTCGTCGATGTAGCAGGGCTCGGCGATCCCGAACTCACCGACACCGACAACCGTGTCCCCGCGCCGGATGGCCCGCGCCCGCTTCAGATAGACGGTGCCCTTGCGGACGTAGGGACGCATGGTCTGCGCCAGCAGCGCGACGTCGTCTGCGGAGCTGTCCAGGATCGGGGTGGTCTCGATCGGATGGCCGGTGGTCATGCTGCTTGCTCCTTGGTCAGGGGGTGCTCGTCGAGCACGGTGACCCGAAACGATTCGGTCGCCTCGTTGCCGGGGTTGTGCAGCGCCCGGTGGATGAGCGTGCGGTTGTCCCAGAGCACGAGATCGCCGGGCTCGTAGGACTGGACGAAGATGTTCTCGTGGGTGAATTCCGCGTCGAGCTGGCCGGACGCGGTGAGCAGCTCGGTCAGCAGCGCCTCCGGCAGCGCGGTGCCCGCCGCGTCCTCGAGGGCGTAGGTGAACGCCTCGCAGACGTAGAGCACCTTCTCGCCGGTGACCGGATGGACCAGGACGGTTGGCCACCGCTGCGGCGGCGTCTTGCGCTCGACCTCCGCGATGACCTCCCCGAGCGGCCGGAACACGTCGGTCGGCCGGATCTTGACGTAGCGGCGGGAGCTGTGCCGGGCGAAGGTGCCCTCGATCGACGCGCGCAGCCGCGGGTCGAGGCGCTGGTAGGCCTGGGCCATATCGATGAAGTAGGTGCCGCGGCCGACGCTGGGCAGCCGCTGCGGGTAGAAGCAGGTGACGGCGAAGGGTTCGGGCATGAACTGGTAGTCCGAATGCCAGAACGCGCCGGTCTTGGGGACGCCGACCCGGCCGGTCTCGCGATCGATGTTCGAGGAGACGAACACGAATTCGCTGTCGGGGTGGTGGTACATCGGCTCGTAGTAGGCGACCGGCTTGCCGAACTGGGCACCCAGGGCCACGAAGGCGGGCACATCGAGTGCCTGCTGCTTCAGGACGACGATCTTGTCGTGGTAGATGTGCCGCCGGAGCGCAGCGAGATCGTCGGAACTCGCTGTGGCGGAGTCGAAGTCGTGGACTTCGACACCCCGGCGGTCCCCGGTTCGGGTGCCGATCTTCATGTCTGAACCTCTGTCACGCGGTGCGGTTCCCGGTTGTGCGCCCCGGGGAACCGCGGAATTCGTTCGAGCGACCTGCCGGGCCCGCTGTGAGCCGTAGCTGTCGACTGAGATAGTCGGGCGCGGTGGCGATTCGGTTCCCGGACCCGGCGGCCTACGGTGTCGCGCACGTCACTGCGTGGGTGCGGCGACGAGCGCGGTCTCGATCGCGGCCAGAACCGCGGGTTCGGTGATCATCGACAGGTGCCCGCCGGGCACGTCGTGGATGTGCTCCGGCGCCACGCCGAGTTCCTGCCATCGCGGTGCCTGGCCGGGTGCGTCGGCGGTGAGCAGCACGGTCACCGGCACACCGGCGGGTATCCGGATTCGGTGCCCGCGTTGGGCGCGCATGCCCAGCGCCCAGAACACCTCTTTCTGCCGGGCTGGGTCGTAGCGCACCAGCCCGGCGCCCAGCGCGCTGGCCAGGTCCGCGGCCAGACGCAGGGGCCGCGGCAGGCGGTCCGGGGTGGTCTCGGCGAAGCCTTCCTGGCCCGCGGTCCAACGATGCAGCGCGGCATCGGCGTCGACGACGGTGTCCAGCAGCACGATCCGCTCGACCCGGTACCCATCGGCGTGCAGCAGCCGGGCCGTCTCGAGCGCGACGACGCCACCGAACGAGTGGCCGACCAGCAGATACGGTCCTGCTCCGCCACCCGCCGTGAGCTGCCGCCGGTAGCGGCGGGCGGCGCCGCGCACGGTCCACGACGCGCGGGCGCGGGAGTGCAGGCCGTGCGCCTGGATCCCGTAGACGCCGAGGTCTGCGGTGTCCGGCCCGGTCAGGGCCGCGACCAGCGGCAGGTACCAGGCCGCCGAGGCACCCGCCCCCGCGAAGCAATACACCGCCGGAGCGCCGGGCCGCAGTTGCTGGCAGGAAGTGTCAGCGGAGGCGAATCCGCGGCGATGCCGCCGCAGCACGCGATCAGCCTGTTCGTCCAGAGTCGGGTCGTCGGCGAAATCCGCCACCGTCAAGGGCCGCACGAGCGCGGTCCGGGAGGCGACGATCGTCTCCTCCACGGCCAGCGAACTCCCGCCGAGGCCGGTGAACGTATCCTGCGGTCCCGGCTCGGCGCCCAGCACCCGCGACCACAACCCGGCCAATTCAGCGCGGACCGCCTCGTGGCCGCGCGGACTTCTCCTCATCACCGATCACCTCCACCTTCAACAGTCGGCGGCGTGCGATGACGAGTTCCCGCCCGACGCTTATCGACGGCACGACCGATCCGTGGTAGCCTGCCGCTGCGCCCCGGCCCGTTCGGCCGTTCTGTCGATCCCCGAGCCTTCCTCCTTCGCGGTACGCACCGCACGGCTCGAGAGCGATTCCTGGTGGGCGACAACCCTTCCGACGACAACACCGGCGCGCCCGGCAGCGACCGGCGACTCGCCGCCGACTCCGGCGCGCTGATGCTCGCCGCGGTCCTCAACGGCGGGCTCGGCCTGGTGTTCTGGGCGGTGGCGGCGCGGTTGCTCCCGGTCGAGGACGTCGGGAGGGCATCCACCGCGATCATGGCCGCCACGACGATCGGCGCCTTGTCGAACCTGAGCATGGGACCGTTCTTCGAGCGGTTGCTGTCCACCGCGGGCGCCCCCGGGCGGACCCTGATCCTGCGCACCCATCTGGTGGTGGCCGTGCTGGCGGCGGCGCTGGCGGGTGGGTACCTGGTCGTGGCGCCCCGCGACCTGTTCGCCGACCCGCGCACAGCGGTGCTGTTCGTGGTGACCGCGGTGGTGGTCGGGGCGTTCGCGTTGCAGGATTCCATCCTGATCGGCCTGCTGCGGAGCCGGTGGACGGCGCTGAAGAACATCGGCCACGCCGTCGGCAAGCTGATCCTGCTGATCGTGCTCACGCTGTCGGTCACGCATGCCACCTCGGTGCTGCTGGCCTGGACCGTCCCCGCGGCCCTCGCCGTCGCCGTGGTGGGTGGCCTGATCATCACCGGCGGTGGCGGGCTCGACCGGTTGTTCGCCGGGGCCGGGCAGCTGCCGTCGACGGCCGCGCTGGTCAGGGAGGGCGCCTCGCTCTACGGCATCGTGTTGGTGAATTCGCTGCTGCCGATGACTGTTCCGCTGCTGGTCGTGCACGCGCTCGGTGTCGCCGACGCGGCCTACTTCGGTGTCGCGTGGACGCTCGTGGCCGGGGTCACGCTGGTGCTGTCGGTGATCAGCGGGCCGTTCGTCGCGCGCGCCGCGGCCGCCGATCCGGCGGAGCTGCCCGCCCTGATCCGCGGGCAGACCCGGTTGCTCGCCGGCGTGGCGGTGGCCGCGGCCGTGGCGCTCGGGGTGGTCGCGCCGATCGCATTGGAGCTGCTCGGCGCCGGATACGCCGACAACGCCCGGCCGCTGTTGCTGGCGATGGCGGTGACTCAGCTGCTGTCGGTGCCCGGTTATCTGTTCGGTGGGCTGGTCCGCATCCGCCGCAGGCTCGGTTACGCGCTGTGTGTGCAGATCGGCATGGCGCTGGGGGTGATCGGCCTGTCCTGGGCGCTGCTGCACCGGCTCGGGCTGGCGGGGGTCGGCGTGGCCTATCTGGTGATGGAGTTCGCCATGATCGCCGCGGTGGCGGTGCCGTTGTGGCGGATGCTGGCCGGGATCGGGCGATGCCCGGCGCCGGGGACCCAGGTGCCCGCCCGATGACGGCGCGTCCCGAGGTGACTGTCCTCATCCCGGCCTTCAACGCCGAACGCTATCTCGCCGAGGCGATCGATTCGGTACTGGCACAGGACTTTCGCGATCTCGAATTGCTGGTGATCGATGACGGTTCCACCGACGGCACCGCACGTGTCGCCGCGGGCTACGCCGATCCGCGCGTCGAAGTGGTGTGCCTTCCCCACGCCGGAGTGGTGGCGGCGGCCAATCACGGTCTCGACCGCGCACGCGGCCGCTTCGTCGCCCGCCTGGACGCCGACGACGTCATGCGGCCGGGCAGGCTCGCCGCGCAGGTGGCGTTCCTGCGCCGCACTCCGCGGGTGATCGCCGTGGGCACCGACTACCGCCTCATCGGCGCCGCCAGCGGCCGGGTGCGGATGCCGCGCGGCGACCGTGCCTGCCGCCAGCGATTGTTGCTGAGCAGCTGTTTCGCGCATTCGAGCGTGCTGTTGCGTGCCGAGACGCTGGCCGCGCACGGCGTGCGGTACCGGCCCGCGACCGGTGGCCTCGGCGAGGACTACGCCCTGTGGTGCGAGCTCGCCGCGCACGGCGCGTTCGCGAATCTGCCGATCCACGGCCTGGATTACCGCGTCCACGACAGCCAGGCCACGCGGGTGCGCTGGGCCGAGCTGGTCGACTCCTACTACGCCATCGCCTCCGACTACGCCCGAAGTGTCGGCCGCGCCCCACTCGATCGCGCCGAACTGCTCGCACTGCTGGCCCCGTCCGATCCACCGGTTCCCGTACTGGTGGCCAGTGCGGCCTGGCACGCCCTGCGCCGCGCCCCGGGCCGCGAGACCGCGCGATTCGTCACCTCGGCCGCGCTGCGCCGCTGGAAGGAGGCCGCCGATGCCCGGCTCCGGCGCTGACCTACCCGGCCTTTCCGCCGACCCGTCCGACCACGGCGGCGTCATCGTCCCGTTCCGAGACGCCACGCCCGTCGCCGAGAACACGGCTCCCGATGAGCTCGAACCATATCCCGCCGACGGCCGCGACGGCCGGTTCCCGGCGGTCGACGTCGTCGTCCCCGTGTTCGACGCCGTAGACCACATCGCCGACTGTGTAGCGTCCCTGGCGTGCCTGACGCCCCGCCCGCGGCGGGTGATCGTGGTCGACGATTGTTCGACCGACGACAGCGGCGCCGTCGCGGTCGCCGCGCTGACCGCGGCCGGTCTCTCGGCGACGCTGATCCGCCAGCCCGAGCGCCGGGGTCCGGGCGCGGCACGCAACGAGGGGCTGGCAGCGGTGACCTCGCCCCTGGTGTGGTTCGTCGACGCCGACGACACCGTCGCCCCGGATGCCCTGCGCATCCTGCTGTCCGCACTCGGCTCGCACGACTTCGCGGTCTGCCGCACCACGCTGGTCGACGCGGCGGGGCAGGTGCTCGGGGTGGACGAGCCGCCGCCCCCGGCCGCGGTGCTCACCGGACCCGAGTACGCGCATCTGCTGATCACCGGCCGGGCTCGTGCTTACGCCCCGACCAAACTGTTCCGCCGGACCGCGCTGCCCGAACGCCCGTGGGACGAGGTGCGCCGCTACGAGGACCTGGCCGCGATGGTCGCCCTGGCATTGGCCGCCCGCACCGTGGCTCTCGTTCCCGATGCGCCCTACTACTACCGCAGGCACGGCGGATCGGCGTCGCTGCGCTTCGATCCGGCCAGCTTCGAACTGCTCGCCATGCCGGAGCGCGTGCTGGACCGGATGACCGCCGCAAACGCTGCTCCGGCTCCGGCGGTGGCGGCGGAGTTCGTGCTGCGCGAATCGATCCTCCCGCTGGCTCATCTCGCGATGCGCGCGGGAAAGACGCCGGACCAGTCGCGGGCGATCGCCGCCGCCCGCGCCCGCGTCCGGCGCACCGATCTGATGCTGCTGGCGCGGGCGGGCCGGTGGCGGCTAGCGCTCACCGCCGCGGCACTGCGGTTCTGCCCTGTCGGCTACGCACAGATATTGAGGTTCCGATGACCCCCGACGGCTCCGATCCGGCCACCGCGGCGGTGTGCGCGATCTGGCGCGAGGTTCTCGGCGTCACCGACATCACCCCCGACGACACTTTCACCGGTCTGGGTGGCACGTCGCTGGCGATCGTGGAGGTGCGCGACCTGCTGTTCCACCGCTACGGCATCCGCCTCGACATCGCCGACCTGGCCGCCGCGACCACCGCGGCGGCGCTCGGTGCGCGGCTCGACGACATCGGCCGCGCGACGTTCGCCCGCCGCGCCGCCGCGGTGACCCCGGTCGGCACCGATCGGGACGATCAGCCCGCGGTCCGGGTGTTCTGCCTGCCCGGTTCCGGTGGCAGCGCGTGGTCGTTCGTCCCGCTGGCCGCGCGGTTGCCGCCGGAGGTGGGGCTGTTCGCGGTGTGCCAGCGCGGCCTGGAGCGGCGCGGCGCGGCGCACTACCGGATGCGGTCGCTCGTGCGCTATGCCACACGGGCGATCCTGGCGGAGTTCCCCACCGGTCCCTATGTGCTGCTGGGACATTCGATGGGCGGGGTGGCCGCGCTCCAGGTAGCCGAGCGGCTGCGCCGACGGGGTGCGCGGGTGCCGCTGGTGGTGCTGCTGGACGCGCCGCTGCCCGCCGCGACCGCGCGCGGGCTGGATGTGCCCGCGCTGGCGCCGGATACCGAGGTCGCGCGCGTGGTCCGGTCGGTGGGTCAGCGGATCCGGCTGTACGCGGCGATGGCGACCGCGGGTCTGGTGCGCAGGCCGGTCGGCAGGCAGCAGGAGCTGTTCTACGAGATCGGACTTCGGGTGCAGAACCGGACCCGGCTGCGCCCGCACTCGGGTCCCGCGCTGGTGCTCGCCACCGAACAGACCGCCCACCAGTTGCCTGGATGGAGGCGACTGGTGGGCGGGGCTCAGGTGGTGCGGGTGTCGGGAGATCACATGGACGTAGTCCGCGACGGCCCGGTCCTGACCGAGGTGGCCCGGCGGATCGCCGAAGCGATCGACCGGGCCTGACCGGCGGGTGTCAGACGTCCCAAACCCGGCCGAAAGTGGTGACGGTGTCGCCGGAGTCGCTGACCACGGTGACGTAGGGCTGGATGCTGGCCGGGCCGACCACACCGGTCACGGTGCCGAGCACGTTGACGATGCTGATCCTGCCGGTGGCGCCGCTGATCTTGCCGGAGGCGGCCTCGACCTGCTTGACGCCGGGACCGAACCCGACCTCCATCTCGGCGGTCAGCGTCGGGATGAGACTGCCGTTGAAGCCGAGGCTGGACACGCCGGAGTCGACGTTGAAGCCGAACGACGGCGTGCTGTAGCTGACCTTGATCTTGCCGCCGAAGGTGGCCGGGTAGCCGACCAGGTAGCCGATCTTGATGGTGCCGGTGAACTCCTCGGCCTTGTCGCCGGTGACGGTGAACTCGGCGACACCGTCGTGGGTCCACTGGCGGGTCAGCGGGTTGCGGTCCAGCGGGGCCAGGCCGCGGACCAGGGTGTCGGACAGAATCGCGCTGATGGTGCGCTGTTTGGCGTCGACCACTACCGAGGTGCTGTCCACCGCGGCAGACGCGGTGCCCACGCCGAAGGAGACCGCGACGGCCGCGGCGAGGCCGACGACGGCCAGCCGACCCCGGCGGCGGACCGGCGAGGACGGAGTGCGTGACTTCATTGTTCCCTTATCTCTTTCTGTCGCTACCGGGTTCGGCCCCGGCAGGTTCTCGGGTCCGGTCAGACCGGTGCGAGGGGTTCGGAATCGGCGGTGCGGTACCGCCGGGGCAGGGCCGCCAGGACACCGGCGGCATACAACTCGGCCCAGCGCGCCACCGGTTCGGTCCCGGACAGCTCGGCCCGCGCGGGCAGGCCGGGGAAGTTCAGGGGCGCGAAAACCGGTGACAGTTCGGCGAATACATCGCGGCGCTCGAGCAGGCCGCGGTCGCCGGACCGGTAGGCGGGGCTCGGCACCAGCCGATCGGGCATCCAGCTGTGGTCGGCGGTGACGAAACCACCGAACCCTGCTCGGTCGACCACCAGTGCGTTGAGTTCGGTGTCGGCGGGATCGGCCAGTTCGGCGTCGATCTCGTCCTCCCCGACCGCCCACCGCGGCCCATTCAGCTGCTCGGCGGGTGCGCCCGACACGGAGTAGGCGACCGCGCGCGCACCGGCGCACCGGGTCAGCAACGTCCGATAGGAAGCGGTGTCGGGCAGGAAGTTCTGCAGGTACCGGTACGGCCGGTACGGGTCGCAGCGCTGGACTCCGCTGTCGAGCGCCCACAGCGAGTCGAACAGCGTCCAGCCGTGCGTTCCGGTCACCCGGATCGCCTCGCGCAGGAAGTGGGCTTGGGCGGGTATCTCGGGCAGGCAGGTCGAGGAGAACACGCCGTCGAACCAGCCGTCGCGAAACGGCAGGGTCAACTGGACATCCAGGCAGATCGGGTCGACCTCCGGCGTCACGAACCGGCTCACCGCGAGCAGGTTGACCAGCTGTCCGTCGACGCAGACCAGCTGGCCGGGCAGCCGCCCGCCGCGTTCGAGGATGTTCTCGAACATCCCGTGCCCGCCGCACAACGACAGCACCCGGTCACCGATCGGCAGGTGGGACAGTTGTAAGGCGGTCGCCGCGGCGCGGGGCGAGTAGAAACGCTGGGCGTAGAAACTGTTGTCCAGCACGGTCTCCGGGTGACGTGCGGCGCGGGCACTCGACCGCCAAGCCCGTACACCCGCCACCCGCCGGTGCGCCCACGCGGCCGCGGGGTCCGGCAGCAGCTGCCGGAGCCTGCGCCGCACACCCACGTCGCCGAGCACTCCGTAGTCGGCGTCGGCGGCCAGCGCGGCCGATTCCAGCCGCAGGCCCCGGGTGTGCAGGTCGAGGGCGAACTCCGCGTAGTCGGCGTAACCGTCGATCACCAGCCGGTGCACCAAGGGCGCGTGCCTGCGCAGCCAGCGCAGCAACCCTTCCACGTCACCGCGCCCGAGGTGCTCGATCGCGGCGGCCTGGATCGGCACGTACGGGGCCAAGCCCTCCTCGTGACCGCCGTAGCCCTTGCCCAAGCCGAGCAGCAGCACGCCGCCGACGATGGGGAAATCGAAACTCTCCGACCGCACGAGCCCGAAGTCGATCCGGTCGCCGTCGCCGATCGCGCCCCCGGCCAGCCGCAACGGCCCGCCGGTGTAGGGGCACACCAGCGCCTCGATCGTCGCCGCCCGCATCACTGTTCCTCCGGTGCGTACACGCTCACCCAGTCCACCTGGACCTCGGTGCGCGCGGGAGTGCCGACCCACGGGCACGGCGGGGCGCCGTCGGCGACCGCCTTGCGGCAGCCGCCCGCCTGGGCCTGGATACCGAGCCACATCGGCACCGATGGGACCCGATCGCCTTCCTCGGTGGCCCACACGCGGCCGTCGACCGTGTAGCGAATGACGCCCGGCAGCCATTCGACCCCCAGGGTGTGCCATTCGGTGAAGTCGCCGTCGAGGACCTGCTTGGTCTTCTGCGCGCGGCCCTGCTCATCGGCCCAGTGCAGGAAAGCCTCCACATAGCCGCGGTCACCACCGAAGCTCTCGGCGAAGTCGATCTCCGGTGGCCACACCTCGTTCTGCGGCCACAGCAGTAGGTGGTAGGTGATCTCGTCGGCCGCGTCGGCCCGGACCCGGACCTCCCACTTGCCGTAACGCTGGGCATGCGGCCACATGCCGACACCCCCGGTCACCATGCGGCCGAACTCCTGGTATCCGGCCAGCACGAGCATGCCCTCCCGCACGGTCGTGTGGTTCGGCAGCCAGAAGCTGTCCGGGTCGCCACCTGGCACACCGCTGTACCGGCCCCAATCGGCTTGCGCCAGATCGTTTCCGGTGAACTCGTCGACGAATACCTGCCGCCAGCCCGGCAGATCGCCGCGCGGCGCGGCGACGCCGGACGGGCTGGTGGTATCGACGGCCGAGCCGGTCACACAGGCGAAAACCAGGCCGAGGGTGACCGAGACCGCGATCGAGGCGAAGACCGCGACCCAGCGCAGCGTCCGGGGCAGCCGCTTCAAGTGAGCACCCCCATCCGGATCGCGGTGGCGCCGAGACCGAGCACGATCGCGACGAACACCAGTCCGTGCAGTACCGGCCGGGAGGTGAGCAGCCGGTCCGTGCTGCCGGTGCGCGGCACCGACCGCTCCCGCAGCACCGTCGAGCACCCCAGCAGTGCCAGGGCGATGGCGAACATGACCGCGCCGGCGGGGCCGGTCACGAAGTCCCACAGCATCGGGTCAATTCCTTTCTGTGCGTGCCAGCACCAGGGCGTGCGGGGTCCGTTCGACGACGCGGTAGCGGCCTTGGGCGACGAGCTGGTCGCCGAAGCCGTAGAGCCAGCCGTGCGGTGCGCCCCACTGCAGTTCGAGCGCCGCCTGCTGGCTGGTGCTGAGCAGGATGTAGTCGGCGTCGAAGGCGTCGACGCACTCGACGGTCCACACCGTGCACTGCCCGCCTTCGGGCCAGACGACCGTGGTCAGGCGCGACATCTTCATCACCCCTTCCCCGTTCGACGGCAGCAGGCTGGTGCCGTCGGGCACGCTGTCCAGCAGTGCGCGGGCGGCGGCGACCAGGTCGGCCGGATTGCGTTCGAAGGCCGTGTTGAGTCCGCGGGTGGTGACACCCAGCAGCGCACCCGTCCACACCGCGCCCGCGAGCGCGATCACCGCGAGACCGCTCGGCAGCCTTCGAGGTAGCAGCCGGTAAGCCCGGACCAGGGTGAGCGCGGCCAACGGCGCCATGATCGGCAGCGCGTAGAAGAAGCAGCGCAGCACGATCTCACCGCCGTAGCTCTGGCCGACCACCAGCGAGAACGGCGCGGCCAGCAGCACGCCGACCGCGAGTGCCGCGCGCCTGCGCCGGTACAGCAGCCACCCCACCCCTGCCAGTACGGCCAGCCCACCGCTCCACGCGATACGGACCAGTTGCATCTTCTGGTACTGCTCCGCGCCGGAGAATCGGTCGCCGAGGCCGGTCTGCAGAGACGCGCCGACCTTGCCGAAGTCGCCGAGGATGACGTGCAGGTGCCCGGTCCAGTAGTCCGGCGCGCCGTAGCTCAGCCACGCCAGGAACACGATGCCGACAGCGATCGGCAGTGCCCGGTGCCGGAGCGATCCGACCGCCGCGAGCAGGGTCAGCGAGACGATCGACAGCACGGGTGTGAGCTGGTGACTGACCACCGTCGCGGCGAGGATGCCGAACAGCACCAGCTCCAGCAGCAGCGCCCGGGTGCGCCCGATCGTCGCGGGCAGTCCGGGTACCCGGATCACCATGGCCGAGAACCGCTGGGTGAGTGCGCCTTCCAGCGGCGGGAGCGGCGAAGATCGCAGCAGCCACAGCAGCGTGGCGACGACACTGCAGTGCATCACGAACGCCACCGCCTGCGGCGCGAAGTAGTCCTGCTGGAACCAGTTGCCGCACACGTAGATCGCCATGGCGATCCAGGCCGTGCGCCGGTTGCCGGTGACGAGGGTGGCGATGGTGAACACCGGCAGCGCGGCGAACGCGGTCAGGATCGCGGGCGCCCACAGCAGCAGCGGCGCGGCGTCGTCGAGTCCGGCCAGCTGGACGAGGACCGCTGCGGCGTCGAAGAATCCGGACCAGCTGAACCGTGCGTCCAGGCTCGGCGGCAGCCGGTGCGCGGTGCCGATGTAGTCGATGAAGCCGACATGCACGAACCCGGTGCCCACCACCGGGCTGCCGTCGGCGACGCTGACCAGCTGGTACAGCAGGCACACCAGCACCGCCACCGCGCCCGCGGCGACCGGCTGGTCGAGCCTGCGCCGCCCGACCGCGATGCCGAAGGCCAGCGCGACCAGGCCGAGCGCGAGGAACAACCGCCAGCCCGCCACGGCGATCAGGCCGTAGGGCCCGGCGGCGTCGAGGTCGATGACCCGCGTTTCCCACCAGCCGAGCGCGGCCGCGCTGACCACGGCGAGCGCCGCGGCGATACGCCAACGATCCCAGCGGCGCGGTCGCGGCAGGCGTACCGGCCGCACAGGCGCGCCGGACCGTGCGTACTGAGCCGCCGCCGCCACTGTCACCGCGGTCACCACCGCGGCGACCGGAACCGGCGCCCACCAACCGAGGGTGACCTGGGCCAGCGAAGTCAGCAGCCACACCGCCCAGGACGCGCTGATGCCGAGCATGACGGTCACCGCCCGGCTGGGCAGACCGAGCAGCGCGAGCAGCGGCAGGCCGGGCGCCGTGGACATCAGGACAAGAACGAGGGCCAGGCGCACCGGTCCGCCGGTATCGACGGCCGCGGCCGCGGTGGCCGCCAGCGCGGCACCGGCAGCGGCGGTCACGACCCAACTGGGCAGCACCGGCGTGGACCGTCCCGGCGGGGCGGTGGTGGGTGGTTCGAGGGTCGTCGTGGTCACCGGCGCGGTGCCCCGATCCTGCGAGCCCGGCGGACACTGCGCGCGAGATGCACTGGGCCCGTGGCATATCCGGCCAGTTCGATCCAGGTGAGCGAGGCCGGGTACTCGGCGGTCTTGCCGCAGTTCTTGTCCGACCCCGGGTCCAGCAGCATGCGGACCCCGCCGGGCAGCACCCGCACCGTCTGCGCCAATTCCCGCGGCCCGCGGGTGGCGTGCCGGACGACATTGGCGCACATCCCGACCCCGTAGTCGTACATCTGTTTGCGCAGCTGGGCGACGGTGGCCCGGTGGTGATGGCGCACGACCGCCGCGGGCTGGTAGACCACGGCGTGCTCGGCAAGCACCACCCGGCGGAAGATGTCGAGGTCCTCGCCGCCGCGGGCCGGGGCGCCGGTGCCGAGCACGGTGTCGAAACCGCCGAGGCCGCACAGTATTTCCCGCCGCAGCGCCATGTTGTTGCCGGAGCCGAATTCACTGCCCGCGATGGGGAACGCGGGCCCGCGCCGCCCGCGCACGGCCAGCGGCTCGTACTCGCGCAAGCGGTCCAGCAGCGTGCTGCCCGCGCCCGGCTCCCACACCATCGGCCGGTAGCCGCGCTCGAATCCGCTGCTCTGCTCGAACCACCGGTGTACGGGCAAACCGAGGTCGGCGGGCACGACGAGCCCGGTGACACAGGCGATCTCCCGTGCGGGATCGGCATCGAAGACCGCCGCCAGCCGGAGCAGCCAGTCGGGTTCGGCCTCGACGTCGTCGTCGGTGAAGGCGACGACCTCGCCGAGCGCGGCGTCCAGACCGGTGTTGCGGGCCCACGACACGCCACGGCGCGCCTCGGCGACGATCCGCAGCCGAGGGTCGTCGAAGCCGGCCAGCGCGCGGCGGGTGGCGCCGGAGGCGGGGTCGTTGTCGACGACGATCACTTCGTGCGCGGGGCGGGTCTGCCCGTGCAGGACCGCGCGGACCGCCATCGGCAGGGTGTCCGCGCGGCCGAGCGTGCACACCACCACCGACACCGTCGTCTTCCCCACCGGCCAGTCCGGCGCCGGATCCGCGGACTCGGCCCGCCCGGCGTGGAAACGGCGTGCGGCCGCCAATACCTGGGCGGTCAGGTCGCCGTTCGGTTCGGGGAGCACCTCGATCTGGCCGAGCGGACGACCGTCCGCCCGGACCAGCACATGGACCCGGTCGGGCATGCTGCCCGGCGCGACCGCCGACGGCCCATGCCTGACGTCCACACACCACACCGGCGCCGAAACCGCCGGTGCCGCGACCGAATCCGCGCTGAACCCACCGTCTCGCAACAGCAGGCCGCGGGCCCACCCCGCGACGGCCGCGATCAGCCCGAGCACCGTCCACCAGATCCGGGCCGCCGCGGCGCGATCGCCCCGCGCGAAGGCCAGCGCCTGTCCGGCGACCGCCCGCGGGATCGCCACCAGGGCGTGGTCGGCTTCGGCGGACAACGCGCCGGAGGCGCCTTCGAGCCGCATCAGGGTGGCCTTGGACCCGCCTTCGGCGAGACAGCGCCGCACCAGGTACCGGCCCGTGCAACGATCGGCGGCCACGTGATGATCTACCGCTGCGCCGGGAATCCGCCGGATACCACCGCCCGGATTCGCCGCGCGCAACCGGATCGCCAAGTCGGTCTCCTCGCAGCCACTCGGGGTGCTCCCCCGGCGGCCGAGCACCGAACGGAAGCCGCCGACCGCGACGACCGCGTCCCGACGCAGCGCCATGTTCGCGCCGATCGGATTGCGGATCTCGGCGCCGAGCGGCGCCATGCCCGCGTAGTCACAGCCCACGGTCCAGTCGAATTCGGGTGGCAGCCAGGCCGGGCGGGTGCCGCCACCGGGCCAAACCGGGAGGACTTCACCGCCGACGGCCAGCAGCTCCGGATCGTCGAACGCCGCGGCCAGCCCGGCCAGCCACCCCGCGCGGGGCACCGCGTCGTCGTCGACGAACAGCACGGCCTCCGCACCAGCCGCGGCGTCGACACCGGTGTTGCGTGCGCCGGAAAGTCCTCGCGCGTAACGGTTCTCGATGACGAGCACGCCGGGAAAGGCCGCGGTGGCCCGGATCGCCAGCGCCGGATTGTGATCGACCACGAGGATCACCTGCGCCCCGGCCGGGCGAGCCTGGGCGCATACCTCGGTCACACAGGCCGACAGCAGGTCCCATCGCCGCTCGGTGTAGCAGCAGATCACCACCGCCACCGGGCGCTGCCGACCGTTCATGCCTGCGCCTCGCGCGCGCTCGGCTCCGGCACGCGCGAGGCACGCTGGCACACGATTCGCTCGCTCACTCGGCGTCTCCGGTGACCGGCGCACGGTGCTCGACCACCGCACAGCCGGGATCGACCCGGCGCGGCGCGAAATGCGTTGCCGCCGGGGACAGCCGGACACTGCGATCCCGGTCGCGCCACTCCTGCAACAGAGTGCGCAGCACCCGTCGGCCGTCTCGCCAGGCATGGAGATTGCTCGGCCCGTGCAACCGGTGCTTCTCGTGGCTGGGCACCTCGCGGATCACCAGCCCCGCGGCGGCGGCACGGCAGGTGATAACGGTCTCGATCTCGAATCCGTCGCCCCAGCGCGGATTCCCGTCCGCCGGACGGTGATCGGGCAGGCCGAGCAGCGGGAGCACATCGCGCCAGAAGGCGTTGTAGCCGTAGCACAGATCGGTGAAGTGCATGCCGAAGAGCCGGTTGGTGAGCCGGGTCAGGCCGGTGTTACCCGCGCGGCGCAGCGCGGTGATGTCCACGCTGCCGCCGCCAGGTGCGAACCGAGTGCCCTTGGCGAAGTCGGCGCCGGCCAGCAGCGTGGCCACGAAGGCATCGATCTCGCGGGCGTCGGCCGAACCGTCGGCGTCGAACATGACGATCACGTCGCCGGTGGCCGCGGCGAACCCGCAGCCAAGCGCGTTGCCTTTGCCCCAACGGGTCTGGCGCAACCGGATCGCGCCGGGCCGCAGTTCGGCGACCACCGCCATCGACCGGTCCGTCGAGCCGCCGTCGACCACGATCACCTCGTAGGCGTCGGGAATCGTCGGCAACACCTCACGCAGATTGCGTTCCTCGTTGAGGACCGGGATCACCACCGAGATCCGCGGGCCGTCGGGATGGGCCGAGCGGTCGGTCTCGCCCGGCCTCCTGCCGCGGTTGTGCCCGCGGTACCAGTGGCCGTCATTCGCCATCGGGTTTCTTCTCTCGACTCCGGGTCGGCTCCCTCGCACCGACTCACCAGACAAGTCGGACACCGGTCCCAGACGGTTCCCGCGAACCGCCCGGCCGGACGTGCCCTGCGTCACCCCAGCCGGTCGGCCGCGAATCCCGTTTCGGCACCGGCCTTCCGGCTGGCCTGGGGCAGTCCGGTGAGCAGGCACGGCAGTCCCGTAACCGGGTTGTCGACCACCTGGGCCACCACCCCGAACACGTCGAGCAGCAGTGCGGGCGTCAGTGTCGCGGCCGGGTCACCCGCCGCGACGATCCGGCCGTCGCGCAGCACGACGACCCGGTCGGCGTAGGTGAGCGCGTGACTCAGATCGTGGATGGCCAGCACGATGGTGGCCTCCAGTTCGCGCAGCAGTTCCAGCAGCGCCAACTGAGCGTGGATGTCGAGATGATTGGTCGGCTCGTCGAGCAGGATGACCGGCGCCTGCTGCGCCAGCGCCCGCGCCAGCAGTACCCGCTGACGCTCGCCGCCGGACAGTTCGGTGAACGGGCGATCGGCGAAATCCTCGACGCCGACCCGGCGCATCGCGGCGAGCACGATCTCGGTGTCGCGGCGGGAGTCCGGTTGCAGGTACCGCTTGTGCGGGGACCGGCCCATGGCCACGATCTCCCCCACCGTGAAATCGGCAGTGGCGCCTTGATGCTGGGTGACCACGGCGCGGATCCGGGCCATCTGCCGGGCCGGGGTCCGCCACACGTCGTGGCCGTCGATGTGCGCGGCACCGGCGCTCGGTCGACAGGCACGGTAGATCGCACGCAGCAGCGTGGACTTGCCGGAGCCGTTGGGCCCGACCAGTGCGGTGATCTCGCCCGGCGCGGCGGTGAAGTCGACGCCGTCGATGATCGTCGTCCCGCCGAGTTCGACGCGCAGGCCCTCGGCCCGGACCGAGGCCCCGGTCATACCGCACCCCCGGACCGGCTGCGCTTGAGCAGCCACAGAAAGAAGGGACCGCCCAACGCGGCGGTGAATATGGTCAGCGGGTACTCGTTGGGTACATCGATGGCCCGGGCCGCCAGGTCGATCAGCACCAGGAACGCGGCGCCGAAGAGAGCCGCGGCGGGCAGCAGCCGCCGGTAGTCCGCGCCGGTCACGGTGCGCACCACATGCGGGATCATCAGCCCGACGAACCCCACGCCGCCCGCGATGGCGACCGAGAGCCCGGTCAATACCGCCACGATGACGATCAGCTGCACCCGCAGCCGGTTCACGTCGATGCCGAGCGCCACGGCGTCGTCGTCGCCCATCGACAGGGCGTTGAGGCCACGGCCCTGCACCATGAGCCAGAACAGGCAGCCCGCGGCCAAGGCGGCGGGCAGGGCCAGGGCGCCCAACTCGGCGCCCGCGACGCTGCCCATCATCCAGAACAGGATGCCCCGGATCTCGGCGGGCTCGGACCGCAGCTGGATCAGGCTGGTCGCGGCGGCGGCGACCTGCCCGACCCCCACACCCGCCAAGACGATGCGCGAACCGGTGAACTGGCCGTGCTGGTGGGCGAACAGCAGCACCAGCACCAGTGCGATCATCGCCCCGGCGAAACCGGCCACCGGCACACCGAGATTGCGCAGCCACAGCGCCGACGCCGACGACATCACCGCCACGGCGGCCAGTGCCGCACCCGAGGACACACCCAGCACGAACGGGTCGGCCAGCGGGTTGCGCACCATCCCTTGCAGGACCGCGCCCGCCACCGCCAGCGACGCGCCGACGACGGCTGCGGCCAGCACCCGGGGCACTCGCAACTGCCACACGATCATGCCGTCGAGCGCGTTCGGAGCGGCGCCGCTGCCCAGCACGTGGTAGCGCAGAGTGGTCCACACCTGGCCGAGCGGCACGGTGACCGAACCGGACGAGATCGCGAACACGCACGCCGCCACCAGTGCCAGCGCACCTGCCGTGAGCACGAATCCGCTGCCGAATCGGCCGGATCCGGCCCACCCGGTGCGCTGGCCGTCAGAAGGCGCCGGGGTGGGCGACGCGGGCGATCTTCTCGATCGCATCCGCGTTCGCAGGCCCGAGGTAGATACCATCGGACACCTTCACATAGGTCTTGGTTTTGGACGCGTTCCACTGCGGGTAGGCGGCGAACAGTTTCGCGGCCTCGGCGTCGAGGTCCTCCCCCGGCCGGTAGGCGCCGACCACAAGCACATCCACCTGCGCGGCGGCCAGCTGTTCGGCGCTGAGGTTGCCGGTCAGGTCCCAGCCGCCGTCCGGGAAGCTCGGTTCGCCGCCGGCGGCGCGGACCACCGAGTCGTAGATGGTGCCGGAGAACACCGCGGGCAGCCCGTTGGCGTTCATCACGCTCATGTCCGGGAAGGCGATGAGCATCCGCTTCGGTTCTCGGCCCGCCACTTTCGTACGCACGGCATCGATCCGCCCGCGCAGCTGAGCGGTCAGCTCCGTCGCCCGCTCCGGCACCCCGAACACCTTGCCGATCAGGTCGACGAAGGCCAGCGAGGAGTCGGTGGAGCCCGACCGGTAGGTCTGCTGCTCGGCCGGGGTCACGTCCCGCGGTTTGCCGTATGCGCAGTTCACCGGGTTGACCAGGGTACGAATTCCGGCCTGGTGCAACATCTCCCGGCTGGCGAACCCGTACTTGGGATCGAAGCCGCCCGACCACGTCGAGACGACCAGGTCCGGGCGCAGCGCGAGCGCCTGCTCGGCGGGCACGTCCGCGGCGGCGTTGAGCGTGAGATCGCCCTTCGGCACGGCGGCGACCTGCTCGGCCATGCCGGGGATGTCGGAGATCCCGTAGTACTGGGTGTTGGCCACGATCCGGTCTTGCAGGCCGAGCGAGACGAACGTCTCCACCTCGCCCACCGAGGCGCCCTGCAGGATCAGCACCCGCGACGGCGGACGGTCGAAGGTCTGCTGGTAGCCGCAATTGTCCACGGTGACCGGGAAACCCGGCACCGGACCCGAGCCGGGTTGTGCCTGGTCACCGGTCGTCGGGGACCCGCAGGCACCGACCAGTCCGGTGCCAGCGGCCAACAGGCCGCACAGCGCCAGCCGGGAAAGGCTTCGTCTCTTCACGCCGCGTACTCGTCCTCTGCGCTCGCCGGACGACGAACCCGATACGGTCCGTCCGCATCAGGTAGTCGGCGGCGAGGGCCCCGCGGTTCCCGTGGTCCCGGTCACACTTACGCCGCGAGCGCGGCGCAGATGCCGGTTGCGGCGAGACAGCGCGGCGACGAACCACGCTGTGCCGATGAGCACCGCCAGCACGAGCTGGGCGAACGGTGGCGCCCACAGGGTTTCGGCGCGCACTACACCCGGTTCGGTGAACGTCACCGGGGTGCCGCCGACGTTCGTGGGCAGGAACCCGGCCTGGGCGTCGAAGCGCACTCCCGGCCAGACCGCGGGCAGCTCGACCGCGCCGGTGTAGGACGCGCCCGGCAGCAGCACCACCGTCGGCAACGCAGCCGGGTCGGGCAGCACCCGTTGGCTGTAGAGGCCGGTCAGACCCGCCACCACGCGGCCGGTCACCGTCACGGTGCCGGTGTTGACAACGGTGAAGCCCACCCGCGCGGCGCCAGGGCGGAACGGGTTCAGCGATTCCCGATAGGTGGCGGTCACCGCGGTGATGTCGATCGAGGCCCGCAGTGGTCCCGACACCCGCAGCGGCGCGGGCCGCCACCAGTCGACACCCGACGGCGGCGCACCGTCGGGCCGGACACCGGCCGCGCCGAGCGCGAACGGGTAGTCACCCGGTGTCGCGTCGGCGGGCACGGACACTGTCAGCGGCACCCGCTGCGAGGCCACCGCCGCGACGGTCACCTCGGGGAGGGCAGGTGTGAGAGTCACCCCGGCAGGTGGCGACGGCGACCAGGCGAGGGTGCCGTCACCGCTGGTCACGAGCCCACCGACGTGCAGAAGGACCGTGACCGGACGAGCACAGGCATTGACGATCTCGATCGAGCCGTTCGCCTGGTCGCCGGGCGCGAGCTCGCGACGCCCGTCGGCCAGGGCCGGGTCCTGTAATGCCCAACACGGGGCCTCGGCGATTGCCTGCACCGGGCAGGCCGCCAGCCCCGCGACCGCGGCCGCGACGGCCAACAGCACACGCCACCGCAGCGGAACCAGCCTCGACCTCATGCCCGACAGCATGGCGGCCGATCCCGGCCGCGCTCAACTCCTCACCGCCGGGTCGACAGTCCTGCCCGAGTCCGCCCGGCACCGCCGGGAACCACCGGGCGATCACACCCGACCACTCAGGTATGCGGTGCGAAACAGCTCGGGAAGCGATCTCGGCACTGGTCGACGACGAGCAGGCGACGGTCCCGGCGCTGCGCCTGGCCGAACATCTCGACGCCTGCCACGCCTGCCGGTCCTGGCACCGGCTCGCCACCCGGCTGCCGGCTTTACCGGTCGCGGCACCGGAACCGCCTGAACCGACCGGCATCGGCGCGGTCCCGTATTCCGTCCGGGCTCGGCTCGACGGACACGGCAACGGCACGAAATTCGCCCAGGCTCGGCTCACCCGGCACGGCATCGTCACGACACTCGCCCAGGCTCGGCTCACCGGGCACGGCATCGTCACGACACTCGCCCAGGCTCGGCTCACCGGGCGCAGCGCTGGCCCGACACTCATCCGGGCTCGGCTCACCGGGCGCAGCGCTGGCCCGACACTCGCCCAGGCTCGGCCCACCGGGCACGGCAACGGCACGACACTCGCCCAGGCTCGGCCCACCTGGCACGGCACTGGCGCGACACTCTTCCGGGCTCGGCCCACCGGGCGCAGCGCTGGCGCGAAACTCGTCCGGCTCACGCTGGCGGTGGAGGCAGCGCTGCTCACGCTCGGGATCGGCTGGCCTGCTTGGACGATCGTGCTCACGTGCTGCGCCGTCGTCGCCGCGTCGGTGGTCGTGAGCCGGTGGCGCCGCCAGGCCCCGGAATTCGGCGCGGACGCGGACGCGCTGCCGATCGAGCTACCGCCCGGAGCCGTTCCCGGCCGATCCCGGCTGCGGCTGATCTCGGACAGCGAGCCGGAACTCCCTCGATGACCGCCACCGAATCCGTCACCGGTGCGCACACGCGTGTGACGCTGCGCGTCGACGGAATGACCTGCGCCGCCTGCGCCGACCGCGTCCGCCGCGCGCTCGAACGGCACGCAGGCACCAGTGCGGAGGTGAACCTTCTCACAGGCATCGCGGAGATCGACGCCCGTGGCACGCACCGGTCGGAGGATTTTTGCGACGCCGTCGAGGCCGCCGGATACACCGCGACACTCGCGACGGCCGTTCCGGTCGGTGTCCGGCCACCCGCCCGGCTCGGCGCGCGCGCCGCGGCCGCCGCCGCGGCCGCCGCGCTGACCCTCGGGATCGTCGCGTTGCCCCCGACCGGCGCAGTGCTGCCGGTCCCGCTCCGGCCGTGGCTGATCCTGCTCCTCGGCGCGATAGCCGTGCTCGGCGCGGCGGCACCGATCCACACGGCCGCTTGGCGGGCCGCCCGTCGTCGCCGGACGACCATGGACACACTGACCAGCCTGGGACTTCTCGGCACCCTCGGTTACGCGACCGCCGTGGTGTGTGCCGGCGTCACCGGGGCCGGGCATCCGGTGGTAGCGGCGGGGGTGACCGCGATCGCGCTGACCGGACGGCATCTCGAACGCCGAGCCGAACAACGCGCCGCGGTGGCTCATCGTGATCTCGTCGAGCGCACGGCCCGGCGGGTGACAGTCCTGCGCGGGACAGAGCCCACCGAGATTCCCGCACGCTCACTGCGGTCGGGCGATCGCCTGCTGATCCTGCCGGGTGCGGCGGTCGCCGCCGACGGCCTGGTGCTCGAGGGTGCGGGCAACGTAGACCCGAGCGCACTCACCGGCACGCCGGGCAGGCTCGCGGTCGGCGCCGGTGACGCCGTGACCGCGGGCGGTGTCTTGGTCGACGGGACGCTCGTCGTCGAGGTAGCCACCGATGCGGGCGCGAGATCGCATCCGGTCGCCCTGACCTACCGCAGTGACTTCCAGCAGCTCGCAGACCGGGTCGCCGGGCTTTTCGTCCCCGCTGTCCTGATCACCGCCGTGATCACCGTGCTTGGCCGGCTGCTGGCCGGTGCACCGTGGCCCGGTTCGGTCGCCCCGGGGCTCGCGGTGTTGCTGGCGGCCTGCCCGTGCGCGCTGGGTCTGGCCACCCCCATCGCCCTGCGGGCAGCCGCCACCCGCGCCGCCCAGCTCGGGGTTCTCCTCGCGGGGCATCGAGTGCTGGAGCGGGCCGACGTAGCCGACACCGGCGCGGTGGTGGTGTTCGACAAGACCGGCACCCTCACCGAACGCGTACCCGAGATCACCGCGATCGTCACCGGCCCCGAAACGGACCGCGCCGACGTCCTGCGACTCGCCGCCGCCGTGGAAGCGGCCTCGCCGCACCCGATAGCCACCGCCTTCACCATCGGCTGCCGCACCGCGGGGCTCACGGTGCCCCGCGGCGAGCACATTGTCGAACGCACCGGCCTCGGCGTATTGGGCAGTGTGGCCGGGCAGCGGGTGGCGGTCGGTCGGGCACGCTGGCTGCGCACGCAAGGTTTCGCCGTCAGCGGCGCACTCCGGGACGAACAGCGTGCGCGGGAACAGGACGGATGCACTGTGGTTTTCGTCGGAGTGGGCGATCGCGCGGTGGCCATCGTCGCCGTGGCGGAACGAATCCGGCCCAGCGCCGCCCCCGCGGTGGCCGCGCTGCGGCGGCTCGGCCTGCGCCCACTGCTGCTCACCGGCGACAACCCCTACAGCGCGCAGGCCGTCGCCGACCGCACCGGCATCGCTGACGTCGTCGCCGAGGTGATGCCCGAGGACAAGGCCGAGATCGTCCGCAGGCTGCAGGCCGCCGGTCGGCAGGTGGTGATGGTCGGCGACGGCAGCAACGACCGCCCTGCGCTGGCCACCGCCGACCTCGCCGTCGCCCTCGATGACGGAACCGACGAAGCCGCCGCGACCGCCGACCTGGTGGTCCCCGCGCACGACCTCACCCGCATCCCCGCCGCGATCGGCCTCGCCGAAGCCACTGTCGCCACCATCCGCACGGGGCTGCGCTGGGCGTTGGGCTACAACCTGGTCATCGTCCCGCTCGCGGCGATCGCCCTGTCACCGCTGGTCGCGGCGGCCTCGATGGCTTGCTCCTCGATCTTCCTCGTCACACACAGCCTGCGGTTGCGCCGGTACCGGCTGCCGAAACACAGCTGATCGCGGGCACGGGATTCGCGACGCGCCGTTGGCGAATCCGCCGGACCCGGGGCATCCGCACCTAGAGTTCGCGGCACGCTCCGTCGTCGACATCCCCGCCCGAGGAGGACTCCGCGATGCCGTTCGTCCCGTCCAGTACCGCGCTGCGCCGCCTGACCGCCTGCGCTGCCGCCTTGGCATTCACCGCGCTGCCCGCCGTTCCCGCCGCGGCGCACGTCACCGTGTACGGCCCCGACGCGACCCGTGGCGGATCGGCGGTGCTGAGTTTCCGGGTCCCCAACGAATCGGCCACCCAGAGCCCCACCGTCGGGCTCACTGTGCGCCTACCCGGCGTCACCGCCGTGGACACCGAGACCGTCCCCGGCTGGCGTGCGCAGGTCACCCGGCAGTCCGACGGAAAGGCCACCGAGGTCGCCTGGACCGCCGACCCCGGGACCGGTATCGGAGCCGGACAGTACGGCGAATTCTCCGTGCTCGCCAACGGCCTGCCCGATACCGACCAACTGATCGTCCCGGCGGTGCAGACCTACGCCGACGGAGCCGTGGTCCGATGGGATCAGGAACCGGGGTCGGAGGACGAGGTACCCGAGTTCCCCGCGCCCACCCTCTCGTTGCGCAGTGGTGGTGGCGCTACCGCGAACGGTCATGGCGACATCCCCGATCTGACCGCCTCGGCACCCGAGGCCGACGACACCACCGCCCGCTGGCTGGGCATCATCGGCATCGTGGTGGGTGCGCTCGGCCTGCTGACGGCGGCGGGCGTGGCTATGCGCTCCCACACGCACTGACACGCCCGGATCGACCCCGGCGACATCACTTCTCCGGCCTGACAACCCGCGGCTGACCACGGATGCGATGATGAACCCGCTATGACCGATCGCGCCGCCTCCACCGCACCCGCACGGGTCGTGCGGTCGTCGGTCTTCGCGGTGCTCTGTGTGCTGCTCTCGGCGCTCGGCCACGGGTACACCTCGGGCCGGGCGCCGTCGCCGTCCACGCTCGCGCTCGCGGTCACTTTCGTCGCCGCGTGCGCGTGGCTGATCACCGGACGCCAGCGCGGCCCGGCGACCATCGTCGGCGGTCTCGCCGCCGGGCAGGGCCTGCTGCACCTGTGGTTCTCGATCGATCCCGCCTCGGGGCACGCGGCGCATGCCGCCGAGGCGCTGCGCCCGACCAGCTCGGGCGCCATGCTCGCCGCGCACGTACTGGCCGCCGTGGCCTGCGGCCTATGGCTGTGGTGGGGCGAGCGGACCGCGTTCGCACTGTTCCGTGCCCTAGTCGCCTGGGTGCGCCCGCTGCTGCGGCTGCTGCTGCCCGGCCACGGCGGCGACGGCGGTCCCGTGCGGACCGAGACAGCCAGGTCACACCGCCCGCCGGATCCGTTGCGACACTGCCAGATACGCCGGGGACCGCCTTCGGTCCTGTTCCGCGTCCCCGAATCCGCTCTCGCATCCTGAATCCGTGGTTCCGGCCGCTCCGGCCGTGGCGTCGGCTCTGTGCGGGGCGGGTGCCGTCGTACGCACCCACCACCCAGCTCATGAACCACCGCACGCCCGCATCGGCGTGCGGTCGCAACCGTGCCGGTCCGCCAGCTCAGCGGGAGAGCGTCCGCTTCCCACTCGGCAGATCGCCGGTCCGGCGGTTGGTCTCCTGGGCCGGGCCCGGCTGCGTATCCCGAACGAAGATCCGATATGAAACTGCATGGTTCCGTGCTGCGCCGACGCGGCACGCCCACTCCCGTCGATTCGTCACCGATCAGCCCGGATGACGAACTCACGGCCCTCGCGCTCGCCGCGGGCGCTGGTGACCGCAACGCCCTGACCGAGTTCATCCGCCGTACCCAGCCGGATGTGTGGCGGTTCATCGCCCATCTCACCGATGTGCAGTCCGCCGACGACTTGACCCAGGAAACCTTCCTGCGAGCGATGGGCAGCCTCCCGCGTTTCGCGGGCCGCTCCAGCGCCCGCACCTGGCTGCTGTCGATCGCGCGGCGAGCGGTCATCGACCGGTTGCGGACCGCGTCGGCCCGACCGAAGACCGCGTCCGGCGTCGACTGGGAGGCCGCACTCGACCACCGGCGTGATCGCCGTGCCGGGGAGGTCGGCGAGGAAATGGTCGTCGCCGACATGCTGCGACACCTACCGGACGATCGCCGCGAGGCGTTCGTGCTGACCCAGATTTTGGGACTCAGCTACGCCGAGGCCGCCGCGGCCGCGGACTGTCCGGTCGGCACGATTCGTTCCCGGGTGGCCCGCGCCCGGGAAACGATGCTCGAACTCTGGCAGAGCATCGAAGCCGAATCGCCCACGGTCACCGTGCTCCCCCTGCGCGCGCAGCAGGCGCCGGTCGCCACCGCCGCCATGTCACACGCACTGTGACGCGGTCCTGACCGTTCAGTCGGGCCCGGCCCCCACCGCTTCGGGCCGGGCCCGACGACGGTGCCGCTGCCCGAGGAACAGCGTCGCCAGTCCCGGCAGGCGCACCAGGACCTCGTGGATCACCAGCGAACCCGCGACCGCTCCGCCGACCAGCACGGCGTATTCGACCGAGACGGGCCAGCCGACCGGCAGCAGGACGGTCGCCAGCCCGAGCAGCAGGACATTGTGGAAGACGTAGACGGTCATCGCGGCCGCGGCCAGGTAGCCGGCCACCCGGCTCGGGCCGGGCAGCAGGCGGCGAATCACCGTCAGCAGCACCATCGTCATCCCCGCACCCACGACGGGCACCGCGGCGTGATACAGCAGCCGCGCGGGCACGGCGGCCACCGGTTCCAGCGCCGCGAGCGCACCGGCCGCGACGCACCACGCGAGAGCGGCGGGCGCTGAGCAGCGGGTCATCCGATCGAACAGGTCCGGCCGCGCGGCGACCACGGCGCCGAGCACGAACGACGGCGCGTGGATCACCGCCTGTCGCACATCGAGCAAGCCGAATGCCGTATCGATCCCGGCGAACACCGTCGCCGCCCACCCGGACGCCACCGCGCACCCCGCCACGACCGCGACGAACACGACCCGCCACCGGCTCGCACCTGTCCACGACCCCGCCCGGCCGAACGCCGCCCATACCCGGTCGACACCGAACCGCGACACCCCGAGCGCCAGTAGAAGGCCGTAGAGGAACAGCACGGTCAGGAACCAGAACTGAAACACCAGCAGCGACGGCTGGCTCAGCAGCCGCACCCACCGGCCGAAGGTCTCCCCGGCCGGTCCGGTCGTCCGCGCGACCAGCCACAGCTGGAGCGGCCCCAGCACAAGCACACCGGCGGCGAACGGCACGAGCAGCCGGCGCGCCCGTTCACCCGTCCACTGCCCCACCGGCTTGCGCGCCACCGCTCGCATCGCGAAGTACCCGGCGACGGCGAAGAACGCGGGCATACGGAAGGTGTGCACGAATCCCGCGACCGCGCCCGCGACCGGCCCCGCCGAATCCGGCCCGTACCAGGGCAGACCGCGATAGACGAAGGCCGCGTGGAAGGGCACGCCCAGCAACATGAGCACCGCCCGCGTGGTGTCGACCCAGGCCATCCTGGCGGACGTCTCGCGCGTCCCCGCAGCAGTGCTCATGACAGAAGTAGTCGGCCGCGACTCAGGGGTGGTTCCCTGCGGGATCCGGTGCTGGTCACCCCGGTCGGTCCGGACTCAGTGCCCACCACTCACGTGGCTGGGCGGAGGTCCGGGCGCGACCTGACCGGGGTGATGCCACGGCCCGGTCTGACCGACCAGCCAGGCGATCACGAAAACACTGCCGAGGACACAGAGGAACTGGGCGATGCGCAGGACGGCCACGACCGGGTCGGCGCCTCTCCGGGCGGTCATGCTTCGACCAGCTCGTATCCCGCGTCATCGATCGCGTCCCGAATCGCGTCGACGACCGTGGCACCGCCACCGCTCACCGTCACCAGGCCCGCGGCGACATCGACATCGACCGCATCGATTCCCGGTAGCGCGGTCAACGCGCCCTTGATCGCGTCCGCACAATGTCCACACGACATACCCGACACGGAGTAGCTGATCGCACTCATTCGACAAGTCCTTCCAGAGACATCGGAGGTGGCCGCTGTGCACAGGCCTCATCTAATGAGTCGGGTGCGGCCGCCGTCCGGTTCCGGCATCTCTGCCGGGTACGCGTCGAGGATGTCGCGCGAATGAGAATCATCACTCTTGGTGGCGGCGGCGTCCTCGGCTAATATTCGCGATCGCAGCTGGTTCGCCGGAGGTGGAGTCGAGGAGCCCCTGATCCACTCGATGGCGTCGTAGCCCGCGGTCGCGTTCGCGCGGCGTGGGTGAGAGGGAACCCGGTGAGAATCCGGGACTGTCCCGCAGCGGTGAGCGTGAACGACAGCCGTCAACTACGCACTGGGCCTGGCCTGGGAAGCGACGGCCGGTAGGCATGCCCGGGATGCCATCCGGGTGGATCCGAACTTCGGGTCGATGCGCGCGAGTCCGAAGACCTGCCGGTTGTGCCGGATACGCCGTATCCGGCGGTCGTCGCCTCGTGGAGTGGGCGCCGCGCCGAGTGGACCCGGGCACGGGATCGATGCTTCGAGGGCTCCGTCAGCGTAGGTGCGTTATGGGCGGCGGTCATCGGCTGCGATCCATGGAGTTCATCAATGCTGAACCCTGACAACACTTTCACCGCCACGGTGCTCGGGCTGCCGCGCATCGGCCCGAACCGCGAGCTCAAGCGCGCCATCGAGGGCTACTGGGCGGGACGCGTCGACGCCGCCGCGCTGCACGAGGTCGCCCGGGGGCTACGCACCGCTCAGCTGAGCTCGGTGCGGGACGCGGGCCTGGACTCGATTCCGGTCGGGACGTTCTCCTACTACGACCACGTGCTCGACACAGCGGTGCTGCTCGGCGCGCTGCCGGAACGCGTGCGCGGCATCGAGGACGAACTCGACCGGTACTTCGCCGCCGCGCGCGGCACCGCCGAGGTCGCACCCTTGGAGATGACCAAGTGGTTCGACACCAACTACCACTACCTGGTACCGGAGCTGTCGGCGGCCACGGAGTTCTCGCTGCATCCGGACAAGCCGCTGGCGGAGCTCGAAGAGGCGCTGGCGCTGGGTGTTCCGGCCCGGCCGGTGATCGTTGGCCCGGTCACGTTCCTGAAGCTCGCCAAGTCGCTGGACGGCAGCGAGCTGCTGGATCGGCTGCCGGATCTGCTGCCGCTGTACGAGCAGTTGCTCACGCTACTGTCGCAGGCGGGCGCGCAGTGGGTACAGCTCGACGAGCCGATCCTGGTGACCGATCTCACCGAGATCGAGCAGGCCGCGGTCTTCACCGCGTACCGGCGCTTGGCCGCGGTCGGGGTTCGGCCCTCGATTCTGGTCGCGTCCTACTTCGGCCGCCTGGGTGAAGTGCTGCCGGTGCTGGCGGAAGCCGGGGTCGAGGGCATCGCCGTCGACCTGGTCGCGGGCGGCGACGCGGATGTCGCCGCGGCGGTCGCGCTGCGCGACACGCTGGTCGTGGCAGGCGTCGTGCCTGGTTACAACGTGTGGCGCATCGATCCGGACAACGCACTGCCGCGGCTGCGCGCACTGCGCGACGCCGGCGCGACCGTGGCGGTGTCGAGCTCTTGCTCGCTGCTGCATTCGCCCTACAGCCTGGACCCGGAGACCGATCTGGAGCCGCGCCTGCGCGGCTGGCTGGCCTTCGGCGCGGAGAAGATCGCCGAGGTGCGGGTGCTGGCGACCGCCCTGCACGACGGTGAAGAGGCTGTCGCCGAGTCGCTCGAGATCGCGCGCACCGCCGTGCGGGACCGGAAGGCCGATCCGCGCCTGCGCGTGGAGTCGGTGCGCGAGCGCCTTGCCGCGCTGGACGCCGACGCGGTGCGCCGCACTCCGGCCGACGAGCGCCGGGTGCTGCAGCAGGAGCGGCTGAACCTGCCGCTCCTGCCGACCACCACCATCGGTTCGTTCCCGCAGACCAGCCGGATCCGGGTGGCCCGCGCCGAGCTGCGCCGTGGCGAGATCGACCAGGCCGAGTACGACGCGCGGATGCGCGCCGAGATCGCCGAAGTCATCGCGCTGCAGGAGCAGATCGGCCTGGACGTGCTGGTGCACGGCGAGCCGGAACGCAACGACATGGTGCAGTACTTCGCCGAGCAGCTGGACGGCTTCGTCGCCACGGTCAACGGCTGGGTGCAGTCCTACGGCACCCGGTGCGTGCGCCCGCCGATCCTGTTCGGCGATGTCACGCGGCCACGGGCGATGACGGTCGGGTGGAGCACCTACGCGCAGTCGCTTACCGGCAAGCCGGTCAAGGGCATGCTCACCGGCCCGGTCACCATTCTGGCCTGGTCCTACATCCGCGATGACCAGCCGCTGGCCGACACCGCGCGGCAGATCGCCTTGGCCATCCGGGACGAGACGGTGGATTTGGAGGCGGCCGGTATCGGCGTCATCCAGGTGGACGAGCCCGCGCTGCGGGAACTGCTGCCGCTGCGCCGCGCCGATCAGTCCGCGTACCTGGAATGGGCGGTGGACGCGTTCCGGCTGTCGACCTCCGGTGTGGCCGACGCCACGCAGATCCACACCCACCTGTGCTACTCGGAATTCGGCGAGATCATCGGGGCCATCGCGGGATTGGACGCCGACGTCACCTCCATCGAGGCGGCGCGCTCGCACATGGAGGTGCTCGACGACCTCAATGCCGCCGGGTTCGACTTGGGCGTCGGGCCGGGCGTGTACGACATCCACTCGCCGCGCGTGCCGAGCACCGAGGAGATGACCAAGTCGCTCGCGCTGGCGTTGAAAGCCGTTCCAGCCGAACGCCTCTGGGCCAACCCGGACTGCGGCCTGAAGACGCGCCGCACCGAGGAGGTCGTCGCCTCGCTGCGCAACCTGGTCGCGGCCGCGCAGGCCATGCGCTGAGCTCGGCGCCCACCGGCCGGTGGGCGCAGGCGCGCCGGGGTGTTCCGCGACGGAACACCCCGACCGCCTTCGCCCCTCCCCACCTATCCCACGAGGCAAGCATGCATTCCCTTTCCGATCCGGAGCGTTGGACGACGAGCCGTTCCGCTTGGATGTCACCGATCGTGTCCGCCGTGCCGTCGGTCGTGCAGAGCCTGCGCACCCATTCCGGTACGCGGGTGCCGTTCTCGGTGGAGTTCAATCCGCCGCGCGATGCCGCCGGAGAAGCCAGGTTGTGGCGTGCGGTGCGCGAATTCGAGCGCATGCATCCGGCTTTCGTGTCCGTGACCTACGGCGCGGGTGGATCCACCAAGGACCGCACCGCCCGCATCACCGGGCAGCTGGCGCAGCAGACCACCCTGCTGCCGGTTGCCCATCTGACCGCGGTCGGCCACAGCGTCGCCGAATTGCGCGCGCTGGTCGGCTCGTACGCCGACTGTGGCATCCGCAATATCCTCGTGCTGCGCGGCGATCCGCCGGGCGATCCGCTCGGCGAATGGCGCAAACATCCCGACGGCGTCGAGTACGCCGACGAACTGGTGCGGATCGTGCGCGATCTCGGCGATTTCAATGTCGGGGTGGCCTCCTTCCCGCAGGGCCATCATCGCTCCACCGACCTGGACACCGACACCGCCTACCTCGTCGCGAAACTTCGTGCCGGAGCGGACTATTCGATCACCCAGATGTTCTTCGACGCCGAGCACTACCTGCGGCTGCGCGATCGTGCGGTGCGGGCCGACCCGATCGAGGGCGGCAAGCCGATCATCCCGGAACTCATGCCGATCACCTCGCTGCGCACCGTGCGGCGCGCAGTGGAGTTGTCGGGCCGGGAACTGCCGGAGGCGGTGCTGGACCGCCTGCACAAGGCCGCGGGCGACGGCCCGGAGGAGAACCGCGCCGCGGTGCGCGCCGCCGGAATCGAGATCGCCACCGAGATGGCGCAGCGGCTCATCGACGAGGGCGCTCCCTGCCTGCACTTCATCACGCTCAATTTCGCCAAGGCGACTACCGAAGTGCTGACCAACCTCGGCTACGAGGTCACCGCCGCACCGCTGAGCGCCTGAGCGGATACCACGCGACCCCGACATCCCCTCGAGAACGGCGCGGGAAGGCCGCGACCCGAGGTCAGCTCGCTGTCGTCGGTACGTAGGGGATGTTCTGGGAACTGTTGTCGTCCACGCGAATCGGGCGACCCAATTGCGGGAAGGCGCGTTGTGCGCAGTCGGTGCGCTCGCAGACCTTGCAGCCCGCGCCGATCGGCACCGCGGTGCGCGGGTCGTCGATGGGCAGTCCGTGCGAGTAGACGAGCTTGCCCGCGTAGGCCAGGTCGCAACCCAGGCCGATGGCGAAATCCCTTTTGGCAGAGAGATATCCGGGAGTCTTCTCGTCGGTGGTTCGGGCCAGCCACAGGTAGTTGCGTCCGTCGGGCATCTGCGCGATCTGGGTGCGGATGCTGCCCGGGGTGGAGAACGCCTCGTGCACCACCCACAGCGGGCAGCTGCCGCCCACCCGGGAAAAGTGAAAGGCGGTGGCGGACTGGCGTTTCGATATGTTGCCGGCACGGTCGGTGCGGACGAAGAAGAACGGCACGCCTCGTTTGCCGGGACGCTGCAAGGTCGACAGGCGGTGGCAGACGGTCTCGAAGCCGACCTCGAATTTCGCCGCTAGCAATTCGATGTCGTAGCGCAGGGTTTCGGCCGCGTCCCAGAACTGGGTGTAGGGCAGGATCAGGGCTCCGGCGAAATAGTTGGCAAGCCCGATGCGCAGCAGTCCGCGAGAACCTTCGGGCACGGTGTCCGCGTCGTCGATCAGGTCGGCGATGACCCCGGCCTGCGTGAGAAAGGCCAGCTGCGTGGCCAGCTGGAACGCGCGTTGCCCTGGGCTGAGCCGCCGCGCCAGGGTCAGCACGTTCCCGTTCGGATCGTAGACCCGTTTGGGGCCAGGGTGATCGGGATCGTCGGTGCGTATCGCCACCGCGATACCGTGCTGTTCGCGCAGCAGCCGGGTCAGCTGCAGATCCAGGCCGCCCAGGCTCAATCCGTTGCGGGCGAACAGCTCCTCGGCGGCCAGGTCGAGTTCGGGAATATGGTTGCGTCGGTCGTAGAAGTAGTCGCGGACGTCCTCGTAGGGCATCGCGGAAGCGGAATCCGTTATGGCACCGTCGATTCCGGCCGACACCCGCTCCATCTGCTCGGTAGCGCCGCGCAAGCGCCGATGCAAGCCGACCAGCAGCCGCGCGGCCGCCGGCACTCGGGCCACCAAGTCGTCCATCTCGGCCGTGGTGATGCTCGCGCCGTCGGGGTCCTCGGCGAACACATCCTGCAGATCGGCGATGAGCCGGGCGTCGGTGTCGGCGGCGAAGAAGCCCATGTCGAGGTCGTAGCGCGCATTGAGACGCAGCAGCACTGGAACAGTCAGCGGACGTTGATCGTGCTCCAGCTGATTGATGTAGCTCACCGATAGCCCCACCTCCTTCGCCAGCGCCGACTGCGAGAGCCCCCGCTGTTCCCGGAGCGTGCGCAATCGTGCACCCGCGTACATCTTCTGCATGCGTTCAGCCTAGCGGCTTCGATTTCCACAACTTTCACAATTTCACAGATTCATTTCCACAAAATTAGGCATTTGCGTGGCATTTCGCCCGGACTTGGCGCTGTGTAGCGTGCGAAATGTACCGGTGAAAATCGACTTCTTGGAGGCTTCGACCGTGAAGAACCATCTCGTCCGCACCTACCGTTCTGCGGAGCGCTTTCCTCGCGAGGAGCATCTCGCGTGGAAGATCGCCGAGGTGGCCGCGGATGCCGTGGAGGTTGCCGCGGACACGGAAGAGATGATCGTCAACCGGATCATCGACAACGCGGCCGTCGCCGCGGCCTCGGTCACCCGCCGTCCGGTCGCCAATGCCCGCGCGCAGGCGCTGACCCACCCTTACCAGCCGGGCGCGACGGTCTTCGGCGTCGAGGGCCGCTTCTCGCCGGAGTGGGCCGCCTGGGCCAATGGCGTCGCCGTGCGCGAACTCGACTTCCACGACACCTTCCTCGCCGCGGAGTACTCGCACCCGGGTGACAACATCCCCTCGATCCTGGCCGTCGCCCAGCACACCGGCCGCAGCGGCCGCGACCTGATCCGCGGTCTGGCGACCGGTTACGAGATCCAGGTGGATCTGGTGCGCGGAATCTGCTTGCACGAGCACAAGATCGACCACGTCGCGCACTTGGGCCCCTCGGCCGCCGCCGGTATCGGCACGCTGCTCGGCCTGGACACCGAGACCATCTACCAGGCCATCGGTCAGGCGCTGCACACCACCACCGCCACCCGCCAGTCCCGCAAGGGCGAGATCTCCAGCTGGAAGGCCTACGCGCCCGCGTTCGCCGGGAAGATGGCCGTCGAGGCTGTGGATCGCGCGCTGCGCGGCGAAGGCGCGCCGTCGCCGATCTGGGAGGGCGAGGACGGCGTGATCGCCTGGCTGCTCGGCGGTCCCGGCAAGGAGTACACCGTGCCGCTGCCCAGCCCGGGCGAGGCCAAGCGCGGCATCCTCGACACCTACACCAAGGAGCACTCCGCCGAGTACCAGAGCCAGGCTCCGATCGACCTGGCGCGGCGGATGCGCGATCGCATCGGCGACCTGGATCAGATCGCCTCGATCGTGCTCCACACCAGCCATCACACCCACTACGTGATCGGCACCGGATCCAACGATCCGCAGAAGTTCGATCCCTTCGCCTCTCGCGAAACCCTCGACCACTCGGTCATGTACATCTTCGCGGTCGCGCTGCAGGACGGCACATGGCATCACGAGCGCTCCTACGCTCCGGAGCGTGCGCAGCGCCCGGACACCATCGAGCTGTGGAAGAAGATCTCCACCGCGGAGGACGCCGAGTGGACGCGGCGCTATCACTCCACCGACCCGAACGAGAAGGCCTTCGGCGCGCGCGCCGAGGTCACCCTGAAGAGCGGTGAGGTCATCACCGACGAGCTGGCGGTCGCCGACGCCCATCCGCTCGGCGCGCGTCCGTTCGCCCGCGAGCAGTACATCGCGAAGTTCCGCACCCTCGCCGAGGGCGTCGTGGAGCCCGCCGAGCAGGATCGCTTCCTGGAAGTGGTCCAGCGCGCGGGCGAGCTGTCCGCCGCCGAGCTGTCGGAGCTCAATTTCACCGTCTCGGCGGACGTGCTCGCCCGCGCGCCCAAGTCCCCGAAGGGTCTGTTCTGATGACCGGGCTCCTGGCTGCCGCCACCTCCGCCGCCGACAAGCGGGCCGCGTTCAAGGCAGGACTGACCTCGGGGCAGATCCAGCGCTTCCCGGGCGCGTTCAACCCGCTGGTGGCCAAGCTGATTCAGGAGATCGGCTTCGAAGGCGTCTACGTCTCGGGCGCGGTGCTCTCAGCCGACCTCGGGCTGCCGGATATCGGCCTCACCACGCTCACGGAGGTCGCCGGTCGCGGTCAGCAGATCGCGCGGGTCACCGACCTGCCGGTGCTCATCGACGCCGACACCGGATTCGGCGAACCCATGAGCGCCGCGCGCACCGTCACCATCATGGAGGACGCCGGAATCGCGGGTCTGCACCTCGAGGATCAGGTGAACCCGAAGCGGTGCGGGCATCTGGACGGTAAGGCCGTGGTGCCCGCCGACGAAATGGTGCGCCGCCTGCGCGCGGCGGTGGCCGCTCGCCGGGATCCGGACTTCGTGATCTGCGCGCGCACCGACGCCGCCGGGATCGAAGGCATCGACGCGGCGATCGACCGGGCGAAGGCTTACGCCGACGCGGGTGCGGACCTGATCTTCACCGAGGCCCTGCACACGCCCGCCGATTTCGAGAAGTTCCGGGCGGCGGTCTCGATTCCGTTGCTGGCCAACATGACCGAGTTCGGCAAGTCCGAGCTGCTCACGGCCGAGACGCTGGAGTCCGTCGGGTACAACGCCGTCATCTACCCGGTGACGACGCTGCGGCTGGCCATGTACGCCGCCGAGACCGGGCTGCGGGAGATCTTCGAGAAGGGCACGCAGGCCGACCTGCTCGACCGGATGCAGCACCGCAGCCGCCTGTACGAGCTTCTGCAGTACCAGCGCTACAACGAATTCGATTCCGACATCTTCAATTTCACTCTGGGAAGGAACCAGTGATGGTGGAGACCGCGATACCGACCATCTACAAGGGTCTCGCCGGCGTCGTCGTCGACACCACCTCGATCTCCAAGGTGGTGCCGGAAACCAACTCCCTGACCTACCGCGGCTACGCGGTCCAGGATTTGGCGGCGAACTGTAGCTTCGAAGAGGTCGCCTACCTCCTCTGGTATGGCGAACTGCCGAACGCTGCGCAGCTCGCGCTGTTCAACCAGCGGGAACGTGCCGCGCGGCGGGCCGATCGCTCGCTTCTCGCACTGATCGCGAAGATGCCCGAGAACTGCCATCCGATGGATGTGGTGCGCACGGCGATCAGCTACCTGGGCGCCGAGGACCCGGCCGAGGACGACAACACGCCGAAGGCCAACCTCGCCAAGGCACTGCGCATGATGGCGGTGCTGCCGACCATCGTGGCCGCCGACCACCGGCGTCGCCGGGGCTTGGATCCGATCGCGCCGCACTCGCACAGGGGTTTCGCGGAGAACTTCCTGAACATGTGCTTCGGCAAGGTCCCGGCTCCGGAGCTGGTGAAGGCGTTCGAGGTGTCGCTGATCCTCTACGCCGAGCACAGCTTCAACGCCTCCACCTTCGCCGCCCGCGTGGTCACCTCCACGCTGTCGGACATCTACAGTGCGGTCACCGCCGCCATCGGCGCGCTCAAGGGTCCGCTGCACGGTGGGGCGAACGAGGCGGTCATGCACGACATGATCGAGATCGGCGATCCGGCGCTGGCCGAGCAGTGGATGCGCGAGAAGCTGGCCAAGAAGGAAAAGGTCATGGGCTTCGGCCACCGGGTCTACAAGAACGGTGACTCCCGGGTGCCGACCATGAAGAAGGCGTTCTTGGACGTCGCCGCCGTCACCGACGGCGCCAAGTGGGTGCAGATGTACGAGATCCTCGAGCGCACCATGAACGAGGCCACCGGCATCCAGCCGAATCTCGACTTCCCCACCGGCCCGGCGTATTACCTGCTCGGTTTCGATATCGAGGTCTTCACCCCGATCTTCGTGATGAGCCGCATCACCGGCTGGACCGCCCACATCATCGAGCAGGGCGAATCCAACGCCCTGATCCGACCGCTGAGCGAATACGTCGGCGTGCCACAGCGTTCCGTCGTCGCCTGACAGCGTCGGGCACAGTTCCCCTTGCTGGACAAGCGAATCCGGCTCCGACTGGCCGAGACGAGGCACTTCGACACCGCGGTGATGCTGCGCTACCTCGCCGACTGAGGGTGCCTGGCGGACGGCGCGAGCGGTCGCAGCCAGCGCGGCGTATGGAGTCGAACGCGGCGCGGCGTATCACTCTCGCAACGCGGCTGCGGTCAGGGTGAGGTGGTGGGTCAACAACTCGGCCGCGGTGTCGGCGTCGCGGGCCAGTGCCGCCTCTTCCAGCCGACGGTGTTCCTCGGCGCCGTCTCGGCCGGGATTGCGATCCGTCGACCAGCGGCGGGCCAATTCGCTCGCGGTCCACATCCGGTCGAAGGTCTCGAGCAGGACGGGGTTCCCGCAACCCTCCAGCAGCGTCCGGTGGAAGATCCGATGGGCTTCGGACCATGCCTCGCTGTAGTGCTTGCCTTCGTCCGGGAGGAACGCCGGGGTACCCGCCAAACGGTGGTGGGCGGCCCGGACGTCGGCCTTCCACCGGTTCCGCCGATCCGTGCAGCAGCGCGGGCACCACCGCGCACCTCTCGATGACTCGTCGGGTGGCGCGTTGGTGCCCCGGCAACGGGCGATCAGCCCGCGCTGTCAGCTGTAGTTGTAGAAGCCGCGTCCGCTCTTGCGGCCCAGGCGGCCCGCGTCGACCATCCGGCGCAGCAGCGCGGGCGGCGCGTAGTGCGGCTCGGCGAACTCGGCGTACAGCGACTCGGCCGCCGCCAGCGCGATGTCGAGGCCGACGGTGTCCAGCAGGGTGAGCGGACCCATCGGGTAGCCGCAGCCGCCCTTCATCGCCGCGTCGATGTCCTCGGCCGAGGCGTAACCCGACTCGAGCATCCGCACCGCCTGGCACAGGTACGGGATCAGCAGCGCGTTGACGATGAACCCGGAGCGGTCACCGGCCTGCACGGTGGTCTTGTTCAGAGTGTTCTTCGCGTAGTCGGTGACCGCGGCGGCCGTCTCCGGGGAAGTGACCAGGGTGGAGATGATCTCCACCAGCGGCATCACCGGCACCGGGTTGAAGAAGTGCACGCCGACGACCTGCTCGGGACGCTTGGTCGCGCCCGCCACCTTGATCACCGGGATCGACGAGGTGTTGGTCGCGAGGATGCCGGTCGGCTTCACGATCGCGTCGAGCTTGCCGAAGATCTCGTACTTCAGCGACTCGATCTCCGGGGCCGCCTCGATGACCAGGTCACGATCGGCGAACTCCTCGATATCGAGGGTGACGCGCACCCGAGCCAGCACGGCGTCGGCGTCGGCCTGGGTGATCTTGCCCTTCGTCACCCCGCGCGAGATCGACGCCGCGATCCGCTGCTGCGCCGCGTCGGCGAACTCCTGCTTCGTCTCGAGCACCAGGACTTCACTCCCGGCCTTCGCACACACCTCGGCGATGCCCGCACCCATCGTGCCGCCACCGATCACACCGATCAACTTCACAGTCATGTCTCCTATCCAAAGTCGACACCATTACTAGCAGGGCTCGAAATCAGGCGACGAACAGGAGCCGGGAACACATTCACGGCTGGTATTCCTGCACGAAAACCGTGTCGACTCCCAACTCGCCGACCCCCGCCGCGGCGCCCGGCTGGCCGAGTGGCGTTTGCCGTCCGGGCAGCGGCTCGGCGAAGAAGCGGGCGTTCTCGATGACGAACTGCTCCTGCCCCGCGGGAATGTCGTCCTCGAAGTAGATCGCCTCGACCGGGCACACCGGTTCGCACGCCCCGCAGTCGATGCACTCGTCGGGCTGGATGTACGCCATCCGATTGCCGACGAAGATGCAGTCGATCGGGCACTCCTCGACGCAGGCCCGATCCAGGACATCGACGCAGGCAGCGCCGACCACGAACGTCACGATGTTCTCCTCTGCCCTTCACACCCCGCGACAAGCGGACGTTCCGATCCTGGTGCCGAATCCTGTGCGTGGGTAGAGGCCTGGTACCGACCACCTCATAAGTTGGCTTTATGGCCTCGCGTTCGATCACCCGACACGGAGCTAGATTTCCAGCACGAGGCGCGTCCCGTGCAGCCGCTCGGTCTCGATTCTGCGGTGCGCCTCCGCGGCGGCGGACAGCGGAAGTAGGTCGACCGCTCGCGGTCGCAGCGTTCCGTCGAGCAGGTGGCGATTGATCACCGTCGCGGCCTCGCGCAGTTGGGCGCTGGTCGCGCGGGAGATGACGAAACCGCGAATCGAACCGTCCTTCAGATACAGCGGTCCCGTCGGGAGTTCGCTCCGGGAAGCGGGGCCCGCGACGATGACGACCCGGCCCCCGACCGCGAGCATCTCCACGGCGTCCACCATGTCGTTGCGACCAGAGGTGTCGATAGAGAGGTCGATGCCGCTGCCGACGATCGCGCTGACCTTGTCGACGATGTCTCGGTCGCGATAGTCGATGGTGTGCGCGGCGCCCACGCGTCGGCAGTACTCATGGTCGTCGGGATGCGCTGTCGCGATGACCGTGCTTCCGGCGCGGCTGATCATGGCGACGAGTGCGCTACCGACATTGCCTGCCGCGCCCGCGATCAGTGCCGTCTCACCCGGCCGGAGATTTCCGTGGGTGAACGCGGCGAGGTAGGCGGTGGCCGCCGGATGGACGACAGCCACCGCCTGCGCCGGAGACGCTCCGTCGGGCAGCGGGTAGAGGCGATCGACGGGAACGACGGCGAGCTCGGAGGCTGCTCCCTGCCGCCCGTCGTGCCCGAGACTGTTACACCAGACCTGATCGCCGGGAGAGAACTCCGGCGAACGCGATTCGACGACGTTTCCGACCAAGTCGCGGCCGATCACGAACGGAAACTCCATCGCGGTCGGGTATCGCCCGGAGCGCACGAAGGTGTCGACATGATCCACCGCCGTGGCCGTGACCCTGACCAGAACATCGTCCGGTTCACACACCGGCGGCGGCAGCTCGCCGTAGACGATCGCTTCCGGCGGCCCGAGTCGTTCGATGTAAGCAGCTCGCACGCGACGGCCCCCTTCGAGTGGGGAGCGGAGTGGGCTCAGTCTGTCATGCGGCCGCCGGACCAGCAACGGTGCGGCATCCGCCGCGATCGGCGGATCGATGAACTCGGCAGAGCTCTTCGGCGCGCTGCACCGGATCGGTCACATGCCCGCGGCGTCCGCGATCTCGATCGCCTTGTGCACCAACGCGTCGATGAGCTCGACGGTCGGCGTGCCCGCCGCGGCCTTGTTCTGTGGCTCGTCCATCGCCCGGCGCATCACGCCCTCCGCGATCACGGCCACCTTCCACAGGCCGAGCACGTGCCAGTACCGCAAGGCCGACGGATCGCGCCCGGTTTCGGCCAGGTACACCTCGGCGAGTTCGGCGCGGGTCGGGAAACCCGGCAGCGTCGAGGCGGGGAAATCACCGCCGGTGCCCTCTCCTGGCTCGGGCCAGTAGGCGAGCAGGCTGCCCATGTCGGCCAACGGTTCACCCAGCGTGGACAACTCCCAGTCCAAAGCCGCGACGAGTTCACCGGATTCGCGATCCGCGATGACGTTGCGCAGATGGAAATCGCCGTGCACCAGCGTGGTCTCGCGCTGTTCCGGGATGGCCGCGACCAGCCTGCGGGTCAGGTCGTCGAGTTCGGGCAGTTCCCTGGTCTTGGACTGCTCCCACTGCCCCGCCCAACGTTTGAGCTGGCGCTGGGCATACGGCTTGTGGCTGGCCAGATCCGCGAGACCGACCTCGGAGATGTCGACGGCGTGGATCTTGGCGAGCGTGCGCGGCAGGGACAACGCGATCTCGCGACGCCGCTGCGGTGTCAGCGACCGCGCGATGTCCATCGTGTCGACGACTTGACCGTCGACGAACTCCATCAAGACCAGCGGCGCGTCGGAGATGGCCGGATCGTTGGCGACCCCGAGGATGCGCGGCGCGGGCACCGGCGTGTCTTCCAGCGCCGCGATGATCCGCGCCTCGCGCACCACGTCGTGCGCCGACGCGAGCAGATGGCCAAGCGGCGGCCTGCGCAGCACCCAGCGCCGCTCGGCGACGTCGGTGACCAGATAGGTCAGGTTGGATTGGCCGAGACCGATTCTGGTGAAACGCAGCGGCCCGTCGACCTCGATGCCCAGGGAATCGAGCCAACCGGCCACCGCCGCCGGGTCGACCGCCACGCTGTCGGAAACCTCAGGCACCGGCCGACCCCCCGCGGAACAACGCGTTGTCGACCAGGATGTCGACGCTTCCGAACTTCTCCAGCGTCAGGTCGACGCAGCGTCGCGCCGCGTCCTCGTCGGCGGCATGCGCGGCGGCGAGACCGATACCGCGGGACGCGCCGGTGACGATGGCCGTGCGGCCGGTCAGAGCAATGCTGGTCATCAGGCTTTCACTCCATTGCTCGCGGCCGTCTCGGCGATGCGGTACTTGCCCAGCTCCTGCCGGGCGATCGCCCGCTTGTGCACTTCGTCGGGTCCGTCGGCCAGGCGCAGCGTGCGCAGATGCGCCCAGGCCATGGCGAGCGGGAAATCGTCGGTGACGCCGGCGCCGCCGTGCACCTGGATCGCGCGGTCGACCACCTTCAGCGCGATCTGCGGGGCCGCGACCTTGATCGCCGCGATCTCCGTGCGCGCCTCCTTGTTGCCGACCGTGTCCATCAGATGGGCGGCCTTCAGGGTGAGCAGCCGGATCATCTCGATCTCGATCCGCGATTCGGCGATCCAGTCCTGGATGTTGGCGTTCTCGCTGATCGGCTTGCCGAAAGTGCTGCGCGAGCGGGCACGCTTGCACATCAGTTCCAGCGCGCGTTCGGCCATGCCGATCGAACGCATGCAGTGGTGGATTCGGCCCGGTCCGAGGCGCGCCTGGCTGATGGCGAACCCTTCGCCCGCACCCTTCAGCACATCCTTGGCGGGCACCCTGACGTCGGCGAAATCGATCTCGGCGTGGCCCTCGCGGTCCTGATAGCCGAAGACCGGCAGGTTGCGCATGACCGTGACACCGGGCGCGTCGATCGGCACGACCATCATCGACTGCTGCCGATGCGGCGCCGCGTTCGGATCGGTCTTGCCCATCACGATCAGCACCTTGCAGTTCTTGTGCAGCGCGTTGGACGCGAACCACTTGCGGCCGTTCAGGATGTAGTCGCCGCCGTCGCGGACCATCGACAGCTCGACATTGGTCGCGTCCGAGCTGGCCACGCGCGGTTCGGTCATCGCGAACGCCGACGCCATCGTGCCTTCGAGCAGCGGCTTCAGGTACTTCTGCTTGTGCTCGTCGGTGCCGAAGAGGGTCAGGACCTCCATGTTCCCGGTGTCGGGCGCATTGCAGTTGCACGCCTCCGACGCGATGTGGCTGCGACCCATGATCTCGGCGAGCGGCGCGTATTCCAGGTTGGTCAGCCCGGGGCCCCATTCCGGATGGGGGTGGAAGAGATTCCACAGTCCGCGGCGGCGGGCCTCGGCCTTGAGTTCCTCCAAGATCGGCGGATGGAAATGCGGGTCACCGGATTCACGCATCTGCCGCTCGTAGACGGGTTCGGCGGGATAGACGTGCGAATCCATGAACGCGAGCAGATCCGCCTGGTACTTCAAAGCACGTTCGGACATGTCGAAAAGGGACATCCTGGCTCCTGACGGTAGGGCGGTGTCGGCGATGCGATGTCCGGACGGTACCTCGGCACGGCCGAGCCGACTACGGGGTGACAGCTGCGATCCATACCCCACCAAAGGGTATATCTGAAGTCGGCGTCAATTTCAAATATGGCGACCGGAAGCGCGCTCTCGAACTGGGCCAAGGGCAGCCCCGCTTCGGCGCGCGACGGCGCACGCCGCCAATCGCGATCTCGCGCCGCAACACCAGCGATGCACTGACACGCCGATGTCGGCGCTTCTGAAGGCACCGACGAAGGGGTTCCGGCGGCGCGTCACGCCAGGAAGACGGTCACTCTCCCGAGGGAATGCGCAGCGCGTTGACCCACAGCCGCGTCGCGGTGTCGATCACCTCGTCGAGCGGTGCCCGATCTACCGCGTCCGCGCCCGCGACGAAATGGTTGAAGGCGAGTCGGCTGACCATGCCGGACAGCGCGCGCGACGCCAGCATCGGATCCAGCTCCGCGTCCGCGAGCCGCCGCTCCTGGAGGTTCTCGATGCTGCGCGCATTGCGGACGACGAACGCCTCCGCGCGGTTGCGCCGCAGCCGGGCGAACTCGGGGTCGATATTGGCGACTTGCTCGAGCAGCCCCATCAGTTTCGCGTTGCGCTCGTAGGCCAGGAAGTAGGCGCGGTTGCTCGCCGCGATGATCCGCGCCGGGTCGGCGTCCTCGTCCACCCGGGGCATGCCCGGATGCATCATGTCCTCCTGGGCCACTTCCAGTACGGCCGCGAAGATCTCTTCCTTGCTCGCGAAGTAGGTGTAGAAGGTCCCGGACGAGCATTTGGCGGCCTTGGTGATGTCCGCCAACCGCGTTTCCAGGTACCCGCGCCGTTCGAACACCTTCCGCGCGGCCGCGATCAGCGCCGCACGGGTCCGCAGACCGCGCTGAGTCGCCGGCAACTCCCGCAACAGCGACGAGCGCGCCATGGACGGTGGCGCGTCATGGTCGTCGACGTCGGCGTCAGGAATAGTCATGTCGCATTTATACGTCCGGTCGATGTCGTTCGCGGTCTCGGGCGGGGATTCCGGAGGCTGTCGACGGCCAGCGCCATCCGGCGATCCGGTCGGGTCGCCCCACTGATTGAACCTGACGCCGATTTCAATTACCCTCCGGAAGAGCCGCCGCCATCGAGCGAGCTCTGACTTCGGTCGACTGCCGAACCTCCGGTTTCGACGTCATCACGGAACAGAAAGAGAACACGCATGCCGAAGACACAGCAGGTCCGTCTCGCGCAGCGCCCGACCGGGCTGACCACTGCCGACACCTGGAACGTGACGACCGAGGAAACCCCGGCCCTCTCCGACGGGCAGCTGCTGGTGAAGGTCGACTACATCTCCCTCGACCCGGCCATGCGCGGCTGGCTCAACGATGTTCGCTCGTATGTCCCGCCCGTCGGCCTCGGCGAGGTCATGCGCTCGCTCGATATCGCGACCGTCGTCGAATCCACCCACCCGGACTTCGCGGTGGGCGACACGGTGAGCGGCATCTTCGGGGTGACCGAGTACGCGGTCAGCGACGGCCGGGGTGTCCAGCGCGTCGACCTGAACGTCGCACCCGGGCCCACCTGGCTCGGCGCACTCGGAATGCCCGGAATGACGGCGTATTTCGGCCTGTTGGAGGTCGGGAAGTTGCAGGCCGGGGAGACGGTGGTGGTTTCCGCGGCGGCCGGGGCCGTCGGCAGCGTCGTCGGACAGATCGCGAAAGCCAAAGGCGCGCACGTCATCGGCATCGCCGGTGGACCCGAGAAGTGCCGGATGCTCACCGAAGAGCTCGGGTTCGACGCGGCCATCGACTATCGCGACGAATCGGTGTTGAGCCGGCTGCGGGAAGTGGCGCCCAAGGGCATCGACATCTACTTCGACAACGTCGGTGGCGAGATCCTCGACGCCGCGCTGGCCAACCTGCGCCGCGGCGCGCGGGTGGTGCTGTGCGGTGCGATCTCGGCCTACAACGACGAGACGCTCGCACCCGGGCCGTCGCGCTACATGTCCCTGCTGGTCTTCCGCGCGTCCATGACCGGCTTCGTCGTCTTCGACTATGCCGACCGCTACGGCGAGGCCGTCCAGCAGATCGCGCAATGGTTGGCCGAGGGCAAGCTGAAGAGCCACGAGCACGTCGTCGAGGGTGGGGTCACGCGCTTCGGCGACACCCTGAACATGCTGTTCACCGGTGCGAACAACGGAAAGCTCGTGCTCGCGGTCTGATTCGGCCGACGGCGCGTCGACAGGTGCCGCCGGCGACCACGGCAGCACCCGTGACGACCATCCGAGCCAGACCGAATTTGATCATCCATTAAATTCTGGCCATGAGGATCGTGGCGGTTCTGGCTCCGGACAGCGTGCTCGGTTTCGAAGTGATGCTTCCTGGCATGGTGTTCGGCGCCGCGAACACGGTGAGCGGGGAAGAGCACTACGACATCCGGATCGTGACGATCGGCGGAACGGCCGCCGCCGCTTCCGAGCACGGTGCGGTGCGGCTGGTGACGGACTGGGATCTCGACAGTCTGGCCGATGCCGATACCGTCGTCGTGCCTGGCCAGGCCGAATTCCGTTGTGAGCCATCCGCTGTCGTTCGCCACGCGCTGCTGGACGCGGCCGCGCGGGGCGCGCGGTTGGCTTCTGTCTGCGTCGGCGCGTTCACCCTCGCCGCGACCGGGTTGCTCGACGGGCAGCGCGCGACCACCCATTGGGAACACGCCGCCGAGCTGGCGCGCCGCCATCCGCTCGTCGACGTCGACGCCTCGGTGCTGTTCATCGACAACGGCGCGGTGCTCACCTCGGCCGGGGCGGCGGCGGGGCTCGATCTGTGCCTGCACATGGTTCGCCGGGATCTCGGCGCCAAGGTGGCCGCCGACACCGCCAGGCAGATCGTGATGCCGCCGCAAAGGGACGGTGGGCAAGCGCAATTCATCGCGCACACCGACCCGGACAGCCCCGACTCCTCCCTGCAGCCGGTCCTGGACTGGATGCAGGTCAACCTGCACCGCCCGCTCACCCTCGACGACATCGCCGCGCACGGAGCCATCAGCGTGCGCAGCCTCAACCGCCGGTTCCGCGCCGAAATCGGGACCACTCCCCTCCAGTGGTTGCTGCGCGCCCGGGTGCACCGCGCGCAACAGTTGCTCGAGACCACCCACCTGTCCATCGACCGCATCGCCGAAGAGGCGGGCTTCGGCGCCGCCACGACCTTGCGCTACCACTTCGCCCGCCTGACGCGAACGTCTCCGCAGGCCTACCGCAACAGCTTTCACCATTCCGGCCGTTCCTCGCGGCTTGGCGAACGAACGGCGTAGCCGCTACTCCGCGTAGCCCGTGGCCAGATTTGAGCAATACATGGCTATCTGGCCACTGGGCGGCGGTTACCTCCGAGCACACACTGAGTGGGCACAATCGGAAGGGAACACACGATGACCGTTCAGCAAGCCGACAAAGCTCAATTCAACTTGCCCACTTCGGAACTCGCCGTCGCCGCGGACGCGTTGGTCGCCGAGGTCTCACCGGAGCTCGTCTACAACCACTGTGTGCGCAGTTATCTGTACGCGCGGGAAGTGGCGGCCGCCGAGGGGTTGCGCGAAGGTGTGGACTACGACGGCGAACTGCTCTACCTGGGCTGCCTTCTGCACGATCTCGGCGCGACCGAGCACGCCAACGGCGACCAGCGTTTCGAGGTCGACGGCGCCGACGCCGCCGCGGATTTCCTCAGAAGCAAAGGCGTCGACGACGCGCGGGTCCGAACAGTGTGGAACGCTGTCGCACTGCACACCGTCGACGGCATCGCCCATCGTTTCGGGCCGGTGGAAGCCCTGGTTCAGCGCGGCACCGGAGTCGACATCGTCGGCCGGGACCGAGAACTACTGCCCGAAGGGTTCGCCGAGCGGGTGCATGCCGTGTGGCCGCGTTACGACCTCGGGTACTCGTTCGGCGAGATATTGGCCAGGCAGGTGCGCGACAACCCGGCCAAGGGCAGCCCGTTCACGTTCCCGGGTCAGGTCTGCCAGCTGTACTACCCGACGCACGGACCGATCACCTGGTTCGACATCGTGGACGGCGCGGGCTGGAACGACCGGCCGGTGCGGGTCGATTCCGGCAGCGTCGGAGCCGCGGCGCCCGCCGAACTGGCGTCGCTGTTCGAGCGCTACTTCAACGCCGGTGACCTCGACGGCTTGATGTCGCTGTACGAGCCCTCGGCACTGCTCTTTCCGAGCCCGGGCGACCGGCGATCGGGTACCGCGGCGATCCGGAACGCGCTCGGCGACATGATCGACTCCGGCGCCCGGATCGAGCTGCGGACGCGCCGGGTGCACGTGGTGGGCGAGCTAGCGCTGATCTCGAACGACGCCACCGTGTCGGGCGTGCGACCCGACGGCGATCCGGTGATCTCCAGTTCCACCGAGATCGCCCGGCGCGGCCGTGACGGGTCCTGGCGCTACGTGCTCGACGACCCGTACTTCTCGCTGTGAGGCGCTCGATGAGCACCTACGGAATTCTCGTCTTCGACGATGCCGAGGAACTCGACTTCGCCGGGCCCTGGGAGGTTTTCACCACCTCGGCGATCCTGCGGAACGACGCCGATCGCGCCGTCCTGATCGCCGAACGGCCCGAACCGGTCCGATTCAGCAAAGGGCTTCGCGTGCTGCCAGACCATACGCTGGACGACCATCCGCCGCTGGACGTACTGCTGATCCCGGGCGGACGCGGGGCACGGACGACGCAGCCGCACAACGCGGTGGTCACCGAGTGGATCGCCAGGACGGCGGCCGAAGCCTCCTGGGTGGTGAGCGTCTGCACCGGAGCGTTTCTCCTGCATGCCGCGGGCCCGGCGCGCGGCCGCCGCGTCGCCACGCACTGGAAATACGAGGACGCGCTCGAAGCGCGCGGCGACGTCACCGTCATCCGGGACGCACGGTACGTCGTGGACGGCAACCTCCTTACCAGCCAGGGCGTTTCGGCTGGCATCGATAGTGCGCTCTGGCTCGTCGGCCGACTGCACGGCCGGGCGCACGCGCGGGCCGTGCGTCGGGAGATCCACTACGACCCGGCCCCGCCCTACCTCGCCGACGAACCCGAGGTGAGTTGACCGCGACCGCACCGCACGGCGAGGCTCGGGACCGAGGCGGCGGTGCGCACCTTCTCGCGGCATTCGGGGTTGCGAAACGGCTGACAGGAACGGGCTTCAGCTCAAGCGGTGCTTGGCGAGAAGGGCCGTGTCTTCGAGAATTTCGTCGATCGGTCCGTTCGCGACGATCCGGCCCGCGTCGAGGATCACGGCGCGGTCGCAGACGCGTTGGGCGTAGGGCAGGTCGTGGGTCACCATCAGGATGGTGGTCGGCAAGGTCAGGAGGATGTCGGCGAGTTCGCGGCGGGCGACCGGGTCGAGGTTCGCGGCGGGCTCGTCCAGCACGAGCACCTCGGGTCGGCACGCGAGGACTGTGGCCAATGCGGCGCGGCGGCGTTCGCCGACCGAGAGGTGCGTCGGGGAGCGATCGGCACGGTCGGTCATACCGACCGCCGCGAGCGCGTCGCGCACGTCGGCGGCGAGACGTTCGCCCCGGACACCGAAATTCGCCGGACCGAAGGCGACGTCCTGTTCGACGGTCGGCATGAAAAGCTGGTCGTTGGGGTCCTGGAAGACTACGCCGACGCGTTGGCGGATAGCGCGAACAGTGCTGCGGTTCAAGCGAGTTCCGCCGATATGCACCTCCCCCGATGCGGCAGTGAGTACACCGTTCAGATGCAGCATCAGCGTGGATTTTCCGGCGCCATTGGGGCCGAGGACAGCGACCCGCTCCCCGGTCGCGATGTCGAGATTCACGCCGCGCAGGGCGCCGGTTCCGTCGGGATAGGCGAAAGTCAGGTCGACCAGGCGCACCGCGAGTGTCGTCGGCTCGGTCACCGGACCGCCCACGCGCTCAGGCAGACGCAGATCGCACCGGCCGCAGGCAGCAAGCCGAACATCCACTGTGTTCGGGTCGACGGCTTGAATCCGAAATCAGTGGTTGTTCCGTCGAATCCACGCGACAACATCGCCAGATGTACGCGTTCGCCCCGTTCGTAGGACCGCAGGAACAAGTGGCCCGCGCCGCGGGCGGTCGCACCGGCTTGACGCAGTGTGCGCGGGTCGTCGCCGCGCGAGATCCGGGCCATCCGCATTCGCGCCGCCTCGTCCACGAGCACCTCCACATACCGAAGCATGAGCACTACGATCATGACGATCACGCCCGGGACACGCAGCCTGGCCAGCCCTGCGGGCAACTGGCCGATGCTCGTCGTCGCGGCCAAGGTCAGCGAAATGCCCACGCCGATAGTGCCTTTGGCGATGATCCCCCACGCGGCATACAGACCGGTCGTCGACAGCGATAGCCCAGCGAACACTGTCCTCGGTTCGCCCGCGGCGAACGGCAACAGTATCGCCAACACGACGAAAGGCGCTTCGATCAGCAGGCGCGGCGCGATCCACCGGAGCGAGATACCGATCCACGACCACAACGCGACCAACCCCAGCGCGTAGCAACCGAACGGCCAGAACAATTCTCGCGGAGTCGCGACGACAGCGAAGATCGCGAACACCGCACAGACGATCTTCACTTCGACAGGCGCCCGATGAGCGGGCGAGTTCCCCGGCAGATACAGCCAGTGACCGCTCACCTCAAGCCGACTCCGACCCGGCGACCGCAGTTTCGCCTTCCGCCGAAGGGCTCCTGTTCTTCCGTCCCGCGCGGATCGTGCGAAGCAGAGCGAACAGCACGGCGAATGCGGCGGCGACACCGAGAATGCCCGCGATGCCGATCAATTCGTCGTTGCCGTCGATCGCGTAGTCGGCCAGCGGAGAGTTCGCGAGCCGATGTTCTTCGGCGCTCTGGGCGATGCATTCGCCGTGCAGTTCTTCGGCGCCGTCGACCTCGAGCACCGTGCATCCGCGTTGGGTCGTGGCGTCGAGTCCGTCCGGTTGCGAACTGGCCACGTAGGACAACGTGCCCGCGATGATCACCGCGACCCCCGCGAACGCCCACAGGAACCCGGTCATCGAGAGTCGAGCGCGAAGCGGGGCCGCGGCGGTTCGGTGTCGTTCGGTGACCCGCAACAGGTAGACCAGATCGGGTCGCGCCTTAGCCACTGCGACAACGGTGATCGCGGTGATGATTCCCTCTCCGACCCCGATCAGCGCGTGGGTGATCGCCATGTATCCCGCGACGGCCCCGACGGTCGATCCCGCCGCACCGCCGATCGCGTACTCGACGACGAAACCCATTGCGGCGGCCAGCGTTCCGGCAAGCGCCGAGACGAAGGCGGTGACAGCGATCCCTGCGTCGACCCGCTTGGCCAGCATCGGCAGGATCAGGCGTGCGACCGTGTAGCCCACCGCTACGCCGATCAGCGCCATGTTGGTGATGTTGGTGCCCAACGCGGACAGGCCGCCGTCGGCGAAGAGAAGCGCCTGGACGACGAGCACGATCGCCACGCACAGCGCCCCGACGTAGGGTCCGACCAGGATCGCGGCGAGCGCCCCGCCGAGCAGATGTCCGCTCACGCCGGGCAGGATCGGAAAGTTCACCATCTGCACCGCGAAGATGAACGCGGCCACCAAACCCGCCATGGGAGCGGCACGTTCATCGAGTTCGGCACGTGCCCGCCAGGCGGCGAAACCTGTTCCGGCAATCGCGATCAGGGCGAAGACCAACGAAGTCGGAGCGTCGACGATGCCGTCGCTCATATGCATGGCAACTGTGTAATCGCTCACCCCCCAAGACGATACGCTCGATACCTGCGCATGTGAACACATATGGAGGTATGGGCGCGGGAACTGGCCCTACGCGCTCGCGAGCGGCAGAGTGGAGACGTGGCAGTCAGTCTTCCGCTGGACCCCGATCACGCGAGCCGCGCCGCGTCGGGACTGGATATCGTCGGCATCGACCAGTGGGCCGATCGTTTCGACATGCTCTCCGACGCCCACCGGCTCCGGCTTCTGGTATGCCTGCACCACGCACCCGACATCAGCGTCAGCGATCTCGCCGCCGCGGTGGGCAAGTCCGGAACCGCTGTCTCCCAAGCGCTTCGGCTGCTTCGCCAGCAGGGATGGGTGACCAGCACCAAGGACGGTCGCATCGTCCGATACCGCCTCGCCGATGACACGATCCACGAGTTGCTGCACTGGATCGGAGCGACCCATGCCGCGGAGACCGTCCGGGCCGAGAGGCCGTGAGCGAACGTGGCGCCGGTTCGACAGCGAGATCAGCGCACCGGCGCCACGGGCTGAAACGGCCGGATCTCGTCCTCGCCGGGCCGGATGACACCGGCGTGCGACTCGGGGACCTCGTTCCATGCGCCTTCGACGTCGCGGAGCGGTTCGGAGACCACGAACCGGGTCTCGTCGCTCAACCGGTGCAGCACTTCCACCTCCGGGTGGAGAGCGCGGACCTTCTCCACGGCGGTCGAGAAGAACAGCGACCGCGTCCGGCCCTCGGTCGAGTAGCGAAAGATCCACAGGGAGGTGCCGTCCGTCGTCGCGACCGTCATCTGCACCGGGTTCTCGACGCCGTGGCGGGCGCCGACGTCCTCGACGAGTCCGACCGCCCGCGCGACGGCGGCGAACGGATCCTCGGTGAGGCCGAAGGTCAGCGCTAGGAAGAAGAGGGTCTCGGAGTCCGTCGAACCTTCGATGTCGGGGTAGAGGCCCGGGTCGACGGCCATCAAGAGGTCGCGCTTGACCTCGGAGAATCCCCGCAGTGCGCCGTTGTGCATCCACAGCCAGTCGCCGTACCGGAACGGATGGCAGTTGCTGCGCTGCACCGGGGTGCCCGTCGACGCGCGCACGTGCGCGAACAGCAGCGGCGTCCGGATCTGCCGGGAGATCTCCTGGAGATTTCGCTCGTTCCACGCTGGCTCGATGCATTTGAACACCGCGGGCGTCGGGCCCTCGCCGTACCATCCGATGCCGAAGCCGTCACCGTTCGTGGTGGTCGCGCCCATGCGCGAGTGCAGGCTCTGGTCGATCAGGGAGTGGACAGGTCGGAACAGCAGGTCCTCGATGAGGATCGGATCGCCGGAGTATGCCATCCACCTGCACACCTCTTCATTGAAGTCCCGTACCACGCGCTTGTGGCGGGTTTCGGAAATTTGCCCTCCTGCGCTGGGGGTCTCCTCGACGTCGGGACCGTCACGCGTTTTCCCACACATCCTGACACTTTCGTCATTATCCTAGAGTTTCCACACATATTGATGATATTCTCAAAATTGTAGGCGCGCGACCTGCGCAAACGCGGCCTACCGTGAGGTCCTAGGAAGGAATTGCCGTGGCGAGCGACCGCATCGACGTGCATCAGCACCTGATTCCGCCCGTCTATCGCGAGGCGCTGCGGACGCACGGAATCGACGCTGCGGGGGGCCGTGAGCTGCCCGAATGGACGCCGGAGGCGGCGTTGCGGTCGATGTCGGCCGCGGGCATCGCGTCCGCGATCCTGTCGGTTTCGACGCCCGGCACCGCGTTCCTCACGGATCCCGCCGAAGCCGCGGAACTCGCCGGCGCGGTCAACGACTACGCCGCGAAGCTCAGCGCCGATCACCCCGATCGCTTCGGCTTCTTCGCCACGGTGCCATTGCCCGATGTGGCGGCGGCCGCCGCCGAAGCGGAGCGAGCCCTGGACGACCTCCGAGCCGACGGTTGCGTTCTCCTCGGCAACTCCCGCGGCAGCTACCTCGGCGAGGAAGGCCAGAACGACCTGTTCCGCGTCCTCGACGAGCGCTCGGCGGTCGTTCTCGTGCACCCCGCGGAGCTGCCCGCCGCCCCGGTACCCGGCGTCCCGCCGTTCGCCACGGACTTCCTGCTCGACACGACGCGCGCTGCATATCTCTTGGTACGCAACGGAATCCGTCGCCGTTACCCCAACATCCGCTTCATCCTCAGCCACGGGGGTGGCTTCGTGCCCTACGCCGCGCACCGCATGTCCCTGAGCATTTTCAACCAGACCGGCGCCAGTCCCGTCGACGTCCTCGACGACTTCGCGGGCTTCTACTTCGACACCGCGCTCTCCGCCAGCGCGTCCGCACTCCCGAGCCTCCTCGCCTTCGCCGAACCCGGACATGTGCTCTACGGCAGCGACTGGCCGTTCGCCCCGGAACCCGCGGTGCACTACTTCAACGCCGGACTCGACGAATACCCGAACCTCGACGCGTCCACCCGCCGCGGTATCGAACGCACGAACGCGACCGCACTCTTCCCCCGCTTCGGACGCACCACCCCGCTCCCGCAACCCCCATTCCTCGCCCGCGCACGGCGAGGCCTGCGACAACGCGCGTTCCGCACCATAGCCCGCGCCGCGAGCAATCACTGAGCCGAGACGCTGTCAGCCGGTTGTCGGTGGGCTGTCAGCGGTGGGGGTCATTGTTCTTCTTGTCAGCCGGAACAAGGCTCCGGCACCGAAACAAGGAGAAGGCAATGTCGCAGAACAACATCTCGGATCTGGTCGCCGCTCACATGGAGACCGCTCGGGCGAAGGCGGATCGGCGGATGGAGGCGGCCGAGGCGGCGCAGGTGCGGGCTGGCGTGCGGATCGAGGAGGCGAACGGGTTCGTTCGGCCGAGCAAGGAGGAGCTCCAGCAGGTGCGGGCGGAGGCGCGGGCGCTGGGCAAGCAGATGGCCGACGAGCTGAAGGCGCGCGGAGCCGCGCTGAAGGCCGGGCGATAGCCGGGGACGGCGGGATCGGGTGCACACTATGCCGATCCCGCCGAACAGGCCTCACAACCAGGTACGCAGGACCTCCGCGATTCGCCGGAGAGCCGAGTCGGTGGTCATTCGCCAGTGCGTGGTGTCCACCGGGTGGTTCCGCACGGGGCCGGTGACCGCGGCCGTCCAGGTCGACGCACCGGCGGAGCCCGTCGGATCACCCTCAGCGGCAGTGAAATACACCAACGGTCCATCGAAAGCGCGTGGGTGATAGGCCGCGTCGAGGTCGATCGAAGCAACCGCGGAGTCCACGACTCGTTGGATCCGCTCGGCTCCGAAGGATGCGAACGGCTCCGGCAGCGCGCTCAATCTCTGGGCCAGTTCCGACAACTCCACCGTCCCGTCCAAGCCGAATTCCGCGACTCGATCGCCGAGCAGTCCACCGAGCACTTCCGGCACCGAGACGGCGGCGTCGGAATCAGCGGTGGAACGCAGATGGCTGTCCATCATGCCCAGCAGCGCCACCTTGTCGCCCTCGTCTTGGAGCTGAACGGCCATGGCGTGCGCGAGCACACCGCCGAGCGACCAGCCGAGCAGGTGGTACGGCCCCTCCGGTTGCACGGAGCGCACGTGCTCGACGTAGAGCCGCGCCCAGTCCTCGATCGAATCCGGAAGCGGTTCAGCCGAACTCAGGGCGGGCGACTGAAGGCCGTAGAGGGGCCGGTCCGTGTCGAGGTGCGCGGCGAGCCCGGCGAAGGACCAGGAGATGCCACCGATCGGGTGGACGCAGAACAGCGGCTCGGCGGACCCGGAGGTGCGCAGCGGGAGCAGCACGTCGAATGCCGCTGCCGCGCTTCCGGCGCCCTCCGCGCGGAGCTGGGCGACGATGCCCGCCGGTGTCGGCGTGGTGAACACCCACGCCACCGGAATCGTCTCGGCCACCGCCTCGCTCAACCGCGCCGACAACTTGGTCGCGATCAGCGAGTTGCCGCCGAGCTCGAAGAAGTTGTCGTCCAGGCCGATTCGATCGAGGCACAGGACTTCCGCGAACACCTCGCAAACGGCGGCCTCCAGCGCCGTCGACGGAGCGCGGTAAGCGCCGACAGCGAATTCCGGTTCGGGCAGCGCCGCGCGGTCGAGTTTGCCGGACGAGGTGAGCGGGATCTCGTCGAGGACCACGATCGCCGCGGGCACCATGTGCGACGGCAGCGTCCGCGCCGCCCACTCGATCAAAAGACCGGAGTCCAGACCGAGTACACCCATCACATACGACACCAAAATGGTTGCCCCGGCCGCGTTCTCCCTGCCGATCGTGACGGCGAAGTCCACCTCCGGGTGCTCGACGAGTACGGCGTCGATCTCGCCGAGCTCGATGCGGAACCCGCGAATCTTCACCTGGAAGTCGGTGCGGCCCAGGCACTCCAACTCCCCCGCCGCGTTCCACGCCACGAGGTCGCCCGTGCGGTACATCCGTGTGCCCGCGTCGAAGGGGTTCGCCACGAATCGCTCCGCGGTCAGGTCCAGCCTGCCGAAGTAGCCGCGGGCCAACTGCACACCCGCCAAATACAGCTCACCGGGGACACCGACCGGCACCGGCCGCAGCCGCGAATCCAGGACGTACACCTGACTGTTCCAGACCGGGACGCCGATCGGCACCGCCACCTCGTCGGCCGATCGCACCGGGTGACTGGTGATCGACACGGCAGCCTCGGTCGGGCCGTACACATTGAACAGCGCTGTACCCGGCGCGGCCAGCGCGAACCGGCGCGCCAGCGCGGCGGGCAGCGCCTCACCGATGGCGAACACCCGGCGCAGGGAATCCGGCAGGCGACCCGTCAGCAAGGCCTCCAGTTTGGACGGCACGGTGTGCAGCGTCGTCACACCCTCGCGCGCCATGAGGTCGTTCATATACGCCGGGTCCCGATGGCCGTCCGGTGCGGCGATCACCAACCGGCCGCCGCCCGCCGCGGGCGACCAGAACTCCCACACCGACACGTCGAACGTCGACGCCGTGTTCAACAGCACGACGTCGTCGGCGCACAGCTCGAATTCCGCTGTCTTCCAGAGCAACTGATTCACGATCGCGCCGTGCGACACCGCGACGCCCTTCGGGCGACCGGTCGAACCCGACGTGAAGATCACGTACGCGGTGTGCTCGGCGCGCAACGGCGCGAGGCGATCCAGGTCGGTGAGCACCGACGAGTCCACCGCCGAGAGGTCCAGCCGATCCAGGCGCACCACCGGCGCGGCGGACGTGGTGAAATCAGCGTCGGCGTCGGTCAGCACGCAGACCGGCGCCGCCGTCTCGAGGATGTACTCGGTCCGCTGCGCGGGCTGATCCGGATCCACCGGCACGTACGCACCGCCTGCCTTGCTCACCGCGTACATCGCGACAACCAGATCCACCGACCGCCGAAGGGCCAGCGCCACCCGCGACTCCGGCGCGACACCCAGCGAAATCAGATAGCGCGCAAGGCGGTTCACGCGCGCATCCAACTCCGCGTAGCTCGTGGGAGCGCCGTCCGCGGCGATCAGCGCTACCGACTCCGGCGCGGCGGCGACGGCCGCGTCCAGCAGGGACACCAGCGTGGCGCTCGTATCCACCCGGTGCGCGGTGTCGTTCCAGGTCGCGAGAATTCGAGTGCTCTCGTCGGGCGCGAGCAGATCGATCGCACCCACCGGCACCGTCGCTTCGGCGGCCACCGCGTCCAGCACCCGGACGAACCGGTCCGCGAAACCGCGCACCGTCGACTCGTCGAACAGGTCGGCGGCGTAGGTGAAGACGCCGCCGATACCGGCGGGCGCGCCCGCCGCGTCGTAGCTGTCGGCGACGATGACATGCAGATCGAACTGCGCCAGCTGCCGATCCGTTTCCCACGCGGCGATCGTCAAGCCCGGCAGTTCCATGCTGGCCTTGGCCAGGTTCTGGAACGACAGACCCACCTGGAACAGCGGATGCCGTGCCGTCGACCGCGCCGGATTCAGCACCTCGACCAGGCGCTCGAACGGGATGTCGGCGTGGGCGAAGGCCTGGAGGTCGGTGTCGCGCTGCCGCGCGAGCAATTCCGTGAAGGTCGCGTCCGGATCCACCCTCGTGCGGAACACCAGGGTGTTGACGAACATGCCGATCAGATCGTCCAGCACCTCCTCGCCGCGACCCGCCACGGGGGTGCCGAGCGCGATGTCGTCGGTGCCCGACAGCCGGGCGAGCAGCACCGCGAGCGCGGTGTGCACGACCATGAACAGGGTCGCGCCGTTCGCACGGGCCAGCTCCGCCAGCGCCGCGTGGGTGGGGGCCTCGATGCGCAGCGGTACCCGCCCACCCACGAACGACTGCACCGCGGGCCGCGGCCGGTCCCTCGGCAGCTCCAGCTGATCCGGAAGATCGGCGAGCGCCTGTCGCCAGTAGGCGATCTGCTCGTTCGCCATCGATCCCGGCTGATCCTCGCTACCGAGCAGCGCGCGCTGCCACAGCGCGTAATCCGCGTACTGCACGGGCAGCGGTGTCCACGCCGGAGCCTGCCCCACCGAGCGGGCCGCGTACGCCGCCGCCAGGTCACGGGTCAGCGGCCCGCCCGAGAAGCCGTCGCCCGCGATGTGGTGCACGACCATGGCGAGAACGAATTCGCGATCAGCCCGGAACAGGGCGGCGCGGACCGGCACCTCGGCGGTGACGTCGAACCCGGTCGAAAGAAGTTCCACCACAACGGATTCGACGTCGTCCACGTCGCTTACGCGCAGCTCCGGCACATCGGGATGTTCGGGAGGCAGGACGACCTGCACCGGACCGTCCTCGAACTGCGGGTACACCGTGCGCAGAATCTCGTGCCGCGCGACGAGATCGGTGAACGCCCGCCGCATCGCGTCGACGTCGAGCTCACCGGTCAGCCGGATCGCGACCGGGATGTTGTAGGCGGCCGATCCGGTGTCGAACCGGTTGAGGAACCACATGCGCTGCTGCGCGGGCGAGAGCGGAATGCGTTCCGGCCGTGGCCCCGCCACCAAGGCGGGACGACCGCCCCCGGTGAGCTTCGCGAGCTCGCGCGCGCAACCCGCGACGGTGGGCGCGGCGAACAGCAGACGCACCGGGACCCTGGCGTTCACCGCCGCGCCGAGGCGCGCGGTCACCCGGGTGGCCAGCAGCGAGTTGCCGCCGAGCTCGAAGAAGTGGTCGTCGGCGCCGATCCGCTCGATGCCGAGCACCTCGGCGAAGACCTCGGCGACGATCCGCTCCGACACCGTGGACGGCTCCCGGTAGGTGCGCGCCGCGAACTCCGGTTCCGGAAGGGCGTTTCGGTCGAGCTTGCCGCCCGCGGTCAGCGGGATCTCGTCGAGCACGACGATCGCCGCTGGCACCATGTGCGACGGCAGTGCCCGCGCTGCCCACGACGTCAGTCGGTCGGGATCGACGCGACCGGTCACGTACGACACCAAAGCGACTGCGCCGTTGGGGTTCTCGCGTCCGAGGGTCACCGCGTAGTCGACCTCGGGGTGCCCGGAGAGCACCGCGTCGATCTCCCCCAGTTCGATACGGAAGCCGCGGATCTTCACCTGGAAGTCCGTGCGACCAAGGCACTCCAGTTCCCGGCCGTTCGATTCGGTCTCCGGCACCCACCGGACGAGATCGCCGGTCCGATACATCCGCTCGCCGGGCATCCAGGGGTTCGCGACGAAACGTTCCGCCGTGACACCGGCGCGGCCGTGATAGCCGCGTGCGAGCGCCGGGCCCGCCAGGTACAGCTCACCGGTGACGCCCACGGGCACCGGACGCAGCCGCTCGTCGAGCACCGCCGCCCACACTCCGGGCACCGGACGGCCGATCGTCACCCGCTGTCCCGCAAGCAGAGTCGTATAGGTGGCGCCGATCGTTGCCTCGGTCGGACCGTAGCCGTTGATGAATCGACGTCCCGGCTGCCACTTGGCCAGCAAATCGGGCGTGGTGGCCTCGCCACCGGCGGACACCACCGCCAGGTCGTCCAGGCCGGACGGATCGATCGTGCCGAGCAGCGCGGGCGTGATGATCGTGTGCGTCACCCGCTCCGCGCGCAGCAGTTCGTGCAATTCCGCGCCACCCACGGTGTCCGGCGGCGCGATCACCAGCGTCGCCCCGCTGTAGAAAGCGCTGGACAACTCCTCCACCGACTGGTCGAAGCTGGGCGAACACACGTGCAGCATCCGGTGTTCCGGCGCGAGCCGCAGCATGTCGACCGTGTGGCCGACCAGTCCGCCGAGACCGGCGTGGGTCACCGCGACACCCTTGGGCAGACCCGTCGATCCGGACGTGTAGATCACGTACGCGGGATGCGAAAGACGCAGGGGCGCAAGCCGATCTGCATCGGACAGGGGCGTCGCTGCCTGAGCCGCGCATCCGGCCTGCACGGCGGGATCGTCGAGGACGAGCCAATCGACCGCATCGGACAGTCCTGTCGCCTGGTCCGCGACGGTGATGCCCAGCGCCGCACCGGAATCGGCGATCATGTACCGAACCCGGTCCACCGGATAGGTCGGGTCGACCGGCAGGTAAGCGCCACCGGCCTTGGCGACCGCCCACACCGCGACCACCAGCTCGTAGGAGCGCCGCATCGCCAGTGCCACCACCGTTTCGGGTGCGACACCGCGCTGGATGAGGACGCGTGCCAGCCGCGAGGACTGGTCGTCGAGTTCACCGTAGGTGTAGCTGCGCCCCGCGTCGCGCACGGCGATCCGGTCCCTGCCGAAACGCACGCCGCGAACCAGTAGCTCGGGCAGCGTGGCGACGTCGACAGGGTCGCCGCAGCCCATTCGGGTCAGCCGCTCGTACTCGTCCGCGACGAGTAGCGGCAGGTCGCCGACGACCGTGTCGGGCCGGTCCGCGATGGCCGTCATGGCCAGGACGAACCTCTCGGCGATCAGGCCCGCGTCACCGAAACGCGCACGGGCGAAGGACATCTCGCCGTATCCATCCTCGGTGAACGAGATGGCGAGGTCTCCCACCGCTTCCGGCTGTCCTTCGAAGGACAACGCGACCTGGAACAGCGGATGCCTAGCCGACCGCCCCAGCAGATCGACCAGCTCGTCGAGCGGAATACCGGCGTGCGCGAATCCTTCCAGCTCGACACGGTGCGCGTCCGGCAGGAGGTCGGCGAACCGCGCGCACCGGTCGACTCGGGTACGCAACACCACCTCGGCGCGACGACCACCGGGCACGGGTGACCCGATCGCGATGTCGTCGACGCCGGAAAGACGCGCGAGCACAACAGCCAAAGCCGTGCGCACCACGGACGACCAGGTCACCCCGGCCGTGCCCGCGAGCTCGCGCAGCCCATGCCGCACCTGCTCCGGAACCGAGAACTGCACCAGCCCACGGTCGTTCGACGGCACAGCGGGCCGCTCGCCCGGCAGCTCCAGCTCGGGCAGGCCCGCCAAAGCCGTCCGCCAGTAGCGGGATCGGGTGATCGAGTCGTCCGATTCGACGTCGAGCAGCAGCACGGTCTCGGCGGCGGTCCGGTCCGGCGTCGCGACAAGCTCGCCGAGCGCGCGCTGAAGCCGATCGGCGACGGCTCCCGCCGTCTCGTCGGCGACCAAGTCGCGCCGGTACTTCACCTGCACCAGCGTTCGGCTGCCGAGGAAGACCAGAACGGTGATCGGATAGTGCGTGTAATCGCCGCCGCCCAAGCCTTCGACCCGCAATCCGTCGAGCGCGCCGCTCGCCTGCCGCAGGCCCTCGACATCGACCGGGTACGACTCGAAGACCAGCATCGTGTCGAACAGCTCGCCCTGACCCGCGACGCGCTGAATGGCGCCGAGCCCGAAGTGGTGGTGGTCCAACAGCGAGACCTGCTCGGCCTGTACGCCTTCGACCAGTGCCCGGACCGTCGTGCCGTGATCGAACCGGATGCGCACCGGGATCGCGTCGACGAACAGGCCGATCATCTCGCCGATGCCGTCGAGTTGCGGCGGTCGCCCGGAGATGGTGGCGCCGAAGACGACGTCGTCGCGTCCGGTGCCCGCCGCGATCACCAGACCCCACGCGGCCTGGAGCACCGTGTTGGCGGTGACCTCGGCCGCCGACGCGAACGCGGTCAGCGCGGCGGTCTCCTCGGTCGACAGCTCGAATTCGCGCAGGCCGAACCCGCCACCCGTCGGCGCGGGCCAGGTGAGCTCGGGCGCGAGCATGGTCGGGGCGACGCCCGCCAGCACCTCCGACCAGGCCCGCTCCGCGACGCAGCGGTCCTGCTGCGAAAGCCACCGCAGGTAGTCGCGATAGGGCCGGACCGGCGGCAGCGGCGACGCGTCGCCACCGGTCGCGTACAGGACGAGCAGTTCCTTCATCAGCAGCGGCATCGACCAGCCGTCGAGCAGGATGTGGTGGCCGGTCAGCACGAGGTGGTTGCGGCCGGAATCGGTGCTGTACAGCGTGAATCGCAGCAGCGGAGCCACGGCCGGATCGAATTCGGTGCGCTGCTCGGCGGCCAGCAGGCCGGGCAGATCGGCGTCGGCGACGCCGTCGATGATGCGCCAAGGCATGTCGAGGTCGTCCACCACCAGCTGCACCGGCGTCCCGTCGGCCGCGGTGACGAAGGCGGAGCGCAGGTTCGCGTGCCGGTCCAGAATGGTCTGGGCGGCCCTGCGCAAGCGGTTCGTGTCCAGTTCCCCCGTCAGCTCGGCAGCCAACTGGATGATGTAGGCGTCGACCGACCCGGCCAGCAGTTCGATGAGCACCAGGAGCGAGGACTGTAGCGGCGAGAGCGGCAACACGTCCGACAGGCCGGGGTAGTCCCGGCGCCAGCGGTCGAGATCGATCTGCGAGACGCGCACCAGCGGCACATCCGAGGGCGTCAATCCGCCTGCGGCCGGGTGCTTCACGTGGTCGGCGACGGCGGTCAGCGCGGCCGTCCAGTCGTCGGCCAGCTCCCGCACCGCCGCCTCGTCGAGGATGCCGCTCGCGTAGCGGAAGCTCGCCTGCATGCGCGGGCCGGTCGCGGTGTCGGCCACGATCGCGTTGATGTCGATCACCACGCTGACCGGCAGGGCCGGATCGTGTTCGACGTCGATCTCGCCGAGATCGGCTGTCGGCAACCAGCTTCCGTCGGTCTGGTCGACCTGGCCGCCCGCCGAAGCGCGGCCGAGGTAGTTGAAGCCGATCTGGCCCATCGCACCGGCGAGCAGCTCGGCGGTGTCCGGGTTCAGATGGCGCAGCATACCGAAGCCGATGCCCTTGTCCGGCACCGCGAGCAGTTGCTCCTTGACCGATTTCAGGACATCGGCCAGTACCGCGCCGTCGGTGAGCGCGTGCGCGGTGTCGATGTCCGACAGGTCGATCGCGACCGGGTGAACGCTGGTGAACCAGCCGAGGGTGCGCGTGAGATCCGCTCCAGGAACGACGGTTTCCGCACGGCCGTGGCCCTCGAGGCGAATGCGGGTCGTCGGGGAGTCGACACCGCGCCGCGCACGCCACGCGCGCACAGCCAGCGCCAGCGCGGCGAGCAGGCCGTCGTTGACGCCGCCGCGATACAGCGCGGGCAGCGTCGTCAGCAGCGCCTCGGTGACCTCGACGGGGACCTGCACCGTGATCGACCGCATCGTCGGCTCGGTGTCGAGCGCGCAATCGACGGCGCGCGCGCCGAGCAACGGATCCGGCGTGGCCAGTACCCGTTGCCAGTGGCCTACCTCGGCGGCCCGCTCCGGGCGGGTGGCGGCGTCGGAAAGTCCGTGCGCCCAGCGCCGGAACGAGGTGCCGACCGCGGGCAGTGCGATCTCCTGCCCCGCCGCGCGCTGCGCCCAGGCCAGCACCAGATCGGGAATCAAGATGCGCCACGACACCCCGTCGATGACGTAGTGGTGCGCCGCGACCGCGAGCACGTCGCGCGCGCCGGACCTGCGCAACCAGGTGAAGGCGATCATTCTCGCGGCCGCCGGATCCAGCGCGGCCATCGCCGAAGCCATTGCCGCGCTGCCGATTCGGGTCAACTCGGCATCGTCGACGACGGGTACGTCGACCTCGGTCACCAATGCGTCGGCATCGACCGCATCACTCGGCAGCGCCTCGAACCGCCACCGGCCACCGTCCTGCCACACGCGGGAACGCAGCACATCGTGCCGGTCCAGCACCGCCGCGATGGTCGCGACGATTCCGGCGCGATCGATGCCCTCGGGCAGCGCCAGCACCGCGGTCTGGGCGAACCGGTCGCAGGAGCCGTTGGCGAGGAATTCCGCGAGCACCGGCGTCAGCGGAATCTCACCGACACCGCCGCCGGGCAACTCCGCCAACACCAGTGGCGAAGCATCGCCGCCGACGGTCGCGACGCGCGCCAGCCCCGCGACGGTCCGGTGTTCGAAGACGTCGCGCGCGGTGAAGACGATCCCGGCCGCCTTGGCCCGCGACACCAACTGGATCGACATGATGCTGTCGCCGCCGATCGCGAAGAAGGAATCGTTCACCCCGACCGTCGCGACACCGAGCACCTGGGCGAACAGTTCGGCCAGCCGCGCTTCGACAGGGCTCGACGGCGCGCGGGTGGGCGTCGTCTCGAAAATGGGTTCCGGCAGCGCCTTTCGATCCAGCTTGCCGTTGGTGGTCAACGGCACTTCGTCCAGGACGACGATCGCGGACGGCACCATGTGCGCAGGGAGAATCGTTTCCGCGTGCTCGGTGAGCCGCGCCGTGTCCACCGTGCGGCCCGGCCCCGCGAGCACATACGACACGAGCGCCGTCGATCCCGACGCCATCTTCCGTCCGACGGTGACCGCGAACTCGACGTCGTCGTGTCCGCCGAGGACCGCGTCGACCTCGCCGAGTTCGATCCGCAGACCGCGCACCTTGACCTGGGTGTCGACGCGCCCCACGTACTCGAGCTCCCAGTGCGCCGAGGGCGATGCGGCGTGCCAGCGCACGACGTCACCGGTGCGGTACATCCGCGCGCCGGGAGCGCCCCACGGGTTGGCGACGAAACGCTCGGCGGTCAACCCCGCGCGGTTCCGATAGCCGCGGGCCATGCCGCCGCCCGCCAGATACAGCTCCCCCGCGACACCCGGCGGCACCGGGTTCAGCCGCGCGTCCAACACCAGCGCGGACATGCCGTGCAACGGCGAACCGATCGTCACGCGCTGTCCTGCGGTGAGTTCCGCGTACGACGCGGCGATGGTCGCCTCGGTCGGACCGTAGGCGTTGAGGTAGCGGCGACCGGGCTGCCACTTCGCCACCAGTTCCGTGGTCGTGATGTCGCCGCCGACGCACAACAGCTCCAGCGCGTCCAACCCCTCCGGATCGACGGTGCCGAGGACCGCCGGGGTGAAGATCGCGTGCGTGACCGCCTCGGTGTGCAGCAGATCGCGGAGCTCCGAGCCGCCGACCACGGTCTGCGGCACGATGACCAGCGTCGCGCCGACGGAGAACGTGCACAGCCACTCGAGCACCGAGGGGTCGAAGCACGGCGAGCAGAGGTGCAGGAATCGGTGGTGTGGCTCCAGCCCGTAGCGGCGAACGGACTCGTCGCGCAGGGCCTCGAGGCCGCCGTGGGTCACGGTGACGCCCTTCGGCACGCCCGTCGAACCCGACGTGTAGATGACATACGCGGGATGCCGCATACGCAGTGGCGCAAGTCGATCCGCGTCGGTCACCCGGTCCGCCGACTGCGCGCGGCAGAGCTCTTCGGTCGCAGGATCGTCGAGTACCAGCCAGTCCACGCCGCCGGGGAGCCGATCGGCGTATTCCGCGACGGTGATGCCGAGCATCGCGCCCGAGTCGGACACCATGTGCCGCACCCGCTCCACGGGATAGCCGGGATCGATCGGCACGTGCGCGCCGCCCGCCTTGGCGATCGCGAGGGCCGCGAGCACCATGTCGGCCGAGCGCGGGAGAGCGACGGCGACGAGACGCTCCGGGCCGACGCCGCGCCGGATCAGCGCGCGCGCCAAACGCGATGTGCGCTCGTCGTATTCGCCGTAGCCGATGGACCGGCCACGGTAGCGCACCGCGACGCGGTCGCGGCCCAGGTCGACGCCGCGGGTCAGCAGGTCGGGCAGCAGGGCGGTGGCGATGGCGTCGTCGGCGGCGACGCGGGTCAGCAGCGCGTGTTCGTCGGCGTCGAGCAGCGGGAGGTCACCGACCGAAGTCTCTGTTCGGAGCGTCGCGGCCGTCAGTAGCCGGAGGAAGCGCTCGGCGAAGACGCTGATGGTGTGGGCGTCGAAGAGTGCGCTGGAGAAGGTGAAGTTCGCGGCGATGCCCGCGGCGCGTTCGCTGATATGCAGGGACAGATCGGGTTTCGCTGCCGATGCGTCGACAGTCGATTCGAGATGCGGTCTTGCCGTGTTGTTTTCGGACTCGAGTGGACGGTCGACCGCCGAGAACATCGTTTGAACCAGCGGATGACGCGCAGCCGACCGATCCGGGTTCAGCAATGCCACCAGGCCGTCGAACGGTAGGTCCGCGTGTCGGAATGCCTGTAGGTCTACGTCTTTCGTCTGCGATAGTAGATCCGCGAAGGACATGCCGCCCGGGACTCGGGTGCGCAACACCAGCGTGTTGGCCGATCCGTCGACGCCGGGTGTACCGATCGGGATGTCGTCGGTGCCCGATAGTCGGGCCAGCAATACCGCGAAAGCCGCGTGCACGACGGTGAACACCGTCGTGTCCGCCGCACGCGCGACGTGTCGCAGCCGGTCGTGCAGCTCGGCATCGATCTCGAAGTCGACCCGGCCGTCCGCGGCCGTCGGCGCCGCGAGCCGCGGCCGATCCGTGGGGAGGTTCAGTTCCTCCGGCAGCCCGGCGAGCGCGCTGCGCCAGTACCGCGTCTGCGCGATCAGATCGTCGCGCTCGTCCAGCGACTCCATCGTCTCCGCCAGCGTGCGCTCGGGCGCCGCGACGAATTCGCCGAGCAGCGAACGCAACCGGTCGGCGAGCGCCCGCGCGGTGGCGGGAGTGACGGCGTCGTTGCGATGCTGCACCTGGAGCCGCAGCTCGGCGCCCAGTTCGACCTGGATCGCCACCGGGTAGTGGGTGAAGTTGACCCCTTGCAGGTCGACGATTTCCAGCCCGTCGATCGTCCCGTACGCCTCACGCAAGCCGTCGGCGTCGACGGGATACGACTCGTACGCCAGGATCGAGTCGAACAACTCCCCCGCTCCGGCGGCGCGCTGAATATCGGCGAGTCCGACGTGGTGTCCTTCGAGCAGCGAAGCCTGTTCGGACTGAACCTGTTTCAGCAGCTGCCACACCGAGATGTCGGAGTCGAACCGCACCCGAACCGGAATGGTGTTCGCGAAAAGACCCACCATCTCGTCGACGCCGTCGAGCTGCGGCGGACGGCCGGACACCACCGCGCCGAAGACCACGTCCGTGCGCTCGACGCAGGCCGCGAGCACCAGACCCCACGCCGCCTGCACCACCGTGTTCACGGTGACCTCCGCCGCCGAGGCGAACGCCGTCAGCGCGGCCGTCTCGTCCTGCGACAAGTCCGCGGCGCAGTCACCGTAGCCGTCGGTGGGGTGCACCGGCGGCGCGAGGGACGCGGCGAGCATGGTCGGTGTCGTACCGGCCAGCGCGTCGTGCCACGTGCCCAGCGTGGCGTCCCGGTCGTAGCGCGCCAGCCAGGCGAGATAGTCGCGGTACGGCCGAATGCGCGGCAGCGGCGTCGAATCACCGTCTGTCGCGTAGAAGATCAGCAGATCCTTCATCAGCAACGGCATCGACCAGCCGTCCAGCAGGATGTGGTGCGCGGTGAGCACCAGGTGCGTGCGCCCGGAATCGGTGCGGTACACCGTGAATCGCAGCAGCGGCGGCGTCGCCGGGTCGAATCCGAGGCGCTGTTCGGCCGCGAACAGCGTCGCCACGTCGGCGTCGGGTGTGTCGACGACCTGCCACGGCACGTCGAGTCCCTCGCTCACGAACTGAACCGGTGCGCCCTCGGCCGAGGAGCCGAACGCCGAGCGCAGGATCGCGTGCCGATCCAGCATCGCCTGCGCCGCCCTGCGGAGCCGATCGAGGTCGATGTCGCCGGACAGCTCCACCGCCAGTTGCAACAGGTAGGGGTCCGCGCCGGGCGAAAGCTGAGTCAGGAAGAGCAATCCGAGTTGCAGGGGCGAGAGCGGCAGCACGTCGACCAGACCCGGCCGCTCCCGCCGCCAGGTGTCGAGCTCCGTTTGGGTGACCCGCACCAGCGGGACGTCCGCCGGTGTCAGCCCGCCCGCGGACGGGTCATGCACGTGCCGGGCGAGCACGCTGAGCGCGGCGACCCAGTATTCGGCCAGCTCCCGGACGGCGGCCTCGTCGAGGATCTCGGACGCGTACGCGAAGGACGCGGACAGCTGCGCGCCGGAGTCGGTGTCGGTGACGAGCGCGTTGATGTCCACCACGGCGGCCGCGGGCATGTCCGGATCGTGCGTGGCGTCGGGGTCGCCCCAGTCGGCGGTCGGCAGCCAGCTCCGGTCGGTCAGCCCCTCCGGCAGATCGCCCGCGGAGATCCGGCCGAGGTAGTTGAAGCCGATCTGGCCGAGCGCACCGCCGAGTTCCCCAGCGGTGTCCGGGTTCAGGTACCGGAGCATGCCGAAGCCGATGCCCTTGTCCGGCACGGCGAGCAGTTGCTCCTTCACCGCCTTGAGCAACGCCGCGGTCGCGTCGCCACCGCGCCAAGCCGCCTCGGCGTCGACGCCGGACAGATCGAGCGCCACCGGATACATGGTGGTGAACCATCCGACGGTACGGGTCAGATCGGCACCGTCGACGGTGCTTTCCTCGCGGCCGTGTCCCTCGAGCCGCACCCTGGTCGCCGCGGCATCGACACCCCGGTTCGCCCGCCAGGCGCGAGTCGCCAGCGCCAACGCCGCGAGCAGTCCGTCGTTGGCTCCGGCCCGGTACAACTTCGGCAGCTCGGTCAACACCGCATGGGTGACCTCGGCGGGCGCCGCGACGGTGAAGCGCCGCACCGTGTCGGCCGTGTCGACGGCCGGGTCGAGCGCTCGCGCGCCCAACGGCGGATCGGCGATGGCGAGAGTTCGCCGCCAGTAAGGTAATTCGCCGGTGCGTCCCCCGGCGGCCTCGACCAGACCGTGTGCCCACCGCCGGAACGAGGTGCCGACACCCGGCAGGGCGATCCGCTGCCCCGCGGCGTGCTGCGCCCAGGCGGTCACCAAATCCGGAACCAGGATTCGCCAGGACACACCATCGATGACGTAGTGATGTGCGGCGACGATCAGTGCGTCCCTGCCGTCCGGGCGGGTCAGCCAGGCGAAGGCGATCATCCGTCCCGCCGTGGGGTCCAGCGTGTCGACCGCCGAATCCATTGCGGCGCTGGCCGTTTCACGCAGTGCGTCGATGTCCAGGTTCGCGGCGACGTCGACGCGGGTCAGCAGTGCGTCCACATCCAGCGAGCCGGACGGCAGGGCGTGCAGTCGCCACTGCCCTTCGACGGATCGGATTCGGGCGCGCAGCATGTCGTGGTGATCCAGCACCGCGGCGAGCGTGGCCACCAGGGCCGCCCGATCGATGTGTTCGGGCAGTTCGAGCACCATGTGCTGGGTGAATCGGCCGAACGGCTTGCCGCCGGACAGGTAGGCGGCGAGCACCGGCGTCAGCGGCATCTCACCGACGCCGCCGCCCGGTAGCTCCGTGAGCACGGGCGCGGATTCCCCGCCGAGCACCGCGACCCGCGCCAAACCCGCGACGGTGCGGTGCTCGAACACGTCCTGGGGCGTGAACGAGATTCCCGCCGCCCTGGCCCGAGAAACCAGCTGGATCGACAGGATGCTGTCCCCGCCCGCGGCGAAGAACGAATCTTCCGCGCCGACCCGCCGCACGCCGAGCACCTGCGCGAACAACTCGGCGATCCGGGATTCCACCGGCCCCTCGGGCGCTCGCGAGACGGCCGCCTCGAACACTGGCTCGGGCAATGCCTGCCGGTCGAGTTTTCCGTTGGCGGTCAACGGAATCGCGTCGAGCGCGACGAACGCGGACGGCACCATGTGGCCGGGCAGCGAGGTTCCCGCGAAGCGGGACAGCTTGCCGAAGTCGAGCGAAACACCCTCGCGCGGAAGGACATAGGAGACCAGGACGGTCGCACCGGAGGGTGCGACCTTGCCGAGCGTCGCGGCGTACTCGATATCGGGGTGCGCGGTGAGCGCGGCGTCGATCTCGCCGAGTTCGATACGGAAACCGCGGATCTTCACCTGGAAATCGGTGCGGCCCAAGTACTCGATGTCGCCGTCGGCGGTGCGGCGCACCAGGTCGCCGGTGCGATACATCCGCGAACCCGGCGTGGCGCCAAAGGGATTGGCCACGAACCGTTCCGCCGTGAGCGCGGGCCGCCCGAGGTAGCCCTGCGCCAGCGCGGGACCGGACAGGTAGAGCTCGCCGGCCACTTCGGCGGGCACCGGACGCAGCCGCGCGTCCAGCACGACCGCGCCGATACCGGGCAGCGCGGCGCCGATGGTGATCGGCTCTCCCTGCGCCAGCGCGGCGCTGCCGGTCGCGAGAATGGTGGCCTCGGTGGGGCCGTAGCCGTTGTAGAAGGACCGTCCCGCGTCCGCCCACCGCGCGACCAACGCGGGACCGAACGCGTCACCCGCGACGACGACGACCCGCAGGTCGACCAGCCCGGCCGGATCCACCGACTCCAGTGCGGCCGGTGTGATCAGCAGGTGCGTGACGCGCTCGCGGCGCAGCAGGTCGGCCAGCTCCGGACCGCCGAACACCGTCGACGGCGACACCACCAGCGTCGCGCCTGACCCGAAGGCGAGCAGCAGCTCGAGCACCGAGACGTCGAAGTTCGGGGAACACACGTGCAGCACCCGGGCGCCGCCGTCCACCCCGTAGCGCTCCCGGACGGCGGTGACCAAGCTCGCCAGACCCGCGTGGGTCACGGCGACGCCCTTCGGCCGACCGGTCGAGCCGGAGGTGTAGATGACGTAGGCGGGATGCTGTTCGGTCAGCGCGCGGACCCGGTCGACGTACGAGATCGGGTGCGCGGGCCGGGCCGCGATCCGCTCCCGATGCGCGGGATCGTCGAGCACGAGCCATTCGATGCCGTCACCGAGGCGCTGGCGGTGCGTCGAGGCGGTGAGGCCGAGCACCGCTCCGGAGTCCGCGACGAGGTAGGCGATGCGGTCCGCGGGCAGTGTCGGATCGACCGGCACATAGGCCGCGCCGGTCTTGGCGATGGACCAGACGGCCAGCACGGACTCGATCGACCGGGTGAAGCCGATGGCGACGACGTCGCCGGGGCCGACGCCGCGCTCGATCAGTTCGCGCGCCAGGCGCGAGGAGGATTCGTCCAGTTCGGTGTAGGTGAGTTCGCGCCGATCGCCGGGCTCGCCGGTCGGGTCATAGCTGATGGCGATCGAGTCGGCCGCGGACTCGACCGCGGCGGTCAGCAGCTGGACGAAAAGCGGGTTACTCGACCTGCGACGAATTCGACCCCGAACAGCACGACGAACTCCATCCATCCGAGTACTACATCCCTCTCGCGTCCAGCCCGCAGGTTTCGTCGAGACCCACGAACCCGGTCGGACGACCCGCCTGGGAGCGGGACAGTGTCTAACAAAGCGAGAAGGAATCGATTCACAGGGGCAACTTCGGCCCCTATCAGACCACAGGTCGCGGCGTGATGAGATGTCAGCCACATTCGCCCAGGCAGGGGCCTGCCCGGGCGATTGCCAGATCTTAGCCACAGCAGCACGTGACCCAGACACCCGGCGGTAGGCAGCTCTTCGCCGAGAGACCTGCCCGTACCTCATCGCGCCGCGACGCGATGACAGCCGGGCTCGTTCGAGACACCTTGTTAAGGTTGTATCAAGATCGCCTGGTGATTGCTTCGGCGAGTTCCGAGGCGGTCTCGCGGCGGGATCACCGGCCGGGAGAGAGGCGGATCACCGCCGGACGAAGTCCCGCCTACTCGACGCGGTATCGGGTGACGAATCGGCGCAGGATCTCCGGCGGGACCGTGATCGATTCGCGATGGCCGAGCTCGGTGAGATAGTCCGCCTCCTCGGGCGCGAAGTACCCCGCATGGCGATAGGCATCGATGCGGATCGCGAGGCCGTTGCCGTCCAGCTCGGGGTGGAACTGGGTCGCGTACACGTGCTGGCCGGTTCGGATCATCTGCACCGGGCAGCCGGACGACCCCGCGAGCAGGGTCGCGCCCGGCGGCACCTCTTGGCAGGCCTCCTTGTGGCCGACGAAGGCGCGGAACGACTGCGGCAGGTCGCGCAGGAGCGGGTCTTCGTCCGCGTGATCGGCCAATTCGATGGTCTGCGCACCCGCGGTCTCGCCGTACCGGTCGCCGCTGACCTTCCCGCCGAGGACGTCCGCGAGAACGCCAAGGCCGTAGCAGGCGCCCAGGTACGGGAAGTCGCGGCCGACGATCTCGGTCATCAACTTCTTCAGGCGGGGCTCGAAGCGCCGCTGGTAGGGATACTTGTCGTCCTCCGGACTGCTGACGTTGCTCGGGCCGCCACCGACGATCACCGCCGAATAGTCGTCGAGCTCGATATGCGGGAACTCCTCGTCCATCTTCACCCGCACCACGTCGTCGGCTTGGAGCTCGCCGGCGCGCAGGATCGCGCGATACTCGTCGTCCGCCGCGGCGCGCTCGGGCCGCAACTGCAAGAGCAGGCAGGGCTTGGCCATATACCGATTGTGCAAGATCGGTGACCACCGCAGGGGGAGGTCCGCACGGCCCCGAGTTTCGGTGGCCTGTCCCGGCCTCGGCCATCCCGCTGGAACCAGCCGCACCCGCGCCGCAGTCGGAGCAGGTCGCGAACCCGGGTTGCCCGGGCGGCGCTCCGCACTGGGACTGCCTGCTGTCGTCGCTCTCGGCGGGCGGTTCGTCCAAGTAAGAATTCGGGCCGCGCCGCTGGCCTTGTCGCGAACCCCTCCCGACCGGTCGGGAGGGGTTCGTCCGTCGACCGGCGTGGCGGGGTCGGCGCGGCCGAATTGGTTGCGACCTAGGTCACAGACCGCTACCCTCCATTCATTCTGAGACGAATTGGTCTCAGATGTGGGCTTCGGCCCGCGAATGCTGAGGAAGAATATGGACTCTCCGCTCGTATCCGTCGGTCTGCCAGTGGCTTTGGCCGTGATCATGTTCGGCCTCGGGCTGTCGCTGACGGTCGCGGACTTCACCCGCATCGCCCGAAACCCGAAGACCGTGGCGATCGCGCTCGCCTGCCAGCTCGTGGTCTTGCCGATCGTCGCCTTCGGATTGGTGCTGTTGTTCGACCTGCCGCCGATCCTCGCGGTCGGCATGATGCTGCTCGCGTCCTCGCCGGGCGGGACCACCGCGAACCTCTTCAGCCATCTGTTCCGCGGCGATGTCGCGCTGAATGTGTCTCTCACCGCGGTCAATTCGATCATCGCGGTGGCCACGGTGCCGCTGGTGACCAACTTCGCCATCGACTACTTCGATCCCGACGAGGGCGCTGGCACGGTCGGCCTGCAATTCGGCAAAGTCGTGCAAGTGTTCGCGATCGTGCTGGTTCCGGTCGCGATCGGGATGGTGGTGCGGCGGCTGTCGAGCGGGTTCGCCGACCGGATGGACCGGCCGGTGCGCATCGGCTCGGCGCTGACATTGATGCTGGTCGTCGTCGGCACCATGGTCGCCGAGCGCGACAACCTGGTCGACTACGCCGTCGACGTCGGCGCGGTCACCACCCTGTTCTGCCTCGTCAGCCTGACCGCGGGCTACTTTCTCCCCCGTTGGCTCGGCGTCTCCGACCGCCAAGCCATCGCCTGCTCGATGGAAGTGGGCATCCACAACAGCACCATCGCGATCACCATCGCCATCAGCGTCCTGGACAGCACCGAAATGGCCGTCCCCGCAGCGGTTTACGGCGTCCTCATGTTCCCCCTCGCCACCGCCGTCGGCTGGCTCCTCACCCGCCGCCAGCCCCGCCCCGCCCTCGCCGAAACCACCTGAGAGTCCCGCGCCCCTCGACCACACCGACCTTGCGCCGCCCGCCGGTCTCCCATCCGGGTGCGGGTCGCGCTGCGTCCACCGAACGGAGAGTCGTCGGCAGAATGACGGCGCAGCGGTCGGCAGAATGACGGCAGATCCGTCGGCGGATCAACGGCTACAGCGTCGGCAGATCGACGGCGCAATAGTCGGCAGAATGACGGCAGACCCATCGGCAGATCGACGGCACGGCCAGTGCGCCGAGGCAGACAACTGCCCTCAAACGAGCTCAGCTCGAGGGGCGTGAGGCGCGGGGCTGCCAGAGTGCGTCCACCGCGAGCCAGCCGACCAGCACAGCTCGGCGGCGGACCAGCGGATGTCAGTCGGTGGTCTCGTCTTCGGTCGTCCGCGCCGGGGCGGACAGCCGGATCACGCCCGCGTCCAGATCCACGGCGACGCGCGGCTCATGTAGCTGCCCGTCGCTGTCCTCACTGCCCTCGTCGTTCAGCTTGTTGCCGAACAGCTCGCCGATAATGCCCACGCCTCCACGATAGCCGCGCGTCCCCACACCCGACGGCGCTGTCGTTCCGAGGCCAGACGCATCACTCTGGGGATACTGCGGCCTCGGACTGCATTTGCTCCGGCTGTTTGGGTGCGGCGGGCACCCATCCGCGCAACGGCTGCACCACCGACCCGTAGAACGCGTCGGTCGCCGAGGTGACGCTGGAGATGAAACTGGCCGCGGTACCGGCTCGCCGGTTGCCCATCGGGAAGGTCTGCTCCAACGAGAACGACACGATCGAACCCGAACGACCGTCGGTCAGCGCTTTCGGATTCGCGCGCACCGTCGCGAGGTGCTCGCAGGCCTCGTTGCCGCGCTCCGAGAACACGGCCTCGACCTGCACGTCGCCGGGGGCATCCTCCAGTTGCCTGATCAACCACGACATGCGGCGACCGGACGACCCCTCGTTCGGCGCGTCGAGAACCGTGCGGCAGCGAACCTTGTTCGTGCGTACGTCGGCGATGACGACCAGATCTCCCGCGGTATCAGGGATGCGCAGCACGGCTTCGAACGTGCCGTCCGCCGCGAGCCGCTCCGCGACAGCGGCGTTGCGGGCGGCCGGATCCGCGCGGTGACGCCGGGGCAGGACGTGCTTGACCGTGACGCCGAGTTCGGCGGTCAATCGCAGGGCGAGGTGCCGCGACAACGACACCCACGTGTCCGCGACCGTCAAGGCCTTCTGATCACCCGCGCGCAAAGTACCCGCCGTCACCGAATCCCGAACCGCCACCCAGTGCCGACCCATGTCGACGAACTCGGTCGCCCCTGAGCGCGGGTGGTCGAGATAGCGCAAGAACTCACCGAGCAGCCAGGCCTGCAACTCGTTGTCGATGCCGCCGTGCGAGAGCAACATTCGGGCTTCGTGCGCCACTTCCGCCCAAGACAGGTGCCGTAAGGCCACTTTGGCCAGCTTGCGGCGGTCGACCTCGACCGGGAGTTCACCCGGGCTTGCAGGGACGTCGTTCGACAAGCTGACTACCGCGTCGTACTTCTTTTTGCGCGCCACATCCAGGTAGCTCTCGAGCTGATCACGTTTGAGCTTGCCGTTTCCGGTCTTGACCTCGAGTAGTCCGGTCCACACCCGACTACCTCGCGACACCTTCAGGACGGCGTCCGGTATCACCTTCGATTCACCGCGTTCGTATTGCACCTCGACGTACCCCTCGAACGCGCCGACCGGGGCGCCCATCCTGGCGCACACCGCGCGTGCGAACGGCCGGACAGCCTGCATCGTACCGATCAGTGCCGATGTGGCGCGGCGCTCCTGCTCCTCCCCCGCGCCGACACCGACCACCGAGAACAGTCGAGCCGGTTGCCAGGTGTCGAGCTCAGCGAGCTTGAACTCGAGGGGCTTGGCCTTCTTCAACGCCCGTTTAGCCGTTCTTACACCTCGACCCCTTCCGCTGGTCCGGGCTCCTGCTGCGGGTGCCTGCTGCGGCTGGCCCCCGGGCTCAGCGGAAACTGGTTCGACGGGCATGGCAGTTTCCGGCTCGCTCGCCGGTGCGGCATCCAGTTCGGCGTCGCCCGTTTCGGGTTCGGCGTCATCGACGTCGACACCGAAGTCCTTGGCCAGACCCGCCAGTCCCGACTCCCACCCCTGCCCGACAGCGCGGACCTTCCACTCGCCGCCGCGGCGGTAGATCTCGCCGAAGACGAAGGCCGACTCCATGGTCGCGTCCGCAGTCACATACTCCGCCAGCGACAATCCGGCAGCGTCGACCACCCGGAGAGCGAGTTTGCCGAGATCCCCGAACGTCCCGATGCCGACGCTGCCCGCGAGCGCAACCGTGTGGACGTTGACCGGCACAGCCGACAGATCGATCGCGATCCGAGCCTGCGCCCCCTCCTCGGTCGCACTGGTACCGAGGAACCGGACCGACCCATCGGTCGACTCCGGTTGGTTGTAGAAGATGAAGTCGGCATCGGAACCGACCCGTCGGTCGGCTCCGAGCAATAGCGCGGACGCATCGACTTCGATCTCCGATTCGGTCCATCCGATCACGACATCGATGCGATCGACATCGTCTGGCAGCGGAACGTTCTGGCCCTTCGACAGCATCGGAGAAGTCACAGCTGACAGCCCCTTCCTGATCGCAACATTCATGACAGGCAACCGGGTTCAGCTGATTCGGATACCGACCCCATTGCTTCGCACCGCAATCCAGCGGCGCCGCAGAGCTATTCGACCGGAAGCGATCAGTTGTTACACACCTCACATCCGACTAGAACTCGTATCACTACGGCCGACCGACCCCGCGACTCACCGTCTGCGGCAGGTGACATCGAAAACCGTTGCGGGGGATACTTCGGCGGGCTACCAGGCGTGGGCCAGTGTGCCGCCCTTCAGGGCGTTGGTGAAGGCTCACGCGGGAGGGCTGCCAGGGCCTGAGCGTGCTCTAAACCGGTTGTTGCCGCTGTTCGATGAACTGGCGGAGAACGAAAATTGCTGCGCCACCGACCGATCCGGCGAAGCCGGACCCCGACCACAGGCGTTTCGCTTGCCAGTAGTGGCGAGCCAGGTCGGGAACTGTTTGCCGCAGCATGCGCGAGGAGACGCCTTTGAGGAAGTTCACCAGCTTCGAGGGCGCGAGCTTGGGGGCGGCAAGTTCACGATCAGGTGAACATGGTCGGTTTCACCGTTGAATCCCACCGGCTCACATTCGCAGTCGGCGCACACGTCCCGCATGTTCTGCGCGATCCGGGTCAGGTGCTGGTCGGGGAACGCGCGATTCCGATATTTGGTGACGAAACCAAATGGGCGTGGAGCACGAAACCCCAGTATCTGCCGGTGCCTACGGCTATCGTGTTCGGTCATCGGCCGACGGAAAGGTGGGGGTGTGCAGCTGCGGTACAACTATCGCCTCTACCCCACCGTGGGACAACAGCGGTCGTTGGCGAAGGCGTTCGGGTGCGCGCGGGTGGTGTTCAACGACGCGCTCGCCGCTCGGATGACCGCGCACCGGGCGGGGCTGCCGCCCGTGTCGGATGCCCAGCTGTCGAAACAGCTGACCGAGTCGAAGAAGACACCGGAGCGGGCCTGGCTGTCGGAAGTGTCGTCGGTGGTTTTGCAACAAGCGGTCGCAGACCTGAACACCGCCTACCGCAATTTCTTCGCCTCGATCACTGGCCGACGTAAGGGGCCGAAGATCGGATCACCGCGGTTCCGGTCCCGCAAGGACAACCGGCAAGCGATCAGGTTCACGCGCAACGCGAGGTTCACGGTCACAACAGGCGGCAAGCTGCGGCTCCCGAAGATCGGGGACGTCTCTGTGCGCTGGTCGCGGGGCCTGCCATCGGAGGCCTCCTCGGTGACGATCGTGAAAGACAGCGCGGGACGGTATTTCGCGTCGTTCGTGGTGGCGACTGATGATCAGCCGCTGCCGCCGACCGACGGTGAGGTCGGTATCGATCTGGGCTTGTCCACCTTCGCTGTGCTGTCGAACGGCAAACGTATCGACTCGCCGAGGTTCCTGCGGCAAGCCGAACGCCGGTTGCGCAAGGCGCAGAAAGCTTTGTCGCGCAGACGGAAGGGCTCCGCCAACCGCGCCAAGGCACGGCGAAGGGTGGCCAAGGCGCATGCGAAGGTGGCCGACCGGCGCCGGGATTGGGCGCACAAGCAGTCCACGACGATCATCCGCGACAACCAAGCGGTGTTCGTCGAGGACCTGTGCGTGAAAGGTCTGGCCCGCACGAGGTTGGCGAAGTCGGTGCATGATGCCGGGTGGGCGATGTTCACTCGGATGTTGGAGGAGAAAGCCGCCCGATACGGTCGGTATTTCGGGAAAGTGGATCGGTTCTTCCCGTCGAGTCGGCTGTGCTCGCAGTGCGGGGCGATCGACGGGCCGAAACCACTATCGGTGCGGGAGTGGAGGTGCGCGTGCGGCGCAACCCACGACCGGGATGTGAATGCCGCCGCAAACATCCACGCCGCCGGACGGGCGGAGTGGCTAAACGCCTGCGGAGGGACCCTCAGCCTTTCCGCCTAGCGGAAAGCAAGTCCCCGTGAAACAGGAACCCACCCAGAGTGCCCGCGATGGCGCTGGCAGGAATCTCCGACCTTCAGACCGGAGAGGACGTCAATACTCCTACATCTGGAGCGAGGTATTGGACGCTGACACCGTGCAGTGGTTCGAGGACGGCGCCGCACCCATCCGTGAGAAGGGCGAGACCTTCCGGCGCGAACTGCTGTCCCGCGGCGGTTCGGTGGATCCGCTCGCGGCCTTCGCGTCCTTCCGCGGCCGCGCCCCGGAGATCGAACCGCTGCTGACCCGCCGAGGACTGGTGAGCTGACCCGCATGCGCGGGAGTGGGTGCACAACCGTACACTGAGTGGCGCCAGGTCGGCGCCACGACCCGAAGCGGTCTACACCGTGACCGAGCGCGCACCGTGCGACGCGCCCGGCGAAGATCAGGTCCTCGCGGCGCCGACGGCCGGTCCCACGGAGCTATAAGGGGTTGTGCACATGGGTTCACCAGCGCGAGTGACGATCTCGTACGCGTCGGCGGCCGAGATCGAGGCCAACTACCCGCGGTGGTGCGCACTGGCGGGGATCGGCGACACTCCGCTCGGCGGCTACGGCCGGGAGCTGGCGCAGGCACAGCGGCGCGGTCTGCTCGCCTCCGCCATGGCGCCCTCGGGCGTTCGCGCGATCTCGGCGGCCGCGGGCAAGGGCGAGCTGGCCGGTGCGGTCGCCGCGCGCAGCCTGGTCCTGGTGGCCCAGTGCGATCGCGTCGTCATCGGCGGACTCTTCGCCGGGCCCGACGCCTTGGTGGTGCACCGCTTCCAGCCGTGGGGCACCGCCGCGCAGGCGCGCGCGCTCGTCGGCCTGATGAAGGTGGGCGTGCTCGCGGTGGAGCCGGAGTTCCGTGGCGCGGGCGTCGGCGCGAGCCTGCTGCGGTACGCCGCCGATCGAGCGGCCGCCGGTCGAGTCCGGCTGATGTACGGATCGTTCACCGCCGCTACCGATTTCGACCGTTTCTGCACCGACCGCGGCTTCCGAGTCCTGGGGCCGGGGCAGAGCATCGACCTGTCCCCTGTTCTCGGCGTGCCCGCGGAACTCGATCCACCCAATGGCGAACGGCTCGTCGCGACCGCCATCGGTGACGGCCCGCCGGTCGGCGCTTCCCCGAACGGAGGCGATAGCGCGCGCCCGCACTCGCCCGCCGATGGCGCGCGTCACCCGGCGTCGTAGCCGGACCTCAGACGTCTCGCACGCCGACGTGCACACCTTCGGCGATACGGAACAGGTCCACCACCGCGAGAATCTCTTCCATCGTGGCCTCGGGAAGCCCTTCGACGGTCTGGGCGAAGCGGCGCAGGGCACGGTCGGTGAATCTCGCGACTACTCCGGCGTCACCGCCGTGGCCGAGCGGCCCGTTGTCCGGACAGGGGTGTGCGAGCGACATGTCCACTCCGTTCCGCCAGCAACGTTGCCGTGCAGTAGCCATCAACCGATGCTGCGAGTATCGGGCGGCGGAGCGGGCGCTGTCACTGGGCAATCGCGAGAAAGAACGACCGAAAGTTGGTTACTGGATACAAACGCCTCGTTGCGGTCGGCCGCGCGGGACCTGACCAGCAGAATACGTTGTTTCCCGTTGTGGCACAGCCCTTTTCATCCGTGACAAGGCCAACAGCCCGAGCCCGCCAAGAGACGACCGCCTTCCAGCGCATCCCGAATCCGGTCCGGCGGCGCGGCGAAGCAGGCGTGGTGCGACCAGCCGCGGGACCAGGCCGACGCCCATCGCGACCCCTCGCGCCTGTTCGAGGAACCCTGGGGCGACCTGACTGAGACAGATGACGCAGGGCCGCGGGTAATCGTGCCGGGGCACCCGCCTGAACCGGCCGTCCAGAATCGAACGTGAAAAACCTCGACTCGAACCGACCAGCCGGTGTTAATGTGGTGGCCGTCACAAGGCCGCTCGGCGGCACGTGGCCCGCGTGAAGGTGAACGGTTCTCTCCGGAAAACCTGGGCGGCGGTTACGAGAAACCCAGGCGCGCAACCGTTCACGCCGCCACCGGTCGAACACCGGTGGCAGGCGCCCGTTCGGGGGACGGGCGATGCGACGCTGCCAACGCGGCAGCTGCACAGGTGGTCAGCAAGTCGGCGCGTCCGGAGACACCAGCAGGTCGGCCCCTTGGGCCCTGCCGCCGGTGCGCGCCGTGGAGTGAGGTGTCCGAATGCTCGATACCCGACCCATCACGACGAATTTCCCCGGTTCAGTCACTCTTTTTCCGAACAAGACCTCGGCGATACCCGCGCAGGCCGCCGCGAACATAGCGCGCCTGCTGCCCGATCACCCCTTGGTCGGCATCTCGGCCTGGGGACTCGACGGCCTCGAGGTCGTCGGTTGCTCGGATCGACAGGCCGCGACAGTGGAGCAGGCCCTCGTCGATTTTCCGGATTCGCCGGGCATGGACGTCATCCGGCGGCACAAAAGGATCTCGAGCGCCGACCTCGCCGCGGAATCGCGTTGGCGCGCTTACTGCGCTTACCTGCGCGAACTCGACATACGGTCGCTGTACTGTCACCCACTCGTCTCCGAGGGGCAGGTGCTCGGCCTGTTGAACCTGTACTCCCACCGCACCAACGCTTTCCGCGCGAAGGAGTGACGCGGACGCGGGGAGGGGCGCACCCCTCCCCGCGCTCCGGGAACTCGTTCACGCCGAGCCGGTGGCAATGGCGATGAGATCCGCGACGGCTCCGACCACCGTGTCGACCAGGTCGAAGATGGCGGAACCGAGATCGAGGATTTCCATCGTGTCTCCTCTTCCGTTGGGGAACAACGCAAGCCTCGCACGCGGCCGGTGATACACATCACACCGCGGCAATGACACGCCAGTGGCAGTCGGTCCAGGAGGCACGGTGACCATCTCGCACGGGCCCGATCTACGTTCACACTCCGCCGACGGCGACGGAATTCCCGCGGAAATGCCGTCGTTCTCATCCGCGCAGATCGCCAGGACGACGCTGATCGAGCGACTCGACGCCATCGTCGACAGCGACGAGCACCGAGTGCTGTTGATTTGCTCGCCCGCCGGAAGCGGCAAGACCGTCCTGCTCGCCGACTGGGCGAGCCGACTGTGGGCGCGGACGTCGCGACGACCCGCGCTCGGCTGGATCTCGGTGTCCGAGCATCCCGCGCCCGGCCTCTCGCTGTGGCAGACGCTGCGCGATCAGCTCGGTCTGCCGAACCCGCCGCAGCGCCGAACCGTCGACGCTCCCGATTTCGACGCGGCCCATCTCGTCGAGGCTCTGACCGCGCGCGGAACGCCGACGGTGATCGTCATCGATGACGCCCACCTGGTCGCCGAGCCGCTCGCACTGGCTGGGCTGGAACACTTCCTGCTGCACGCGCCGCCGACGGTCACCACCGTGGTCTCCGGTCGCTTCGATCCGCCGCTGCACTGGCATCTACTCGGGCTGACCGAACGATCGACCCGGTGGGGCGCCGCCGACCTAGCGATGACGAGCACGGAGGTCGCCGCGCTGTGCCGCGAACACCACTGCGAACTGGACGACGCCGAGCTCGCCACGGTCCTCGACCTGACCCACGGGTGGGCGGCGCTGGTCCGCATCACCGCGATGTGCCTGGTCGCGAACCCCGACCGCGCCGCGGCGCTCGGCGTCCTGGCCCGGCCGCCGCGCGCGGTGTCCGACTTCCTGGTCGGCGAGCTGATCGGCGCCCTGCCGACGTCCGTGCGGCTGTTCGTCACCTACACCAGCGTGCCCGCCTCGTTCACCGAGAAGATGGCCGACGAGCTGATCGGCGGCGGCGCCACGCACACGCTCTACGAGCTGGACCGGATGAACTTCCCGGTCAGCTCGATCGCGCGCGGCGGCGAGGTCTGGTTCAGCTACCACCCGATGCTGCGGGCGTACTTCCTCGCCGAGGTGAACCGGCTCGGCGCGCAGGCCCGCGCCGAACTGCACCTGCGGACCGCGAACGCGCTGCGCCGCGCCGGGCTGCCACGCCAGGCGCTGACCCATCTGCTCGCCGTCGGCGACCCACGACACCTGCGCAATCTGCTCGTCGAACACGGGACGACGATGGTCCTCGACGGGGACGGCGCCGCGCTGTTCGGCGAGCTTCAGCGCGCGCGGCCGAGCATGCTGGACGACCCTTTCGTCTGGTTGCTCCGCGTCCTCGACGCGCTTTTCCACGGCAGCGCCGCCGACGCGCAGGCCTACCTCGACGTCGCCGGCTCGCGCGGCAGCCGCCCGTCGTTCGTGCCCGCGCACTGGATCGACGCGCTCACCGTGGCCGCGACGGTGGACGCGGCGGCCGCGACCGGGATGGTGGCGGGTGACCTCGCCGTGGCCGCCGTGCCGCCGACCGGCAATCCCGATATCGACTGCTATCTGGCGATTCAGTCGGCCACCGCGCTGATGGTCGGCGAACAGCTCGGCCGAGCCGAGGAGGTGCTGTCCCGCGGACTGGCCCTGGCACTGCACGCGGGCCACCCGCGGCTCGCGCTGCGCGCACTGACCCGCCTGACTTTCATCGCCTGCGGACGTGAGGCCACTGCCGCGATGCGCGACCGGGCCGGTCGGGCGCTGGCTCTGGCCGCCGAGCACGGCCTGCTCGGCACACCGGACGCGGCGCAGGCCATGACCGCCGCCGGACTGGCCGCCTACCTGCGCGGCGAGGAACCGGATCCGAGCCATATCGCGGCGGCCCTGTCCCAGCACGCGGTGCAGGACGGATCCGAGAGCCCGCTCGCCGGCTGGCACGGCTACGTGGTCGGGCTGCTGCTCGCCGTCGAACAGGGCGCCGACCGGCGCACGGCCGTCGACGACCTGCGCCGCGCCACACAGCTGCTGCTCGACAAGGACACCGTCCCCGCCGCGACCGCCACCGTCGTCCCGCACGTGGTGTGGGCGCTGCTGAGCGTGTCCGAGCCATTGGCCGCGCAGCTGCTCGCCGAGCGGGGGCAGCGGCTGCTCGGCGACCTGCCCGATGTCACCGTGGCGCGCGCGGCGGTCGCCGAGGCGGCCGGGCACAGTCAGGCCGTGCTGGCGCTCGTCGAACCGTTGCTCGACGGTGCGAACGACGCGCGTCCCTCCACCCTGGTCACCGGCTGGTTGCTGTACTCGTCCGCGCAGCACGCGAGCGGCAATCGCGCGAAGGCGCGGACCGGCCTGGAGAACGCGTTGCGGCACGCCGCCGCCGATCACCTGGTCCGTCCTTTTCTCGACGTTCCGAACGCGATCGAACTGCTCGATGTCTACGCGGGACGATGGGGTCGGCTCGACGAATTCGGTGATCTCGTCCGGCGAAATCGCAATACCGCCCGGCGCTCGACTCACCCGGCGCTGACGGATGCCGAATTGACCGTCCTCAAACACCTTCCGTCCGGCCGGACCGCGCAGCAGATCGCCGGGGATCTCGGGGTCTCCATCAATACCGTCAAAACGCATCTGCGTTCGATCTACGCGAAATTCGGTGCGAATTCCCGCGTCGCCGCGCTGGATTTCGCACGGCGCAGCGGCGTGCTCTGAGGACCCCGGCGGTCTCCGGAAATCTCATCCGCGGCGTGTGAGGCCAGCCGCGCGCTCGGCGCGCCAGACTCGACCATCGCGCAGTGGAAGGAGAGCCATGGCGGTCCTGACCAGGTACCAGTTCATCATCGACGGCGAACTGTCCGACCGCGCACTGGCCGCCTTTCCCGACCTCGACGTCGCACCGTCGCGCAGCGGCACCACCTCGCTGTTCGGACCCGTGCCCGATCCGACCGCGATGCGCGCGGTTCTCGCGATGATCGACAACCTCGGCCTGACCCTGCTGGAGATGCGCCAACTGCCGGACTGAGGTGTCAGCCCTCGGCGCTCTCCTCGCCGGACCGGAACTGCGCGCGCTTCCAGTCGCCGTAGGGTTCGTCGCGCTCACGCACCGCCTCGCGGAAGCCGACGGTGGCCGAGCGCAACTGGAAGGCGTAGCCCTCGCGGGTGTGCCGGGAGATGCCGTCGAACACGGTGCTGACCATTCCCGAGTTGGCCACGCCCTGCGCGAGCAGCGCGCTGTTGAGCGCGAGCTTGGCCATGATGAGCTGGTTGACCGGCATCCTGGCGATGCGGGCGACCAGCGCTTCGGTGCGTTCGTCGAGCTCGTCGGCGGGGCAGGATTCGACGGCCAGGCCCCAGTCGGCGGCCTGCTTGCCGCTGATGCAGTCGCCGGTGAACAGCAGCCGCTTGGCGAGCTGATCGCCGAGCCGGTGCGCCCACATGCCCGCCGCCGGAATGCCCCAGACGCGGGTGGGCGGGTAGCCGATCTTGGTGTCGTCGGCACAGATGATCTGATCGGCGAACAGCGCGATGTCGGTGCCGCCCGCCACCGCGAAGCCGTGCAGTTTGGCTACGGTCGGCTTGTTGGCGTGCAGCAGGCTGGAGAAGCCGCGGTTGAAGCGGCTCATCATCTGATAGTCGACCATCGGATCCCAGGTGCCCCAGGGATTGTGGTTGCGCGCCTGCACGGCGGGATCGAGGACCGTGCCGTCCACCGGCGCCGCGCCGGCGTCCGGTGCGAAGCCGTTCTCCGCGAAGATCGACAGGTCGTAACCGCCGCAGAAGCCCTTGCCGCGCCCGGACACCAGGATCACGTGCACGCGCGGGTCCAGATCGGCCCGCTCGACCGCCGCGGCGAGTTCGATCGGGGTGTCCGCGGTGATCGCGTTGCCGTGGTCGGGACGGTCGAAGGTGATGCGGGCGACCCGGTCGGTGACCTCGTAGGTCAGCGTCCGATACCGGATGTCGGCGGGCGCCTGTTCCCGGTCGGCGAACAGCGAGTCCTTGCCTTCGGTCAGGCCTTCGTACCAGGCGGCGGGGCGAGTACCGGCGTGGTCGGTGTAGTCGGGCAACGGGAAAGTCCCTTTCGATTGGGGGAATCAGAGCTTGGGCGTCACGCGTTCGATGATGGACCCGGTGTCGACGCCGTGCGGCAGAGTTCCGAAGACGTCGCCGTGATCGCGGCCGAGCCTGCTGGCGGCGAAGCCGTCGGCGACGGCGGGATGTCCGTAGCGCACCAGCAGCGAGCCTTGCAGCACCTGCGCCATCTCGCCGACCACACGGCGGGCGCGGTACTGGATCGTGTCGAAGTCGGCGAACTGGTCGCGCAGCGCGCCGATCGCGGCGTCGAGCCGGGCGTCCGCGCCGCGAGCCTGCTCGACCTCGTCGAAGAAGACGCCGAGGGCCTCCGGCTGTTTGGCCAGCGCGCGCAGCGTGTCGAGCGCGGCGACGTTGCCCGAGCCCTCCCACACCGACATCAGCGGCGCCTCCCGGTACAGCCTCGGCATCCGCGATTCCTCGACGTACCCGTTGCCGCCGAGGCATTCCAGGGCTTCGGCCGCGTGGATCGGACCGCGCTTGCAGACGTAGTACTTGCTGACCGCCAGCGCGATCCGGCGCAGTCGGTCGGCGGTCTCGTCACCGGCCACGGCCCGATCGGTCACCTCGGCGAGCCACAGCGCGACCGTGGTCGCCCCTTCGGCCTCCAGCGCAAGGTCGGCGAGCACATTGCGCATCAGCGGCTGGTCGATCAGGTGCGCGCCGAAGGCGCGGCGATGGGTGGCGTGGTGCACGGCCATGGCGACGCCCGCCCGCATTCCGGAGGCCGACCCCAGCGTGCAGTCGAGCCTGGTCAGGTTCACCATCTCGATGATCGTCGGGACGCCGCGGCCTTCCGCGCCGACCAGCCAGCCGACGGTGTCGTCGTACTCGACCTCGCTGCTCGCGTTGGAGTGGTTGCCGAGTTTGTCCTTCAGGCGCTGCAAGTTGAAGGTGTTGCGGGTGCCGTCGGGCAGCACGCGCGGGACGAAGAAACACGACAGTCCGCCCGGCGCCTGCGCGAGGACGAGGAAGAAGTCCGACATCGGCGCCGAGGTGAACCACTTGTGCCCGGTGATGCGGTAGGTGCCGTCCGCGTTCGGCACCGCGGCCGTGGTGTTCGCGCGGACGTCGGAGCCACCCTGCTTCTCGGTCATCGACATGCCCGCGATCAGTCCGCGTTTGGTCGACGGCACGCGCAGACCGGGGTCGTATTCCTTGGCGACGAGCAGCGGCTCGTACTGCGCCGCGAGTTCGGGGTTGGCGCGCAACGCGGGGACCACGGCGTAGGTCATCGAGATCGGGCAACCGTGGCCCGCGTCGACCTGGCTCCACACGCTCATCTTCGCCGCGCGGACCAGGTGCGGGCTCGGGCCGCGGTCCGCCCACGGCGCGGCGTGCAGGCCGAAGCCGACCGCGTACTCCATCAACCGGTGATAGCTCGGGTCGTACTCGACCTCATCGATCCGGTGCCCGTAGCGGTCGTGGGTCCGCAACACCGGCGGGTGCGCCTCGGCCAGGTCGCCGAGCGCCTGCGCCTCGGCGCTGCCCGCGACCTTGCCGACCGCGCGCACGTCGTCGATGGCCGATTCGGCCCCCGCTCTGCGCAACGCCTCCAGGATCACCGGCTGCTCGGCCGCGTCGAAATCCACCAGCGGCGGAGCCTGATTCGTCACCTCGTGTGTGGGCATAACCGTCCGTCCTCCCAGCTATATTACAAGCCTGCGTCACGCGCCAGAGAATTGCAATACCCCGCCTCGTCCCCCGCGGTGGCCGTGCGGCGAGTGGCTAGCATCGGGGCATGGATTCGCGTGGTGCGCCGGTAAGGAAGCTGACCGCGCGGTCGGCGATCCTGAGCGCACTGCTCGGCGCGCATCCGGCCGAGGCGCCGGTCAGTTGGATCGTGCGGGTGTCGACCGGGCTCGGACTCCAGGAGTCGGCGGTGCGCGCGGCGCTGACCAGGATGGTCGCGGTCGGCGACCTGGAGCGCCGCGACAGCGCCTACCGGCTCTCGCCGCGGCTGATCGAGCGGCAGCATCGCCAGGACGAGGCCATGCATCCACCGACGGGCGAATGGGACCGCACGTGGCGGCTCGCCATCGTGACGGTCGGCGCGGACGACTCCACCGACCGGGCCGCGTTCCGGGAAGTGTTGCGCGCCAAGAAGTTCGGCGAACTCCGCGAGGGCGTGTGGACCCGGCCGGACAATCTCGGCACCGAGTTCCCCACCGCCGCGGCGCGCCGACTGACGATCTTCACCGGCCACCCCGGCGAACCGGACAGCGAACTCGCCGAACGGCTCTTCCAGCCGGACGACTGGGCCGACGACGCGCGACTGCTCTTGTCCGCCATGTCGGCCGCGGACTCCATCGGCGACCGGTTCGAGGTCGCCGCCGCGACCGTGCGGCACATTCTCAACGACCCGATGCTGCCCGCTGAACTGCTACCCGACCGCTGGCCGGGCCGTGAGTTGCGCGCGGCGTACCTGGATTTCCGCACGGAGTTCGCAGCATTCGCCGAGGCGTTGATGGGGACTTCAGCACAGCGAAGCTGATGGCCGGTGCTCGCGCGGGTACGCCTGCTGCCTGGCGAACCACGGCACGGTATGCCGCTGGTCGGCGAGCGGGTCGACCAGATTCGCCTGCCGCTCCGGGGTATTCACCGCCGTGCGCGATCGGCCTGCGGTTCACACGAAGCGGCGATGCGTCGCGCACGCCGCGAGAATTGCGCTGGTCAGCGGATGTGAGTCCTGGCATGCTTGCCGGGTGGGCACCGGGGAGATCACGGTCGAATTCGCGACCGAGCTGGAATTGTTCGTGGCCGCCGGGCTGCGCGGGGGTCCGTCGAGCGTGCGCGTCGACGGGGTGTCGACCGTGGGGCACGTGGTGGAGTCGCTCGGGGTGCCCCTCACCGAGGCGGGCGCGCTGGTGGTGAACGCGCAGACGGTGGGACCTGCCTATGTGCCCAAAGACGGCGATTCGCTCGCGGTACGCGCGGTGACCCGTCCGCAACGAATGCCGGACCCGGTGCGCTTCCTGCTCGACATCCACCTCGGCACCCTGGTGCGGCGGCTGCGCCTGCTCGGAATCGACGCCGCCTACGAGAACCCCGACATCGGCGACGCCGCGTTGGCGACGCGGTCGGCGGCCGAGCGCCGCATCCTGCTGTCCCGGGATCGCGGACTGCTGCGGCGGCGCGAAATCTACGCGGGCGCATACATTTACAGCCACAAGCCGGCCGAGCAACTCGACGACGTGCTGTCCCGCTTCGCCCCTTCCCTCGCCCCGTGGACCAGGTGCACCACCTGCAACGGCCTGCTGCGCGAGACCGACAAGGCGACCGTGCTCGAGCGGCTGCCGAACCAGACCGAACAGACCTACGACACCTTCGCCCAGTGCGTCGATTGCGGCCAGACCTACTGGAAGGGCGCGCACCACGCGCGACTCGACGCGATCGTCGCGCACGCGCAGCGAAAGTTCGGTTCCTAGACCGGCACCGGCTCAGCTCGCCTCGCCGCGGTAGGCCTCGCCCGCGACGAGCAGATCCCGCAGTCGCGCCGCGGGATCGAGTTCGATGCCGAGGGCGCGCAAGCGATGATCGATCAACAGCCACGCCTCGGCGGTCAGCTGGTCGACCAGCGTCTCCCTGGTGCTCTCGCGGTGCGTCAGCCACCAGCGCACGGAGGCATCGATCAGCCCGAGCAGCGCGATGATGAGCCGTTCCGCCGCGGCTCGGTCCGAACCGAAGCGCGGGATGTATCGCGTTGCGGCGATGAAGATCTCGGAGGCGAAGGCGCTGCCGCCGATGCGCGGTTCGTCGTTGCCGCTGCGATAGTTGCGCTCCACGAGGAAGCGGTACAGATTCGGGTGCTCCCCTGCCCAGGCGACGTGTTCGGCGATGGGCGCGCGGATGACGTCGATCGGCGTCCCGTCGACGTCGAAGGTGGCGCGGATGCGCGCGGTGAGCTCGGCGTGCGCGTGCCGCGCGACGGCGCGATCGAGTTCTTCCTTGCCCGCGATGTGCCGGTAGACGTGCGTGCGCACCAGCCCGGCGCGGTCGGCGATCTGCCCGATCGAGGCATCGGGCCCGTGCTCCTCGATCGCCGCGACGGCGGCCGCGACGAGCGCGCGGCGCCGTTCGTCACCGCCAGGCCCGCGCGCGCCCGAGCGGCGGGTTTCGGCGGTGTCGGTCCAGCCCTGTCGTCCCACGCGGCTCACCGTATCCGACCTCCACGGGCGCTGTATCCGATCCGTGCGGCCGCTCGAGATTCCGTCTTGTCCCAGCGCAACCGATGGTACACACTGTACCCGTAAACACTGGTCACAAGTATTGCCAGTAATACGCCGAGCCTAAGGAGTCTCGATGGCCGCCTACCGGTCGTGTTGGATGAACGACGACCTGGACGCGCTGCGCGACCTCGCGCGCGCCTTCTTCGAGAAGGAAGTCGCGCCCAACGTCGACAAGTACATCGCCCAGCACCACGTCGACCGAGACCTGTGGAACAAGGCGGGCGAACTCGGGCTGCTCTGCCTGTCCATCCCGGAGGAGTACGGCGGTGGCGGCGGCACCTTCGCGCACGAGGCCGTGCTGATCGAGGAGCAGGCCAGGGTGGTCGACACCGCGTGGGGCCAGAGCCTGCACAACGGCATCGTCGCGCACTATCTGCTCGCCTACGGCACCGAGGAGCAGAAGCGGCACTGGCTGCCGAAGATGGCCAGCGGCGAGGTGGTCGGCGCGATCGCGATGACCGAGCCCGGCACCGGCTCGGACCTGCAGAGCGTCAAGACCAAGGCGGTCCGCGACGGCGACGAGTACGTCGTCAACGGCTCCAAGACCTTCATCACCAACGGCGCACAGGCCGACCTGATCATCGTCGTGGCCAAGACCGACACCTCCCAGGGCGCGGCGGGCATCAGCCTGGTGCTCGTCGAGGCGGACCGCCCCGGCTTCCGCCGCGGCCGGGTGCTGGACAAGATCGGCCAGAAGGGCCAGGACACTTCCGAGCTGTTCTTCGAGGACGTGCGCATCCCGGTGAGCAACCTGCTCGGCACGCAGGAGGGCCAGGGCTTCGTCCAGCTCATGCAGCAGCTGCCGCAGGAGCGCCTGATCATCGCGGTCGGCTCGGTGGCGGGCATGGAGACCGCGCTGGAGCACACGCTGCGCTACACCAAGGAGCGCGAGGCGTTCGGCCGCCCGGTCTTCGGCTTCCAGAACACGAAGTTCAAGCTGGCCGAGGTCGCCACGGAGGCGAAGATCGCGCGCGTCTTCACCGACGACTGCATCGCAAAGCACATCGCGGGCGAACTCGACATCCCGACCGTCGCGATGGCGAAGTGGTGGACCACCGACAAGGCCATGTCGGTCGCCAGCGAGTGCCTCCAGTTGCACGGCGGCTACGGGTACATGACCGAATACCCGATCTCGCGCATGTGGGTGGACAACCGGGTGCAGATGATCTACGCGGGCACCAACGAGATCATGAAGGAGATCATCGCCCGGTCACTGTGAGCCGCAGCCTTTGCTTCGCAGTTCGATTGCGATGCAAAGGCTTCCACAGCGGCGCACGCCCGCGGGCGGACGGTCACCGGCGGAGCCGCCGGGTGTGGCCGCCCGCCCCGCGGATCCACCGGGTGCGCGGCCGTCGGCTACCGGGCGTCTCCGGCCGGCTCCGCGCAGGCCGTCCCCGTCCGGTGCTCGGCCGCGAGTTCCGGCGCGCGCTGCGCGTTCGATCGGTGCGCCGCGATTCGCCAGGCGCTGCGCTGGGACCCCGCGCCGAGGCGTTTGGCCCACGAGGAACCAGTGGCGGCGATCTCGGCGGCGGTAGCGGGCGCTATCTCCGTGATCGTGAGACCGTGCGCCGCGTAGGGTCCGGCGAGACCGCGCAGGTCGTTCTCGTCGATCGGCGGCAGACCGGAACCGCGATCGTGCTCGATGACCGATACGAGGATCGACAGTGCAGCGCCGGGCTTCAGCAACCGGGCGAGACCCGTCACGACGACCGGATCCGCGGTGACCACGCCGCGCAGCAGCGAACCCCACGGGAAGTACACGGTCACCGCGTCGGCGACGCCGTCCAGTTCCGTGGGCAGGCGCTCGGCGGCGGCCACCACGAACAGCGCGTTCGCGAGCTTGCCGCGCGCGGCCTTGCGGGAGGCTTCGAACATGCCCGCCGCGTTGGCGTCCACGCCGATCACCAATCGGCGGGGGTCGGCGGCGGCCGCGGCGAGCACCGCGCGTCCGTCGCCGGTACCGAGGTCGATCCGGACCGCCGAATGGCGTCCGATCAGCTCTCGGGCTTAACCGATGTCCACATCGCGGATCTTCTTGCCGCTGACGATTCGCATGGGCGCGACAGTAACCGGACGCGTCCGGCGGCGCATCCGAATTTCCGGCGGGCGGTTCAGCCGCGCGCCGCGATCCTGGCCTGCACCTCGGGGCGGCGCAGCGGCGGCACCGACTTCGGCGGCACCTTGCGGTCCGGCAGCTCGGCGAGCAGGCGGGTCGTCACCGCGGCGATGTCGGCCACCGCGGCCTCCACAACCGGACGCGTCGCGGCGGAGACGCTGGAGATGCCCGCGACCTTGCGCACGTACTGCAGCGCCGCCGCCTGGATCTCCTCCGGTGTCGCCGCGGGCTCCAACCCGCGCAGGGCTGTGATGTTTCGGCACATGCTTCGAGGCTACCGAGGTGGGGTGACATCGTTCCCCGCTCCACCGCACGCTCCCGCGTAAGGTCGGAACGGTCGGTTCGGGAGAGGGCGTGTCCCGCTCCGCCACGGCCATGCGCGGCTGTCGGCGGGCTCCGTTCGGTTGGTCGAGAGGGCTTCGCGGTGATCGTTGTGGTGGTACTGATCGGCGTCGCGGTGCTCGCGGTCTTCGCCGGGCTGCACTGGTATCTGTGGCGGCGCCTGGTACGAGACACGACCGTGCCGGGGTCGGCCGGGCGGCGGCTCGGGACCGCGGTGCTGGTGACGGCCCCGCTGTTGCTGCTCGGCGCGTTCTTCGCCGAATCGGCCGGACTGCCGTTCCCGCTGGTGCGGGCCATCGCGTGGCCGGGCTATTTCTGGGGCGCGCTGTTCGTCTACCTCTTGCTGGCGCTGCTGGCGGGCGAGGTGCTGCGGCCGGTGCTGCTGCGCCTGTTCGCGCGCGAAACCGGAATGAACACAGCCACTTCGACCGAGCAGAGAGAAGAGGCCCCGGAAGCTCCTGGCACGGCGACGGAGAAGATGCCGGAATGCGTGGCCGCACCGAACACTCCGGTGCGGCAGGGACAAGAATCCGGCGACACACCAAGCACTCCGCTCGGAGCCGGTGAACTCCTCGCTGCGGCTTCGAGTGGCGAAAAGCGCTCGGCACCAAGTCCTTCGACAGCGCGAGGCCGAGACTCCGCACCGATCTCGCGGCGAATCTTCGTCTCCCGCGCAATCGCTGGAACCGCCGCGCTCACCGCGGCGACAACCGTCGGCGTCGGCGCCCACGGGGTGCTGAACGGACCGCAGGTCCAGCGGCTGACCATCCCGCTGGCCAAACTCCCCCGCTCGGCCGATGGATTCCGGATCGCCGTGGTCAGCGACGTGCACCTCGGCCCGATCCTCGGCAGGGGTTTCGCCGAGCGCGTCGTCCGCACGATCAACGACACCCAGCCCGATCTCATCGCGGTGGTCGGTGATCTGGTGGACGGCAGCGTAGAGCACCTGCGCCACGCCGTCGAACCGCTCGCCGGTCTACGCGCCAGGCACGGCGCGTACTTCGTCACCGGCAACCACGAGTACTTCTCCGGCGCGGAGGAATGGATCGAGCACGTACAGGATCTGGGACTGCGCCTGTTGGCCAACGATCGGACCGAGCTGCCCGGCTTCGACCTCGCGGGCGTCAACGACGTGCAGGGCGAACAGGTCGGGCAGGGACCGGATTTCGGCAAGGCGCTCGGCGACCGCGATCCGGCCCGCACGGCAGTGCTGCTGGCACACCAGCCGATCCAGATCCACGACGCCGTCGCGCACGGCGTCGACCTCCAACTCTCCGGGCACACCCACGGCGGCCAGCTCTGGCCGGGGAATCTCCTTGCGGAACTGGCGAATCCGACCGTCGCGGGGCTCGAGCGCTACGGCGACACCCAGCTGTACGTGACGCGCGGCGCGGGCGCGTGGGGCCCGCCCGTTCGAGTCGGCGCGCCCTCCGACATCACCGTCGTGGAGCTGGCCGCCACGCGAGCCTGACGCCCTGCGGGAATCGGCGGAGGACTACCCCGTCACTGGATCTCGAGACCGCCCGCGCCGTCGGCGCTGATACCGGCGAGTGTGCGGAGGACCGTGAGGGCGCCGTCGTGGCCATCGGGAGCCACGACGGAGAACAGGAGTCGTTGCACTTCGTCGGCTTTCGGCAGGAGCTGGGCGTACTCGCGGCGGCCGGTGCGGGTGAGGGCGATCCGGCGTTCGCGTTTGTCGGCCGGGTTGACCGACCGTTTGATCAGATTCTTCCGTTCGAGCACACCGGCGGATTGCGCCATCGTCGAAGTGTCCGTGCTGATTCGTACGGAGACCTCGTGCTGGGTCAGCGGCCCCTGCGCATAGACGACGTTGAGAATGGCGAACTGAGTTGGCGTGATCGAATCCCCGACGGTGGCGTGCCAGAGTGCGTTGTGGCGTTGATAGAGCAATCGGATCAGATGTCCAGGTGTATCCGCGAACACGTGGGGCACCAGCCGCGAGGTCAGTGATTCCATCCGCCGATTAGACCACGATCCGAGCCGCTGACACGGCCGATCTAGTCGTTCGTCCAATATCTTTGCGGCCGATTTCCGCCACACCCATACGTGTACGTACTATCTACCACCGAGGCGGTAGCAACCGAAATACGTTGTACTCCAGCGCATTTCGATGGAGAACCGAGTCACTCCACGGCGTGCGCCCCTGCTTTTGGGGTTGTCGCCATACAGCGCGCTGGTGTAGCGTTCGAAATCGGTGCGGGAAGCGGCGTCGGATCGACGGGGGTCGCAACGAATTCGCTGCCTTGGGGATCTACGTACGTGTATCGATTGCCGGACTACGGGGGTATTCGACAACTCGTGATCGAAATTCATACCGCTGGATAACTGCTTTATCTGGGTGCTCACCGACAACTCCGACCGGCGCCGTCACAAGCGGCAGGTCGAGCGTAAAAACGCGCGATCAATCGCGTCCGAAGAATCGGCCGGACCGCGAAACAGGGTTGACGAATAATCAAAGGAACCAGAGCATGACCGCCTCGAAAACAATCGACATCGAGAGACTCGACCACGAGCTACGGCCCGAACCCCGGTCGGCACCGTCCGCGCTTCCGCGACTGCTCGGCGTAGCCACCGCCAATCCGCCCGACCGCTACAGCCAACGCGAACTCGTCGACCTGTTGAACATCACCGACGCCAAGATCCGCGGCGTCTTCCTCAACGGCGGAATAGAGACGCGGTACCTGACCTTGCCGCCTCGCGATCGAGATGGCGCGTTCCGCGTCGAGACCCAGGGTGAACTGCTGGCCAAGCACCGGACCCAGGGCGTACGGACCGGTGCGGCCGCGGTCCGCGCGTGCCTTCGTCGCATCGGCAGCGATATCCGCGACGTGCGTTATCTGGTCGCCGTCACCACCACCGGTTTCCTGACACCCGGATTCAGCGCGCTGCTGATCGACGAGCTGGGGCTGGACCCGGATACGACCCGGCTCGACGTAGTCGGAATGGGATGCAACGCGGGCCTGAACGGCCTTGCCGCCGTGGCGAATTGGGCGGCAACACATCCGGACGAGCTGGCGCTGCTGGTCTGCGCGGAGGCGTGCTCGGCGGCGTACGTGTTCGACGGAACGATGCGTACGGCGGTTGTCAACAGCCTCTTCGGCGACGGGGCCGCGGCGTTGGCGGTCCGATCGGGCGGCGACACCGGCGCGCCTGGTGGCCCAGGCTCGGCTCCCGCCCCCGCGCTGTTGACGACCAGCAGCTACATGATTCGGCACGCGGTCGGCGCGATGCGCTACGACTGGGACGAGGACGCCGGGAAGTTCAGTTTCTACCTGGACAAAGAAGTGCCCTACGAGGTCGGCGCGCACGCGGAGATCGTGATCGACAAGCTCTTGCGCGGTACCGGATTGCGGCGCAGGGACATCGCGCACTGGACGGTGCACTCCGGCGGCAAGAAGGTCATCGACGCGGTGAAGATCAACCTCGGTCTGACTTCCAACGACCTGCGGCACACCTCCAGCGTGATGCGTGATTTCGGCAACCTCTCGAGTGGTTCGTTCCTGTTCTCCTATCAACGGCTGCTCGAGGAGGGCAAGGTTCGGCGCGGCGACCACGGTGTGCTCATGACCATGGGCCCCGGTTCGCAGATCGAGTCCGCGCTTCTCCAGTTCTGAAGCAGTCCAAGTCGATTCGACTCCAGGGGGTTTTCGATGACCAGTTACGAATCCACTACTCACGTACTGCCCGCGGTGATCTCCGCCGACCAGCCGCTGACCGAGGAACTACTCGCAGCGGTATCCGCGATCGCGGTGCGCGCGGAGGACGCGCCGCCGGACAAGCCGCACACCGTGGTCCTCTATGTCACGGGAACCCGCTCGGGGCAGCAGTTCTCGTGGCCCGGCCCGGTGGATATCGGCGTCGTCGGCAAGTGGGAAGCCGCGCTGCGCCGACTCGAACAGGCGCCCGCGCCGATCATCGCCGTCGTCGACGGGGACGCCTACGGACCCGCCGCGGAACTGCTGCTCGTCGCCGACTACCGCATCCTCCGGTCCGGCAGTGTTTTCGGTTTCGCCGCCACCGCTCTGGGCGTCTGGCCGTCCATGGCGCTGCATCGCCTGGTCGCCCAATACGGCGCCGGTCCGGCGCGGGCACTCGCCGTGCAGGGCCGCACACTCTCGGCCGCCGAGGCGCACGCGCAGGGTCTCGTCGACGCGGTGATCGACCACGACGCTCGATCCGAGACCACGACAGTGCAAGCGGGACTCAGGTTGTTCGAGTCGACCGCCGGTACGGAAATCGCGATCCGCCGCCGGCTGCTGCTCGACGCGACCACCACGCGTTTCGAGGACGCGCTCGGCGCGCACCTGGCGGCCGCCGACCGGTCGCTGCGGCGTCTCCGGGCGGCGTCGTGACCACCCCGCGCTCACCGTTCACCGGAGAACTCGCCCACGACAGCGCCGTGTTGCGGGACGCCGCCGCCGAATGCGACCGGACGCTGCACGAGCTCGGTCCGGTCGCGGAGCGAGACGCCGACCGGGCCGCGCGGGCGGAACGAGCCCATCGGGCGGTGCGCACGCTGCGCCGGGCATTCCTGCGCAGGCACGTGTCCGCGGTGTACCGGCGGGCGACCGACGATCTGCGCGACTCGCCGCGGCTGACCGATCTCGCGGCCGCGGCGACCGCCCGGTTCCCCGGCCTGCTGCCCGAGCCCGCGCGGCTAGCCGCCGACGCCGCGGTCGTCCAGGCACACAAGGAAGGGTGGGAGATCGATCAAGGAATCTTCTTCCACGCGGTCTTCGCCGATCCGGTTGCGGGCGAGCACCTGCTCGACGCCATGCGCCGACCGACGCTCGCCGCCGCTGTACTCCTGCCTGAATACGAGGCGACCGGCCGGGTGACGCTGCCCACGGTGACGTTGACCCGCTCCGGGCACACCGCGACACTCACGATGACCAACGTCCACTGCCTCAACGCCGAGGACAACCAGCACGTCGCCGACATGGAAACCGCGGTCGACCTGGTGCTGCTCGACCCGAGATCCAAGGTCGGCGTCGTGCGCGGCGGCGAGATGACCCATCCCCGCTATCGCGGCAAGCGCGTGTTCAGCGCGGGCATCAATCTCGCGGAGCTGCACGGAGGCAAGATCTCCTACCTCGAGTTCCTCCTCGGGCGCGAAACCGGCTATATCGCGAAGATTCTGCGCGGACTCTCCGACGACGGCGACGACTGGCCGCCCGCACCGCGCACGAAACCGTGGGTCGCCGCGGTGGACACGTTCGCGATCGGCGGCGGCGCACAACTGCTGCTCGTCTTCGACCGCGTGATCGCCGCCGCCGACAGCTACTTCAGCCTCCCCGCCGCGCAGGAAGGGATCGTGCCGGGCGCGGGCAACCTGCGGCTCGGGCGCGCGGCGACATCGCGGGTTTCGCGCGAGGTGATCCTGTGGGGCAGGAAGATTCGCGCCACCGAACCCGACGCGCGCTACATCTTCGACAGCGTCGTCGAACCCGGCGAACTCGACACCGAAATCGCCGGGGCCGCAGAACAACTCGATGCCGATGCGGTGATCGCGAACAAGCACATGATCGTAACCGCCGAGGAATCGCAGGACGCGTTCCGCCGCTACATGTCCGAGTTCGCGCTGCACCAAGCGCTGCGGCTCTACGGCCAGGATGTGCTGGCGAAAGCGTCCCGGTTCGGTGCCGCGGCGAAACCCGAGGTCGGAGCGCGGCGGTGACGCTCGGGGACCTGTCCACCGTGGTCTATCGCAAGCAGGGCCGTGTCGCCACCGTGGAACTCGACCGGCCCGAAGTCCTCAACGCGATGAACCTGCGAATGCACGCGGAGCTGGCGCGGGTATGGGATGACATCGAACGCGACGACGACATCTGGGTGGCCGTCCTCGGCGGCCGCGGCGGGCGCGCGTTCTCGGTCGGGCAGGACCTGAAGGAACTGGCCGAGCGCAATACCCGTGGCGAAGGGCACTCGACGTTCGGCAGCGCGGGCAAACCCGGGTATCCCCGCATCACCGAGCGGTTCGGATTCCCCAAGCCGCTCGTGGCCAAGGTCGCCGGATACGCGCTCGGCGGCGGCTTCGAACTGGCACTCGCCTGCGACATCGTGATCGCCGCCGACACTGCCGAATTCGGGCTCACCGAGGCCAGACTCGGCCTGATCCCCGGCGCGGGCGGGGTGTTCCGGCTGCCGCGCCAAGCGCCCTATCGGATCGCGCTGGGGCACTTGCTGACCGGGCGGCGAATGAGCGCCGCACGCGCCGCCGAGCTCGGGCTGGTCAACGAGGTCGTTCCCGTCTCCGACCTGGACGCGAGAACCGAAACCTGGGTGGCCGACATCCTCGCTTGCGCGCCGCTGTCGGTGCGTGCCATCAAGGAGGCTGCCGCCGCGTCGCTGACGACGCCGCTGCCGGACGCCTTCACCGCCACCTACCACTGGGAAACGTTGCGCGCCAACTCCGCCGACGCACAGGAGGGCCCGCGCGCGTTCATCGAGAAACGACCGCCCAACTGGACCGGTCACTGAACTACCGACCAGCCCCGGAACCGATCTGCCAGAAACAAAGGACCTATGAGTTCACCGACATCGCCCCGGCTCGGCCGCGACATCATCTTCGACTACCTGCGCGAGGTGGGCATCGAGTACGCGTTCGGCGTGCCGGGCACCCACGAAATCCCGCTGCTCGACGGAACGACCATCCCCGAGAACGGTGTCGAGTACGTACCGTGTCTGCACGAGAACATCGCCCTCGGCGCCGCCATGGGCTACGCGCGCATGTCGGGACGCCCCGGCGCCGCGATCGTGCACATCACCCCCGGCACGGCCAACATCATCGGCAACCTGTACAACGCCTACCGATCCAACATCCCGCTCATCGTGTTCTGCGGACAGCAACACAGCGATCTGCTAGTCCAGGAACCGATCCTGGCCTCGGATCTCGTCCACACGGCCGAGCAATACACCAAGTGGGCCTACGAGATCCGCAGCGTCGACGAGCTGCCGCTGGTCCTGCATCGCGCGTTCAAGGAACTCCTGGTCCCGCCGTTCCGGCCAGTATTCGTTTCGCTGCCGTGGAACTTCCTGATCGAGGCGCCCGCCATGCAGCAGCGTGGCCGGGTGACTCGCGTCGCGCACAAGGTGGCGGGCGATCCGAACGGCATCGCGGCCGCCGCCGAGCAGCTCGCGCGGGCGAAGAACCCGGTGGTTCTGGTCGGTGACGGCGTCGGCGAGGCCGATGCCTGGCCGGAGATCGAGCGACTGTCGCGAATATTGGGCGCCGCGGTCTACTCGGAGAACCAAGCCAGCCGGATGAACTACCCGAACGACCTGCCGCATTGGCAGGGGGAACTAGTGCCCACCCAGGACGGTGTGCACATGCAGCTGGCCGACTTCGACACCATCTTCCAAATCGGGGTGAACTCCCAGGCGCAGATCCTGGTGTTCCGCTGGGAGAAGGGCCCGATCATCCCGGCCGAGCTCACACAGGTGACCTTGCACAACGACCCGTGGGAGATCGGCAAGAACGCCTACGCCGAGGTCGGCGTGCTCGGTGACATCAAACGCACCCTGCCGCTGATCATCGATGCTGTCACCGGCCACGCGCAGTACGACGAAGCCGCTGTCGCACAACGTAATCGGCGGGTCGTCGAACTGGACTCCCGCCGCGACGAGGAATTCACCGCCGCCGCGGCCACCGCACTGAGCAAGGAGCCGATCCCCGACCACGTTGTGCCGATGGTGCTGGCCGAAGTGCAGAAGACCCTCGGCAAACCCCTCACGGTGATCAACGAGGACTTCGCGATCTCCGCCGCGATTCAGAAGGCGATCGCCTACGACATCCCCGACGCGTACTTCTGCACCTCCGGCGGCTCGCTCGGGTTCTCGCTGCCCGCGTCCATCGGCATCTCGCTCGCCCTCGGCGACCGGCGCTACGTCGTGACGATCGTCGGCGACGGTTCCGCGCTGTTCCACACCAATTCGTGGTGGACCATCAGCAAGTTCCAGCTTCCGGTGCTGTACCTGGTGATGAACAACCACGAATACAAGACCCTGATGACGGGGCTGTCCGCGATCGGGCAGATCTACGGTTGGCAGCCGACCAACGACGCCTGGTACCTGCGGTTGGGTCGCCCGGCCCAGGACTTCGCCGAGATCGCCGCCTCCTTCGACATTCCGGGCGAGGTGGTGACCAAGACCGGCACACTCCGCGACGCGCTGGAACGCGGATTCGAGTCGCTCGACAACGGCGAACCGTACGTCGTCGACATCCGCATCGCGTCCTCGCCCGCGCCGCCCATCGACATGCTGCTGGCCGACAAGCCCGACATCGATCCGGTGCTGATCGACCGGCTCCAGGCGATGGGTCCGCCGTGATCCGCGCCGAACACCCGAATCCGCCACACCAGCGCACGAAGAAGGACGACCGATGACCGACGCGCAGCCGAGTTCCATACCGCTGAACCGCCGCACCCTGCTCGGCGGCGCGGCCGTCGCCGCGCTCGGAGCGGCCGGCATCGGCGGGTTCCTGTTCGCCGAGAACCGCATCGGTCCGTGGCGACTGACCGCGCGCAGCGTGGTGGACCGACTACAGGAAACCGCGGGCGGCTCCTTCCCCGGCTGCCGCCGCAACCATGCCAAAGGGGTGGCCGTCGCCGGATACTTCGAGAGCAACGGCAGCGGTGTCGAGCTGTCGAAGGCTTCGGTGTTCCGTGCCGGTCGCTATCGCCTGACCGGACGGTTCTCCCTCGCGGGCGGCAACCCGCATATGCCCGACGCGCCGACCGCTCCGCGCGGACTCGGGCTGCGGCTGTTCCTGCCCAGGGGCGAGGAGTGGCGGATGGCGATGATCAACGTGCCGGTTTTCCTGGACGCCACCGCGCAAGACTTCTACGACCGAACCCTGGCGTTCGCCCCGGACCCCGCCACCGGCAAGCCCGACCCGGCCACGATGAAGCAGTACCTCGAGAGGCACCCGAAAACCGCTGCCGCGCTGGGCATCGTCGAGCAAGGCGCGCCGGCGCCGACTTTCGCCGCCTCGGCCTTCTTCGGACTCAACGCGTTCCGGTTCACCGACGGCGGCAGCACCGTCTCCGTACGCTGGCGGCTCGAACCGGACGGTCCGCCTCCGGCGACCGGACCTGGCGGCGGTGACAGCGCCCTTTTCGACGGCCTCGTCGCCGACCTGAAGGCAGGGCCGCTGCGCTGGCAGCTCGTCGTGATCGTCGGGGAGCCAGGCGATCCCACCGACGACGCGACCAGGATGTGGCCGAACGACCGCCGTGCCGTGCACGTCGGCACGGTCGTGCTGGACCGCATCGACACCGAATCGGCCGACAACGTCCAGGACGTCAACTTCGATCCGCTGGTGCTGCCCAACGGAATCGAGCCCTCCGACGATCCGCTGCTGCAAGCACGCTCCGCGGCCTACAGCGAGTCCTTCCGTCGCCGCGCCGGCGAAGCCAAACCCACCGGCGCGGTGGTGGTGCGAAAGGTCTGACGACGATGACGCTCGACCAACTCAAGCGCGATACCACCCGATTCGGCCGCACCGCCCGGGTACTGCACTGGCTCATGGCCGTCCTGATCCTGGCGATGCTCGGCATCGGCGCGGCGATGGTCGGCTATCTCGGCGACTACAGCCGGTTGCTGAGCTGGCACAAGACCATCGGCTTGGCGATCCTGGCGCTGGCGGTGATTCGCATCGCCTACCGCGTCCGTCGCAGGCCGCCACCCCAGATCGACACCATGTCCCGCCCGGAACGACTCGTCGCGACCGGCTCCGAAATCCTCCTGTACGCGCTGTTTCTGCTCCAGCCGATCGTCGGGTGGGCGCTGGTGTCGGCGTCCGGCGTCCCGAACCGTGTGCTCGGCAACCTGCGTGTTCCCGCGATCGTCCCCGCCGATCCCGAGCTGTACGCGTTGTTGCGCACCGCGCACAGTGCGCTGGCCTACCTGCTTCTGTTCGCGTTGACCGCGCACATCTGCGCGGTCCTGTTCCACGCGTTGGTCTTACGCGACGGACTGCTTCGTCGCATGACCTTCCCGTACCGCCGGTAGATGAGCGGTGCGGTCCGGCCGGTCACCGGGATCGTGCTGGCCGGTGCGACCCTGCGGGCGCCGTTGACCTGCGTCGGACCGCTGGTACCGGCCATCGCCCACGACACCGGGCTGTCGGCCGCGACGGCGGGACTGCTCACGGCGCTGCCGCTGCTGATTTTCGCGGCGGTGCCCGCGGTGGTGCTACACACCGTGCATCGCGGGGCCGAACAGCTCGTGCGGCTCGCCTTGGCCGCGCTGCTGCTGGGGATCGTGCTGCGCTCGATGCCCGGCTCGTCGGGTCTGTTCGCCGGGACCGTGGTCATCGCGGCGGCGATCGGGTACGCCAACGTGCTGCTGCCCGCGATCGTCCGCGGCACCGTCCCCGCGGCGCGGATCATGACGGTCACCGCGGGCTACATCGCGGCGATGACCGCGGCGGCCGCCGTGTCGTCCGGGATCGCGGTGCCCCTGGCCGAAAATTTGCCTGGCGGATGGCGTTCCGCGCTCGCCGCGGGAACGCTGCTGGTGATTGCCGCTCTACGGGCGTGGCCGATCACGGGATCCGCGCCGATGCCGCGGCCCGCCGCCCGCGTGCCGATGCCATGGAGCTCGGCGCTGGCCTGGCAGGTCAGCATATTCATGGGGCTGCAGGCGCTGGGGTTCTACACCACGCTCGCGTGGCTGCCGAGCGTGCTGCACGACAACGGGATATCGCCGCGCGCGGCCGGATTCGCGCTGTTCGCCGTCCAGATCCTCGGTCTGGCGGCCATCAACGCGATGCCGTGGCTGGCCCGCACGGTCTCGGCCAAACGGCGCCTCGCGGTGGCGGCCAGCGCGGTCGAAGCCACGGGGTTCCTGCTGCTGGCGCTCGCGCCCGGCGCGACGCCATTGGCGATCGGTCTGCTCGGCATCGGGTCCGGGGCCTGCCTCGCTTCGGCGATGGCATTCCAGAGCGAACGAGCCACCGACGCGGGCGACGCCACCGCCCTCGCGGCCATGGCCCAAACCGTCGGCTTCGCCCTCGCCGCCCTCGGACCGGTCCTCCTCGGCGTCCTCCGCGACCACACCCGAAGCTGGGGTCCCGCCCTGCTCGCCCTCGCCGCCGCCACGGCCCTGCAGGCGTTCACAGCCGCGGGCGCGGGACGCCACGAAACCGTGCGGCACTAGGCGTACCGGGCACTCCCCGGCTACCGCCCCGGGCGGCGAATCACGCTGCGACGCTGTGTAATCCGACCGTCGCGCGGCTCGAGCGGTACGGCGACACCCAGCTGTACGTGACGCGCGGCGCGGGCGCCTGGGGTCCGCCCGTGCGGGTCGGCGCGCCCTCCGACATCACCGTCGTAGAGCTGGCCGCCGCACGTGCCTGACACACCGCCGTCGGGGATGGCGCGTCGCCGAGGAAACCCCGCGCACCGCACGGGCGAGGTATACGATTCGGCAGGCGCCGCGAAAGGCACGCGGCGCGAGGATCGATGGAGGACCACGTGTCCGATGTGTTCGACCCTGTCGCGACCGATCTCGGCGCGAACGGTGGCGGGGCTGGACTGCTCTCGGAGCTGGTGGAGCACCTCAGACAGAACAGGACGGCGCTGCGCGAGGAGTGGGCGCGGCTGATCACCGAGGCTCAGCTGCTGACCGCGATGACCGCCGAGGAGATGTTCTCCGAGGTCACCTCGGTCTACGACAACTACGTGGCGGTGCTGGCGACCGGTTCGGTCGAGGCGCTCCAGGACTACGCGCGCGACCTGTCCGAGCGCATCATCCCGCGCGGGGTCGAGACCGACGAAGTGCTCGGTATCGTGCTGCTGCTGCGAGATGTGCTGGCCCGCTCGCTGTTCGAGAAGTACCAGTCCGATTTCGACCTGTTGAACCGGGTGCTGGACGCCTACGAGCCCGCGGCAAACCGCATCGCGAGCACCGTGGCGATCTCGTTCGTCGAGGAACGCGAGCGCATCATCCGCCAGCAGCAGGAAGCCATCCGCGAGCTGTCCACCCCGGTGCTCCAGGTCCGCGAGCAGCTGCTGATCCTGCCGATCATCGGCGTGCTGGACGGTCAGCGCGCGCGCCAGCTCACCGAACAGCTGCTGCGCGCGATCAGGAACAACCGCGCCAAGGTGGTCGTCATCGACATCACCGGTGTGCCGACGATCGACTCCACCGTCGCCAACCACCTGGTGCAGACCGTCGACGCCTCCGGCCTGATGGGCGCCAACGTGATCATCACCGGCCTGTCCTCGGAGATCGCGCTGACCCTGGTCACCATCGGCCTGGACCTGTCGAAGATGAACGCGGTCGGCGACCTGCAAGGCGGTATCGAGGAAGCCGAACGCCTGCTCGGCTACGAGGTGAGCCGCAGCGGCGAGCAGGCGGCGCCCGCGAACTGACCGGTCGCGGTCAGCCATCCCCGTCGCGGCCGTAACCGAGCCGCACGTCGTGCACGGCCTCGCCGCCCGACACCGTCACCCGGCTGGTCACCGGCGGATATCCGCGCGCGACAACGGTGTACTGCCCCTCCGCCAGGTCGGGGACGACGTACCTGCCGTCGGCGTCGGTGCGCGCGGTGGCCGTCAGATCGCCCGCCATGTCCAGCAGCATGATCTGCACATCGGGCACCACCCGGCCGTCGGCCAGCGCCGATCCCGCGAGCACGGCGTTGGGTTCCATGTCGATGTCGTGGCGGAGCAGGCCGCTGTCCGGCACGGTGAGCGTGGTCGCGTGCGGGCGCATGTGCTCGGCGAGCGCGACCATCGTGTAGGTGCCGGAGACCACCCCGTGGCAGACGAAGGCGCCGTCGTCCGCGGTGACCGTCGCCCCGACGACCTCGCCGTGCCGATCGGTCAGCGTCACGGTGGCGCCGCCGAGCGGTTTGCCGCTGACCGCCGATCTGACCGTTCCGGAGACGGTGCCCGACCCCATCAGCTTCACGTCGAGTTCCTGCGGCCAGGAGCCCGCCACGACGCTGACCGCCGTCGGTTGGTGCCCGGCCGCTGCCGCGATCAGCACGTAGGTGCTCGCGTCGGGCACGTCGATGGAATAGCCGCCATTGGCGTCGCCCACGGCCCTGGCGACCTGACGTCCGCCCTTGTCGATCAGCGTCAGCGCGGCCTCGGGCACCGGATGCCCGTCCTCGTGCTGGATGCGGCCGAACAGCGAGCGGGATTCCGCCGCGGCGGCGAGCACCGGTTCCGGTTCGGAGAAGACCTCAGCCGCGCCCGCCCAGACCTGCGACTCCTCCCAGCTCGACGAACCGTCCGGACCCGGCTCGGGCACGATCGGATCGTCTTGCAGTGGAATCTCTTTCATGAACATCAGCACAACGCCCGCCAGCACCGCGACCGCCGCGGCGACGTAGAACACGCCCGCCATCGCGTCGGTGAAGCCGATCAGGATCGGCGCGCGCAGATCCTCGGGCATGGCGGCGAGTTCGCCGGTGTCGCTCTGCAACTCGCCGAGCCGGGCGGTGTCGAAGCCCTCCGGCAGTTGCCCGCCGAAGGCGTCGACGATCCGGCCGGGCAGCAAGTTGAACAGGATGGTCAGGAAGATCGCGACGCCGAGCGTGCCGCCCATCTGACGGAAGAAGGTGGCGGCCGCGGTCGAGACGCCCATGTCGGTGCGCGGTCCCGCGTTCTGCGCGGCGATGATCAGCGTCTGCATGCACGCGCCGAGGCCGCAGCCGATCACGCCGCCGTACAGCAGCGGCTCCCACAGCGGGCTGTCGTAGAGCACCCTGCCGTGCAACGCCGCGCCGAGCGCGATCAGGAAGCACCCGGCGACCGGCAGGATCTTGTACTTGCCGGTGAGCTTGGTGATGATTCCGGCGATCTGCGCGCCGATCATGATGCCGACCACGAGCGGCAGCATCAGCAGACCGGCCTTCGTCGGCGAATATCCGCGCGCCACTTGGTAATACAGCGGCACGAGCACGATCGCGCCGAACATCGCGATGCCGACGACGAAGCCACCGACGATGGACACGCTGAACGTGGAGTTACGGAACAACCGCAGCGGGATCAGCGCCGCGTCCTTCATCAGGAACTCGACGAGCACGAACAGCGCCAGCCCCGCCGCGCCGACGCCGTAGCAGACGAGCGCGCGGTCCGAGCTCCAGCCCCATTCCCTGCCCTGCTCGGCGACGATCAGCAGCGGCACAACGCATATGGTGAGCGTCAGCGCGCCGAACCAGTCGATGCGGTGCGGCTGGCGCTGGTGCGGCACATCGAGCACCTTGGCGACCACCACGAACGCGAGTATGCCGATGGGCACGTTCACCAGGAACACCCAACGCCAGCCCTCCAGGCCCGCGAGCTCGTCGTAACCGGAGAACAGCCCGCCGAGCACCGGCCCGAGCACGGTGGAGGCACCGAACACCACCATGAAATAGCCCTGATACCGGACCCTTTCGCGGGCGGGGACGATATCGCCGACGATGGTGAAGGCCAGCGACATCAGGCCGCCCGCGCCGAGTCCCTGGAAGGCGCGGAACGCGGCGAGCTCGTACATCGAGGTGGCGAACGTGCACGCCACCGAGCCGATCACGAACAGTCCGATCGCGATGAGATACCACGGTTTACGGCCGTAGATGTCGGCGAGTTTGCCGTAGAGCGGCGTGGTGATAGTCGCGGTGATCAGATAAGCCGTTGTCGCCCAGGCCTGTTCGTCGAATCCGTTCAGGCTGTTGGCGATCGGCACGATCGCGACGCTCACGATGTTCTGGTCCAGCGCGGCGAGGAAGATGCCGAGCAGCAGGCCGGAGATGATGGTGAGAATCTGCCGATGCGACAGTCGCGCGCCTGCCGCGGCCGCCAGGTCCGGCTTCGGCGCCGGAGCCTGGGTGGTCGTATTGGTCATGTAGATGCCCTGGTTCTGATCGTCCAACGGTTGCGATCTTGCGTTCGAAACAAAGCGCATCCGGCGACCGCACGCGTCCCGCGCGCGACCAAGCCCTGCGCCACAAGCGATCTGCTCTGTCGTACTGATAGATCAAGGGGATGCTGCGACCCGGCGAGCTTACCGGTGGGCCGCGCGGGCTCGCTATCGAGGCCGAGCGGTCCGCGTCGTGACGCGGGCGCGGCGATTGCTGTTCATTCGCCGCAGGCGGTATCCTTGACCTTCGATACCAACGAGTCTCATAATCTCGCTCTCGGCTAGTGGATGGCAGCACCAAACCCCGTTCGGACCGGCAGGGTGGGCGATCGCCGGTTTCGGCGGGTTCCAAGCAATGTGGACACCGACCGCGCGTCGTTCGTCGAACGGGGATTCGCATGGACGAGAACAACACCATGGTGGGCGATCCGGAGCAGGCGGCCGAGCGGTACCGTTCGCTGGTCGAACACTCCCCCGATGCCATATGCGTACACGAAGGCGGCGTCGTCGTCTATCTCAATCCGGCCGGGGTTCGCCTGCTGGCGGCCAAGTCCGCGCACGAGATCGTCGGACGCCAGGTCAGCGACTTCGTCGCACCCGATTCGGTCGCCTCGACACTGGCCAGGATCGAGGGTTCGCGCAGTACCGGCGACGCGTCCAAGCGGGCGGTCCTCACCTTGCTGCGCGCCGACGGGGCCCGCATCCCGGTGCAGACCGTCTCGGTGCTCACCATCTGGCAGGGCAAACGCGCCTACCAGGTGGTGCTGCACGATCTGAGCGCCCAGCACGCGGCCGAGCAGGCCCAGCGCCGGGCCGAACAGCACTTCACCGCGATCGTCTCGCAACTGGAGGAGGGCGTCGTCGTGATAAGCAGGCAGGGCATGATCGAGTCGATCAACCCCGCCGCGCTGCGCATATTCGGTTGTCGCGGTGTGCAACTCGTCGGCGCCCGGTTCGACGCGCTGCCGTTGCGCATGGTCGACACCGACGGTGTTCCGCTGCCCGCCACTCGTCATCCGGTCGCGCGCACCATGGCGACCGGCGAGCCGATCAGCCGCTTCGTCTTCGGCGTGGACGGCACCGACCATCACCGCCGCTGGCTGGCCGGCAACTGCCGTCTGCTCAATCCGACCGACCGGAAATCACCAGTGGTCAGCTCGTTCACCGACATCACCGCCACCAGGGCCAGCCAACGCGAGTTGCAGTACCAGGCAACGCACGACGGGCTGACCGGGCTGCTGAACCGGCCGACCATCCTGCACGATCTCGACACGGCCCTCGCCCATCCGGCGGGCGGCCCGCTGTCGGCCGTGCTGTTCGTCGACCTCGACGGGTTCAAGGCCATCAACGACTCGCACGGGCACGTGGTCGGCGATGTCGTCCTGCAAATCGTCGCCCAGCGACTGCTCCGCGCGGTGCGCCGCGGCGATCTGGTCGGCAGGCTCGGCGGCGACGAGTTCCTCGTCCTGCTCGGCGAACACGACGTCGGCCCGGAGGCGGTCATTCAGCGGCTCGCCGCCTCGGTGGCCGAACCGATTGTCGCCCATGGACATCGGCTCACGGTCCGGGCCTCGATCGGTGTCACGATGATCGTGCCCGGCGATCCGCGCACCGCCACCGAGATCCTGCACGACGCCGACACCGCGATGTACCACCAGAAGGGCAATTCCACGCAGCTGGACGCAGTCCACCGATAGCCCCCGCACGACCGGAGCGAAGGCGGAGGTTCGCCGATTCCACGCAGGCGGACGCAGTCCGTCTACAGCCCGCGCGCGGCCGGAGCGAAGGCGGAGGGTACGCCCGTGGCGAGCGGGTGACCGGTCAGGCGGTGTCGTTCGCCGGGTAGAGCCGGTGGATGGTGAGCGCCGCGGCGAGCATCCGCGAGTTGGTGGGGTCGGCGGGATCGATGCCGGTGAGCTCGGCGATGCGGCGCAGCCGATAACTGAACGTGTTCGGGTGCACGTGCAGGCGCGCGGCGGCGGCCTTGCGGTCCGAGCCGTACTCCAGGTGGGCCTCCAGCGCCTCGAGCAGGTGCGGGTTGTTCAGCAGCGGGGCGATGCGCTGGGCGAGCCGGTCGCGCGCCGCGCCCGGCCTGGTGAGCTGGTACTCGAGCAGCAGGTCGTCCAGGTGGTAACGGCCGGTCGGGCGGTTGAGCAGCCGGGCCAGGGTCGCCACCTCGGCCGCCTGCTCCGCGGAGCCGGGCAGATCCGCGCGGAGGACGCCGCGGGACTCGGCGAGATACACCGGGGTGCCGAACTGCTCGGCGAGCTCGGTGGCGAGTCCGCGATGGCGCGCGGCATCGGCAGCGGCGGACTCGGAGTGGTTGGGCAGCAAGGCGATTCCGGTCCCGCCGTCGAAGGTGACCAGTGCGGTGCCGTTGCTGAGCGAGTCCAGCGTGCGGTGCAGAATGCGAATGCGGCGGCGGGCGAGCAGGTCGGCGACCGAGTTGTGCTGCTCGTCCGGGCGCAGGTGGATGGCGAGAACGGTGTAGCGGTCGGTCAGCGGGGTGTCCGCGCGGGCGGCGAGTTCGTCGGCGGGTTGGCCGCGCAGCAGGGCGGCGCAGAGTTCGCGGCGCGCCTCGCGCTCGGCGTTGTAGATGGACTGCTCGACCTCGGTGTAGGTCTCCACGACGGTGATGTTGATGTGCATCAGCAGGTCGAGCAGCCGCGAGCCGACGACGACAAGTTCGTCCTTCTCGTCGAGGCTGGCGAGCGCGGCGGCCTCGGCGAGCACCGACTGCGCGGAGCCGTGGATGGCCTCGATCAGGATCGCCAGCGGGAAGCGGTCCTCGGCGTGCCGTTCGGCGACCGGCACCACGAACGCCGCGACCTCGGCCCTGCTGAACGCGCGCTCCTCGCCGATGGCCTGGAGCACGGCGCGTCCGCAGGCGTAGATGGTGGGTAGTACTTCGGCGGTGAAATGACCAGCGGGCAGCTCGGCGGCGGGAGGTGTGGCACCGAGGCCCGCGGCGAGCATCCGCTCGGCGATCTGGGGCCACCTGGTCAGCAATCGGGCCACCAGGGGGAGGTCCCCGGTCACCGGGGGTGAAGCGACAGCCATGGGCCGATTGTTGCCGACGACAGGGTTCGCGACAACGTATCGGTCGCGACCGCCAAGAACTTTGTCGCTGACGACAAGGGCCTCTCGATTTTCTTTTTCCGGCCGTGCAGTGACGACTTGGACCATCCGGTCTTTAATTTTCATTATCGCCTCCGCGAGATGGCGCGCGTCACACCGTGGGTTCAATTGTGTTCTGCGCCACATCGATTCACCGGGGGCGGATCCGAGCGGATGGGAAGTACGGAAATGTTTGCAACGAAGCAACGAGGCATGCGCGCGCTCGCCTGCGCCGCGATGATCGCGGGTCTGGCGCTGGCCCAGGGATCCGGCGCGGGGGTGACGATGGCGGACCCGGCCGTGGAGGGGAGTGCCGAGTCCGCCGCCCAGGCGCTGGCCGACACCATCACCGCGGGGCTCCTGCCCGCGGCCGACGGCAGGCAGCCGAAGGCGATCGTCGACACCGGCAGCAGTGGCTCGGACTGGGCCAAGAGCACCTCTTCGGCGGCCGTCGGGGAGGGCCCGCAGATGTCCGCGGCGCTCGCCGCGTTCGCCTACGGGCTCACCCATCCCGACGCCGCGCCGTCCGGAGCCAACCGGTGGGACTGCAAGCCGAGCGCCGCGCATCCCCGCCCGGTGGTGCTGCTGCACGGCACCTGGCTCAACGCCTACGACACCTTCGCCTACATGTCGCCACGACTGGCGCAGGCCGGATACTGCGTCTTCGCCTTCAATTTCGGCCGCTCCGGGCTGATGGAGGGCGGCGGCCTCGGTACCGTGCTGCCCGGTCGCTTCGGCGTGGGCCCGATGGAGGAATCCTCGCGCCAGGTCGCCCAATTCGTCGAGCAGGTGCGCGCCGCGACCGGCGCGGAGAAGGTCGACATCATCGGGCACTCGCAAGGTGGCACGGTAGCCAACCGGTACCTGAAGTTCGATGGCGGCGAGGGCAAGGTCGACAAGCTGATCACCTTCGGCGCCACCCACCACGGCACCTCGCTGATGGGCATAGCCTCGCTCGGGCGCGCGATCAACAACCTCGGCGTCAACATCCTGGGCTTCTACGAGCCCATCGTCGGGCTCTCCAACATCCAGCAGGCCGTCGGTTCCGCGTTCTACGCGGCACTGAACGCCAACGGCGACACCGTCCCCGGGGTGGCCTACACCGCGGTCGGCTCGCGCTACGACGAGGTCACCAACCCCTACGACTGGACCTTCCTGCGCCCCGGCCCCGACGCCACGGTCGACAACATCACCTTGCAGGCGGGTTGCGAGCAGGACGTCTCCGACCACCTGACGATGATGTACTCCCCCCGCTCCACCTCGATCGCGCTGCGCGCACTCGACCCGACCGCCCCGGCGGACCTGGCGTGCACCTTCAACCCGTGGCTTATCGGCGGTGGCGGCAGCCTCTGAGTTGGCCGGTAGCTTACGACGCCAAATCCCTGGCGATGACCAAGCGCTGAATCTGGTTGGTGCCCTCGAAGATCTGGGTGATCTTGGCTTCGCGCATGTAGCGCTCGACCGGGAAGTCCTGGGTGTAGCCATAGCCACCGAAGACCTGCACCGCGTCGGTGGTGACCTTCATGGCGGCGTCGGTGGCGACCAGCTTGGCGACGCTGGCCTGCCGCGAATAGGGCAGGCCCGCGTCGCGGCGGCGGGCGGCGTCGAGGTAGGTGGCGCGGGCGGAGTCCACGGCGGCGGCCATGTCGGCGAGGACGAAGCCGAGGCCCTGATGGTCGATGATGCGGCGGCCGAACGCCTCACGCTCCTTGGCGTAGGCCACCGCGTCGTCCAGGGCGCGTTGCGCGAGGCCGGTCGCCACGGCGGCGATGCCGAGACGTCCGGAGTCCAAGGCGCTGAACGCGATCGAGAGACCCTGGCCGTCGGCGCCGATCAATCGTTCGGCGGGCAGGAACGCCCCGTCGTAGGCCGCTGTCGTGGTCGGCACCGCGCGCAGGCCCATCTTCTCCTCGGGTTTGCCGAAGCTCAGGCCCTCGGTGTCCGCGGGGACCAGGAAACAGGAGACGCCGCGAGACCCTTCGCCGGTGCGCGCGAACAGGGTGTAGTAATCCGCCCGTCCGCCGTTGGTGATCCAGGATTTGGTGCCCTCGATCCGGTACCCGCCCTCGACCGCGGTGGCCTTGCAGCGTAGCGCCGCCGCGTCCGAACCGGCGTGCGCCTCGGAGAGGCTGTACGCGCCGATCATGGTGCCGGACAACATCTCCGGCAGCCACCGCCGCTGCTGCTCGGGCGTGCCGAAGACGAAAAGCGGGTGGCAGGAGAGGCTGTGCACGCTGACCGCCACCGCGACCGCCGCCCACCGCGCGGCCAGCTCCTCGAGCACCTGCAGGTACACCTCGTAGGGCTGACCGCCGCCGCCGAAAGCCTCCGGGTAGGGCAGGCTGAGCAGCCCGGCCGCGCCCAGCGCGCGGAACGCTTCCTCAGGGTACTTCTGCTGTTTCTCGAACTCCGCCGCGTTCGGCTCGAGCACCTTGTCGGCGATCTCCCTGGTGAGCTCGATCAGATCGCGCGCTTCCTCGGTGGGCAGCAGTCGGTCGACAGGCATCTCATCATCTCCGCGGCGGGGGTGGTCGGCTTGCCAACACATTATGACCAACATCCAATTGCATGCAAGACAGCATGTACTTTCCAGCCGTTATACTGCACGAATGGTTTCCGATCTGCCGCCGAACAAGCACCAGGAGAAGAGTCTGCGGACGCGGGCGCTGCTGCTGGACGCGGCGATCGACAGCCTCGCCGAGGTGGGCTACGGCGGCGCCTCCATCGCCGACATCACCGCGCGCGCGGGCGTCACCCGGGGCGCCCAGCTGCACCACTTCCACACCCGCCAGGAGCTGTTCGCCCAGACCATCGGGCACCTCACCGAGCGCCAGCGCCAAGCGCTGCACCGCCGCCTGCGCACGCTGGCCGAAGATCTCACCGCAGGGACAATCCTCGTCGAGCTGGTGACCGCCACTTTCGCGGGCAAACTCGGCCGCGCCTGCGTCGAGCTCTACGTCGGCATCGCCAACGACCGCGAGCTGCGCCGCGAAATGCTGCGTGTGCAGCACGATCTCACCGTCGAACTGCTCGACCGCTGCGCCGAGCTCGTCGGCCCGGACATCCCCCGCGCCCGCCTCGACTCCGCCTTCTGGCTCACCATCAACCTCGTGCGCGGCGCGACCCTCGACGAGATGGTCGGCCGCGACCGCGCCCGTCGCAAGCAGGTGCTCGCCGACTGGACCGAGCTCGCCGAGCTGGCCCTGCGGCGGGAGTGAGCCACGAACCGGCACGGCTGGCCGGAAATGTGGATTTCTTGGCCGCAGGTCTGTCCTGTCAGCGCGTCGTCCGCTCCTAGCGTTGTTCCACGACATCGGCGGGAGCGGAAGGCGTAGGTCCATGACATTCGACTACGACGTGGTGGTCGTCGGTTCGGGGTTCGGCGGCAGCGTGACCGCGCTGCGGCTGACCGAGAAGGGATACCGCGTCGCGGTGCTGGAAGCGGGTCGCCGCTTCACCGACGACGAGTTCGCCGAAACCTCTTGGCGGCTGCGGAAATATCTCTGGGCGCCGCGACTGGGTTGCTACGGCATCCAGCGCCTCGCGCTGCTGAAGGACACGTTCGTGATGGCGGGCGCGGGTGTCGGCGGCGGGTCGCTGGTCTACGCGAACACCCTGTACGAACCCCCGGAACGATTCTTCACCGACCGGCAGTGGGGTCACATCACCGACTGGCGCGCGGAACTCGCGCCGCACTACGACCAGGCCGCGCGGATGTTGGGCGTGACGACCAATCCCGCGACGACCCAGTCCGACCGGGTGCTGCGCGAGGTCGCCGAAGACCTCGGCGTCGCCGACTCCTACCGGAGCACGCCGGTCGGCGTCTTCTTCGGCGGCCCCGGCGTCAAGCCGGGACAGGACGTGCCCGACCCGTTCTTCGGCGGCGTCGGACCGGACCGGAGGTCCTGCACACACTGCGGCGAGTGCATGACCGGCTGCCGCCACAACGCGAAGAACACCTTGGTCAAGAACTACCTGTATCTTGCGGAAAAGGCCGGGGCCACAGTGCATCCACTGACGACGGTGACCGACGTGCGACCACGCGAAGGCGGCGGTTTCACGATCGCCACGCAGCGCACCGGCCGCACCGTACGCAAGCAGCGCCGCGAGTTCACCGCCGAGCAGGTGGTCTTCTCCGCCGCGGCCCTCGGCACCCAGCGCCTGCTGCACCGCCTGCGCGACACCGGCTCGCTGCCCGCCGTCTCGGGCATGCTCGGACAGCTCTCGCGCACCAACTCCGAGGAACTGCTCGGCGCCCGCAGCCGCCGCGCCGACGCCGACTTCACCAAGGGCGTCGCCATCACCTCCTCGATCCATCCCGACGCGGACACCCACGTCGAACCGGTGCGATACGGCAAGGGCAGCAACGCCTTCGCGCTGATGGCGACCGTGATGGTCAGCGGCGACACCCCGCGCCTCGGGCTGTGGCTGCGCGCGCTGTGGCGCGCCCGCCGCGATTTGCTGCGCGCGCACAACCCACGGCGTTGGTCCGAACAGACGATCGGCCTGCTGGTGATGCAATCGGTGGACAACTCCATCACCACCTACACCAAGCGCGGCTGGTTCGGACGCCGCACGATGACCACGAAACAGGGTGCGGGCCAGCCGAATCCGACCTGGGTGCCCGCCGGGCACGAAGTCGCGGGGCGGGTGGCAGGCAAGATCGACGGCTTTCCCCTCGGCACCGCGTCCGGCGTCTTGAACATCCCGATGACCGGGCACTTCATCGGCGGCTGCGTGATCGGCGACTCGGCCGAGACCGGCGTCGTCGATCCGTACCACCGGCTCTACGGCCACCCCGGCCTGCACGTCATCGACGGCTCGACGATCTCGGCGAACCTCGGGGTCAACCCGTCGCTGACCATCACCGCGCAGGCCGAACGCGCGGTCTCGTTGTGGCCCAACAAAGGTGAGGCCGATCCGCGCCCCACCCTCGGCGCACCGTACCGGCGACTCGACCCGATCGCGCCGCGTCACCCGGTCGTCCCGCCGACCGCCCCTGCGGCGCTGCGCCTTTCGGCCGCCGCGCGGCAGCTGCCGATCGAGCCGGTGCGCTGACCCGCACCGGCGACCGGGTTCGCGACGAACGTCAGGCGAGCTTCTTCGCCAGCGCGCGGCCCGCGGCGCGACCGGAGAAGATGCAGCCGCCGAGGAAGGTGCCTTCCAGCGCGTTGTAGCCGTGCACGCCGCCGCCGCCGAAGCCCGCGACCTCGCCCGCGGCGTACAGGCCGGGCAGCGGGGCGCCGTCGGGACGGATCACCTGGGAGTCGAGATTGGTCTGGAGTCCGCCGAGGGTCTTGCGGGTGAGGATGTTCAGCCGCACCGCGATCAGCGGACCAGCCTTGGGATCGAGGATGCGGTGCGGCTTGGCGACCCGGCCCGCCTTGTCACCGAAGTACTGGCGCGCGTTGGTGATCGCCATCAACTGGGCGTCCTTGCCGTACTTGTTGTCGATCTCGCGGTCGCGGGCGACGATCTGCCGCTCCAGGTCGTCGAAGTCGAGCTGGGGTCCGCGCGCGATCTTGTTCATGCCCTCGACCAGCTCGCGCAGCGTGTCGGCGACGACGAAATCGACACCGTGCTGTTTGAACGCCTCCACCGGGCCGGGCGCGCCCTTGGCCACCCGGCTCTTGAGGGTGAGTTTGAGGTCCTTGCCGGTGATGTCGGGGTTCTGCTCGGAGCCCGACAGCGCGAACTCCTTCTCGATGATCGACTGAGTCAGCACGAACCAGGAGTAGTCGTAGCCGGTCGCCAGGATCGCCTTCATCGTGGTGTTGGTGTCGAACCCGGGGAAACACGGTGCGGGCAACCGCTTTCCGTTGGCGTCGAACCACAGCGAGGACGGCCCTGGGATGATGCGGATGGCGTGGTCGGGCCAGATCGGGTCCCAGTTGTGGATGCCTTCGGTGTAGTGCCACATGCGGTCCCGGTTCACGATCGCGCCGCCCGCGCTCTCCGAGATGGCGAGCATCCGGCCGTCGACGTGCGCCGGAACGCCCGAGATGAGCGTCTCCGGGCAGGGACCGAGTCGCTCGGTGGGCCAGTTGCGCCGGATCATCTCGTGGTTGTGACCGATGCCGCCGGAGGTCACCACGACTGCCTTGGCACGGAACTCGAACTCCCCCACCGCTGTGCGCGACGACGCTTTGCCGCGTTCGAGGTCGGTGTCCTCCAGGACGGCGCCGCGCACACCGACCACCGCGCCGTCCTCGACGATCAGCTCGTCCACCCGGTGGCGGAAACTGAAGCCGACCAGCCCGCGCCGCTCGCCCTCCAGCACCGGCTCCTGGAAGACCCGCACGACCTCGGGACCGGTGCCCCAGGTGAGATGGAAACGCGGCACCGAATTGCCGTGGCCGTCGGCGGCCGCGCCGCCGCGCTCGGCCCAGCCGACCAGCGGCGTCACCCGCAAACCCAAGGCGTGCAGGTAATCCCGCTTCTCGGTGGCCGCGAAGCGCACGTACGCCTCGGCCCACTGGCGCGCCCAGAGATCCTCGTCGTCGCGGTCGAAGCCAGCCGAGCCGAGCCAATCCTGCAGCGCCAGGTCATAGGAGTCCTTGATGCCGAGGCGCCGCTGCTCCGGGCTGTCCACGAAGAACAACCCGCCGAGCGACCAGAACGCCTGCCCGCCGAGATTGTTGCGGTTCTCCTGGTCGAGCAGGTGCACCTTGCGGCCCGCCTTGACCAGCTCGTGGGCGGCGACCAGGCCGGCGAGGCCCGCGCCGACCACGATGACATCGGCCTCGCGCGCGAATTCGGGACTGCAGTTGGTCATGTTCATCCTTCGATTGGCGTGCTGTAGGCCAGCACGACGTGACAGAAGAGGTCGGTGCGCCGCCGCAGGGCGATGCGGCTGCGCGGTTCCATCAGCACCTGCACCGCGGTGCCGTCGTGCACGGCCACCATGGCCTGGCCGAGCGCCTCCGGGTCGGGCACGCCGCGCCCGACCCTGCCGAGCGCGGCGACCACGGTCGGCATCAGCGCCGCGACGATCGCCTCCTCGCGGGCCGCCATCACCCGGCGCAGCGTCGGTGTGCGCAGCGCGTGGCTGGTGAACTCGGCCGTGATCCGGTACCACGCCTCGTCCAGCGGGACGGCGCGCAGCAGCCGGTCCACCGCATCGCGGAGGTCGGCGACGCCCTCGACGGAGATGTCGTCCAGGGCGGTGCGGACATCGGCGAGCATGGCAGCCGAGCGTTCCTCCCACATGGCGAGGAACAGCTCGTCGAGCGAGGTGAAGTTCGAGTAGAACGCGCCGCGGGTGAAACCGGCGCGCTCGCAGACCCGCTCGACCGTGGCCCGGCCGAACCCGTCCTCGGCGAAGACCTCGTACGCGGCGGTGAGCAGGCGTTTGCGGGTCGCGACCCGTCTGCGAGTCGCCGGGCGCGCCGGCGTTCCCGCGGTGGACGACGCCATCGTGGACTCCTCTCGCCGGACGGCCGGTTCGATACACCGATGTATTCGATACGAAAATGTATCAAACCTAGCGCGTGCCGAAACCGGAAACGGCGTGGAACGCCGAGAGGGGTTACCGGTCCGGCGGGGCGATCTTGCTGATCAGGACGTCCCCGTCGCGCGGGGTCACAGTGACGAACTGCCGATAGGTGCGCACCGCCGCGTCGGGGCGGGTCTCGGTGATCACCACGTCGAAGCGGCCGTCCGGCAGCGGAAGCACGAGCACGCAGTGGCTGGTGCCCATGGGGACCGAGGCGATGCCCGCGGCGATGACGTCGATGCGCGACACCGCCGCGTCGGGCGTGGTCACCGCTCGCGCCGCGACACCGGACTTGGTCACGTAGTAGGCGTGCTGGAAGGCGAGGATCGCGTCGGGTCCGCTGGCGACCGAGCCGGTGCCGTTGCCGCGCACCAGCTGATCGGATCGGGTCGGCTCACAGCCCGGTCCTCCCCCGAGCACCGGGTCGGCGACCGTGGCCGATTGACGCGGTTCGGTCACCTCCGCGGCGTACACCAGCACCACCGCCACCGCGGCGAGCGACGCGCCGACGGCCGCGCCGCCGACGAGCCAGGGACGCCGTCGGTTTCGCGGTCGCCTGCGCCGCGGCGGTCGTCTGCGCTGCTGCGCCCGGAGCGGCTGTCCGACCTGTTGCGGTGGGATCATGCCCGGCCACAACGGCACCGTCGCCGCATCCCGGCCACGGCGCAGGGCGCCGCGGCGCGCGACAGTGCGGCTGCCGAGATCGAACGCGTTCGACGCCATGACTCCGCCGCACCCTCCGTATCAATGCCATTGCGCAATAACAAGATTGCACAGATGCGCCGAAGATGACGGATGAATGACGGAGAGAGGCCGAAGACCACACGGCATAATGTCGCCCTGGGTGGGACCCGAGGCGACACGATCGGCGGGGCCGTGTCCGATCTCGATCGTTCCTACAGAGAGGCATACATGCGCCGAGAGCAGGCGACCATACGTCCGACGGTGTTACCGAGAAGCGGTTTCGCCGAGCGGCACCGCGCGACCCGGGAAGCGGTCTTGGCCTCGCAGCGGGGCAGGATCATCTCCGCGATGGTGGAAAGCGTTCAGGCCAAGGGTTATTCCGCGACGACGCTCTCCGACGTCGTCGGCCGGGCCAGGGTGTCGCGCAGCACGTTCTACGAACACTTCGCCAACAAAGAGGAGTGCTTCGTCGAGGCCGTGCACACCGGCATCGACATCGTCGCCACTCGCATCGCCGAGGAACTCGCCCAGCTCCCGCCGGATGCCGACGCGCGCGCCAAGATTCGCTCCATCGTGCACACCTACTGCGAAATGATCGTCACCGAACCGGATTTCGCGTGCGTCGTGCTCGTGGAGTCGTTCAAGGTGGACCAGGCGGCCGTGGCCTACCGCGACCTCGCCGTCGACCGTTTCGCCGAGCTGTATCGCGTCTTCTACCGGCACGAGCGGGCGGCCGACCCCAGCTTGCCCGAACTGGCGGACGATCTGATCGCGCTGATACCGGAGGCGATCGGCGAGCGGACCCGTCGCACCATTGTCTCCGACGGGCCGGAGCGAGTGCCCGAATTGGCCCCGCTGTTCGTGGATTTCGCGTCGACGGTGCTGGGCCTGAACGGCTGAACGCACGGTCTCGGCTGCTGAACACTGGGTCTCGGCTGACCGCGCTCGCTCGGCTGCTGATGGCAATCGCTCGGCCGACCGCGGCGACGGTGCCGAATCAGAACAGCGTCATCGGCTCGTCCGCCACCGGTTCGGGCAGCGGATCGAGTTCCGGGAGCCGCTCGCGGACCTCGTCGTGGAAGCGCCGCGCCAAGTCCAGCGCGCCCGCGTTGTCGGGGGTGTGCAGGAATACCGTCGGCGAGCGGCCTTCGCGCAGCCAGGCGGTCACTGTGTCGAGCCAAGGACGCCACCCGGCGACCGTGCGCTCGACGTCGTCGCGACCGTGGTACCGCACGATCGGGTATTCGGTGAGTGCTTCGGTGCGCCGCGGCACTCGCGGCTTCTTCGACCGCGCCTCCTGCTCCGCCGGGCTCGCCGCCACGCCGTCGAAAAGCACTGTGGTGTCGAAGGTTGTCCATTCCGCGCCGACCCGGGCCAGCACACGCTCCAGCGCCTGACCCGCGCGCCGGTCCTCGAAGAAGGCCGGGTGCCTGACCTCGACCCCGCACCGGTATGCCGAGGGCAGCTCGCGCAGGAAGGCCGCCAGCGCGCCGAGATCGGTCGGACCGAACGAGCCGGGCAGCTGCACCCACAGCGTGTGCAGGCGCGGCCCGAGCGGCTCCATCGCGCCGAGGAACGCCCGCAATTCCTGGTCCGCGCCGGTGAGCCTGCGCTCATGGGTGATCGGCTTGGGCAGCTTCAGCACGAAACGGAAATCGGGCGCGGTCTGCTCGGCCCAGGATTCGACGGTGTGGCGCGCGGGGGTCGCGTAGAACGTGGTGTTGCCCTCGACCGCGGTGCAGCGCTCGGCGTACCAGCGCAACCGTTCCGCGGGTCCAAGCTGCCGCTCCTGCCATGCCGCGTGTGTCCACATCGCACATCCCACGTGAAGCCGCATGCCCGCGACGTTAGCGCGCGGCGGGGCGGGAGTCGTCGGCGGACTCGGTCTCGGATTCCTCTGGCCGCAGCATGCGCAGCAGCAACACGACGAACGTGCAACCGCCGGTGATCAAGATCGCCGTCAGGCCGGGCATCATGGAGAGCAATCGGTCGGGATCGGCGTAGCCGCGCGGGATGTCCAGCTCGCCACCGAAGATGCGTCCACGCAGGGCGACGACCACGCCGGGCACGAACAACAGCGACAAACCGAGCACCTTGCTCGGGCTGTGGTTCGGCTGTGCAGTGCCGAAGCAGTAGCCGGTGACCAGCGCAAGCGCCATACTGCCGGTGACGGTCGCCGCGGGCGTGGGACCTTCGGGCCGCGCGGTCGCCGCGGCGAACGCACCGAGCACCGCGATCGCCGCCAATGCGGCAACCGGCATCGGGCGGGCCACTCCGAGCACCATGCCACCCACCGTGACGCCCAGCAGCAGCGGCACCGTCCACCCGGACAGCCCGGTCACCACGACCGCGCCGCCCACCGCCGCGATGGCCGTGCTGAGGGCGACGAGTACGCCGTCGCGGCCGGGCAGCAACAGCGCTACAGCCAGCACCGTGACCACCGTGACTGTGACAGCGAACAGCACCTGGAACAGCGTGGAGCCGCGGGTGGCCAGCCACTCCGCACTGCCGAGGGTGATGAGCATCGCGAGCAGCACGGCGACGATCGGTCGCAGCGGCAGCTCGACCGCGATCGCCGATTCGTGCCGCCGATGCCTGTTCAGCAAGGTCGACGCCAGCACCAGCGCGACGGTCGGCCAGAGCAGCCACAGCGGCGGCGAGCCCGTGATGATATCGGCGGGCAATTCCGGTGCCGTCGGATGACCGATGCCGGGCACGCTCAGATCGCCGACCACGATGCTGGTGAGGGCGCCGAGGGTCGCCGCGCCCGCGTACGGCGTGTGCAGCCGGGCCGCCGTCATCAGCCCGCCGAGCAGCATTCCGCCCGCCATCGAATCGATGTCATTGAGCGTGGTCAGCGGGGCGAGCGCGGCGAAGCTGCGGCCAAGCAGGTGGTTGATCAGCAGCGCGACGGTGCCGAACAACGCGACCAGCCACGCCACTACGTCCGAGTCCGCGCTGCTCGAGAAGGCAGCGGCGATGACGGCGACGATGAAGCCGATCGCGGTGGCCCTCGGCATGTTGTGGGCGAGCAGCTGCATTTCCATTGTCGCCGTCCCGCTGACCCACGCCAGCGAGATCGGTGTGGTGAGCGCCAGGCCACCGACCACGGCGGCGACGAACGCCGTGATCAGCTCGACCGCACCTGTGCAGTGTCGCACCAGGTCAAAGGTAGTGGACTAGGCCTCCCGCTGGTCGATTTAGCGGATGTGAGTGTCGCTAGCGGCGGATTCGACCGCGCCGACGACCACGGCGTCGTACGCTGAAGCCGCCATGGAACTGGACAATCGACCAAACTCGTCGCTCCTGCACGCTCGTCTTCCCGAGGTGGCGGACAACCTGCCCTTCCAACGGCTCGGCGTCGCGCCGACACCGGTGCGGCCGCTGGCCGGGCTCGCGACCGGCGTCGCTCCGGTCTGGCTCAAGGACGAGAGCGCCTACGGCGACGGCGGCTGGGGCGGCAACAAGGTGCGCAAGCTGGAATGGCTGCTGCCGGAGGCGCTGCGGACCGGTCGCCGCACCTTGCTCACGGTCGGTGGCGTCGGTACCAACTGGGGTTTGGCGGCCGCGCTGTACGGGCGCGATCTCGGGCTGCACACGGTGCTCGCGCTGATCGACCAACCGATCGACGAGCACGTGCGAGCGCAACTGGTCCGGCTCGCGGCCTCCGGCGCCGAAATCCACCGGACGCACACGAAAGCGCGCACCGTCCTCACCGCTCCGCTGCTGTACATCAAGCACTGGCGACCGGGCGCGACCCCCTACTACCTGCCCGCGGGCGGCTCCGCACCGCTCGGCGTACTCGGTTACGTCGAGGCAGGGTTGGAGATCGCCGCCCAGGTCCGCGCGGGCGACCTGCCCGAACCCTCGCACGTCGTCACCGCGATCGGCTCCGGCGGGACAGCGGCCGGGCTGGTACTCGGCCTGCGTCTCGCGGGATTGCGCACCAAGGTCTTCGGCGTCGTCGTCAACGACACCCTCCGCCTCGACGCCCCGACGCTGCTGCGGTTGGCGAACCGCACCATCGCCCTGCTGCGCAAGCGCGGCGGGGTCTTCGACCCACCGGCGCTCACGGCCGACGATCTCGAGATCAGCAGGGACTGGCTCGGCCCCGGTTACGGTCACCCGATCCCCGCCGCGACCGAAGCGGCCGCGATCGCGCACGAACGCGAGGGCCTCGTCTTGGAGCCGGTCTACACCGCCAAGGCCCTTGCCGCCCTGCATTCCCGCAACGCCGAGGGCGGTTTCGGTGCGGGTCCCATACTGTTCCTGAACACCAACGGGCCGCGCTCATCATTGATCGACCGATTGTCAGAAGCGGTCGAAAATCTCGAGTAGCCGACTACTCGTTTTCGCAAGACGTGAGCGCCGTCCGGGGCCGGACCGCCAGCGCGCGCCGTCGGCCGGGATCCACGGCAGCGCTTTGAGCGCGGTGTCGAGCCTGAGCTCACCGGACGCGTAATGCGGTCAGGCGCCAGCCTGCGGCGCGCGTGTGCACGATGCGGCCCGCCAGGGCGAAGCGTCGGGGACCCCGGTCGTAGCCCGCGAAGACTTCCGCGGTGCGCGCGTCGACCGGTGTCACCGCGACGCGCGCCAGGACGGCGACGCCCAGAGTTCGGCCCGGCGCCAGGTCGCCCGCGATCAGGGTGCGCACCGCCGATACCACCGCGGGCTCCGCGATGGACGCCAGTTGTCCGATCGGTCTGCGCTGGTCGAGCACCTCCAGCGTGAGGCGCAGCGATCGCTCGGCGAACTTGCGCGCCGAGCGGATCAGCTCGTCGGTTTCCACTGGGGCGTGCGACTCCCGGACGACGCGCTGAACGCCCGTTCCGGCACCCGACGCACCACGCGGGCGCACCCGGAAGGGCTCGGATCGCCGTGGTGTGTGAAAACCGCGCAGCGGCGGCTCGCTGTGCGGAGCGGGCGACAACGCCTTGCGCTCGTCGGACATCTGGCACCCCCGTGAACTCGGCATGTTTGCTGGCCGATCCTGCCGACCGCGGGACCGAATTGCTCGAGTAGTCGACTACCCGAAATCGGACCGACCGGGATGGTCCGCGGTCAGCAGCGCCACCAGCGCGCGCCGGACGGCGGCGGAGGCGGCCGCGCGGGAGAGTCCGCGTCGTTCCACCAGGTGGTGCCGGAAAGGCCAGCCGACGGTGGCATCGATCGTGTCGAGCAGCTGCTCGTCGCGTTCGCCGTCACGGGTCAGTTCGGCGTCGAATGCCTGCGCGAGCGCGGCGCGAATCCGGCTGTCGGTCAGGCGCATTCGAGCATCGAGGGCGGGCAGGTTATGCGATTCCAGCAGGCCGAGCACGCGAGGGTTGCGCTGGAGCGCGAAGATATCGGCGCTCTGCTCGACGACAAGGTCGATGCGCCGGTCCAGCGGAAGCGCGGGATCGATGGTCCTGATCAGCGCCTCGACCTGTTCGGACTGCCGGTCGACGGCGGCGATCCGCAGATCGTCGATACCGGGAAAGTGCACGAAGATGCTGCGCTCGGAGGCTCCCGCACGCTGCGCGATGTCCTTGGCCGTCGGCGCGAAGATGCCCTCCTTCACGGCGGCCAGCAGGGCGTCGATGATCGCACCCCGGGTCTGTTCCGGATTGCGGCGCCGTCGCGCGCCGGTCGTGCCGTCAGCCATGGTCGCATCCGATCACAGGTCGCGCGGACGGGCGTGGACCGGCCCGTGTCAGGCCGACATCCCGAGGCCGAATCACTATTGCAGTATCGCTGCAATAGTGCGTAAGGTCGACCGAACCCGCCGAGGGGCGGCAACTACGGGGCGAACGCCCGCGAAAGGCTAGGAGCGCGCATGGTCGAGCGAGAGAACGGCGACACCACGGGCCCGCGGGTGTCCCGGCGCGGCGTCTTCGGCGTCGGCGCGGCGGCGCTGGCGGCCGCGGGCGTCGGCGTGGGACTCGGCGGCTGCGCGGACGACGACCAGGTGCGTCCCTCCGCGACGCCGACCGACCCGAGCGATCACATCCGTGCTGCCAACCAGCGGGCCGCCGCGACCCTGCCCTTCTCCGACACGGCCGACTTCGCCGACGCCGACCGCGGCTTCCTCGCCGCGCTCGAACCGGGCGTGGTCACCGGCGAGCAGGGAAAGGTGGTGTGGGACAACGATTCCTACGCCTTCCTGCGCGAACCCTGCCCGCAGTCGGCGCATCCGAGCCTGTGGCGGCATTCCCAGCTCACCGTGAAGCAGGGGCTGTACGAGATCGCGCCCGGCTTCTATCAGATTCGCGGTCTGGACCTGTCGAACATGACGCTGGTCGAGGGCGACACGGGCGTGATCGTGATCGATCCGCTGATCTCGGCCGAGACCGCGGCCGCCGGACTGGCGCTCTACCGCGCGCACCGCGGGGACCGTCCGGTCACCGGTCTGATCTACAGCCATTCCCACGTCGACCACTTCGGCGGTGCGCTCGGCGTGACCACCCAGCGCGACGTCGCCGAGGGTCGCTGCCCCGTGCTCGCGCCCGTCGGCTTCCTGGAACACGCTGTCGCCGAGAACATCTACGCCGGAACAGCGATGGCGCGCCGCGCGGCGTACATGTACGGCGCCGCCCTGCCGCGCGGTCCGAAGGGGCAGATCGGAGCGGGCCTCGGCCAGACCACCTCGCTCGGCACCGTCACCCTGATCCTGCCCACCCTCGACATCGTCCGCACGGATCAAGAGGAGACGATCGACGGCGTCCGCATGGTGTTCCAGCTGACGCCGGGCACCGAGGCGCCGTCGGAGATGAACTTCTACTTCCCCGACCGCCGGGTGCTGTGCATGGCCGAGAACGCCACCCACACCATGCACAACATCCTGACCCTGCGCGGCGCGCTGGTCCGGGACCCGCACGTGTGGTCGAAGTACCTCACCGAATCGATCAACCGCTACGGCCGTGCCAGCGACGTGGTGTTCTCCTCCCACCACTGGCCGGTCTGGGGCACCGACCGGATCGTGGAATTCCTTTCGGCACAACGTGATCTGTACGGCTACCTCAACGACCAGACGCTGCGACTGCTCAACAAGGGTTATGTCGGCGCCGAGATCGCCGAAATGATCCAGCTGCCGCCGAATCTGACGAAAACCTGGTCCACCCAGGGCTATTACGGTTCGGTCAGCCACAACGTCAAGGCCATCTACCAGCGTTACATGGGCTGGTTCGACGGTAATCCCGCGCACCTGTGGGAACATCCGCCGGTCGAGTCCGCCAAACGCCACGTCGAGGCGATGGGCGGCGCGAAGGAGGTGCTGAAGAAGGCGCAGCGGGCCTACGACGCGGGCGACTACCGGTGGGTGGTGCAGATGGTGAACTACGTCGTCTTCGCCGACCCGGCCGATACGACGGCAAAACACTTGCAGGCCAGCGCCTTCGAACAATTGGCCTACGGCGCGGAGAACGCCACCTGGCGCAACTTCTATCTCAGCGGCGCGCACGAACTGCGCAACGGCTCGTTCGGCACACCGACCCAGGCGAATTCGACGGGCCTGCTGACCGCGCTCAGCGTGGAGCAGGCGTTCGACGCGATGTCACTGCGCGTCGACGGACCGAAGGCGTGGGACACCCGATTGGTCACCGACTGGCGGTTTCGCGACGAGAGCGATCGCACGCACCGCGTCGAACTGCGCAACGGCGTTCTGGTGCACTACGACCGCCGCCCCGACGACGGACTTCCCGCGCCGGACGCCACGATCGTCCTCACCCGCGCCACGCTGTTGCGGGCATTCCTCGCGGGCGGCGATCTGCGCGAGGCGGTGCGCAACGGCGAGATCGCGATCGAGGGCAACGCCGCGGCGCTGGCGCAGCTGCCCGGTCTGTTCGACAAACCGGATCCCGGCTTCGCCATCGTCACGCCGTGATACGGATCAGTCCGCGTCGACCACGCCGAGCACCTCTTTGCCGATCACACCGGCGAGCACCTCGGTCGAATACGCCATGAGCTGACCGGCTTCGGCATCGCGCAGGTGCCGCTGAATGGGCGAGCGCTTCAAATATCCGGAGGCGCCGCCGACCCGCACGCCGAGCTGCGCGACATCGACGGCGACCTTGTTGGCGAGGTACTTGGCCCGCCCGAGCGTGGGCAGGAACGCCGGAATCCCGTTGTCCGCCTGCCACAGTGCACGCTCGTACAGCGCGTGCGCGGCGGCCAGCCTGGTCTGCGCGTCGGCGACCTCGTGCTGCACCCACTGCTGGTGCGACAGCGGCGCGCCGAGGATCACCCGCGACGCGGCGTGCTCGACCAGGGCGTCCAGCGCCGCGTCGGCGATGCCCAGCGACAGGGCGGGCAGCCCGGCGGGGATCACCGCGAAATCGCTCGCGTCGGGCCGTCTTCCGCGGTACTCGGCGCGCAGCACGGTCCGCTCGAAGGAGAGCAGCTGGCTACGGGTGGCGCGCAGTCCCAGTGTGTCCCAGATCGGAATGATCGACACGGTCGCGTCCGGCGCCACGCCGAAGAAGGTCGGCACGCCGTCGACCAGGGCATTGACGAACAGGTAGTCGGCGATCTCGGCGCCTGAGACGAACCGCTTGGCGCCGGTCAGCTCCCACCCGCCCGGCGCGGGGAGGGCCTCCTGCTGCGGCTGGAGGAAGCGATTGCCGCTGGCGGGTTCGGACAGCGCGTTCGCGAATCGCTTGCCCGCCAGGAACTCCTCGGCGAAGAAGGGGCCGAGCGTTTCCGCGGTGATCTCCGCCAGCGCGACGCCCGCGCCCGCGTGCATGGTCCAGATGGTCGCGGTGGAGGGGTCCGCCTTCGCCAGCGTGCGCACCAGCTGTCCGAACACCTGGTAGCTCAGGCCCGTGCCACCGACCCGCTCCGGCAGGACCGCGCGATCGACCTCGGCGTCGCGCAACGCGGTCAGGTGATCGACCGCGATCTCGGCGCGTTCGTCGTAATCGGCTGCGGCAGAGCGGAATTCCACGGCAAGTTCGCCGACGTGGTCGAGCGCGCGGCGCTCGCTCGCACGCACCGGAAAAGGACTTGGTTCGGTCACGGGGCGCTCCGGTCGCGGATCGGCGGACGGGTCGCGACCAGCGTACGCAGCGGAGGCCGTATTCGGTGCGTTCACCGCGCACGCGTGACGGGGGGCGGCTTCCAGCGGCCGTCGATCGCTTCCGGCCGCGGCGCGTACAGCCGCATCTCGAGCTCGAACTCCCCCTCGGCGGGAATCGGAAGCCAATTGCCCTGCGGCACCGCGGGTCCCGGGTCAGCGTGCTGAATCGCCAGCTCGACCGAGCCGTCCGGCCCTGGCACGACCGGCACCTGATGGCCCACAGCGTAGATGCCCGCCGGGTTGGCCACCAGGAAGCCGTCCGGCCCATACGTGGTGAGCGACCAGAACGCGTCGACGGGCGGGGTCTGTCCGGCGGGGAAGCGCAGCCGAAATCGGTTGGGCGTACCGTACGTGTCCGCGTTCCCGTAATAGGTGGGATAGATCGTGTCTTCGGCGAGGTTGGCGCCCAGCCCTTGGTACGCCGATGCCGCCCGGTGCAGATACTCGGTGCCGTACGCGCCGAATTCCGGATCGTAGGTCCAGCCGTTGTCCATCCTGGTGTCGGGGTCTATGTAGACGGCGATCGACCGTTTCGCCTCGGTCGCCGCGGCCGTGAGTGTCGCATCCGAGACTCCGCGGACCCGGCCGCCGGGCTCGATCCCGATCTCGGCGAACCGCGCCATCGCCGGTTCGTCCGCGGGTGCGGGCGGATCGGTTTCCATCAGCTCGCAGAGCCGCTCGTAGTAGTGCCCGGCGCTCATGTCCGCGACCCGCTCGGCGGGCGGCTGCGACGACTTGGGCCGCCGGGTCGGCTCGGCGGGCGCGGCGCGGCCCGCGACCCAGTCGTCGAGGGACACCAGCCGCAACCCCCGCTGGATCGCTTGCGCGGCCGAAATGTCGGCGGCGCCGTCGACCTCGATGCGGCTGAGCAGCCACACGGTGGGTGTCGGCATCGGCAGCGGGGTCAGCCCCTCGGGCAAGGCGCCGGACCAGGACGGCCCGGTGATCACGTAGTCGAACGGCGGCGCGGTCACCCCCGGCCGCACCCCGGGGCGCACGCTGCTCGGATTGTGGACGGTGTTGCTCCAGGCGTCGGTAACCGTCATCAGCCAGTAGCGGTCCGGATTCATCGCCGGAACCCGCAGCGCGACAGGGCCCTTCGAGAGATCCAGCCACGCGCTGGAATACAGGGTGTCGAGGTTGAGCCGCACTACGTCGCGCCGATCCGGCGTCGGTAGCGAGTCGTCGTGCTGGAAATGGTCGGCCGGTGTGCTCGCCAGCGCCGCCGTCCGCATCTCGTGCATCAGCATCAGCGGATAACCGAAGACGAATGCCTCGTTCGCGATGTCGGCGGTTTCATCGGTGGCGGCAGCATCCTCGTCGTCCGAGCGGCCGCATGCGGCGAGGCCGATGGCGGCCGTCGTCGCCCAGCCGAGCATCGTGCGGCGCGTGATCACGCGCCGAGCGCCCGACGACGACACAACATCATCTCGCTCGCTCATACCTAGTCCTCGCCCCACCGTAACGCCTGGACAGGACAGCTGTCGACGGCGAGCGCCGCCACCTCGGCATCCGACGGCGACACCGACTCGACGAGTGGCACGACGACCCCGTCCGCGCCGACGCGGAAGAGCGCGGGCGCCAGCGCCTCGCACATGCCGTGCCCCTCGCACCTGCCGCGGTCGGCCGCGAGTCTCACGGCCGAATCCGTTCGAGCCGGATGGGCAGCCCGTCGGCGGGTGTCGGACCGGTCCCCGCCACCAGCGGCACCTGGTAGTCCGCGGGCACGGTCCAGCGGTACCGGAGGAGCATCTGGTGCAACACGGCCTTGACCGTCATCCCGCCGAAGTAGAGCCCGATGCACTTGTGCGCTCCGCCACCGAACGGCGACCAGGCGAAGCGGTGCGCTTTGTCCTCGCGACGCTCCGGCGCGAACCGCTCGGGGTCGAAAGCCGCTGGGTCGCGCCAGAATTCGTCGGTGCGCATCATCGTGTACGGGCCGCACATGATCAGCGTTCCCTTCGGCACGTAGTGGCCGAGAATATCGGTGTCGCGCAGTGTTTCCCGGGCCTGCTGGGCGACCGGCGCGTACATCCGCAGCGCCTCCTTGAACGCCATGTCCAGCGCGGGCAGCCGGTCCAGATCGTCGTAGTCGAGCGAATCCTTTCCGAGCGCAAGGGATTCCGCGCGCAGCCGCTCCTGCCAGTCCGGATGCCTGCCCAGCTCGTGCACCAGCATGGCGGAGGCGATCGTGCTGGTGTCGTGCGCGGCCATCATCACGAAGATCATGTGCTGGACGACCTCGTCGTCGGTGAAGGTGTGCCCCTCCACGGTGCTGGCCCGGCACAGCACGCTGAACAGGTCGTTGCCTCGGCCCGCGCGTTTGACGGGGAGCTCGCGGCGGAAGTGCTCCTCGAGTACCCGGCGTCCGCGCAGCCCGCGCGCCCACACCCCGCCGGGCAGATCGGCGCGAACCAACGCCGTGCCGCCGTGCACCGCGTCCTCGAAGGCATGCTCCAGCTTGGTCCCCTCCGGCCCGAGCGCCGCGCCCGCGAACACCTCGGTGGCCTGTCGCAGCAGCAGCTTCTTGATGGCGCTGTAGACGGGAAAGTCCGTGGCCGGACGCCACTTCTGGATGCCGTCGCGCAGCAGCGGCGTGGTCAGCTCGAGATAGCCGACCAGGCGGGGGCGGGTGAACGCCTGCTGCATGATCCGGCGATGGAACAGGTGCTCGTCGAAGTCGCGCAGCAGCAGGCCGCCGCGGAAGAACGGGCCGATGAGCCATTCCCAGCCGCGCTGCGCGGAGAAGACCTTGTCCCGGTCCAGCATGACGACCTCGAACGCTTCGGGACTCCCGACCGTGACGACCGGCCTGCCGAGCACGCCCATCCACTGCACCGGGCCGAACCGCTCGAAGCGGGAGCGCGCGAACTCGATCGGATCGGCCAGGGTGTGCAAGGTGTATCCGATGCCCGGCGGTCCGAAATCGCCCAGGGTCGGGCGCAATCCGCTGTCCGCCGGCGGCTCGGCCAGTGGACGCACCCTGGTCGGATAGCGGCGCACCAAGCGGACGCCGACGCGCTGCACCCGCCAGGACAGCCGAGTACGTAGCCGCCTTGCCCCGTCGGATACCGCGCTGACTCTTGGTGGAACGAGAAGACTCATGGCCCATCCCTTCGCGACGCTGCGATGGATCGACATTATCGGAAACGCACGTTTCCGTAAACGTTTGTTTCCCAACTTGTGCTGTGCCAAGCTGGCCGGGTGACTCGCGCATTCACCGGCACTTACCGCGGGGTGTCGAGCGCCGAGCGTCGCGAGGATCGGCGCAGGCGGCTGCTCGACGCCGCGCTCGCCATCGTCGGCACGCAGGGCCTCGCGGCGCTCACCGTGCGCGGGGTCTGCGAACAGGCCAAAGTCGGTCCCAGGTTCTTCTACGAGGCGTTCCCCGATCTCGACGCACTGGCCTCCGAACTCCTGCTCGAGGTGCAGCGTTCCGCGCTCGACCGCGCCCGGACGGCCATCGCCGAGACCGAAGGCCCGCCCGCGCGGCGCATCCGAGCCGGGGTGGCCGCGCTCATCACCGAACTCACCGACGACCCGCGCCGAGCGAAGATCGTCTTCGCTCAGGCATACGGCAACGAGGCGCTGATGCGCACCCGCTTCGCGGGCATGCGCACGGTCGCCGCCACCATCATCGAGCAGACCCGCATCGTCCTGGATCTCCCCGAGGGGCAGGAAACGGCGGTCGCCGCGACTTCCCAGCTCATCACCGGCGGCGCCGCCGAACTGGTGCTCGTCTGGCTGGACGGCGGGCTCGACATCGACCGGGACGGCCTGATCGATCTGCTCGCCGATTTCACCATCGCGATGATCGATCGACTGCCCGGGGTGGCCGGTCGACTCAACGGCACCGCCTGATCGCGCACGATCGCGCGGTCAACCGAGCACATTCGATCACCCGCGGTGGTTGCCGGCGATTCGCGCGTGGGCGTACTCGCCGCCGAGACATAACGTCCTACGGCCCTGCGGCCGTTGAATCATGATGCTGGCGAATGTGTTTCACCACGTCGACCGGACGGTTAGGCCACACGGGCCGAGCCTTGGCTATACACTCTTTTACAGGTCAGTTCTCCTCGTAATTGCCGAATTGACCCCGGACACAAGATGTCCCGACCTATGACCGGCTGTTCTCTTCTGATTACGTTGGGAGGCAAGATGATCGATCACAGCTCACCGGTCCGGCCGACCCGCGTCCCCACCGGAGGTGCAGGATGATCGAGAGCGCGTACGCGGCCGAGGCGGCAGACACCACCGAACCGCGTCATCGCACCATTACCGACCCCGACGGCCCTGGCGAGCGTTTGCGGGGCAATCGCATGTGGACGGTCTCGGCCGTCGTCGTCGAGGCCGACGGCCCGAGTCCGCGCCACGGCGTGGTCGCGGGCGCCGACCTCGGCGACGCGGCCGAGCAGCTGTGTGAGTACCTGCCCGAGACGGGCTCCGACGAGGATTACTACCTGGTGGCCAGGCAGGTTCCGTTGGTCACGCACGGTCCGCGCAGCGGCGGCCAGATTCCGCGCCGCACCTGGGTCAGCCCGATCCAGCGCGACGACGATACGGGCCAGGCGACCTACGGGCGCTGGACACGCGCCGAGGAGCATCCACACTTCCGGCTGCACGGACCGCACGTCACCAACTGAGCGCGGCCCGGCGGGTTCACGCCGAGCGCCGCATCCGGTGGTCGGCGACGTGCACCCGGTTGGAGCAGCGCGGCGAACAGAAGCGACGCCGGCCGTTGCGGGAGGTGTCCACGAAGACCACCGCGCAGCCCTGGCGTGCGCAGCGGCCGATGCGTTGGGGGTCTTCGCAGAACAGCGCCGCGAGACCGGCCGCCGTATAGGCCTTCACCCGCTCGTCGGTCGGCGCGTCCTCGTGCGCGTAGTGCAGGTGCGGCGGACGACCGTCGTGCGTGGAAATGTAAGGGCGACTGGTTGTTTCGGCCAGTAGCGCGTTGAGCTGCGGCACCGAGGGCGCGTCGAACACCTCGGCGAGCCGCGCGATCCAGCGACGCAAATCCGCGGTCTGCTCCGCGTCGAGCGAACCCAGCGGCTTGTATCCCGCCGCGTCGAGCACCTCGAGCAGGTCCGTTTCCGGATCGGCGTTCACCAGCCGGGCGGCCAGTTCCGCCGCCGTGCCGCCGTAAGGGTTGAAATGCACAAAGTCATTACATCAGGCTGAGATCATGTCCGCCACCTGCCCTTCCTGCGCTTGGCCCTCCCCCACTGTCGTGTCCGCGCACGGCGCCGTCCGCTATCTGCGCTGTGTGTGCGGGCGCTGGTTGATCAGCCAGGACGGCGCGGTGATCGCCGCGGCGGGCGACAGTTCGCTGGCCGAACCGGCCAGGTGATCCGTCAGGCCGAGTGCGGCCCGCGCGGCGAGCGACCCGCCTTGTCCCGGTACATGGCGGTATCCACCGCGTGCATGAGCGCGTCGACCGCTCTCGGCCGGTCGACCACGTACACCGTGCCGACGCTGGCGCCGACGTGCACGGGATGCCCGGCCACCCGCAACGGTGTCGCCAGTGCGGCGCGCAGTTCTTTCGCGACCGCCGCCAGCTGCGGCTCTCCCGCACAGCGCTCGATCAGCACGATGAATTCGTCGCCGCCGATACGGGCCGCGAGGCCCGCGCGCGGCTCGGCGGCGGCCCGCAGGCGCTGGGCCACTTCGTGCAGCACCCGATCTCCGACGGTGTGTCCCCACTCGTCGTTGACGGCCTTGAAACCGTCCAAGTCCAGGTAGCACAGGCCGATCGGCGGCACGGCGCCGGCGAGCCGGTCGAAGAACAGCAACCGATTGGGCAGGCCGGTCAGGTCGTCGTGGTGGGCGTCGTGCCAGAGCCGGTCGGCCAGCTGCTTGCGTTCGGTGACGTCGACGGCCACGCCGATCAGGAATTGGATCCGCCCTTCGGCGTCGCGCACGGCCGACATCGACAGGTCGATGTGGGCCAATCCGCCGTCGGGGCGCACGTGCGGGGTCTCCAAGCGGAACCGATCGGTTTCCCCCGCCAGCATGCGCCGGAACTGACCGTAGGCGTGGCCGATGTTGGCCGGACCGAGCAGGTCGGCCACCGGACGGCCCGGCATGTGTTGCTGTGGCAGGCCGAGCATCTCGGCGAAGGCGGCGTTCACCGCGAGGACATGCCCGGTGACGTCGACAGTGCCGATACCGACCGAGGCGCCCGCGAACACCGCCTCGAATCGGGCCTCCGACAGTTGCCGCCGCACCTCGGCGTCCCGTGCCGCGGCCAGCGCCGCACCGAGGGTCGCCTCCTGTTCGACGAGCGCGGCGGCGCGCAGCGCGCCGGTACAGCCCGCGGCGAACTCCGCGGCCACGGCGACGGCGCGATCGCGCACCTGGTCGTAATCGAGGCCGTCCGGGGTGCAGACCTCCTCGACCATGTCGTGGCAGATCACCGCGATCGAACGACTGACGACGATCGAGTCGCGATAGTTCGCGGCGACCAGCACAACGGCCGCGTCGTGCGCGTTGCGCAGGTCGGCGTCGCCGCGGATGGCGGCGACGAGGAGTTCGGCGAGATCGGCGAGCATCGCTTCCGTCTCGGTCCGCGTGAGCGTGGGGGCGACGACGCCGTCGAGCGCGTCCGCCCATCGCAACGCCAGCTCACGCAGTCCCACTACTCTTCCCGCCTCAGCCCTTGCGACCCACGCCCGCGAGACCGAGCGATCGGCCGGGCGCCTCGTGGTGATCGCGCTCGGATTCCGGGCGCCAGGCGGGTAGCTCGACCACGCCCGGTTCCACCAGGTCCCATCCGTCGAACATAGCCGCGATCGCGGCGGCGGGGCGGAAATGAATTCCGACCTTGTTCTGCTGGGCCGCGTTGGCGCCGAGCTGTGCGGCGTCCTCGGGCCGCAGCTCGGAGGTCAGGTGCGAGATCGCCAGGTAGGAACCGCTCGGCACGGCGTCGCGCACCGCGGCGACCCGCTCGGCGGGCGCGTCGTCGTCGGAGAGCAGATGCAGCACCGCGACCATCAGCACGCCGACGGGCTGCTCGAAGTCGATCAATCCGGTGTCGCGGGCTTTGCCGAGGAGTTCCTCGGGCTTGCGCAGGTCGGCCTCGATCGCCGCGGCGCGATCGTGGCCGCGCAGGATCGCCTTCGAGTGCGCGACGGCGACGGGGTCGATGTCGGCGTAGAGCACGCGGATCCCGGGGTCGATCTTCTGCGCCACCTCGTGCACGTTGCCCGCCGTGGGAATGCCGGAGCCGATGTCGAGGAACTGGCGAACGCCCGCGTCGACCAGGAAGCGCACCGCCCTGCGTAGGAAGGCCCGGTTGCTCAGGGCGACTCGCGGAAGGTCGGGAACCAGCTGCTTGCCCAGTTCGGCGGCTTTGCGGTCGACATCGAAATTGTGCGAGCCCCCGAGTAGCGCGTCGTACATCCGTGCCGGGCTCGCCTGCTGCATATCCACGCCCTCGGGCGCCCACGCCGGCCTGTCCATCGAATACCCCTTTGTGTCGGGCCTTCCGAGTGACCGGAAGGCGCGCACCGCGCGGATGATTCGGTCGATCACCCGAGAGATGCGTCCGCATCGTAACCGCAGGTCCGAACGACAGTGCACCGCAGAAGATCACAGTTGCGCACCGCGGTGGCGCGCCCGATGCGGATACCCGCGAGGCAGCCCTTTACACCTATTAATGCAGACATGCGCATGTCTGCAAGGTAGGTTAGGCTATGCGACGGCAGCCGTCCGAAACGGAAGGAACGTTCGACCATGGGAGATCAGTGCGGGTCGCCGCGACCGACGAACACCGCGGCGGAAGAGCGTGCGTGCGCGGAGGATCGTCGGCATTCCCATGATCACAGCCACGACCACGGCAGCGGGCACCACCACCACGACCACGGCGTGTCCGCGGACTCCGACCCGCGCTGGCTGAGCATCGCGCTGGCACTGATCGTCGCGTTCATGGCGGCGGAGGTGGTGGTCGGTCTGCTCGCGCACTCGCTGGCACTGATCACCGATGCCGCGCACATGCTCACCGACGCCGCCTCGATCGTCCTCGCGCTGATAGCCATCCGGCTCTCCAAACGACCGGCGCGCGGGCGGTACACCTACGGGTACAAGCGCGCGGAGATCCTCTCGGCGCAGGCCAACGGCATCACCCTGCTGCTGCTCGCGGCGTGGTTCGTCTACGAGGGCGTCAACCGGCTGATCCACCCGCCGGACGTGGAAGGCCCGCTGGTTTTCGTCACCGCGCTGATCGGCATCGTCGTCAACATCATCGCCGCGTGGTGCATCAGCCGCGCCAACCGCACCAGCCTCAATGTCGAAGGCGCCTTCCAGCACATCCTCAACGACCTGTACGCGTTCATCGGCACGGCCATCGCGGGCGCGGTGGTGTGGCTGGCGGGCTACCCCCGCGCCGACGCCATCGCCGCGCTCGTGGTCGCCGCGCTGATGGTGAAGGCGGGATGGGCGCTGGTTCGCGAATCGGGGCGGATCTTCCTGGAGGCCGCGCCCGCCCACCTCGATCCCGACGCCATCGGCGCACGCATCGTCACCCTTCCGCAAGTCACCGAGGTGCACGATTTGCACGTGTGGGTGATCACCTCGGGCGAGCCGTCGCTGTCGGCGCACATCCTGGTCGACGATCGAGCCGACTGCCATGCCGTGCGGTTGGGCATCGAGCGGGTGCTGCTCGCGGAGTTCGGGTTGGAACACACGACGTTGCAGGTCGACCATGTTTCGGAGTTGGATTCGGTGGCGGCGGATTTGCACTGCGCGGAGCCGCACGGGCGGGTGCATCGCTCTTGAGGTGGGTCGACGGGGCAAGCTGCCCCGGTAGCGCGTGGTCATCACAGTGCGATCGGTATGAGGCGATCCCAACCGAACCACCGGTTCACCGGGGAGCGGATGCTCGCGGTTCGGTGCGACGATCCCGGATCGCCTGCGCCACTTCCTCCACCGCGGTGCGCACCATCGTGCCGTACTGGTCCTCGCCGAGCGTGTGCAGACATTCGCGGGCGGCGTCGATCTGCTGCCGGGCGGCTTCGAAGGAGCCGAGGCGGCGGTAGTTGTCGGCGAGGTTCAGGTGCAGGGAGGGGTAGAAGCCGCGCACCGCGAGGCCCGCGTGGTGGCGGCGGACGCGTTCGTCGGTGAGGCTGTCCGCGGCGTCGAGCGCGCGGAGGTCCCAGGTGAGGGCCTGCGCGGCGTCGTCGTGCAGGTCGGCGAGGTAGTGCGCGAGAGTGCAGCGGTGCAGGGGATCGCCCTGGGGGCCGAGTTCGGTCCAGAGTGCGGTCAGCGTGGTGCGAGCGGTATCGCGGTCGCCCGCTCGGCCGAGCTCGACAGCGTGGGTGATGGCGTCCATGGTGGCGTCGGTCTGATCGGTCATCGGATGTGGTCCTCCGTGCTCGGGACGAATGTAGGCATGACGAGGGTGGTGAGATCACCGTCCGTCGCCGAACGGACGACGACGGGCTGGTCGGGTGCGGCGAGATCGAACATCAGGTCCGGCCCGAGCGCGCTCACCACGGCGGAGCGCAGCACCGTGGACCGGAAGGCGAGTTTCATCGGTGCGCCGGTGACGACAGCGGACAGCCGGGTGGTGGCCGCACTCGCGACAACGAGACCGGACGCGTCGATGGTGCACACCACGATGTCGCCCGCCGCTTCCAGCAGCTCGACGAGGGCGGCGCGAGCCACCAGCATTCGGGTGCGGACCGGGGGCAGTCCGTCGAGCACCGCGCGGTAGTCGGGGAAGGGTTGCTCGATTCCGGTGCAGTGGTGCTCGATTTCTCCGCAAGTGAGGGCGATTCCGGATTCGCTCGGTGCGAGAACCACTTCCTCGATCGTGTCCAGCCATGGGCACAGCGGCGCAAGCTTCGCGGCTTCGACCACCACCGACCACTCCTCGCCGCCGTCTCGCAGCGGTGCGAGGGTGCGCGTCGAGAGGCGGTAGCGGTCGGTCGCGGTGAGGGTGAGTGCGGTCGAATCCGCTTCCAGCAGTACCCCGGCGAGCACCGGCGCGGTGTCATCGACCGCCGCGGCCGTGCCGACTTGTCCGAGGGAGCGCGCCAATTCGGCCGCGGGCACCGCGATGCCGCGCCCCGCGCCGAGGGCCCGCTTGACCTGCGCTGCCACCCGAGCAGCGGTGTCGGCCCGGCGCGCCAGTTCGGCGACGTGCGCGTCGAGTAAGCGTTCGGCGCGGCCCGGATCACCGGACAACACCTCGGTGATCGTCTCCAACGACAGGTCGATGCTCCGCAGCCGCCGGATCAGCACCGCCCGCTCGCACTGCGACCGCGTGTAATACCGGTACCCGGTCACCGCGTCGACCTCGGCGGGTACCAGCAGTCCGCAGTCACCGTAGAACCGCAGAGCGCTCGCCGTCAGCCCGCTGGCCCGCGCCAACGCCCCGATGGTGATCAACTCCTCGATCCTGGAACTCCGCACCGGGCCATCATGGAGTCTCAACCAACATGAAGGTCAACCGCGCCAGCTACCGAGCGGCGGGTGGTCGAGCTGCCGACAACTGATTCCACTCGAACCGCAGCCGCTGGTCCCCGGTCAACTCAACCGCACCTTCCTCCACCTCCCCCCGACGCCTACGCTCCAGCTTCTCGAACGCACTCACCACCATCCGATGCTCTCCACGCCGATACCGCCAAACCCCCACCACCTCCCCATCGACCAGCACCGCCCCCGGCGCCGACAACGCCCGCCACACCTCCCGACGCCGAGCACTATCCGGAACGAGCAAGGCCCGATCGGCTTGCCGCAGATACGGATCCCCGGGCGGAACCAGCACCACCCCCTCCGGCGCAACCGCCCCCAACACCGCGTCGACCAGCGATTCCGGCATCTCGTACCGCCGGTCGTCCACCTGCACGCGCACCAGCGTGCCCGCCACCTCCCTCCACGCCTCGTCGACGCCGACGCCGAGCCAATCGCGGAAGAGTGGGCGGGTGGTGGGGCCGTTCACCCGGAAGAACGCGCGCAGCAGGGCGAGGCGCGGCTGTTGGACGCCGACGGCGGGGTGATCCGGGGTCGGGTACAGCATGGTCGCGCGGTTCACCTCCGGGCCGAGCACGATCTGCGCGTGGCAGCCCGCCGCGCGAAACAGTCCGTCCGGTACATGCGTCGCGCGGCAGCGGTCGCACCACCGTGTCAGCGCGGGTGACACGCGCGCGGTCACCGCGGTGCTGGCGGCGGATTTCGGGGTCGGTCCGGTGACGACGGCGCGCAGCGCCGCGGCGATCTCGGCGACGGCCTCGGCGTGCGCCGCGCCGCCCTCGTCGGAGACGCGCGGCGCGAGTGCGTCGCGCAGCACGTCCAGCTGGGCGACCCGGTGCGCGTGCGGGGCGCCGCGCAACGTCCACCAGCTCACCAGTGGTCCGGACGGGTCGATGGCTCGCGCCAAAGACGTGGACCCGATGCGGTCCGTGCGCTGGCGCAGCGAGTAGGCGGCGCCGCCTAAGCGGCCGTCCTGGAAGCCGAGTAGTAGCAGGTCGTCCAGAAACCCGCCGTTGGTTCGCCCGTTCAGTCCGTGGCCGCGCCAGCGGTAGCCGAGCCACTGCGCGCGGCCGACGGCGATCGCCTTGGCCATCGCCCCACCATAGAGCCGCGACCGTCAGTATTCGTCGGTTCGCCAGGTCGACACCGCCCAGATCACCACGATGCTGAGGGCGATGATCAGGATGGACCAGTACGGGTAGTACGGCAGCGACGCGAAGTTCGCGATGATGGCGATCGCCGCGATGACGATCGCCGCGATCCTGCCCCAGGTGCTTCCGGTCATCAGGCCGATCGCGCAGACCACCAGGATGGCGCCGATCACGATATGGATCCAGCCCCAGGTCGAGATGTCGAACTGGTACACGTACTCGGGACCGACGACGAACAGTTCGTCGTCGACGACGGCCGAGATGCCCTCCAAGATCTGCAGTACGCCCACGGTCAGCAGCAGGATCGCGGCGCCGATGGAGGTGCCCGCGGCGATGCCCTGGCGAACCGGGTGTCGGGTTTCCGGTGTGGTCATCTGCATTCCCTTCCGCGAAGGAGAAACCTGGATGTCCATCCCAGCGGGTGCACCGGCGGAATACCTCACCCGTTTCGGGTGAGGATTCGGGATCAGCGCGCCGCGGCGGACACCGGCACGCGGTGGGCACGCGGTGTCGGCTTCAGCGTCTTGTTCAGGTTGGTGCGCAGGGTCGTGGCCGAATCCAGCAGATAGTTCTGCCGGACCTTCCACGGGTGCCGCTCGCCCTGGCGCGGGAACTCGTCGATGGAGCGCTGGACGTAGCCGGAGGCCAGATCGAGCAGCGGCTGCTCGGTGAGAACGTGATCCGGCTCGGGGACGACGGCCGCGTAGTCGTTGGCGTCCATGTGTCGCAGCACCTTGCAGACCAGCCGCGAGGACAGGTCGGCGCGCAATGTCCACGAGGCGTTGGTGTACCCGATGCAGACCGCGAAGTTGGGCACGCCGGTGAGCATCGCGCCCTGCCAGACGAACTGCTCGGACAGCCGCACCGGCACGCCGTCGACGTGCGGCGTGATGCCGCCGAAGGCGAGTAGCCGCAACCCGGTCGCCGTGACGACGATGTCGGCCTCGAGCACCCGGCCGGACTTCAGCCGGATGCCTTCGGGCACGAAACTGTCGATGTGGTCGGTGACGACCTCCGCCTTGCCCTTCTTCATCGCCTTGAAGAAGTCGGCGTCCGGTACAGCGCACAGCCGCTGGTCCCACGGGTCGTAGCTGGGTGTGAAGTGCTCGGCGACGGCCTGCTCGTCTTCGAGGATTCGCCTGGTGAGACCGATGAGCAGCTTGCGCGCGGATTCGGGACGACGGCGGCAGTACTGATAGAAGCCCGTGCTGAACAGGATGTTCTTGGTGCGGATCACCCGGTGCGCCGGGCGCGGCGGCAGCAGTTCGCGGATCTTGTCGGCCAGCTTGTCACGCCCGGGGACTGCGCTGATCCAGGTCGGGCTGCGCTGCAACATCGTCACCAGCTCGGCCTGCTCGGCCATCGACGGCACCAACGTGACCGCGGTGGCGCCGCTGCCGATCACCACGACCCGCTTACCCGCGTAGTCGAGGCCCTCCGGCCAGAACTGGGGGTGCACGATCCGCCCGGCGAAGCTGTCGGCGCCGGGGAACTCCGGCGCATGGCCGCGCTCGTAGTCGTAGTAGCCCGCGCAGGCGTAGAGGAAGCCGCAGGTGAGGGTGCGCTCGACGGTGTTTCCCGCTGCGTCGCGCTCGGCGAGGGTGAGTGTCCACCGGGACTCGGCGCTGGACCAGTCGGCCGAGAGCACCTTGGTGCGGAAGCGGATGTGACGGTCGATGCCGTTTTCGGACGCCGTCTCACTGATGTAGCGCAGGATCGAGGGCCCGTCGGCGATCGACTTCGCGTCGCGCCAGGGCTTGAACGGGTAGCCGAGGGTGAACATGTCCGAATCCGAGCGGATTCCCGGGTAGCGGAACAGATCCCAGGTGCCGCCGAGACCGTCGCGCGCCTCGAGCACGGCGTAACTCTTGCCGGGGCATTCGGTCTGGAGCCGGTAGGCGGCGCCGATGCCGGACAGGCCCGCGCCGACGATCACGACGTCAAGGTGGTCCGGTACGACTGCGGTGTCGGTCATGGCCTCCAGTGTGCGGATCCGATCGGCCACCTTCTTGACTTCACGCGACAACTATTTGATTCTGGACGACATGTCCGTCATCCGGTCCGCAGGCTTGCGCGGCTTCCGCGCCACCGTGGCGGAACTGGGCGGCAATGCCGAGGAATACGCCGCGGCGGTAGGCCTGCCCGCCGCCACGCTGGACGCCGACGATCTGCTCGTCCCCGACCAGGCCGTGGCGGCGGTCCTGGAGTTGGCCGCCCATCGACTCGCCTGCCCCGATCTCGGACTGCGCATCGCCCACCGCCAGGACTTCGACATGCTCGGCCCGCTGGCACTGGCGATCCGCAACTCCCCCACCCTGGCCGACGCGCTCGAATGCTCCTCGCGCTACCTGTTCGTGCACGCGCGCTCACTGAGCCTGGCCTTGGCGGAGGACCCGTACGGCGACCGCGGCGTGATCGCCTTGCGCTACGGCGGCCCGCCGGACCTGCCCGCCCCGGTCCAGGGCACCGATCTGGGCCTCGGCTTCGTGCACCGCGCGATCCAGCGACTGGCCGAGGAGCGCTACGGGCTGCGTTCGGTCGAACTGCCGTACCACCCGCCCGCACCGCTGAGCGCCTACGAGGAGTTCTTCGGCGCACCGGTGCGGGTCGGCCGGTCCGCGGCGATCCTGCGGATGCCGTGCGCCCTCGCCGACCGGCCGCTCTCGGGCGGTGACCAGAACCTGCACCGGCTGGCCATGGCCTTCCTCGCCGAGCAGACCGCCGAGGGCGGCACGTCGATCGTGCCGAGGGTGCGCGCCGCGCTGCGCCAGCTGCTCGGCACGACGCCGCCCGAAATCGGCGCGGTGGCAGGGCTTTTCACCACGCATCCGCGCACCTTGCAGCGCAGGCTGGCGGCGGAGGGCACCACCTTCGCCGCCTTGCTCGACGACGTGCGCCGCGACGAAGCCCGCCGCTACCTCACCACCACCGACATGCCGATGAGCCAGATCGCCTCGCTCCTCGGTTTCGCCGAGCAGGCGACCTTCACCCGATCCTGCCGTCGCTGGTGGGGGTGCACGCCGACCGCCCTGCGCCGGGCGGGCTGACTACGACGCCTTGCGCACCTTCTCCACGGCGTCGAGGAAGAACTTCTCGAAAGCGGCCTCGTCCAGCGAGTCCTTCAGCGCGGCGACGCGCACCACGACGGTGGTGCCGCGCAGCACGGCCATGCCCTGGTAGGCGGTGGACGTGAGCGGCTTGCCCGCGCCGACGGTCGAGGTGCTCACCGACTTGTAGACGATGGCCTCGGCGCCGTTCAGCCCGGCGGGCGCGTCCAGGTTCTCCACCTTGACCACCGAGGTGATCTGCTTGCCCTCCACCGTGGAGGTCGCACTCACCTCACCGCACTTCTTGTTGCCGTCGGTGATCTTCGCCAGGTCGGCGGTGCGACCCGCGACGAACTCGACGAACATCAGCCCGGCCTTCTCGTCGGTCGCGCCCGCGACGGCGGCGTCGGCGAGCAGGTCCTTGGTCGCCGTGCCGAGGTCCTGCTGGGTGTCCGCGCATTCCGCCGGGGTGATGGTCGAACTCTGTTGCGTGCCTGCGAGATCGGCGGCCGCAGTCTCCAGCCGGTCCTTGGGCAGATCGACTTTCTTTGTACCGGCCGGGAATTCGGATTCCGACAGCAGTAGCTGGTCGCGGGGGGTGGTCGGCGCGGCCGAATTCGACGCCGCGTCGTCGTTCCCGCCACAACCGGCGAGCAGCAAGACGCCCGCCGAAATCCCCGCCAGCAGGCGTGCCCCTGGGTACCGCAGTGTGATCATGCCGGTCAGCATGCCAGTACCCGTACCGCGCGGCAGCACCGGTCCGTGCTACGCGCGCGACGAGCAAGCGGCCTGTTCCGCCGACGGCGCGGCGCGGACAAGGTCAGGCGGCGGGGATCACCTCTAGGAGACCGGGATCGGTCGGCATAGACTTCGGCGCGAATATCGACTCGGAAGGGGTCGCATGGACACGGTTCGAGAAGTAGCCGAAGAAGGTAAGCGGCTCATCGACCTGGCCTGGCTCGGCGAGCTCACTCGCGACGACGCGGTGCATCGGTTCGTTCAGGTGGGCGACGGAATGGTCTGTCCGGTCACGGCGGGCGAGATCATCGACGACGGCGTGCGGTGGCTGGACGCCAATGCCACCCGACTACGGTTCCTCGGCTGGTGTGCCCTACTCGAACTACCGCTGCTCGGAGGTTTCGCCGTGCTCTCGCTCGCCCTCGGCGACTATGTCGCCGCGATGCTCGCGCTCGCGCTCCTCGGCGGCATGCAGTTCGCGCACCGCAAGTTGATACCGCACCCGATGCCGATCCGCCGCCCGCGCCGCGTGCGGCACTGACACGCCACCGGACTTCGTCGGCCCCAACGCTTTTCGGCGTGTGATCGGCGCGCTCCTCGTACAGTGAACCGGACGTGCGGGATCGTCCGACGGCCCGCCGGTCGGGGTTGCTGGCTTGCGGGAGGACGGCCGTGCGGATCGAGGACTTGCGAACGGTCGGGGACGAGGAACTGTCCGCCGACGTCTGCGTGGTGGGATCGGGTCCCGCCGGACTGACCATCGCCGCCGAGCTGGCGAATTCAGCGCTGCGCGTGCTGGTCCTGGAGAGCGGCGGGCGTGAATCGTCGGACGCCGCCAACGCACTCGACGACTACGACAACGTGGGCGCGCGCCGGGCACAGCCCGATCGCCTCGCGGGCGACCGGATCCTCGGCGGCAACTCGCACACCTGGAGCGGACGCTGCGCGCTGCTCGACGAGCTCGACTTCCGCGCTCGCCCTTGGGTTCCCGGCTCCGGATGGCCCATCGGCCCCGGCGACCTGGAGCCCTACCTGACCCGCGCGGCCTGCCACATCGGCATCGGTCACGGCAGCGGTTTCACCGACGACGGCTTCTGGGACCTGGCCGGTCGGACCCGCCCCGCCGACGCGCTGGACCCCGAGCGCTTCCGCCCCTACTTCTGGCAGATCAGCCGGGATCCGTCCGATCCGTTCGACTGCAAACGCTTCGGCGCGCACGTGGAAAGCCTTGTCGCGCGGAATGTTCTGATTCTGATCAACACCACTGTCACCCATCTCGACACCGATCCCGATGGCGCGCACGTGCGGACCCTCCAAGTGGCGGGCGCCGACCCGCGACCGCGAACGGTGCGCGCCCGCGCGGTGGTGCTCGCGACCGGCGGCATCGGCAATGCCCGCCTGCTGCTCGCCTCCCGGCGGACGGTGCCCGAGGGCCTCGGCAACCGGCACGACTTGGTCGGCCGCTACCTGATGGACCACCGCTGCGGAGCCGTCGGCGTGCTGGAACCTGGTGCGGCGGAGTCGATCGCGCAGCGCTTCGGCAAGTACGTGGTGAAAACGCCGCACGGCCGCCATACCTTCCTGCACGGTGTCGCTCTCTCTCCCGAGATCCAGGCAAAGGAGGGTCTGCTCAACTGCGCGTTGTGGTTACAGGAAGTGCCCGCGGCGGACGATCCGTGGGACTCGGTGAAACAGCTGCTGCGCGGGCGCGGCGACCGCCACGACGCGAAGGTCGCGCTCACCAACGCCGGACTGCTGTTCGCCGGTGCGCGACGCCGCCTCGTCCAGCACACGGGGCTACCGCACAAGCTGGATCGAATCGAGTTGCGCTGCATGGTCGAACAGGCGCCGAACGCGGAGAGCCGGGTCACCCTGACCGACCGCGCCGATCGGCTCGGCGTGCCGACCGTGCGGGTGGACTGGCGGGTGCACGCGCAGGAGGACGCCACGGTACGCCGGGCCGCCGCGCTGGCGGTCGCGGAGTTCGCCAGGCTCGGCTTGCCGACGCCGACGCTGTTCGAGTGGGCCGCGCCGGACAGCGCGCTGCCGCTGGAACTCACCGACTGGGCGCATCCGACCGGCACCACCCGGATGTCGGCCGATCCGCGCGCGGGCGTCGTCGACACCGACTGCCTGGTGCACGGCACGGACAACCTGTTCGTCGCGGGCAGTTCGGTGTTTCCCACGACGGGCCACGCCAATCCGACGCTGACGATCGTCGCGCTGGCTGTCCGGCTGGCCGATCACCTGCGCGGAAAGGTCGCGCCGAGCGGCTGAGGGGTCAGTCCGCCGCCTTCGAGCCATGAGCGAAGGCGGGCAAGCATTAGGGTGCGGAACATGGAGGACTCGACGACCAGCGGTTCCCATCCGTACGAGCCGCACGCGGGCGGGTTCGCGACCAGGCTGAACTGGTTGCGCGCGGGAGTACTCGGCGCGAACGACGGCATCGTGTCGACGGCGGGCCTGGTGGTGGGCGTCGCCGCGGCGACGACAACGACAAGCGCGATCTTCACCGCGGGCATCGCGGGTCTCTCGGCCGGTGCGCTGTCGATGGCGGTCGGCGAGTACGTGTCCGTCAGCACCCAGCGGGATTCGGAGCGCGCGCTGCTCGCCAAGGAACGCAAGGAGCTCACCGACGAACCCGAGTACGAGCTCGCGGAACTCACCGACATCTATCGGGCCAAGGGACTCACGCCGGAGACCGCGCGCAAGGTCGCCGAGGAACTCACCGCGTACGACGCCTTCACCGCGCACGCCGAGGCCGAACTCGGCTTGAACCCGCGCGAACTCACCAATCCCTGGCAGGCCGCGCTGTCCTCCGCGGTCGCGTTCACCCTCGGTGCGCTGCTGCCGCTGCTGGCGATCCTGCTGCCGCCCGTCACCGCGCGCATCCCGGTCACGGTCGCCGCGGTGCTGGTGGCGCTGGCGCTCACCGGTTCGGTCAGCGCACGGCTCGGCGGGAGCGATCCCCGGCGCGCGGTGCTGCGGGTGGTGCTCGGCGGCGCGCTGGCCATGCTGGTCACCTACGGTATCGGGCAGCTGGCCGACGTCTCCGGAATCTGAGGCGGTCACCGAGCTCCCACCCGCCGTGGGGGATTCGGCCGGGCGTAGACTTCGATGCTTTCCGAAGTCCGAGTCCGGAGGCCGAACATGCCCTTCCGTGATCGCCGGGCGGCGGGTCGGCGACTCGCCGTGCGGTTGACCGACTTTCGCGACGCCGACGCCGTGGTGCTCGGGGTGCCGCGCGGTGGCGTTCCGGTCGCCTACGAGGTGGCCCGCGCGCTGGACGCGCCACTCACGGTGGCGATGGTGCGCAGGCTACGGGTGCCCTATCGGCCCGAATTGGCGTTCGGCGCGATCGGCGAGGGCGGCGTCGGGGTGATCGACGACAAGATCCTGGCGCGCGCGTTCGTCTCCGAATCGGGGCGGGCCGAGGTGGAGGCCGAACAGCGAGCGGACTTGGCGCGCAGCGCCATTCGCTATCGCGGTGGCACGTCCGGCCTCGCGCTGCACGGGCGGACCGCGGTGATCGTCGACGACGGCATCGCCAGCGGCGTCACCGCCCGCGCGGCCGTCGCGGTGGTGCGGGCGGCGGGGGCCGAACGCATCGCGCTCGCGGCGCCCGTCGGCGCGGCCTCGGCGATCCGGGCATTGAGCGGGCGGGTCGACCAGGTGGTCTGCCTGGAGGGCGCGGAAGTGGTCACCTCGATCGCGCGATGGTACGGAGATTTCGCCCCGGTCGACGACGCCCAGGTGTGCGATCTGCTGGACGGTGCGGCGGCCGAATTGCGCCAGCGTTCCGGCGAATCCGGCTAGGCAGCAACGCACGCCGATGTCGGCCGAGAGGCTGCTCTCGGCCGACATCGGCGATCGGTCAGCGCCGGAACGCGTCCCGCACTTTGTTGGCGGCTTGTTTCATGTTGCCGCGGAACTGGTCCCGCCGACCTTCCGCTGTCAGCCTCGGGTTATCGGTCGCGCGTCCGAAGAATTTCTTCACGCGACCCCGCGCGGCTTGAATGCGGTGATCGAAACGACTGTTCCGTCGGTAATTGTCGGCAGTCATCGATGACCTCAGTAATAGTGCCTGCGGCCGCCGATCGGACGGCCCACCGAGCCTGCGATCCAGAGCACCGCGCCGATGATCAGCACGATGATGCCCGCGGTCGTCAGCAATCCGATTCCGAGCAACCAGCCCACAATCAGAAGAATCAATCCGAGGATAATCACGGTCACATCCCTTTCTTTCCGGTAAACCGTTGACGTGTCAGGTGGTAGTAGGCGCCTGGGTCTTGCCGCGAGCGCCCGCGATCGGCGGGGCTCCGGATGGTCGGCGCAGGAAGCGGTTCGGGCTCCAGGCGGGCTTCCCTGCGGGCGGCGGCGCGACGGGCGGCGCCTGTGGCGGAGCCGTGCCGCGACGAGCCGCCGCGGCTTCCCTGCGCGACCTGCGCAGTTCCCTGCGTGCCTCGCTGCCGCGGCGGGAGGTACGCCAGAGCCCGGTCAGCAACAGCACCAATCCGAGCGCGCCCGCCGCGCCGATCACCGTGCCGTAGAGGAATACCTCTCCGGCCGAGGCCGTGAACTGATAGTCGAATACGGCGAAGTCGCCCGTCGACGTGCGTAGCTCGCCGGTATTCGCCGCCACCGCGGCGACGCCGACGACCACCGCGCCGATCAGGACGATCAGCCCTAGGAGAATGATCATGACAATCCTGGTGCGCTGAAATGTTCTATTACGAGTCCGCTATTCCCGGTTCCGACGGGCTCAAACAACACGATCGGAAACGTTTGCGCCGCGCGGTTTCGGTGTATGCGCAGAACTGACCATCACCGGTCGATCAGCACCAAGGAGAGTCGAGCATCATGACCTACACCTTCGATCTCACCGACTACTCGGACGAGTCCGCCGTCGTCGCCGAGAACGCGCTGCGCGGACTCGGCGGCGTCGATTCCGTCGACGTGGACCGGGTCGCGGAGACCATCACGGTGAACTCCACCACCCTCAGCTACGGCGAGGTCCTCGACGCGATCAGGCAGTCGGGCGTCCCCGCGAAGTAGCTCAGCGAGTCGGGCCGAGATCGAGGCGTTCGGTCATCCGGTCGACCAGCTCCGGCACTATGCCGGGGTCGCGTCGCGCCGCGAGCGCCTCCCCGCGGCCCGCCTCGACCACCTCCGTGCGGATGACGGTCGTCTCCACATCACTTTCAGGTCCTCGCGCGGCTCATGCGCTGGCGTCTTGGTCGGCGGTCGAGGGATCGTCGCGGGTCAGTCGCTGAACTGGACGCGCGGCCGCTCGTGGATCTCGCCGTACAGGCCCCTCCGTCTCCGCGAGCTGCTCCATTCAGGTTGGCTCGGCCTTGCACCACGCGGTCCCAGGGCCGCTGTTCCAGCTCGCGTTTCCTTCCTCGTGTCGGCGTGCACGCCGGTCGACCGCATGACCAGCGGCAGTGTCGGATCATGTGGCAGCAGGGAACAGCACGGCGGCGAACACCGCGCCCCGCGCCGCCTGGTACCAACCCGACAGCGCACAGCGACGACCACGCGGCGGCATGGCAGGGCGACAACCACGCGGCGGCATGGCAGGGCGACGACCACGCGGCGGCACGGCGGGCGACGGCGCGGCCGTGCGTTGCCGCCGCGATGGCGATCAACCCGACGGCGCGCAGCGCGATTCAGCCTCAGCTCTGCGCGCACCGCCGCCAGGAGGCGCGACGCGCGACCGCGTACAGCCGTGGCAGCAGCACAAGCGGCCGAAAGCGTCACCGTGCCGCGTTTGCCGTCCTGTCGCGCGCCGGGCAACCCGTGGCGAACGCCTCCACCAGCCCGCGCGGCGCATTCGGCGCGCGCGGAGTACTTTGGTGCGCACCGAACGCGCCGAGAAGTGTTGGCGGACAAGCGGATGGGGGCTGGGATGCGAGAGATCTTCGATGCCGGTTTCGCGGCGGATCCGTGGCCGGTGCTGGACGCACTGCGCCGCGAGGGCGGCGTGCACCGTGTCCGCACACCCGACGGTCCGCCCGCCTGGCTGGTGACCAAGTACGCCGATGTGCGCGCCGCGCTGTCGGACAAGCGCTTGACCACCGACGTGAACAGGGCCGGACCGGTGGACTACGCCGGATTCGCCGTCCCGCCCCCGCTGAACGCACTGCTCGTGGCCGACGCGGAGGCTCATGCCCGCCTGCGCCGCCTGATCACCACCGAGCTGACACCGCGCCGCCTGACCGGGTGGGACGAGCGCGCGGCCGATCTGGTCGATTCGCTGCTGCGCGGCGCCGAGGCGGACCCGAAGGTGGATCTGATCGAGCGTCTCGCGGTTCCGTTGCCCACCGAAGTGCTCGGCGACCTGCTCGGACTGGCCGATTCCGAACGAGAAACCCTGCTGGACTGGGCGAATTCGACGCTGTTGCCCGGCGGGTCGGCGCCGCGGGCCAGGGACACTCTCGCCGCCATGCGCGCGTTCGTCGACGCCACGATCGAAACGGCAAGCCCCGACAGCCCGGTCGGGCGGCTGGTCGCCGCGAGCGGCGAGACCGGCTCACCGACCGCGGACGAACTCGCCGGTGTGCTGTTCTATCTGCTGTTCGTCTGGTACGAGGTGCTCGTAGACCTGATCGCGGGCGCGCTGCTCACGCTGATCGCCGAACCCGCGCACCGCAGGGCTTTTCGGGCGGCCACGGACCGGCGGCGCGCCGTGGACGAGCTGCTGCGCTACCTTTCGCCGCAGGTGCTCGCCGGAGCCCGTTTCGCGACAACGGATCTGGACATCGGCGGCTACACCGTGCAAGCCGGGCAGACCGTATTGCTGTGTCTCGCGGGCGCCAATCGCGATCCGGCGGTGTTCGATCGGCCCGACCGGTTCGACCCGACCCGCGTCCGCAACGCCCAGCTGGGCCTCGGCCACGGCGCCCACTCCTGTCTCGGCGCCGCGCTCGTGCACAGTGTCGCCGACGCCGTCCTCGAGCACTTCTTCGCCAAATGGCCCGAGACGACGCTGACGACGCCCGCCCGAGAAGTTCCGTGGCGCTGCGGTTTCCGGCACCGCGGGCCGCTCCTGCTTCCCGTCGCGCTCGCCTGAGCACCTCGACTCACCTGCGGGGCAAGCCGATCGATGCGACGCCTTCCGGCTCCGGCTCACGGATCGGGACGATGCGCCACCACGTGACGCACCGCCACACCCACTCCAGCGGTCCGTATCGAAGCCAGTGCATCCACAGGTAGCTGACGAACGCCTGGAGCACGAGGATCGCCGCGGCCAAGCCGAGCAGCGCGGGATAGCGGGTGGTGCCGCCGAGATGCAGACGCTCTTCCGCGAGCAGGATCAGCACCGTTGCGGAAACGTAGTTCGTCAGCGCCATGCGCCCCATCGGCTCGAGTACTTCGGTGAGCACCTCGCCGAACCCGGTGCGCAGCACGAGCAGTAGCCCGGTCGCATAGGCGACCGCGCCGAGCAGGCCCGCGATCGGTTCGATCGAGCTGGTCCACAACTCCAGATACGGTGTGCGCCACTGCCATACCGCGGTCGCGATCGCGGCGGGCACTGCGATGACGAAGACGGCCGCGATCGGCCAGGTGCGACCGCGCAGAACGTCGACGAGACCGAAACGTTCGGCCGCCGAGCCGAGCAGGAAGAGACCGGGTACCAAGGCCAAGCCGCCGCCGAGGGTGAGCGCCACACCCACCGTGCCCACCAGGCCCGCGACCAGAACGAGCCACGACGGCAACGCGGAAGCGGGCAGCAGGATCACCAATCCCACGACCGCGTACGGCAGCAGCGCCTCGCCCGGCTGGAACAGCTGGTGCACGAGTCCGAGCGCGCCGAGCGCGACCAGCTTGCGGGCCAAGACAACTCGCGGACGTGCGGTCCGCTCGGCGGCGCCGTCCAGGAACAGCGCGAAGCTCAGGCCGAACAGGAACGAGAAGATCGGGAAGAAGCGCTCCTCGACCACCACCGAGAGCACGTGCCGGACCGGGTCCATGGCCCCGCCGGAGGGCACGGTGGCCGTCATGTCGGTGATCTGCCAAATGTCGACCACCAGGATTCCGCACAGCGCGAACCCGCGAACGGCGTCTAATTCGTGAATGCGCTCGCGCGCGGCGACGTCGTACATGCCCCGACAGTAACGGCGCAGGCGGACGAAATCCGTCAACAACTTGCGCACGGCCGGAGCGAAGGCCGAGTTACGCCTGATGGCGCAGGGGGACGAAGTCCGTCGACAACTCGCGCACGGCCGAAGCGAAGGCGGAGGTACGCGTAATGGCGCAGGCGAGCCGCGGCGCTGAACAGCTCTCAGATGACGTCGCGCACATTTGCTTCATGCACTAACTATTTGTGCGTTAACCTAGCCGGGACCCGAGGAGGAACCGTGGACACCCAGATCGAGGACCCGCTGCGCCTGGACCGGCAGGTGTGCTTCGCACTGGCCGTGGCCAATCGCGCGGTGCTCGCCGTCTACCGCCCGCTGCTCGAACCGCTCGGCCTCACCCATCCGCAGTACCTGGTGATGCTGGCGCTGTGGGGCGAGGCGCCAATGTCGGTGAAGGAGATCGCCGAGGCCATCCAGCTCGATTCACCGACCCTCTCCCCGCTGCTCAAGCGCCTCGAGTCGGCCGGACTGATCAGCAGGGGCCGCGACCCGCGCGACGAACGCAACCTGGTGATCGACCTGACCGATGCGGGCGCGGCGCTGCGAGCGCAGGCCGAGCGCATCCCGCCCGCGGTGGTGCAGCGCCTCGGTGTCACTCTCGCCGACCTCGAGGAACTGCGCGACGTGCTGACCAGGGTCAACGAAGCCGCCCGCCGCTCGACGCTCGCCGAACCGCACCCAACGTCAGGAGCCGACGCATGACCCGCGCCCGTCGCCGCCCCAACCCCGTCGAGTGGATCGGCTACGCCTTCGGGCGCAGGCTGCCCGATTCGTTGCAGGACTGGGTGCGCGAGGACCTGACCGGAAAGTACGCCGTCGCAAGGCATCTGGTGCGCGGGCTGGTGCCGTTCACGCCGCTGTTCGCGGTATTCATGTTCTTCCCTGGCGCGCTGTGGCTGCGCGGATCGATGGTGCTGCTCGCCGTGCTGCTCGCGCTGTTCTACACCGCGGCCTTCATGCCGATGAATCGCGCGCACCGACTGACCAAACACGGGCTGCCCGCCGATCTGGAGAACCCGGAACGTGCGCGCAAGCGCGAGCTGGAGCGGGCCCGCTACGCCGCCCAGCACCCGCACTGAGCAGGAGCACCAGCTCCGGACAACACAGCCGAGCACCAGCTCCGGACAACACAGCCGAACGCCAACTCCAGGCAGCGCGGCGGAACGCCAGCTCCAGACGACACAACGGAACCCAGCTGAACGCAACGAAGCACCGGCCCCAGTCAGCGCAACGAAGCACCGGCCCCAGACAGCGCGGCGGAACGTCTGCTCCAGACAGCGCAGCGGAGTAACCGGCTCGAGACGACTCAGCGGAGCACGAGCTCCAGGCGCGCGTGCCGCCGTACGAATATGCTCGGAACTTATTGGGCCGCATCGTGTTCCGGTGCCAACTCGAACGACTCGGTAGCGCCGAGCAGCACTTCGAGCGCGACCCACGCCTCCAGCCGCGCCAACGCGGCGCCGACGCAGAAGTGGACGCCTTTGCCGAACGCGAGGTGACCGCGTCGCACCGCGCGATCCAGCCGGAGCCGGTCGGCTTCGGGGAAGACCGCCGGGTCGCGGTTGGCCGCGCCCCACAGCAGCAGCAGGTGCGCGCCCGCGGGCAGGTCGACGCCGCCGAGCGTGGTGTCGGCGACGACGTGCCGGTGGTGGGCCCGGAACGGCGATTCCAGCCGCAGCACCTCCTCGAGAAAGCCGGGCATTTTTCCGCACCCGGCAACCGCTCGGCATCCCACCCGTGGACGCCCGCCTCCGCCGAGACGACGCGCTCCCCCAGCAGCCCGTCCGACACAGACCAGACCTACCTCCACAGGCGTTCTCGCCACGAGCTAGGGACGACCTCCCCCGTCAGGCGGCCCCGGCCACTTGCCGGATCACCACCGCGTCAGCGTTCGACGCCGTCAACGACACCGGCTCGACCCGGGGGCAGTTCGCCGCGTGCCAGCGCGCCGAGCGGCTCAGTAGTGGCCGACGGGCTGACCTGCGTCTGCGGCCCGCTCGTCTGCGGCAGGGCAGGCGCGGGCGGAGGTCTGGCGGCCACGGTTTCGACAGGAATTCCGCCGCACCCCTCCGCGCAGGTCCGACGGACGGTGCGGGCACGACGGCTGCGCAGGCACAGCTGGCGCGGGGCGCGGCAGGCGATACCGGCAGCACCGGCGGGACGAGCGGTGACGCCCACCGGCTCACCGACCGGCGGGCAGTCCGGGCACGATCGGCGGGAGCGGGAACAGCTGCGGCACGATCGGCGGCGCGGGCACGATCGGCGGGACAGGGGCGGGCGGAGGTGCGGGGCCGACGGGCGGTGCGGGTGCGGCGGGCTGCGCAGGCGGGGCAGGTGCGGCGGGCGGGGCAGGCACAGGTGCAGGTGGGGCGGGCAGGGCAGGTGCGGCAGGTTGCACCGGCACGCCGGCACCCTGTTCCTGCGGCACGCAGATCCACCGGCCATCCGGTGAGAGACCCCACTGGGCCGTGATGCCTTCGTGCGAACAATCGTCACCGACCTGGTGGTCTTCGCGAACCTGCTCCGGTGGCACGCAGATCCACTGGCCGTCGGGATCTCGGCCCCACTGGGCCGTGATGCCATCGTGCGAACAATCGTCACCGATCCGGTGCGGCTCGAGACCCTGCCCCTGCGGCACACACATCCACTGACCCTCGCGCAGATCCCACTGCGCGGTGATGCCGCCCGCGGAGCAGTCGTCGCCGATCCGGCGTGCGGCCAGCGGCGCCGATGCGGAGACCGGCGGACGGACGGTGGTGCTTATCGGCATCGTGCGCGGAGTCGGGCTGGCGGCTGTGGTGAACGAGGGCGTCGGCGCTGTCGCGTTCTCCGACTCCTGGCTCGAACGCAACACGAGCCCGATCGCCACCACCACCGCTAGCGTCGCGGCGATGGCCGCCGCGATGGTGAGGACGCGAGTGTTGTTGTTCTGGCCATCGTCATCGCCGTAGGGCGCCGGTCCACCACCGGATTCCACTATCGCACCGCCTTCACTGCCGAACAGAGAACACCGTCACGAGTAGCCGATCTTCTCCGGAGGTTACCCGAAGGTCGCTGATTCGAAGATCGACTCTCCGCAACAGGGTTCGCACTGCTCAACAGGCATACCCGCGGATTACTACGAATCTGCCCGCACGCCAACGCAAAAGCGAACTCCGCGGTGCCGCCGTACCCCTCGCGGGGCCTGCGATCGTGAGACGGGTCTATTTGATGGCGACGCGGATCTGGACGGCGTCGTCGTCGGTGCTGTGCAGCGCTTGGCCGATCAAGGTGCTCAGGTCCAGCTGGGGTGCGGCCGAGACCGCCGCGTCCGCGAGGGGCTGGAGGCCGGGGATGAGCGCCTTCAGTTCCGGGCCCGCTTCGCGGAGCCAGGCCGTCAGCTTCTCCAGAAACGGCACGACGCCGTTGCCGTCGAGGTACATCTCCGGGCTGCCTTGCGCGGTGACCAGACGTCCGACCGCCTCGACGAGTTCGTCCAGTGCCTGACCGAATTTCACCAGGCCGGGCGCGCCCGCCGCGGTGGCCGGGCCAGCCCATTCGATGTCGGCGGCGGCCAGCTGGAAGCTGTTGAGCAGCTCGGCGATCTTCGGGGCCCTGGTCATGATGGTCGAGGCGAGCAGGTCGCCGGACCTGGCGAGCTCGGGCATCACCGACTCGGTGCCGGTGACGGATTTGCTCATGGTCTCCACCAGCGAGCCGACCACCGCCGGGTCCAGCTGGTTCATGGTCTTGGTGACCATGCGCGCCACCTCGGCGATCGACAGCGGCGTCCGGACGTCCTCGGTGTCCAGGCGCTGCCCGTCGCGCAGGTAGGGTCCGCCGTCGACCTTGGGCACGAACTGCACGTACGGCTCACCGAGCGCGGACAGATGCTCGATGGTGACGACGCTCGCGGTGGGCACCTTGTGGTCGGCGTCGACACGGAAGGCGACCTCGACACCGGCCGCGGTGCTGTCCACCGAGGTGACGTCGCCGATCTCGATGCCGGTCAACAGAATCGGCGAACCGACGCCGAGTCCGCCGGAGTTCTTCAACACCATGGTGGCGTGGGTGTAATCGGCGAACGGATCGACCCGCACCACGCCGAAGGTCAGGTAGGCCGCGCCGAGGATCATGATGGCGGCGATACCGCCGAGCGAGGCAAGCGAACCGATCTTCATCGGACGGCTCCGATCATGCGCAGGGTCTGAACGATCCGGTCGACCTGTTCCTGCTCCGCCACCGGGCTCGCGTCCACCCGCACACCGGTGACGTTCACTTCCGGCCCCCGCTCGACGAACGGAATGATCTTGTCCCGCAACAGCGCGACGAGCATCGCCAGGTTCGACGGATCGCGCAGATCCAGCGGTCCGCCGGTGGCCAGCGGCACGAACGCCATGGCCGCGGCGTCACCGGACCGCACGAGCGGTTCGAGCCACGCCAGCGACTGACCGACTGGGCCGAGCCCGCTGAAGATCTCGGTCACGCCATCGATGGACTGCGTCGCCGCGCCGAGCCGGTCCACCGATGCGGCGCTGAGGATGTTGTCCAGCTCGGGCTGAACCTTGTGCAGCACTTCGGCATTGTTGGCGAGGCCGTAGAGCAGCTTGTCGACCTGGTCGAGGTTGGCGGCGAGGTCGGCGGCGTCGGCGCCCATGACGCCCGCGATGCGGGCGGTCTCCTTCGGATCCTGGGGCAGCACCGCATTGAACCGGTTGACGATGTCCTGCAACTGGCCGACCGCGCCGCCCTGCACGAAGAACGCCATCGCGGCCATCGTGTCCTCCAGTTGCACAGGAGGTTTGGTGTGATCGACGTCGATCGTGCCGCCCGGCCCCAGCAGCTTGTCGAAGCCGTCGGGCGGGGTGGTCAGGGCGATGTGGATGTCACCGAGCACGGTGTTCTGGCTCAGTTCGGCGATCGTGTTCGCGGGCAGCTGCACCGATTTCGAGATCTCGGTGTCCACGACGACGTACCCGCCGCGCCCCTGCGACGCCTCGGCGGCGGGCACCACGGTCACCTTCTCGACCGTGCCGACCTGCGCGCCGTTGGCGATGACCTTCGCGCGGGCGGGCAGATTCAACACATTGGCGAACTGGATCTGCACGTGGTAACTCGGCCCCGAGATCGACGTGCCGGGCACCGGCACCGAGGACGGATCGAAGGCACAGCCGCCGAGCGCGATCGAGGCCGCCAGTGCGATAGCGATCCCACTGTGCCGCAAGGATTTCGACCGAATTCGCTCGCTCATCGGGCACCCGCCAATCCCAATACCAGCTGGACCAATTCCACGTTCACCATGCCGTTCTCGGCGCCCGCGCACCGGCCGGGCGCCACCACGTTCACGGCCACGCACACCTCGTCGGCGTTGCGCTGCGGGATGGCCACCTTCGGTGGCGCGTAGGTCAGGCTCGCCGAGCCGGTCTCCGGATCGGCGACGCTGCGCAGCGCCGAGGCGAACACCGGTGTGGTGAGCACGATCTCGCGCAACGAACCGACATTGGCGCGCAGCAGCTTCAGCATCGGCACCGCGCGGTCGAGCAGGGTGAGGATCTCGTCGCCGAAGGAGGTGGTGATGTCGTTGAGCATCGGCAGCACCTCGGCGAGGCCGTCGAACAGCTGCGCACCGGGGAGCAGCAGGTCCTCGCTGGCCTGGTTCAGCACCGGTCCGACGCGCACCAGCATGGTCTGCAGGTCGCCCCAGTACTGGTTGACCTTCTGCGAGACCGAGGCGAACGCGTCGAAAATGCCCGCGAGATGGCCGATGTCGGCATCGGGCGATTTCAGCGCCGAACCCAGCTTGCGGATCAGCTCGTTGATCTGCGGCCCGGTGCCCGCAGTGGCCCGGTCCAGCGCGGTGAGTCCGTTCGCCAGCGAATTCGGCTGGGATGGATCGGGTCCGACGATCTGATCGGAGAGCTGGGCGAGCGCGGTGAGCGTCTCGGTGAGGCTCTTCGGGGTCAGCGTCTTGGTGATGCACTGGGAACTGTTCCAGCGCTCCAGGTTCGTGCCGCTGGCCAGCACCGCTAGCTCCCGGTCGGCGACGACGGTGTCGGACACCGTGGTGGCCGAGGCGTCGGCGTACACCGGATGGTCGGCGTCGACCTCGAAGTCGACCCGCACGTTCGGACCCTGGTTGCGCACCGAGATCACGCTGCCGACCGTGATGCCGCGCATGGTCACCTGGTTGCCCTCGTACAGGCCGACGCTGTCGGGCATGATCGCGCAATAGGATTCGGTGCTCTTCAGCGGATCGAAGCCGACGATGTAGCCGACTAACCCGAGCGCCGCGATGACCACGGCCCCCGCGATCGACATGAACGCCTGGGTGCCGAGCAGCTTCTTCAACATCAGCACTCCTTCCCCGGCAACGGCACGCACACCGACGACAGATCCAGCCCCGAGGGCGCGGGCACGGTCTGCCCCGAGCGGTCCAGAACCAAACCTTCCTCGGGGATCACCAGCGACCGCAGTTTCTCGCTCAGCTGCTGGGTGCTCGCGATCATCGGTTCGAGCTTGCCGCCCATATCCTCGAGCCGCGGCAGGGCGTCGGCCAGCTGCTGCGCCCTCGGCTTCAGCGTGGACTCCCAGGCGGGTGTGAGGGCGGTCAGCCGCTGCACCACGCTGTTCAGCAGGGCGACGGCCTCGCGCAGCTCCGCGCGCTTGTCGATGAGCACGGTCTCCAGCAGGTTGACGTTGTCCATCAGCCTGCCCAGATCGGTCTTCGCGCCGTCGTACATGGTCACGTATTCGTCGGCCACCGCAATGGCATTGGAGACCTGGGAGCGCTGGCGATCGATGGCGTCGATGTAGCCGCCGACGGTGTCCAGGGTGGTGCGCAGCGTCTCCGGCGCGGAGGTGAGCGACTCGTCCAGGGCTGCGAGGTTGCGCCGCAGGGTGTCGCCGTCCAGCTCGTTCAGCGGTGTCGTGGCGTCCTGGAAGGTCTGGATCAGGCTGTAGGGCAGGCGAACTCGATCCGCCGGGATCGGCTTGTCGCCGAGCGGCGCGTTTCCCGCGGGGAACAGCGCCACGTAGTGCCCGCCGACCACGGTGAGCATGCGGATGTCGAGCGAGGTCTGATCACCGAGGAACACATCGGATTTCACGGTGAACTCCATGACCACCCGATCCGGCTTCAGCTCCAGCGATTCCACCGAACCCACCGAGACACCGGCGAGGCGCACGTCGTCGCCTTCCTTCACCGACTGCGCCTCGGACAGTTCGGCGGTGTAGGTGGTCTTGCCGAACGGCACCGCGTACAGGACGGCCGCGGCCAGCATCCCCAGCGCGACGAGCACCGCGCCGAAGATGCCGAAACGAATCTCCTTGCGCCGCTTGGCCGCGTCATCCAGGATCGGCCGGTCACCGAACCAGCGGGAAATCACGCCTGGCATATCGCCACCTTCTGTCCGGCGACGAGGACGCGCACCGGCGCGGGCAGCTCGGCGGCGCCCTTGCTGCACTCCGGCTGCCAGCCCGCGACAGTGCGCGGCAGCGCGTTGTCCACCGATTGGAGCAGGCCGGGCAGCCTGCCGAAGACCTCGACCGCCTGCTGCGGATCGGGGAACAGGCCGCGGATCATCGCGTCGATGTCCTGGCCGCTCCGCGGGTCGAGCCCGAGTGTCGCGAGCAGCCGGTCCAGCGGACCGAGCACCGCGGGCGCGGACATCGCGAAATCGGCCAGCCCGCCGATATTGGCCTGTAGGGACTGGAAGACGTCGCTGAGCCGGGCCAGCAGCGGCACCAGGTAGTGCACGCGTCCGCCGACCCGGTCGGCGATGTCGGACATGTTCTTCACCAGCTGACCGATCACCTGCTGGCGATCGCCGACGTACTGGCTGAGCTTGCCGATGGCCTCCATGGCGGGGCCGATGCCGGTGCCGTCGCCCTCGATCACCGCGAGCATGCTCTCGGTGAACTGGTTGACCGCCTCCGGCGACAGCGTCGCGAGCACCGGCTTCAGACCGTTGAACAGGCTGGTCACATCGAACGAGGGCACCGTCATGTCGGCGCCGATCACCGCGTTGGCAGGAAGCCGCACACCGGGATTCGGCTGCTGCTGCAGATCGATGTACCGCTGACCGGTCAGGTTCTGGTACCGGATGGCCAGCGTGCTGTTGTCGTAGATCGGCGTCGCGGTCTTGACGGTGAGATGGACCTTCGCCTTCACCCCGTCCAGCGAGATCTTCTCGACCTTGCCCACCTGCACGCCGTACATGCGCACGTCGTCGCCGACCTTCAGGCCGTTGGCGTCGGTGAACAGCGCGTCGTGCGCCTGGGTGTCACCGGACACCGGCCGCTCGATCGCGGTGAGCACCAGTGCGAGCACCACCGCCATCACCGCGGCGAACAGACCGAGGCGCCATGCCGCGCCGCGCACCGTCATCGGATACCTCCCTGGCCGAGCAGCGGCACCGCGATACCCGGCACTCCTTGCAAGTCGACCTCCAGATTCAGCACCGGCCCGTCCGGCGAATCCGGCATCGCCGCGCGCAAACGCTCCAGCAGCAGGCGCGATTCGGCCGCCGACTGCTGCGGCCGGGGCACCATCTGGGCGAGCACGCTGAGCAGCGGCGCCAGCATGTCGGTGGCCTCCGCGAGCTGGCCGCCCGCGGTGCTGACCGTGGTGGCGAGGCCCGGCAGGATCTGGCCGGTGAGGGCGGCGACGCCCACGTCGTAGCGATCCTTGTCGGTCTGCACGATCCGGATGTCGTGGATCTGGTCCAGGATCTGGATGGTCGCGCCCGCGAAATCACCACCGCCGTCGAAGGCCGGGCCCAGCCTGCCGAGCAGTTCCGAGGCGGGCATCGTCTGGTTGTCGGCGATGGTGCGCGCCACCGTGATCAGCGCCTGCACCAGCGGCGTGAACGCCTTGAAGTCGGCGGAGACCTGCGCGATGACGGTCGCCAGCTGCGGACTGAAGACCGACGCGCCCACCTGCGACAGGCTGCGCAGGATGCTGCCCATCGTGGCGTCGTAGACGCCGACGGCGCGCGGGCCGGTCAGGTCGATCTCGGTGTCCTGGCGCAGCGGCGAACCGCCTGGCCCGCGGCGCAGTTCGAGCTCGCTGATGCCGAACAGGTTGGCGGGCGCGTAGTCGATCAGCAGCGAGTCGTCGATGCCGTGCAGCCGGGAGTCGTCCAGCCGCAACGTGATTCGCTGAGTACCGCGCGGGGCGGACGCGATCCGGTCGACCTCGCCGACCAGTACACCGTCGAGGCGCACCTGTGTCCCCTCGGTGACGCCGTCACCGATCAGCTCGGTGTGCAGCGCGATGCGCAGACCGTCCTCCGAGCGCAGATCGCGGTAGAGCGCGGTGGTCAGCGCGACCACCGCGATCAGCGCGACGATCACCGAACCGACCGTGCGCGAACGTTTCTTGTCCGCGGCGACGCCGGGCAAACCGTATTCAGGCAATGTTCACCCCGTGAAGCTGATCGCCGTGTTGAAACCCCACAGCACGATGGACAGCACCATGTCGATGGCGATGATCGCCACGAAACTGGTGCGCACCGCGCGGCCCGACGCGATGCCGACGCCCTCGGGGCCGCCCTTCGCGAAGAAGCCGTAATAGCTGTGCACGAGAATCACCACGGTGCCGAAGATCGCGACCTTGATCACCGCGGCGATCACGTCGAATCCGGACACGAACTGGAAGAAGTAGTGGTCGTAGACGCCCGCCGACTGGCCGTGCACCATCGTGATGAGGCCGCGGCAGGCGAGGTAGGACAGGATCAGCGCGATCAGGAAGGTCGGGACGATGGCCAGCGCGCCCGCGATGACCCGGGTGGTCACCACGAACGGCACCGAGCGCAGGCCGAGCGATTCGATCGCGTCGATCTCCTCGGAGATGCGCATGGAGCCGATCTCGGCGGTGATGCGGCAGCCCGCCTGCGCGGCGAAGCCGACGGCGGCCGCGATCGGGGCCAGCTCGCGAGTGGTCGCGTAGGCCGAGACGATGCCGGTGACCGGGCCCATGCCGAGCATGTCGAGGGTGGCGAAGGATTCGACGCCGACCGAGGCGCCCATCACCAGGCCGAGCACGATCATCATCGGCACCGTGCCGCCGCCGACCACGATGGAGCCGCGGCCCCAGGTCATGTTGGTGATGGCGCGCATGGTCTCGGCGCGGTACCGGCGCAGCGTCAGCGGAATCGCCGAGAGCACCTGCCAGACGAACACCGCGACGAAGCCGAACGAGTCGATCGCGCGCAGGACGCGGCTGCCGCGCCGGAAGTAGCGCGCGACGGGAGCGAATCCCTTGGGGACGTAGGAAGAGACAGCCATCTACGCCAGCCTCGTGGGTAGGAACATCGTGGTCACCTGCGTCAACAACAGATTCACACACACGATCGACACCACCGACAACACCACCGCCGCGTTCACCGCATCAGCCACACCCCGCGGACCCCCCTTGGCCTCCAACCCCCGCTGACACGCGATCACCACCACCAAAAACCCGAAGATCAACGCCTTCACCAACGACATCCACACATCCGCCGCCGTCGTGAACGACCCGAACGTCGCCCAATACGACCCCGGGGTGACGCCTTGCCCACCGATCGCCACCGCATACCCGGCCAGCACCCCCACGAAAATGATCAACACGTTCAACAACGGCGCCACGACCAACATCGCCACCATCCGCGGAATCACCAACCGATGAACCGGCGAGATGCCCATCGTGTGCAACGCATCGATCTCCTCCCGAATCGTGCGCGCACCCAGATCCGCCGCGATCGCCGCCGCCCCCGCACCACCCAACAGAAACCCCGTCGCCATCGGCGCACCCTGCTTGATCACCCCCAAACCACCGGTCGCACCCAACAGCGAATCCGCACCCAACGTGTGGATCAGATTGCCCACCTGGATCGACACGATCACCCCGAACGGAATCGCCATCAAAATCGCGGGCACCGTCGTCACCGTGATCAACCGCCACGCCTGCAAGATCGCCTCACGCCACTGAAACTCCCGGCGCACCACATCCCCCACCGCGCCGACCACCGACTCCTGCGCGATACCCACCGCACGACCGAAGGTCCGCAACGACGACGTGACGGTGTCCGAGAAATTCTTGCGGACGATCGCGGTAGCGGATTCCCGGGTGGCCGTGTGCAATTCCGGCGTCATAGACGAGACCCGTATGCCGTGCTTTCCGCACGGGAGATGTCGAAATTCATGGCGCTCTCCGAATCCGGCGTCGATGCCAACATCCGTCAAGCTAATCGGTACTCCGCGTCACAACAAAATTGGCGTGCTGTGACCCTCGCCACTGGACAAGTGTTCATGACACAGGTTTCAGTTATTCGTGACACGCATCACGATGACTACGGACTGGCGGCCAGGAACACAAAAGCCGAGAACAGAGCCAGATGCACACCGCCTTGCAGCAGCGTCGCCCGACCGGGAACCACGGTCAGCACGCCGACGACGACCGTCAACGCGAGCAGCACCATCTGCGTCGCACCCAGTCCGAGCACCAGGGGACCCTGTAGCCAGATAGTTGCCACAGCAATGGCCGGGATGGTCAACCCGATGCTCGCCATCGCCGAACCCAACGCCAGGTTCAGACTGATCTGCACCTGATCGCGGCGGGCGGCCCGCACCGCTGCCAGTGTCTCGGGAAGCAGGACGAGCAGCGCGATCGCCACCCCCACCGCGGCGGGCGGCATGCCCGCGTTCGCCACCGCCGATTCGATGGCGGGTGAGACCACCTTGGCCAGACCGACCACGCCGACCAACGCGACGAGCAGCAGACCCAGGCTGGTGAACGTCGCGCGGACGGAGGGCCGCTCGGCGGTCGTGCCGCCCTCGGTGATCACACCGCCTTCTTCCACCGGAAGGAAGTCGTCGCGGTGGCGCACCGTTTGAACCATCACGAACAAGCCGTACAGCGCGAGCGAGGCGACGGCGGCGAACGCGAGCTGCGCGGGCGAGAACTCGGGGCCCGGCACGCTCGAGGTGAAGGTCGGCAGCACCAAGCTCAGCGTGGCCAGCGTCGCCACCGTCGCCAGCGCCGCGCCCGTGCCCTCCGCGTTGAAGACCGCGAGGCGTCTGCGCAGCGCGCCGACCAGCAGCGCCAGACCGAAAATGCCGTTGCAGGTGATCATCACCGCGGCGAAGACGGTGTCGCGGGCCAGGGTCGCGGACTTCTCACCGCCGGAGATCATCAACGTCACGATGAGCGCCACCTCGATCACGGTCACCGCGACCGCGAGGACAAGCGATCCGAACGGCTCCCCCACCCGATGCGCGACGATCTCCGCGTGCTGCACCGCGGCCAGCACCGCGCCCGCGAGAAACACCGCGACCACGATCACTCCCACTGTCGGCAGACTTCGTCCCCAAGTGGCGACCAGGGCGAGCGCGGCGAGGAGAGGGGCGAACACGGTCCAGCGGGTTGTCAACGCACCGATCATGCCCTCCATCGTCCCAGCTATCTCAGGGCACCTAGATCGGTATCATCGGCGGGATGCAGCAACGACTCCGCGCGGCCGTCGCCACGGGCATCCTGCTCGTCCCGCTGCTTGGCGCCTGCACCACCGTGCCGGAGGGCCCGACACTCCTCTCCACGTCCACTACCAGCGAATCCGTGGAAATCCCCGGGACCTTCGTAATCGAGGTCGCACCACGGACCATGCGGTGCACCGGGGTCGCCCCGAGGGATTGCCTACAGATCCGCCGCGACCAGAACGGGCCGTGGGAGTTGTTCTACGGCTCGATCGACGGGTTCGAGTTTCAGGCCGGCAACCACTACCGGCTGCGTATCGAGCAGATGCCCGTGGATCCACCGGCCGATGCGCCGTCGGTCGCGTGGCGTCTCGTCGAAGTTCTGGAGAAGCGCCCCGCGTAGCCCACCTTGCAGCGCTTCGATTTCCACCCGCACGCCGGTCTCCTCGGCGACCTCGCGCACGACGGCGGCCGCGGCGGACTCGCCCAGTTCGATGGCGCCGCCGGGCAATCCCCACTGGCCGTCGTCGCTGCGGCGCTGCATGAGCACGCGTCCGTCGGCCACCACACACGCCGCGGCATACGCCAGCTGGATGTGGTCGCGACCGGCCCGCTCGCGCAGCCAGCGGATGTAGTCGGGCACGACTCAGTCCAGGTCCACCCGGACGGTCAGCAGGTCGGTGCCGACGAGCCGGACCGCGGCGCTGTTGGCGCGCGGCAGCTCGCGCAGGCGGGCGCGGGCGTCGTCCTCGGGGAGCAGGTGGGCCGTGCCGGTGTGCCAGTGGCCGTGCAAGCGGACGCGAACCCGGTTGTTCGCCTTGATGTTCCGAATGTATTGGGAGCGTTCGCCGAACTCCGAGACCAGCCAGAAGCTGTCGCCGACTCGGCGGCCGCCGATCGGGGTGATGCGCGGTTCGCCGCTCACCCGGCCGGTCGTCTCGAGCAGTTGCTGGCTGGGCAGTCTGCGCAGGAGGGGATTTCCGACCAGTCGCTGGAAGGTCGTCACCAGACGGTGTTGCACATCGTCCTTCTTCGGCATACGCCGACCGTAACACCGTGCGGCGGCGGGCGGCGGTGCGAGAAAATCGCTGGCGGGTCGCCCGGCGCGGTCGCTACCGTGACCACACGCGAGGAAGCCGCGCGCGGTGGGTGTAGCTCAGTCGGTCAGAGCGCCTGGTTGTGGTCCAGGAGGTCGCGGGTTCGAATCCCGTCACTCACCCTCTCGCACCCGGCCCGACGCGTACGCACAGCCTTGCCTCGGAGGCCACCGGCGCACTTCGTCCGGCAGCATCGGTGGGTACGTCGGACGCGCGGACGGTGATGCGCATCCGCTATTCGACCTGTACGCGGCGAGCTTTCCGGACCGTCACGCCCCTCGTGCTCGATATCCCATTGGCGGGCAGCGCGAATCGTTTCCCCGCGCGCCCCACCATAGGCGAGAATTTGCCGGTGCGGACCCAGTTCACCCACGAGCTCAACGCGTTGACCAATGATCTGACGCTGATGTGCCGACTCGCCCATGACGCAGTCGAGCGAGTCAACGACGCGCTCGCCAGCGCCGACCTCACGGCCACCTACGAGGTCTTCGCCCTCGACGAGCAGCTACAGAAGATGTACGGCGCGTGCGAGGCGCGGACGGTGGTGCTGCTCGCGTTGCAGGCGCCGGTGGCAAGGGATCTGCGGCACGTCGTGACGGCGATCCAGATCGCCAACGAGCTGTCCCGCATCGGCTGGCTGACCAGCCGCGTCGCCGACCAGGTATACCGGGCACATCCGAATCACGTTGCACCGCAACCGATCCTGGACGTACTCGCCGAGCTCGGCAAGTACGCCGCGCACCGCACCGCCCTCGCCGGTGAAGCCGTCGCCACCGCCCACCAGTCCGCCGACGCCGAACCGGTCAGCGCGACACTCGCCGAGCTGCGTGGACGGCTGCACGCGGCGTTGACCGATCCGGAGCGCGCGCAATCCGCCGGCGCGGCCATCGATCTCGCCCTGCTCGGTAATCATCTGGAGCGCTGCATCGACCACACCACCCGCATCGAGCGGCTGATCCGGTTCCTGGACACCGGCGTTCCGCCGATGGCGCAGCCCGCGGACGCCGAGCCGGACGAGGACTGAGCCGAAACCCGCACCGAGCCTTCGCGGTCGGCGGCGGTGACGCTTGCCACAGCACCCGACGCCCGCTCGCCCGGGGCCCGAGTTCGAAGACGCCGACCACAAGCTGTTTTCCGTAGCAACGCAGTAGATGTACGGACACCTCTCCAAAACATGCTGGCATTTGTGAGGTTCCGATGAAGGTTGTCAATCGGTCGTCGAGTATCTACTATCTTGCTACGTAGACAACGAGGTCGGGACGGAGGACCCATCGTGGATCGGCCATCGCCGCGGATCGACACGCGACGCAACCGCCGGAAACCAGCGCGCGATCGCGTCCCGGCCAGCGGCTCGCGCTGAGCGAGCCCCTCGAACGTCACGAACGAGATCTCCCCGTGCGAAGCTTCACCTCGGGACCTACCCCTCATCAGCCCCGTGGTGTCGCGCGGTGCGACCGCGTCCTGGACAACCGCACGCCCGCACGCACGCGGACGAAATCGTTCGTGATCCGCCACCCCTGAGTCGGCGCCGGCACGGCGACTCGGGGGTGGTCCGGCGCTTCCGCTCTGCCCCTTCGCACGACCCGATCGCGAAGAGTGTGCCGAACCTCATACGCGGCGTTGGCATTCCGGCGTAGCCGAGACAGGTACGTTGGCGCCCGCGATAATTGGACGAGGTAGGCGTTAGGAACAACTCGATGAAGCTCACGGCCCGGCAGTCGTTGCCCTGGCATCCGGTGGCCGGGAGAATTCTCGGTGCCACGCCGGTCCCGTGCGATGGGGGATCGCTGTGAAGTGGCCCGCATCCCGCAAGATGGTGACCGTTGTCGCGCCGATCGTCTTCACTCTCTTGCTGACCGCCGCATGCACCGTTTCTCGCGGCACCGACAGCAAACCACCGGCCTCGCCCGGACAGCAGACTTCGGCGTCCGCTGAGGAAGTCCGCGACCTGCTCGCGAAACTCGCTGTCGCGCCGGAGGCCCCGATGACCGGGTACAGCCGCGAGAAGTTCCCGCACTGGGATCCGAACAAGGCCGAGCACGGTTTCGGCGCCGACTTCACGCAGTACAGTCGTTGCACCACACGGGAAGTGATGCTGCTGCGCGACGCCGTCGGCACGGTTCGGCTCGATCCGAAGACCTGTGAACTCACGGTCGGCTCCGACGGCGGCTGGCGCGATCAGTACGGAGTCCTCGACCGCAAGAGCGGACAGCTCAAAGAGTACAAGTGGATCACCGACCCCTCGGGCGTGGATGCCGAGCACATCGTCGCGCTGGCCGAGGCCTGGCGGTCCGGCGCCGCCGCGCTGGACGAGGACACCCGCCGCCGCATCGCCAACGACGCCGTCAACCTCGAAGCCTCGGACCCGACGGCGAACAGGTCGAAGGGCGATCAGGACGCCGCGAACTACCTGCCGCCGGGAACTTTCCGGTGTGGCTATATCGAGCGCTACCTCACGGTCAAAGTAAAATACGGTCTGACCATTGATCCTGCCGAACAGTCCGCGTTGCGCACCGCGATCGACGACTGTGGCCGCCAAGGAGGGTTCCGCTGATCGACGTCATCGAGATCTCCGCCAAGGCCGCTGTCATGACCGAGGAAGAAGGGACGGTGTCCGGCGATCTCGATGTCACCGTCGACGAGTCGGGCAAGGGGCTGGTCCGCTATCGCGGCACCGACACTTGGCTGACCATCGGCAACCTCGACGGCGATCCCCCACGCACCTGGAAAACCACCGCCGAACTCGCCACCGCCATCGAAGCCGACCTCGGCAAGCGTGACGCGGCAGGCAACCTGTTGTTCTTCGAGGCCTGACAGCCGTCTCGCCGACCGCTGCGGCATCGGCGAATCCATCAGCGGTGGTCATGATGGCCTGGCCGCGGCCGAGCTCGGCTTCCGGTGGTGCCGGTGGTGATCAGGCGAAGACGTAGCGCGAGCGCAAGTGTTTGGACACGAAGCTACCCGGTTGTAGTTCGAGTCTGCCCCAATCGACCCGCGCGGCAACGGCTTCCGGTAGTGCGGAACGCAGCTCTGAGGCAGCGTCGGCGGGGCGGCTCAGTACGTGCCGGAAGTAGGCGTCGTGCCCATCCAGACCTCTGGCTCCGTCGCGGGGTCTCAGCGGCGGCTGGCTCGGCGGTAGCCGATGACGGCGGGTACGGCGAAGACGATGATCGCGCCGATCGACCAGAGGAAGGTCAGGGTGAGGGGGCGGGCGAGGGGGCCGCCGAGGGACAGGGCCTTCATGCTGTCCACGGCGGCCGACATGGGCTGGTTGCGTACCACGGGCTGGATCCACTGGGGGAAGGCGATCAGCGGGACGAAGCCGGTGCTGAAGAACATCAGCAGCGAGGTGAGGATCGTAATGCTCTCCACCAGCGTCGCTTTCGCGGTGAACACCGCGATGGCGGTGACCATGGTGGCGAACGCCAACCCGAAGAGCACCGGAATGAACACGAACAGCAGCGCGGGCACGAACCCCTGTTGGAAGCGGAAACCCAGCAGATGACCGACGACGATCACCACGAGCGTGCCGAGCAGGATCCGGCAGCCCTCGGCGAGGATGCGGGAGATCAGCCCCGAGGAGCGGTGCACCGGCAGCACCCAGAAGCGAGCCAGCAGGCCAGCGTCCCGCTCCCTGCCGAGCATCACCCCGCTCGCCACCGCGCCGCTCAGCGCGCCGACGACGGCCACCATCGGCACCGACCCGTAGAGCGCGTCGGTGCCGGAGAACTTCTGGATCTGCCCACCGATGACGATGTCGAGCATCAGCAGCAGCAGGCACGGGATGATCAGGGTCTCCAGCAACGCCACCGGATTGCGCGACCAGCGCAGCAGCAGGCGTTGGGTCTGAATCGCGGTGTGCCGCAGCAGCGAGAACGGCGAGGTCTCGCCGTGCGTGAGCGTCCCGCGTTCCGTTGTCAGTACCATCACGCCCTCCTCTTGCTCAGCCGGAGCGCGAGCGGCAGGCAGATGACGAATATCGCCCCCGCCCAGAACAGCGGCGGACCCATCAGCGCCCAGCTCACCTCGCCCGCGTTGCCTGTCGTGTCCCCCGCGAGCGCGCGCAGCCCGACGACGAACTGCGAGACGGGCTGGTTGCGCACGAAAGGCTGGATCCACTCGGGGAATTGAGACGCCGGAGCCAACCCGGTGGACAGCATGCCGAGAATCAACGGCGGCAGCACCAGCGCCTGCGTCGTCGCCTCCGGACTCTTGGCCGCCGTTCCGATGACATCGGCGCCCAGCGTGAACGCGACGCCGATGAGCAGCGAGAAGGCCAGGAACCCGAGCGTGTGCCAGGTATCGAGCCGGAAGCGGAAGCCGATCACGTGCCCGCACACCAGCCCCGCCGATATCGCGATGAACAGCCGGAACATGTTGCCGGACATCCGCGCCGCGACCGGGACCAACGGACCGATGGGCATCGAGCCGAAGCGGCGGTCGAGCCCGGAGACGGCGTCGCTTGCCGAACGGAAGGCCGCGCCGATGGCGGTGAACGCGCAGGCTTGCAGGATGACGAGAGGCATCATGTACTGCGCGTAGCTGCTGAAGCCGGTGCCGATGACGGTCATCACCGTCTTGAGCGGAATGTAGAAGCTGGCCGTGAAGGCGGCGGGCGCGACGATGGAGCTGAGCACCTCGCCGGTCTTGACCGCGGGCGTCACCAGTCGCGTGGTGAGCACCCACCACTGCTGCGCGCGGACCGGGGTGGCGCGCGTGTCGGTCAGCCAGGCCCCGGCGGTCATGCGACTTCTCCGGCTTCCGCGACGGCGAGATGCCCGGTGAGCTGGAGGAACACGTCGTCCAGCGAGGGACGGCGCAGGGCGATGTCGACCAGTTCCAGACCGGACGAGTCCAGCCGCCGCAGCGCCTCGGCGAGCGTCTTGGCTCCTTCGGGGGCGGGGATCGCGATGCGGTCGGACTCGGGGGTGAGCGCGGCCCGGTTCTCCTCGGGCAGCAGCGAGCCGAGCGCGGTGGCGATGGCGGGCAGATCCTCCAACCGCAGCGGAACCACCTCGCAGTAGCTGCCGCCGGTGCGCGACTTCAGTTCGTCGGCGGTGCCGTCGGCGATGACCACGCCGTGATCGATGACGATGATCCGGTCGCACAGCGCGTCGGCCTCTTCCAGGTACTGCGTGGTGAGCAGCGTGGTGATGCCGTGCTTGCGGAAGCTCGACACCAGATCCCACACGCCCTGTCGGCTGCGCGGATCGAGCCCGGTGGTGGGCTCGTCGAGGAACACCACGTCGGGCCGGACGACGAGCCCGCACGCGATATCGATGCGCCTGCGCATACCGCCGGAGTAGGTGCCCACCCGCCTGCCCGCGGCCTCGACCAGGTCGAACTCGGCGAGCAGTTCGTCGGCGCGTGCACGCGCGGCCCCCTTGCGCAGGCCCATGAGCCTGCCGAACATGACCAGGTTCTCGTAGCCGCTGAGCATGTCGTCCAGCGCCGCGAACTGGCCGGTCAGCATGATCGAGCGGCGCACCGCCGCGGGGTCGGCGACCACGTCGTACCCGGCGACTTGGGCGCGGCCGCGATCCGGCGCGATGAGCGTGGACAGGATATTGACCGTGGTGGTCTTGCCCGCGCCGTTCGGGCCGAGGATGCCGAGCACCTCGCCCTGCGCGGCCGTGAAGTCGACGCCGCGCAGGGCGTGTACCTCACCGAAGGACTTCTCCACGCCCTCCACCACAACTCCGCTGTCGTTCACTGCATGCCTCCAAGATGCTCGTCGAGCACACGCGCGATGACGGGAAGCACGTGTGGTGCGGTCAGTTCGTCGTGGGTGACCTCGACGTCGTGGTTGGTGATCACGCCGGTGATGTACGGACGCCAGCCCTCAGGGCCGAAGATGTCCGAAGTGTCCACGGTGGCACTGAAATACAGGGCGTCGCCGTGATAGACGGGACGCTGATAGCCGGTCCTGGTCCGCGCCGAGGCGTTGTAGGACCCGGCCATCCGCTCCAGAGTGTCGGCGTCCACCAGCGCCACGCCGCCGGTCCGCTCGGCGATCAGCGCGGCCGCCTCCTGTGCCGTGGCGTCGGCGGGCACGTCGTCGATGCCGAACACCGCACCGAAAGTGCTGATGAACGAGCCCGCGGTGAGCGGTTCGATGCTGTCGCCGTCGATGTCGGCGGTGTCGGCGTCGAGCAGGGCGAGCACGCCGACCGGCGCGCCCTCCTGCTCGAGGCGGGTGGCGACGGCGTGCGCGATGAGCCCGCCGAACGACCAGCCGAGCAGGTGATACGGGCCTTCCGGTTGCACGGCGCGAATCTCGCGGACGTAGCGTTCGGCGAATTCCTCGATGCTGCGCATGGACGGTTCGCGACCGCTCAGGTCCGGCGCTTGCAGGCCGTAGATCGGGCGGCCCGGCGCGAGCGCCTCCGCGAAACCCAGGTAGGTCCATGCCATTCCGGACGACGGGTGGATGCAGAACAGCGCGGGTTCGTCGCCGCCGAGCCGGATCGGCAGCAGCACGTCGAGCCCGAGCGCGGCGCCCGGCGCGGGCGGCGCGGCAGCGACCGCGAGTTCGGCCATCGCCCGCTCCTCCTCCGCGCCAGCGGCGCGCGCTTCCGGCGTGACGGCGAATTCGGCCGCGACACCGAGCATTTCGATCCAGAGGCGCGAGAGCTCGGCCACCTCGGTGCGGTCCAGCAGCGTGGCGGGGAAGCCGAAGGTGGCGCGCAGCCGGTCGCCGAGAACCACGGCGTTCACGTCGATCTCGGCTTGCAGCGGCACGTTCGGGTATTCGGTCGCGGGCAGGTCGCCGAGTTCGTCGGTGGGCAGCCAGCCGAGTCCCTCCAGGCCAGGCGGGATCTCGCCGGTCGCGTAGCGGCCCAGGTAGTTGAACGCGACCCGGCCCGGGAGACGACGCGGAAGCTGTTCGGCCGTCTCGTGATTCAGGTAGCGCAGCAGGCCGAACCCGATGCCCTTGTCCGGCACGGCGAGCAGTTGGTGCTTGATCGCGCGGATTCCCTGACCCAGCGCGGGGCCGCCCGCCATGGCCTCGTCGACGTCGACCGTGCCGAGGTCGAGGCGCACCGGATAGACGCTGGTGAACCAGCCGACGGTCCGGGAAAGGTCCGCGCCGGGGATCACTTCCTGCTGACGACCGTGCCCTTCCAGCCGGACCAGGACGCTGCGATCCGCGGTGGCGCGCCACTTGTGCACGGCCAGCGCCAGTGTGGTGAGCAGTGCGTCCTCGACGCCGCCGTGGAACAGCCCCGGCAGCGTGGTCAGCAGCGCCGTGGTGACGTCCTCGGAGACCTCCGCCTCCACCATGCGCAACGTCCCCGCCTGATCGACGGCCGGATCGAGTTCCCGTCCGCCGATCAGCGGATCGGGCCCGTCGATCAGGTCGCGCCAGTAGCCGAGTTCGGCGACTCGCTCGGCCCGGTGCGCCTCCTCGGTGAGCGCGTGCGACCAGCGGCGCATCGACGTCCCGGTCTCGGCGAGCACCGGTGTCGCACCCGTGGAGACCTGTGCCCAGGCGGCCATCAGATCGGGCACCAGAATCCGCCAGGACACGCCGTCCACGACGAGGTGGTGCGCGATCACGATGAGACGACCGGCGCGGCTGCGGTCCCCGGCCTCGCCGACCGGGTCGAGCCAGACGAACTGCAACACCACGCCGCGCGCCGGGTCCAGCCGGTTCATCGCGGTTTCCAGTTCGGTGAGCGCGTATTCGCGCAGGTCGACCGTATCCGCGTCGGCGGCGAACTCGATGCGGCGGATCAGCCCCGCCACGTCGACGCTGCCCGGCTCGGCCACCTCCAGCCGCCAGTCCGGCGCGCGGAACAGCCTGGCGCGCAACATGTCGTGCCGGTCCACCACGGCCGCCACGGTCGCCGTCAGCTGCTCGGGACGGATGCCGACGGGTAGTTCGAGCACCGCGGTCTGCGCGAAACGGTCGAAGTCGCCGCCGCGTTCGATCATGTACCGCACGATCGGCGGCAGCGGCATATCGCCGACGCCACCGCCGGGCAGTTCCTCCAGCACCACCAGTTCGCCCGCGGCGTCGGCCGCGGCGGCCAGTCCGGCCACGGTGCGGTGTTCGAACACTTGCAACGGCGTGATGGTCACCCCGCCCTGCCTGGCCCGGGATACCAGCTGGATGGCCAGGATGCTGTCGCCGCCGAGCGCGAAGAAGGAGTCCTCGACGCCGACCCGCTCGCGACCGAGCAGTTCGGCGAAGACCGCCGCCAGGGTCTCCTCGGTGGGCGTGCGCGGCGCGACGTATTCGGTGCGGTCGTCGGCGAACACCGGTTCCGGCAACGCTTTCCGGTCGAGCTTGCCGACCGCGTTGAGCGGAATCGCGTCCAGCACGACGAAAGCCGAGGGCACCATATACCCGGGCAGTGACTCGGCGGCGTGCGCGCGCAGCGCGTCCACGTCCAGCTCGACGCCGGATTCGTGGACTACGTAGGCGGCCAGCGCGGTACCGCCGGACGGTCCGCGAACACCGAGCGTCACGGCGAAGTCCACGCCGTCGGCGCGACCGAGCACGGCGTCGATCTCGCCGAGTTCGATGCGCTGACCCCGCACCTTGACCTGGAAATCGGTGCGGCCGACATATTCCAGTTCGCCATCGGCGATCCAGCGCACCAGGTCGCCGGTCCGGTACATCCGCTCGCCCTGCGCGCCATACGGATTCGCGACGAAGCGGGTCGCATTCAGGTCCGGTCGGGCGTGGTAGCCGCGCGCCAGCGCGGGCCCGGCGAGGTACAGCTCGCCCGCGACGCCCACCGGCGCCGGCCGCAGTCGCCCGTCGAGCACCAGCACCGACGCGCCGCGGATGGGACCGCCGATGGTGACCGGTGCGCCCACCGCCAACGGACCCGAACCCGTTGCCCAGATGGTGGATTCGGTAGGCCCGTACAGGTTGACCATGGTCCTGCCCTGCGCCCACCGCTCCACCAGTTCCGCGCCGACCGCCTCACCGGCGACGGCCAGCACCCGCAGACTCGACACCCGCGCCGGGTCCACCGTGGCCAGCGCCGACGGGGTGATCACCGCGTGGGTGACGCCCTCGGCCTCGATCAGCTCGGCCAGCGCGTCCCCGCCGAACACCTCCGGCGGCGCGACCACCGAGGCCGCGCCCGCGCCGAAGGCCATGATCGCCTCGAACACCGACGCGTCGAAACTCGGTGAGGCGACCTGCAATACCCGCGCGTGCTCGTCCAGCGCCAGCGACTCGCGCTGTGCCGCGACGAGATCGGCGATGCCGCGGTGCGAGACCGTGACGCCCTTGGGCGTTCCGGTGGAGCCGGAGGTGTAGATCATCCACGCCGGATGGTCCGGCCGGATCGGTGCGCGCGGCTCGTCGGCGCGCAGCGGGGTGTCGTCGGCGCCGCGCCAGCGGGCTGCGAAGGTGGGGTCGTCGAGGACCAGCCACTTGGTTTCCGCGGGCAGCTGCGGCCGGTGCGCGGCGACGGTGAGGCCGAGCACCGCGCCGGAGTCGGTGAGCATGTGCTCGATGCGGTCCACCGGATGCTTCGGGTCGACCGGCAGGAACGCCGCGCCCGCCGCGGCGGCCGCCCACATACCGATCAGCAGCTCCGCGCCCCTGGTCAGTCCGAGCGCCACCACCGTCTCCGGCCCGGCCCCCGCCTCGATCAGCAGACGGGCGAGTTGCGCTGCACGGGAGGTCAATTCGCGGTAGGTCGTCGTCACACCCGCGGCGACCACCGCGTGCCGCTCCGGATACGCGGCCGCCGTCGCGGCGAACACCTCGGGCAACGTGCGCACCCCGGCCGACTCCGGGCCGCTGGCGGGCACCAGTTCGGCGCGTTCCAGCGGCACGAGCAGATCGATGTCGCCGAGGCGCTGTTCCGGGTCGGCCACCACCGCGGCCAGCACCGCGAGCCACCGGCGAGCGAGAGTGTCGACGGTCGGCGCGTCGAACAGATCGGTGGCGTAGGTCAGCGTGGCGTCGATACCGGCCCGCTCGGCGTCGTCGTAGCGCTCGCGCAGGTCGAGGGTCAGGTCGAACTGTGACGCGTCGCGATCCAGATCCTCCACCGCGATGCGCAGTCCGGGCAGCTCGAGCGCGGGCTCGACGAAGTTCTGCAAGGAGAGCGACACCTGGAAGATCGGGTGGTGCGCCGTGGACCTGGCCGGATTCAGCACCTGCACCAGGCGTTCGAACGGCACGTCGGCGTTGGCGAACGCGTCGAGGTCCGAAGAACGCACGGCGGCGAGGAAGTCGCGGAAGGATCGGTCGGGGTCGACCGGCGTGCGCAGCGCGAGGGTGTTCACGAACATGCCGACCATCTCGTCCAGCGCGGCCTCCCCGCGCCCGGCGACCGCGGTGCCGATCACCACGTCGTCGGCGCTGCCGAGGCGAGCGAGCAGCACCGCGAGCGCCGCGTGCACGAGCATGAACATGCTCACCTCGGTGTCCGCGGCCAACTCCGCCATGGCCCGGTGCAGCGGCCGCTCGACCGCGAAGTCCAGGTCCGCGCTGCGCATGGACTGCACCGCGGGCCGCGGCCGGTCGGCGGGCAGCTCGAGCAGATCCGGTGCGCCGGAGAGGGATTCGGTCCAGAAGCGAATCTGCTTGGCGGCCAGCGACTCCGGGTCGGATTCGTCGCCGAGCAGTTCCCGGTGCCACAGCGCGAAATCGGTGTACTGCACCGGCAGCGCGGCCAGGGCCGCTTCCTGGCCCATGGTGGCCGCGGCGTAGGCGGTCATCAGGTCGGTGGCCAGCGGCGCCATCGACGCGCCATCGGCGCTGATGTGGTGCACCACCAGGACGACGACGTGCACCGGCGTCGCCCGGCCGTTGCCTTCGGCCGTGCGCAAACGGAACAGACCGACCCGCAGCGGTCGCTCGGTCACCAGGTCGAAGCCGACACCGGCCAGTTCGATGATCCGATCCCGCAGCGGCGCACCGGGTTCGGTGTCGACCGCGCGCAGTTCCGGCGCGGCGACCTCGGCGTCGAGGACGACTTGGCGCGGGCCCTCCGCGTCGGCCGGATACATGGTGCGCAGGCTTTCGTGCCGGTCTACGACCGCGCGCAGCGCGCGTCGCATGGCCGCCACGTCCAGGTCGCCGGTGAGACGCAGCGCGACCGCGATGTTGTAGGCGGGCGAGGTGGGATCCAGCCGGTTGAGCACCCACATCCGCTGCTGGGCGGGCGAGAGCGGAATCCGGTCCGGCCGGATGCGCGGCGCGAGCGCGAAGCGGGCGCGCTCCCCCGCCGCAGCCGGGACCACCCGCGCCGACAGCTGCGCGACCGTGGGCGCGTCGAACAGGTCGCGCAGCGCGATCGTCGCGCCGAGCGCCGCGTTGACCCTGGCCACCACCTTGGTCGCGCTGAGCGAGTTGCCGCCCAGCTCGAAGAACGAATGGTCGATGCTGACGCGCTCGGTGTCGAGCACCTCAGCGAACACCTCGGCAACGGCCTGCTCGACCGGTGTGCGCGGCGCCAGGTACCTGCGCAGGAACGCCGCGAAATCGGGCACGGGCAGCGCCTTGCGATCCAGCTTGCCGACCGGCGTCAACGGGACCTCGTCCAGCACGACGAGATAGCCGGGCACCATGTAGCCGGGCAACGCGCCCGCGATACGCGAGCGCAACCGTTCGGTGTCGTATTCCTCGGCGGCACCGACAGATTCGCGTCCCGCGTCGCTGAGCACCACGTAGGAGACGAGCACGGTCTCACCGGCCGGGCCCGGCATGCCGACGGTCGCGGCGTATTCCACGTGGTCGTCGGCGGCGAGCACCGCGTCGATCTCGCCGAGTTCGATGCGCAGACCGCGGATCTTGACCTGGAAATCGCTGCGGCCCAGGTACTCCAGCTCCAGCACCGGTCCGCCCGGGCGGTCGGATTCGACCCAGCGCACCATGTCGCCGGTGCGGTACATCCGCTCGCCGCGCGCGCCGTACGGGTTCGCCACGAAACGAGCCGCCGTCATCCCGAAGCGGTTGAAGTAGCCGCGCGCGATCCCGGGACCCGCCAAGTACAGCTCGCCCTCGACCCCGACCGGAACCGGGCGCAACCAGGTGTCGAGCACCATGACCGCGGCGCCGCGGATCGGGCCGCCCATGGTGACCGGCTCGCCGGGCTCCAACTCGCCGGGACCCGTCGCCCAGATGCTGAATTCCGTTGGGCCGTAGAGGTTCAGCATGCGCCTGCCGACCGCCCACTGCGCGGTCAGCTCCGGCCCGGCGGCTTCGCCCGCGACCGAGAGGACGCGCAGGTCGGTGAGACCGGCCGGGTCCATCGTGGCCAGCACCGATGGCGTGATCACCGCGTGGGTGACCCGCTCGGCGCGCAGCAGGCGCTCGAGCTCCTCGCCGCCGTACACCTCCGGCGGAGAGAGCACCAGTTGTCCGCCGACCGTGTGCGCGGCGAGCAGCTCGAAGACCGACGCGTCGAAGCTCGGCGAGGCGACCTGCAAGGCCTTTACCGTGTGGTCCAGGTCCATCGATTCGCGTTGCGCCGTCGTCAGATTCGCGACACCGCGATGGCTGAGCAGTACCGCCTTCGGCTTGCCGGTGGAGCCGGAGGTGTAGATCAGGTAGGCGGTCTGGTCCATCCGGATCGCGCCGCCGCGCTCCTCGTCGGTGATCGGTCCGTCCGGTACCGTCAGCGCCCTGCGCATGGTGTTCAGGTCGTCGAGCAGCAGCCAGTCGATCGTGCTCGGCAGGGTCTCGCCGGTGGCGCGCACCGTCACGCCGATGGGCGCCTTGGAATCGGTGAGGATGTGCTCGATCCGCTCCACCGGGTAGTTCGGATCCAGCGGCAGGAACGCCGCGCCCGTCTTGACCAGCGCCCACACCGCGACCACGGACTCCACCGAGCGGGTCAGCGCGAGCACGACGAAGACCTCGGCGCCGATGCCGCGGCGCAGCAGCACCCTGGCGAACCGGTTCGACCACGCGTCGAGTTCGCGGTAGGTCATGGTGTCGCCGTTCGCGCTGACCGCGAGGGCATCGGGGTTCACCGCTGCGCCCGCGGCGAGGATCTCGGGCAGGGTGCGCTGCGGCACCGAATCGGGACCGTGCACCGGCAGCAGGGCGGCGCGCTCGACGGCGTCGCAGTGCTGCAACCGCGCGACACCGATCTCCGGGTGCTCGGCGATCTGCTCGAGCAGCATGACGAACCGGTCGAGCAACCTGCGCGCGGCGGACTCAGCCAGCTGGTCGGCCATGTACTTGACCGTGACCCGCAGCTTGTCGCCCGGCTCGCCGGGCATCCCGTGCAGCGGAATCACCATGAGGTTCAACGGGTACGGCGTCGCGTCGGTCCCCGCGATGTCGAGGATCCGCATGCCCGCGATGTCCAGCGACTGCGACAGCGCCTCGCGATCGATCGGATACGACTCGAAAACAGTGAGGGTGTCGAACAATTCGGCGAGACCGACAGCCTGGTGGATGGCGGCGAGTCCGACGTGCTGGTGGTCCAGCAGCCGGGCCTGCTCGGTCTGCACGCGGGCCAGCAGATCCGCCACCCGCTCCGCCGGATCGAGCCGCACCCGCACCGGCAGGGTGTTGATGAACAGGCCGACCATGTCCTCGACTCCGGCCAGCTGCGGCGGCCTGCCGGACACCGTGCCACCGAACACCACGTCGGTGCGTCCGGTCAGCATGGCGAGCAGCAGCGCCCACGCCGCCTGGACGGCCGTGTTGACGGTCGCGCCCGCGGCGCGGGTCGTCGCCTCCAGCCGCGAGACGGTCTCGGCGGGCAGGTCGAAGGACACCATGCCGGATTCGGTGGACTGAATGCCCGCCAGCGTCGGGACCGCGCGAGTCGGCGCGTCGATTCCGGCCAGCGCCTCACGCCACGCGGCCAGGGACGCGGAACTCGCGGGACCGGTGAGCATTTCGGCGGCACGTTCGAGATCGGTCACCTGCGACTCGGCCGTCGCAGGGGGTTCCGCCGCGGCAGCGGGCGGTTCACCAGCCCCGCTGGGTTCCGCTGCGACAGGGCCGCGTTCGTCGGCGGCGGGGCGGAGTTCAGCTGTGGCCGGGATGCGCTCGGCCGCTTCCTGTTCGGCGAGCCAGGCGAGGAACGAGCGATAGGACGGGGCTGGGGGCAGCACGTCCGCGGCGCTCGCGCCCGCGCCCGAGGCGATGTAGACGGTCAGCAGCTCGCGGACCAGCAGCGGCGTCGACCAACCGTCCAGCACCAGGTGGTGATTGGTCATCAGCAGGGTGTAGGTGTCGTCGGCGGTGCGGATGAGCTGGAAGCGCAGTAGTGGCGGGCGGGTGAGATCGAAGCGGGTGTTCGCGTCGAGGGCCAGGATCCGGTCGAGTTCCCTTGTGCGCTGGCCGTCTTCGGCGAGGTGCGTGAGATCCGCTTCGTGCCAGCGCACTTCGGCGTCGGCGAGCACCAGCTGGCGTGGACCGTCCGGCGTCTCGACGAACGCGACCCGCAGGTTCTCGTGCCGGTCGACGAGCACCTGCGCCGCGGCGCGCAACCGCGCGGCGTCGACCCGGCCCGCCAGGGTGAGCCTGGTCTGCACGGTATAGCCGTCGGCGGTGTCGGTGTCGTACCAGGCGTGGAAGAGCAGGCCGTATTGCAGCGGCGACAGCGGCCACACGTCGGCCAGGTTCGGGTAGGTGCGCTCCCAGCCCTCGATCTGCTGCTGAGTCACCGTGGCGAGCGGGAAGTCCGACGGGGTGTGGCCGCCCGCACCGGTCGTCCGCGCGTGGTCGGCGAGCGCGGTGAGCGCGGTGGTCCAGTGCTCGGCGAACGCGCGGACGTCGTCCTCGGCGAGCAGTTCGGTGGCGTAGGCCCAGGTGACCTCCAGGCCCGCGGCGCCCATGATGGCGTTGACGTCCACGACGGCGGGCAGCGGCGCGCGGTCGTCCTGCGTCGCGGCGAATCGCCTCGGCAACCACGGCCCTTCGGGTCCGCCCGCGGCGCGACCGAGGTAGTTGAAGCTGATCTGTGGGGTGGGCGCGGCGGCCAGTTCGCCCGCGGTCCGCGGATTCAGGTACCGCAGCATGCCGTATCCGACGCCGCGGTCGGGAATCGCGCGCAACTGCTCCTTGGCCGCCTTGATCGCGAGACCGGCCGCGGGTCCGCCCGCGAACGCGTCGTCCATGTCGATGCCCGCGAGATCGATCGCGACCGGATAAACGCTGGTGAACCAGCCCACCGTGCGCGCGAGATCCGCGCCGGGCAGCACCGATTCCTCGCGCCCGTGCCCCTCGAGGGTGAACAGCGCACCGGACCTGGTCCGCCACCGCGCGACCGCCATGGTGAGCGCGGCGAGGAGCACATCGTCGGCGCCGCAGTGGAACAGCGCGGGCACCGTGTCCAGCACTGCGGTCGCGGTCTCCACCGGCACGGTGGTCCGCACCTCGGCCGCGGTGGCCACGGTGTCCACCCCCGGGTCCGCCGCTCGCGCACCGAGTGGGGCGTCCGGCGTGGCGAGCACGCGCCGCCACACGGGGAGTTCGGTCGCGCGCGCCGCCGCCTGCTCGACGTTCGCGTGCGCCCAGCGGCGGTACGAGGTACCGACGGGCTCCAGCTCGCCGCCGGAGAAGGCGGTGGCCAAGTCGGGCAACAGAACTCGCCAGGAGACGCCATCGGTGACCAAGTGGTGGAGAACCAACCAGAGCCGGGTGCCCTCGGCGATGCCATGGCCGTCGGCGACGTCGACACCGTCGGTGGCGTGCGCATCGGCGCCGCGGCCCTCCCTGCCAACGTCTACACCATCGGCGATATCGACACCATCGGTGCCGCGCACATCGGCGCCACGGCCCGCATCAGCGATGCCACGGCCACCATCGGCGGCGTCATCGGCAAGGCCGATGCCATCGGCGGCACGCGCATCAGCGCCACGACCCGCACCGGCGATGCCACGGCCACCATCGGCGGCGTCTACACCATCGGCGCCCCGCGCATCAGCGCCACGGCCCGCACCGGCGATGCCGCGGCCGCCTGTTGCCTCATCGGCAAAGCCGACACCCTCGGCGGCGCGAGCATCCATTCCACCGCCCGCACCGGCGATTCCGACCTCTTCGGCGGCCCGCGCGTCGACACCACCCTCGGCAGCGGCCACATCGACGACAGTCCCCCCGGCGAACTCCGCCGCACCACCGATGACGCCGGGAATGACGACGCCCACTCCATCGGTGGTGCCGGTGCCTGGAGCATCGACGACCGATTCACCGGCGGCCGAATTCGGTTCCACCAGAATGAACCGGGCGACCACCCCTGCCGCCGGATCGAGCCGATCGGCGGCGCGCTGCAAGGCATACTCGCAACTCACCTCGAGGTCGTCACCCGCGACCACCGAATCGATGCGTTCGGCCGCGCGCACCGAACCCGGCTCCGCGACAACCCATTCCCAGCCGTCCTCGCCCTTACGCAACGTGCTGCGCAGCACGTCGTGGTGGTCGATGAGCGTCTGCACCGCGGCGGTCAGCCGCGCGCGGTCGCCGTCCGGCGGCAGCGCGATCAGGACGGCCTGACTGTAGCGGTCCCAGGTCTCGCCCTGATCGAGCATCGCGTGCACGATCGGGGTGATCTCGACGGAACCGACACCGCCACCGGGCAGTTCGAGCACCGCGGTGTCGGCGGCATCGGTGGCGACGGCGGCCAGCGCGGCGACCGTCTTGCGCTCGAACACGTCGCGCGCGCTGAACCGCAGACCGGCCGAGCGGGCGCGGGAGACCAGCTGGATGGAGATGATGCTGTCGCCGCCGAGCGCGAAGAAGTTCTCGTCGACGCCGACCGCGTCCAGGCCGAGCACCTCCGCGAAGAGCCCCGCGATCGTTTCCTCGCGGGGCGTGGACGGTGGGCGTCGCACGACGGTGCGCATACCGAAATCCGGTGCGGGCAAAGCTCTGCGGTCGACTTTGCCCACCGGCGTCAACGGGACACTGTCCAGCACCATGATCACCGTCGGCACCATGTAGGCCGGAAGACTTTCGCCGACAGCCGCTTTCAGCGCCTCCGGCTGCACCTCGACACCCGGCGCGCCGAGCACGTAGGACACCAGGGCGGTGGCGCCGCTCGGGGTGGTCGCGCCGATGGTGAGGGCGAACTCGACCTCCGGCTGCCGCTCCAGCGCGGCGTCCACCTCGCCGAGCTCGATGCGATAGCCGCGCACCTTCACCTGGAAATCCCCGCGGCCCGCGTAATCCAGCTCCAGCCTGCCCTCGCGCCGCCGCCACCGAACCAGGTCACCGGTGCGGTACATGCGACCACCGGGCTCGTACGGGTTCGCCACGAACCGGCTGGCAGTCAGCCCGGTGCGCTGGTGGTAGCCGCGCGCGACGGCGGGCCCGCCCAGGTACAGCTCGCCGACCACACCGGGCGCGACCGGTCGCAGCCACGGATCGAGCACCAGGCCGACCACGCCACGAGCCAGGCTGCCGATGCTGACCGGACCGTGCGGCGCCAGCGGCGCGCTGACGGTGACGGTGATCGTGGTCTCGGTGGGGCCGTACCCATTGAGTAGCGTGCGGCCCGCCCATCTCGCCACCAGCTCCGGCGGGCACGCGTCTCCGCCGACCACCACGGTGCGCAGGTCGGGCAAGGTTTCCGGGTCCAGCGAGCCGACCACGGCGGGTGTCACGTTCAGATGCGTGACCCGGTGCGCCCGCAGCACTTCGGCCAAGTCCTCGCCCGCGTAGGCGGCGGGCGGAACGACGACGATCGACGCGCCCACCGCGAACGCGACGAGCAGCTCCTCGACCGAAATGTCGAAGCTCGGCGAGACCGCGTGCGCCACCACGGCATTCGCGTCCACGCCGAACGACGCGCCGGACCCGGCGACCAGGTTCGCCAAGCCACGATGGGTCACGGTGACGCCCTTGGGCATGCCCGTCGAACCGGAGGTGTAGATGAGGTAGGCGGGCTGGTCGAGGTGGATCGCGGTGGTCCGCTCGGCATCCGTGATCGGGGCCGAATCCTGGTGCGCCAAAACCGCTTCGGTGTCGGAGTCGTCGAGCGTCAGCCAGGTGATGCGGTCGGGCAGCGCCGAACGCGCGCCCGTTACGGTGAGCCCGGCGACGACGCCACTGTCCGCGACCATGTGCTCGATGCGGTCGGCGGGATACCCGGGATCGATCGGCACGAACGCGGCGCCGGTGCGCGCGACCGCCCAGACCGCAAGCACCGACTCGACGGAGCGTGGAATGGCCACGGCCACCGCGCTTTCCGGTCCGGCGCCCGCCGCGATGAGCAGCCGCGCGAGTCGGTTGGCGTAGGACTCGACCGCGCGATAGGTCAGCGACGTGCCGTCGGCGCGGATGGCGACCGCGTCCGGATCGACGGCCGCGCCGTCCGCCAGAATCTCGGCCAGCGTGCGCGGCGGCACCGACGCGGGTCCGCGGGCGGGCTCGAGCTCGGCACGTTCCTCGGGCGAGAGGACCGGCACCGCGTGCAGCGGCGCGTCCGGTCCCGCGGCAAGGAAGCGGTGCAGGAAGTCCAGAAATCTCCGGTGCTGCGCGGCGAGTTCTTCGTCGTCGTACAGGTTGGGATTGGCCTGGAAATCGATGTGGGTGTTCTCCGCGCCCATGCCCGGATACAGGTTCAGGAACAGGTCTTCGATCAGTCCCGAGGTCAGCACGTGCATCCGGCCGGTGACCTCGCCCAGCTGAATCCTGGTGTCCACCATCATCAGATTGACGGTCGGGCCGAACGAGGCCGCCTCGTCCAGCGACCAGCCGAGGTCGCGGACGATGTCCTCCTGGCGGTACCGCTGCCTGCGCAGCGCCGAGGTCAGTTCGCCCTGCGCGGACCTGATCAGTCCACCGACGGAGCTCTCGGCGCCGAGGGGCAGTCGCAGCGGCACGACGTTGGCGATCATGCCGCCGGAGCGCCGTAGCGCGGCGGTGGTGCGACCGGAGACGGGCAGGCTCAGTATCACTTCGGGCGCACCGGTCATCGCGCCGATATAGGCGCCGAACGCGGCCACCACCACGGGCGCGATGCTGGAGGACACCGACTTGGCCACCGCGTCCAGCAGTTCGGCGGTGGCAGGCGGCAATTCACCGGCCACCAGGGCGGGATGCGCATCCACCTCGGCCGCCCGGCCCGCCACGCTGACGGGCTCGGACATGCCCGCGAGATGGTCGCGCCAGTACTGCGCGTCGGCCTGGAAGCGCTCGGAATCCCGGTAGGCGACATCCGCGTCCACGATGGTGCGCAGGTCGGCGGCCTTGTTCGGCGGCGCCTCGCGGCCCGCGAGCTCGGCGTTGTACAGCTCGGCGGTGCGCTGCACGAGGCTCATCGCGCCGAAGCCGTCCAGCAGGATGTGGTGGATGCGCTGGTACCAGTACCAGTGCTGGTCGCCCAGTCGCAGCATGGCGTACTTGCCGAGCCGGTCGCGCAGCAGATTCAGCGGCGCGGTGTACTCCGCGCGCATCCAGGCGTGCGCGGCGGCCACCGGATCGGGCTCGTCGCGCAGATCGACCACCAGCGTCTCGTCCTCGAGCGAGGTATCGATGACCTGGTAGGGAAATCCGTCCACCTCGATCAACCGAAGGTAGCCGCTGCCGAACTCGTCGACGGCTCGGCGCGCCACGTCGGCTAGTAGATCCAAATCCAGCGGCCCGTGGAATTCCACGTACTGCGCGATCGAGATCGGGGTGTCACCCGCGAAGTGCTGGGCGAACCAGATGCCGCGCTGCGCCGCGGAAAGCGGAAAGGCGCCTGCGGGCAGCCGGTCGGCCGCGGCCACTGGAGTGAGAGACGGCTGTGGCATACAAGGTCCCTGCTGGGCTCAGGAAAAGACGGAAGAGAACATGTCGAGAGCGCGCGGTGCCCGTGCGGGGTGAGCGCGCTGTCGCCCGCGACGGGCTTCGACTCGTGTGGGAACGAGCCTTCCCGCGGATGAGTCGACCAGCGTGCGCATAGGAGTACTTCCCCTGGAGAGTCTAGCTCCGCACGCTGGTCGACAACTCGAAATCCGCATGTCAGGAAGGAGTTCCCGAAGCGGGACGTCGGCGCGTCGTCAGGACGCGCGCCGCATGGGCTCGCGCTCGGCGTCGGTGATCGGCGCGTCCGAGCCGGTGAGGTAGCGCACCAGCATCGCGCGGTCGTCGAGCAGCAGCCAGCCGATGGCGTCGGTCAGTTCGCCGCGCCGCGAGTGGGTGGTGACACCGAGCACGGCCGACTCGACCTCCACCGAACCGGACGTCGCGAGCACCGGGGTCGCGCCGGACTTGGCGATGGCCCACCGGGTGACGGCCGACTCGATGGTCGGCTCCACCGCCATGGCGACCGTGGTGCCCGGTCCGGCCCCCTCGCCGAGCAGCACCCTGGCGAGCCGATTCGACCATGAGTCCAGTTCGCCGTAGGTGAGGTCGCCGTCGGGGGTGGACACCGCGATGGCGGCCGGGTCGAAGCGGGTGACCGACGCGAGCGCGCCCGTCCGGGTCGGAACGGCAGGTGCGATGGTTTCGGTCGGCATTGCGGTGCTCCTCGGGATTCGGGCGGCGTTTCTTTCTGACTACTAATCTCGCCGTCCGGGGCCTTCCTCGACAGGAACCCCAGTGCTGCCTCCCCACCTCCGAGGGTGAACGATTCCCCACCCAAGGGGGAACACGCGAACCGCCGGTCGCGAACGGTTTTCGCGACCGGCGGTCGTGCGGTCCGCCGTCAGGCGGGGACCGGCTCCGACTGGACCTGCGCGGCCCAGTCGATGCGGTAGCGCTGCTCGGCGCCCATGGTCTTCTCGGGGTTCATCACCGTCTTCACCATCAGCGGCATGAGCAGATTCATCATCTTGCGACCCACCGGACCAGGCGTCTTGCTGCGGTTGATCTTCGCGGCGCGCGCCGCGACACCCTCCACCCGGCCGCGGCGCAGCCGCTCATAGGCCGCGAAGGCCGCCTCCGGCTCCGGCAGATCCCGCAGGCACCTGGCCAGCTGCACCGCGCTCTCGATGGCCAGCGAGGCGCCCTGCCCGGAGCTGTTGGACGGCGCGTGCACCGCGTCGCCGACCAGGACCATGCGGCCGCGGTACCAGTGCGGCACCGGCGGCATGATGTGCAGGCCGCCGGTGACCTCCAGCTGGTCCTCGGTGGTGCTCCGGGCCAGTTCGCCGCCGGGAGAGTCCGCGCCGTAGGTCTCGCGCAGGATCGACAACCAGTGCGACGCCGGGACGGCGCGGGCCTCGGTGAGCGTCAGGTACTGCTTGTGCGGCAGGTTGGCGCCCCAGAAGACCCGTCCGTCACCGGTCGACCAGTACAGGTAGTACGCCTTCTGGCCGAAGGCGAAAACCATGGTTTCGGCGGGTATTTCGGCATCGCACTCGGTGGCCGCGCCGAAACCGAGCATGCCGGTGAACTGGGGGCCCGGCGCGTTCGGGTCGATCAGGCCGCGCACGGTCGACCGGATGCCGTCGGCGCCGATCAGCACGTCCGCGGTCGCGGTGCTGCCGTCGGCGAAGCGCGCGGTGACGCCGTCGGCGTGCTCCTCCACGCCGACCAGACGCTTGTCGAACTCGACGGGGACGCCCGCGGCCACCGCGTGATCGTGCAGCGTCTGGTGCAGTTCGGCGCGATCCACCAATTGCAGCGGCGGTTCGCCGCGCAGGGTGGGCACGTGGTGCCGGGTGCGGCCGACCGAAAGCATCATCTTGGACACCGGCTGCGCGATGCCGCGCACCGGATCGCCCGCGCCGATGACATCGAGCGCCGCCACGCCGTTCGGTGCGAGCGCGAGCCCGCTGCCGATGCCGTAGGACGGGCCGGGGTAGGCCTCGTAGACGCGGGCGTCGATGCCCGCCTTCAGCAGGGCGGTGGCCGCGACGGGCCCGGCGATGCCGCCGCCGACGACGAGTGCGGAACGGATTCTGGACATGAGGTATCTCCGAATGTGAGTCGGTTGGTTTCCTCGAACCGATCCGCGTACCGCGCACCCAGCTATCCTGTGGTTGCCAGCCTCGTGGCCGGGTGCGCTCCGTGCGGGCACGGTTCGAGACGGTTTCATCGGGCTCGGCGGTGGTGTTGCCGCACCTCCGCCGGGTCCGGTCTCGTGTCGCCCCGGGCTGTCGCCGGGGCCGGTGTCTCTCTGCTTCGGCGTTGTGCCTACTGAGACGTTCGGTCTACTGAGGCGCTTGCATCCCCCTTTCCACCATGTCGAAGACGTCCGACGACGCCATGCCGCCGGTATGCATCTGCCGCCACATCGCCAAGTCGGGGAAGGTGCCGTCGACCAACTCCGCGCGCCAGGAGCGAGCCCACGCGGCCTCGGCCTCCAACATCGCGAGCCCGTACTCGGTCTCGATCACGAACAGGCGGGGCAGCGTGCCCGCGAGCCCGTCCAGTTCCCGGCGCACGCCCGCGATGATCGCTTCGAGCGCGGCGATCCGGGTGGCGAGCAACTCGATCACCTCGTCCGGCGACAGCGCGCCGATCACCGAGAGGCCCGCCGTGAAGGCGTCGCGCCCGAGCACCGGAGTGGCGATCAATTCTCTTGTCCAGTCGGACATTTCGGTCCGGCCCGCGTCGGTGATCCGATAGATGACGCGCTCGGGGCGCGAGCCCTCGCGTTCACTGCCGACGGGTTCGAGGAAACCGGCCTTGACCATGTTCTGAACCACCGTGTAGAGCGAACCCCACTTGATGTCCATGTCCTGGTCTTTGCCGCGCTCGCGCAGTTTCGAGGCGATCTCGTAGCGGTGCATCGGCCGTTCGATGATCACCGAGAGGATCGCGAGCGCCAGCAGGTTGTTCACCTTGCGCTTCGTGGCCATGGCACCTCCTTACTCGTTTACGAATATACGTGTGCGAGTATTCGCGTACAAGTATCGTTCGAGCGAGTAAGCATCGAGGATCGTGGGGCGGCGCGGAGGCGGAGGCATAGCCCGATCGAGCGCTGCCGGAAGCACGTCCACAGCCCGCGCGTGCCCGGAGCGGATGCGGAGGTAAGCGCGCTGAACGCCCGAAGTCCCGCCCACGGACTGCGCATGGCCCGAGCGGTACGGAGATACGCATAGGCTGAAAGTGTGCGGAGGCAGGTGGAGTCTGCCTCCGCACACCTCTCTCAACCGGACGTCACGGACCCGGCATCATGCCGCGGCCAGGCTCACGCGGTAGCGCTCGGCGTCGATGGCCAGAATCCGGACCGCCATGGCGGCGCCGACCTGCGGTTCCGCCGACCAGTCCGACCATGCGTTGCGGTGCAGCAGACCGTGCACGCCGGGCGCGACTTCGAGAAAGGCGCCGAAGGGCACGATTTGGACGACGGTCGCGTCGAGCACGCTCTGCACGTCGTGCGCGGCCGCGAATCGTTGCCACGCGTCGAGGTCGAAATCGGTGTGGGACATGAGTTCACCTCCTTTCGCAGTCCCTGAGAAACCATGCGGTACAGAGAAGAAGCGAAGGAGGCGGCGGGCCACGCGCCCGCCGGAGGGTCACCGAACGGCCGGGCGACCCATCTGTGTGCGGCGTATCGCCGACCCGGCAGTCACGAATTCAACCTAAAGGCAAGCGAACCCGGCGCGCAAGCCCGCTCCGGGTCGCACTCGACCGGTTCGCGACGGGACAGGACTTTGCCGGCCGCGTTGACGCTCGGCGCGGCGGACGGGGCGGCGCATGCCCGGCGAGCACTACCCGCACTCTTGGGTTCTCACGCACGGAGTCATCCGACTGTGGCAGCTTCCACCTCGTCCAGGTGCTCCTCCACAAGCTTGGCGGCGACGCTCATCAGGGCTTGGTCGAGGAGCGCCCGATCGGCGGGGTCGCGATCGTCGCCGGTGTCGAGGCGCTCGCCCAGCCAGCGCCGCCATGCCGCCGTCACCCGATCGACTTCGGCCGAGCCGGTTTTCGTCAGGTGCAGAGTGCCGTCGTCGGCATCGACGTATCCCCCGCCGATGACCTTCAGGTAAACCGGCTCGATCACCTCGACCGGAACCCGGTGGGCGCGCGCGATGGTCCCGAGGGTGGCCACGCCGCGAACCCTGTTGTGCAGGTCAACCTGTCCCACCGCCCACGCTTGGCCTCGGCTGAGCGGGCTGCCCGCGTCGGCCAGAATCGCCGGGAAGACGGGCCCTTCCGCACGCGCCTTGCGCATGGCCACCGCGACGGCGCGTTCGAGCAGACCCGCGCGGTCGCTGTTCTCGGGCACCGAAAAGCCCTCTCCCACATCGGAAGCGCCCGCGCGTGCGCTGTCGCGCAACGGCACCTCCTTCAGGAACCAGGCCACCACGAATCCGGCCAGCGCGACCGGAACGACCCAGCGGAACACGTGATCGATGGTCATGGTGTAGGCGTCGACGATCGGCGCGGACTGCGCCGGCGGCAACGCACGCAACGCCTCCGGGCCAGCGACACGGCAGCGAACTCCGCCGCCAGGCCCTCCTCGCGCGTCATCCGGCGCGCACGGCGTAGTCGCCCAGGCTCGGTTCCAGCGCGTCGAAGGCCACCCGGATGTATTCGGTCAGCGCCGCGGCGATCTCGTCGTTCGATTCGCCCGCCAGGGTGCGGCGCATGGTCTCCTCGAACAGCACCCGGTGCACGCCGCCGAGCTGGGCGGCGGCCACCCGTGGCGCGATGTCATCCTGCGCCGCATCGGTTTCCGCGGCCAGCGTGCGGGCCAGCGCCGCCTCCCTTTCCTCGTGGAACTCGCGCAGGCGCGCGAGCAGCGCGGGGCTCTCGGCGATCATCCTGGCGAACTCGAGACCGGAGAAGCCGACCACGGGGTCCTGCTCGGTGGCCGCGGTGCGATAGGCGTGCCGCAGCGCGGCCAGCGCCGACTGGCCCGGCTCCCGCTCGCGCACTGTGCGGGCGAGCCGGTCGACGAAGACCTCGCCGAGGTCGAGGGCGAGGTCTTCCTTGCGCGGGAAGTAGTTGGTCACCGTCATCTTGGCGACGTCGGCCGCGGTCGCGACGTCGGCGATCGTCACCTTGTCGAATCCGCGCTCCAGGAACAGCAGCGTGGCCTGGTGGGAGATGTTCTCGCGCGTCTGCTGCTTCTTGCGCGCACGAAGTCCCTGTTCGGTCATATCGGGAGCGTATACGATCCCGACATAAATTTATAGTTGACATATTTTTAGGTCTGATCTAAGTTTGTCTTCGCCGCCGGAGACGACGGCACGAACCGAGAAGGAGACCCCCTGCGCATGACCCACGGCCCCCAGACCGCAGCCCCGATTCACACCAGCCAGACCGACCGACAGGGAGCAGCCACCGTGGCCGACATCGACACCGCGCACCTCGAGACCGCGATCCGCCGACACCTCGGCGCCACGCCGATCCGCACCGGCAGCCCGATCACCGGATCGCACAACCTCTTCCACGGCGGGCCCGCTCGCCACGACAGCGGCGTCCAGCGCGCGCAGACCCATCGGGGCAAGCCGCGCCGTCCGCTGCGCATCCCGGGTCGCTGAGCGAAACCCGCTCGGCAATCCCCCGGCGGCGGGCCGCGCGCGAACCGCACCGCCCGCCGCCACCGGTGACCGGCATTCCCGAACCGCGCCGCCACCGGACCGGCTCCTCGCTCGACCGAAAGGACCACCCGTGCCCCACTCCGTCACCGCCACCCTCACCGAAGACCCGGTGCGGGACTACCTGCGCCACATCGGCCGCACCCCGCTGCTCACCTCCGGCGAGGAGGTAGCCCTTGCCGTCCGCATCGAGGCGGGCGTGCTCGCGCAGCAGCGCCTCGACGAAAGCGCCGACGCCGGAATCGAACTCACCCCCGCCGCGCGGCGCGAGCTGCGCGGCGCCGCCGCCGACGGGCTGTGCGCCAAGGACCACATGATCCGAGCGAACCTGCGCCTGGTGGTCTCGATCGCCAAGCGCTATCCGACGCCGACCGGGATGTCGCTGCTCGACCTGGTCCAGGAGGGCACCTTCGGCCTGATCCGCGCGGTGGAGAAGTTCGATCACCGGCTCGGGTTGAAGCTGTCCACCTACGCCACCTGGTGGATCCGCCAGTCCATCGGCCGCGCCCTCGCCGACCAGGGCCGCACCATTCGCATGCCGGTGCACGTCGTCGAGCTGCTCAACCGGGTCAACCGCACCCGGCGCACGCTCGCCCAGCATCTGGGTCGCGAGGCCACCGAGGCGGAGGTCGCCGCGGAGCTGGAAATGCCGGTGGCCCAGGTCGAGGAGGTGCTGCGGCACGGGCGCGAGCCGATATCGCTGCACACTCCGGTCGGCGACGGGGAAACCGAGTTCGGCGGGCTCATCCCCGACGACGCCCCCGACCCGGCCGACGTGGTCGCGGCGAGCATGCTGCGCGGCAAGCTGGACACGGTGCTCGCCACGCTCACCGACCGGGAACGCGAGGTGATCCTGCTTCGCTTCGGCTTGGACCGCGGCGAGGGGCGCACGCTCGAGCAGGTGGGCACCGCACTCGGCGTCTCCCGCGAGCGGGTCCGTCAGCTCGAGGCGAAGGCGATGGGCAAGCTGCGCCAGCCCCCGCGCGCGCGTCGCCTGGAAGGCCTGCTCGCGTGACGCGGTAGCCGAGTTCCGGTGGCGGTCAGGGGTTTTCGATCAACGCGATCGCCACCGGAACCAACAGCTCCACCAGAGCCGAGACCGGCGGCCGCGGATCGCAGAGCAGCCACTCGTGGGTGAGTCCGTTGATCGCGCCGATCAGGGCGCTCGCCGCCAGACCGGGACCGCCGCGGATGTGCCCGCCGGGCGCGACGCGCGGCACCACGGCCGATTCGAGCACGGCGGCCCAGGCATGCCTACGTTCGCGCCGGTGCCGCTCCATCCGATCGCTGACCCCGACCACCTCGATGAAGGCCACCTTGGCGCGGTACGGGTCGGCGCCCAGCGAGCCGAGGTAGGCGGTGAGCACCGCGGTCATCGCGGCGCTGGGGTCCAGGCGCGGGTCGAGGGTTGCCAGTGCGCCGCCCACGGCCGCGACGGCGTCGTCCTGGATGCGGTCGTAGGCCGCGGCGAGCACGTCCTCCCTGGTCTCGAACTCCTCGTAGAACTGCCGCTTGGAGAGCCCGGCGGCGGCGCACACGTCGGCGAGCGAGCATTCCGTGTACCCGCGTTCGGCGAAGAGGCGCGTCGCAGCTTCCAGGAACCGCAGCCGCCGTTCCGCCTTGCGCTCGGTGACGGCGCGCCCGCCGTATTGCCTCCCCACCGTGGTCGTCACGTCTTCACCGTAGCGAACCTCGCGCGGGGGTAACGTCACCGAATCCCGGCGCGGCAATGTCGGTGCGAGTGTCTGGGCCGATATTCTCCCCCGCGGGTGTGCGCGCTTCCTTCCCTCCGAACTTACTCCAGAGTAAGGTTGGCCCATGGCGTGGAAACCTACCGAACTCCCGGACCAGACCGGGCGCACTTTTGTCATCACCGGCGCGAACGGCGGCCTCGGCGCGGAGACCACCAAGGTGCTGGCCGCCAAGGGCGCGACCGTTGTGATGGCCTGCCGCAATGCCGCGAAAGCCGAGGAGGTGGCCGCCGCGATCCCCGGTGACGTGCGGGTCGCCGCGCTCGACCTCGCCGACTTGGCCTCGGTGCGCAAGTTCGCCGAGCAGTCCGGCGAGATCGACGTGCTGGTGAACAACGCGGGCCTGATGAACATCCCGTTCTCCCGGACCGCGGACGGCTTCGAGACCCAGTTCGGCGTCAACCATCTCGGTCACTTCGCGCTGACCGGGCTGCTGCTCGACCGCATCCGAGACCGGGTGGTCACGCTGGCGAGCATCGCGCACAAGCAGACACCGAAGCTCTGGATCGATGACCTCAACTACGAGCACCGCCGCTACCAGCGCAATCTCGCCTACGCGCAGGCCAAGCTGTCGAACTTGATGTTCGCGAGGGAGTTGCAGCGCCGCCTCGCCGAGTCCGGCTCGAAGAAGCGCTCGTACGCGGTGCACCCGGGTGTCTCGGCCACCGACCTGTTCGCCAGGACCGAGACTCCGCTCGACCGGATCAGCAAGCCGTTCATCCGCCTGATCGGCCACGCGCCCGCCAAGGCCGCGCACTCGACGCTGTTCGCCGCCGGGATGCCCGACCCCGATCCCGACACCTACTGGGGCCCGACCTGGTTGTTCGGCAGCCAGGGACCGGTCCAGCCGTCGTCCTCCACCAAGCTGTCGAAGAACCCCGAATTGCAGCGCCGACTCTGGGCGGAATCGGAGCGGATGACCGGAGTCACGTACAAGTTCTGAGGCGCGCGCGGCGGGGAGAGCCGAGCGTCGACCTGCTCCTACGCACCCTGTAGTAGACGGGTACCGTAGGAGGCGTGTCCGCTTCTCCCCGCCGCTCGGCACACAATCGCCCGGCCCTGATATTGCTGGTGATCGTGGCCGCCCTCGCCTGTCTGGCGCTCGGCTGGTGGCAGTGGGAACGCTTCGAGTCGTCCAGCGGAACCGGCCAGAACCTCGGGTACGCGCTGCAGTGGCCGCTGTTCGCCGGGTTCGCGGTGTTCGCCTACATCCGGTTCGTGCGACTGGAGACCGAAGCCGAGGAGCAGGACGCGCCGAGCACCGCGCCGCAGCGGACCGACTCCGCGCGGAAGGCCGCGCCGCGGGAGATTCCGGCGGGCATCCTGCCGGAGCGCCCGACGGCCGCGCGCGACGACGACCCGGTGCTCGCCGAATACAACAGGTACCTGGCGGCGCTGAACTCCAAGGAGCTCGACGGCCAGGTTCGCCGGGCGGGCTTGGACACCCGCAACACCGAGAGGAGCGCCGGTTGAGCGCCAGCGAGAACGAGACCACCGTCGCCACCGAGCCCCAGGCCGCTCCCGCGCAGGCCAAGGCGGCGAACACCGCCAAGATCGCCTCGGCGCTGCTGCGTTACCGGGTGCTCGCCTGGACCACCGGCCTGTGGCTGCTGCTGCTCACCGGCGAGATGATCGCCAAGTACGGCTTCGACGCCAACCCGCCCAGCTGGATCGCGGTCGTGCACGGCTGGGTGTACTTCATCTACCTGATCGCCACGGCCGACCTGGCGGTCAAGGTGCGCTGGCCGATCGGCCGCACCGTCGGCACCCTCATCGCGGGCACCGTCCCGCTGCTGTCGTTCTTCGTCGAGCACACCAACGCCAAGCAGGTCAAGAACGACTTCGGCGTCTGATCGGGCGGCGTTCGATCCAACGCGTAACCCGCCGAATTCCGGCTGCCGTGCAGGCCACTAGGCCCGGAAGCCGCACCCCGTGGGGTGCGGTCCTCCGCGAGCGCGGCAGGCCATTGGTTCGGCGACCGAGCCGCGCGACGTCAGTCCTCAGCGTGCGCGGTGTCAGTCTCGAGCGAGCACGGCGCACAGGTCACTGGCCTTCGCGACCGGCCGCGGGGTCAGTCCTCGCAAGCGCGGCGCGCGTGCGACTGGGCTCCGCGATCAACCCGCGCGGTGTCAGTCCTCGGCGAGCGCGGCCAACGCGGGCAGCAACTGCCGCAGCGCCCGCCCGCGGTGCGAGGCGGCGTCCTTCTCGGCGGGGGTGAGCTGCGCGGCCGAGACCGTGCCGCCGTCCGGAACGAACAGCGGGTCGTAGCCGAAACCGCCCTCGCCCACCGGCTTCCGTGCGATCGTGCCCGGCCACTCGCCGCGCACCACGAGTTCCGTGCCGCCGGGCACCACCAGCGCACAGGTCGAGACGAAACGCCCGCCGCGCCGCTCGTCGGGGACGTCGGTCAGCTGGGCCAGCAGCAGCGCGTTGTTGGCGGCGTCGTCGCCGTGCCTGCCCGCCCAGCGGGCCGAGAGCACTCCGGGCATGCCGTTGAGCGCATCCACCTCGATACCGGAATCGTCCGCGACACAGGGCAATCCGGTGGCGGCCGCACCGTCGCGGGCCTTGGCCAGCGCGTTCTCCTCGAAGGTCGCGCCGGTCTCGGGCGCCTCCTCGTAGGCGGGCACGTCGTCCAAGCCGACGATCTCCACCCCGGCCACGCCCGCCTCGTCCAGGATGCGGCGCAGTTCCTTCAGCTTCTTGCTATTACGGCTGGCGACCAGAACGCGGCGGCTCATCACTTCTTCTTCGACGTCTCGACCGGCTCCGGCAGCACGCCGGGATACGGCAGCGCCAGCGCCTCCTTCTGCACCGTGAACAGCTGCTCGCATCCGGCCAGCGCCGCGTCGAGCAGCTTGTCCAGGGTGGAGCGCGGGAAGGTGGCGCCCTCGCCGGTGCCCTGGATCTCCACCAAGGTTCCGGTGTCGGTGGCGACCACGTTCATGTCGACCTCGGCGCGCGAATCCTCTTCGTAGGGCAGGTCGAGCCGCACCCGTCCGTCGACGACGCCGACGCTCACCGCGGCGATCGCGCACGAGATGGGCTGCGGATCGGCGAGCCCGCCGGAGGCGCCGAGCCAGGTCACCGCGTCGGCGAGGGCCACGTACGCGCCGGTGATGGCCGCGGTGCGGGTGCCGCCGTCGGCTTGGAGCACGTCACAGTCGATGGCGATGGTGTTCTCGCCGATGGCCGCCAGGTCGATGCAGGCGCGTAGCGAGCGTCCGATCAGCCTGCTGATCTCCTGGGTGCGCCCACCGACCTTGCCCTTCACCGACTCACGACCGGAGCGGGTGTGGGTGGCCGCGGGCAGCATCGCGTATTCGGCGGTGAGCCAGCCGAGTCCGGAATCACGCCGCCACGGCGGCACGCTCTCGGTGACGCTCGCCGTGCACATCACCCGGGTCTGACCGAACTCCACCAGCACCGAACCGGCTGGATGCGTGGTGAATCCACGGGTGATACGTACCTCGCGGAGCTCATCGTCCGCCCTGCCATCGGCTCGTCTCGACACGGGGCCAGCCTAGTGGACGACTACGACGCGCTCCGACCGCAACCCCGGCGCCCCGTCAGATGTCGAAGGTCTCCCCCGGCGCGACGGCGTGCACCGGGCCGGCGAACTCGGCCTTGGCCTCCGCGATGACGTCCTCGCGCGAGGTCCACGGCGGAATGTGGGTCAACAGCAGTTCCTTCACGCCCGCGCGCGCCGCGATCTGACCCGCCTCGGTACCCGAAAGGTGGATGCCCGGCGGACGATTCGCCGGATCGTGGGTCCAGGAAGCCTCCGACATCAGGACGTCGGCGCCCTGCGCGAGTTCCAGCACGGCGTCGCACATCGCGGTGTCGCCGGTGTAGACGAAGGTGCGACCCGCCTTGGTGGTGATACGCAGACCGTAGGACTCCGGCGGGTGGTACATCCGTCGCGCGACGACCGTGTGGCCCGGACCGAACTCGATCTGCTCGTCCTCGATCCACGGCCGCATGTCGATCACGTCGGACCAGTCGTCGCATTCGCCGCCGACCTCGGCCGAGGCGTTGCCGATGCGCAGCGCGGCGTCGGAGGGTCCGCGTACGATCGCCCGGCCGACCGGCGGGGTCGGGTGGTAGCGCCGCCACACCAGCAGACCGGGCAGGTCGAGGCAGTGGTCCGCGTGCAGGTGGGTCAGGAAGACGTCGACCTCGCCGGGATCGGCGTAGCGCTGCAACGCGCCGAGCACACCCGGGCCGAAATCGATGACGGTCGGATTCATATCCGGGCCGGTCAGCAAGTATCCCGACGCTGGGGAGTCCGGGCCGGACACACTGCCCGAGCACCCGAGGACGGTAAGGCGCATGCCCTCATGCTGCCACGACGAATTCTCGGTCACGAAATGGTCCCCCAAAATCTCCGACGGGCTGCGCTCTCACCGTGGTGCGCCAAGGATCCCCGCTCGATCCTTCCTACGGCGTCGACGTCCATTGTCAGAGCGTACCCAGCCGCAGGGCGGCTCACGCAGCACCCGCGAAATCACGGATCCGCCAAAAGATTCCGGATGGTCTCAGGCGACCGTCGGCGTTGTGGCGCGCCGTTGCCGCGGCGCCAGCAACCACGCCGCGACGACACCGCCGATCGCGCCGAAAAGGTGTCCCTGCCAAGAGATTCCGTCCTGCCCGGGCAACACACCCCAGAGCAGCGAGCCGTACACCACCAAGACGACGAGCCCGAGCACGATCTGCCCGGCACTGCGGGTGAACCAGCCGCGCAGGATGAGAAAGGTGAGCCACCCGAAGACCAGCGAGGAGGCGCCGATGTGCACGGTGCCGTCGGCGCCGGTGAGCCAGGTGCCCAGCCCCGCGACCACCCAGATGACGGCCGTCGCCGCGAGCCCGCGGCCGATGCCAGCCGCCAGGACGAGGAAACCGAGGACGAGCACCGGCACCGTGTTGCCCATCAGGTGGTCCCAGCCGCCGTGCAGCACCGGAGCCCAGAGAATGCCCCACAGCCCGTCCGCCTCACGCGGTTCGATGCCCGCGCGGTCGAGTTCGCGGCTGTCGACGGCGTCGACGCCCTCGATGGCGTACAGCAGCAGCACGAACCCGGCGATCAGCGCACCCGCCCGTAGCCAGAGTTGCCGCAGCGCCGCGAAGTCGCCCGCCCGCTGCGGTCGCGTCGGCGCCGCGCCCGGTGTCACCGTGCCGGGGTTACCCAGCCGCGCGCGCAAGGCCGCGATGCGATCCGAATCGAACGAGGGCCCGAGTCCGCCGGTCATGGCAACCTCCTGATCGATGCCACAGCTCGTTCTTCGAGCGTACCGACGCGGAACCGGGACCCGTGCCGATCAAGCCCAGAGCTGACCTTCCAGCCGCTCCTCGGCTTCTTCCAGCGTGCCGTCGTAGGCGCCGGTCGAGAGGTACTTCCAGCCGCCGTCGGCCACCACGAACGCGATGTCGGCGCGCGTCCCCGCCTTGACCGCCTTGCGCGCGACGCCGAGCGCCGCGTGCAGGATGGCGCCCGTCGAGATGCCCGCGAAAATGCCCTCCTCGAGCACCAGTTCGCGGGTGCGCTTGACCGCGTCGAACGGGCCGACCGAGAAGCGGGTGGTCAGCACGGTCTCGTCGTACAGTTCGGGGATGAAGCCCTCGTCGATGTTGCGCAGGCCGTAGACGAGTTCGCCGTATCGCGGTTCGGCAGCGACGATTTCGATGTTCGGGACCTTCTCCCGCAGGAAGCGTCCGGTGCCCATCAGGGTGCCGGTGGTGCCGAGGCCCGCGACGAAGTGCGTGATCTCGGGCAGGTCCGCGAGCAGCTCGGGTCCGGTCGTCTCGTAGTGGGCGAGCGCGTTGGCGGGATTGCCGTACTGGTAGAGCATCACCCAATCGGGGTTGGCCGCGGCGATCTCCTTCGCCTTGGCCACCGCCTGGTTGGAGCCGCCCGCCGCGGGCGAATCGATGATCTCCGCACCGAACATGGTGAGCAGCTGACGCCGCTCCACCGAGGTGTTCTCCGGCATCACGCACACCAGCCGGTAGCCCTTGAGCTTGGCCGCCATCGCCAGCGAGATGCCGGTGTTGCCGCTGGTGGGCTCGAGGATGGTGCAGCCGGGTGACAGCAGACCGTCGGCCTCGGCCTGCTCGATCATGCGCAGGGCCGGGCGGTCCTTGATCGACCCGGTGGGGTTGCGATCCTCCAGCTTGGCCCACAGCCGCACGTGGTTCTCGCCGTCCCACTGCGGGGACAGCGTGCGCAGGCCGACCAGCGGGGTGTTGCCGAGGGTCGCGATCAGCGATTCGTAGCGGGCCACGGACTCAGCTGATCCGGTCGACGTGCGTCCGCGAGCCACCGGCGACCGCGGGCAGGATGGTGACGCTCGCGCCCGCGGGCACCTCGGCGGCCAGACCACCGGAGAAGCGGACGTCCTCGTCGTCGACGTAGATGTTGACGAAGCGGTTCAGCTTGCCGTCCTTGAGCAGGCGCTCGGCCAGGCCGGGGTGGTTGGCGTCGAGGTCGTCGATCAGCGCGGACAGGGTCGCGCCCTCGGCCTGCACGCGCTTCTCGCCTCCGGTGAGGCCGCGCATGATGGTCGGGATGGACACGGTTACCGACATGGGTACTCCTCGGTTTTCGTCAGGGCTCGGGGGTCAGGCGGTCTCGTAGGAGGCGACGATCCGCACCGGTTCTTCGGTGACCTCGCCGTCCAGGATCCGGTAGCTGCGCAGCTCGTGCTGTTCGGGGTCGCGTGTCGAGACCAGCACGTAGTGCGCGTTGGGCTCGGACGCGTAGGAGATGTCCGTGCGGCTGGGGTAGGCCTCGGTGGCGGTGTGCGAGTGGTAGATCACCACCGGCTCCTCGTCGGCGGCGTCCATCTCGCGCCACACCTTCAGCTGTTCGCCGGAATCGAAGCGGTAGAAGGTCGGCGAGCGTTCGGCGTTGACCATCGCGATGAACCGCTCCGGCCGATCGGAGCCCTCCGGCCCCGCGATGACCCCGCAGGCCTCGTCGGGGTGGTCGGCGCGGGCGTGCGCCACCATCGCCGCCACGAGGTCGGCTCTGATCACCAGCACTAGTCGAACCCTTCCGCATATCTTCGCCGACCGGTCACAGCCGACAACGAGCCAGAATATTCGCCTATTCCCGCCGCCTCGCTCCCCGGTCCTTGTTTCCCACGTTCGTCGGCACACAGGTTCTGATCATCGGTACGGCGTGTCGCGCGGCGAGTCGATGTGTGGCAGGGCGAAAAGGTCTGTGGGGTCAGCGCAGGAAGAGGTCGGTGTAGGTGGGGATGGCGGCGACGGGGGTGGCGGTGAGGATGGCGTTGACGAGGGCGCGTTCGACGCACAGTGCGGCGGCGGTGCAGAGGGCGTCGAGGAGCAGCAGGTCGTCGGGGAAGGCGGGCGGGAGCGGGACGGGCGCGATCCGAGCGGTTCCGGTGGACACGGCGAACAAGGTGTCGCCGTCGAGCGGGGAGTGCGCGGGCCGGATGGCGCGGGCGAGGCCGTCGTGCGCGGTGGTGGCCATCCGGCGGCATCCGGCTGGTTCCAGTGGCCCGTCGGTGGCGACGACGCCGATCGTGGTGTTGAGAACGGTGCCTTTCACCGGCAACGCGTTCGCCCTGGCCAATCGCTCCGGACTGGCCGGACGCAAGCCGAACCACTCGGGTCCGTCGGTGCCGACTCCCCACGGCAGACCGGTGCGCGGATCGAATACCGACCCGACCGGGTTGGCGACAACCAGCGCGGCAACGGTGACACCAGCGGCCGGACCGTCGCCAAGCACCAGGCTCGCGCTGCCGATGCCGCCCTTGATCGATCCGGCGCGCGCACCGACCCCCGCGCCCACCGAGCCGCGCGCGAAATCGGCGGACGCCGCGGCGGCGGCGCGGTACCCGAAATCGGCGGTCGGCCGCGTGTACCAGTCGCCGACCGGGAGATCGAAGATCACCGCGCCCGGCACGATCGGCACCACCCGGTCGGCGTCTTCGGGATCCATCGGAATGCCTTCGCCGTGCTCCTCCAGCCACCGCATGACGCCGTCGGCGGCGGCCAAGCCGTAGGCGCTGCCGCCGGTGAGCAAGATCGAGTGGACCTGGCGAACAGTGTTGGACGGGTCGAGCAGATCGGTCTCGCGGGTGCCGGGTCCGCCGCCGCGCACGTCGACGGCGGCGACCGCACCGCCCGGCGCGCGCACCACCGTGCAGCCGGTGGCCGCGCCGGAACCGAGGGTGGCGTCGGGGTCGAGGGCGTGGTGATGGCCGACGAGCAGACCGGCGACGTCGGTGAGCGAATCCCGGGGGCCCGGCACTGCGTTCATGGTCAGGGAGCGAGCGCCTGCAGCAGCGTGTCCTGCATCCAGGTCAACCAGTGGTAGACGTCCAGGTGCGGACCGCGCGGATCATCGGGCTCCAAATGGTCGGGCGTGTCGGCCTCGATCCCCAGCACGGTGCCCAGCGCGAGCCGGACGTCGGTGAGCGCGGTGAGCCACGCGTCGGCCTGTTCCGGAGTGAGCACGATCTTGCCGCCGTCCGGCGGGACGGTGTCGAGCACCACCGCGCCCGCGGCGAGCTTGTTATCGATGATCTCCGGCTCGTGCAGGCCGCGCAGCGCGCTGTTGAGATCGGCGCGATCGGCATCCGGGGAACCGGGCTCGGCGCGATGGAAGTCCGGCAGCAGCCGCAACAGCCGCGGGTCGTCCGGCGGGGCCGTGTTGCCGGTGCGCAGGCCGGTGAGCGCGGCGAGCTCGTCCTCGGGCGCCGACTGCGAACGCTCGGTCAGCAGCCCGGACACCGCGCCGACCAGGGAGCGCAGTACCCCGGCCTCTCTCGCGTCCATCTCGGTCCGCAATTTGAGGCCGCTCAACGAGTTCTTGCGGCTCCACTTACGCACCGCGCCTGCTCCGTTCACGCACGAGCGCCAGGGTAGTCGTACCGATCAGTCGTCCCGTTGCATGGTCGCCCACAGGCCAGCCGCATGCAGTCGACGGACGTCTTGCTCCATTTTGTCGCGCGATCCGGACGACACCACAGCCTTCCCTTCGTTGTGCACCTGCAGCATCAATTCGGTCGCCTTGGCTTTGCTGTACCCGAAGAGCTTCTGGAAGATGTAGGTGACGTAGTGCATCAAGTTGACCGGGTCGTCCCACACCACGGTCACCCACGGACGGTCCTCCGCCTCCAGGATCTCGGTGTACTCGACCGCTTCCGGAGTCGCCTGTGCCGCCGACAGTGTCGAGTTCGTTTCGCACAAGCTCATAACGTCCAGGGTACGACTCGACTCCGGAGATACAACACCCGCGCACCGCCCGCCCCGCGAGTCCCGCTGGCTACAGTGGCCGGTGTGGACCACCGCGACGCCGTCGCCAGCACCGCGCTGCTGACCGACCAGTACGAACTCACCATGCTGGCCGCCGCGCTCGCCGACGGCTCCGCGCATCGCACGTGCACCTTCGAAGTATTCGCCAGGCGCTTGCCGCACGGCCGTCGCTACGGCGTCGTCGCCGGAACCGGACGTTTGCTCGAGGCGCTCGCGGACTTCCGGTTCGGGGAATCGGAACTGGCGATCGTCGCCGAATTCCTGGACGAGCGGACCCTGAACTGGCTGCGCGACTACCGGTTCACCGGCGACATCGACGGCTACGCCGAAGGCGAACTGTATTTCCCGGGTTCACCGGTTCTTTCGGTGCGCGGCAGCTTCGCCGAGTGCGTCGTGCTGGAGACGCTGGCGCTGTCGATCCTCAACCACGACAGCGCGATCGCCTCGGCCGCGGCACGCATGGTGAGCGCCGCCGCGGGCCGCAGGATGATCGAGATGGGTTCGCGGCGCACTCACGAACTGGCCGCGCCCTCGGCGTCCAGGGCCGCCTATCTCGCGGGCTTCGACGCCACCTCGAACCTGGAGGCGGTGCGCCGCTACGGACTGCCGGGCGCGGGCACCAGCGCGCATGCCTTCACCTTGCTGCACAGCGGCGCCGACGGCGCGCACGAGGCCGCCGCGTTCCGCAGCCAGGTCCAGACGCTCGGCGTCGGCACCACCTTGCTGGTCGACACGTTCGACATCACAAGGGGCGTGGCCGCCGCGATCGAGGTCGCGGGCACCGAATTGGGCGGTGTGCGCATCGATTCCGGTGATCTCGGCGTGCTGGCCAGACAGGTGCGCGATCAGCTCGACCGACTCGGCGCGAAGAAGACCCGCATCATCGTCTCCGGCGATCTGGACGAGAACGCGATCGCCGCGCTGCGCGCCGAACCCGTCGACGTCTACGGCGTCGGCACCGCGCTCGTCACCGGATCGGGCGCGCCGACCGCGGGCATGGTCTTCAAGCTGGTGGAAGTGGACGGGCTGCCGGTCGCCAAGCGCAGCAGCCACAAGGAATCGCGCGGCGGCACCAAGAAAGCCGTTCGGCTGGCGCGCGACACCGGCACCATCGTCGAGGAGATCGTCTACCCGGCGACCGGCCCCGCGCCCGCGTCGGGGGAATTCGAGGCGCGGCAGTTGCTGGTCCCGCTGGTGCGTGACGGCAAAGTCGTCGACGGGCTGCCGACCTTGGCCGAGGGCCGCGCGCTGGTGTCGAGCGGTTTGATCAGCCTGCCGTGGGAGGGCCTCAAGCTCTCCGACGGCGAGCCCGCCATTCCGACGACGTTCCTGAGCTGAGTGGTCACCGGCTCGAGGTGACCTCCAGCGTGTCGGGCGGGGTGAAGGTCGGGTTGGCGCTCATGATTCCCTCCGTACGAATCGAATTCGCCGGGTGAGACGAGGCGGCAAGAGGTAATCACCGGCGGGGTAGTCTTCGCTTACATCACGCGAAAGGTGTCATGAGATGAACCGGGCGTTGATCATCGTCGACGTACAGAACGACTTCTGCGAAGGCGGTTCGCTGGCCGTCGACGGAGGCGCCGCGGTCGCCGATCGCATCAGCGACCACGCGACCACCGGCGATTACGCCGCCGTCGTCGCGACCCGCGACTATCACGTCGACCCGGGCGCGCACTTCTCCGCCGACCCGGACTACGTGGACAGCTGGCCCCCGCACTGCCGCGCGGGCACCCCGGGCGCCGACTTCCACCCGAATCTGGACACCGCGCCGATCCAGGCGGTCTTCTCGAAGGGCGAATACTCCGCCGCCTATTCGGGTTTCGAAGGCTCGACCGCCGAAGGCGTCATTCTCGCCGAGTGGCTGCGCGAGCACGACATCGACACCGTCGACGTGGTCGGCATCGCCACCGATCACTGCGTGCGCGCCACCGCGCTGGACGCCAGGTCGGCCGGGTTCGAGACGCGCGTGCTGCTCGAGTTGACCGCGGGCGTTGCCCAGGCCACGACCGACAAGGCGATCGATGAGATGCGAACCGCAGGCATCGAGGTCGCGGGGGAACTGCCCGTTCGCTAGACGGTTGGTCACACCGCCGCTCGTCCCGGCACGGCCGGACCTTCGGCTGCCCTTTAGAGTCCCGCCCGTGGATTACCGATTTCCGGCGAGCGCTCGAGCAGCCGTCGCCCGGGCGCTGGCCGACGCCGACGACATCGCCCGCGCCGCGGACATCGTCTTCTGGTCCAACCCGGCGACCGAGGAACTGCGCGCCGACCCGGTCCGCCGCCGCACCGCGCTGCCGCCCGCCTTCGCCAACCTGATGGTGCTCGCCTCGCTGGACGAGCATGTCGGCGACCGCGGCTTCGGCCGCTACCTCGCGCGGCGAATCGACGAACTTCCCTGGGTACCCGGCGCGCTGCGGGCCGCGGGTATGCCGGGGCTGGCGGCGGCGGTGGTGGTCGCCGGATACGAAGCGCTCGCGGAATCGCACGACGACGCCGACCTGGATCGACTGTGGGACGACGAGTACGCCGTGCTCGACAACCCCGACCAGATCAGGCAGCCGCCGGACAGCTCGCGGAAGAACCGTGCGGACGCGCTCTACGACGCCAACGAACCCGCGGATTTCCAGCGACGCGTGCTGGAGTACGCGCGCGCCAACCTGGACGACTTCGTGCGGCCCGACCGGTGAACCGTGTCGGTGCCGAGCAGTAGGCTGCACGCGTGCCCGAACTGCCCCCAGTCTCCGACCTTTTGGCCACCGCCGTGCACGCGCTCGGCGGCAAGGAGCGCTCCGGGCAGGTGACGATGGCGACGGCCGTCGACCACGCGATCGATACCAAGGAGCATCTGGCCGTGCAGGCCGGCACCGGCACCGGCAAGTCGCTGGCCTACCTGGTGCCGAGCCTGCGGCACGCGGTGCGCACCGGGCGCACGGTGGTGGTGTCGACCGCGACGATCGCGCTGCAACGCCAGCTGGTCGACCGCGACCTCCCCCGCCTCGCCGAGGCGCTGGCCAAGCCGCTCGGCCGCCCGGCCCGCTTCGCGATTCTGAAGGGCCGCAACAACTATCTGTGCCTGAACAAGATCAACAGCGCCATTCCCGACGAGCCCGCCGAGGCCGAGCTGTTCGACGCGTTCGCCATCTCCCGCCTCGGCCGCGAGGTGCAGCGCCTCAACGACTGGGCCTCGAACACCGAGACCGGCGATCGCGACGAACTCGCGCCGGGTGTGACCGACCGCGCATGGCGCCAGGTCAGCGTGTCCTCGCGCGAGTGCCTGGGCAAATCGCGCTGCCCGTTCGGCCAGGACTGCTACGCCGAGCGCGCCCGCGCCGAGTCCGCACAGTCCGACGTGGTGGTGACCAACCACGCGCTGCTCGCCATCGATGCCATCAGTGGCATCCAGGTGCTGCCCGAACACGATGTCGTCGTCATCGATGAAGCGCACGAGCTCGTAGACAGGGTCACCGGGGTGGCCACCGCCGAGCTGGCGCCGACCGCCATCAGCGCCGCCGCCCGCCGCTGCGCCAAGCTCATCGACGAACGCGAGCTGGATCGGCTCGAAGGGGCGGCCGAGGCCTGGCACGAGGTCCTCGACGCGTTGCCGCCCGCCCGCTGGGACACGATGCCCGAGGGCGTCGCGCAGGTGCTCGCCCTGGTGCGCGATGCCGCGTGGAACGCCCGCACCGAACTCGCGCCGCCCGGCAGCAGCACCGCGCAGGGCGATCCCGAGACGGCGGCCGCCCGCAACCTGGCGGTCGCCGCGATCGACGAGATCCACGACAGCGCCGTCCGCGCGCTCACCGCGTTCGACGAACCCGATCCGGCGTCCCGGCGCGACGTCATCTGGCTGGCGGCCGAGGACGCGCGCGGCGGCGTGCCGCGCAAGACGCTGCGCATGGCGCCGCTGTCGGTGGGCGGACTGCTGCGCTCGCGGCTGTTCGGCACCGCCACCGTCGTGCTCACCTCGGCCACCCTGCAAATCGGCGGGTCCTTCGACGGGCTCGCGGTCACCTGGGGCTTGCCCGCGCAGTCCCCGAACCGCCCCGACACCGGGACGGCCAACGGCGCGCAGGCGCCGTCCGACACCGAGACCGTGCGCTGGAGTTCGCTCGACGTCGGCTCCCCCTTCGACCACGCGAAATCCGGCATCCTCTACGTCGCCAAGCATCTGCCACCGCCGGGCCGCGACGGTCTGCCGCCCGCCTACCTCGACGAGATCGAGCGCCTGATCGACGCGGCGGGCGGACGCACGCTCGGCTTGTTCTCCTCGATGCGCGCCGCCCGCGCCGCCACCGACGCCCTGCGCGACCGCCTGAACACCCCGGTGCTGTGTCAGGGCGAGGACTCGACGGGCGCGCTGGTGCGCAAGTTCGCCGACGATCCGGAGACCTCGCTGTTCGGCACCCTGTCGCTGTGGCAGGGCGTCGACGTGCCCGGCCCGTCGCTGAGCTTGGTGATCCTGGACCGCATTCCGTTCCCCCGGCCCGACGACCCGCTGCTCGCCGCCCGGCAGCGCGCGGTCGAATCCCGCGGCGGCAACGGTTTTCTCACCGTCGCGGCCAATCACGCGGCGCTGTTGCTCGCCCAGGGCACAGGCAGGCTGCTGCGCAGCGTGGACGATCGCGGCGTCGTCGCGATCCTCGACTCCCGGTTGGCCACCGCCCGCTACGGGGGTTATCTGCGGGCCACGCTCCCGCCGTACTGGGAGACCGCGGATCCGGAGGTAGTCGTGAAGGCGTTGAAACGTCTCACGGCGAACGTCTGACCGCGTACGTCCCCGCCGGGAAGACGCTCGACCGGACTCACTGGCGGTCGGTGTCTGCTCGGGCCCTACGTTGCCCAGCCATCGAGGCCGGATCGCGAATCCCGGCCTACCGCACCGTGGGAACCGAGCTGTGACACCACTCACAATCAACTGTCGTTGATTCCGCATGGAAGTAAATTGGGCGGTGGTACTCCGGTGGACCCCAATTCCCGCACCGGACGTATCGGCGATCCCCGCGCCAAGCCCTGCACGCGGCGCGGGGATATCGCCAAGAACCTTTCTCGGCGCAAAATTCGCTGTCGCACCCCTGCGGCGTATGAGACGGTTTCCAGATGAAGCACCCCACCGAAACCGACGCACTCGGTGAATTCCTGATCAGCGCAAGATCTTTGGCCGAGTATCGCGCCATCTTCGAACTCTCCGAAGCCGACCTGCGCGGCCGCCGCATACTCGACTGCCCCGGCGGCGCAGCGAGTTTCGCCGCCGAAGCCGCCGCGCTCGACGCCGACGTCACCGCCACCGACCCCATCTACGCCAGGCCCGCCGCCGAACTGCGCGAGCTCGCCCGCACCGAGACCGAACGCGGAAGCGCCTACGCCGGAGCCCACCACGCCCGCTACCGCTGGGACTTCTACGGCGACCCGAACAACCTCCAGTCCGTCCGCCTGTCCGCCGCCACCCGCTTCGGCGCCGACCTCACGGCCCACCCCGACCGCTACGTCGCCGCCCAGCTCCCGACACTCCCCTTCCAGGACAACAGCTTCGACCTGGCCCTGAGCTCTCACCTCCTGTTCACCTACGCCGACCGCCTCGACGCCGACTTCCACCTCGCCGCCATACTCGAACTCGCCCGCGTCACCCACGGCGAAACCCGCCTCTACCCCCTCGTCGACCACACCGGCCACCCCCAAGACAACCTCGTCACCTATCTCCGAAAGAGTCTCCACGACAAGGGAATCCCTACCACCCTCCGCCCCACCGGCTACGAATTCCACCACGGGGCGACCACCATGCTCGTCCTACACCCGAACCAGAATTGACCCGCGGCCGGATGATTCCGCTCGATGCCGACTCGACCTGTTGGACGCATCTGCGAGATCACCGGTCAGCGAGCGTGACCAGCGACGGAAACGATCCATGGGGCAGCGCCTCGGCCGCTCACCAACTGCGCGCAACGGGGCGATGCGCTTGGATCAAATGCTGCAGCTGCCGTTGAATCTCCTCGGCGGGGCCGGGCGTCAGCGTGAACTCGTCCTTGTCGTGGTTGTGCAACAGGTACCGACCGTCGGCGGGTAGATAGTCCATCCAGTGGAAACCGCGGCCGTCCGTGGTCGGCCTGGAGTCGATGGCGCCGCCGCGGAAGACGTTGATCTCCCCGAGCCCCGAACGCGGCCGCTGCACGATCCGACGGGCCTCCTCGGTGTAGGAGGCCGGACGTTCCCCGTGCGGTGCACGATTCACCTCGGATCGCCGGGCTGTCACCGTACGCAGCTGTCCCGCAGCACATTTCGGCAGCGCTGCGGCGACATGCGCGGCCACGCCCTGCGACGGACAGACCGTCAACGCGATGTCACGGCCGTAGTTCTGGTTCGGCCCGGGCTGTTGTACCGCCACGGTCGCGGTGTCGCCGACGATTCCGGCGTGCACCCGGACCACCTGCTCGAAGTCACGCCCGTAGAAACCGTGCACCTCGACCCGAACCTGCGGCTCCAACAGCACATTCAACGCATCGAACAACTCGCGCCCGGCAAAGCCCGACATCTCCCGCGCCGTCTGCCTGCGCAGCCGCTCGTAGTCCTCCGCACCCTCGATGCTCGGGTCGTCCACGAGGACGCGCAGCGGGTAGGGCAATCGATCCCGGCCGAAAGCCTCCACCGCCAACTCGAACATCAAACCGCTCAAACGCCAACGGTGTTCGGTCATGCCCCAATCACTCCACCCGGTGGCAGCGCCGGCGGCTGCGTCCCGAGCAATTCATCGCCATGGTCATAGATCAGATAGTCCGGCGTCTTGTGCTCATCGTCGTCATCGCCCTTGCCGCGAGCGGCCGGCGCACCCATACCGGGCATGCCCGCCCGACCGGTGCCCGCCGGGCGACTGTTGGCCAACCCTCCCGTCGGCCCCGACTGTCCCGGTAGATTCCCGCCCGGCACCGACCGCCCGGGCGACGGGATCGTCGGCACTCCCGGACCCGGCCCGCCAGGGCCAGGCCCAGAAGGCGTCGGCAGACCCGTATTCGGCAGCTTGGTGTCGGGAACCGTCGCGGCGGGCCTGGTGGAGGCAGGCGTGGTCGATGTCGGATCGGTCGGAGTCGTGCTCTGCGGAGTCGTGCTCTGCGGGTCGTCCGTCGTCGGGTACTCGGGCGTTTCCGTGTCCGTCGGGTCGTCGGTGCCCGGATCACCACCCGGTCCTGGGCCCGGACCGGGGCCAGGACCGCCGGGACCTGGACCGGGTCCAGGAATTACCGGTTCGTCTTTCTTGCCGTCGGTCGTGCTGGAGGGTTCGGGGAGGATGGGCGTGTTCTTGTCCACGTCCTTCGCGCCGGGCATGTAGTACGTCTTCATGACGTATCGCGCCTGGTTCTCCGCTTCCTCGGCGCGATACGAGGGACCCTTCACGATGTTCTGGAAGGGTAAGACATCGATGATCTTGTCGCCGACGGTGAGGTTGTCGGGCTTGCCGACCGAGGATTTTGCCTGCTCGAGATGGCCTTCGATGAGATCCAAACCGTGAGCGACCATTTGGAACGATGCGGCGAGCTGTGTGAAGGTCGTGGCGAACTGGCGGGTGGCCTCGATGGCCTTGGTCCCCGACTTGCCGTTCCACTTTTCCTCGATGGATTTTTCGACCGCGGTCTTGAACTCTTCCACAGCCGTGCGTGAAAATCTGCTCAGGTCCCGCCAGCCGTTGGCCTTGCTGTTTATATCGCCGTGGTTGACGCCCTCGAGCGAGTTGTAGATTTCTTCATGTGACATCGTGTCGAACGGGTCGTCGACCTTGATGACCGTCTCCGCGAACCGTGAGCTGTTGTACTCCGCCAGCAGTCCCGCCCATTCACCACCAACGATCTGCCGGTCCTGGTCCCACCTGGCGTCTTCTTGCTTCTCGCGGTTCTTGTCGTCACGCTCGTTTCTACCTGCGTCCAGAATCGAGTCGCCGACGATACCGGTCACGCCGAAGGCGTACTTCCAGTCTTCGAAAGCAACCATCACTTACCACTCCTGGCCCTGCTGCGAGAGCTGCTGCGCATTGGCCTGGTCGGTCTCGGACAGTGTCTTCGCCGCCAGTTCGTAGGTCTCTTTCATAAGGTTCAGTACCTCGATGCTTTGCTTGAGCCGAGTGGTCGCCGCATCGTCTCCGTCCAGCGCCTTACGAGAAAACTTGCCTTGCAGTGCTTGCGCCGAGGGCAAGGTGCCGAATCCAGTCATATAGGAGAGCGATTGCGCGTGGCTCACGAGCACATCGAGCGCCTTGGCCATCTTCTCAGCGTGGCTCGCCAACTCTCGGCCGATCTCGGTGTCCATACGCAACTCACCGGATTCAGCCTGTTGTTTAAAGGTCTTCCACTGCACCGACTGCTGTTGAATCTGCGCCCCGGTTTGGTCACTCACCTACATAGCCCTCTCTATCGAACACTTCCACCGAAATCACTTCGGCAAAAATGGCTCGATCCCCTTCGCATGACTTACAGCAAGATCACAGGGGGGCGCCTGAGTCATAGACTGTCGCTCGCTGTACCGCCAGCCGACGATCAGATTGAACATGCCTTCCTGGGACGGCATGCTGACATAGCAGCGCAGTTTGTCGGGGTCCCTCTTGTCCCGATAGGTGAGACCTGACCGCGCGCCGATCGTGATTGGCTGGAAGTCGGTGACTGTATCGTTGCCGCGAACTTCCTCTTGCGTATGAAACGACGACGCCACGGTCACCAGATACGGGCCCTCTGTCGAACTCCATTGGCACATACGCCAGGCAGCGGGTCCCGAAGGGGCATCGGTGACAGTACTCTTGGAGGCCGGGTCAACCTTGATGGCCCGTAGCGCGTCCACCGTGAGATCGGTACACGGGTTGTAAGTTACCGTCTTCTCACCGTCGACCATTCCAGCCCCCTCGGTCGCGGGGCTCCCATCGACCACCGACGAGCACCCAACCACACTCCCCGCCAACGCAACCCCGGCGAACAACGCCGCCACTCCCCTGCTCACAGCGCTCGTTCGCATGATTCTCCTGATGCTCGACGCGGAGCACCCAGCCAGCGTTCTACGCGCCGGATCCCCCTCGGTTCCCACTCGGGCACGGCCAGCTTATCCGAAGGCGACCAAGCGCCCAACAGCTCCGACGAGTCGCGCTTCTCCGCACAACGGCCGCTGGTCATGGTGTGCCGGGCTGTTCGCCGAGCGGAGGACGACAGCGCGGGTCTTGTTCGATCGCTGCCCAGAAACGAGGGTGAGCGTCCGGTCGGCCGCGTACCGACGCGGGGTGGATGCGCCAGCGCGGCGTCTGGATCACAAGGCAACGTAGGCGTTTTCGAGCCGCCGGGCAGCGGCTGGCGGAGACGGTGTGCTCGGCCGGTGCCCCGAATCCGCCGAAATTCGATGGAACCGATCGGATCGCCGTCACGTCGAATGAAGTAGTAACCCGCACTCCGAAACCTTCGGAGCGAGATTTGCGCGGGACGACCCCAGACGACATGGTGTGTGCGGCGGGAGATCGCCGTGTAGGACGACAGTCGTCGAGGCTGCGATGAGGGGAGTGTTCATGGTCGGATTCACCGCGGAAGCTATGGAGCGCTACGCGGCGGATATGGAACGCCGAGCCAGACGGTTCGAGGAGTTGCAGGGGCGGATGGCGGCGGTCACCGCTACGGGGTCGAGCCCGAGCGGCCGGGTCACCGTCACGGTCGACAACAATGGCGTTCCCTCCGCGATCACGCTGTCGGCCGCCGCGCGCGGCGCGGATCCGTCGACGCTGGCCGCCGAGATCATGTCCACCATGCGCAGTGCGCAGGCACGTCTGCGCACTGCGGTGTCCGATACCGTGCGTAATTCCGTCGGCGACGACCCGGTCGGCGCCGCGATCATCCAGAATTTCAGGGAGCGCTTCCCCGAGGAGCAAGCAGCCGAACAGGTCACCCCGCCGCCACCTGTCCAGCCGCCGACGCCGCCCGCGCCACCTGTTCCGAATCCGGTGCCGCCACCGGTGCCGCCCGCGTTCGGTCATGCTCCGGGTTGGCCGGGCGAACCGCCTGCGCCGCAACCGCGTTCGCGCAAACCCGACCGCGAGCAAATCGTCACACCGGACGAACCGGACGACGATGACGACTACTTCAACAAGAAATCCTGGCTGGTGTAAACATGGGCGGCGAAGCACTGTCGGTAGATCCCGACGAGGTCCGCAACCACGCGGAGAATCTGAAGTCCGTGATCCAGGACTTGGACCTGGCCTTGGAGGCAGCCTCCTACCTGGGCAACGCCGACGACGGGTACGGGAAGATACCGCGCCCGGTCGTGAGCTGGCTGCTCGACGACAACTTCGAGGGCGCCGTCTCCGCGATTCGAAAAGTCGCCGAGAGCGTCGCGGCGCTGCCGGACAAACTCACAACGGTGGCCACCACGTTCGAAGCCAAAGACGCCAGTTTCGGTAAGGCTTTGAGCGACCTGCGCGAGACCATCGGCGAATCCGGGGGAACGAAGTAGACCATGGCGCACAACGACGCGGAAGCGCCCGACAACGAACTACTGAAAAACGACGACGACGAACTCGCGGTCGACCATCGAAACAACTACTACCAGGAGGATGTCTCCTGGCTGCACGAAGTCGGTTTCGCGAGCAACGACGACGGCGTACCGGGGGTCATCGATGGCACCGTCGCCGGTGACGCCTGGAAAGTCTTCGCCGACCTCGGCAAGGGTGATGTGCTGTCGATGGTCACCGGCGGCATCGCCACGGGCGTCACCATCGCCGACGCCTTCGTAGATCCCTTCGCCTTCGTGGCCGAGCAGATCGTCGATTGGATGCTCACGCACGTCGAGCCGCTCCGGCTGTGGCTCGACGAACTGGCCGGATCCCCCGATATGGTCCAGGCCTACGCGGATTCGTGGACGAAGATCGCCGAGAAGATGGTCGAGACGGCGACGAGCTGGGAGACGGGCCTGGCCAAGGACATCTCCACCTGGACCGGCGATGCTGGCGAAGCGTACAAAGCCACCGCGAACGCGCTGATCGGCAAGATCTCGGCCGCAGGCGGTGTCTCCGCCTCCATGGGCAAGATCATGGAGATCGTGCAGAAGGTCATCGACGCTTTCCGCACGCTGGTCCAGGACGTGCTGGCGAGTCTGGCCGGCGCCCTGATCGGCTGGACGCTCGAGCTGATCGTTACCGCCGGTGCCGCCATCGTGCATGTGGGTCCTGCCGCTGGCGCGCGGATCGCCCGCGACTCGGTGAAGGTTTCCATGCTGATCGTGAAAATGCTCGAGGCACTGAAGGATCTGGGCCCGTACAAGGAAGCCCTCACGGCGGTCATCACCGGGATCGCGGAAGACCAAGCGCAACAACAGCAGCCGCAACCACAACCCGCCTAGCCGGAGTCGAACCGCTGGTCGGTGCATAGGAGGAAGATCGCTGTGCGTAAACAGCAGGATGAGTCGCGGCCGGATCACGCGGCTGACGGTTTACCGGGTGGGACGCGGAACCGGTGGCGAATGTTGCCCACCGCACCGCCGGACCCGCTCGAGGCCTATCGTCCCGAGCCGGGCCCGACGGGCATCCGGGTCGATGCCCAGTACTACCGGTCGTGGCCGCTGGGTTTCGTCTACGGCACGACCGGACCGCGAATCCTGGTGAACGGCAACGAGATACCGGATACCAGCTGGGGTGAGACGCACATCCCCACCCAGCCCGGTCGCTATACGGTCGAGGTCCGCACTCGCCCGCCCGCGGCATGGGTGCGATGGACCATCAACCGGGTGTGGTGGGAGGACATGGGGCAGGCGGTGGCCGAGGTGCCGGTACATCCCGGCGCGCAGACGCCGGTCTATTACCGGTCGCCTGGTCTCCAGTACTACCAGGGTGCGATCGGCGCGGAGCCGAAACGCTATCCCGCACTCAACTGGATGCGTTTCAGCTGGGTGATCGTGGGGTTGTTCGCGGCAATGATCGTCGCGGGTGTCGTGGTGTATCTCGGACGGTGATGCCGGGCGGCCCAGGGCGTCAACCACACCCAGGGTGCCTGGTTGCGGACCGAGCCAGGGTGGCGATGGCTTCAGGGCGTCGCACTCGCCGAGTACGGCGACTGGCATCCTGTGGCTCCGTTGAGGACGGCTGTCACCAGCGACGGGCAACCGGGCGGTGTGTCGACTCGATCAGGGTGGTCAACTGACGCTCGATCTCCTCCGGGCCACCGGGCGTGACGGTGAAATCCTCGCCGCCTTGGTGATAGAGCAGATACCTGCCGTCCGCGGGAAGGTAATCCAGCCAATGGAATCCACGCCCGTCGTTCGTCGGCCTGCTGTCGTACGCCGCACCCCGATAGGCGGTGATCTCTCCGAGACCGGATCGGGGACGCCGCAGAATGCGGTTCAACTCCTCGGTGTGGGACAAGCGGGTGGGGTGCTGGGCGTAATCCGTCCGGCCCAGATCGGAGCGACGCCCCCGGATCGGAGAATGCCGACCTTCCGTGCATCTCGGTAGATGGGCAACGATATGCCGAGCGACTGCTCGTGCGGGACAGTGCCAGAGCAGCACGTCGCGGCCGTACTGCTGAGTCGGCCCCGGCAACTGGACCGCGACAGTCCCCCAACTACCGTCCACACCAGCGTGAATGCGAACGACCTGAGCGAAATCGCGCCCGAAGAAGCCGTGCACCTCGACGCGGACTTGCGGCTCGAGCAGCAGTTGCAATGCGCCGTACAGGCGATGATCCGCGATCCGGCCGAGTCGCTGCCCAGCTTCGGCGCGCGCACGTAGGTAGTCGTCGTGCGCCTCGATGCCCTCGACCGTGTAGCGCAACGGATACGGCAGCCGGTCACGCCCGAACGCCTCCAGCGCCAGCTGGAACATGAAACCATCCAGACGCCAATGGTTTTCACTCATCCGCCGATCACTCCACCCGGCGGAAGCGCGGGCTGCGGGCGCATTCGCGTCCGTCATCAGCCCCCCTCTCAGACGATCCGGATACGTGGACCACAAACGAATATATCGGCTCCGACAACGCCTCGTAGCCAGCCGAAACCGACAACCACCGGCATCATTTCGGCAAGAACGGCTCGAAATATCGCATATGTCGAATCGCCAAATCACAAGGTGGTGATTGAGGCAACGACGCACGTTCGCTGTATCGCCAGTGGATACCCAACTCGAACATTCCCTGCGCAGCAGGAATGCTCACATAGCAACTCAACTTGTCGGGGTCGTTCTTCTCGGTAGATGTCAGCCCAGCGCGCGATCCGATGACCACGTCGTCGAGGATCGAGTTCTGCTCATTCGTCCGACGCTCTGCAACCGTGCGGCGCGTCGAAAAGATACCGACGGCATATGGCCCCTCGGTCGATCGCCAGTTACAGATCTTCCACCACCCCATAGGATCGCCGCTGTCCACATCGACGTGTTTCGTCGCCGGATCCAGCTTGTCCCCCCGCAACACATCATCCGACAGATCCGTACACGGATTGAACAGCGGAATCGACTCGTTGTGCGAGACCGGACTACTCCCCTCCTCCGTCGCGTTCCCGCCAACGGTCGACGTGCAACCCGCCAGCACAGAACTCACGGCAGCCACACCAACCGCCAGACGCACCGCGAACCTCTTCGACATCCCCATGGCTCGCGTACCCCTCCTGACATAGCGCGCCGACAAGCCCTCACAGGATAGGACGCAACAGAACCCCCTCCGTTCCCACTCGGGCACCGTCAGCTTATCCGAAGGGACCGAGCGCCCGACAACTCGAGACAGTGGCGCTCCTTCCACCACTGCCGCTGATCACGGTGTGTCGGGCTCTTCACCGAGCGGAGGACGATAGCGCGGATCTTGTTCGATCGCCGCACGGAAGCGAGGGTGAGCTTGAACGAAGGCGAATCTCTCGTCATAGATGGGTCGGTAGGTCACCCGCTGGACAGTCTTGTTGAACAGGTGAACGACCAAAACCAGACCCAGAAGCGAACCTGGGAACAGTGCGAGTACCAGCGGAGCGAGCAGGGGATCGATGTTCGCCACGCTGACTATCACCACAGCGACGAGATTGACGGCCATCAGAAACAGCAGCGAACGGGCGAGCCAGCGGTACCGCCCGGCAGTGCGGACGCATCGGTCACAGACGGGCCAGTCGCCGACGAGAATCGTCGAGACAGGCGCGATTTGGCTGCTTCCCGTCCGCAAGGCCTTGCCGATACCTCGTTCAGCGGCTGTGCGATGAAACCGGGGATGCAGGTCGGTGTCGTAGAAGCAGGCTCGCACGTGGCTTCGCGAGACCGCGGGACGGCCGTGTTCGGGACACACGTCGGGCAGTGGTTGCGCAATTTCCAATTCGAGTGGTTCGACGCGTAGCGGAGGGTCTTTCTTCATCCAGAGGGAACGGGTATTCGGCAAGAGTTCCCGGCACCGGCGCAGCTTGATCGTCACATCGTTCTCGTGCGTCCACGGCCGCTGATACACCATCGGAGTCGGCGGCAGTGGGTCCGGTTGGAAGTCACCACTATTGGGCCGGTACTGGTCACCGATCAACCGGTCAGCGGCCAGTCTCAGCCGCCTCACTGGAGCCAGCCGCGTTGGTTGCGGTCCTGGAAGTACAGATCGTCGTCATCCAAATCGTCGGGTGTGACGATCCGATCGCGATTGGGCTTCCGAGTTCCTGGAATCACATGGCTCCCGGGGCGGTCGCCACTATTCGCGGCGTCGGGAGACGATGTGGGCGGAGTTGCCCGAGGAGCGCTGGCCGGCGATTGCTCAGGCGACGAACTCGGGGACGGTTCCGCTGGTAGTGGAGTCTCGGGATCTTGATTCCGGTAACTATCGAGGATCGCGTTTCCCAGCTCGCCCTTTCGCTGGATTTCCTCGGGCGGTGTCGCCGCAAAATCGGCGAGCGCGTCGGGAATGATCGCGTCACCGAGTCGCGCAAATGCTTCACTGTGCGTGAGATCGCGGAGCGTGCCCTTTCCTTGCAATATGCCCCGGATTTGGGCCTTCAAATCTGTATCGACGCCTGCGCTCCCGGCAATTATGTTCATTGCCTTCGCGAGGTGGCGCGACATGCCGATGTCACCGCCGGCGAGGTCCAACATCGGTTCCTCGCGATTCATCAGATCACTCCGGGATGATCGTAGGTCCCACCGAGGCTTGGAATTCGGAATTCCATCGCAGCTCCGATACCCGCCGTGATCGTGCCGAGTGCTGCTTGGGCGACAGCCAGCGCGGCTCCCAACTGCTTTATCAATTTCACAGTATTGAACTTCATTGCGATGACGATCGTGACACAGACAACCTCCAGTCCGGCCGCAATCGCAGCTCCGTAGCCAGTCACCCTGGCACACGCCGCCGCTATCTTTGTCAGAACCCATTGAACGATCAGGTCGCCGAGTTCCAACAGTATCGCTTGGACCGTCTGCGCGATGCCGAACGATGCCCACGCGAAGGCGGCGGTTGCGTTCGCGATCTCCACCAGAGGCTGGACCTGCCCATCGAGGGCCGTCGTCAGTTTGGAGAAATAGTCGTTCGCGCTGGTGGCTGCATTGCCCTGCCACGACGACTCCACGTTTTTCAACGATGCCTCGATCGCATCGGCGTACGCGGTGTTGTATGCGGCCAGATTCTCGACTGCCTTGGCTGACTCGAGAAGCTTCTCCCAATCGCCTCCGAAATACTCCTGCACCTCCTTGATCGGGTTCAACCCAGTCAACGAGACGATGAGATTCAAATAATAGGTGACGCTGTACGCATTCCCGAGGACGAAGTCGACCAGAGTTCCTCCGGTCGACAACCAAGCCTCCACTTCCGGTGTAACGAGCTTCTGGGTCGGATCGGATACGACAGTGCTTTCGGTCATTTCTCAGCCTTGGTCGGGTAGGTCTTGTCGAGAGCTTCGGCTCGCGCTTTGTCGATGGTTCGGTACATGTTCGCGGCCTTCTCCAACTCCGCTGCGGCTTCGCTCGTCTTGGTGCCCAGGCGTGTGTAATTCACCGCGAGTTCGTCACAGGCTTCCTGAAGGCCGTCCATGAGAGGCTTGAGGAGCAGGCCGGCATTGCTGTCCAGATCGAGCCACTTCTTGGCGTACTCGACGGCCTTCGCGCTTCCGGCAGCGATTTCCGCCAACTGGTCTGCGGTCTTGTCGATGTCATCCGGGGTGACCTTGAATTCGTAGGTCATTCTCTAGCTTTCTCTCGAATATGGAGCGCTGACGTTGTAGCTGCCGAGTACGGCGATCGGCGCCTCGTGGGTCGTCCTCACGAGAGCGGCGCTTCGCGCCACCATTTCCGCACACCGTCCAGGTCGAGGTGGAGGGAGCCTTCCATGCTGTGGGTGTACATGAGGACGGTTTCGCGGTCGGCGTCACCGGTGAAGACGGTGACGATGCGGGTGTAGGTGAAGCCCGCTTCTTGGCGGTCGAGGGTGTAGTTGGTGTACGTCTTCGATCCGTGTGCGTCCTCGGAGCGTTTGTTGCTGGGGAGTGCGGCAACGACCGCTCGGGCGTCAGCGGCGGACCGGTAACGATAGAACTCGTAGTAGGGCGGGTTGAGGCTGTTCGGACCGACACCGTCGCCGCTGTAGCAGAACCAAGCTTCGGTCCAACTACCGAAGTCCGGGCGCTGCTGCATGTTCGAACTCTCGGTACTCCGGGTGGTGCGTTTGTCGCACTTAGCATTTCGGAAGCCCGGATCCAATCGATCGGCGGGCACCATGCCGGGGAACTCTTGGTGGATGAGGTCGACGTCGGCGGGGCCCTTGGAGCTGTTGAGCGCCATCGCGGTGGCGACACCGCCGACGGCGAGCACCGCGACGGCGCACAAGACGGCGAGAAGGACGAGTGGCGAACGCCGTTGTGGCGAAGCGCCCATGGGCATCATGCCGCCCGGCCCCATTCGTGCCGGAGTGACGTGTCCGTGTCCCATCGGTGCTCGGCTCGGCGCGGGAACAGGCCCGTGCGGCATCGGCGCGGGCGCAACCGGTGCGTGCGACATCGGCGCCCCGCCAGCCGCGAAGTACGGCTGGGGCGGTGTCACCGTCGCGCCACCGATCGGAACCCCTACCGCCACTCCCGCCAGCGCCCGCGCCGCCGCCTCGGCGAATTCCCCGCAGCTACCGAACCTTTGCTCGGCCCGCTTCGACAACGCCTTCGCGAGCACACCGTCCAACGCGACCGGCAGGCCGTGACGAAGACTGCTCAGCGGAGGCGGCGGCTGCTGCAAATGCCCTTGGATGACGACCGCGGGATTGGTGGAATCGAACGGAACCACGCCCGCCAGTAGCCAATACAGCGTGCAAGCCAGCGAGTACTGGTCGGTGCGGCCGTCGAGTGGCGCGCCGGTCAGCTGTTCCGGGGAGGCGTAGGTCAGGGTGGCGGTGAAGGTGCCGGTCTGAGTGAGGTGTCCCGCGTCGTCGCGCAGGCGCGCGATGCCGAAATCGGTGAGGAAGACGCGTTCTCGGTCGACGCCAGCGCGAGCGAGCAGGATGTTGGCGGGTTTGACGTCGCGGTGCAGGATGCCCATGCCGTGCGCGTAGTCCAGCGCCTCGGCGGTCTCGGCGACGATCCGGATGGCGTGGTCGGGCGCGAGCGAGTTCGGGTCGGCTTCGGCGGCGTCGGAACCGTCGACGTACCGCATCGAGATCCACAGCTGCGAGTCCTCGATCCCGCGGTCGTAGACGGTGACGATGTTCGGGTGGTCCAGTTGTGCGACGAGGTCGGCCTCGCGTTCGAAGCGGGCGCGAATCTCGTTGTCGGCGAACATCTCCCGGTTCAGCAGCTTCAGCGCGGTACGTCGGGGCAGACGCGGATGCCTGGCCAGATACACCGAGCCCATGCCGCCGCGACCGAGCTGTCGCTCGATGACGTAGCCCGCGAAGACCTCCCCCTCGTGCAGCACGCCGCCCCCTCCTTCGTCCATCCACCGGCAAGCGTGCCGATGCTACCCCGAGCGAGCGATCCGGAACCCGACGTCATCGATCCGAAACGTCGGATGGCTTCGCCGCCGCACCGACGCACGGCAGCTCCAGTGCTGGTCGGACCATCCGCCCCCGCGCAGCACCCGATATTCCCCGTACACCTCGGCGTCGTACACGTCCCAGCACCAATCCCAGGTGTTGCCGAGCATGTCGTACAAACCCCAGGCATTGGGCACTTTCCCGCCGACCTCGTGCGCGCGCCCGCCAGAATTCCCGCGATACCAAGCGATCTCGTCGAGCTCACCGTAACGCGGACCGGAAGTCCCCGCGCGGCAGGCATATTCCCATTCCGCCTCGGTCGGCAAGCGATAACCGTCCGCCGACACATCCCATTCCACAGCCGACCCGTCCACCCGATAGGCGGGCGCGAGCCCCGCACGTTCCGACAGCGCGTTGCAGAAGCCGATCGCGTCGAACCACGAAACGCCTTCCACCGGAGACCGATCCCCTTCGACCGAACTCGGCCGCAGCCCGGTGACCGACAGATACTGCTCCTGCGTCACCGCGACCGCGCCGATCCGATAGGGCGCGAGATCCACCGCCCAACTGCGCTCGGTGCGCCGATCCGACAGCCTCACCCGTCCCGCCGCGACGGCGACCAGCTCGATTTCCGCACTCATGATCCAGCGATCGTAATGTCCGCAGCTTGGAGCGGGCCCACGCGATTCGGCCGTCAGCCTCGCGCACGGCCGATTCGATGTTGCAAGCCGAGCCGGGCGGATGCGCACGGCACCCGCCCGGCACCGGGAACTCAGCCCCGCACCGCCACCGCGTCGACCTCGAAAAGCATGCCCGGCAACGCCAACGCCGCGACACCGAGCAAGGTCTGCGTCGGCGGCCGCTCACCCCAGATCTCGGCGATCTTCTTGCCGAGGACCGTGAGCTTGTCGAGATCGTGCTCGACGATGAACGTGCGCAGCTGCGCCACGTCGGCGTAGTCCAGCCCCGCCGAGCGCAGGGCGATGCCGAGGTTGGCGAAGGCCCGGTCCACCTGTCCCGCGAAGTCCTCGGTGGTGGTGTGTCCTTCGGCGTCCGAGTCGTACTGCCCGGCGATGAGCACCAGCTCCCCGGACACCCGCGCGACGTGGCTGTAGCCGAACCCGGTCGGGTCGTGCAGTTCGGCGGGGTTGCTGATCTCGATGGTCATCCGACTGTCTCCTTCAATCTCTGATCGGGCCGCACCCAGACGACGACGCGGCACCGCCGGGTGTGACAAACGAAAGCGGCGCGGCGATCCGATCGCCGCGCCGCCCACGTCAGGCCTTGCTCAGAGCACCCACTTGAGGATCAGCGTGAAGATGCCGGTGGCCACGGCGAGCACCACCGCGCCCGCGCCCCACACGAAACCGTTGCGCTCCCAAGGCCGTCCGGCGTCCACCGAGAACTTGCCGGAGCCGGTGAAGGCCAGTGTGGCGGCCACGGCGCCGAAGAGCAGCGGCATCTCCCAGCCGCCCTGGCCGAACAGGCCGGGACCCCAGGTGGCGTTGATCGCGTTGAGCATGGTGCCGAGCACGATGGCCGCCGCCAGCGGGGTGAGCACACCGGCAACCAGCATCAGACCGCCGACGACCTCGGTCAGACCGGCCAGGGTGCCGAACAATTTGCCCGGGTTGTAGCCCATCTGCTCGAAACTCGCCTGGGTGGCCTCGAGCCCGTAGCCGGAGAACCAGCCGAACAGTTTCTGCGCGCCGTGCGCGGCGAGCAGCGCGCCGAAGACGACCCGCAGGATCAGCAGGCCGATGTCGCTCGAGACGCCGTCGAGCGAGCTGGTGGTCTTGATATCGGGCAGTGCCGTGGACTTCGTGGTCATGCTGGTTCCTCATCCCTGCAACGTGGTCGTGGACACGATCGTCAGTTTCGGCAACTAATCGGACCGTGGTCCGATTGTCACGCAGTTTGTGCCAACTCCGCGTTGCGGGGATCTATTCCGGCTACTCGGCCAGGAAGAAGAAGTATCCGGCGAAGATGACCAACAGCGCCCACATGGCGGGATGGATCTCCTTGATCCGGCCGCGCGCGACCATCACCACGGGGTAGAAGATCATGCCCATGGCCAGCCCGTTCGCGATCGAATAGGTCAGCGGCATCATGATGACGGTGATGAACGCGGGCACCGAGTACTCGAGCCGGTTCCAATCGATCTCGCCGAGCGAACGCGCCATCAGAACGCCGACAACGATCAGCGCGGGCGCGGTCACCTCGGGAGACCCCGCGACCACCGCGAAGATCGGATAGCAGAACATCGCGAGCAGGAACCAGCCCGCGGTCGTCACCGCGGTCAACCCGGTCCGGCCGCCCGCCGAGACGCCCGCCGTGGATTCGACGTAGGCGGTGGTGGTCGAGGTGCCGATGACGGCGCCCGCCGCGGTGCCGACCGAGTCGGCGGCGAACGCGCTCGCGGCGCGCGGCAGCTTGCCGTCCATGTCCAGCAGCCTGGCCTGGTTGGCCACGCCGATGAGTGTGCCGGAGGCGTCGAAGAAGTCGACGAACAACATGGTCAGCACGACGACGGCCATCTGCGCGGTGAACGCGTCGGGCAGGTGGATGATCGCTTGCCCGAAGGTCTCGTCGAGTCCGCGCGGCAGTGCTGCGATGCCTTCCGGCAGCTCCACCAGCCCGGTGACGATGCCGAGCAGCGCGGTGAGCACGATGCCGTAGAGCACCGCGCCGTGCCAGCCCTTGACCAGGAACACCACGGTCACCAGCAGGCCGAACAGCGCCAGCAGCGTGGTGCCCGCGGTGAAATCGCCCAGTTTGACGAAGGTCGCCTCGCTCGCGGTGACGATGCCCGCGTTCTTCAGCCCGAGAAACGCGACGAACATGCCGATGCCCGCGCCCACCGCCAGCTTCAGTTGCAGCGGAATGGCATTGAGGATCTTCTCGCGGACCTTGGTGACGGCCAGCACGAAGAAGATGACGCCGGACAGGAAGGTCCCCGACAGCGCGACCTGCCACGGAATGCCCATGCCCAGCACCACCGAGAACGCGAAGAACGCGTTGAGCCCCATGCCGGGCGCAAGCGCGATCGGGTACCGCGCCCACAGTCCCATCACCAGGGTGCCGAACAGCGCGGCCACGGCGGTGGCGGTGAACACCGCCTGCATCGGAATACCCTTGTCGCCCAACGGGCCTTCGTCACCGAGGATCGCCGGATTGACCGCGAGGATGTAGGACATGGCCAGGAACGTCACCGTGCCCGCCATCAGTTCGCGGCGCATCGTCGAGCCGTTCTGGCCGACGCCGAAGTACGTGTCGATGCGACCCCGGGTTCGGGTCAGCAGGTCGGTTGCCATGGGTTCTCCAGTCCTGGCGGTCGAACAAGGGGATGCCCGGACACGTCAGGCGTACCTCCGCATTAGCTGCGGCCGTGCGTGGGCTGTCGACGGATTGCGTCCAGCAGCGCACCTTAGCGGACAATTCACCGAACACCGGAGCCGATGCGGGCCCCACCGCTCGAGGACACACGTGACACTGGTCACCCCCGCTTTCGCGGCCCGCTCTCCACCGCGGTCACGCGCTCGGCGCGACCACCAAGCCGAGTTCGGCGTCCGAGGCGAGCAGGTCGTTGTGCGGGAGCACGCGGACGGTGTACCCGACGGCGCCGGAGACCGGCAGCGGTGTCTCCACCCGGAAGAACTCCACGCCGGAATCGGACCCGACGTGCGTCATCGGCATGGTGGTGACATCGGAGAGCTCGTCGGTCGGCGAGACACGACCGATCACGGCCTGCACCACCACATCCGACAGGCTCAAACCGCCCAGCTCGACGCGCGCCGTGAGCGACAGCGGCGCGCCGATGATCGGCGTGTCCGGCAGCCCGGCGCTGTCCACCTGGATCACCTTCACCGACGGCCAGGCCGCCGCGACGCGTCCGCGATACTCCGCGGTCGCGCGCGCGCCCGCGAACTCGTCGCCCACCGCGCGCCGCAGTGCGTTCGCGGCGGGTGCGTAGTACTCCACGGCGTAATCCCGGACCATGCGGGAGGCCAGCACCTTCGGGCCGAGCGTCTGCAAGGTGTGCCGCACCATCTCGACCCAGCGCACCGGCATGTCCGAGCCGTCGCGGTCGTAGAACCGCGGTGCGACGGCGCGTTCGAACAGGTCGTAGAGGGCGGCGGCCTCCAGATCGTCGCGGCGGTGTTCGTCGGAGACGCCGTCGGCGGTGGGAATCGCCCAGCCGTTCTCGCCGTCGTACATCTCGTCCCACCAGCCGTCCCGGATGGAGAGATTGAGTCCGCCGTTGAGCGCGGACTTCATGCCCGAGGTGCCGCACGCCTCCAGCGGGCGCAGCGGATTGTTCAGCCACACGTCGCAGCCCCAGTACAGGTACCGGGCCATCGACATGTCGTAGTCGGGCAGGAAGACGATGCGATGGCGCACCTCGGGATCGTCGGCGAACCGGACGACCTGCTGGATCAGCGACTTGCCCCCGTCGTCGGCGGGGTGGCTCTTGCCCGCGACGACCAACTGCACCGGCCGCTCCGGATGCAGCAGCAGGGTGCGCAGCCGTTCCGGATCGCGCAGCATCAGGGTGAGGCGCTTGTAGGTCGGGACGCGGCGCGCGAAGCCGACGGTCAGCACATTGGGATCGAAGACCTGGTCGATCCAGCCCAGTTCCGCCGGGGCGGCGCCGCGCTCCAGCCAGGACGCGCGCAGCCTGCGGCGCACCTCGTCGACCAGCGTGGCGCGCAGCGTGTTCCGGGTGGACCACAGTTCGCCCAGATCCACATCGCGCAGCCGTTCCCAGCCGCGCGCCTCCTGGACCAGCCCCGCGCCGATGTGCTCGCGCGCCTTGTCGATCCACTCGCGCGCGGCCCAGGTCGGCGCGTGCACGCCGTTGGTGACCGAGCCGATCGGCACCTCCGCCGGGTCGAAGCCCGGCCACAGCGGCGCGAACATCCCGCGGCTGACCTCGCCGTGCAGCTGGGACACGCCGTTGGCGCGCTGGGCGAGCCGCAGACCCATGTGCGCCATGTTGAACACCGACGGATCGGCCTCGCGTCCCAGCGCCAGGATGCGGTCCACGGAAAGCCCTGGCAGCATGGCGGATTCGGTCTCACCGTGTCCGCCGCCGAAGTAGCGGCGCACCAGCGGCATCGGGAAGCGGTCGATACCCGCGGGCACCGGGGTGTGCGTGGTGAACACCGTGCCGGCCCGCACCGTGGCCAGCGCGGTGTCGAAATCGAGTCCGCCCGCGACGTATTCGCGGATCCGTTCGACGCCGAGGAAGCCCGCGTGGCCTTCGTTCATGTGGAACACATCGGGGTCCGGCAGGCCAGCGGCGCGGGTATAGGCGCGTACCGCGCGCACGCCGCCGATGCCCGCCAGAATCTCTTGCTTGATGCGGTGGTCCTGGTCGCCGCCGTACAGCCGGTCGGTGACGGCGCGCAGTTCCGGATCGTTCTCGGCGATGTCGGAATCCAACAGCAGCAACGGAATCCGCCCGACCTGCGCGATCCACACCCGCGCCCGCAGCACTTTGCCGTCGGGCATCGCCACGTGGACGAGCACCGGCGAGCCGGATTCATGGCCGTGATCCGTTGACCCCGCGTCACGCGAGCCGTCACTCGCGCCGCGGTCGCTGGTGAGCAGGCGCAGCGGCAACCCTTGCGGGTCGAGCCTCGGGTAGTGCTCGATCTGCCAGCCGTCCGAGGACAGCGACTGCCGGAAGTACCCCGATCGGTACAGCAGGCCGACGCCGATCAGCGGCAGGCCGAGATCCGAGGCCGCCTTGAGGTGATCGCCCGCCAGGATGCCGAGACCGCCGGAATAGTTGGGCAGCACCTCGGTGACGCCGAACTCCATCGAGAAGTAGGCGATGCCGCGCGCGCCGTCCTCGTCGTTCTGGCGCTGGGACCAGCCGGGGCGGTCGAGATAGGCGCGCAGGTCCGCGGCGGCCGCGTCGACCCGGCCCGCGTAGTCCGCGTCGGCGGCCAGTTCGTCGAGCCGGTCGGCGGGCACCTCCCCGAGCATGCGGACGGGATCGCGCCCGACCTCACGCCACAGTTCGGGGTCGAGTTCCTCGAAGAGATCCTGCGTCGGCCAATGCCACGACCAGCGCAGATTCGTGGAGAGTTCGCCCAGCGCCGCGAGACGCTCGGGCAGATGGGCACGGACGGTGAATCGACGCAATGCCTTCACTCCGGGAACCCTACCGAACGCCACGCGCCTCGGCCGCCCCGACGACGTGACTCACCGGTCGGCGAACTTCTCGGCGACGTACTCGGCACTGAACTGAGCGGTGTACTCCGCGCTCGGCGGGATCTCCGTGATCATGTCGATCAGGACGCCGCTCGGGTCGGCGACGATGAAGTGGCGCTGGCCGAAGTCTTCGGACCTGATTTCCAGCTCGGCGTTCAGCCCGCCCCGCACGACGAGGCGCTCCCATTCCGCGTCGACGTCGTCGACCTCGAAGTTGAGCACCAGTCCCTGCACCGGCTTCCGGTAGGCCTCCGGCACCGTCGGGTGCGTGTGGTCGAGCAGCGCGAACTCGTATTCGGGCTCGTCGGCGCCACCGCGGCGGCGCAGGCTGATGTACCAGTCCGCTTCGAAGGTGATCTCGAAGCCGAGCCACTCGGTGTAGAAGTCGCGCGATTCCGCGAGCCGGGTGGTGCAGAGGACGGGGTAGAAGCTGCCGAGTTTCATGTCCAACCTTTCACGTACCGATGGTATGTGAAGTAAGATAGTTCGCATACCGATGGAATGTCAACGGAGAGGTTTTCGATGCCGAGCACCCTGCGCGCGCAGCAGCGCGAAGAGACCCGCCGCGCGCTGCTGCGCGCGAGCAGACGCCTGTTCGCCGCGAAAGGCTATGGCGCCGTGGGCCTCTCGGAGATCGTCGCGGCAACGGGCGTCACCAAGGGCGCGCTCTACCACAACTTCGCCAGCAAGACCGAGCTGTTCCGCGCCGTCCTGGAGCAGGTGCAGCAGGAAGTCGGCGAGCGGGTCGCCGCGGCCGCCGACCCCGCCTCGGATGCCTGGACCCAGCTGGTCTCCGGGTGCGCGGCGTTCCTCGCCACCTGCACCGATCCCGAGATCCAGCGCATCATGCTGATCGACGGCCCCGCGGTGCTCGGCTGGCACGAATGGCGGGCGCTGGACGAGGCCAACTCCGCCCGGCATCTCGGCGAGGCTTTGCGACTGCTGGTCGACACGGGCGTGCTCGCACCACAGCCGATCGCCCCGCTCACCCACCTGCTCTCCGGCGCTATGAACGAGGCCGCGCTCTGGCTGACGACCGCGTCCGAGCCCGACGCGCTCGACCAGACCACGACCGCCCTGCGCGCACTGCTCGAGGGCCTGCGGGACAAGCGGTCGCACTGAAAATCGAATCCACTGGCCGGACTGCTCCGCCCGTGCCACCATCGGCTGATGCCGCACTGGGTCGACGTGCTCCCCGAATTCCTGCTCGCCTGCCTGGCGCTGGCCGCGCTGCCCGGCCCGGCGACGGCGCTGTTCCTGCAACGGTCGGTGCGCGACGGCCGCCGCGCGGGACTCGCCGCGGTGGCAGGCAACGAGATAGGCGTGTTCGGCTGGACGCTCGCGGGCGGCGCCGGTCTTTCGGTCCTGCTGGTCGCGAACGCCGTGCTGAACACCGCCGTGCACGCGCTCGGCGCGGCGGTGCTGATCTGGCTCGGCGTGCAGGCCTGGCGCGGCGCGGGCCGCGACGACGCGTTCGGCTCCACCATGACGACGCTGCTGCCCGCGGGACGCACCCCCGCCGCGGCTTTCCGCGCCGCCTTGCTCTCGATCGCCGCCAACCCCAAGGCCGCGGTCTTCGGCCTGACGATCCTGCCGCAGTTCCTGCCGACCAGCGGGCCGGTGCTGCCGACGGTGCTGGTCCTCGCCGCGATCCAGCTGGTCATCGACACCGCTTGGTGCGTCGGCGTCGTGCTCGCCGCGGACCGCGCTGGCGGCCTGCTGCGCCGCGCGCGCATCCGGCAGCGGGTGGAGCGCGCGCTGGGCGCGGCGCTGGTGGCGCTCGGCCTCGGCCTGGCCGCCGATGCCCGCTGAATCCGCATCATCGGCACGGCACCGGGTAGGTTGGTCCACGTGACCGGCCGCATCGCCATCGATGACACCGCCCCGTCCATCCCCGGCGGCCGCCCGGCCAAGGCCGTGGTGGGCGAGGTGTTCCCGGTGCGCGCCGTGGTGTGGCGCGAGGGACACGACGCGGTCGCCGCCACGCTCACGGTGCGCGCTCCCGGAGCGTCCCGGGCCACCCGAATACGCATGACCCCGGAGTACGAGCCCGACGTCTTCAACGCCACCTTCGTACCGAACCAGCCCGGCGCGTGGACCTTCCGTGTGGAGGGCTGGAGCGATCCCATCGCGACTTGGCGGCACGCCGTGGAAGCCAAGCTTTCGGTCGGGCAGAGCGCCGTCGACCTGGCCAACGACCTCGAGATCGGCGCCCGGCTGTTCGACCGGGCGGCGCAGGCGCTGCCGAAGGCCAAGTTCGAGAAACTGCGGTCGGTGGCGGCGGCGTTGCGCAGCGACGCGCAGCTGCCCGCCCGCGTCGCGCCCGCGTTCAGCGAGGAGGTCGCCGAGATCCTGCGCGACACTCCGCTGCGCGAACTGGTGACCAGGGGCCAGCAGCACACCGTGCAGGTCGAGCGGCATCGCGCGCTGTACGGCTCGTGGTACGAGTTCTTCCCGCGCTCCACCGGCGGGTGGGACGCCGACGGCAAGCCGGTGCACGGCACCTTCGCCACCGCGACCAAGGAACTGTCCCGTATCGCGGGCATGGGCTTCGACGTGGTGTACCTGCCGCCGATCCATCCGATCGGCGAGGTGAACCGCAAGGGCCGCAACAACTCCCTGTCCGCCGAACCCGGCGACGTCGGCTCCCCGTGGGCGATCGGCTCGAAGGACGGCGGACACGACGCCGTGCATCCCGCACTCGGCACCGAGGCCGATTTCGCCGAATTCGTCGCCGCCGCCGGGCAACTCGGCCTGGAAGTCGCGCTCGACCTCGCGCTGCAATGCGCACCGGACCACCCGTGGGTCGCCGCGCATCCGGAGTGGTTCACCACGCTGCCCGACGGCACCATCGCCTTCGCCGAGAACCCGCCGAAGAAGTACCAGGACATCTATCCGGTCGACTTCGACAACGACGCCGACGGGCTCTACGCGGAAGTGCTGCGCGTGGTACGGCACTGGATCGGTTTGGGCGTCAAGATCTTCCGCGTCGACAACCCGCACACCAAGCCCGCCGACTTCTGGGAATGGTTGATCGCCACCGTGCGGCGCACCGACCCGGACGTGATCTTCCTGTCCGAGGCGTTCACCCGCCCGGCGCGCCTCTACGGCCTGGCCCGGCGCGGATTCAGCCAGTCCTACACGTATTTCACGTGGCGGGTGACGAAATGGGAGCTCACCGAGTTCGGCAACGAACTGGCCGCCAAGGCCGACGAGGCCCGCCCGAATCTGTTCGTGAACACCCCCGACATCCTGCACGAGAGCCTCCAGCACGGCGGGCCGGGCATGTTCGCCATCCGCGCCGTGCTCGCCGCAACTCTGTCACCGACCTGGGGCGTGTACTCGGGTTTCGAACTGTTCGAACACCAGGCCGTGCGTCCGGGCAGCGAGGAGTACCTGGACTCGGAGAAATACGAGCTGCGCCCCCGCCCGTTCGCCGAGGCGCTGTCCCGTGGCGAATCGCTGGAACCCTGGCTGACCAGGCTCAACGAGATCCGCCGCGCGCATCCGGCGCTGCAACAGCTGCGCTGCTTGCACTTCCACTACGTCGACAACGACGCCCTGCTCGCCTATTCGAAGTTCGATCCGGTCAGCGGCGACGCGGTGCTGACCGTCGTGAACCTGAACCCCTATGGCGCCGAACAGGGTTTCCTCTCGCTCGATCTACCCGCCATCGGTCGCGAATGGCACGACCATCCCGTGGTCGTCGACGAGGTGAGCGGCGAGGAATACCACTGGGCCCAGACGAATTACGTGCGCCTCGATCCCGCCAAGGCGGTCGCGCACATCATCGCGCTGCCGCCGGTGCCCGCGCCCGCACGACTGGAGCTGGCCTACCGGCGGTCGTTCCGATGACCCGCTCGGCCACCATCAACCGCCGCGATCTGATGCTGCTGGCGGCGGGCACCCATCACGACCCGCACACTGTCCTCGGCGCCCATCCGCACCCGGACGGCACGGTCGTGCGGGTGTTGCGGCCGCACGCCGACACCATCGCGGTGCGGGTCGGCGGGGACGACCATTCGCTGAAACCGTTGGGGTACGGGATCTTCGCGGCGGTGCTGCCTTACCCGGACCTGATGGACTATCGCGTGGTCACGACGTACACGGACGGACACACCGTGGTCGCCGCCGACGGTTACCGCTTCCTGCCCACCGTCGGCGAGCTGGATCTGCACCTGATCGGCGAGGGCCGCCACGAGCGGCTCTGGGACGTGCTCGGCGCCCACCCGCGCAGCTACACCACATTGGACGGCCCGGTCGAGGGCACCTCGTTCGCGGTATGGGCGCCGAATGCTCGCGGCGTCACCGTGATCGGCGATTTCGACGGGTGGAGCGGCAACACCGCGCCGATGCGGGCGCTCGGCTCGTCCGGGGTCTGGGAGGTCTTCGTCCCGGACGTCGGCGTGGGCACGAAGTACAAGTACCGGGTGCACGGCGCCGACGGACGCACCGTGGACCACGCCGACCCGCTGGCCTTCGCCACCGAACACCCGCCCGCGACGGCCTCGGTCGTCACCGAGAGCCGCTACACCTGGGGCGACGCGGACTGGCTCGAACGCCGTGCCGCGACCGACCCCAACCGCGCGCCGATGAGCGTCTACGAGGTGCACCTCGGCTCGTGGCGTCCCGGCCTCGGTTATCGCGAATTGGCCGAGCAGCTGGCCGATTACGTGCGGGCGGCGGGCTTCACCCATATCGAACTGCTGCCCATCGCCGAGCATCCGTTCGGCGGCTCCTGGGGTTATCAGGTCACCTCCTACTACGCCCCGACGGCGCGCTTCGGCTCCCCCGACGACTTCCGCGCCTTCGTCGACCACCTGCACGGCGCGGACATCGGCGTGCTGCTCGACTGGGTGCCCGCCCACTTCCCGCGCGACGAATGGGCGCTGGCCCGCTTCGACGGCACCCCGCTCTACGAGCACGCCGACCCGCGCCGCGGCGAGCAACTCGACTGGGGCACCTACATTTTCGACTTCGGCAGGCACGAGGTGCGCAACTTCCTCGTCGCCAACGCGCGCTACTGGATCGAGGAATTCCACATCGACGGCCTGCGCGTCGACGCCGTCGCCTCCATGCTCTACCTGGATTACTCACGCCGCGAAGGGGATTGGGAGCCGAACGTGCACGGCGGCAGGGAGAACCTGGAGGCCGTGGACTTCCTGCAAGACCTCAACGACACCGTGCACCGCCACCACCCCGGCGTCGTCACCGTCGCCGAGGAGTCCACCACCTGGCCCGGCGTCACCCGCGGCGCGGACGTCGGCGGCCTCGGCTTCACCATGAAATGGAACATGGGCTGGATGCACGACACCCTCGGCTTCCTGCGCCGGGACCCGATCCACCGCTCCTGGCACCACAACGAAATCACCTTCTCGCTGATGTACGCGTGGAGCGAGAACTACGTGCTACCGATCAGCCACGACGAGGTCGTGCACGGCAAGGGCACGCTGTGGACGCGGATGCCCGGCGACGATTTCGCCAAGGCGGCGGGCGTTCGAGCGCTGCTCGCCTACATGTGGGGCCATCCCGGCAAGCAGTTGTTGTTCATGGGCCAGGATTTCGGCCAGTTCCGCGAGTGGTCGCACGACCGCGGCCTGGACTGGGGCGAACTGGACAATCCCCTGCATTCCGGCATCGCCGCCGCGGTCCGCGACCTGAACTCCGCCTACCGCGCCCACCCGGCGTTCTGGAGCCAGGACACCACACCCGGCGGCTACTCCTGGCTGGAGGCCGACGACCGTGAGCACAACGTGCTGGCGTTCCTGCGCTACGGAGCGGACGGATCGGTCGTCGCGTGCGTGTACAACTTCTCGGGTTCGGTGCACGGTGAGTACCGCGTCGGGCTGCCCGTCCCCGGCGAGTGGACCGAGATCCTCAATACCGACGCGGCGGAGTACGGCGGTTCCGGCATCGGCAACTACGGCGCGGTGAAGACCGAGGAGATTCCCTGGCACGGGCGTCCGTTCTCGGCGAGCGTCGCGTTGGCGCCGAACAGCGCGGTGTGGTTGGCGGGTCCATCCGCCTGATCGCGGGCGCCCTTCCGATCGGCAACCGGCCAGCCGACGTTCCAGTCGATGGCCGCCTAGGCTCAACCGGCCCTGACCGCGCGGCGAATCCAATCCGACCGAAGGTCACCACTAGTCGGCCGACCACGATGCAGGTCACCTTCAGTCGGCACGCAAACCGGATCATCGAAGGTCGCCTCGAGCTGGCTTGCCTGGATGAAGGTGGCCCTTTGTCGTTTGCCGCGCCGACCATTCTGGACGGGGCCTGGCCGCTGCTGGATACGGTCTGCCGTGCCTGAACGCAGAAGACGCCCGGGCGTAATCGCTCCGGGCGTCTGCGGCACAAATATCAGTAGAGCGCGGCGGCGAGCTTCCTGCGAGCCGCGACCACGAACGGCTCGGCCTGGTCGAACAGCTCGAACAATTCGAGCAGCCGGGTCCGCGCCTTGGTGCGGTCGTCGCCCGCGGTGCGCTTGACCACGGCGATCAGCCGGTCGAACGCCGCTTCCGGCCGCTGGTTGAGCAGTTCCAGGTCGGCGGCGTCGATGGCGGCGTCGACATTCGCCGGGTCCTGGTCGGCGGTCGCGAGCGCCGAGTCCGGCACCCGCTGAGCCCTGGCCAGGAAGCGCAGCTGCCGCAGTGCGCCCTTGGCTTCCTCGTTGTTCGGCTCGGCGGCCAGAATCGCCTCGTAGGCGGCCTCCGCGCCGGCCAGGTCGCCGCGCTCGAGCGCGTCCTCGGCGGCGGCGAAGCGCGGGTCTTCCGCGGGCTGCGGCTGAGCAGCACCACCCTCGAGCTTGCCCGCGACCGCGTCGACCACCGCGTCGAGCCACTGCCGCACCTGCGGCTCGGGCTGCGCGCCCTCGAAATCGGCCAGCGGCTGCCCGGCGGCGATGGCGATCACCGTCGGGATGCCCTGCACCCGCAGCGCCTGCGCGATGCGCATGTTGGCCTCGGCCTCGACGGTGGCGAGCTCCCACGTGCCGCCGTCGGCCGCGACCAGCCGCTCCAGCGTCCTGACCAGCTCGACGCTGCCCGGGCTGCGCTGCGAGTACAGCGCGACGACCACCGGAACCTGCATCGACCGGCGCAGCACCTTGGTCTCGAAGTCCGCCTCGCCGACCGCGTAGTCGCCACCACCACCGGTCGCACCGGCGGGCGGCTGCTTCAGGCTGGACAGATCCACCGCTCCGGACATGGCAGCGGCGACGGCGGGCGAGGGACGGCGTGCGGCAGGTCGAGTCACGGTTTCCAGTTTGTCACGACGCGGCGCGAACGGCTTCCGCGGCGGGGGTCGCGTCGGCGTTGCTCGACACGTTGAGCTTGCCGGTGCGCACGGCCCAGACCTCGAAGATCACCGTGAAGAACGGCGGAATGCTGGACAGCAGCGCGAGCACGGTGGTCTTCCAGTTCCAGCCCAGTTCGCGCGCCGCGAGCAGCGCGGTCAGGACGAACAGGATGAAGATGGTGCCGTGCACCGGGCCGAAGATCTTCACGCCGATCTCGTTGCCCGGATCGGGAATGTACTTGAACGCCATTCCCACGAGCAGACCCAGCCACGACAGTGCCTCGAGCACCGCGAAGAATCGGAATCTACCGGCGACGCTGCGCAGATCGAAGAAACCCATGCGCACCATTGTGCCGTATGCACTACGACGGGTCGTAGTTGAACCCGTCACACCGGCCGACCCGCGGTGTGTCCGCACGGACACACCGAGCGGACGACATCGCGTCCGGCGCCGAATTCACCGAACGCGACGCGACCCGACGGGTACCCGTGCTGCGTCGACTAGACCTTGATGATCAGCGCGTCACCCTGACCGCCGCCGCCGCACAGCGCCGCCGCGCCGACACCGCCGCCGCGGCGCTTCAGCTCCAAGGCCAGGTGCAGCACGATGCGAGCGCCCGACATGCCGAGCGGGTGGCCGATCGCGATCGCGCCACCGTTGACGTTCACCTTCTCGGCATCGATGCCCAACTTGCGCGCCGAGGCGATGCCAACCGCCGCGAACGCCTCGTTGATCTCGACCACGTCCAGCTCGGCGGGCGAGATGCCCTCGCGCGCACAGGCCTTGGCGATGGCGTCGGCGGGCTGGTCCTGCAGCGTGGAGTCCGGTCCGGCGACGACGCCAGCGGCGCCGATCTCGGCGATCCAGCTCAGGCCGAGCTGCTGTGCCTTCTCCTTGCTCATCACGACCACCGCGGCCGCGCCGTCGGAGATCTGCGAGGCGGTGCCCGCGGTGATGGTGCCGTCCTTGCGGAAGGCCGGGCGCAGCTTGCCGAGCGATTCCGCGGTGGTGTCGGCCCGGACGCCCTCGTCCTTGCTCACCAGCACCGGATCGCCCTTGCGCTGCGGCACCTCGACCGGGACGACCTCGTCGTCGAACACGCCGTTCTTCCACGCCGCCGCCGCGCGCTGGTGCGAGGCCGCCGCGAACGCGTCCTGATCCGCCCGGCTGATCGGGTCGCGGTCGTTGCGCTGCTCGGTGAGCGCGCCCATGGCCTGGTCGGTGAAGATGTCGTGCAGGCCGTCGTAGGCCATGTGGTCGCGCATCGTCACGTCGCCGTACTTGAAGCCCTCGCGGCTCCTTTCGAGCAGGTGCGGCGCCTGGCTCATGGACTCCTGGCCGCCCGCGACGACGATCTCGTACTCGCCCGCGCGGATCAGCTGGTCGGCGAGCGCGATGGCGTTGATGCCGGACAGACACACCTTGTTCAAGGTCAGGGCGGGCACGTTCATCGGGATGCCCGCGGCCACCGCCGCCTGCCGGGCCGGGATCTGGCCCGCGCCCGCGGTGAGCACCTGGCCCATGATCACGTAGTCGACCTGCTCGGGCGCGACGCCGCCCTTCTCCAGCGCGGCCTTGATCGCGAAACCGCCGAGATCGGAACCGCTGAAGTCCTTCAGGCCGCCGAGCAGCCTGCCGACCGGGGTGCGCGCACCGGACACGATGACGGTTGTGGTCACGACGAGCCTCGCATTCGTTGGTGGAACCCGCGCGCCATCGCACGAGCGACGGCGCGGCGTCAATGTACTCAACGGTAGCCTGTGCGCCCTCGGCGACTTCACCCAGGTTGGCGCTACCGTCGAGTCGTGAGCAACGCAAACCAGACATCCGAACTCATTCCGGGCGACTACGTGGTGGCGGTCGACCACGTCGGCATCGCGGTCCCTGACCTGGACACCGCAATCGCCTGGTACGCCGAGAATCTCGGCATGATCGAGACCCACCGCGAGGTCAACGAGAGCCAGGGCGTGCACGAGGCCATGCTGTCGCTGCCCGGCGCACCGGACGGCGCGACTGCTCTGCAGTTGCTGGCTCCCCTCGACGCGGACTCGACTATCGCGAAGTTCATCGATCGCAGCGGACCGGGCCTTCAGCAGCTCGCCTACCGCGTCACCGACATCGAGGCCGTCTCGGCTCATCTGCGTGATCGCGGACTGCGTTTGCTGTACGAGGCCCCGCGACACGGAACTGCCGATTCCCGCATCAATTTCATCCACCCGAAGGATGCTGGCGGTGTGCTGATCGAGTTGGTCGAGCCGAACCCGAATGTTACGCACTAGTATCAAGATCGGGGCCGAAAAACTCGTCGGAATCACATTCGCGGTCGAGTCACCATCGGCCCTCCATAGGCTGTAGTTTGTGTGCCATGTCGTCACCCGAGTCCGATCGCAATCGCTTCGTTGCACTGCCCTTCACCGTTGTGCGCAAGGGTTATGCGCAAGACGAGGTGCGTAATTACTTCGACCGCTTCGATGCCGAGCTGAGGGTCACCGCCACCGATCGCGATGCTGCTGCGGCGCAAGCACGTAACCTCGCGAGCCAGTTGGAGGATGCGCGGGACGAGATCGACGAGCTCCGCAAGGAGGTCGACCGACTCTCGGTGCCGCCGACCACTGCCGAAGGCATGTCCGACCGCATCTCCCGCATGCTGCGCCTGGCCTCCGACGAGGCCTCCGAGGTCCGGGCCCTGGCCCAGGCCGAGGCTGCGGAAATGGTGTCGATCGCGGAGCAGCAGGCGACCGAGATGCGCGGCAAATACGAGTCGCTGCTCGCGGAGACCAAGGAGAAGCGCGAGGCGCTCGACATCGAGTTCGAGCAGACCCTAGCGAACGCACGCACCGAATCCGCGAAGATCATCGAAGCCGCTCAAGCCGAGGTCGAGCGCCTCGGCAAGGAAGCCGAAGCCAAGCGCAAGGCGACCCAGCAGGACTTCGAAGTCACCATGGCCGAGCGCCGCACCAAGCTCACCCGCGCCATGGAGGAGCTGGAGGCCACCAGCCGCGCCGAGGCCGCGCAGCGGATCAAGGACGCGACCGACGAGGCCAACCGTCTCATCACCTCCGCCACCCAGACCTCCGAGCGCAAGATCGCGCACGCCAAGGAACTGGCCGAGGAGATGCGCGTGCTGCGCGGCCGGGTGCTCGCCCAGCTGCTCGGCATCCGCGGCCAGCTCGACTCGGTGCCGGCGATGCTCGCGGCCGTCAACCGGGAAAGCGAACTGCTGGACGGTGTTCCGGAGCAGCGCAAGTCGATCGGCGGCAACACCAAGTCGGTCACCGGTTCCCGTCCGCCCAAGGCGATCCCCGAGGTCACCAACGAGGACGAGGACTTCGACGCCGACGAGCGCGAGAACGCCGACATCGCGAACTGACGTCGGCTCAGACGACGACGCAGTAGATCACCAGAGTTCACCCGAAGGCCGCTCCCGTCAGGGGGCGGCCTTCTTAGTTGTGCGCGGTTGTCGGTACGAAGAAAGGCTCCACGGCACTCGACGCCGTGGACCGCTCAGGACCAGCGTCGAGTGATTCGGCGCGTCCGGCGACCGTTCCAGCAGCCGCGGTGCCAGTGCCTGCGGTCGTCCTCGCCACCGTCGGCGGCCCAGGCGACGATATGGGCGACACCGGGCGGAATCTCGTGGTCGCATCCCGGGCAGCGGTAGGTCTTCGTGGCACGGGTACCGGGGATGGTGCGGACGACGTAGACCTCGTCGTCAGCTGGACCGCGTTCCGTACGGCCGAACACGTCGCCGAGCGGCGCGACGTCGGACCCGGCATGGTGGCGAGCGCGCGGTTTCCGACGAGGCATGCCGACAAGCGTAATAGGCAGCCGGTGACCAGGGTTCGTCCGTACACCGCGCGCTCGCCTACGCTGCCAGCGCTGGCGTTGGCGTTACCGGAACAACGCCCGAGCGAAGATGCGCCGCCCGGTGCGCACTCGCCTCACACAGCGATGGCCGCGCGAACCGGATTGTGGTCCGACAGTCCGTCGGCGCTCTCCACCGCGGCGTCGCTCGCGTACGCGCCATGGGTGACCACGTGGTCGATGAACTGAGACTTGCTTCCCGAGGTTCGCGGCCGAGTAGGCAACGAGCCCGTGGGCAACTCGGCCACGGTGAAACCCGCGCCGAGCCCTTCCGCCACGACGTCGCGATCGGCGTTGAAGTCACCGAGCAGGACCGCGGGACGCGACGGATCGGACAGCGCCCAGCCGGCGAGCCTCGACAGCTGCGGCCCGCTCCGTTCGTCGCCGCTGACGTGCGTAGCGACAACAGTCAGACCGGATGTCGCGACGACCAACGCGCCCTTGCCCGGATCATCCCCGAACGCCGCCGCCAACACCGTGTGCCCGGGATCGTCGACCACGAGCACCAGGTACTCGTCACGGTCCCGCAGCGAGGTCGGAATGCGCTTCGGCCGCGGCACCCGGGGATAGCGCAACGTGTGAATCGTGCGGCCGGGCAGCGCGTCACGCAGGGCGGCCAACTGATCGCCGCTGACCTCCTGCAGCGCGATGATCTGTTCGGAGCGCTTCGCCACCCGGGCGGCGACGGCGTCGATCCGCTCGTGCTCGACCGGCCACTTCTTCGTGACGTCCTCGTACCAGTTCTCGGCGTGCACGCGGTGCAGCACGTTCCAGGTGGCGACGGTGATCATGTGTCGGTATCCGAAGTCAGAAGAGGCGGAACTCGTTGCTCTCCGTGCCGCGCAGGGCATCGTAATCGAGTGTGAGGCAACGGATGCCGCGGTCCTCGGCCAGCGTGCGCGCCTGCGGCTTGATCTGCTGAGCGGCGAACACACCGGACACGGGGGCCAGCAGCGGATCCCGGTTCAGCAGCTCGAGATAGCGGGTCAGCTGTTCCACGCCGTCGATCTCACCGCGCCGCTTGATCTCCACCGCGACGGTGGCGCCGTCGGCATCGCGGCAGAGCAGGTCCACCGGGCCGATGGCGGTCATGTACTCGCGTCGGACGAGGGTGTAGCCGGGGCCGAGGGTCTGCACGTGTTCGGCGAGCAGCTCCTGAAGATGGGCCTCCACACCGTCTTTCACCAGACCCGGGTCGACCCCGAGCTCGTGCGACGAGTCGTGCTCCACGTCCTCGATGGTGATGCGCAACTCCTCCCCCGCCTTGTTCGTCACCACCCACAGCGCCTTCGCGCCCTCGGGCAGTTCCGCGGCGGCCGCATCCCGCTCTTCCAGCCAGCACGGCGGGCTCATCCAGTTCAGCGGCTTGTACGAGCCGCCGTCGGAATGAACGAGCACCGAACCGTCGGCCTTGATCAACAGCAGCCTGCGGGCCATCGGAAGGTGAGCGGTCAAACGACCGACGTAGTCGACCTGGCAACGAGCAATCACGAGGCGCACCGGTCGAGTCTAGGCCCTGCACCACATCGGCCGGGACCCGCCCGACCTACTCAGTGCAGCGGCACGAAGCAGTATGTCGCGCGCTCGCTTTCGTCGACGTAGTGAAGGTGGCTGACCGAGATGAATCTCATCTGTTCGGCGTAATCATCCGGTGCCGCTGTCTTGCACACCTCGGCGTCCATGACACCGGACACCTTGTGGTCGAGGCGTCCGCCACCGTCGCGACAGGTCCCGTCGTACTCGTAGCCAGCGCCTTTGGAGGTGTAGCAGTTCCCCACGATCAAGTTCGGCCCAGCGCACGAGTGCGCGATCGCATACTCCCCGTAGTGCTGCCCCTGCGTGGTGATCAGCATTTCCGAGGTTGCGCAGTCGACCTCGATATCCGTATCGGTCACGATCGCCGACTGAGTGATCTTCTTCGCCGCCGCCGGGTCGCTGCATTCCTTCACCGAAAGCGGGCCGTGCAGGTGGACAACAATGCCCGTCAGGTCGGTACAACTGCCAACGGCGGGAATCTGCATCGGTCCGGAGTCCGCGGCCGAGGAAGACGACGCACCCGCTCGCCACAGCACCGCTGCCGTGACGCCGCCGATCAGGACGAGCACGCCCAAGATCGCCACGGCGGCTACGACGCCGGCGCGCCCTCGCCTCGGTGGCGGGAAGCCCGGCGGCGGAAAGCCCTGCGGACCGGACGCTGGGTAGCCCTGCGGATTCGGCGCCGGGTAGCCCTGCGGAAATCCGTGTTGCGGCGATCCCGGGGCGTAGTGGTATCCGGGATTCTGGTACGCGGGAGGCGTCGGGTACGAGCCGGGTGCGGGCGCCGGTTCCGGCTTGTCGAAACCACCTGGAAAACTCAATGCACTTCCCCCACTCCCGAGTTCCACTCTCCCAGCGAGAGTGTAGCGGGCCGAAACCGCCTGTGCTGAAAGCCGTTTCACCCAAACGCAAAAAGGCCCCCAGCTGATGCTGGGGGCCTTTCGCAATGATGTTCCGGCGGTGTCCTACTCTCCCACACCCTGTCGAGTGCAGTACCATCGGCGCAGGTGGCCTTAGCTTCCGGGTTCGGAATGGGACCGGGCGTTTCCCCACCGCTATAGCCGCCGTAACTCTATGAAACTATCCACACCAACAGCGCACACACCACCCCGTGAGAGGGTGATGCGGCTGCAGTGTCTGTGTGTTGTTTCAGATACCGCACAGTGGACGCGTAGCTTCTTTGTTGGTAAGTCCTCGGCCGATTAGTACCAGTCACCTCCACACGTTACCGTGCTTCCAGTTCTGGCCTATCAACCCCATGGTCTGTGGGGGGCCTTA
>NZ_JCANSX010000008.1:0-58785 GCF_059570515.1 Nocardia sp. CNS-044
CCCACAGACCATGGGGTTGATAGGCCAGAACTGGAAGCACGGTAACGTGTGGAGGTGACTGGTACTAATCGGCCGAGGACTTACCAACAAAGAAGCTACGCGTCCACTGTGCGGTATCTGAAACAACACACAGACACTGCAGCCGCATCACCCTCTCACGGGGTGGTGTGTGCGCTGTTGGTGTGGATAGTTTCATAGAGTTACGGCGGCTATAGCGGTGGGGAAACGCCCGGTCCCATTCCGAACCCGGAAGCTAAGGCCACCTGCGCCGATGGTACTGCACTCGACAGGGTGTGGGAGAGTAGGACACCGCCGGAACATCCTTTCACGATAGGGGACCCAATTCTGGGTCCCCTATCGTCGTTTGGGGCGCTTTCGCGCCCCTGGCGCCGTCGAGTCCGAGCCCCGCCGACGGCACGTGATTCAATTTGATGGGGCCCTGAACAACCTCAGCGGAACCTAGAAGGGGATCACCGTGTCCGAAGACAACGACGGTCGGAAGCCATTCCGACGTAGCGCTTCCTCCTCGGGTCAGCGCGACGCCGGTTCGGACCGGCCGTCTCGCGGCACGGGTGGCTCGTACGGATCTTCGCGCGGCGGTTTCGACCGCAAAGGCGGGTCCGGTGAACGCGGTGAGTCCGGTGGACGCGGTGGCTTCCAGCGCCGCGAGGACCCCGGTAGCCGTGGTGGTTCTGGAAGACGCGAGGACTCCGATAGTCGCGGCGGTCGTCGCGGCGGTTTCCGGCGCGGTGAAGGCTCCGGCGAGCGCGGCGGTTACGGTTCGCGCGGTTCTTCCGAAGAGCGCGGTGGTTTCCAGCGCCGGGGAGAGTCGGGCGAACGCGGCGGTTACGAGCGCCGCGGTGACTCCGGAGAACGTGGCGGATTCAAGCCGCGCCGCGACTCCGATGACAAAGGCTTCAAGCCACGCGGTGGCTCCGAGGATCGCGGCGGCTACGGTCGCGGCGGTTCCGGCGAGCGCGGTGGATTCCAGCGCGGCGGCTCGGGCGAGCGTGGCGGGTTCGAGCGTCGTGGCGGTTCCGGTGAGCGTGGCGGTTTCGATCGTGGTGGTTCCGAGCGCGGTGGGTACCAGCGCGGTGGTTCCGAAGAGCGTGGCGGGTTCAGCCGCGGCGGCTCGGGCGAGCGTGGCGGATTCAACCGTGGCGGCTCGGGTGAGCGCGGTGGATTCCAGCGCGGCGGCTCGGGTGAGCGTGGCGGGTTCGAGCGTCGTGGCGGTTCCGGTGAGCGTGGCGGTTTCGATCGTGGTGGTTCCGAGCGCGGTGGGTACCAGCGCGGTGGTTCCGAAGAGCGTGGCGGGTTCAGCCGCGGCGGCTCGGGCGAGCGTGGCGGATTCAACCGTGGCGGCTCGGGTGAGCGCGGTGGATTCCAGCGCGGCGGCTCGGGTGAGCGTGGCGGGTTCGAGCGTCGTGGCGGTTCCGGTGAGCGCGGTGGCTTCGATCGTGGTGGTTCCGAGCGCGGTGGGTACCAGCGCGGTGGTTCCGAAGAGCGCGGTGGTTTCGACCGCCGCGGCGGCTCGGGCGATCGTGGTGGTTACGAGCGGCGCGGCGATTCCGGAGAACGTGGCGGATTCAAGCCGCGCCGTGACTCCGATGACAAAGGCTTCAAGCCACGCGGCGAGCGTGGCGGTTTCGACCGCGGCGGGGATTCCGGCGAACGGCGCGGGTTCTCCGGGCGCGGCGAGGGTGAGCGTGGCGGATACGAGCGCCGCGGTGACTCCGGAGAACGCGGCGGTTTCCAGCGCCGTGGTGATCGTCCCGACTTCGCTCGGCGCGAAGGCGGTCGCGGCGATGCCGCGGATCGTGGTTTCGATCGCGGCGAGAGCGGCGATCAGGGCGGTTTCAAGCGCCGGAGCGAATCGGGCGAGTACGACCGCGGACAGCAGGATCGTCGTCGCGGTGGCGAGGGCGCTCGCACCGGTGGCCGTTCCATGGATCGGCGCCCGCCGCGTCCCGAGGAACCTGATCTGCCGGACGACGTGCAGGCGTCCGATTTGGACACCGCCGTCCGTCGCGATCTGCTGAGCCTGGACAAGGGCAATGCCGAGACCGTGGCGCGGCACCTGGTGATGGCGGTCCGCCTCGTCGAGGACGATCCGCGCTTGGCGCTCGCGCACGCACGCGCCGCCAGACAGCGCGCAGGCCGGATCGCGGTGGTGCGCGAGACCGCGGGCGTCGTCGCTTACCACGCGGGCGAGTGGGCGGAAGCGCTGTCCGAGCTGCGTACTGCCCGGCGCATGTCCGGCGGGCACGGTCTGCTCGCCGTGATGGCCGACTGCGAACGCGGTCTCGGTCGTCCCGAGCGCGCGATCGAGCTGGGGCGTAGCGACGAAGCCCGCACGCTGAGCGGTGACGAGGCCACCGAGTTGCGCATCGTCGTGGCGGGTGCGCGCATGGATCTCGGCCAGTACGACCAGGCCGTGGTGACGCTGCAAACGTCCGACCTCGACCCGGAGCGCACCGGCTCCGCTGCGGCGCGCCTGTTCTACGCCTACGCCGACGCCCTGGTCGCCGCGGGTCGCACCGACGAGGGCCTGACCTGGTTCCTCAACGCGGCCTCCGCCGACCTCGACGGCGAGACCGACGCCGAGGAACGCGCCGACGAACTGACCGGCGACACCGACCTGTAGTCCGCACCGACCGCGCTGGACTGCGCGGCAAACGCGGCCGCGTTGGAATCGTCGCCGGGTCCACACTGCGCCACGCCGCTTCAGGCGCTCGATGCGCGGCGGCTGAGGGGCCGACCGTGAAGCGCCGTCGCGGAACGGGTTTCGCAACCCGTGGGCGACCGAAGCCGTGCTCAGCACGTTGGGCCGGATCGTCCGCCCGGCGCTGTGTGCTCGGCAACGCGATGCCCTATCTGTCGGCCGCCTGACGTAGGGTCGAGGCCTCGGCGTGTGGTCGAGGCGCTCGGATCGGCGGGCGTGCGCCGCGACTCGGCCATGGCGGATCGATCCACGGCGAGCGGCGCGACGAGCCTTGGGCGCGCACGGAATTCGGCACGGCACGGTGACACGAAGTGAGAGTGGTGTGAAGCGGCTACGAGATCGCTACGAAGCCCTGTTGCTGGACCTGGACGGCACGCTGTATCGCGGTCCGGCGGTGATCGAGGGTGCGCCGGAAGCGTTGGCGGGCAACGGCGAGTCGGAGCAGCGGCTCGTGTACGTCACCAACAACGCGAGTCGCGGCCCGGAGGTGGTGGCCGAACATCTGGCGGACCTTGGCTTCCCCGCGACCGCTGAAGACGTGGTGACCAGTGCCCAGGCGGCCGCGCGGCTGCTGGCCGAACGCCTGCGCCCCGGCGCCGAAGTGCTCGTCGTCGGCACCGACGATCTGGTCGCCGAGGTCGACGCGGTCGGCTTGCGCGGCATCCGCCGCTTCGACGGGACCGTGCCCGCCGCCGTGGTGCAGGGGCATTCGCCGCAGACGGCTTGGCCGGATCTGGCCGAGGCCGCCTACGCGCTGCGTGCCGACGCGCTCTGGGTGGCGGCCAACACCGACAAGACCCTGCCGAACGAACGCGGTCTCGCACCGGGCAACGGCGCGATGGTCGCCGCGCTGCGTGCCGCCTCGGACCGCGAGCCGATCGTCGCGGGCAAACCGTACGCGCCGCTGCTGGAGGACGCGCTGGTGCGCGCCGGAACCCGCAGCGCACTGGTCGTCGGGGACCGGATGGACACCGACATCGAGGGGGCGCAGCGCGTCGGACTCGAATCGCTGCTCGTGCTGACCGGCGTGAGCACCTTGGACGAGCTGCGCACCGCACCCGAGACACGCATCCCCACCTACGTCGCGGATTCCCTGGACGCGCTGAACCACCCGCCGGTCGACGACGACTCGACCGACGACCTGTCCGAGCGGCTCCGGCGCTACCCCGGTCGGGCGGTGACGGTGCGCGCGCCCGATTCGGAAATCCGATAGCGTTGGCAACACGATGACTACTCCGACGCCCCGCCCGCAGGGACCCGGCGTGCCCGGTTCCGGACCGAACGCGCCCCGCCCCGGCATCCCGCTGCCCGGCAGGCATCTGCCCGGCGCGCAGGGGCGCCCGGAGCCCGCCGACCCGGACCGGATCCGCGGCGAGATCGACAGCCTGCTCGCCGAGCTCGACGCGCGCGGCGCCGCCTTCGGGGCGGCCCCGGAGAGCGCGGAATCCGGCGTCGACATCACCCGGCGCGCGCGCATCCTGGAGCAGGCACACGACGTGCTGGTCCAGGCCCTGGCTACGGTGGACAAGATCTGAGGTGGCCAGGCGCGCGCGAGTGGACGCCGAACTCGTTCGCCGCGGGTTGGCGCGATCGCGGGAGCACGCGGTCGAGCTGATCGGCGCGGGTCGGGTCCTGATTGCTGGATCGGTCGCCACCAAACCGGCGACCGCGGTGGAGGCGGGTACCCCGCTGCTGGTGCGGGAGGAGCCCGACGAGGTGCAGTGGGCCTCGCGCGGCGCGCACAAACTCCTCGGCGCGCTGGAGCGATTCGAGGCCGAGGCCGAGGGCGTGCGTGTCGCGGGCAAGCGCTGTCTCGACGCGGGCGCGTCCACCGGCGGGTTCACCGATGTGCTGCTCAGCAGGGGCGCGCGTGAGGTGGTGGCCGTCGACGTCGGGTACGGCCAGCTGATCTGGCGGTTGCAGAACGACGACCGGGTGCGCGTGTACGACCGCACCAACGTCCGCAATCTGACACCCGAACTCATCGACGGCACGGTCGAACTCGTCGTCGGTGACCTGTCCTTCATCTCGCTCGGCTTGGTGCTGCCCGCCCTCGCTGCCTGCGCCGCCGACGGCGCCGACCTGCTGCCCATGGTGAAACCGCAGTTCGAGGTCGGCAAGGAACGGGTCGGCTCCGGCGGTGTGGTGCGGGATCCGGCGCTGCGCGCGGAGGCCGTGCGGACGGTCGCCGCGGCGGCCGCCGAGCACGGGCTGCGCACGCTCGGCGCGGTGGCCAGCCCGCTGCCGGGTCCGTCGGGCAATGTCGAATACTTTCTGTGGCTGCGCAAGGACGGGCAGTTCGAATACGACGCGGAGCAGGTCGCTGCTCTGGTCGAGCGTGCGGTTGAGGAGGGTCCACAGTGAACGCGGTGGCGCCGGAATCCGGCGGCCGGGAGATCCTGCTGGTCTCGCATCCGGGCCGGGCCGAGATCATCGAGACCGCCCACCGGGTGGCGAAGATCTTCACCGAGGCGGGAATCGGGCTGCGGGTTCTGGACGACGAGGCCGACAGCACCCGCTTCGACGTCGAGGCCGGGCCGGACGCGGTGGCCCTCGCGGCGCCGGGCGGCTATCCGGTGCGGGTGGTCGAGCACGGCCCGCACGCCGCGGTCGGCTGCGAGATGGTGCTGGTGCTCGGCGGTGACGGCACGTTCCTGCGCGCCGCCGAACTGGCGCGTCCCGCGTCGGTGCCGGTGCTGGGAATCAACCTGGGGCGCATCGGTTTTCTCACCGAGGCCGAGGCCGAGCACTTGGACGAGGCCTTGGGCCAGGTGGTGCGCGGCGATTACCGCATCGAACACCGGATGACGATCGACCTGTCGGTCCGGGTGGACGACGAGGTGGTGGAGACCGGCTGGGCGTTGAACGAGGCCAGCATCGAGAACGCTTCGCGGATGGGCGTGTTGGAGGTGGTGCTCGAGGTCGACGGGCGCCCCGTCTCGTCGTTCGGCTGCGACGGCATCCTGGTCTCCACGCCGACCGGTTCCACGGCCTACGCTTTCTCGGCAGGTGGCCCGGTGGTGTGGCCGGAGCTGGAGGCGCTGCTGGTGATCCCGAGCAACGCGCACGCCCTGTTCGCGCGGCCGCTGGTGACCAGCCCGGAGTCCAGGATCGCGGTGGAATCCGTTGCCACGGGCCACGATGCGATAGTTTTCCTGGACGGCAGGCGCACCATGGCGCTGCCGAAGGGCGGCCGCGTCGAGGCCGTCCGCGGCGCCGAACCGGTGCGCTGGGTGCGGTTGGACTCCGCGCCGTTCGCGGACCGGATGGTGCGCAAGTTCCAGTTGCCTGTGACCGGCTGGCGAGGCCGACGGCGAACGGAGAGCACACGTGCTGACAGAGATCAGGATTGACAGCCTCGGCGTCATATCCACGGCCACGGCGCAGTTCCACGAGGGTCTCACCGTCCTGACCGGTGAGACCGGCGCGGGCAAGACCATGGTGGTGACCAGCTTGCACCTGCTGAGCGGCGCCCGCGCGGACGCGGGACGGGTGCGGCTGGGCGCGGCGCGCGCGGTCGTGGAGGGCCGGTTCACCGTCGAGGACGTGAACGAGGCCGCCCGCACCGAGGTCGGGCAGGTGCTGGAATCGGCGGCGGCCGAGGCCGACGACGACGGCAGCATCATCGCGATCCGCACGGTCGGCAGTGACGGACGCTCGCGTGCGCATCTCGGCGGGCGCGGTGTGCCCGCCTCGGTGCTCGCCGATTTCACCGCGCCGCTGTTGACCGTGCACGGACAGAACGACCAGCTGCGCCTGCAACGCCCGGAACAGCAGCTCAACGCGCTCGACCAGTTCGCGTCCGAGACCGTCGGCCCGCTGCTGCGCAAGTATCAGGTGCACCGCCGCTCCTGGCTGGACGCACGCAACGAGCTGCTCGAACGCACCGCGCGCAGCAGGGAATTGGCGTTGGAGGCCGATCGGCTCAAGCACTCGCTCGCCGAGATCGACGCCATCGCACCCGAACCCGGCGAGGACGTGCGGATCGTCGGTGAGGTGCGCAGACTGAGCGACCTGGATTCGTTGCGCGAGGCCGCGGCGACCGCGCACGACGCGCTCGCCGGACCGGCCGACGCGCCCGAAGACGGTTCCGGCGCACTGGAATTGCTCGGCGCCGCGCGCTCGCGGCTGGAATCGGCCGACGATCCGGCCCTGTCCGCGCTCGCGCCGCGGCTGGGCGAGGCCATCGCGGTGGTCGTCGACCTGACCACCGAGCTGAGCGGTTACCTCTCCGACCTGCCGTCGGATCCCGGCGCGCTCGATTCGCTGCTGACCCGGCAGGCCGAACTCAAGAGCCTCACACGCAAGTACGCGCCCGACATCGACGGCGTCATCGCCTGGGCCGACGAGGCGCGCGCCCGGCTGGATTCGCTCGACGTTTCCGAGGAGGCACTGACCAAGCTTGCCGCGGAGGTCGACATCGCCGCCGAACGCGTGCGCGCGGCGGCCCGCAAGCTCACCGCGGCCCGCACCAAATCCGCGGGCAAGCTGGCCGCGGCGGTCAGCGCCGAACTCGGTGGTCTGGCGATGGGGAAGGCGCGGTTGGAGGTCGAGGTGCGTCCGGTGCCCGCGGGCGCCCAGGATTCCGCGCCGCTGACCGTCGACGGCGCCGAACTGCACGCGGGTTCGTCCGGTGTGGACGAGGTCGAGTTCCGGCTCTCCGCGCATTCGGGCGCGCAGTCGCTGCCGTTGAGCAAGAGCGCTTCCGGTGGCGAGCTGTCGCGGGTGATGCTCGCGCTCGAGGTGGTGCTCGCCAGTTCCGATCACGGCGCGACGATGGTGTTCGACGAGGTCGACGCCGGTGTCGGCGGCCGGGCCGCGGTGGAGATCGGCCGCAGGCTGGCCAGGCTGGCGCGCACTCACCAGGTCATCGTGGTGACGCACCTGCCCCAGGTCGCGGCGTTCGCCGACACGCATCTGGTGGTGGACAAGTCCGACGACGGCAAGGGCAAGGTCAACAGCGGGGTTCGTGCGCTCACCAAGGACGAGCGCGTCATCGAGCTGGCCCGTATGCTCGCCGGTCTGGAGGACACCGAGACCGGTCGCGCGCACGCCGAGGAACTCTTGGAGACCGCCCGCGCCGAGCGCGCCACCGCCTGAAGTCCCGAACGCGAAGGCCCTCGTCCCGAAAGTACTTCGGGGCGAGGGCCTCGTCACGCAAGTCTTTTCGGCGCGCGTCCCGGGCTCAGAGTGGCTGGTGAGAACCCAGTGCGGCCGGAGTGATCAGCGGAACGCCTTCTGCGCGCTCTTGATGAACTGGTTGATCAGGACCCGCAGGCCGGCCTCGACCGCCTTGGCCGGCACCGGCAAGCTCGGCTCCGACTCCATCGTGTACGTCACCCGGGTGCCGCCCTCGGCGTCGGCGAAGGTCACGATGCCGACGTGGCGCTTCACGGGGACGCCCTTGACGATCTTGTATTCCATCCGCTCGCCGGGCACCAGCTTGGTGGTCTCCTCGATGAAGCCGACGGTACCGCGGCCCACCACGTACTGAGCGCCCACACCCGAGGGCGTCGGGGAGCCCGGCTTCTTCAGGGTGAACTGCACGCCGGGGAGGTGGCCGTTGATGCCGTCCCGTTCGGCGAAGAACTTGTAGACGGCCTCGCGCGGGGCGGGGATTACGGCGTCGACGGTGCTGCTGGCCATGCGTTTCTCCTCTTCGAGCTGTCTGTGACGGAAGTGTATAGGTACCACGTCACGCGCCGGAGTGCCGTGTAGGCGCGGTCACATTCCGTCGATTCGGTTTCGGTCCGCGCTGACGGGCAACTGCGGGTACATCGACAGCCGAAAATCAGGAGGACGACCATGTTCCGAACGGGTCTTCGCTTGGCGTTCATCACCGCGGCCGCCGCCTCGGCGGTCGTGCTCGGCGGCGCGCTGGCCGCCGCGGCCCCGACGCTCACCGCTGACACCGCCGAGGAAGGCAGCATCGCGGTCGGCAGCAACCCGGAGGGCGAGCAGTGGACCTGCGCGCTGATCGGCTCGGCCGAGCAGCAGGGGAGCCGCTTCGACATGGCGCGGGCCGGGGAGAGCCGCGGCGGATTCGCCGCGGGCAGCACAGTGACCGCGGGGTGCCTGAACACCCAGTCGTTCGCCATCACCGTCGTCACGGGCGTGACTTCGCTCGACGACGAGGACTGACGCGGCCTGGAAAGACTTCGTCCGACGGCTCATCAACGCCGCCGGTATATCCGAACACTCGGCGAGGAGACCCGCATGAAGGCCGTGACGTGGCAGGGCAGGCGCAAGATATCGGTCGATTCCGTGCCGGATCCGCGCATCGAATCGCCTACCGACGCCATCGTGCGGGTGACGTCCTCGGGCATCTGCGGTTCCGATCTGCACCTCTACGAAGTGCTCGGCGCGTACATGAGCGCGGGCGACGTGCTCGGGCACGAACCCATGGGCATCGTCGAGGAGGTCGGCTCGGAGGTGACCGGTCTGGCGAAGGGTGACCGGGTGGTGGTGCCCTTCCAGATCAGCTGCGGTCGATGCGTGATGTGCGCGGCGGGTCTGCCGACCCAGTGCGAGACAACGCAGGTCCGCGACTACGGCAGCGGCGCTGCCCTGTTCGGTTATTCCAAGCTCTACGGACAGGTGCCTGGCGGGCAGGCCGAATACCTGCGGGTGCCGTACGCCGAGCACACGCACATCAAGGTGCCCGAGGGCCCCGATGACGACCGCTTCCTCTACCTTTCGGACGTGCTGCCCACGGCGTGGCAGGCCGTCGAGTACGCCGGGGTGCCGGACGGCGGCTCGGTCACCGTGCTCGGTCTCGGCCCCATCGGTGACATGGCCTGCCGGGTCGCCGCGCAGCACGGCTACCGGGTGATCGGCGTCGATCGTGTGCCCGAGCGTCTGGCGCGGGTCGCCGCGCGCGGCATCGAGGTGCTCGACTTCGAGGCGGTCGGCGCGCCGCTGGGCGACGTGATCCGGGAGATCACCGAAGGCCGGGGGACCGACGCGGTGATCGACGCCGTCGGTATGGAGGCGCACGGCTCGCCGTTCGCCTCGATCGCCCAGCGCTCCGCGGCCTACCTGCCGGACGCCGTGGCGCAGAAGCTGATGGACAACGCCGGTATCGATCGTCTCGCCGCACTGCACTCGGCGATCGACATCGTGCGCAGGGGCGGGACGATCTCGCTGGTCGGCGTGTACGGCGGAATGGTCGATCCGATTCCGATGCGGGTGCTGTTCGACAAGCAGATCCAGCTGCGCATGGGCCAGGCGAACGTCACCCGCTGGGTCGACGACATCATGCCGCTGCTGGTGGACGGCGATCCGCTCGGCGTGGAATCCTTTGCCACGCACCGTCTTCCGCTGTCTGCTGCGCCGGAGGCCTACGCGATGTTCCAGCAGAAGTCCGACGGCGCGGTGAAGATCGTGCTGGAACCGAGCGCCTGATCTAGGCCCTGCCTAGCGCCGCTTGCGCATCGTCAGCACGCCGGCGATCCAGCCGACGGCGAACATGACGAGCAGGATCAGCCACATCGGCGACTGCACGCTGATCAGCAGGAATTCGATCGTCACCTTGGTGCGGTTCTCCAGGACGAACAGCACCGCGAGCACCGTCAGAGCGAGCGCGGCCCATTGCGTCGGCGAGATCCGCGACAAGAACGAACGGGATTCGGTGGCCATCGGTCGATCCTCTCTGCCCGGGTGCGCCGTCGCCTGCCGTGCCGTCGCCGCTCCCGACTTCGGCGACGCCGCGAACGTGCTCGGCATTGAGAAGTCGCTTCAATGTAGCCGAGGCGCTCGAGCGACGGCGGCGATGACATGTAATTGCCGCCTCGACCTCAGCTGTTGGCGACGTAGGCGTCGATCTCGCGGAGGTAGCCGTCCAGGCGCGCCGGGGTCAGCCAAGACGCGGAATTGCGGGCCAGCTCCACCAGCCGGTCGTCCTCGACGATGTTGGTGCCGTGGTCGAGCCGGTCGACGCTGATCTCCTCCAGCGCTTGGCGGATGTGTTCGCGGGAGTTGGGTTGATCGATGTCGCAGTGCATGGTGAGCAGGAAGCCCTCGCGGCGAGCCCGTTCGAATGCGGCGGCGAACATACGCGGCGGGTTGCCGCGCTCGTCGGAGTCCAGGCCGACGCCGATGATGATCCAGTCCCGGTAGGGCAGCGCTTGCATCAGTGTGGAGGCCGATTTCCGAGGTTCACAGTGACTGCTGGAGCTCGGCGGCGAACTCGTAGCTCGCTTCCCACCCCGTGGGCGACGGCGCGAGGATCACCCGTTCGGCGCCGGCGGTGGCGTATTCGGCCAGTTGGTCGGCGGCCTGCCCGTGAGCGGTGGCCAGCGGCGGGGCGACCACGGTGATCGTCGGCGCGGTGCGACCGTATCCGTCGGCGAGCGTGGACAATTCGCGTGCGCTCGCGGAGACTTGCGCGGGACTCGCGCCGATCGTGATCCAGCCGTCGGCGTACTCGGCCGCCCGCCGCCGCGCCCGTGGACCGTCGCCCGCGACCAGGACCGGTGGCATCGTCGCGACGGGGGCGAGGGCGAGTTCGGTTCCGTCGGTGAGGGTCACCGGTTTTCCGGCGACCAGGTCGGGGAGGAGGCGCAGCGCCTCGTCGGTGCGTTGGCCGCGCTCGGCGAAGGACGCGCCCGCCGCGCGCCAACCGACGTCGCCGTGGGCCGGATTGCCGGTGCCGACGCCGAGCAACAGGCGGTTGTTCGACACGTACTGCAATGCGCCGATCTGCCTGGCCGCCCAAGTGACCGGGCGCAGGGCGAGGATCAGCACCCCGTAGCCGACGCGCACGCGGTGGGTCGCGGCGGCCGCCGTGGCGAGCACCACCGTGCTGTCCAGAATCGGGCCGCTGGCCACCAAATGATCGGCGGCCCAGACCGATTCGAGCCCCACCGCTTCGGCGAAGCTCGCGGCCGCACGGACGTCACCGAGCATCGGGTTTTCGGGATCGGGGGAGGAGGTGGGCAGGATGACGCCGAGCTGCAAAGTCATGCCCGCGACGTTACGAGCGGCTCCGACCGCGGCCAATGTCGCGAAAGCTCATCCTCATGTCACCGACGCTCACCGCGAAATCCTCTGCTCATCAGTGATTTCGACAGTGCGGGAATCTCGCCTCCTATCGCACCAGGTGCACCTGAACCGGCGCACGAGATCAGGCGGCGTCAGTGAGTTGGGTGAGCACGCACAGCCAGCGTCCGTCGTGACGCACGAACACATCGGTGGTCCATTCGTCGGCGTCGACGCGCCCGCCCTCGTAGTGCGCCGTATTGCGAACCCGCACCGTCAGCGTCGCGACGTCCCCGTACACCTGGATCCGAGGCTCGCCGACCCGCTCCATCATCGAGTGGCTCAGCGTCCCGGCGCCGACCAACTCGAGAAATCGCGCCCCCTCCGACACGCCGTTCGACGAAACGAAAACCCAGTCGTCGGAGACGAAATCGGCGATCAGCTCGGCATCGTTGGCTACCAGCGCCGCCAGCCATTCGTCATAACGCCGCCGGATCTCTTCCGCGACCGATCCATTCTCGATTGTCCCTGAGCTCCTCATACCGAAGCACGGTAGGCCGCGTGGGCGCAGGCGGCTTGGACGAAAGGAACCCACCATGTCAGCGTTTCGGGCTCGGCGACTTCCTGCATGGTCGGCTGCGCCAGTCCGGCGCGGGCGACGACGCGCAGCGCGGCGTCGCAAACTCATGCCTCGAGCGGCAGCGCTGTCCGAGACGCGTGCGGCGTGGAGGCAACCAGTCCGGTCGGTTCGAAAATGGGACAGGCTTGTATCACTGTGACGAATGGGGCGGGTGGTTCCGGCGCGCCTCCACCAGTGGTTGAGAGTTTGCGGCCATCATCGGGCCATGAGGATGCTGGCGTTGTTGTCGAAGAACACCGAAACGCTGCCCGGTCTGACCGGGACGGCCCGGGTGGATCGCAACACCCGGCGCCTGCTGCGACGGATCGGTCCCGGCGATGTCGTCGTACTCGACGAGATGGACCTGGATCGGATCACCGCCGATCGGCTGGTGGAGGCGGGTGTGGTCGCGGTGATCAACACCTCGCCCTCGATCTCCGGCCGCTACCCCAACCTGGGCCCGGAAGTATTGGTGTCCAACGGCATTCCGCTGCTGGACACGGTCAGTTCCGACGCCTTCACCAAGATCAAGGACGGCAGCCGGGTCCGCATCGACGGGGGCGTCGTCTACGCGGACAAGCTGACCAAGAAGGAGCCGGAGGTCCTGGTCGAGGCCATCGAGCTCACCGAGGCCACCGTCGCCGAGCGGATGATCGAGGCACGCAACGGACTGGCCGATCACCTGGAAGCCTTCGCAGGCAACACCATCGAGTACGTCCGCACCGAGAGCGCGCTGCTCATCGACGGCATCGGCGTTCCCGAGCTGGAGCTCGACATGAAGCGCAGGCACGTGGTCGTGGTGGCCGACGGCCCCGACCACGCCGACGACCTGAAGCGGCTCAAGCCGTTCGTCAAGGAGTACACACCGATCATGGTCGGCGTCGGCCGCGGCGCGGACACCCTGGTGAAGCAGGGCTACCGGCCCGATCTGATCGTCGGCGATCCGGAAGAGATCACCTCGGCGACCATGAAGTGCGGTGCGGAGGTCATCCTGCCCGCCGACACCGACGGCCACGCCAAGGGCCTGGAACGCATCCAGGATCTGGGCATCGGCGCGACCACCTTCCCGTCCTCCGGCGCCCCCGCCGACCTCGCGCTGCTGCTGGCCCACCACCACGGCGCCGCGCTGATCGTGACCGTTGGCGCGGCCGCCTCGCTGGACGACTTCTTCGACCGCGGCCGCCGCGACAGCAACCCGGCCACCTTCCTGACCAGACTCAAGCTCGGCACCAAGCTGATGGACGCCAAGGCCGTCGCCACCCTGTACCGCAACCGGGTGTCGGGCGTGGCGATCGCGATGGTGGTGCTGGCCGCGCTGATCGCGGTCATCGTGGTGCTGCTCGCCTCCAACTCCGGCGGCGAACTGCTCGATTGGGGCGTCGACACCTGGAACCGCCTCTCGGTTCGGGCCGAGGGCCTCCTACAAGACCTGTCGAACACTCAGGGGCGGTAATGATCTCACTGCGCCAGCACGCGACCTCCCTCGTGGCCGTCTTCCTCGCGCTCGCCATCGGCGTGGTGCTCGGCTCGGAGACGCTCGCCGCGGACCTGCTCTCCGGACTGCGCGCGGACAAGACCGAACTGCGTCAGCAGGTCGACGCGCTCGGCGAACAGAACCGCCATCGCACCGACCAGCTCGACGCCGCCGACCGGTTCATCGCGGGCTCCGCGGACCGCATTCTGGGCGGCGCACTCGGCGCTCGCTCGGTCGTAATCTTCACCACTCCGGACGCGGACGCCGCCGATATCGAGGCGGTGTCGAAGGGCATCCAGACCGCGGGCGCGACGGTGGCGGGCCCGATCGCGCTGACCGACGCGTTCACCGACGCGACCGAGGGCGACCGGCTGCGCACCGCGATCACCAACGTCATCCCGGCTGGCGCGCAGCTGCGCACCGGCGGCGTCGACCAGGGCAGCATGGCGGGCGATCTGCTCGGCCTGGTGCTGCTGCTCGATCCGGCCACCGCGCAACCGCGCAGCACCCAGCAGGAGCTGAGCCTGGTGCTGGAGACCCTGCGCGGGGGCGGCTTCCTCGCCTACGGCGACACGCCGGTGCAGCCCGCCCAGCTCGCGGTGGTGGTGACCGGCAACGGCGCGAAAGCCGCGGAGCACAGCCAAGGTTCGAATCTGGCCCGGTTCGCGGGCGGACTGCGCGGGCGCGGCGCGGGCGTGGTGCTCGCGGGCCGTTCCGGCGCGGCCGAGGGCGCGGGACCGATCGCGTCCGCCCGGTCCGACGCGACGCTGGCCACCACCCTGACCACCGTGGACAATCTGAATCGGGAGATCGGCAGGGTCACCGCCGTCCTCGGGCTCAGCGAACAGCTCAACGGCGGCGCGGGGCGATACGGCACCGGCGCGAAGGCGACCTCGCTCACCCTCGCCGCGCTGCCGGGCTGAGCTCGCGGACCGCCGCTATCCCGCCGCACGTGCGGACGCCGCCGGGCGATCCCGCTCACAGTCGCAGACCCGCCGCTCTGACCGAGTTCTGGCGATCGGTCAGCAAACGTGCGTGGCGTTCGTTTCACCGGGCTCGGACGTGTTACCGTGAAGACCCGTGGGTCAAACACGGATTCAGACGCGAACCGCTACCAAACACATCTTCGTCAGCGGTGGTGTCGCCTCCTCATTGGGTAAAGGCCTTACCGCTTCGAGCCTCGGTCAGCTGCTGACGGCGCGCGGTCTGCGCGTCACCATGCAGAAACTCGACCCTTATCTGAACGTCGATCCGGGCACCATGAATCCGTTCCAGCACGGAGAGGTGTTCGTGACGGAGGACGGCGCCGAGACCGATCTGGACGTCGGCCACTACGAGCGATTCCTCGACCGGGACCTGTCCCGCGACGCGAACGTGACCACGGGGCAAATCTATTCGTCGGTGATCGCCAAGGAGCGCCGCGGCGAGTACCTGGGCGACACGGTGCAGGTGATCCCGCACATCACCGACGAGATCAAGAGCCGCATCCTCGCGATGAGCGGCCCCGATCTGCAGGGGCAGACGCCCGATGTGGTGATCACCGAGATCGGCGGCACCGTCGGCGACATCGAGTCGCAGCCCTTCCTGGAGGCCGCCCGGCAGATCCGCCACGACGTGGGCCGCGACAACGTCTTCTTCCTGCACGTCTCGCTGGTGCCGTACCTGGCGCCCTCAGGTGAGCTGAAGACCAAGCCGACCCAGCACTCGGTGGCCGCGCTGCGCAACATCGGCATCCAGCCCGACGCGCTGATCCTGCGCTGCGACCGCGAGGTGCCGCAGGCGCTCAAGAGCAAGATCGCGCTGATGTGCGACGTCGACGTGGACGCTTGCATCTCCACCCCCGACGCGCCCTCGATCTACGACATCCCGAAGGTGCTGCACCGCGAGGGCCTGGACGCCTACGTGGTGCGCAGGCTCGGCCTGCCGTTCCGCGACGTGGACTGGACCGTGTGGGGCGACCTGCTCGATCGCGTGCATCAGCCGCGCGAGGAGGTCGAGGTCGCGCTGGTCGGCAAGTACGTCGACCTGCCCGACGCGTACCTGTCGGTCACCGAGGCGCTGCGCGCCGGCGGGTTCGCCTCGCGCGCCAAGGTGAAGATCCGCTGGGTGCCCTCCGACGAATGCGAGACCGAGTCCGGCGCGGCGGCCGCGCTGCGCGACGTGGACGCGGTGCTGATCCCCGGCGGCTTCGGCATCCGCGGCATCGAGGGCAAGGTCGGCGCGATCCGCTTCGCCAAGACCAGGAAGATCCCGCTGCTCGGGCTGTGCCTCGGCCTGCAGTGCGTGGTGATCGAGGCGGCCCGCTCGGTCGGCCTCGCCGATGCCAACTCGGCCGAGTTCGAGCCGGACACCACGCACCCCGTCATCTCCACCATGGCCGACCAGAAGGACGTCGTGGCGGGCGAGGCCGATCTCGGCGGCACCATGCGCCTCGGCGCGTACCCGGCGACCCTGGAGAAGGGGTCCGTCGTCGCGCAGGCCTACGGCGCCGAGCACGTGTCCGAGCGGCACCGGCACCGCTACGAGGTGAACAACGCCTACCGCGACAAGATCGGCACCAGCGGTCTGAAGTTCAGCGGCACCTCGCCCGACGGGCACCTGGTCGAGTTCGTCGAGCTGCCCGCCGACGTGCACCCGTTCTTCGTCGCCACCCAGGCGCACCCGGAGCTCAAGAGCCGCCCGACCCGCCCGCATCCGCTGTTCGCGGCGCTCATCGCGGCGGCGCTGAAATACAAGCTGGCCGAACGGCTTCCGGTGGACATCCCCGGCGAGGAACTGGCGAACGCGGAATAGGCATCGAAGTGAGCGACAGAGGGGGAGAAGTGCCGGGACGTCACGAATTCGAGACCGTCGCGAGCAAGACGCTCTACACCGGCGCGATCCTGGCGCTGCGCCAGGATCGGGTGGCGATGCCCGGCGGGCACGTGGTCGAACGCGAGGTCGTCGAGCACCACGCCGCCGTCGCGGTGGCCGCGATCGATGACGACGACAACATCGTGCTGATCCGCCAGTACCGGCACCCGCTCGGCGCCCGGCTGCTCGAGCTGCCCGCGGGCCTGCTCGACATTCCCGGCGAGGACCCGCTCGCGGCGGCGAAGCGGGAACTCGCCGAGGAGACCGGGCTCGCCGCGCGGGAATGGGCGGTCCTCGTCGACGTGGCGCTCTCGCCGGGATTCACCGACGAGGCGCTGCGGGTCTACCTCGCCAGCGGGCTGTACGACACCGACCGGCCGGACCCGGAGTTCGAAGAGGCGGATCTGGAACTGGTCCGGATGCCGGTCACCGAGGCGGTGCGCGCGGCACTGGCCGGGGAGATCACCAACGCCACCGCGGTGGCGGGCGTGCTCGCCCTCGTGGCGGCGCGCTCCGGCGACACGCCGCTACGACCCGCCGAGGCGCCGTGGCCTGGACAACCCACCGCGCTGCTGCGGCGTAAAGCGGCGCCACCGCCGGAAAGCTGACAGGATTCGAGGGTGATCGCGCGCGAGATCGACTCCTACCTCGACCATCTCGCTGTCGAGCGCGGAGCCGCGCGCAACACCCTCGGCGCCTATCGCCGCGATCTCGATCGCTATCGCGACTTCCTGATCGGGCGCGGCGTCACCGAATTGGATCGTGTCGCCGAATCCGATGTCGCCGAGTTCACCGTCGCCCTGCGCGCCGGTGGCGAGCAGCATCCGCCGCTGGCCGCGAGCTCGGTGGCGCGCGCGTTGATCGCGGTGCGCGGACTGCACCGCTTCGCCGCGGCCGAGGGACTCACCAGAACCGATGTCGCGCACGCGGTGAAACCGCCCGCGCCGGGTAGGCGGCTGCCCAAGGCACTGCCCTACGACAAGGTGCTGCGCCTGCTGGAGGCGGCGGGTGGCGGCGCCATCGCGGACGAGGAACAGAACGCGGTCGACGGCGGACCGCGCGGGCTGCGCGACCGCGCCCTGCTGGAACTGCTCTACTCCACGGGCGCGCGCATCTCCGAGATGGTCGGCCTCGACGTCGACGATCTCGACACCGACGACCGCGCCGTCGTCCTGCGCGGCAAGGGCGGCAAACAACGCATGGTGCCGATCGGCCGCCCGGCGCTGTCGGCGGTGGACGCCTATCTGGTGCGCGGGCGTCCGACGCTGGCGGCGGCGGGCAAGAACGTCGCGGGCGCGCTGTTCCTGAACGCGCGCGGCGGGCGGCTGTCGCGCCAGAGCGCTTGGCAAGTCCTGCAGACCGCGGCGGAACGCGCGGGAATCGGCGCGGCCGTCTCGCCGCACACCCTGCGGCACTCGTTCGCGACGCACCTGCTCGACGGCGGCGCCGACGTGCGCGTGGTGCAGGAACTGCTCGGCCACGCCTCCGTGACGACCACCCAGATCTACACGCTGGTCACCGTGAACACGCTGCGCGAGGTGTGGGCGACCGCCCATCCGCGCGCCCGCTGAGCCGCGCGCGTCGGCGTCGACCGCTCGTCGCCGACCCGGACAGCGGGTATCGTCCGAAATCGAAGTGCTTCCGGCAGCTCGGTCGTGACACGTGCGGCGAGTCGGGGTGGGAGAGCATCGCGACAGCAACGCGGGTGTCGCGTGTCCGAGCGCGGGTCTCGCGCGGTCAAGCGGTAGCGTCTACTGAGAGCTGGACCGTACGAAAGCGAGGTCGGGCCCGATCGGCCTCGCTAGGCTCGGCGAGGCAACGGGCAGGAACGTCTAAGGAGCAGCGGATCGTGACGACAGCCGGCGCGGCGGAGCCGCCGATGGGTGCTGGGGCGCAGCCGCTTACGGGGCCCCGGTCGGACGGGTACTCGGACGCCGCGGCGGAAACGCTGTGGGACAGCGGGGTCGAGCCCGTTCCGGAGAGCCCGGAACTGGGACCGACCGGACGCCCACTGCGCCTGGTGCCCGACCCGCCGCCGGTCGCCCGGCACGGCGAGGCGCTCATCGTGGCCATGTGCAACCAGAAGGGCGGAGTCGGCAAGACGACCTCCACCATCAATCTCGGCGCGGCACTGGCCGAATACGGCCGCCGCGTGCTGCTGGTCGATTTGGATCCGCAGGGCGCGCTCTCGGCCGGACTCGGCGTCGCCCACCACGATCTCGACCTCACGGTGCACAACCTGCTCGTCGGCAGCCGCACCTCCATCGACGACGTGCTGATGCGGACCAAGGTCGAGAACATGGACCTGCTGCCGAGCAACATCGATCTCTCGGCCGCGGAGATCCAGCTCGTCAACGAGGTCGGCAGGGAGCAGACCCTCGGCCGCGCACTGGAACCCGTGCGCGACCGCTACGACTACATCCTCATCGACTGCCAGCCCTCGCTCGGCCTGCTCACCGTCAACGCGCTGGCCTGCTCCGACGGCGTCATCATTCCGATGGAGTGCGAGTACTTCTCGCTGCGCGGGCTCGCGCTGCTCAACGACACCGTGGAGAAGGTGCGCGACCGGCTGAACCCGCGGCTGAGCCTGTACGGCATCGTGGTCACCATGTTCGATGCCCGCCTACTACATTCGCGCCAGGTGATGGCGCGTGTCGTCGAGGTCTTCGGCGAGCTGGTCTACGACACCGCCATCGCGCGCACCGTCCGCTTCCCGGACGCGAGCGTGGCCGGTGAACCCATTACCACGTGGGCGCCGAAATCCGGTGGCGCCGAAGCGTATCGGTCGATGGCGCGGGAAGTCATCCACCGGTCCGGCCGGTGAGCGAGGCAGCGGACCCCGCACGAACGACGACTACGCAGACGATCGGCCCGCACGTTGTCGCGCGAGGCGATTCGGACGAGCCGCGTGAACCCGCGGAATTCGGCGATGCGGTGCGACCGGACGATGCCGCGGAGTCGAGTGATGCCGCGGAGCCGCGTGATTCGACGACCACGGGCGATGCCGAGCAGGGCGGATCCGGATTCCGGCTCAAGCTCAGCAATTTCGAGGGGCCGTTCGACCTGCTGCTCACCCTGATCAGTTCACGCAAGCTGGACGTCACCGAGGTGGCCTTGCATCAGGTCACCGACGAGTTCATCGCCTACACCAAGGCGATGACCGCGAGCATGAACGAGCAGAGCGGGCTGCGCGCGGACAAGATCCTCGACCAGACCACCGAATTCCTGGTCGTCGCCGCCACCCTGCTCGACCTGAAGGCCGCGCGGCTGCTGCCCTCCGGTGAGGTCACCGATGCCGAGGATCTGGAACTGCTGGAGGCGCGCGACCTGCTGTTCGCCCGGCTGCTCCAGTACCGGGCGTTCAAGCAGGTCGCCGAATTGCTCGGTGAACTGGAGGCGGTCGCGCTGCGCCGCTATCCGCGCTCGGTCGGCCTGGAGGAGCGGTTCGCCGGTCTGCTGCCCGAGGTTACGCTGGGAGTCGACGCGGCCGGATTCGCCGATATCGCCGCCGCGGCGTTCCGCCCGCGCCCGACGCCTGAGGTCGGGCTGGACCACCTGCACGCGCACGCCATCTCGGTCGCCGAGCAGGCCGCGCTGGTGCTGGAACGACTGAAGGCGCGCGGCGCGGGCGGGTGGACGACGTTCGCCGAGCTGGTCGCCGACTGCGAGATGCCGGTGCAGATCGTGGCGCGCTTCCTCGCGCTGCTCGAGCTGTACCGGGGCAAGACCATCGAGTTCGACCAGCCCGATCCGCTCGGACCGCTCGCGATCAGCTGGATCGGCGAGCCCGAGGACGGAGCACCGGCGCAGGCCGTGACGATCGAGGAGGACTACGGGTGACGGACTCGACCATCGACACCGCCGCCGACGGTGCGGTAACCGACAGCGCGGCTCGATCTCGCGGGAGCGACGCAGTGGTGTCCGACACCCCCGAGACCCTCGACGACGCCGAATTCCGGTCCGCGCTGGAGGCGATGCTGCTCGTCGTCGACGCTCCCGCCCCGGTAGAACAGCTGGCCGCGGCCTTGGACGACACCACCGAACGGGTGGAGTCGGTGTTGCGCGCGATGTCGGCGGAGCTGACCGCGCGCGGCAGCGGCATCGATCTGCGTTTCGTCGGCGACGGGTGGCGCTTCTATACTCGCAGCGAGTACGCACCGTATGTGGAGCGCGTACTGCTCGACGGCGCCAGGACCAAATTGACGCGGGCGGCGTTGGAGACATTGGCGGTGGTGGCCTACCGCCAACCGGTGACCAGGACCAGGGTGAGCGCCGTTCGCGGCGTGAACGTCGACGGCGTGATGCGCACGCTGCTCGCCCGCGGGCTGATCGCCGAGGCCGGGGTCGACCCGGAGACGAACGGCACGCAGTACCGCACGACCGAACTGTTCCTGGAACGGATCGGACTTGCCTCGCTGTCCGATCTGCCACCGCTGGCGCCACTGCTCCCGGGCGTCGACCTGATCGATGAGATCAACGAGAGCCTGGAAACGGACCCCCGTTACACCAGGTTGAGGAAACCCGCCGAGGCCGATTTGGATCTCGGCACCGAGGATTGACAGGACAGATGAATACTTCCGCTCGCCGAGATGGCACACCGGATCGTAGGAACAACAGCGGCCAGCCCGCCAGGGGCGGCGCCGCACGCAACGTAGGCGCCCGCGGCGCCAGGGCAGCCCAGCGCGGCGGAACCGCGCGCGGCGCCGCACCGTGGGGGTCGGACGACAGGGGCGGCGCACGGCGCGGCGCGGGAGGCGCGAGCCCGGGCGGATCCGCCCAGCGCGGCGCGGGCCAGCGCGGTTCCGGTCAGCGTGGGGCGGCGCAGCAGGGATCGAGCCATGGCGGTTCGGGTCAGCGGGGACGCGGCGGCTCCGGCCAGGGCGCTTCCACCCAGCGCTCCTCGTGGGGCCAAGGCTCGGCCAAGGCTCCGGCCGCCCGCAAGGCGAAGAATCCCAAGCCGCAGCGCCAGATCCCCGCGCAACCGCTGCTGAGCAACGCCAAGCCCGCACGCCGCCAGAACGTCGAGCCGGCGAACACCGAGGGCCCGGCCAAGCTGCCGTGGGGCGAGGGCGAGCGGCTGCAGAAGGTGCTCGCCAAGGCGGGCGTCGCCTCGCGGCGCGCGGCCGAGGAGATGATCGACCAGGGCCGAGTGGAGGTCGACGGCGCGATCGTGCGCGAGCAAGGCCTGCGCATCGACCCGCAGACGGCGGTGGTCCGGGTCGACGGAACCCGCGTCGTGGTCCGCGACGAACTGGTGCACGTCGCCCTCAACAAGCCGAAGGGCTGGCAGTCGACCATGTCCGACGATCTCGGCAGGCCCTGTGTCGGCGATATCGTCGCCGAGCGGATCGCGGCCGGACAGCGGCTGTTCCACGTCGGACGGCTCGACGCCGACACCGAGGGCCTGCTGCTGCTGACCAACGACGGTGACCTGGCGCACCGGCTCATGCACCCCTCCTTCGAGGTGTCCAAGACCTACCTCGCGACCGTCAACGGCGAGGTCAACAACAAGATCATCGGCAAGCGGCTGCGCGACGGCGTCGAACTCGAGGACGGCCCCGCCAAGGTGGACCGCTTCCAGGTGCTCGAACTCGGCGAGGGACGCTCGCTGGTGAAGATCGTGTTGCACGAGGGGCGTAAGCACATCGTGCGCCGACTGCTCGACGCGGTCGGCCATCCGGTGACCCGGCTGGTGCGCACCCATATCGGCCCGGTGGCGCTGGGCGATCAACGGCCGGGCACGCTGCGTGTCCTCGGCCGCGATGAAATCGGCAAACTCTACGAGGCGGTGTCGTTGTGAACGGTGTGGAGATTCCGGTCGAGGCTCCCGGTCGGCTGGCCGGCCGAGCTCCGCTGGTGGTCGCCATGGACGGGCCCTCGGGCACCGGGAAGTCCAGCGTCTCCCGGCGCCTCGCCACCCGGCTCGGCGCCCGCTACCTCGACACCGGCGCCATGTACCGGGTCGCCACCCTGCGGGTGCTGCGGACCGGCATCGAGCTCACCGACAGCGCGGCCATCGGCGCCGCGGTCAAGGAGCTGCCGCTGACGATCGGCACCGATCCCAGCCACGAGGTGATCGAGCTCGACGGCGAGGACGTGTCCGCCGAGATCCGCGGCGACGCCGTCACCAAGGCGGTCTCGGCCGTGTCCGCGGTGGCCGAGGTGCGCGAGCTGCTCGTCGCGTTGCAGCGCGAGATCACCGCGACAGCGCAACGCATCGTCGTGGAGGGCCGCGACATCGGCACCGTCGTGCTGCCCGACGCGGACGCCAAGATCTATCTGACCGCCTCCGCGGAGGCGCGCGCCGAACGGCGCAACCAACAGAACATCCAGGAAGGCCGCGGCGACGACTACGCGGCCGTGCTCGCCGACGTGCAGCGCCGCGACAACCTCGACTCCACCCGCAAGGTGTCCCCGCTGCGTCCCGCTGTGGACGCGGTGCTCGTGGACACCAGCGAGCTGAGCATGGACGAGGTCATCGACGAGCTGTACCACGTTGTCGCGCAGCAGATTTCGACAACGGGAGAGAATCGGTGACCGAGGACGTACTGGCCGGCGACGGCGTATGGAGCGACGAAACCGACTGGGAGATAGCCGATCTCGAGGGTGAGCAGGAGGGTGAGGAGCACCTCGCCATGCCGACGCTCGCGGTGGTCGGGCGTCCGAACGTGGGCAAGTCCACGCTGGTGAACCGAATTCTCGGCCGCCGCGAGGCCGTCGTCGAGGACGTCCCCGGCGTCACCCGCGACCGCATCTCCTACGAGGCGAGTTGGTCGGGTCGACGGTTCCTGGTGCAGGACACCGGCGGCTGGGAGCCCGACGCCAAGGGCTTGCAGCAGCACGTCGCTCGTCAGGCCGAGGTGGCCATGGCGACCGCCGACGCGATCCTGCTCGTGGTCGACGCGACCGTCGGGGCGACCGCGACCGACGAGGCCGCGGTGAAGAAGCTGCGCCGGTCGAAGATCCCGGTCATCCTGGTCGCCAACAAGGTCGACGACCAGCGCGTCGAGTCCGAGGCCGCGTCGCTGTGGTCGCTCGGGCTCGGCGAGCCGCGCATGGTCTCCGCCGCGCACGGCCGCGGCACCGGCGACCTGCTCGACGACGTGCTCGAGGTGCTGCCCGAGACGCCGCGCGAGGGCACCGGCGGCACCGGGCCGCGCCGCGTCGCGCTGGTCGGCAAGCCGAACGTCGGCAAGTCCAGCCTGATGAACAAACTGTCCGGCGACGAGCGCTCGGTGGTGCACGATGTCGCGGGCACCACCGTCGATCCGGTCGACTCGCTCGTCGACCTGGGCGGCAAGATCTGGAAATTCATCGACACCGCGGGTCTGCGCCGCAAGGTCGCCAACGCCAGCGGCACCGAGTTCTACGCCTCGCTGCGCACCAAGTCGGCGCTGGAGGCCTCCGAGGTGGCGATCATGCTGATCGACGCCTCGCAGCCGATCACCGAACAGGACCTGCGGGTGATCAGCCTGGTCGCCGACTCCGGGCGTGCGCTGGTGCTCGCCTTCAACAAGTGGGACCTGGTCGACGAGGACCGCCGTCTCCAGTTGGAGAAGGAAGTCGATCGCGAACTGGTCCGGGTGCCGTGGGCCCAGCGCGTCAACATCTCCGCGCACACCGGTCGCGCCGTGCAGAAGCTCGTGCCCGCCATGGAGACCGCGCTGGAATCCTGGGACAAGCGCATTTCCACGGGCCGCCTGAACACCTGGCTCAAGGAAGTCGTCGCGGCCACCCCGCCGCCGATGCGCGGCGGTCGTCTGCCGCGCGTCCTGTTCGCGACGCAGGCCTCCACCCGGCCGCCGACCTTCGTGCTGTTCACCACCGGCTTCCTGGAGGCGGGCTACCGCCGCTTCCTGGAGCGTCGTCTGCGCGAGGAATTCGGCTTCGACGGGTCGCCGGTGCGGATCTCGGTGCGTGTGCGGGAGAAGCGCGAGCGGAAGAAGTAGTCGAAGACGTCGCGGGCCCAGTCGTGGTGGCGGATCGACCAGATCCGCACCGGCCTCACATGACAGCCTCATACGGTTGGGCAGTGGACGCGGGTGACACTGGGCAGATGACGGATGGCGGCGGTACACGGCGCTGGCGGGGCATCGCCGCGCTGAGCCCCGGGCGACTGGCGATCGTCGGCCGGATCGGCACCGCCGCTCTGCACGCGCATCACTCGGTGCAGGTCATCGTCGCGGACGAGAACATGGTGCTCGCCGATGCCGCGGGGGAGCGGGTGGCCTGCCGCGCGGCCGTCATCCCACCGGATGTCGCCCACGCGGTGATTCACGGTGCGCCACGTGGGGCTGTGGTGCACCTGGATCCGGAGTCGGTGCCGGGTGCGCGGTGGGCGACGGTGGCGCGACCCCGCGAGACGGCGCGCGGATGGGCTTGCGCGGCAGTGGAATTGGGGTTGGAAGCCGCCGTGGACCGGTTGCGGCTCGAGCAGTTCTTCAGCCGATCATGGCCCGCCGCAGCAGGTGCTGTCGAACGGTCGATCAGCGAACCGAGTGCCGGTGAGCCGTCGCCCCGTGGATCTGGTGAAGCGTCACGGGACGAACTGGCTGCTGGCGCTCCGGAGGTCGATGAGGTCGGCGGCGGATTGCGCGTCGTGCGGCACATGGCCGAATGCTCGCCCGGCAAGGCGAGTGCTGGCGAACGGTCGTCCGGTGAGGCGGGTGCTGGTGAGCGGCCGCCCGGTGGGTGGGGAGCTGGTGAGCCGTTGTCCGGTGCGGCGAGTGCTGGTCGAAGGCCGCAGGCGTCACTCAGTGATGAAGCGGCTGCCTTCGTCGGCTGGGTGTGGTCGGCGTTCGAGTCGGGATCGGAGGCGGAGTGGCTGCGCGGCGGCGCGGGGGAGGCGGTGCGCCATCCCGCGGTGGCCGAGGTGCTGCGGCTGCTGCCGGAGCGAATCGCCGCGGGTCCGGTGCGGCTGGCCGACCTGGCCCGCGCCGTCCATCTGTCGGAAAGTCGTCTCGCGCATGTCTTCTCGGCCGAACTCGGTCTGCCGTTCCGTCCGTACCTGCGCTGGCTGCGAATCCAGCGCGCTGTCGAACTGCTCGCCGCGGGCCACTCGCTCACGGACGTGGCGCATGAGGCGGGCTTCGCCGACAGCGCACATTTGACCCGCGTCTGCCGCGCCATGTTCGGCGCTCCCCCTTCCCAATTCGGCGACCTCGACTGGCGAGGCGCTCTCCGTTGACGGCAGCGCCGCACCCCTCGGAGACCTGCCTTCGGTCAGCGGAGCAATTCGTCTGCCAGCAGCGCCCCGGGATCGGTTGCGCTGCAGGCGAAGCCGCCGCCGCACCGCGAATCCTGAACTCCCGGAACGAGCTCAGCGTCACGCCCGATCCGGAAGGCGCGGTCAGGACTTGGACACCGGGCAGCCGTGGGCAAGTGGGCTCAGCAGCTGGTTGTTGTCGTAGAAATGCTCGAGCTCGAGGATGCGCAAATCCTCACTGACCCTCGCGATCGTGACGCCGAACATCTCGATCGTCGCTCCGGTGGGCTGGTGCTCCCGGTACGGCCCGTCGTAGCGGCCCCAGTGCCGCCAGCGGAAGCTGACGGTGGGCGGGCCGGACAACACCTCCAGCACCTCCCAGAAGAAGCCGTTCGGGAAGGCGGTGTGGAAGATCTTGTGTGAGCTGTCGAAGGTCTCGGCTGCGGCCTCATAGTAGGGGTTGTCGCCGATCAGGATGTTGTAGCTGCCGATCCGCGCGAATTCCTCCGCGTCCTGCCAGGGACCGCCGTTCACCCGGCCGCGGTAGTGCTCGGCCACCAGTGACACCCATGTCGCCGGATCCTTCTTGTGCGAGACCTCCATCTCGAAGACCCGCACCAGATCCTCGACGATCGCTTCCAGCGATCCCGGTGCGTGTTCGGTGATCCGCTCGCGCGGCACGATCTCATCGGTCAGGCGGTAGTCCGGTGCGCCGTTGCGCCAGTCCTCGGCCGCGGCGGCCGCGACCACGGCATCACGGCCCCGCAACCACAGCGGCGTTTCGTCCGTGGGTGTCGAATCAGTTGTCTCAACTGTCATTTCGGTTCTCATCCCGTTGAAGCTTCTGGACGTGACGACCGTAACAGTCGGTCGATAGGTTGTCGCGGCATCTCGACTGCGCAGAGTAGCTCGAATGCTGTTGGGCTTCTGCGATATTCGTGTGCAGCAGTTCGTGCAACCCGCCACAGCGAGGTATCGTTGCGCAGGGTTGCGGACCCGGCCGCGGGTCATCGGATTCCGCGGTGGTCGACGCCGCCGAGAAATTGCTGTCGGTGACAGTCGGCGGTTCGGAGTCGCACTACGCCGCTTGCCAATTCGGCGAACTCGACTGGCGAGGCGCCGTCCATCGCCGGCAGCGCCGCCGGCCAGGCGGTAGTCGGACATCGTCGAGTTACTCGCGCACCTGAGCGTTCGTGGTGGAATGCGCCTCACCGCTGTCCACGCCCAGGCCCGCGAGCAGGCGCAGCCCATCCTCGGTGGGGCTGCCGGGGGCCGCGGAGAGCACCAGCAGCTCCATGCCGGATCCGTCCGGTAGTGCGAAGTTCTCGTGGTGCAGTTCCAGCAGTCCGACCAGCGGGTGCCGGTACGCCTTGCGTCCATGTGTGCGGGCGCGCACGTCCGCGCGGGCCCAGAGGCGGCGGAATCGCTCGCTGCCCATCGCCAGCTCGCCGATGAGCGAGGCCAGGCGGGGATCCTCGGGGTATTTGCCCGCGGCCAGGCGCAGGTGCCCGACCACGTCGAGGGTGCAATTCTCCCAGTCCGCGTACAGGCCGCGCTCGGTCTCCTCGAGGAAGATGTGCCGGGCGGTGTTCAGGCCCGGCATCGGCCGCCCGTAGAGGAGCCCGGCGAGACGGTTCCCGGCGAGCACGTCCAGGCGGTGGTCCATGATCAGCGCGGGTGCGTCGGCGACCAGGTCGAGGACGCGCAGCAACTCCGGCCGGACCCGCCCGCCCGGCGCCTTCGCGCGGCGGCGGCGCTGCCGGGCGAGCCGGTAGAGGTGCTCGCGTTCGGTCTCGTCGAGGCCGAGTACGCGGGCGAGCGCGTCGAGGACCTGCTCGGACGGCTGGGTCGCGCGGCCCTGCTCCAGGCGTACGTAGTAGTCGACGCTGACTCCGGACAGGTGCGCGACCTCTTCGCGGCGCAGCCCTTCGACCCGACGGTGCCTATCGGTGGGGATGCCGACGGACGCGGGGTCGACCCGCGAACGCCGGGTCCGCAGGAAGCCCGCAAGATCGTCCATGCCCCCAGTATCACCTCGATGGTGGCCGTGAAGGTGGTCCTGCTGTTACCAGGAAGTCCCGTCCGATGGAAGACGCGCCCCTGAACGCCCGGCGCCGCGGCGCCCAGGATCGAAGGCATCCGATCCGAAGGAGTTCCCATGAAGACGCTGATCGTCCACGCCCACCCGGAGCCGAAGTCGCTCAACAGCTCGCTGAAGGACCTCGCGGTGTCCACCTTGGAGACCGCCGGGCACGAGGTGCGGGTGAGCGATCTGTACGCGATGAACTGGAAGGCGGTCGTGGACGCCGCGGACTACGGCCCCGACGCTTCGAGTCCGCTGAAGGTCGCACGGGACTCGGGCCGGGCCTTCGACGCCGGGACGCTCACCGCGGACGTCCGAGCCGAGCAGGAGAAGCTGCTGTGGGCCGACACGATCATCTTCCAGTTCCCGCTGTGGTGGTACACGATGCCCGCGATCCTCAAAGGCTGGGTGGATCGGGTGTTCACCTACAACTTCGCGTACGGCGTCGGCGAGCACAGCGACACCAGGTACGGCGAGCGCTTCGGCGAAGGCACCCTCGCGGGTAGGAAGGCCTTGCTGTCGGTGACCGTCGGCGGCCCGGAATCGCATTACGCCGCTCGCGGGATCAACGGCCCCATCGATGACCTGCTGTTCCCGATCCACCACGGCATCCTCTACTACCCGGGCATCGAGTCGCTGCCGCCGTTCGTGCTGTACGGCGCGGACCGGATCACCGGCGAGGACTACCCGGACGTCGCCAAAGCTTGGGAGCAGCGCCTGCTCGCTCTGGAGTCGACCGAGCCGATCGCGTTCCGGCGGCAGAACTTCGGTGACTACGAGATCCCCTCCCTGCACCTGAAGGAGGGACTGGAGCCCGCGGGCCGCACGGGTTTCGGGCTGCACGTGTGCCCCTGACCTCCGGCGACGCGAAGGACGAGCTGGGAGGAGCCGCCCGAAGGCCGTGGCGAGTGCGGCACCTGCCAGGGTGTGCGTGGCCGGCACGAGGGTGGAAGGCGGCTATTCGGCGAGCGCCGATCGCAGGTGTTCGTAACCCGGTGCCAGGCAGCGGATCCGCGCCGCGAGTTCGGCATCGTTGCCGGTTACCAGCGAGTACTGGAGACTGCCGACAATGCGTGACTGTTCGACGGCGATGGTCGCCGCCCGGTGGCGGCCCACGCTCGACAGGCTCACCGCGGCGTCGGCCAAGCGGCGAGCGCCGACATGTATGCCGAACGCTTCCAGTAGGTCTCGGACGTGCGGCGGAAGTCCCGCGTCGACCAGTTCGGCGATCCGCTCCGCGGAGTCTGCCGCGCCCGTCAGCCAGCGGACTGCTTTCGGCAATGCGTTCTTCAGTGCCGCCTCGATGGAAACGGGACGCGCACGGACGAATTCCGACCGCATGATGAAAGGGCCGTCGGCGTAGGCGATCTCGTCCGCCCGCCACGCCACCGCGAGATCGGCGGCGGGCAGCGTCGCGTACGGATGACCCTGAGGGTCATGCAGGACAACGACATCCGCCTCCATCGCGAGCGCCACGACATAGTGGTCCGCACCGATAGCCGCGCGGGAGCCTGGCCGGTAGCTCAGCAACCCCATGTCGAGCGGACCTACCAGGACCGGGCCGTGCTCGAGCGCGGCGCGGAGCCGGTCCACGGCGTCGGCGGCGGACCCGCCCTTCCTGCGCGCGCACCGCCATCCCAGCAGATCGATCGCCGCGTCCAGGCCGATCTCCGGGTGCCAGCCGACCGGATCGAAGTACGGTTGCTCGCGTTCCACCTGCGCGCCGAACGGCGCTCCGGTCAGGGTCTCGATCACCCCGACAGGTGGTGCGTGCTCGCCGAGCAGCATGGCGAGGGAGTTGCTGTAGCAGTAGGGGCCGGAGCCGATGTAGGGATGCATGGGCCCAGCCAACGACCTGACACGGTGTGAGAGTCAAGCAGCAGGTTTGTTCAAGACTTCGGCCCGGCTGGTCGACGAGGCTCGATGGCGAGACATTCCCGCTCTTCCAGGAGGAAACCGTGGCTCCGATGCCGCCCACCGTCCGCACCGCCTTCGAGGACGAACTGCGTTCGGCAAGCGCCGCAACAGATCTCGACGACATGTGGCGCGCGTTGGAGCGCGCGCACATTCTGTCCCAGCGCTGGCCGTGGCCGCACACCCGCGCGCACTGGCACATGCTGCGGCTGGCGTTGCGATGCCGCGACAGGAAGGAAGCGCTGGGCCAGGTGGTCCGGCTGTCGGGCGCGGGTCTCGGCTCGGCGGTCGGCAGGGTGCCGATCGGCAACACCGGTCGCGCCACCGTCGGCATCTTCCAGCCCATGCCGATCCCGGCCGACTTGGCGGCGATCCTCGAGGCGGGCGAGACCGCGCGCACCTAGCCGAATGCCTACTACGGCCTGTCGTTTTGGGCGTAGGATGGCGGCAGTTGGTCGTCACGAGCTCAGGGGAGGTCGGACATGCGAGCGGTAGAGCGTATTCGGAACCATTCGCGGACCCTGCGACGGGCCAAGCGCCATCGCACGGATCTGGTCGGCTGGCTGGCGCGCAGACCGCAGCTGCTGGCGAGCACGGCGTTCTACGAGACGATGCTGATCTTCGCCAACCGTCTCGACCCGCGGCTCAAAGAGCTGGCCGAACTGAAGGCCGCGGGCTTGGTGAACTGCGAGTTCTGTCTCGACATCGGCTCGGCCATCGCGCAGAGCAGCGGGCTCACCGAGCGGCAGATCACCGATCTGCCGCGCTACCGGACCAGCGACGCCTACACCGAGCTGGAGAAGCTGGTCATCGCCTACGCCGAGGCCGTCACGGCGACGCCCGCGATCGAGCTGGACGAGCTGCGCAAGCAGCTGCTGACCCATCTCACCAAGGCGCAGCTCACCGAGCTGGCCACCGCCATCGCCTGGGAGAACCAGCGCGGCAGGCTCAACCAGGCGCTCGGCGTGCGGCCCACCGGCATGTCCGAGGGCATGGCGTGTGCGATTCCCGAGTCCCGATTGGGCTGACCGGAGTGCCGGACGGGCCGACCCGGCCGCGCCTGGCATCATCCGACCATGGTCATTCCCAGCGCGCTGCCGGAACGTCCGTCCGGGACCCCCTTCCAGACGGGGTGGCCGGTTCGTCTCGCCGACACCGACAGACAACAGCGGCTTCGCCTCGACGCCGTGGCCCGCTACCTGCAGGACATCGGCTTCGAACATCTCGACGCGGTGGAGGACGGCGATACCCACCGCGGCTGGGTGGTGCGCCGCACGGTGATCGACGTGCTCAAGCCGGTGGTGTGGGGAGAGCGGGTGACCCTGCACCGCTGGTGCTCGGCGCTGTCGAACCGCTGGTGCAACATGCGCGTGCAGATCTTCGGCAGTGCGGGCGGTCTGATCGAGACCGAGGCCTTCCTGATCCACTTCGGCATCGAGAGCGGCGTGCCCACCAGGATGAGCGACCGCTTCATGGCGCCGATGCTGGCCAGCACCTCCGAGCATCGCCTGCGCTGGCAGGCCGCCCTCACCGAGCCGATGCCCGACCTGACGGCGGCTGATGTCGAGGTGCTGCCCTTCCCGCTCCGGGTGGCCGACATCGACATGCTCGACCACGTCAACAACGCCGTCTACCTCGGCGCGCTCGAGGAGTTGCTGACTCGGCACAGCGACCTGATCTCGGCCGCGCACCGGGTGGTCATCGAGTACGCCAAGCCGCTCGAGTCGCGCGACGAGGTCAGGGTGATCGGCCGTCGGGTCGGCGACACCCTGGACGCCTGGCTCGCCGTCGGCGACGAGGCCCGCGCGGTCGCTCGCGTCACCCCGCGCTGAGCGGACGGGAGTGACGATGCGGTCTCGGGCTCCGCGGAACCCGTGACCGAGATCCTTAGGTGAGCTAACGTGTCGATGAAGACCGGGTGGCTCATCGTGGAGGCGTACCTATGGCGGACTTGGCACGGGCCGCGCGACAAACCGAGCGAGTCGCGCGGTTGTACGCCGAGCACCGGCAGATCCGGGACGCGAAACCGAGCGCGGAAATCAGCGCGACGATCCGGCAACCGGGGATGCGGTTACCGCGCATCGTCGAAACCCTCATGACCGGCTATGCCGATCGGCCCGCACTCGGCAGCCGGTCGGTGGAGCTGACCACCGACCCGCGGACCGGCCGCCGGACGACGCGTCTGCTGCCGTCCTTCGAGACCATCACCTATGGCGAGGTGTGGGCGCGCGTCGGCGCGGTCGCCGCCGATTGGCATCACGAGATCGGCTTGCGCGCGGGCGATTTCGTCGCCGTCCTCGGTTTCACCAGTGCCGAGTACACCATCCTGGATCTGGCCTGCGTGCACGTCGGCGCTGTCGCGGTGCCGTTGCAAGCCAGTGCGCCCGTCACGCAGCTGCGCTCCATTCTCGCCGAGACCGCGCCGCGGATTCTCGCCACGAGTCTGGATCTGCTCGACCACGCCGTGGACTGTGTGCTCGACGGCCATACTCCTGATCGCTTGATCGTCTTCGACTACCAGCATGGCGCCGACGATCAGCGCGAGGCACTGGCGGCCGCCCGCCGTCGACTGGCCTCGACCCCGATCGTGATCGACACTTTCGACGACGTCATCGTTCGCGGCCGCGGACACGCGCCCGCACCCCTGCACGATCCCGACGACGATCCGCTGACGCTGCTCATCTACACCTCCGGCAGCACCGGAACGCCGAAGGGCGCCATGTACACCGGCAGCTTGGTAACCGCGATGTGGCTGGCCCAGCCGGTGGTCTCGGCGATCAACCTCAACTACATGCCGATGAGCCACGTGGCGGGCCGGATGACGCTGCACGGCGTGCTCGCCCGCGGCGGCACGGCGTATTTCGCGGCGGCGAGCGACATGTCGACGCTGTTCGAGGACATCGCCCTGGTGCGGCCGACCGAATTGTTCTTCGTGCCGCGCGTGTGCGACATGGTCTTTCAGCGGTATCAGAGCGAATTGGACCGCGGGGCCGGTGGCGGCGTCGCGTCCGCCGAGCTCGCGGAACAGGTGAAAAGCACACTGCGGCAAGACTTCTTCGGTGGCCGCTACATGACCGCGATCTGCGGCAGCGCCCCGCTCGCCGCCGAGATGAAGACATTCCTGGAATCCGTACTCGACCTGGATCTGCACGACGGTTACGGCTCGACCGAGGCGGGCGGCGGACTGGTCATCGACACCCTCGTGCGCAGGCCGCCGGTGCTGGACTACAAGCTCGTCGACGTCCCGGAACTCGGCTATTTCCAGACCGATTCGCCGCATCCGCGCGGCGAGCTGCTGCTGAAGACGACCGCGATGATCTCCGGGTACTACCGGCGCCCCGATCTGGACGCCGAGATCTTCGACGAGGACGGCTTCTACCGCACCGGCGACATCGTCGCCGAACTCGGCCCGGACCGCCTGGTCTACGTGGACCGTCGCAACAACGTGCTGAAGCTGTCCCAGGGCGAATTCGTGACGGTCGCCAAGCTGGAGGCCGTGTTCGCGGGCAGTCCGCTGGTGCGGCAGATCTTCGTGCACGGCAGCAGTGAACGGGCCTACCTGCTCGCGGTGATCGTGCCCACCGACGAAGCGCTGAACCGTTGGGAGGGAGCGGAACTCACCGCGGCGCTGAGCGAATCACTGCAACAGGTCGCCAAGGACGCGGAGCTGAACTCCTACGAGGTCCCGCGCGATTTCCTGATCGAGATCGAGCCGTTCAGCGCGGCGAACGGCTTGCTCTCCGGCATCGGAAAGCTCTTGCGCCCCAAGCTGAAACAGCGATATGGCGCACGCCTGGAGCAGCTCTACGCCGACCTGGCGGCGGCCCAGAACGACGAATTACTCGCGCTGCGCCACGAGGCGGGCACGCGGCCGGTGCTGGAGATCGTCGGCCGGGCGACCCGCGCCCTGCTCGGGTGCGCGGGCGCGGACATCCGTCCCGACGCGCGTTTCGCCGATCTCGGCGGCGACTCGCTGTCGGCCCTTTCCCTGTCGAACCTGCTCGGTGACATCTTCGGTGTCGAGGTGCCGGTGGGCGTGGTGACCAGCCCGGCCAACGATCTGCGCAGGCTCGCCGACTACATCGACGCCGCCAACGAAACGGACAGGCGGCGGCCGACATTCGCGTCCGTGCACGGCGACGGCCCGCGGGTGACCGCCGCACAGCTGACCCTGGAAGCCTTTCTGGATCCGGCGACACTGGTGGCCGCGACCGACCTGACCCCGGCCGCCGGTCCGCCTCGGACGGTGCTGCTCACCGGAGCCAACGGCTACCTCGGCCGATTCCTCTGCCTGGAGTGGCTCGAACGGCTGAACAGCTCAGGGGGACAGCTGATCTGCCTGGTGCGCGGCACCGACGCGTACGCCGCGCGCCAACGGCTCGAGGAGTCTTTCGACACCGGCGACGCCGACCTGCTCGGCCGCATCCGCGAACTGGCCGACGGCAACCTCGAGGTCCTAGCAGCCGATATCGGTGAGCCGAAACTCGGTGTGGACGAAGCTACTTGGCGACGGCTTGCCGCCGAGGTCGATCTGATCGCGCACCCGGCGGCGCTGGTCAATCACGTCCTGCCGTACCGGCAGCTGTTCGGTCCCAACGTGGTCGGCACGGCCGAGCTGATCCGGCTGGCGCTCACCGCGCGCCGCAAGCCGATCACCTACCTGTCGACGGTGGCGGTCGCCGCGCAGATCGATCCGTCGAAGTTCGCCGAGGACGGCGACATTCGCGAGATGAGCCCCGTGCGCGTCCTCGACGAGAGTTACGCCAACGGCTACGGCACCAGCAAATGGGCGGGCGAAGTGCTGCTGCGCGAAGCCAACGACCGCTTCGGACTTCCGGTCGCGGTCTTCCGTTCGGACATGATCCTGGCGCACAGCCGGTACACCGGTCAGCTCAACCTGCCGGACATGTTCACCCGCTTGCTGCTCAGCCTGCTCGCCACGGGTATCGCGCCGCGATCGTTCTACCGGACCGACGCCGCCGGTCGGCCTCGTCGCGCCCACTACGACGGCCTGCCAGTGGATTTCACCGCCGCCGCAATCACCGCGCTCGGTGCCGCCGCCACCGACGGCTTCCGCACCTACGACGTGCTCAACCCGCACGACGACGGGATCTCCCTGGACACCTTCGTCGACTGGCTGATCGAGGCGGGGCACCCGATCCACCGCATCGCCGACTACGACGACTGGTTCATCCGTTTCGAATCCGGCCTGCGCGCCCTCCCCGAGCATCAGCGCGTCAACACCCTGCTGCCGCTGCTGCACGCGTTCCGGCGTCCGGCGCGGCCATTGCGCGGCGCGGCGCTGCCCGCCGAGCACTTCCGCGCCGCCGTCCGATCCCTCGGACTGCCCGACGCGGGGGACATCCCGCACCTGTCGCCGCGACTGATCGAGAAGTACGTGAGCGATCTGCGTCAGCACAAGCTGCTCTGATCGAAGATTCTTCGCGCCGACGGCTGATCGCCGCAGCACCGCGACCTGATAGGCGCAGCGCCGCAGGCTGATCGGCACAGCGCCGCGCACCCAGCGTTCGGGTGCGCGACGCCGTTTCGCTCGGATCAGGACCCCACGAACTGATCACCGGCGATCGACTGGGACGGCGCACCGTCCACGCCGACCGGAATGTCCCCTTCGAGCGTGGTCCGGTAGAGCACCCGGGTGACGCTCAGGTGATCGAGGTCGCTCGGAGCGAGATGGGCGGTGGCCCGGTTGTCCCAGAACGCGAGACTGCCCTTCTGCCAACGGAACCGGACGGTGTAGGTGGGATCGGAAAGCTCCTCGAACAGCAGCTTCAGCACCGCGTCGCTCTGGCGCGGACTGAGTCCGACAATCCTGGTGGTGAAGCCCGGATTGACGAACAGAATCCGCTCGCCGGTGACCGGATGCACCCGCACTACCGGATGTTCGGTGACCAGCGGAGCCTTGGCCACCTTCTTCGCGTAGTCGCTGTCCGCCTGCCACGCGGGCTGCTTGCCGCCGAAGCGATGCTCGGCGCGCAGACCGTCGATGAAGTTCCTGAGCGACTCGGGCAGACCCGCGTAGGCGGCGGCCAGGTTCGTCCAGCTGGTGTCGCCGCCGCGCTCCGGTGCGATCTCCGCGCGCAGCAGCGAGGCGGCGGGCGGGTTGATCAGCGGCGAGACGTCGGTGTGCCAGTGATTGGTGTAGCTGAATTTCTTGACGCCGAAACGCTTCTCGTACAGGCGGCTGTCCACCGCGAGGATTTCCGGGAACTCGGTGGGCGCGTCGTCGTCGTACGGGTGCGAGGGCGTGACCGCGCCGAAACGCCGGGAGAAGGCGATCTGCTCGGCGTGGCCGATGTGCTGGTCGCGGAAGAACAGCACCTTGTGCTCGTGCAGCGCCGCGGTGATGTCGGCGACCTGCTGGTCGGTGAGGTCGGCGCGTAGATCGACGCCGGAGACCTCCGCGCCGATGTGCCCGGCGACGGGAGCGATGTGGACGGTGGCGGTGGGGACTTCGCTGACGGCGGTCATGATCGTGTCTTTCGAAGAGGGATCGGAGGTGGGCGGCGGCAACGGCGACAGGTGCTGCTGCCGAGGCGCATGTAGTCGACTTCGAGTCGACGGATCAGCGGCATGACGTCGGCGAGGTCAGGCGGTCGCCCGCGTATCGTCCTGCGCGAACTGGCTTTCCACCGGTTCCAGTCCGTAGTGACCGCGCAGCGTGGTGGCCGTGTACTCGGTACGGAACAGCCCGCGTTGCTGGAGGATCGGCACCACCCGGTCGACGAAGTCGGTGAGGCCGCCGGGCAGGTACGGGGGCATGATGTTGAAGCCGTCGGCGGCGCCGTTCTCGAACCAGGTCTGCAGCTCGTCGGCGATCTGCTCCGGGGTTCCGGCGAAGGTGCGGTGCCCGCGCCCGCCTCCGAGCTTGCCGATGAGCTGGCGCACCGTCAGTCGCTCGTGCTCGGCGAGTTCCTTGACGAGCGTGAATCGGCTCTTGCCGCCCTCGATCTCGCTCTCCTCGGGCAGCGGGGGCAGCGGCGCGTCCAGCGCGTGCGCGGTGAGGTCGACGCCGAGCAGCCCGGACAGCTGGCGCAGCGCGTAGTCGGGCGAGATCAGGTCGGTGAACTCCTGCTCGAGCGCGCGCGCTTCCTCGGCGGTGTCGGCGATGAACGGCACCAGGCCGGGCAGCACCTTCAGCTCGTCGGCCGAGCGCCCGTACTTGGGCAGCCGCGACTTCAGGTCGCGGTAGAACCGCTGCCCCTCCTCGAGCGTGCGCTGCGCGGTGAACACCGCCTCGGCGTGCTGCGCGGCGAAGTCCTTGCCGCTCTCCGAGGAACCGGCTTGCACCAGCAGCGGACGCCCCTGCGGACTGCGCGGCGAGTTGAGCGGGCCGCGGACGCGGAACCGCTCGCCCGCGTAGTCGATGGTGTGCACCCGGTCCGGATCGGCGAACACACCGGTCTGCTCGTCGAGCACGATCGCCCCCGATTCCCAGCTGTCCCACAGCTGGATGGCGACGTCGACGAACTCCCGCGCGCGTTCGTAGCGGCGCGCGTGCTCCGGGATGGCGTCGTAGCCGAAGTTGAACGCCTCCTGCTCGTTGCCGGAGGTGACAATGTTCCAGCCCGCGCGGCCGCCACTGAGGTGATCCAGCGAGGCGAAGATCCGGGCCAGGTTGAACGGCTCGTTGTAGGTGGTCGACGCGGTCGCGATCAGCCCGATCCGTTCGGTCGCCGTGGCGATCGCCGAGAGCAGCGTCACCGGCTCGAAGACGGCCAGCGTGTTGCGCTCGAGCTGCGGGCCGACCGCGAGCCCGTCGGCGAAGAAGACCGAATCGAGCTTGCCGCGCTCGGCGATTCGCCCGAGCTCCTGAAAGTGCGCGACGTCGAGCACGCGGCGCGCCTCGGTGCGCGGGTGTCGCCAGGCGGCCTCGTGGTGGCCGACGCCCATCAGAAAGGCATTGAGGTGGAGCGTTCTACGGGACATGAGTTCTGCGTTCTTTCAGAAGAGTCAGGAGTGGTTGCGCCAGCGGGAGAAACGGCGTTCGAGGGCGACGAGGATCCCGTTGAAGGCCAGGCCGACCAGCGAGATGGCGAGGATGCCCGCGTACATGTCGGGGATCTGGAAGTTCTGCTGCGCCGCGGTGATCAGATAGCCGAGTCCGGCTCGAGCCCCGACCATCTCGGCGGCGATGAGCACCAGGATCGAGGACGCCGCCGCCATCCGGACGCCGGTGAAGATCGACGGGACCGCGGCGGGCAGCACCACCTTCTGGAACAGCCGCAGCGGTCCGAAACCGAGGGAGACCGCCGATTTGATCAACAGCGGATCCACCGTGCGCACGCCGGTGATGGTGTTCAACAGGATCGGGAAGAAGCTCGCGTAGAGCACCAGCGCGACCTTCGAGGTCTCCCCGATGCCGAGGATCAGCACGAACACCGGAAGCAGCGCCAGCGCCGCGGTGTTGCGGAACAGCTCCAGGATCGGATTCAGGAAGTCGGCCACCGGCTTGTACCAGGCGATGCCGATGCCGACCGGGATGGCGACGAGCAGCGCGAGGGTGAAGCCGCTGAGCGAGCGGGTCAGGCTGGTGGACACGTGCTCCCACATCTCACCGCTGGCCACCAGCTCGGCGAACGCCTGCACCACCACCGAGAAGCGCGGCAGGAACACCTCGTCGACCAGCCCGAGCCGCGGCGCGGTCTCCCACAGTGCCAGGAACAGCGCGATCACCACCGTCGGCTTCAAGACCCGCCAGGCCAGCCCGAGGGCCGCGGCGAGCAGCCGGGACGCCTGCGCCTCGACCACCGGCACCGGAGCGGCAGCCTCGAGCTCGGCTGGGGCGGCGGTCTTTTCCAGCACCTGCACTGCGCTAGACATTGGCGTGTCTCCTGTCGTTGCCCGCGGAGCCGATCTCCGCGCGTTCGAGTCCCTGCGCGCGACTCACCTCGGTCTGCAACTGCTCCCAGATCGCGTGCCGGTATTCGCGGAAGCGCTCGCCGGAACGGATGTCCGCGCCGGATTCGCGGTCGATATCGATCTCGAGGATCGACTTCACCCGCCCCGGTCTCGAGGTCAGCACCGCGACTCGCTGCCCGAGGTAGACCGCCTCGTCGATGCCGTGCGTGATGAAGAGGATGGTCTTGCCGGTCGCCTTCCAGATGCGTAACAGCTCGTCCTGCAACGACTCTCGCGTCTGGGCGTCCAGCGCGGCGAACGGCTCGTCCATCAGCAGCACCTCCGGGTCGAAGGCCAGGCTGCGGGCGATGGCGACGCGCTGTTTCATGCCGCCGGAGAGCTCGTGCGGGTAGCGGTCGCCGAAGCCCGCCAAGCCGACCAGTTCCAGGTAGTGGTCGGCCAGCTCCCGGCGCTGCGCCTTGCGCAGCCCTTTGGCCTCGAGTCCGAACTCGATGTTCGTCCGCGCGGTACGCCAGGGCAGCAGCGCGTACTGCTGGAACACGATGCCGCGGTCCAGACCGGGTTTGGTGATCGGCTTGCCGTCCAGCAGGAGTCGGCCCTCGGTCGGCTTGCTCAGTCCGCCGAGCAGATCCAGCAGCGTCGACTTGCCCGAGCCGCTGGGACCGACCAGGACGAGGAACTCGCCCTCGTGCAGGTCGAGCGAGATGTCCGCGAGCGCGGTGAACTGCTCCTGCGAGCCGCGGACCGCGAACTGCTTGCGCACTCCCTCGAGGCGCAATTTCACTGCGGTGCCGCTCATTTCGCCACCACCTCTCCGGTCGGGCCGGTGGTCGGTCCGTAGGTCCCGTTGGCGTAGGGGTTGTCCTTGTTGGTGAACATGTCCTTCGCCGAGAGCTTGCCCTCGGGCAGGTCGCCGGTGCGGACCAGCCAGTCGATCCAGATCTGCAGTTCCTTCTCCGCGATCACCGCGCCGGGCACCGGAATGCCGGGGCTGCGCCAGTACTTCAGCAACTGGGTGTTCTCGTTGCGTCCGCGCTTGTCGATGATGGACTCGAAGCGGGCGAGCACCTCGTCGCGCGGCGTCACCTGCAGCCAGCGGGTGGCGCGGGCCGTGCCCTGGACGAAATCGCGCACCGCGGCCGGATGCTGCTGGAGGTAGTCGTTGCGGAAGACGTAAGTGCCGTAGTCGAACTCGCCGAAGATCGCCTTGTCGGTGAACAGCGGGCGGATACCGCCGCGCTCGACCGCGGTCTCCCGGAACACACCGCCCAGCGCGCCCACATCGATCTGCCGGTTGCGCAGCGCCTCCTCGGTGTTCACCGGCGGCACCACCACGAGCTCGACCTGTTCGATCTCCTGCTCGCTCAAACCCTCTCGGTGCAGCCACTCGCGGGTGACGAACTCGTGGTGCGCGCCCAGGGTGTTGATACCGACCTTCTTGCCGATCAGATCCCGAGCCGACGTGATGCCGGAATCCTCGCGCACGAAGTAGCCGGTGAACGAGAGCTCGTCGGCGCCATAGGAACTCAGGACGGAGGTGACCTGGGCGCCGCCGGACACCAGCTTCACGACGGCGCCGTTGAACGCGCTGCCGAACTCGATCTGCTTGGTGGCCGCGGCCTGGATGTTGGCGGGACCGCTGGTGGTGTCGCCCTCCCAGCGCAGCTCGATCTCCGAGAAGTAGCCGAGATCGGCGGCCAATTCGAACGTCGTGACCTGGCCGGTCTGCCCCTGGTAGCGGAGCACGGACTTGCCATCGGCGGTCGTGGCGGGTTCGGACGAGCCGCACCCGGCCAGAACCGCCACGGCGGTGGGGATGGCGAAGGCGGCGGCGAGTGCGCGGACCACCCGCGGTCGTCGATTCAGGGACAACATCTTTCGGTTCTTTCGCTGAATGCGCCCACCACCCGGAAAAGGGCATGCCGATACGGCAGGTGAGCGGGGGAAGGGCTACCTGATCGAGGGGCGTGGCGCGGCGTGGCGCCACCGCTCAGCGGCGACAGACTCCGTGCGGGACGCGCATGAAGTCCACCGTGCGGCGGCGGATCAACGGCAGACCTGCCTCACCCATGCGGACCTCCCGTGCGCGGCGACCAATAGAACGTGCAAGCACTATCGCCGGGCGGGCTCGCCGCGACAATGGTTCCGCGCAGGGCGCGTAATACTGTGGGCGCCCTTCTGGGCGTATCTCCGCCTGCGCTACGGGCATAGCGCGGGCTGTGGACGGCAGCGCGTCAGAGGTGATACCGCACGACGGGACTCCACAGCACGAAGCTGTCGATCCCCGCGGCCGCTGTCGCGTCGATCTGGGCCTGCACCTCGGCGTGGCCGTAGGTGACCCCGAGGCTGAAGTCCTGCAACCACGGCACCACCTTCGCGCCGGTGCCCTCGGTGACCCGCCGGAAATCTTGCAGTGAGCGCAGCACGATGTCGTAGGGCTGCGCGTTCGGGTTCGCGACGCCGTACTCGCCGGAGTTCCAATGCGAGGGGTAGACCATCGGCGCCACGTAGTCCAGGTGCGCGGCCATCATCGGGATGTCCTGGGCGATCTGATCGGGGCGGGTGACGGCGATGCCGAACACCGCCGCGCTCTGAAAAGCGCCCGCGTCGTGTACCGGGTCCCGGCTCTCGCGCAGGAACTCCGCGATCGAGACGATCGGGTCCACCGTCGCGCCGGGGAACGCCATGCTCGACAGGCTGCCGTCCGGGCGACGGATGTAGTCGTACATGATCTCGTCGAAGCCGAGCGCGGCCGCTTCGACGGCGAGATCGATGTTGTACTTGCGCACCTCGGGGTGCGCGAAGTTGGTGAACGCGATCGCGCCGTAGTGGCTGGAATACGGCCGGCCACCGGGATTCTGCACGACCCAGTCGGTGCGCCCCCCGTGCCAGGCCCATTCGGCCAGCGTCGGGTCGCGGAACGCCACGATGCGGCCGATCACCCGCAGACCCATGTCGTGCAGCTGGGTCAGCGCGGCGCGCGCGTCGTATATCGCGGTGGCAGCGCCGGATTCGCGCGCCAGTGGCACCTGGGAGTCGTAGCCGACGACGCCGTCCTCGTCCTTGATGTCGAGCTGGACGGTGTCGATGCGGCCGGAACGGGCCAGGTCGAGCACGCTCTCGCGCAGTCCGTCGTGCGACCACGCGTGCGCGGTGACGTGCACCGCCCTGATCCTGGGCAGCTCGATGGTCGCCGTGAGGGGCGTTCGGCTCGTGTTGCCCGCCGCGTCGACCGCGACGAGTTCGACGCCTTTCGGCGCGCGGGGCAGGGTGATCTCGAAGGCGCCGTCCTCGGCGACCTGCACCGAGACGGAACCGACCGAGACCGACTGCGCGCCGATCGCCTTGCCGCGCAGCGTGACCGGCTCGCGGTAGGAGCGCACCGGCTTGGTCGGGTCCAGCTGAATCGTGGGCGGCGTCGTGTCCACCGTGACGGAGGCGGTGGCGCGCGGACCGGAGCGCAAGAAGCCGAGCGGGCCGTCCGAAGGGATCTCGGCGGTGAATTCATATGTCCCGTCGGGCAGTACACCCGGGCGATAGACGACGTCGTCACCCTCGACCACACCCGCCACCGGCGAGCCGTCGAGCTCCAGGCGGACGGCATCCGGATCGTGGCCCGCCGCGTCGACGCGCAGCGCCAGCTCCGGCGCGGCGGCGGCGCCGACGACACCGGCGGGCAGTCCCGTCACCGCTAGCCGCTCTCCCTCGGGCCGAAAAGCCGTGATCAGGACCGCGACGGCGAGAATCGACCCGACGACGGCCACCGCGATCACCGCGAGCCGCCGAGCGCGGCTCTCCGGAACACGTTTGAGCAACGCGCACACCAACTTTCACCTCAGGTTCCCCTACTATCCACGGCGGCGCGCCCGATGTCGGGTATTTCGCCCATATGTCGTCGATTCGATGCGGGGCCCGCGTACGGTGAGCCGATGGCGAGCACTGGCGCCTTCGCGTATCGATGGGCATTGTCGGCACTGGTTTCCGCGCTGTTGCTCGGCTGCGGGACGACGGCGGAATCCGCTGCTCCCGAATCCGTTTCGACTTCGACGACATCCGAATCCGTGCCTGTGCGGGTGGATCCGGCCGCGGTCGGCGCGAACGAACTGGGGCTCGTCCCGGTGCTGATGTACCACCAGGTGACGCCGAACCCTGCGGGCGAATACGACCAGACGCCCGAGGAATTCCGCGCGGAACTCGAGCGGCTGTACCGCGAGGGCTACCGCCCGGTCACGGCGGCGGCCTATATCTCGGGCGCGATCGACATCCCCGCCGGCACCCACCCCGTGGTGCTGACCTTCGACGATTCGACCGTCAGCCAGCTCACGCTGACCGGCGACGGCCGCCCCGCGCCCGACAGCGCGGTGGCCGTTCTCGAGGAATTCGGCGCCCGACACCCGGATTTCCGGCCGACCGCGACCTTCTACGTGAACAACGAGCCCTTCGGCGACGACCCCCGCGCACTGGCCTGGCTCACCGAGCACGGATACGACCTCGGCGCGCACACCGCGTCCCACGCCAACCTCTCCGGGCTGGACGCGGCGGGGGTGCAACGCGAATTGGTGCAGAACCTGCGGGCCGTCGCCGCGGCCGCGCCGGGCGCCCGGGTGCGCACCATGGCGTTGCCGCTCGGCATTCTTCCCGCCGACCGGCGGCTCGCCGCCGCGGGCGAATGGGACGGCACGCCCTACGCTTTCGAGGCCGTCATGCTGGTCGGCGCGGAACCCGCGCCCTCGCCGCACGGCCAGATCGACCCGGGCGGTATCCCGCGGATCAGGTCCGGACGCGGTGCCGTTCCGTTCGATTCGGCGCACTGGCTCGACCGGCTCGCCCAGGACCCCGGCCTGCGCTACACCTCCGACGGCGACCCGAGCCGCGTCTCCTTCCCGCGGAGCCTCGCGGCGGAACTCGGTGCGGCGTGGGCGGATCGGGCGCAACCCTACTGAGCGTCGCGCCGGCTCAGCGGTGCGCCCGGTACTCGGCGAGCAGCCGTCGCACACCGTCGACCAATTCGTCGCGCCACGGAAAACCCAGGCGGGCGGCGACTTCCGCGCCGACATCGGCGAACAGGTCGACCGTGGCGTCCAGCGCGCGCCGGGCGTCGGCGGCGTCGAAGCGGCCGAAGGTCTCGTGGACCCGCCGCCAAAGATCGGCGGGCAGCCACTCGTCCATGTGGTGGCCGATGTACCAGGTGTAACGCTGGCGGTCGGGGTCGGTCGCCCCGTACCACTCCAGCATCTGGAGCAGGCACTCCTTCATGGTGTTGTCACGGAACTTCGCCACCCACAGCTCACCGCGGTTGAGGTAGATCGGCACCTGAGTGGCCTCGAAGAAGAATTCCTCGGTGACCGTGGTGAATTCGGCGAGATCCGGCACGATCGGCTTCGGGGTCTCGCCCGTGGGCGCGGGGAGTCTCGCGGCCAGACCGGTGCGGTCCCAGTGCACGCGGAAGCCGCGCTGGTACAGCTCGTCGAGCCCGTGCTCGATCATGTCGGTGAGGCGTTCCTCGCCCGCGACGGTGACATCGATCTTGCGCCCGCCCGTGAACACGACGAGCAGGGGAGCGGGCCACGGGCGGTCCTCGTCCTCGAAGGACACGCTGAGCAGGACGGCGCCGAAACGGTCCAGCCAGCTCTGGTCGGCGAAGAGGTCACGCCACTGCGGAGTGATGATCTCCAAGTCGAGATCGGAGTATCGATCGATCCGGTCGCCGCGGCCGCGTGATCCGGTCTGCACGAGCGCGGTGATCCGGTCGTCCTGTCGCGCCCAGGCGACGACGGCGGCGAGGAGTTCCTCGGCATCCTCCATGGGACGACCGTACCAAGGAGCGGAATTCCGGCGGGCCAGATGGGATTCGGGCTGAAGCCGGGACCCGAGTCCCAGCTGACCTGCTCGGCGATGGTGGGCGCGTTTCGGGGGCATCGCGACCCACCCTGCAACCTCGGGGCTACCGAGGTGGTTCCAGCGTAAGCCAATGGTTTGCTATGCCAGCTCGTTTCGGGTGAATGACGCCGTGTCGTTACCGAAAGCACGCAGACAGAGAGTGTTTCTGGTCCTAATTCGCCGGATGTCACAAGGTGTTGCGCGATGCCTGCGAAGCGGTCACGGTCGCGCCACGAACGGCGCGTCGGACGCCACGTCGGGCAAAGAGTTGGACCGATCGGCTATGACAAGGCACACTTCGCCGTGTATTACCGCGGATTCTGTGTATCCCTCAGTGGTCGAGTGATTCGTGACCCCGCCCCACGGGCGGGACGCAGGAAAGGTCGTGGTCGATGATCCGGGAACGCGTGGACAAGGTCGTGCTGTCGGCGATCGACAAGGGCGCTCGCTGGCAGACGCCGTTGGTCGAACGCTACGGCGACTGGCTACGCGCCGCGCATCCGGACGAAACGCCCGAGCAGGTACTCGAACGTGTGCAGCGGCACTACCTGACCGCCGTGACGGCGAGCGGCGTCACGGTCGGTATCTGCGCCGCGGTGCCCGGCATCGGCGTGATCACCGGCTTGGCCGCGATGGGCGTGGAGACCGTCTTCTTCGTCGAGGCGTCGGTGCTCTACGCGCTCACTGTCGCCGCGATCCACGGCGTCGAGCCCGAGGAGGTCGCCCGTGAGACCGCGCTGGTGTCCGGGATCGTGTTCGGACCCGGTGGCGTCCAGTTCGTCGGCAAGAACACCGCGAACTCGGCCAAGAACTGGGCGTCCGAACTCGCGAACCGCATTCCCGTCGTGTCGAGTCTCGGCGAGGGGCCGGTCAAGCAGATCGTCGTGCGGACCATCGCCAAACGCAGCGTGCTCGCCTTCGGCAGGGTGATCCCGGCGGGCATCGGCGCGATCATCGGCGCGACCGGCAACCGCGTGCTGGCCAAGACGGTGATCTCCAACGCGCGCAACGCATTCGGCCCCGCTCCGGCGAGCTGGACCGCGGTCGAGCTGGAGGAGGAGCAGCGCGAAGAACCGCTCCTCGACGCATGAGGAACCGAAGTGAAGCTCTGGCGCGAGGCGAGGAATGCTGGAAGGGCTACTGCTTCGTGGTCCCGTAGCGAGTCTCGCGCGGAGTGGCAGGCCGGGCGCTCGAGCCGAACATGACGCGCTGCCACCACGGCTCGAGTCGGCTGGGTTCGGGCCAGATGACGATGGCGGGATCGGGTTCGGACTGCTCGGTTGCGGCGTTGTCGACCATGCGTGCCTCCTCGGCAGTGGGCTGGGCGCCGACATCGTCGTGTCGCGGTACACCGCGGTGTGCGACATTGCACCGGACCGACGGGCGAACCCAAAGACTTCCTGCCCCCAAACGAGATGACGCGAACAGGACGCCGACCCACTTCGTATTCCAGGTATCGACAATTTTAGCTGATGTCAGCGTTGCCGGGCCGAAACTTTTCGGACACGGTCCCCGTACTCAGCCCGGTTTGCGAACGCTGAGATAGGTGCGGCGCCCGATTCCGGCCGGTAGGTGGCGTGATATCGGTCCGCGGTGGGAGTGTGGGTTGATGGCGACGGAGGAGAATTTCCGGTGCGCGGGTGGTCCGCCGAGGCGGGTGATCAGATCCTCGGCGGCGCTCGTGGCGGCGCTGGCGCTGTTGCTCGGCGGGCTCGTCGGGTGCGGCGAGCAGCGTGGCGTCGTCGCGGCCGCGCCCGGTGAGGTCGTCTCGGTGACGCAGGTGCTCGGCGCGACGACGGAGCAGACCGCCGCGTACCTGAACCAGTGGGCGATTCAGACCCCGGTCCGCAACGGCGTCGACGCCTACCGGGTCGTCTACCGCACCTCGGGGCCCGACGGCGACGGCACCACCGCCAGCGGCCTCGTCGTCCTGCCCCGCGGCGAGGCGCGCAAGCTTCCGGTCGTCAGCTACGCGCACGGCACGATCGTGCGCAAGGACGAGGCGCCGTCGGCCGACGCCGAGACCGATCGGGCGCGGACCGTCCTGTTCGCGGCCGCGGGCTACGCAGCGGTCGCCCCGGACTACCTAGGTCTCGGCGAGGGCCCGGGTCCGCACCCGTACGCGCACGCGCCCACCGAGGCGAGCGCCTCGGCGGATCTGCTGCGGGCCGCCCGCGCGGTGGCCGAGCGAGAGGGCCGCGAACTCGACGGCACGCTGCTGGTCACCGGGTTCTCCCAGGGCGGCCAGGCCGCGATGGCCCTGGCCCAGCGGGTGGCCGCCGAGCCGGAATCGGGGTTCACCCTGGCGGGTGTCGCGGCGGTGAGCGGTCCCTACGCTCTCCGAGAGGTGCAGAAGCCCGCCGCGTTCGACGGCCGGATCACCCCGCGCGCCGCGGTGCTCTACATCGCCTACTGGCTCACCGCGATGAACCGGATCTACCACCTCTACGACGATCCGAGCGAGGCGTTTCAGCCGCCCTACGCCGATCGCGTCGAGCAACTCTTCGACGGTCGGCACGACATCCTCTCCGTCTCCACCGGACTACCCGCCACCCCGCGCGAACTGCTGACGCCTCGGTTCCAGGAACTCGCGCTCGACCCGACCGGCGCGGCGCTGCGCGCCATGACCGACAGCGACGGGGTCTGCGACTGGACGCCGCCTGCGCCGGTGCGGCTCTACGTCTCCTCGGCCGACCGCGCCGTGCCCGCCGCCAATGCCGAGCTGTGCCGGGCGGACCTGGGCGACCGGGCGAGCGTCGTCGATCTCGGACCCGTCGACCACTCGGCGACCGTGCGCTTGGCGCTGCCGCGAACACTCGACTGGTTCGGCGAGCTGGCCCCCGCTCCGTGACAGCTTGCGCGATCGACGAAACATCTTGTCGGGCAATGCCGCTGGTGAAACTCGTGCAGGTGGCGCGGGCGGCGATCATCGGTATATTGACCGTCAGGTCGGGGCTTCGATAGGAGAGATTCACTGATGCGTCAAAGATTGACGTTCGGCCTCGGCGTCGCGTCCGTCGTCATGGCAGCGGCCGGGGTACTCGCGCCGCAAGCGGTCGCGCAGGAGCTCGCGCCCGGCGTTTCGTGCGAGGGATACAGCTGTCGCAACGACACCGACGACACCTACCGGGTGGAGTCCGTTGTGACGTGCTCGGATGGGGTCGGCCAGGTCCCGGTCGTGACGTACGCGCGGCCACGGGCCACGACCGACCTGGTGTTCGTTTGCCCGACCAAGACCATTCCGGGCCAGTTGCAGCAACAGCCGCCGGTCTTGAACCCGAATGGTCCGGGGTACGTCAACCCGCCGCCCACGATGGGCCCGCCGGAGATGAAGATCACTCATCCGGTGCTCGTCGAGCACCGCGGTGCCGTGGTCGACAACAACCCGCCGCAGGGGCCTTCGGGCTCGGCGAACTGATCGTCGCGGAAGGCGGGGTGCTCGCCACCCCGCCTTCTCGCGTTGGGGTCAGGGAAGATTCGTTCGCGCGATCGGCATCGGCTGCTCGGGACCGCGCGCCTGCTGAACCGTGGCCGCCAAGGCATCGGTCGCCGGAAGGGGCGCGCGCCGGTATCGGCCGCGATGACTGGCGACGACGCCCGCCGCGATGGCGATCAGCACCGCCATCGCGGCGGCGAGCCAGTTCTTGCGCGACAGCCTCCGGGCCCGTCGGCGCGATACGGCCTCGTCGAGTGCTCGCATCAACCGGTCTTCCAGACCGGCGGGCGGGGGCAGGGCATCGAGAATGCTCAACGCGGCCAACGTTTCTCGCGTCGCGCCGACCATCGCGTCGAACTCCGCGGCGCGTGTCCGATCGGCGGCCGCGCGTCGCCGCTCGATGAGTTCGCGCTCGATCTCGGTGACGGCGTGCATCGCGTAGGGGTAGGCCAGCTCGAGCAGGTCCGCGTCGGGCTGTTCTGGGGGGATCATCGGGTATCACTTCCTGTCGGGCATGCTCCGCCGTCGTCGCGCGCCGAGCCGGCCACGGTCTGATTCGATAGAAAGGACTTCGGTCAGCTCCCGCGCGCGGATTGGTCGATGAGGCGGTTTCTCGCGGCCAATGTGTGAAATTTGCGCGTTTCACCTCGGGGATCGGTGCGTCGCTGGTGAAATGGGTTGGCGATATTCGGGACTCGGCCCGCGCCGGAGCGGCAGGAGGTGCTCAGGTGAATCGATCCGACCGTTCCGCCAGGGGTCGGGTGCCGATCCTGCTGATCTCGGCGGTGATCGCGTTGGTCACCGTGATCGCGCCCGTCGTCGCTCGTGCGGAGGCGGACGCGGGTTGTCCAGCGGTCGCGGGGGTCTTCCTGCCGGGGACCTGGGAGACGAATCCGTGGGCGGACGAATCCGCGCCGGTGGGCATGCTCGCGCCGCTCGCCACCGCGCTGGCGACGGGTCTCGGCGACGCGTTCGCCTTCCGCTTCCCGGCCTACGAAGCCGCGGCCTTCGACCGCATGCCCTACGGCGACAGCAAGGCGACCGGCGTCGAAGCGGCGACGCGCGCCATCGACGAGTTCGGCCGCGACTGTCCGGCAACGAAATTCGTCCTCGCCGGATACAGCCAGGGCGCCGACGCGATGGGTGACGTGGCCGCGGCGATCGGCTGCACCGGCGCACCGGTCGCCGCGGACCGTGTGCTCGCGGTCGGCTTGCTCGCCGATCCGCGCCAGGGCACCGGCGGCGCGACCCTGGTCGGCCCGCCCGTGCCGGGGGAGGGCATCGCCGGGCCGCGTCCGAGCGGGTTCTGCGCGGTCTCGTCGGTGACAGCCCAGATCTGCGCGACCAAGGACAGGTACTGCTCGACCGACGCGGCCACCCACCCGCTGCTCGCCTCTCTCGGGAGGCTGCTCGCCCAGCCGACCGACGCCGACCAGACCACCGTGGACGACTCGAACACCGCCGCGCTGAACAGCCTGCTTGCCTCCGACTTCGGCGACGTGCGCCTGGCGGAGCTGCCCGCCGCGATCGACCGGCTCGGTGGATACGGTGCGGCGGGGGCGCGCGCCACCGCGCGGCTGGCGGCCGCGGCGGGTGGGTTGGTCGCGACGCTGCGCCCGCTGCGTGAACTGGCGGGCTGGTTGGACGAACATCCCACGGCGCGAGACGAACTCGCCGATGGCTCGGCGTCGGAGCGGCTGGCGGCGGCCGTGCTGGACGGGGTGGCCCGATCCGATATCGGTGCCGCGCTGGCCGTGCTCGACGCACTCGCGGAGCCCGACCGCGAGCCCGCCGCTGTGACCGGCCACGCCGTTGCCGTCGTCGCCGACGCGACCGCGCCGCTGCTCGAGCTGGTGCGCACCGAACCCGAGCAGGCGTTGCGCGAGGCGTGGCGGGTGCTCGCCGAGCTGTGGCCCTCGGTGCTGATCGGGCGGATCGCGTCGGTGGCCGCCGACGCCGTCCATTTCGCGGCGCGGCTGCCCGCCGTCGGCGCGGCGCTGGGCCGCCTGGCCGATATGCTCGCGAACGGTGTCGACTTCGCGGCCGTCGTGCGCGAACTGTACGACATTGTCGCGCAACTCAATTCGGCGTTCGCGCCGCTGCTGCGGACGGTGGGCGAGGACCTGCGCGAGGTGTCGCGGCTGCTCGGCCTGATCCCGGACGACAGCGGCGCCGTTCACCTCGCGGCGCAGTTGGTGCGCGCGGTCGCGGAGATCGACGCGCCCGCGCTGGTCGGTCAGGCGACCCTGTTGCAGGACGATCTGTGGGACGTCGTCCAAGCGTCGCGCTCCGGTGCGCCGCCGCTCGACCTCGCGGCACGGGTGCACGCCGTGCTCCCGACACTGTTCGGCTTCGTGACCCTGGCCGCGGACGACCTCACCGGCGCGGCGGGCGCGGAACTGCACCGGCTCACCCGCGACGTGCTCGGCACGGTCGGCGGCCAGGGACCGGACGCCGTGCTGCGCCTGATCTCGGAAGCGTTGAGCGCCACCGCATTCGTCACCTCGGGCGCGCACCGGAGCTACGGCCACTACGTCATCGACGCCGACGGCCGAACCGCCGTCGACTGGCTGGCGCAGTGGTTCCTCGACCGCGCCGGGGACGCGTGAGGACGGACGACTTCACGCGTCGCTCATAGGAGGGCGCCAGGCCCGTCGACGGTGTTCGGCAGGTCTGGTTTCGGGGTTGGGCGTGGGGGTAGGCGGCACCCATCGGTGTTTTGCCACTTCACGACCATCGAGGAGAGAGATGTTCATCCACAACAAAGATCTCCAGTTCGAGGTGCGGGTGGACCGGCCGGACCCGCGGTTCGCGACCCTGTTGCAGGAACAGTTCGGCGGGGCGAACGGCGAGCTGAAGGCGGCGATGCAGTACTTCAGCCAGGCGTTCGTGCTGCGCAAGAAGCACCCCAAGATGTACGACCTGTTCATGGACATCGCGACCGAGGAATTCAGTCACCTCGAGATCGTCGGCTCGATGATCACCATGCTGCTGGACGGGCTCAACGACGATCTGAAGCAGGCCAACGAACGCTGCGACTGGATGCCGGTGATCGCCACCTCCGACGGGCGCGAGCAGGCTGTGCATCAGGTCGCGGCCGATCCGCTGTTCTTCTCGCTGTCCGGCGGCGGTCCCGACGTCAGCAATTCCGCGGGTGTGCCGTGGTCGGGGTCCTATGTGAACTCCAACGGCGAACCATCGGTCGATTTGCGCAGCAATCTCGCGGCGGAATCGCGAGCCAAGATCGTCTACGAGTACCTCAAGCAGTTCACCGACGACCCGGGTGTCCAGGACACGCTGTCGTTCCTGATGAGCCGCGAGGTCGCGCATTTCCAGCAGTTCACCGCGGCGCTGAACGAGCTCCCGGTCAACTTCCCTCCCGGCGCACTACCCGGGGACGACCGCTTCCAGAACGTGGCCTTCAACATGTCCAACGGTTCGGCGAGCGCCCGCGGCCCGTGGAACGAGGGACAGGGACCGTGGCCGGAGGGCATGGAGTGGCGCTATATCGAGAACCCGGCCTCCGAGTGGCTCGGCACCAGCGAGCGGGAGAACCACGGCGCGGAGACGAATCCGGAAGGAAGCCCCGCGGTGGAAGGCAGCAAGCCGTTCACGCACGAGCAGCACACTCCGGCCTGAGATCCAGGCACACCGTGGCCGTCCGTACGCGGGCGGCCACGGTCAGGCGGCGGAAACTCCCGGCTGCCAATCGAAGTCGACCTCGGTCGGGTAGCCGTGCCTGGCGCGGTCGAAGTGGGAGCGGGTGACCCGGGTGTCCTTGGTGAGCGCGTCGACGATCTGCCAGCCGACGGCGTAGGGCTCGCGGTGCAGTTCCGACCGGGTGGTCGCGGACAGCCGCACCCGCGTCATGTCGCCGGCACAGGAGAGGGTGCAGTCGAGCGTCGAGTCGTCGGTGGCGGAGTCGACGAGCTTGCGCGCTACCTCCTCGACGATCAGCCCTAGCTCGGCCGCGCCGTCGGCGTCGGCGTAAGCGACCACCGCGGTGGATTCCACGGTCGTGCGCAGCATTGTCAATCCGATGGGCCGGGCAGGTACCCGCACGCTGACCGTCTCGATGGTCGGTCGGAGTGCTTGGGTCGATGTCATCGTGTTCACCGCCTTGCGGTACTGGGATGTGATTGTCATCGCCTTTGGAGTACCCACGAGAGCGCTCCTGCCACATCGAGGCCCGGTTTATTGTCCGCGCGGCGGGGCAGTCGGTGGATGTCGACCGCCCCGATCGAAGGAGTCGCGATGACCGATCTCGCAGCGGATGCCGTGCGCGGTGTTTTCTCCGGAGTGGCGAAGTTGCGCCATGCTCGGGTATTCCATCCGAACGGACTGCGCCTGTCCGGGCGACTGCATGCCGAACCCGAGTACGAGTTCTTGTTCGGGGAGGGGGAGCGGGCGGTGCTCGCGAGGTTGTCCAAGGGCATCGGCACCCCGGCCGGGCTGCCGGACGTGCTCGGCCTCGCGTTGCGGGTACTCGATCGCGACGACCACCCGTGGGACTTCGCGCTGGCGACCACCGGCACCGGTTCGCTGAGCCGCTTCGTGATCACCCCGGCGCGCAGCTGGCGCACGGCCAGGTACGGCTGCCTGATGCCCTACCGGCTCGGCGACTCCGCGGCGACCTGGATCTTCGCCGAACCCGACGACGACCAGCCGGAGACCCCGTCGCTCGACGCTCTGGCCGACCACCTGCGCGGGGAGCCCGCCACCTTCGTCCTCTCGGCGAGCGAGATGGGCAAGCCGGAGCGCAGGCTCGCCGAGGTCACGCTGCATCCGGCCGACCCCGGCGACTACCGCACCGACTTCTTCGACCCGATGACCAACCATCCCGACGAGGTCCGGATCCTGCCCGAGGTGATCGGGCGGGTGCGTGAACTCGCGTACGTCGGCAGCCGCAGCGGTCGCGGCGAACAGCCATGAAAGCGGTCCGCCGGGTCGGTCGCCCGACCCGGTTGGCCGCGGTGCTGGCGCTGATCGCGCTGGCCGCGGCGTGCGGCGGCGATTCTTCCGAAGAGGATCCCGCCGCATCCAGTCCACCGCCCGGCCCGCCGCCGATTCCCGCCGTCACCATCACGATCCAGGATCTGGCCTACCCGCGGACGCCGCCGATCACCCCCAACGCGGACATCACGGTGGTGAACAACGATCTGGTGGAACACAGCATCACCAGCAAGCGGCCCGGACTGTTCGACCACGACATCGATCCGGGGCGGTCCGTCACCTTTCCCGCGCCCACCGAGATCGGCTCGCATCCGTTCTATTGCCGGTACCACGGACTGATGGACGGGTGGCTGAGCGTGCGGCAGTAGCCGGACCCGGCTCACGCGCCGATCGCACCGGCCAGATGCGGCCAGGACTCGTGCAGATGCTTCTCGAACAGCCCCCAGGTGTGCGACCCGGTCGGCCGTTCGACGTGCACCGCGGAAATCCCGAGCTCGTCGAGCCGACCCGCGAACGCCGCGGTGCACGCGTTCGCGATGGCCTCGACGGGCGGGAAGGGCAATCCTCGGTCGATCGCTCCCGGTACGCCGGAGCCCGCGGACAGGTAGACGGCCTTGCCGGCCAACGCGCCCGCGCGGGCGAAGGCGTCGTGCGCGCGCCAACCCGCGCCGCCCGGCGGGCCCCACATGTTGGCCGGGTTGGCCCCGCCGCGCACCACCTGCGCCGTCACGAAGGCGATGCCGAGCGAATCGGACGTCCAGGGGCATCCGCTGTAGGCGGCGACCGCGCTGTACAGGCCGGGCGCCTGGATGGCGAGGTCGACCGCGGAGGCCGCGCTCATGGAGACACCGGCGATCGCGTTGCGGCCGGTGGCGCCGAGCTGTTCGTCTACGACCGCGGGGAGTTCCTCGGTGAGGTAGGTCTGCCAGCGGTGGCGGCCGATCGACGGGTCGTCGGCCTGCCAATCGGTGTACATGCTGAACGCGCCGCCGACCGGCATCACCACGTTGACGTGCTTGTCGGCGAAGAAGCGCACCACGTCGGTGTCGTCCCACCAGGAGATGCCGTCCTGTCCGCCGCCGATGCCGGTCAGCAGGTACAACGTCGGCGCGGGACCGCCGCCCGCGGCGCGGATCACGCGGTTGGTCACCACGGCGTCCATGGACGGCGAATACACGTCCATCCGCACCGCCGCCTCGCCGAGCGGCGCCTCGCCGACCACGTGCGCCGCGGGCGCCGCGGAAACCGGCCGGACCGACGCGAACGACAGGCCGACGCCCACCGCGACAACACCTACAAGCGCGAAGAGATTCTTACGAGCCATCACCCTGAAGGGCTACCCGGCAAGATCGCTTCTACCGCAAGGAGTTTCGTCGACACCAACATTGGGGTCTTGCGCTCCCGTAGCCGGATCGAGACGCTCGGCGAGCGCTAGTCCTCGTCCTTTCGATCGGGTTCGTCCCGCGGCGGCAGGATGGGTTCGCTGTCGGCGGGCTGTCCCTCTTCGATACGGCGCCCGCGCGCGAGCTCGGCGTCGAACTCCGCCCCGAGCAAGATCGCGACGTTCGACAGCCACAACCACACCAGGAAGACGATCGCCCCGGCCAACGAGCCGTACACCTTGTTGTAAGAGCCGAAATTGGTCGCGTAGAAGGCGAATCCGGCCGACGCCACGATCCACAGCACCACCGCGAGCAGGCTGCCCGGCGTGAGCCAGCGGAAGCCGAGCTGACGAGCATTGGGCGCGGCCCAGTACAGCAGGGCGAACACCAGACTGGCCAGCACCACGAGCACCGGCCATTTCACGATGCTCCACACCGTCACCCCGGCCGACCCGAGCCCGAGCCACTGGCCGACGGTGTCGGCGATGCGGCCGCTCACCAGGACGCCGATCGCGCACAGTGCGACGAGCAGCACGGTCACGGCCGTGAGTCCGAGGCGCAGCGGCAATGTCTTCCAGAGCGGCCGCCCCTCCTCGGTGTCGTAGACCGCGTTGGCGGCGCGCACGAACGCGCCGAGATATCCGGACGCCGTCCAGAGCGCCGTCGCCACACCGATGATCGCCAGCGGCCCGGCCAGTGAACGCGACCGCTGTAGCTCCTCGACGGCCTGCACCACGACCGTGTTGCCACCACCCGGTCCGATGTCGTCGATGGTGTCGATCAGCGAACGGGTGGCATCGGGTCCGGCCAGGCTCAGCAGCGAGGAGAGCACGATGACGCCAGGAAACAGCGATATCACGCTGTAGTAGGTCAGCGCGGCGGCCCAGTCCGTCAGATTGTCCGACCGGAACTCCGTAACGGTACGACGCAACACGCCCCACCACGATCGCCACGGCAGCGCCAGTGGCCCGCCGATATGGGCGCGCGCTCGCACCCGCCGCGCCGTCGTCGCTTCCGCCATCACACCAACCTCCGTCCTTCTGGCGCGTACCCGGCGAGCAGTAGGTGAAACGGGCCGCCATCCCCCGCGGACGCCTTGCGCGGCAACAAGCTTCGCTCCCGCTGGTTCTCGGTCAGGCGGGCGGCGGTCTGGAAGGCGGCGCGCGAGGTCTTTTCGACGAATTCTCGTGGCCTCGGCCGAGCGTGCGCACGGTGTGCTGCGCGGCGCGTTGCGGGGGCTGTACTTTCGACGGGGTGAGCGCGTGGTTGGGCCGGACGTTTCGCCGGGTGGAGCAGATGGATCGGGCGGTTACCGGTGCGGTGGCACGGATTCCGACGACGGCGGTCGATCGCGGCATGGTGCGGTTGACCCGGGCGGCGGACCATGGCGTGCTGTGGACGGTCCTCGCGGCGGTGCTGGCCACCCGCCAGGGTGCGACGCGCCGGGCGGCGCTGCGCGGCGTCGTCTCGGTGGCCGGGGCCAGCCTGACCGTCAACCTGATACTCAAATCGCTGATCGCGCGCCGCAGACCGGCCGCGCAACTGCTGCCGCCGCATCGGCGCCTGGTCCGGGTGCCGACCTCCTCGTCGTTCCCCTCCGGGCACAGCGCGAGCGCCATCGCGTTCGCCACGGCGGTGGCGCTGGAGAGTCCGCGCACCGCGGTGGTGGTGGCGCCGCTGGCCGCCACGGTCGCGTACTCCCGGGTGCACACCGGAGTGCACTGGACCTCCGACGTGGTCGTCGGCGCGGCCGTCGGGGCCGGTGTCGCGATGGCCTCGCGCCGCTGGTGGCCGGTCCGTGAATCGGACGAGGCCGCGGCGCGCGCGGTGCGTGAGGTGCCGATGCTTGTCGAGGGCAAAGGCCTTGTCCTGCTGGTGAATCCGGTGTCCGGCGCTCCAGGCTACGACCCGACCGACGACATCGCCGCCGCGCTGCCCGCGGCCACCGTGCTGCGCACCGAGCCCGGCCGCGATTGCGTCGAGCAGCTGGAGGAGGCGCTGGCGGCGCGCACCGAGCGGGCGTTCGCGGTGGGCGCGGCGGGCGGTGACGGGACGATCGGCGCGGCGGCGGCCGTGGCGTTGCGCCACGAACTGCCGCTGGTCGTCGTTCCCACCGGAACCCTGAACCATTTCGCGCGCGATCTCGGGGTCTACGACCTGCGCGAGGTGGTCGACGCCACCGGCGCGGGCGAGGCGGTCGCGGTCGACATCGCGAGCGTGGAACTCGACACCGAGGACGGCGCGCGCACCCACTATCTGATCAACACCGCCAGCTTGGGCGCGTACCCGGATCTCGTTCGGCTGCGCGACAAATGGCAGCCGAGGTGGGGCAAATGGCCCGCCTTCGCGGCCGCCCTCGTGGTCGTCCTGCGGGACGCGCAGCCGGTCCGGATCCGCCTGAACGAGACCTGGCACGACGTGTGGTTCCTGTTCATCGGCAACGGCGCCTATCACCCGCACGGCGCGGTGCCCGCCTTCCGCGCCCGGCTCGACGACGGCATGCTCGACGTCCGCTGGCTGCGCGCCGACCTACGGTTCTCCCGCACCCGCGCGGTGCTGGCCCTGCTGCTGGCCGCCATCGGCCGCAGCAAGGTCTACAACGAACTGCAAGTGCCCGAGCTGATCGTGCAGGTGCGCGAACCGGAAGCGGTGGCGGCCGACGGCGAAGTACTCGGCGAAGCGCGCCGACTCCGCTTCTCGGTGGCGGGCCAGGTCGCCGCCTACCGCCGCGACGAAGACAACCCCCGCTGGGCCGCCCGCCCCCGCCCCCACCACCGCCGCCCCTTCCGCCGCTGGATGTGATGCGCAGCCTGGAGCAAGCGCCGACCATCGACCCCGACCGGGAGCCCGAGATCACCGCCCCCGATTGGGAACTCGGCTCGATCATCCCCGCGTCCGACCGTGCGGGTTACGACGTGCACGACGTCCTGCGGAGTATTCGACGACGGGGAGTTCCACGAGATTCGTTCCCCCGCCGCGTCCAACGCGATCACCGGCTTCAGCACAGAACCCAGCACCCGCGAATACCCTTCCGAGTGCCGAAACGAGGATCCACAACTACCACTGAGAAGGAAGAAGCCCCGGAGCGCAATGGCTCCGGGGCGTTCCATACCCGAGTGACTCAGCCGACGTTGCCGAAGTTGGTCTGTACCCACTCGGCGCCGCAGAGCTTGTGGGCCCAGCCCACCGTCGCGTAATCCCGGAGCCCGGGGTTGTAGTCCTGGACCTCCCAGACCCAGACGTAGCGGATCTCGTAGCCCATGTTGTCGTAGTAGCGCCGGTAGTTGTACTCGTGGTGGAAGGTGTAGGCGCCGTAGTACACCCGGCCGCTGGCGTACTGTTTGTGCACTTGGACACCTTCCCGGAAGCAGGTGGGAGGTGCATCCCAGTTCCCGCCTTCGGACCGATCTCCCGCCGACGCCGTTGCTGGCGAGAGCAGAGTCATCATCGCGGCGAGGGGGACCGCAGCCACGGCAAAAGCCTTCAATCGCATTCGGAATCCACGTTTTCCACTGGCAGCAGTCATCGCTCCACCCTTCTCGTTCGTCAGAATCACCGATCGAAGACCGCTCACCCCGAACGAGAAGCCCTCTGCCACGATCTTATTCGGATCAGCTATTGCCTCGCACCCGAATTCGGTTTGGCCAGCGCGGGTGCGCCGCGACGACTCCGTACCGGGGGTCCGGCTTTCCACGCCGACGCCGCGTCGCCGCCTGACGGCCGACCATCAGGTCACTGAGTTGGGGGTAGCGGTGCAACCAGGACTGACCGGGTTGTGATTCCCGGACCTGTTCCTGTTCGGCCTGGGCGCCCGTGCTGTCCCTGATCTGGACCTGGTACGTCGCGCAGTAGTGTCGTCTGACAAAGCCGTAAGAACCCGCGTCTCTGGCACGGGGTACTCCAGGCACGTCGAGAACTCTTCGCGTTCGGCGTTCTTCCCCGATTTCTCGTCGGTGAAGATTCCGCTGGCATCCGGCTGCCGGCCAGCGCGTGCATCTGGCGAGCGTTCGGAAAACGACCGGTTTCCGAACATGGTTACCAACATGGGCGGGGATGCGTCGCGCTTCGAGATAGATCCGGGCTATCGGGGGTTGGGGCGGTAAGGCCTGTGCCAGCGCACACGACACTCGCTTTCTGCGATGCTCAGTAGTGGGCCGGTTCAGTGGGGCTCGTTTCCTGCGGAGGTGGACCGCAACCATTCGAGCACTCTTTGCATTCTTTCGACATCGACTTCATACGACGCCGGATGCCGCTCAGCTAGCACCCGGTAGATCGCCATGGCCTCCTCGGCCGCGGCGAGGCCTTCTTCGCGGCGACCCAACGCCCTCAACGGGATCGAGATGTTGTTCAAGCTGGTCGCGAGGTTGGGCAGGTAGGCGTCGGGGTGGCGTTCGGCCAGCACCCG
>NZ_JCANSX010000008.1:59496-809743 GCF_059570515.1 Nocardia sp. CNS-044
TGGCGTTCGGCCAGCACCCGGTAGAGCTGCACGGCCTCCTCGGCCGCGGTGAGGCCTTCCTCGCGGCGACCCAACGCCCCCAACCGGACCGAGACGTTGTTCAAGCTGGTTGCGAGGGCGGGTTGGTTGTTGGTGTGGCGGTAGTGCTCGGTGAGGGCGTGGGTGAGGGTTGCGGCGGTGGTGGCGAGTACGCGGGTCTGGTCTGGGATGGCGTCGTGGAGGGCGGCGAGAGTGTCGGGTGGGGTGGTGGGGGTGGAGGCGATCTGGTCGAGTGCGGTGATCAGGGGGGTGGGGTTTTCGACGCGTGTGGCGACTCGGACCGCGGCCAGGTGCAGGGTGGGGTGTCGCACGCACCAGGTGGTGAGTGTGTCCGCGGTGGCGGTGAGGGTGGGGTGTGCGGCGGCGCGGGCGCACACGGTCAGCAGTTGCTCGGCTTCGCCTTGGTTGTCGGTGGTGGCGGCGAGGGTTTCGATGACGCAGTCGCGGGTCGGGTGCAGCATCAACCTGCCCACGAGTTGTTCGGCGAGCCGGTCGGGTCCCAGCCCGGCGTAGGAGCCGATGGCCTGTCCGGGGTAGAGGCTCATCAGCCAGTCCCGGATCCTGGTGTGGATCAGGCGTGGCTGGTCGATGAGATCCGGTATCCGCGCCAGCACCCGCCCGAGTTCTTCGCTGGTGGTGGCGCCGAGCACGATCGTGGCCGCCAGGACGTCCTTGAGCGTGGCGATGCCGAGGCTGTCGAGATGGTGGCGGGTGGCGGTGGCGCTCCAGTAGCGGTGTTCGTGATCGAGGATCCGGTCTTCCAGACTCTGCTGACCCGCCACAGGCGTTGTGGTGGGGTGGCCGGTGTCGAGCAGGTCTGCCAGGGCACCCATCTGCACCCCCAGCACTGTCGTGTCGTTCCCGAGATCCCGATACGGTCCGGCCAACACTCTGGTGGCGGCTTGGGCCCACAGGACCCCTTCCAGATCGGCGAGTCGAGGAAGCTCGGCCGCGAACGCGCGCACGGTGTCGCCGTAGGTGGCACGCCGGGATTCGGGGCCGTCGTCGAGCGGGAGCAGGAGGGTGTGGCGGGTGCGGGCGGTGAGGTCACCGACCACGTCGCTGGTCGCGCCCAGTTGGGCCCACCATTCCCCGACGGTGCGGGCCAGCAGCAGTACCTTCACCGGCTTGTCCCCGACGTGGGCGGCCAGTTCGGTCAACAGCACCCCCACCTGCGGCACCCGCGCTTCGGCGTAATCGATCACCACCAGCAACGGGGTCACGACCTGCCCGAGCACCCGCAGTCTCTCGGCGGAGTCGATGGCGGGATCGAGCCACAGCACCGACCAGCGTTCCTTACTCGCGGCGAGTTCGGTACCGAGGTGGTGAGCCAGGCGGGTCTTGCCCTGCCCGCCCGGACCGTGCACCAGCCACATATCCACCCCGGGCCCGGACGCCCAGGCGCGCAGGTCGGCGAGCACCTCGGCGCGGCCACGGAACTCGACCACCGCGCGACGCGCGGTCAGCAACGTCGCCGGCGTGCCCGCCACCGTCGCCACACGGGTCGGGGACTGGTGATCGGCCAGGCCCTGCAACTCCACCGGCGCCCACTCCAACCCCGCGGTGCCGCAGTGGCGTTGGACCACCTCCCGGAATCCCGTCTGGGCCAACAGGACATAGGCGGGCACCACACCGAGCGCGGCGTAGCCGCGGTGATCGGGGTCGGTGGCCACCACCCCGGTCAACACAGACCCGCAATAGACCGCCGCCCCGGAGATCCCCTTCCACGGCGACTCTCCCAACGCGGTGGGTGGATGTTCGATCAGATGCAGGATGTGCCGATGGCCGTAGCCGTCGCCGGGATTGAGAGTGCCGGTCGGCTGCTCGGTGTCGGCGGCCTTGCCCACCTGCTGGGCGAAATCCGGTAAACCCCAGGTGCGACACGCGATCCCGGGCTGGTAGGTGACGATACGACCCCAGATCACCGGCCGCATCCGCGGCGGCTCCCACTCGGGGTCCTCGATCTGCACCAGCGCGGCATCGCTCGTGCCGTCCCCACGCCCGCACCAGGCCACCGACGCGGTGTACACGCCGGGACGACCCGGTCGAATCACCGTCACCTCGGTGGTGTGCTCACCGACCACATGCGCCGAGGTCAACACCAGGCCAGGCGCGATCAGATACCCCGAACCCGCGCCCGCGCCGGTCACACCGACCAACTGCTCCCACCGCACCCGCGCAACCCCTCCTATACGCCGGGCCCGCCGACCCGATCCTCGTGGCTACGGCTCGTAGCGCTCGTCGTCGGCGCCCGGCACCCGCTGTTGCCGGTCACTGCCGACCAACACACCCCCGCCACCCGGGCTCTTCGGGGTCAGGGTGAGGGTGACGCGGTGTTTGCGGGTGTGCCCGGCCCCGGCTTCCGCATCCCCGGTCACCACCCACGCCTTGAACCCCGCCTTGGCTTTCGCGTCCCGGCGCAACTCGACCTCGAACGACAACTCGATCGGCCCGACCTCGAAATTCAACCCCGCCCCGACCCCCTTCGCCGATGCCGCGAGCAACTCATCACGCAACGCCGCGACCGCGTCCGCCAACTCGATCTCCATGACCACCCCTATCGCCATCGGTAGCACCACCGCTACATTCCCGCCCATCCTGCACCCACCACCACAAAACACGAAAAACCGTGCACCAACGCTTGTTTGGACGGGCCAACCCCATCGGCGCCATCGCCTCACCACGTTCGGGAATCGTTCATCTACCGAACACCCGCCGGACCGGCGCCGGACGCGACGTCCCCGCAAGCGCGAATGTTCGGAAACCCGTTCGTTTTCCGGTAGAGCCGCACCCGGTTGTCGAACACGTTTACCGAACGCTCGGAGGGGTGTGGATGGCATTGGTCGGTCTCGTTCGCGTCAGCACGAGCAAGCAAGAGACTCTGCGCCAGCACGACGACCTCGATCCGATCTGCGTGAAGGTGTTCGAGGAGAAGATCAGCGGCAAGCTCAAGGTCGCCGACCGGCCGGGCCTGCAGGCCGCGCTCGACTACATGCGCCCCGGCGACATGCTCACCGTCCAGGAAGCTGACCGCCTCGGTCGCAACCTGCTCGAGGGCCTGACCGTGCTCAACGACCTGTTCCAGCAAGGTATCTCGGTGAAGATCCTGCACGGCATCGCCGCCGGCGAGCACACCGAACGCAGCCTGATCCTGGACCTGGCGCTCGCCCTGGCCGAAGACCGCCGCCGCGACATCGCCCGCAAAACCCGCAACGGCCTGCAAGCCGCGGCCCGCCGCGGCCGCAAGGGCGGACGCCCACGCGTGGTCGACGCCGACAAACGCCGCGCGATCCTGGCACGCCACGCCGAAGGGCAGTCCCGGCGCGAGATCTCACGCGGTTGCGTCAGCCTCGCCGTCGTGCACGGCGAAGTGAAAGCCGCCCAGCTAGGAACGGCGCCCGCGGCGGAGTAACCAGGACGGCGGCGGCCTATCGCCGAAGTTGTCCGATAACCAGGAAACGAACCGTGCGCGTCGCACGGCGTCCGGCCAGATCGCCCGGCCGTCCCCAGGCGACGTTGCCCCGATAACCGTGGTTATCAGGCAACACATCCCCGACGCCCTGCCGGACGGGATTTTTGTCGCCTCGAGAAGGTCCGTCGGCGCGCCGTCCAACTACATCTCGCTCTGGCGGCCATCGAGGCCGATGCCTATACCCGCATGTCGGTATGGGTTGTGGTGCCGTAGTGAATTTCGAACACTCCGTCGCCGATCGGTACGGAGTCTCGTTCGATCTGCTCGATCCAGCGATCCGGCCAGCGTGTTGTCACCTCAGACCATCGCACCCCGTCCAGCGGCACCCCGGCGAGGTCGACATCTCGCAGGTCGGCGCGGGTGAAATCGTTGAGCATCTGCTCGAGATACCCGAGATGACTCATGAGCTCGGCCAATGCGATGCTTACCTTCCCATGCACCATAGACCGAGACAGGGTTTCGAAGTCACGCCCCGCGTAGCGCGCCATCGTCACAGCCTCGTCAGCATGATCGAGTATCCGCAGCAGGAACTTCCAGGCCACGGAAGCCCACTGGTTGGGCCCCGTAGTCTCAACGGTGCAGCTCGGCTCAATCGGCCAACTCTTTTCCACCACTTCCACGAGTCCATCGAATAGAGCTGAGCGGTCGGACTCCTCAGCTTGTTGGAAGATCCGTTTCACCTCTGCGAGATAGCTGTCGACGGCTTCATCTTGTGCCTCACGTCCGCCTGGGGCTTTGCCGTGCTTATGGATCTGCTCCTGGATGGGTGCGAGGAGCGCCTGGACGTACATTTGCGCGAATCTACGGCTAGAAATCCAGTCGAAGTCCACGTTTTGCCGGTTGAAGATCGGCTCGAGGTATTCCCGGACTTCGCGGAGATGGCCCTCGTCGAGAAGGTCGTTCTGGCCGACTGTGAGTGCGAAGCGCGCGGCCGCACCCAGCTTCGCCGCGTACTGGGCGCGCAACACCAGCCGTGTCGACAGCGGCATGAGCGCGAGTGCATCGGAAGCCCACTGCAACGAACCAGCGTCCTCGTCTTCGTCTTCCGGATCCGGGTACATCAGATCAGTGGGGAGTTCCGCGGGCAGAATGGCTGTCAGACCCGCCTCGATGTCGATTTCGCCGCGCACCTTCTCGACGAAATCGGTGTGCTGTTCATCGAGAAGCACCTCGCGCAGGCCGGCCTCGATGTCGAGCCGCTCGGCCAGACCGGCGACGAAGTTCTGATGCTGTTCGGCCATCCACCGGTCCCGCGAACCGCGTCCGTGTAGGGATTTGGTCATTGCCCCGCGCTCCTGTCTCGATGAGTCGCGATGTTCTTTCGAGCCTTTCGCAGGTTGGAGCGGACGGTTGCCGGGGGCAGGGACAGCTGTTGGGCGATCTCACCGGGTTTGTATCCCTCCAGGGTCCAAGCCATCACTTGCCGTTGCCGCGGTGGAAGGGCGGCCATCGCGGCAACGAGGTCGTCCTGTTCTACCCAGTCGTCGACCTCATGCGATGATCCGAGAAGGGCCGACCGTTCCGGCTCGGCGATCAGGTCCTCGGTGATGCTGGCAATCCGGCGAACGAACTCTCGGCTGGCTACAGTCCGCGCCCAAGTCTTGGGATACTCGGTGGTCGTCCAGTTCCGCCATGCCAGAATCATCGTCTCCTGCACGATGTCGGCCGCGTCGACCGTCCGCGCGCCATGCAGGACAAGAAACCCGACGAGCTTCGGGGTGAAGTCACGGTAGAAGGCCCGAAACGCCTCGCGCTGCTGGGCATCCGGGGTTGCCCGTGCCGAGGGGATCGTGGGCGGCAGTCGCACGTCGGCGCCGCCGATCTGATCAGGCTCGTCCATCATCGCCATGCTCCATAGTCCGGCCCACGGTCAATCTGGTGCGCAGGCCTGCCGGGCCATGCTGGGTGTCCACACTGCTGTTCACCGGCAGCACCTTGACGAGCTCGACCATCTGGCGCCGATGGCCGCGCAGCTCGGTGGCCTTCCACCGTAGCCGTAGCCATACAGCAATGAGCGCCAGAACATTTCCTCCCACGATCAGACAGGCGAGCTCCACACTCATCCGACTTCGTTCCTCTCCTCGCACTGGGGTGTCACAAAGGTAGAGGCGTCCGCGGGCCCGAACGTGCACCGCGCGTCCGAAATTCAGGACTCGGCGACGTCGACCACGGTCGGGCGCGACTGGTAGTCGCGCCGGTGTACCAGGATCGGATGAAGCCACCGGACCTCGGGCGTCTGGGCCTCACGCGGGCCGGTCCAGTAGGTGTGCCAGTGCGCCCGGCGCAGGTGTGCACGAACCCGGTCCCCGCCGCCGTGCGCACTATGTTCGTCGCCGCCGTCGCTGGCGGGTTGGCGGGCCGCGTGCAAGGCGGGGCCGATATCGAAACCGAGATCGATGACCGTTCGAGATTCCTTGCGACGGCGTCCCTTCCGCCCTCGGCGCCCCGAATCGGGCTCGTAGTCGCGGGCGTCGCGGCGGTCGCTGCACAGATACAGCAGCAGGCTCAACGCGAGATTGTGCACGCGCCGCTGGTCGGCAGCAACCAGCGTGCCGAAACTGCCGTACTCGGTGGCGCGCTCGATCAACGCGTCGACGCTGTAGGTGCCCGACACCGGCACCAGCACGGTGGACTCGTCGTGGCTGGGATGCCCGCCCTCGTAGTGGATCCTGCTGGCCAGCGCTACGACCAGCTGCTCGACGTTCGGGTCGGCGGTCGAGCAGACCGCCTCATGCTTGGTCATACCGGTGATCAGCATGCCGACGAACATCGGCTGACCGACCACCGCCACCGGACTGCCGGCCGCCACGGGGGCGGGGATCGGGGTCGGGAAGACTACGAACGGATCCGGATGAGGCAACCGGGCGAAGACCTCGCAGGGCACCGCGGCGCGGGTATCGGTCTCGAGGAGGCTGTCGGCGAGCCCGGGATGCACGCGATACACCACTCGATGCCGCCGCCACAGCCTGGCCGCTTCAGCGGTCATCACGCTGAGGGCGCACAGGTTGGCGAACTGGGCGCCACGAACCGCTTCCAACCGGGTGAGCAAAAGCCTCCCCCGCGCGAAAGCCTCCGGCCCGTCGGCGGTCATCGTCGCGCGCAGCTCGTCGAGGGCGACCGCGAACTCGGGATTGCTCCGGCCGACGTTGAGCACCTCGATGGTGTCCTTGACGTACTGCTCGGCCACCTGCACGGCCTGCTTGGCCGACAACGCCTTCTCCATCCCCACCACCGAAGTGTGGCACCACCCACTGACAGAGATCCGTTACCTTGCAGAACCTTCGACACGTTTTCCAACAGCTCGGATGTAGGCGCGAGCAGGACCGTTCGGTCGACGAGGCAGACGTCGGTAAATCGAACGATTTCCGACACTCTCGATGTGTCGGTTACGAGGCTGGCGCTGGAGCAGGTGGCCAATCCTGTGGCTCGACATTGGCGGGCTTCTGGCTGACATCTTGGTCCCAGTCGAACACCGGTACTGGAGGACCCCACTGCTTCGGGCTGACGAACGAGATGGTCCCAGTACCGAAATTCACCTTCACGAACGAAGCGCCGCCGAAGAAGCTCGCCCCGTCGAACCAGGCGTTGTCGGAGAAGGTCGCCCCGCTGAACCCGGCGTTGCCGGAGAAGGTCGCCCCGCTGAACCCGGTGTCGCTGGAGAAGGTCGCCCCGTCGAACCAGGCGTTGTCGGAGAAGGTCGCCCCGCTGAACCCGGCGTTGCCGGAGAAGGTCGCCCCGCTGAACCCGGCGTTGCCGGGGAAGGTCGCCGCGCGGAACCCGGCGGTGCCGGAGAAGGTCGCTGCGTTGAACCAGGCGTCGCGGGAGAAGGTCGCCTCATCGAACCAGGCGTCGCGGGAGAAGGTCGCCTCGCCGAACACAGCGTCGCGGGAGAAGGTCGCCCCGCTGAACCAGGCGTTGTCGGAGAAGGTCGCCCCGCTGAACCGGGCGGTGCGGGAGAAGGTCGCCCCGTCGAAGCCGGCGTCGCCGGAGAAGGTCGCCCCGCCGAACCGGGCGTCGCGGGAGAAGGTCGCCCCGCCGAACCGGGCGTCGCGGGAGAAGGTCGCCTCGTCGAACCAGGCGTTGCCGGAGAAGGTCGCCCCGCCGAACCCGGCGTTGCCGGAGAAGGTCGCCCTGCCGAACCGGGCTGAACCCGAGAACGTCACATTGCTGAGGTCGACGTCTTCGAGATGTGCTGTGCGGAAGTCGAAGTCGCTTGTCGACCAGCTGTACTCGGCTGAGGGGCGGAGGTGGTCGGCGATGACACGGACGGTGGTGGCGCGGACTTCCCGGTCGTTGTGCCGGTATTCGAGATGGTGCTCCTGGTCGTCCGCGCGGGTGCCGTCGGCTGTCGCTCGATGCTGTTTGACGACCAGTTTGCTCTGGTGGTTGGCACCGAGTTCGGGGCTGTATGGCAGGCGCAGATAGCCGCACAACACGTCGATGCACTGCTGGCGGCGCAGTCCCTCGGATTCGTCGGCGACGCCGGCCATCGCGTAGACCCCGGCGATGCGGACCGCGACATCGGTCGCGCCGAGTTGGGCGGCCGCGGCGCCGAACCGTTCGACGAACCGGGACTGCTCCAGATCGCGTTGGCGGCGGTAGGCGATCACCAAGGCGACGACACCACTGACTCCGGCGACGACGGTCAACGCGACTCGGGTGATGTCGATCTCGGCGGCAGCCTTGCTCGCGTCGACCGGAGTGATCCACCGCAGGAACCCATAGGCGACGAACGCCACACCGAGCCCGGCGGCGAGAGCGAGCAGGACCGCGGGAAGCAACCGGATCCGGCCCGCACGGCGCCCGATCGCCGCGCGGGAATCCTTGCTCAGTCGCGCGCGCAGAGCGGTTGATCTCGTACGTGCCTGTGCGCGAACCGCGCTCACCCTCCCGGCCATCGCACGATTCTGCGCGATACGGGTGCCTACCACCCAGTAGTTCACCCGATCGCCGTGCGGCCACAATATCGACTGTCGAAGAATCGATCGTTTCCGACGCGTGGCTGTCGAGATGGCAGCCGGTTTCCTTACCTGGAGCACTCGGCCTCCGGCGTTGCGAATGCCATACGTCGGACCGCAGGGTTCGCGGACACGATGGCCGCGCTGGTCGGCGTGCACGCGGGGCTCCGTGGTGACGACGCGCCTACGCGCAAGAATTGGCCGATTTCGAAAGCGCAGTGGCAGCACTGCTCCAAGAGAGCCAGTCCGCGCTCTCGCTCTACATCGGCGAAACCCTCACGGAAACGTTCCGCGCTCGCAGCGGCGGTGGTTTGAACCCAGCCTTCGGCGATCGGCGCTCCAGTTGCTGTGCGACCAATACCCGGTAAACCAGCTCAGCGAAGACGACGGGGAAGATCTTGGCGAGATCGACCAGACGCTGCGCGAGGTTGCCCCGGATATCGAACCTATGACGGAAGAAGACATTCCAACCGGACTGCCCGAAAGCCACTGGCGGTGGTGGCTTCCCAGTGGAAAGCCCGCCGACACCGAAGAATGGGAATGTGGGATGAACCCGAATAGCACTTCCCGAGTTACGTGTTCACCGCTTCGGCGAGGCGGGGAAGTTGGCGGAGGGGATTGTGGCGTTCGACTTCCATGCGTTGGTCGGCGTCGAAGATTTCGCTGAGAGCGGGGGCGGGGTCGTGGTCGCCGGTTTGGGGGAGGGTGGCGGCGCTGAAGGGCCAGTCGGAGCCGAAGACGATGTGGTCGCGGCTGGTGACGGCGAGCACGCTGGCCATGGCGGCCGGGTAGCCGCTCAGCGCGGTGTCGTAGTAGAAGCGCGAGATCTGGTTCTGGATGTCGAGGACGGATGGCTTGGGCAAGTCCTGCGGCCACAGGTCGCCGAGTACCGTCTGCGACGCCACGCCGATGCGGTGCGACAGGAACGGCAGGGTGCCGCCCGCGTGCGAGAGCTGGAACCGGATGTCCGGGTAGCGCTGGGTCATGCCGGTGACCATCATCATGGTCGCGGCGCGCGTGGTGTCGAAGGTGAACTCCTCCATGAAATCAGGAAGGGGGAGTTCGGGTTTCGCGTCGGCAGGGATGGCAGCGGGATGCACGAAGACGAACGCGCGGCGCTGGTTCAACGCGATCATCAGCGGTTCGTAGCGCGGGTCGCCGAGGTAGACGCCGTCATAGGCCGAGAGCAGCACCACACCGTCGAGGCGCAGGGTCTCCAGCGCGTAGATCGCCTCCTCGATGGACGCGGCGATATCCGGCATCGGCAGTACCGCGAACGCGCCGAAGCGGGTGCGGTGGGTCTTGATCAACTGGGCGGCGTAATCGTTGCAGTAGCGGGCCAGATCGTTGGCCTCCTTGCCGTGCAGGAACGACACACCGGGATCGGAGACCGAAAGTGCTTGCGCCTGAATGTCGTAGTAGTCCATGAAGGCGAGCGCGTCCTCCGGCGACCACGTGGGCGTCGGGTAGCCGCCGATGGTGAAGTGGCCGTGCGCGAGCAGCGCCGCGCGGTAGTCCGGCGGCAGGAAATGCGCGTGCAGGTCGATGCGGTAGGTGCCGCTCGGGGCGGGCTGCCTGCGGATGGGTGCGGCTTGCGCACGCGCGGCGGAGAATTCCGGCGCGGCCCCGAGCGCGGCGACACCAAGGGTGCCCGCGGCGACGCCACCGAGCATGCGCCGACGAGACAGGGTGGACTCGGTCATGAGACTCGCTTTCTGGAGGATTGGTCAGGCGGGCGCTCGGTCATGGCGGCGCTCGAGGCCCACGGTGCGATGAAGCAGGCCGCTAGCCGCGGCCGGTGAGATCGAGGGCGATATCGATGATCATGTCTTCCTGCCCCCCGACCAGTCCGCGCCGTCCCGCCTCGGTGAGCAGGGTGCGAACGTCGATTCCATAAGCGGCGGACGCCGTTTCGGCGTGCCGCAGGAAGCTGGAGTACACCCCGGCGTAGCCGAGGGCCAGCGTTTCCCTATCGACCTGCACGGGCCGGTCCATGAGTGGACGGACGAGATCGTCGGCGGCATCGGTGAGGGCGTCGAGATCGGCGCCGTGCTTCCATCCGGTCAGGTCGGCGACCGCGACGAACGCCTCCAACGGCGTGTTGCCCGCACCCGCGCCGAGTCCGGCCAGCGAGGCGTCGACCCGGGTGACGCCTTCCTCTACGGCGATGACGCTGTTGGCGACGGCCAGCGACAGATTCTGGTGCGCGTGGATGCCGATCTCGGTGCTCGGATCGAGCACGGCGCGGTAGGCCCGCACCCGTTGGCGCACACCGCTCATGGTGAGTCGCCCGCCGGAATCGGTGACATACACGCAGTGCGCGCCGTAGGACTCCATCAGCCGCGCCTGCTCGGCCAGCCGCGCCGGGCTGTTCATGTGGCTCATCATCAGGAATCCGGAGACGTCCATGCCGAGCTCGCGGGCGTAGCCGATGTGCTGCGCGGCGATGTCGGCCTCGGTGCAGTGGGTCGCCACCCGCACCGAGCGCACGCCGAGCTCGTAGGCGCGCCGCAGGTCCTCGATGGTGCCGATGCCGGGCAGCAGCAGCGTGGTCAGCCGAGCGGTGGTCAGCACTTCGGCCGTCGCGGCGAGCCACTCCCAGTCGGTGTTGCTGCCCGGTCCGTAGGTGAGGCTGCCGCCGGACAGGCCGTCGCCGTGCGCGACCTCGATCGCGTCGACGCCCGCCGCGTCGAGAGCGGCGGCGATGTCGGCGACGATCTGCGGGGTGATGCGGTGGCGCAGCGCGTGCATGCCGTCCCGCAAAGTGACGTCCTGGAGGAAAACCTCGGTCATCGCACTGCCTCCCTGGCTCCTCGGGCGATCTGTTCGGCGACGCGCAGCGCCGCGGAGGTCATGATGTCGAGATTCCCGGCATACGCCGGCAGATAGTGCGCGGCGCCTTCAACTTCCAGGAACACCGACACCTGATGCGTCACCAGCCGGTCGCCGACGAGCGTGCGCACCGGGGCGTCCCGCGGCACCGGTGTGATCTGGATGTCCTGCTCGAGCCGATAGCCGGGGACGTACGCCGCGACGGATTCGACCATGGCCCGGATGGATTCGCGCACCGCGTCCCCGGCGTGCCGCGCCGGATCGTCGATGAGCGCGAGCACCGTGTCGCGCATGATCAGCGGTGGTTCGGCGGGGTTGAGCACGATGAGGGCACGACCCCGCTCGGCGCCGCCGACGGCGGTGATCGCCGCGCCGGTGGTCTCGGTGAACTCGTCGATGTTGGCGCGGGTGCCGGGACCCGCCGATTTCGAGGCGATCGACGCGACGATCTCGGCGTACGGAACCGGCGTGACGCGCGAGATGGCCGCGACGATCGGAATGGTGGCCTGCCCGCCGCAGGTGACCATGTTGACGTTGTCCGCGTCCAGATGCGCGTCGAGGTTGACGGCGGGGACCACGAACGGACCGATCGCGGCCGGTGTCAGGTCGACGAGCCGCTTCCCGTGCGGGGCAAGGGCTTCGGCATTGGCCAGGTGCGCGCGGGCCGAGGTGGCGTCGAACACGATATCGATCTCGGCGAAATCGGGCATGGCGATGAGGCCCCGCACGCCGTCGGCGGTGGTGGGCACCCCGAGCCGCGCCGCCCGCGCCAAGCCGTCGGAAGCGGGATCGATGCCGACCATCGCGGCCATTTCCAGGGTGTCCGAGAGGCGGAGCACCTTGATCATCAAGTCGGTGCCGATATTGCCCGAGCCGATCACAGCGACCTTGGTGCGGGTCATGCGGTTTCCTCCATGCTGAAGCCGACGGTTGCGAGCGTCGCTACGCCGTAACGGATTTCGGAGTGCACGCGCGCGCCGGGCCGCAGCGGCGCCATCGGGCCGAGCGCGCCGGAGAGCACGATCTCGCCCGCACGCAGCGGGTCGCCGAGGTCGCGGGCGGTGCGCGCGAGCCAAGCCAGCGCGTTGAGCGGATCGCCGAGGCAGGCGGAACCGGTTCCGGTGGAGACGATCTCGCCGTCCAGCCGCATACTCATGCTGACTTCGCGCGGCTCGAAATCCGCCAGCGACAGCCGCTGCTCCCCGAGCGCGAACCACCCGCTGGATGCGTTGTCGGCGACGGTATCGCCGAAAGTGATGTCCCAGTCCGCGATTCGGCTGTCGACGATCTCCAGCGCCGCGACGGCGTAGTCCACCGCGTGCCGCACGCTGCGGGCGTCGATCTCTTCGGTGTCGAGATCGGCGGACAGCACGAAGGCCAGTTCCGCCTCGATCTTCGGTTGCAGCAGTCGCGGCCGGTCGGCCAGTGGGATGCGAATGTCCATGTCGGCGAACAGGACTCCGAAGTCCGGCTGGTCGACGCCCAGCTGCTGCTGCACGGCGGGCGAGGTGAGGCCGATCTTGCGGCCGACCACCCGCGCGCCGGATTCGACGCGCGCGCGGACACCGAGCCGCTGCACGGCGTAGGCGGCGGCGACGTCGTCGCTGCCGATGAGGTCGCGCACGGGCGCGGCGGGCACGCCGGTGTCCGCGGCCTCGGCGAGCCGTTGCGCGGCGGCCAGGACCGCCGGGCTCTCGGTGACGGTCGAGGTCATCGGGACTCCTCGTAGTCGGGGGTGATCAGGTGCTCGGTGCTGCGCTCGGGGAGCGTCGCGTGGCCGGTGGGCAGGCGAAGCTGCCGCGTCAATTCCGCAACGAGCGGCGCGGTTTCGCCGCGCGGCGCGACGCCGAACACGAACCGGTCGGGACGCAGCACCACCACTCCGCCGCGGCGGACTCCGGCCTTGCCGAACCAGCGCACCAGCGCGCCGGTGTGGTCTTCGATGTCGGCCGCCGCGTCGCCGCCGCCCCGACCGTCGCCGGGCTTGCCCTGGGGGCGGCTGCCGAGGGGATAGACCGTGACGAAGTGACTGCCGAGCCCGTCCAGTACGGCCAGATCCTCGGCGGAGCACGCCGTGCGCGGGTCGACGCCGTAGCCGAGCACGGCGAAGCCGAGGCCGAGCACGTCGTCGAGGCGGCGATGCCTGCCGTCGTAGGTGCGCACCTCCGGTTGCGGAGCGAGGGTGCCCTCGACCCCGCGCAGCCCGCGCCGGGGCAGACCCAGGTAGGCGTCACGGCGGAACCGGGGCTCCGGCTTCATCTTCGCCCCGCGGATCCAGCCGCCGAGCCCCGGCACTCGCAGCGCGGTGGTCAGCGCGACGTCACGGATTCGGGCAGCCACCGGGTTGTTCACCGAGACAAGGTCTTTCATCCACACCGACATGGTGATGATGGCCTTGGCGTGCGGGCGGCGCTCGGACTCGTAGCTGTCCAGGATCACCGGGTCGGCGCCGTGGCGCAGGATCGCGGTCAGCTTCCAGGACAGGTTGTCGGCGTCGCGCACACCGGAGTTCATGCCCTGGCCGATGAACTGGGGCGTCATGTGCGCGGCGTCGCCCGCCAGCAGGATGCGCCCATCGCGCCAGCTGTCCGCGACGACGGCGTTGAAGGTGTAGACGAGCTTGCGCAGCACCTCGACCTCGTCCGGGTCGACGAACCGGGAGATGTGCGCGCGGACGTTGTCGGGGTCCTCCATCTCCTCCTTGGTCTGAGACTCGCGCAGCATGAACTCGAAACGGTGATGTCCGCCCGGCTGCGGACAGGACACGATCGGCAGCTCGGGCTCGCAGACGAAGTTGAAGTACGGCAGGTGCCGGAACGCGTCCACGCCGTCTTTGGCCTTCAGGTCCACCACGAGCCAGCGCTCCGGGAAGCTGGTGCCGGTCATGTCGATGCCCAGCTGGGTGCGCACCACGCTGCGGCCGCCGTCGCAGCCGACCAGGAACTGTGCTCGCACCCGTTCGGAGGTCCGGAGATCGGTCTCGGGTTCCCGTTTGCCGTAGCCGGTGCCCGCGCAGGCGGCGTGCTCGACCCCGACACTCGTGGCGTCCTGATCGAAGCCGACGACCTCGCGGCCGCGCCGCACGGTGACGTGCGGGTAGCTGTCCAGCGCCCGCTCGAGGGAGTTCTCCAGATACGGCTGGTAGAGGAAGTTGACCACCGGCCAGCCGAGGGGACGCTCGATCTGGTTGAACTGCGCGAGCAGCGACCCGTCGGCGCGGACCCACTGGACGGTGGAGTCGATGTTCATGTCCGCGGCCAATTCGTCTGCCGCACCGGCTATTTGGAAGATCCGCATGCCTTCGTCGTCGGTGTAGACGGCGCGGGCCAGACCGTAGTACTCCGGTTCGCGCTCCAGCACGAGCACCCGCACGCCGCGGCGGCCGAGCAGGTTGGCCAGGGTGAGCCCGGTCGGTCCGAGCCCGACGACCACGACGTCGTAGTCGAATTCGCTCATCGAGAAAGTCCTCCCGACAGTTCCGGCACCGTGATCTCCGGCGTGCGTACGGTTTCCAGGGCGCGGCGGAATTGGGCGAATTTGTCCAGCACCGTCTGCCCGACGGTGGTGTGGCCCCAGATGCTGATGCCCTGATAGGTGCTCGGTTCCCAGGTCGCCTCGCGTTCCGGCGTGATGACGATCGGGTTCCAGCCGACCTCGAGTTCGAAGCCGGACGGTGTCACGCAGTAGTAGGACAGCTCACGGTCGTTGGTGTGCTGGCCGACCGACCACGCCATCCGGAACCCGAGATCGGTGACGCGCTGGAACGACGCGAGCATGTCGTCCAACGTCGCGGACTGAATGTTGATGTGCTGCACCCGGGTTCGGATCGGGTCGATCTTCACCCCGCGCACGTTGGCGATCGCGATCGAGTGGTGGCGCTCGTTGACCCGCAGGAAGCGGATCTTCATCATCAGCCCGGAGACGTTCTCGTCGATGTAATCCGACAGGCGGGAATCGAATACGGTGTGGTAGTAGCCGCGCAGCGACTCCGGCTCCCTGGACACGATCGCGACGTGGCCCATGCCCGCCTCGCCGGTGACCCAGCCCGAGCTGAGCATTCGCAACGGTTCGGGTGTGGTCACCGCGGCCGTGAAGATCTCGGTGGCAACACCTTTGGGCCCGGGGAAACGCCAGAGCCGCTCCACGCCGCGCAGGGCGGCTTCGTCGGCTGTGCCCTCCTCGATCGGAACCCCACGATCGGCGACCCTGGCGATGATCCGGTCGAACGTCTCGTGATCGTCGATCTGCCAGCCGAGGGCGGTCACGTCCTCGGCCGGGCCGCGCTCGATCAGGAATCGGCACGACCGGTCGTCGAGCCGGAAACGCAGGGCGTCGGCGTCGAGCCGGTCGACGTGCATGCCGATCGCCAAGGCGCCGAAGCGATCCCAGTCGGTGAGCCGCTGGGACTGCACCGCGACGTAGCCCAGATGTACCGCTCCGAACACCGAACCGTCGGTGTTCGGGCGCAGGAAATCGTTCACGACTTCGCCTCCAGAAACGCGGTCGCGAGTGCGTTGAACAGGTCCGCGCGCTCCCACTGCACCCAGTGGCCGGTCTTGGCGGCCAGGAACAGGTCGCAGTTGGGCATGCGGTCGGCCAGCATGCGGCCGCCCTCGGGCCGGTTGACCCCATCTTCGGCGCCCCAGATCACCAGCGTGCGATGGTTCACCTTGCCGAGCCGGGGGTCACGGGTGAAGTCCATCCGCCACACCGTCCGCAGCCCAGACGGCCTGCGCAGCGGCGGATTCACGACCACGTCGGGATCCAGGCTGGCCCGATACCGCTCGTCGATCAGCTCCTCGGTGATCGCGCTCGCGTCGTAGACCAGGTGGTCGCGCACGAACGTGGCGAGTTTCTCACGGCTCGGGCCGTCGCCGCCGTAGTACGCGAGCAGGGACTGCAAGCCTTTCGTCGGCAGCGCACGGGTGGTGCCGACGCCGCCCGGACCCATCAGGATCAGCCTGCCGACCTTCTCGGGGCGGTCCATCGTTAACCGCAGCGCCGCGGCGCCGCCGTAGGAGTTGCCGACCAGGTGCGCGTTCGGCAGGTCCAGCGCGTCGAGCAGCCCGCCGACCGAAGCGGCGAGATCGCCGAACGGGTCGGACTGATCGATCCGCTTGGTCGAGCGGCCGTAGCCGGGCATGTCCGGGACGATGACCCGGAAACGCCGCGCCAGCGCCTCGATGTTGCGCGAGTAGTTCGAGTGCCCGGATGCGCCGGGACCCCCGCCGTGCAACAGCACCACGGCCGGGCCCGCGCCGAACTCGGCGAAGAAGATGTCGCGGTCGCCGACCCGAACCGTTCGCCCGGCGTCGACCCCCTTGTCGATGCTTGTCACAAGCCACCTCCACAGTTCAGATGATGAAATCATCAGTTGCGAGGAAACTCTTTGTCAAGAGTAAATGATGAGAACATCAGAAAAGATGGTCGGATCAACAGGATGGATCGACGTCGCGCGCACGGCTGCGCGCCGCGCCGAGAATCGTCTCTGATCGTTTCCTCAGTTACGATTCTCGGGACGATTCCGAGTGGGAGAGGGCCGATGACCACCGAACCCGTAGTGCGCAACCGCGTCGATCGGCGACGTGAGCGCACCCGCAACGCACTGCTCGGCGCGGCGCGCAAGTTCCTCTCGGAGGGGCGTTCGGCCGTCAGCATCCAGGAGATCACCGACGCCGCCGACGTCGGATTCGGTTCCTTCTACAACCATTTCGAATCCAAGGAGCAGCTGTTCGACGAGGCGGTGGCCTCGGCGCTGCAGGTCTACAGCGAGATGCGCGACGCCATCGTGGCGCTCTACGACGACCCGGCCGAGGTGTTCGCGGTCAGCTTCCGCCTGACCGGTCGGTTGCAACGGCAGATTCCCGAGATGGTCAAGGTCGTGCTGAACTCGGGCATGTCGATCATGCTGCGGGGCGAGGGTCTCGCGCCGCGCGCGCGCCGCGACATCGTCGCCGCCCAGGAGGCGGGCCGATTCGAACCGATGGACCCCGACCTGGCCGTGATGGCCGCGGGTGGTTCGATGCTCGGCCTGCTGCAACTGCTCGACATCGAGCCGGACGCCGACGCCGGCGCGCTGTCGGACGAGATGGCGTTCCGAGTTCTGCGCATGTTCGGCATGAACAAGCGCGCCGCGCAGAAACTCACCTCCACCGAGCTGCCGCCGCTGCCGCAGCTCTGACCGTCAGGGCCGGAAGGCGCGCAGGGCGAGGTCGACGAGCGAGTCGGCGTATTCGGGTGTGAGCGGGCCCGAGCGGTGCAGCCATCGCTGGAACAGCGGGCCGTAGAGCACCTCCAGCACCAGGTCGAGGTCGGCGTCCGCGGCTAGCTGACCGGCTTGCTGCGCGCTGCGCAGGCGGGCCTTCTTGGCGTCGTCCATCGGGCCCGCCAGCTTCTCGCGGTACTGGGCGGCGAGCTCGGGATCGTTGGCGATCTCGGTGTTCAGGGCGCGGATCGGCCGCTCGAAGTCCGGATCGGCGAACTCGGCGACTGTTGCCCGCATGACCAGCTTCAGATCTGCCTCCAGGTCGCCGGTGTCGGGAAGATTCAAGCCCTGCCCGTCCGCGTCCTCGCTGAGCGCGAGGAAGGAGTCGAAGATGACGGCGCCCTTCGACGGCCACCACCGGTAGATCGTCTGCTTGCCGACGCCCGCCCGCGCCGCGATGGCCTCGATCGAGACCTTCCCGTACCCGACCTCGGAGATCAGCTCGCGGGTCGCCGCGAGGATCGCCTGGCGTGAGCGTTCGCTGCGCCGGGAACGGTCCGGCTGGGGGGCATTCGACATGCGTCGAGACTAGCAGGCCAACGAGACGGAACGGTTCGTGTTGACAGAAGGGACCCGAGCGTGCAGACTTTGAGCGAACCGAGACGTATCGTCTCGACTAGAGGAGGTGGCTTTTCCATGACGACCGCCAAAGTGTGGTTCATCACCGGCGCTTCGCGTGGCCTCGGCCGGGCGTTCACCGAGGCGGCGCTCGCGGCGGGGGATCGCGTGGTGGCCGCCGCGCGTAATATCGCGCCGCTCGATGATCTGGTCGCCGAATATCCGGACCACTTGGCTCCGCTCGTGCTGGACGTCTCCGATCGCCTAGCCGTGTTCGACGGCGTCGAGCGTGCGGTGGCGGCGTTCGGCAGGCTCGACGTGGTGGTCAACAACGCGGGCGGGCTGCTGTACGGCATGGTCGAGGAGGCCACCGAGGAGCAGATCCGCGCGCACCTCGACGTGAACTTCTTCGGCGCGGTGTGGGTGGTTCAGGCTGTGCTTCCGCACCTGCGCGCGCAGGGATCCGGGCGGATCTTGCAGATCACCTCGATGGGCAGCAGCGGCGGCATGGCGTCCGTCGGCTTCTACGGCGCGGGCAAGGTGGCGCTGGACTCGCTCAGCGAGGCGCTGGCGATGGAGGTCGAGCGATTCGGCATCCAGGTCGTCATCGTGGAGATGGGCGGCTACTCGACCGGGCTCTTCACCGCGGGGACCACGGCGACCGAACCCCTCCCGCACTACGAGACGTTGCGCGCCGAACTCGCCGAGATGTGGGGCGACGAATCCGGACCCGACCCGAGCAACGCGGCCCCGGTGATCATGGAACTGGCCGCCCTGCCGAATCCGCCCCGGCGACTCATCGTCGGCAGCCAGTCCTATGACCAGGTTCTGGAACTCGACCGCGCCCGCGCCGAGTTGTACCGGGAATGGGAACAGCTCAGCCGGAAGGCCGCGGGGTGAGCCCGGCGAGCCCGATACTGCCCGCGAGGTCGGCGAGGGTGGCGTCGAACAGCGCGTCGGGGTCGCTGACGGGCATCGGGTAGTTGCCGAACACCTCGAGGGTGACGTGTCCGTACAGCCGCGCCCAGAGCGTCATCATCAGATAGGCCACGCCCAAGTCGAGCTTCTCGGCGGGGAACTTCTGACTCGATTCGGCGAGCATCGCGAGCAATTCGGTCTGGAAACCGATCAGATCCTCGCGCAACGCGTCGGGAATCGCGTCGGTCGGCGGGGTCACCAGGTCGTAGGTGGTGAGCAACCGGCCCGCCGCGCCCAGGAAGACGCGGCCGAACGGTTCATCGAATTGCCTTATCCCGCCGGGGTTCTCGCCATTCGGCGAAGCGAACACGAGGGTGAACTCGTGCGGGTGGGCGAGGGCCCAGCGCCGAAAGCCCTTGCAGATGGCGAACAGTTGCACGACGCCGTCGTCGGGCAACTCGGCGACCTGCCCCGCGAGCTCGTCCGCCAGGTCCACGCAGATGTCGCGGCGCAGCGCGGCGACCAAGTCCTCGCGCGAGGCGTAATGGCGATACAGCGCGGGCGCGGTGATGCCGAGATCGCGCGCGATGGCGCGCAGGGTCAGCGCCTCGGGCCCCTGGTCGGCCAGCACCGTCCTGGCCACCCGCCGGATGTCCGCGTCGTGTATCGCGGGCATCCGGCCCCGTCGTGCGGGTTGTGTCATTCGTATGCGACCTGCCAGCTCTTGATGCCGTTCAACCAGCCCGAGCGTAGCCGGACCGGCTCGGAGACCTCACGCAGGTTCGGCATCACATCCGCGATGGCGTTGAAGATCAGGTCGAGTTGCAGCCGCGCCAGGTTCGCGCCGACGCAGAAGTGCGTGCCGGTGCCGCCGAAACCCACGTGCGGGTTGGGATTACGGGTGACATCGAATTCGAAGGGCTTCTCGAAGCGCTCCTCGTCGAAGTTGGCCGAGGCGTAGAACAGTCCGACGCGCTGGCCCTTGCTGATGGCCTGGCCGCCGATCTCGGTGTCCTGCAGGGCCGTACGCTGGAAGGCGATCACCGGCGTCGCCCACCGGACGATCTCGTCGGGCGCGGTGCGCGGCCGCTCCGCCTTGTACAGCTCCCACTGCTCGGGGAAGTCGATGAACGCCTTCATACCGTGCGTGGTGGCGTTGCGGGTGGTCTCGTTGCCCGCGACCGCCAAAAGGATGACGAACCAGGCGAATTCGTCCGATCCGAGCGCCTCGCCGTCGAGGTCGGCGGTGACGAGCTGGCTGACGATGTCGTCGGCCGGGCACTTGCGGCGCTCCTCGGCGAGGTTCCACGAGTAGCCCATGATCTCGGCGGTGGCCAGCTTGTGGTTGCCGTCGAAGTCCGGATCGTCGTAGCCCATCATCTGATTCGACCAGTCGAACAGCTTGCCGCGGTCGGACTGCGGCACGCCGAGCAACTCGGCGATGGCCTGCAACGGCAGCTCGCACGCCACCTGCTGGACGAAGTCGCCGCCGCCGGTCTTCTTGGCCTCGTGGACGATTCGCTCGGCGCGTTCGTGCAGCGCGTCGCGCAGGCTCTGCACGGCGCGCGGGGTGAAGCCGCGGGAGATGATCCGCCGCAGCTTGTCGTGGATGGGCGGATCGGTGTTGACCAGCATGGCGCGCTGGATGTCGATCTCGTCGCGGGTGATGTCGCCGTTGAAGCGGATCACCGCGGTGTTGGCGTTGGTGGAGAACACCTCGGAGTTCTTGGAGATCTCCTTGATGTGGTCGAGCTTGCTGACCACCCAGTACCCGCCGTCGTCGAAGCCGCTGACGCCGTTGGGCTGGTCGACCCACCAGACCGGGGCGGTCCGGCGCAGCTCGGCCCACTCCTCGACGGGCAGACGGCTGGCGAGCAGGTCGGGATCGGTGAAATCGAAATCGTGCGAGATGGATGGCGCGGACACGGTACCTCCTTTGGAACACGTTCCACAGGAGTGAACCACACCACACTCTATTTGTGAACACCATTTAGTAAATCGGGTTCACTTGATCTTCGGATCAGTCCGACGGTGGTCCGGCGAGGATGGCGGTGACGACGTCGACGAGCTCGCTCATCACCTGCTCGGGGCTGAGCTGGACGCCGGAGATCGCGAGCAGATCTTGGGTTTGATGGACGTCGCCGAGGACCTGGAAGGTCAGGGTCATGGCCTGCGCCAAGCGGAACCGGATGGTGTGGCGGGGGAGGTCGGGGAAGGCGCGGCTCAGCAGGGTCATGAAACGGCGAGCTTGGTCGGCGAATCCCTCGGCGACGGTCGACAGCGCGGGATGGCCGCTGCCGAGAACGCTCGCGATGAACTTGACCCAGGAGCCGCCCTCGCCGGTCGCCATCTCCCACACCGGCAGCACGAACGCCTCCGCCAAGCCGCGGGCGCCGACGACGCCCGACTGCTCCACCTCGTCGAGCAGGGCGGCCCGCCGGGTCGCGACCGCGTCGCTGCGCTGCCGGATCAGCGCCTCGATCAAGGCTTCCTTGGACCCGAAGTGGTAGTGCACCGCGGCGACATTCGCGCCCGCGGCCGACATCACGGCGCGCAGCGACACCGCGTCGATACCGCGTTCGGCGAACAGTCGCTCGGCCGCGAGAATCAGGCGCCGGTCGGTCGGCATGGCTAGTTCTTCTTCGCTGATTCGAAGCTCGGCACGGTCCGCTGCGCTGGTCACCTGCTGCATTGTAATGACCGTTCGCCCAGCGCAGACGTTATCTCTATCAACTGATGCAATCACTTGATAGAGTGCCGTTCGTGAGTACGACCACCGTTCCCGCCCACGACTTCTCGGGACTGACCGCCCTGGTGGCGGGCGATCCATCCGACACCGTTCCGGTCGTGGAGGTCTTCACCGGAACGGTCGTCGCGCGACTGCCGCAGTCCTCGCCCGCCGATGTCGCCGCGGCGTTCGACCGCGCCCGCGCCGCCCAGGCCGAATGGGCGCGCTGGCCGGTGCGCCGCAGGCTGGCCGTCTTCGAGCGCTTCCACCGCTTGGTCCTGGAGAACCACCGGACGATCACCGATTTGATCCAGATCGAGACGGGCAAGGCGCGCCGCATGGCCTTCGAGGAGCTGTGCGACATCCCGATGGTCATCGGCCACTATCTGAAGCGCGCGCCGCGACTGTTGCGTCCCGTTCGGCATCCCGGCGCGATACCACTGGTCAGCACCTCCACCGAGATCCGCAAGCCGCGCGGGGTCGTCGGCGTGATCGCGCCGTGGAACTTCCCGTTCGCGATCGGCTACTGCGACGCGATCCCCGCGCTGATGGCCGGAAACGGAATCGTGCTCAAGCCGGACAACCGGACTCCGCTCAGTCCGGCGTTCGGTTTGCGGCTGCTGCTCGAGGCTGGGCTTCCGGAGGGACTCGTTCAGATCGTCTGCGGCGACGGGCCGGTGGTGGGCCCCGCGGTCGTGGACGGCGCGGACTTCGTGATGTTCACCGGATCGGAGGCGACCGGTCGGCTGGTGGCCAAGCAGGCGGGGGAGCGCCTCGTCGAATCGTGCCTGGAATTGGGCGGCAAGAACCCGATGATCGTCTTGGCCGACGCGGATCTGCCCGCGGCGGTGCACAGCGCGATCTCCGGGGTCTTCGACAACACCGGTCAGCTGTGTTTGCACATCGAGCGGATCTACGTGCACGAATCGGTGTATGCGGCTTTCCGCGACGAGTTCACCGCGCGCGTCGCGGCGCTGCGGGTCGGGCCCGGCTACGACTTCGACATCGAGATGGGCGCTTTGGTCTCGGCCGATCAGTGCGCCCGCGTGGCGGAGCAGGTCGAGCAGGCGAAAGCCGGTGGCGCGCGGGCGCTCACCGGCGGTCACGTCATGCCGGAGCTCGGGCCGACGTTCTACGCGCCAACGGTGCTCGAGGGCGTCACCGCGGAGATGGACGTCTTCGGAGCGGAGACCTTCGGTCCTGTCGTCGCGCTGTACCCGTTCTCGACCGTCGACGAGGCGGTCGAGCTCGCGAACGACACACGGTACGGGTTGAGCGCGAGCGTCTGGGGGCGCGATCTGTCGGAGGCGCGCGCGGTCGGTGCGCAGCTGGCGGCCGGACACGTGAATGTCAACGACTCCGCCGCGCTCGCCTACGCCGGAAAGAGCGCGCCCTCAGGCGGATTCAAGGCGTCGGGGATGGGAGTCCGCAACGGCGACGCCGGTCTGCTGAAATTCACCGAGTCGACGAACGTGGCGACGCTGAAGCGGCAGGTGCTCGGCCCGCGACCGGATCAGTCGTACGACGCCTACCTCGACCGCACCCTCACGTCGCTGTCGCTGCTGCGCCGCTACCGCATCCGCTGACAGGCGAAACCGGCTGTCCACCAGCCGGTTTCGCCTTGTTCGTCAGCGGTCGAGCCGCTCCGCGGCCAGGGCGCGCACGGCCTTCTTGTCGGGCTTGCCGAGACCGGTGAGCGGCAGCTCGTCGATGACGAGGACGTGCTTGGGCACCTGGACCGAACCCTTGCGCTGCCGGACGGTCTCCTGAATCTCCGCGATCATCGTCTCCACGGCGGTCGCGTCGTTCGGTGCGGCGGGATCGAGCACGACGACCGCGGTGACCGCCTCACCCCAGCGCGGATCGGGCACCCCGACGACCGCGACGTGCGAGACCGACGGATGCTCGGCGACGACGTCTTCGACCTCGCGGGGAAAGACGTTGAAACCGCCGGTGACCACCATGTCCTTGCTGCGGCCGACGATGTGCAGGAACCCGTCTTCGTCCTGGCGGGCCAGATCGCCGGTGCGCAGCCAGCCGTCGCGGAAGGTCTCCGCGGTGGCCTCCGGCTTGTTCAGGTAACCCGCCGCGACCAGCGGTCCGGAGACGCAGATCTCGCCGACCTCGCCGGGCGCGGCGACCTTGTCGTCGGTATCCAGCAGCGCGACGCGCAGCGCCGCCGAGGGACGACCGCACGAGGTGAGCCGCGCCGAATCGTGTTCGCGCTTACCGAGATAGCTGATGGCCATCGGCGCCTCCGACTGCCCGAAGTACTGCGCGAAGATCGGCCCGAAACGCTCGATCGCCTGGGTCAACCGGGTCGGGTCGATGGCCGAGGCGCCGTAGTACACCGTCTCCAGCGACGACACGTCGCGGGTCGCGAGATCCGGGTGGTCGAGCAGGGCGTAGAGCATCGACGGCACCAGCATGGTCGCGGTGATCTTGTGCTCCTCGATGGCGCGCAGCACCTCGCCCGGTTCGAAGCGGGGCAGCACCACGCACTGACCGCCGAGCAGGACGACCGGGAGGAAGAAGGCCGCGCCCGCGTGCGAGAGCGGCGTGCAGATCAGGAATCTCGGCCGCTGCGGCCATTCCCATTCCGACAGCTGGATCTGGGTCATCGTCGCCATGGTGCTCGCGGTTCCGATGACGCCCTTGGGTTTTCCCGTGGTGCCGCCGGTGTAGCTGATCGAGATGACGGCGTCGGGCGGCAGGTCGGTGGCCTCGATCGGCTCCGCGTCGAACGCCGCAGCGGCGGCCGTCAGATCGACGCCGACATCGGCCAGTTCCGGCGGAACGGCGCCGAGCACGAGGACCCGCTTCAACTCCGGCACCCGGTCGACCAGTTCGCGGGCTCGCTGCACGAAGGCGGGCACCGGGTCGAGCACCAGGGTGGTGATGCCCGCGTCGGCGAGCACGTAGGCGTGATCGTCCAGCCCGCCCATCGGGTGCAGCGCGGTGCGCCGATGACCGCGCACCTGCCCGGCGCCGATGGTGAACAGCACCTCGGGCCGGTTGAGCGCGAGGACGCCGACGGGCGTGCCGGTGTCGACTCCGTTGGCCGCGAACGCGGCGACGTAGCGGCTGATCGCCTCCAGCACGTCGGCGCCGGTGAGGACCGTGTCACCGAGGGTGAGCACCGGATCGTGGCGGTGCCTGCGCAGCCCGGCGAGCAGGCTGTGACCGTTGTGCACCGGCAGGCGCAGGTGGGCGTCGAGATCGATTGTCGTCATAGGTGTTTCAGCTCCGAGCACTCGTCGTTGACCGTCGTTGGGCACGTGGGTGCCTGCGCCTCGCTGACGCTCGGCTCCGGCATGCGCGAAGCGCGCTGCAACACGATTCGCTCACTACGTTCGCTCATGCCTGCACCTCGCTGACGCTCGGCTTCGGCATGCGCGAAGCGCGCTGCAACACGATTCGCTCACTCCGTTCGCTCATGACGGCCCCGCGTACAGTGTGACGACGCAAGCGCCGCCGAGGCCGAGATTGTGCGCCAAAGCGATGCGCGCGTCCGGCACTTGCCGATCCGCGGCGAGCCCGCGCAGCTGCCAGCAGAGTTCGGCCGTCTGCGCGAGTCCGGTAGCGCCGAGCGGGTGACCCTTCGAGATCAGTCCGCCGGACGGGTTGACCACCCAGGCGCCGCCGTAGGTGGTGGCGCCGGACTCCACCAGCGCACCCGATTCGCCCTCCCCGCACAGACCGAGCGCCTCGTAGGTGATGAGTTCGTTGATCGAGAAGCAGTCGTGCAGTTCGATCACGTCGACCTGGTCGATGGTGATCCCCGCGGCCTCGAGGGCGCGACCGGACGCGGCGCGGGTCATCGGCGCTCCGACGACATCGATCATCGACCCCGTGGCGAACGCGGACTCGTCGTCGGTGACCAGTTCCTGGGCCAGGATCTCCACGGCCTGCCCCTCCAGACCGAGTTCGCGCACCACGTCCTCGCTCACCAGCACGGCGGCCGCGGCGCCGTCCGACATGGGCGAGCACTGCGAGCGGGTCAGCGGACCGTGCACCGGCACATCGGCGAGCACCTGCTCCAGCGTGTAGGCATTCTGAAACTGCGCCAAGGGATTACGCGTCGAGTGTTGGTGGTTCTTCACCGCGACGGCGGCCAGTTGTTCGGGCGTCGTGCCGTAGCGCTTGCCGTGCTCGAGCGCGGCGTTGCCGAAGAACTGGGTGGTCATCGGCGCGGCGCCGAAGTCGTAGTGCGCGGACATGACTCGCAGGTGCCCGTCGACGGTGGTCGTCTTCGGCGGTGTCGCGGGGCCTGCCATGGCTTGCTTGGTCATCTGCTCGAACCCGACCGCCAGCGCCACGTCCGCGAGACCGGCGCCGATCCACTCGCGCGCCAGCACGAGCGCGGTGGAGCCGGTGGCGCAGTTGTTGTTGACGTTGACCACCGGGATGCCGGTCATGCCGACGTCGTACAGCGCGCGTTGCCCGGCCGCCGAGGGCTGGAAGACATAGCCGACCGCGGCACGCTGGACCCGGTCGTAGCCGATCCCCGCGTCGCCCAGCGCGCAGCGCACCGCCTCGCCGACCATCTCCGGGTAGGTCCACGGCTTGGACCCGATCTTGACGAACGGCGTCATCCCGACACCGACGACGTAAACCCGCCGCATCTTCGAACTCCTGTCTCGGTTCATCCCCGCCCTCGCACCGGCTCCGCCCGCCTCGCAGTGGTGGTGTCCCGTGCGAGGCGGGCGGAAGGTCCGCGTGGGGCTGGCCTCACGTGTTCGGCCGTTCGTCGCCGACGACCCAGAGGGCGTGGAATTGGGATGCGCCGCCCATGGCGTGGCCGATGGCTCGACGCGCGCCGGGGACTTGGTGCTCGCCCGCCATGCCGCGGACCTGTAGCGCGGCCTCGAGGAAGCGGACCAGGCCGGTCGCTCCGGTCGGGTTGCCGGACAGCACGCCGCCGGACGGGTTGATCGGCAGCGACCCGCCGAATCGCGTCGTCCCGTCGTCGACCAGTTTCCAGCCTTGGTGCAGCGGAGCGAGGCCGATGTTCTCCAGCCACATCGGTTCGTACCAGCTGTACGGGATGTACAGCTCCGCCACGTCGACTTCCCTTGCGGGATCGATGATTCCGGCCTGCCGGTAGGCATCGGCGGCGCACTCCGCGCCCGCGCGCGGGTTGACCTCGTCGCGTCCGGCGAAGTGGCCGGTCTCGGTGCGGAACGACATGCCGTGGATCCAGGCGGGCGGGCGCGCTGTCTTCCCGACCTGCGCGGCCGCCGACAACACGATCGCGGCGGCGCCGTCGGAAGACGGGCACGATTCGAGGTAGCGGATCGGGTCCCACAGCATGCGGGACTCTTTGACCTTCTCGACGGTGATGTCGGGCATGTGCACGTGCGCGTACGGATTGCGCAGCGCGTTGAGCCGGTGATTGACCGCCACCTGCCAGCCGATGTGTTCCGGTGCGCCGGAGCGGCGGATGTACTCGCGGATGACCGGCGCGAAATGGCCGCCCGCGCCCGCGCCGAGTTTGGCGCTGAAGGGCAGTCCGCGGGAGAGCGCCCAGGTGAAATTGCCCTCGGACTCTTTGGAATACGCCGCGACGAGCACGCGCCGCGCCAACCCCGCCTCGATGAGGTGCGCGCCGTAGATGGCCGCGTGCCCGCCGACGCTGCCGCCGGTGAAGACCCGCGTCACCGGAAGCCCGCGGGCGCCGAGCGCGTCGGCGAGGTAGAGCTCCGGGTTCATCACCCCGTCGAACAGGTCCGGGGTCTTCGACAGCACGATCGCGTCGACCTCGCCCAGCTCCAGTTCGGCGTCGGCCATCGCGGCCGCGACCGCTTCGCGCACCATCGCGCCGATGGTCGTCTCGCGGCGCTTGGCCTGCTTGCCCTGACCGATGCCGATGACGGCGACGGGTTCAGTCATGCCGGGTCTCCTTCCAACAGGCAGACCAGATTCTGTTGCAGCGCTTGGCCGTTGGTGGCGTGCGCGAGGGCTCGGCGGGCTCGGCCCGACCGAATGCCCTTGGCCGCCTCGGCGATACGGATCAGACCGGTCGCGGTGGTCGGCCTACCCGCCAGCGGCCCGCCCGACGGATTGATCGCCGTCGCCGCGCCGAGCCCGAGTTCGCGAACCAGAAGCGGTTCCTGCGCGGAGTATTCGACGTGCAGTTCGGCGATGTCGACCTCGCTCGCGGCGAAGCCCGCGGTCGCCGACGCCCGCGCGGCGGCGAGGTTCGCGGAGGGCGTCCTGGTCAGATCGCGCGACCCCGGGTAGTGCCCGTCCATCCGGTGGTCGATGCCGCGGACCCAGGCGGGACGTTCGCACAGCGATCTGGCGACGTCACCGGTCGCGAGCACGACGACGCTCGCGGCATCGCCGACCGGCGACACGTCGTGGTCACGCAAAGGCGCGGCCACATAGGGCGCGGCGAGCAGTTCGTCGACCTCGTATTCGCCCGCCACCTGTGCGTGCGGGTTGGCCTTGGCGTCCGCCAGGCTGCGCGCGACGATCCGCGCCATCTCGCGCTCCGTGGTCACCTCGGACTGGAGCAGCGCGCAGGCCTGAACGCCCGCGATCGCGTCGCGATGCGGGCGCAGCGGCGTGAGGTAGTAGGGGTCCAGCTGGGTGGGCACGACCTGGTCGAGGTCACGCGGCAGCGAACCGCGGCCGATCCCGTACACCAGCGCGATGTCGCCGTGCCCCAGTTGCAGCCACGACCACGCCTCGTAGAACGCCCAGGCGGCGTCCATCTCCACGTGCGACTCCGCGATCGGCGGCCAGGCGCCGACGGCGTCGAGCGAGTCGATGTAGGCGAAGGTGCGTCCCTCGTGGAAGTCGTGACTGCCCGAACACACGAAATCGACTCGGTCGCGGTCGAGTTGGATGTCGGAGAGCGCTTCCCGGATCACCGGGAGCAGGATGCCCGCCATGTCGTCGCGGCGGTTCGCGGCGAGGCAGGCGGACTGTGCGGAGCCGACGACGGCGATCTCACGCATGCCGAACCTCCTCGGTCGCGACGGGGCGGTAGTGGCGGATGCTCATCCACGACGGCTCGAGCTCGGCGCCCTCCTGCCAGACCGGCTCGACCTCCATGCCGATGTGCACCTCGGCGATGTCGACCTCGCGGATCAGGTGCATCAGCCGGGTGTCCGCGCCGTGCGGCTGGATGTAGGCCACCACGTACGGCGGCTCGATCTCCTGACCGGGGAACGGGAAGCTGACGACGCAGAAGGTGGAAACGATTCCGCGCCCGTCGAGTTCGGTGGGCTCGTCGAGTTCGACGAGGCAGCGTGCGCAGAACTCCGGTGCGGGCAGATACACGTGGCGGCACGACGGGCAGGTGCTCGCCAGCAGGCGGCGCTCGGACAGGCCGCGCAGGAATCGCGAGCGACCGACACCGGCGACGAACGTGAACTCCATCCGCAGCGGCGTCGGCATCAGCGAAACCGGTTCCGGCAGTGGCTTATTCATCGTCGCCCTCCGGCTCGAAACAGCGGAGGTCGGACATCTCGCCGCGGCGTTCTTCCGCCCAGCGCGCCCGCACCCGCAGGCCTCGCCGAATCCGCGCCGGGTCGCCGCCGACGTCGAGGGCGTGGAAGAAGGTGCCCTCCGTACCGTCGACGGCGATGAGCGCCCACGCGAAATCGTCGTCGACCGGATCGCCCGGGCGGTGCCGAACCCAGGTCCAGGACTCGACGGCGCCGACCGGCTTCAGCTCGACGAGCTCGCTCAGCTCCTTGCCGGTCACCGGATCGAACTCGGGCGGCGGGCACACCACGGTGCCGCGCTCGGTCCGCGCGCCGAACAGCCGCTTCTCGCGCAGCCCGGCGAGGAACGTCCCGACGACCGGTCCCACCGTGCGCTCGAACGGGAACTCGATCTCATAGGGGGCCTGTAGGCCCTCGTCGACATCAGCGGACATCGGCAGCTCCTTTCACGGTCGGAGTCTGCCTCAATCACTTGATTGAATCAAGTGCTTGAGCCCGCGTGCGCGGGTCTCGTGCTGTCAGCGTCCGCGCGCGAGCAGCTCCGCCGCGCCGGAGCAGAGCTCGTCGATCACCTGCGCCACCGGGGTGACCGCGGTGATCATGCCGACCCCTTGCCCCGCGTCCACCGGCGCGGTTCGCGGATCGTCGGCGGCGATCGCGGCGGTCAACGCGGCCTGCGCCGCCTCGTCCGTGCGCAGCGCGTCCTCGTGACCCGTCCACCGGGCCGCGAAGTCGTTGCGCAGCACCCGCGCGGGAAACCTTGTCGGCCAAGGCAATCGCATCGCCACGTCGAACGCCGTGGTGGCGATGGTTTCGGTGCCGTCGGCCGCGATCATCGCGCGGCGGCTCGCCTCCGACAGCGAGGACTCCGCGCAGGCGGCGAGGTGCGTGCCGAGCCACGCCCCGCTGGCGCCCGCGGCGAGAACGGCCGCGAGACTCGCGGGTGACCCAATGCCGCCCGCGGCGAGCACCGGCACCGTCACGGCGTCGAGCACCGCGTCCAGCAGCGGCAGCGTCCCCATCTCCACCGCGCCGTGGCCGCCGCCCTCCGCGCCCCGCGCGACCAGGAGATCGATACCGGCGTCCTCGGCCCGGCGCGCCTCGGTCGCGTTGTATACCTGTGTGGCCGTGCGTATTCCGTTGGATCGGACGCGCTCGATCCAGGACGGATCCGTCCCGAAGCTCACCGCGATCAGCGTCGGCGCCGCGGCGATGGCCACGTCGAGCAGTTCCGGTTCGGCGGCGACGACCCAGTCCACGACACCGATGCCGAACCGCCCGCCGAGGGACGTCGTGTGCGGAAGTTCCCGGCGCAGCGCGGCCGCGGATCCGGCGCTGCCCATGCCGATCATCCCCAGCCCACCCGCCGCGGTGACCGCCGCGGCCATCCGCCCGCCCGCGACGCCACCCATCGGCGCGTTCACCACCGGCACGCGCAGGCCCATCGCCCGCGACCACTCCGTGGTCAGGAGCGGTCGATCTTCCGAAGAATGCGGTTCCCGTTGCGACACAGCCATCCCTCCATGCCAGCACAGCGGCGGGATTGAAGCGCGGCGGGGTGGGTAGACCGAAGCGACGACGAAGGAGGCCCCCATGCCACGCGCGAAAGACACCGACGACGAGAACAACGACAAGTCCAAGAGCGACAAGCCACCAGGCCCGACCGACCAAGGCCGCGACGCCGGAATGGCGACCAGGGAGGTCGCCCCGGAAATGGCCGCCACCGAGAACGCCCAGGAACCGCCGGACTGATCCCTCAGCGGATCACCGCGCCGGGAGCTGACCCGCAGCGCCGGTCAGCTCCCGCAACCTGACTTCCAATCCGTCGAGGACACGCTCGAGCGCGTAGCGGCAGTACTCCCGATGCGCGGTCTCGCGCGCCGCGTCGTCATCGATCGCGGCGGCGGAGGCGAGATCGCGCATCTGGTCCAGTCCGTCCGACGGTCGCGATTCGAGCATCCGCGCCAAGCCCGCCATGCCGGATTCCGCTGCGGCACCCTGTCTTTCATCGCCGATGGCAGGCTTCTGGTCCCCGAGGGCGATCAGGCCGAGGCAGGTGTTGAACGCGACCGAATAGGCGTGCGCGGCTTCGTCCCCGAAGCCCGCGTCGACCATCCGGCGCATTCCCGCCTCCATGGTCGGCAGCAGTCGCTCGGTCTGCGGGCCGTTGCGCAACAGCCAGGCCGCGACGCCGGGATAGCGCACCAGATGGTCGATCATCGCGGACAAGATGTCGTACAGCCAACGCCGCCAATCGCTTTCGTCGAGCGACAACGACATCTCGGCGAAGATCTCGTCGATCACCGCGGCGTGCACACGGCCGCGATCGCCGACGTGGTGGTAGATCACCGACAGCGAGGTGTCGAGCCGCGCGGTGAGTTCGCGCATGCTCCACCCGTCGAGCCCACGCTCGGCGGTCAGTGCGACGGCCGCCTCGGTGATCGCCTGCCGTGAGAGCCCGGTGTGATACTCCCGCCTCGAACCTCTGGACACCGTGCCGACCCTACCGGTAGCCTCCGAAATTAGAACACTGATCTAAAATTGGGGTTGGTTATGACGGCATCCGTTCTGGACCCTGTGCTTCCCGAGGTCGCGCCGCCGGTTCCGAAGAAATCGGGATTGGGTGTCTTGCTGTCGCCCGTGCGCGGTCGGCTGGTGGCAGCGGGCGCGCTCCAGCTGCTCGGGGCGCTGGCCGCGCTCGCCCCGTACGTCGCCGTGGTCGAGATCGGCCGCGAACTCCTCGGCGGCGGCCCGGCCGACCGTGGCGCGGTCTGGCTGTGGGTCGCGCTCTGCGGCGTCGGATTCGCCTCGCGCACAGCGTGTTCGGCGGCCGCGTACACGCTGAGCCACATCGCGGACGCCGATGTCGGCCTGTTGATTCGGCGCCGGATGGCAGACCGGTTGGGGCGGGTGCCACTGGGTTGGTTCACCGAGCGCAGCTCCGGACGGGTGAAGCGGGTGCTGTCCGACGACGTCGCGGCGGTCCATCACGCGGTCGCGCACGCGATCAACGATCTGGTGGCGGCGGTCGTCGTGCCCGTGGTGGCGCTGGGCTATCTGTTCGTCCTCGACTGGCGGCTGACGCTGATCTGTCTGGCGCCGATCGTCCTGTGGTTCGCCGCGGTGGCATGGATGATGCGCGACGGGTCCGCACGGATGACGCAGTGGAGCGCCGAACTGGACCGTGTCAACGCTGCCGTCGTCGAATTCGTCGACGGCATCGCGGTCGTGAAGGCTTTCGGGCAGGCGGGGCGCGCACGGGATCGCTACCGCCGCGCGGCCGACGATCTGGCGCGGTTCCTGAGCGAGTGGGCGGGTCCGATGCGGCGCATGGAAGCGCTGTCCACCGCCCTCGTCTCGCCGCCGGTCCTGCTGCTCGTGGCGCTCGGTGGTGGCGTCCTGCTCGCTGTGGAACCCGCCGAGCTCATCGCGTTCGCGATGCTGGCGGTCGGGCTCGGCGCGCCGATTCTGGCGCTCGGTTTCGGCGCGCAGGCGATGCAGGTGGCGACCGAGGCGGCGGGCCGCATCGCCGATCTGCTCGCCACTTCCGAGCTGGGCCGCGCCGCCGACCCGGTGGCGCCTGTCGACGGGCGGGTCGAATTCGACAGTGTGCGTTTCTCTTACGGCGGGCAGACGACCGTGCTCGACGGCGTGGACATCGTGATGGCGCCGGGCACGGTCACCGCCCTGGTCGGCGCCTCCGGTTCCGGCAAGTCCACGCTGGCGCGGCTGCTCCCGCGCTTCTGGGACGTCGAGGGCGGCGCCGTGCGGATCGGCGGCGTCGACGTCCGCCGCATGTCCGAGCGCGAGCTGTACCGCCGTGTCGGCTTCGTCTTCCAAGAAACGGCGTTGCTGCGCACCAGCATTCGCGACAACATCGCCCTCGGCCGCCCCGACGCAAACGCGGCGGAGGTGGCTGCCGCGGCGCGGGCCGCCCAGATCCACGAACGCGTCGAGGCGCTGCCGCGCGGCTACGACAGCGTCGTCGGCGCGGACGCGCCCCTGTCCGGTGGTGAGGCACAGCGTATTTCGATCGCCCGCGCACTGCTGAGCGATACGCCCGTCCTGGTGCTCGATGAGGCGACGGCGTTCGCCGATCCCGAATCCGAGGCGGCGGTGCAGGACGCGTTGTCGCGGTTGGTGGCGGGGCGGACGCTGCTGGTGATCGCCCACCGCCTGCACACCATCCGGCACGCCGACCGCATCGTGGTCCTCTCTCGCGGCCGGGTCGTCGAGGCGGGCAAGCACGAGGAACTGGTCGCCGCCGACGGCGAGTACGCGCGAATGTGGCGGTCGCAGGTTGTCGTTCGGAAGGAAGCACGATGATACGCAAGCTTTTGCGCATCGTGGACCCGGCGCATCGGACCAGGTTCACGCGGTGGATCGGGTTGATCGTCGCCTTCTCGGTGCTACAGGGCATCTGTGTGCTGCTGGTGGTTCCCGTGCTGCGCCCGCTGCTGGGCGGCGATCGGGACGCTGCGTTGCCCTGGCTCGCCGCACTCGCGATCGTCACGGCCGCGACTTCGGTGGTCTACTACGCGCAGGCGATGCACGGTCAGCAGATCGCCGACGACCTGTTGCTCGGCATGCACCATCGAGTCGGGGACCATCTTGCCCGGGTGCCGCTCGGCTGGTTCGGCGCCGATCGCACCGGCAGGCTGACGCATTCGATGTCGCAGGGCACGACGAACATCGTCAGCGTGCCCGCGCACCTGATGCAGCCGGTGATCAGTGGCGCGGTGACGCCCGCCGTCGTGGCCGCGGGCATGTTCTTGTTCGATCCGCGGCTCGGGGCGGCGCTGTTGATCGCGGGAGCGATGCTCCTCGCGACGCACCGCTGGGCTCAGGACGCCATCGCGCGCAGCTTCGGCGCGATCGATCGCGCCGCCGTCGAATCGGCGAGCCGGGTGGTGGAATTCGCGCAGCGCCAGCAGGTGCTGCGCGCGTTCGGCCGCATCGGCGAAGGCAACCGGCTGCTCGACGACGCCCTCGTTAGGCAGCGGCGCGCCTACGGCGAGATGAACCGGAACGCCGTTGCTGCTCTGGTCGCGTTCTCGGCCGCCGTGCAGGCCACGTTCGTCGCGCTGATCGCGATCGGTGTCGCGCTGGCGCTCGGCGGTTCACTCGACGCCGCCGAGTTGATCGCGCTGCTGGTGCTGGTCACGCGCTTCGCGGGACCGCTGATCGATCTGGTGGACCACGCGGCCGGGTTGCGCATGGCCGCCGCAGACATCGACCGGATCGACGAGGTTCTCGCCGTTCGTCCGCTTCCCGAGGGCGACAAGCCCGTCACCTCGCCGGGCGCGGTGTCTTTCGAGAAGGTCGCCTTCGGCTACGGCGGAGCGCCGATCCTGCGGGACATCGGGTTCGACATCCGGCCCGGCACCCTCACCGCGATCGTCGGACCGTCCGGGTCCGGGAAGACGACGCTGCTGCGCCTGATCGCGCGGTTCTGGGACGTGGACGCGGGCGCGGTGCGAGTCGGCGGCGTCGACGTGCGCGACCAGTCCACCGACACATTGATGAGCCAGGTGGCCATGGTGTTCCAGGACGTGTACCTGTTCGATGACACCATCGAAGCCAACATCCGGCTCGGCCGCCCCGACGCCACCGCCGAAGAGGTCCGTGCGGCTGCCCGATCGGCGCGCGTCGACGAGATCGTCGACCGGTTGCCCGACGGCTGGTACACGCGGGTAGGCGAAGGGGGAGTGAGCCTGTCCGGTGGTGAGCGCCAACGGGTCTCGATCGCGCGGGCGTTGCTGAAGCAGGCGCCGATCGTGCTCTTGGACGAAGCGACAGCCGCACTCGACCCGGACAACGAATCGGCGATCGCCGCGGCGCTGCGGGCGCTCGCGCGGCAGCGGACGGTGATCGTCGTCGCTCATCGGCTGCACACCGTCGCGTCCGCCGACCAGATTCTGGTGCTCGACGGCGGGCGCATCGCGCAGCGCGGCACGCACGAGGAACTGATCGACCAGCCGGGGAGATACCAGGACTTCTGGCGGGAGCGCGAGCGGGCGCGGGGCTGGCGGTTGACGGTCTGAGTTCAGCGGAGATGTCTACAGGTCGAGGTCCAATGCGGGGTCGAGGTCCAGGGCGTGGCGGGTGCGCCAGGGTGGGGGAGTGAGCATGGCGGTGAGTTGGGGGTGGGTGAGTCGGGTGCGGAGGGCGGGGTTGGTGCGCAGGTGAGTCATGGTGGAGTACAGGGAGTTCGGGCGGACGCCCCACATGATCGGGGCGATCTTCCACGGGCCGTCCGGGCTGTCGGCGGGTGGGCGCAGGTGGGTTGGGGTCTTCCTCGGGGTCCGGCGGGTGGTCACCGCGTGGCGGGGACATCGGATCTCGATCGTCTCGGCGCCCTTGGGGTCGAAGCCCGCCGCGAAGTGCGCCGCGTCCCAGGGGAATTCCCAGTCGAAGTTGCGCGTGGTGATCCGGATGGCGTCCGGGGAGAAGGAAAGTCGTGCGGTGCGTCGGTAGGAGAGGGCCAAACCCGCCAAGAGGAGGAGCGCGACGAGGAGCGCGATCCCGCACAGCGTCGGCTCGAGCTCGCCTGTGACGATGCCGAGCCACAGTGCCGCCACCGCCACCGCGGCGAGCCCGGCGAGCACGGGAGCCAGGCGAACCGGAAGATAGCGCAGCACGAAGGTGTTCTCCGCATCGCCCGGGCGCACCTTGGGGCGATCCTCGATGCCCATGACGAAATAGGTGATCGCGGCGATCCCGCCGAGCAATAGCAGAAGCCCGCCGATCCCCACGACAGACCGGTCGCCGAACACCATTCCCACGACCGAACCCGCCGCCCCGCCGACCAGCGCGGCCAAGGACGCCACCGACCACCCGATGGCCCGAGACTCGGGCCACACGCACCGCCACGTATACCCGGGCGGCGCGCCGGGATGGCCGGGAACTGTAGGTATGCTCATCGCTTTCCGTTCAGGGATCGTCGTCGCACCGAACCCCGTCGTCCGGCACCGCCCTGAAAGTAGCCGGAGTCGCCGACCAACCCGAACACCAACACGGCCCGGGTCGGTCCGACATCGGTCGCGCCGGACATGAGCCCGGTCAGCGGCTACGCGTCGGCGCCGGAAGTTGTGCGCCGCTGTCGCAACAGCTCTCGGTGATGGAAGTCGCGGGTATATCCACCGGCAATACATCCGGGCCATCGATCTTGAATTCGAGCGGGTTATATCGCTGGTGCGGCGCGTCCGCCGGCCCGCCGTAAGCGTTTTCTCGGCATTCTGAAAACACGCGTGCGAAGCTACGGGTAGACCGGTCGGTATCTGGCAAAGTGCCTGTGTATGAGTGATCAGGACACCGAACTGATCTACCTCGTAGAGATATCGCGACCCGGCCGGACGGAGGAGCTGTGGTGGCGGGTCGGCAACGTGGGCACACCGGCGCAGACGTCGGCGGCGCTCGCCGAACTCGCCAGGCGCGTCTGCCGGGATCTGCTCTCGCCCGAGCCGCGGCGATGCGATCGTGCGCGCCGCTGCTGGTATCACTGCCGAGTTTCCTGGCCGGACGGGGTGGTTCTGGATGAAGTCGAGGGACGCGTGCAGGCATTCTTGCTCGCCGTCGAGTTGTGGCGAGCCTCGGCGATAGCGGGATCCGCGATCAAAGACGTGGACACCTAGATTCCGAGCGTCCGATCCGACTTTTCGATTTTCGCGCACGCGCTACCGCGCACCCCTATCCTTGATGGGTCAGTTTCTCCAACACGGCTCGAAACCTGTCCTGTCGGAGCGGCAGCCGCCGCCCCGCCTAGAAGCTGGGAGAGAACCGAATGGATATTCAGGACATTCACGAGAAGTTCGACATGCTGGACATCGACGGCGACGGCTACATCGACCGCGAGGAATTCATCCAGCACTACGAGCGCCGGGGCCAGGACATCGACATCCTGATGACCCGCTTCGACGAAGTCGACATCGACGGCGACGGCCGGATCAGCAGGGAAGAATTCCTGTCCGCCGCTCGCGCGCCGCTCTGAATCGGCCTCGCTGGAGCGTCTTCGCTCCGAGCCGAAGAAGAGCGTTGCCGATCCATCGTTCCACCGGAACGAGCGAGGGCCCCTCCGCCGAGGGGCCCTCGTGTTCCCCTCCACCGCCGCCGGTTTCGTAGCGGCGGCGCATTCGCCGAGCGTTCACTCGGCGACTCCGAGAGCGCGCCACGTCGCGGCAAGAACTTGCCGACGGCGGGCGGGCGGCCACGGCGCGCCCTCGTCGAACCCGCCGACGACGAGGCCGTCCACGACGACGTTCAGCAGATCCGCGGCGCGCTCCAGCTCCGTGATTCCCGCCTGCGCCAACAGGTTTTCGAGCGCGGCGTCCCACCACTCGTTGAACGCGTCGAGCTCCGCGCGCAGGACCGGCTCGGTGGGCGCGCCGAGTACCAGCGCGAGCCAGAACCGGTGGGTCGCTTCGTCGGCGGTCAGCACGGCCCATTCGATCAGCGCGCGCAACCCGACCGCGCCACGGCGGCTTGCCATGGCGTCCTCGGCTTGCGCGCGCCGCGCGTCGACCTCGCGTCGAACCGCCATGCGCAGCATCTCGTCTCGGCTGCCGACGTAGTGCGTCACCACCGAGGTCGACGCGCCGACGCGTTCGGCTACCGAACGGATGGTCACGGCGGCGAAACCGGTCTCCGTGGCGAGGCCGACGACGGCGTCGCTGACGGCCGTGAGGCGGGCGGTGCGATCGACGGTGCGCGGCATGGCCACAGCCTAGCATTTATGCAACACTTGTTTTACAACAAGCGTTGCATAAAGGAGCTGGCGATGGAACGAACGACGGTCGCGGTCATCGGCGCGGGATTCGCGGGACTCACCGCCGCCCGTGCCCTACGCGCGCACGGCATCGACGTACTCGTCCTGGAAGCGGCCGACCGCGTCGGCGGCCGCACCAGGACCGAGCGCTCGGCCGCGGACACCCCGGTGGATCTCGGCGGCCAGTGGATCGGCCACGACCACGCCCGGATGACCGCGCTCGCAGGCGAATTCGGCATGACCCTGTTCCCGACGCCCAGCGTCGGCAAAGGCCTCGTGCTCGACGGCGGGCGACGCGTGCGGATCGGCCCGCTCACCGCCGCGGCAGCCGGATCGGCGCTGCTGCGGCTGGAGTTGCTGGCGCGCATGGGTGCGCGTCGCCGGTGGGACGAGGTGACGGTGTCGAACTGGGTCGGCCGGATCCCCGGGTCGCGAGCACGCCGGTTGGTCGAGGTGGTCCTGTCGGAAGCGCTGGCTTGCGATCTCGACGGTGTCTCCGTCGCGGCGCTCGCCGTGGGCATTCGCTCGGCGGGCGGTCTGCGCGTCATGCTCGGCACCGCGGGCGGTGCGCAGGAATCGCTGCTCTCGGGCGGAGCCGGTGCGCTGGCCGAAGCGCTCGCCGCCGAACTGGGCGACGCGGTGCATCTCACGCGGCCGGTCACCGCGATCACGCGATCGGCCGACGGTGTCACCCTCACCACCCCCGCCGGTTCGGTGCACGCCGCGCGCGTGATCGTCACCGTCCCCGCGCCCGTCGCGGCGGAGATCCGGCACGATCCGCGCCTGCCCGCCGAACGCCGACGCCTCCAGGACAACCTCCGCATGGGCACGATCTACAAGGCGATCGCCGTCTACGACAGGCCGTTCTGGCGTGAGCGCGGACTCAGCGGCGAGATCGTCGCCTTGGACGGTCCGGTGCCCGCCTCGTTCGACATCTCACCGCCGACCGGCCCCGGCCACCTCTGTGTGCTCGTCCCAGGACGGGATGCCAGGGAACTGGATCGGCTCACCCCCGCCGACCGTCGGGACACCGTGCTGTCCGCCTTGGCCGATCATCTCGGTCCGGCCGTGCGGAACCCGCTCAGCTGGCACGAGAAGTCCTGGCACCACGATCCGTTCGTCGGCGGCGGGTACTCCGGGGTCCCGCTTCCCGGCACGCTCGATGTCTTCACCGACGCCGCGAAGCCGACCGGCCCGATCCACTGGGCGGGTACGGAGACCGCGCCGCGCTGGACTGGTTACCTCGAAGGCGCGGTCGTCTCCGGTGAGCGCGCCGCCGACGAGGTCGTGGCGTCGTTGCGCTCGACTTGCCTTGGAGCGCACTCCAAGTCGTAGCGTTGTGGTCACGGGCTTGCCGATACACGAGGAGACCACACCATGGAACTCGGCTTTCACATTCCGATCTTCGACATCGACGGTGGACCCACCGCCATCGCGGGCGAACTGGCCAGGGTCGGCGCCGCGGCCGAAGCATCGGGTGCGACCTGGTTGTCCTTCATGGATCACTACTTCCAGATCGAGCCGACCGGCCTTCCCGCGGAAGCCAACATGCTGGAGGGCTACACCACGCTCGGCTTCCTCGCCGCGCACACCTCGACGATCGAGCTCGGCTTGCTCGTCACCGGCGTGACGTACCGGCATCCGGGCCTGCTCGCGAAGATCGTCACCACGCTCGACATCCTGTCGGGCGGGCGGGCCGCGCTCGGCATCGGCGCCGCGTGGTTCGAGCGCGAGCACCGGGGGCTCGGCGTGGAATACCCCTCGGTCGCCGAACGCTTCGAGCGACTCGAAGAGGCCTTGCGCATCTGCGAGCAGATGTGGGACCCGCAGAACAACGGACCGTTCGAGGGCAAGCACTACCAGTTGGCCGAGACGCTGTGTTCACCGCAGCCGATCCACCGCCCCAAGGTGCTGATCGGTGGCGGCGGGGAACGCAAGACGCTGCGGTTGGTCGCGCAGTACGGCGACGCGTGCAACCTGTTCGGCACCTCGCCGCAGGACGTCGAACACAAGCTCGACGTCCTGCGCAGGCACTGCGACGATCTCGGCCGCGACTACGACCGGATTCGCAAGACGATCATGGCGAACAACCCGCGCCCGACGCCGGACACCCGCGACGAATTCGTCCGTGAGATGGCCGATTACGCGAAGCTCGGCGTGCACACCGTCATCGTCGTGCCGACCACCGGTTCGCCTGCCGCGTGGATCGACGGGCTCGCACCGGCCGTCCCGCAGCTCGCCGACCTCGGTTGACGACCGCCCCCGTTCTGATGGGGCGGGTCGAGGGCGGCTGCGTCGTTGACAACCCCACATCCCACTGTGGAATATGGTGGAACCAATCGGCGGTCCGCCGCCACCCCTCTGATCGAAAGAGCGGTCTATGCCCACGCTTCCGTGGACGACAGTCGGCATGTCAACCAAGCCCGAGGTCCAATGTATGGCCTCGCGCCTCGAGGTCGAGTCGCTGCGCAGCGCACCCGGCTTCCTGATCGCCTCGCTGGCGCTGTGGTGGCAGGCCCGCCGCTCGCCGGGAGTGCTGGGCGTGGCTTTGAAGGCAGAGATGCTGAAGGGCACATTCTGGACCTATTCGGCTTGGGAGGACAAGGCAGCCATCTACGCCTACGCGGGCTCCGAGCCGCACAAGTCGACTGTCGAGCGCAAGCGAAAGGTCATGCGAGACGCCACCTTCGTGTTCTTCAGCGCACCGGTGGACGAGTTGCCTTTGTCGTGGGGCGAGATCCGCCGCCGGATCGCCGAGCAACGCGACTCGACGCAATCAGGCCACCGGGCCGCCCAGTGACCGATTTCGACGTACCTCAGCTCGATCGGCGGAGGCGACGCCGGCGCTGAGCGGTGCGTCTGGAATCCGAACACCCGTCCCCGCCAATCCGATCGGAGGCCGATGGGCTCCGATCATGGCGCCTCGCGCTTCCGGCGCATCCAACACCGATGCGCCGGAAGCTGCTCACCGTGGCATCACGACGTCGGCGCGGGGCTGAACACGCAGAAGAAGTTGCCGGAGGTGTCGAGCAGGTCGGCCGACACCAGTCCGTCGTTGCTGGTGACCGGCGGCGTCACCACCTTGGCTCCCAATGCTTCGGCCGCCGCCAGCGTGGCCGCGACGTCCTCGACGACCACCAGGAAGGTGGCGTGGTTCGCCGAGGCCTCCGCGGTGTGCGCGATCCCGCCGCTCGGGCCCTCGCTGCCGGGGTAGTGGATCAGTTCGTAGCCCTGGTCACCGCTCGGGTACGGGCTGAAGGTCCAGCCGAACAGCTCGCCGTAGAACTTCTTCACCAGTTCGGGCTTGTCGCTGCCGACCTGGAACCAGGCGACGGTGTTGTAGGCGGGAGTGGTCATTCGATTTCGCTCCGGAATCTCGGGGTCGTTGACTTGCCGGATCACGATCTCCCGCCGTGGCGACAACCCCCTGTCGGTGTTTTCGAATCCGTTCAGAGCGCGACGATTCGGAGCCGATCGTCGGGGATGTCGAACGCGGGACCGTCGAACGCGCGGTGCGGCGCGGGCTGTTCGGTCGCGGCCGCCGAGGCGATCCGATCCAACCGGAAGCAGCGCGGATTGCCGCGTAGCCTGCACCATGCCGCCAGGTACCAGCCGTTCGTCCCGCTCACCAACGCGAACGGTTCGACGTAGCGTTCGGTACGCGCGCCGAACCGGTCGAGATAGCCGATCCGCAACACCCGCCCGACCTCGATGGCCCGTTCGATCACCGCGGGAATCTCGTTGATCTGTTGCGCGTCGAGCGGATCCATCACACGGATGCGCCCGGCGAGCTCGCGCGCGGCGACCGCGTTGCGTTCCGGCAGCACCGCCAAGATCTTGCGCAGCGCGCTGTGACCCGCCTGCTCGAACGGGCCGCCGCGATGGCGGGCCAGCGCGACCGCCAGCGCGACGGTCTCCGCGGGCGTGAAGTTCAACGGCGGCAGGGACATGCTCTTCTCCAGCGCGTACCCCCCGCGCCTGCCCACGTCGGCGTAGATCGGGATACCGGCCTGCTGCAGCGCGGCGATGTCGCGTTCGATGGTCCGGACGCTCACCTCGTACCGCTGCGCCAACTCCCGCGCGGTGCGCAGCCGCGGGGAGATCGCCCGCAACTCCTCGACTATCGCGTACAGCCGATCCGTCCGGTTCACGCCGCCACCGTAGCGCCGCCCACCGACAATTCTCCGGGACGGAATCCCGAGCCATCGGCGCGAATTCGACAGGCGGTCAGACCCAGGTCGCCGTGGCGGGATCGATGCCATTGGCGCGCGCGTTGGCGTCGATGATGTCGCGAATCCAGGCGCTCAGGCCGGTCTCGATGCCGTCGTAGAAGGCGGCGAATCCCGGGTCGGTGGCGTACTTGCGACCCAGGCAGACGTGCATCGAATGGGTGCAGTCGAAATACGCGCCGAGCGAGGCGCGGTGCCGCTCGGCCAGCGCGTTGGCCCGATCGCTTCCTGGAAGCACCGCGTCGCGATGGGCCGCGGCCAGTTCCGCGTTGAGCGCCTCGACGCTCTCGGCGATCTGTCGCCAGTGCTCGGCGGTCCGGCCCGCGGCGCGCTCGGCGTACTGCGCCCACTGGGCGGTGTCGCCCCAGCGATCGCGTGCTTCCTCGGCCCAGGACGGCTGCCAGTGCTGGCCGAAGATCGCCACCTGTTCCTCGGCGGACAGCAGAATGCCGGATTCTCTCGCCTCGATCATGCGGTCGAGCGCGTCGCCCATCCGGCGCAGGTGGGCGACGCGCTCGCGCAACTGGTCCCGCTGTTCGCGCAGCGACGCGAGCGCGTCGGCCGCCCGCGCGTCCAGCAGCGCCGCGATGTCGCCGAGCGGCACGCCGAGTTCGCGGTAGACCAGCACCCGGTGAATACGGGCCAGATCCGCCGCGGTGTAGCGCCGATAGCCCGCGTCGGTGCGCTCGGACGGGTGGACGAGCCCGATCGAATCCCAGTGGTGCAGCGTCCGGATCGTGACGCCCACCAGCGACGCGACGGCGCCGACGGTGCGACCGCCGTCTTCGTCCAAGGCTTGATTCGTCACGCCGACCAGTCTGGCAGTCGCGTCTCCGTCACCCTCGGGGCGGTTCGATCCCGATGGCGCGGAGCTGCTCGGCCTCCGGGCTGTCCGGATCGTACGGTCGGGCGGCGGTCATGATCACCCGGGTGTTCTCCGGTGTGCGAATCTCGAGTTCCACCGAATTCCACGGCATCTGTCGCGGCCCTGTCGTGCAGCCGGGCAACAATTCGGTGCACTTGGCCTCGATCTGGTCGAGCTGGCTGAGCACGCAAGCGAAGCTCACGGTCAGCGGCGGTGCGTCGGCGGGCCGCTCGCCTTGCACGAGCAGGACGTCCTGGAACGCCCAGCGGCGCAGGTGGGTGAGCTGGCCGGGGATCGAGAACAGATCGAAGAACCCGAGGCCACGGCTCCAGAAGTCGACCGACGCGGCCAGATCCGGCGTCGGCGCCGTGACGAACATCGGCATGCCGTACAGGCCGCGGAAGAGCTCCGGGGGTGTGGCGTCCAAGGCGGGAATGGGAACGGGGCTGATGTCGAAGGCGGGGTATGTCTCGGTCATGACGTCATCGTCGAGCCTCACGCGACGTGAGGGTCAAGTCGTGCGCCGTCGTGCCTCGGCGACCACCGAGGCACGACGGGGCGTTCGCTAGGCGATCGTGACGGTTTCCAGGTCGAGGTCGCGGAAGGGCGTGACGGTCACGTTCCGCAGCCGTTCCGACCAGCCCGTCTGCACGCCGGGGACCACCAGCGGCACCGCGGGCATGTCCTGGATGACCAGCCGTTCGGCCTGCTGGTAGAGGCTCCAGGACTCCTGTTCGTTCGCCGTGGCGTCGGCGCGCGCGAGCAGCGCGTCGACCTGCGGGTTGCTGTAGCGGCCGGTGTTGGACGAACCGCCGGTGCGGTAGAGCGGGTTCAGGAAGTTCTCGATCGACGGGTAATCGGCGACCCAGCCGGTGCGGTAGATCGTCCGCATCTGGTGAGCGTTGATCTGGCGACGGAACTCGCCGAGCGTCGAGACGGGCTGGAACCGGCATTCGCGGCCGAGCGCGGCGGTGATCGACGAGCACACCGCGGTCAGCCACTTCTCGTTGGCCGAATCGACGTTGGACGCGATCTCGATCGGACCCTGGAATCCCGTGCTGTCGAACAGTTCTCGCGCCTGCTGCGGTCGATGTTCGCACAGTGCCCCGCACTGGCCCTCGGCGGCGCCGCGCACGGTGGACGGCACGAGTCCCGGGGCCGGGATGCGATCACCGGTGAACACCGTATCGATGACGTGCTGCCGATCGATCGACATCGAAATCGCCTGGCGCACCCGGGGATCGGCGAAGCGTGGGTCGTAGAGCGGGAACGTGATCGACTGCAAACCCGTTCCGGCGCGGGTGAAGTGGCGGCCCGCGAGATCCTGCTTGTAGCGTCCGCCGACGAGTGCGTCGCCGGGCAGCACCTCGAGGAAGTCGAGGCGATTGCCGACGACGTCGGCGTAGGCCGCCTCCAGCGTCTTGTTGAAGCGGAACTCCGCGCGTTCGATGGCGGGCTTCTGCTGGCCGGAGTAGTCGTCGTTGCGCTGGATGGTCAAGCTGGAACCCGCTGCGTGCGAGACGAACTCGAAGGGGCCGTTGCCGACCGGGTGCGCCAGATAACCCGCCCGGTCGGTGAAGAACTGCTTCGGCAGCGGCGCGTAGGCGAGGTAGCCGAGGCGGTTGACGAAGCTCGGCAGCGGCGCGGCGAGCGTGATGGTGAACCGGTGCTCGTCGACGACACGCAGTCCGCTCATCGTGCGCGCCGCGGGGCTGCCGGAACTCGCCGCGGGTGTGCCGCTCGGGTCGGGCGCGTTCACCGCGTCGAAACCCTCGATCACGGAAAGGAATCCGGCGCCCTGCTGCTGGTTGGGTGCGTACGCGGTGTAGTTCCATGCGTCGACGAAGCTGTGCGAGGTCACCGGTGTGCCGTCGTGGAAGGTCCAGCCGCGCTTCAGTGTGACGGTGAAGACTCGGGAGTCGGAGGTCTCGATGGATTCGGCGACGGCGTTGCGCGGCGCGGCCGTCTTCGGGTCGTAGTCGACCAAACCCTTGAACAGGGTACGAAGGATTTTCGAGCCACCGGCGTCGGTGGTGTCGCCGGGCACCAGTGGGTTCTCCGGCTCGGTCGTGTTGAGGGTGAGGAGGCTTGCCGCTTGGGCGGGAGGGTTCGTGTCCGCGCCACAGCCGACCGCACCGAGGGCCGTGATACAGGCGGTGAGAACGCTGAGCGCTAGTCGAGATTTTCGCATCGGGTGCTGCCTTTCCTGCGTGATGCCGGGCGCGTCCGACCGCGACGAGGATGTGGCCGGATGCCCCCGGACCAGTGCAGCAGTGCCGTGCGTTGACCGTAATACGTTGAGCGCCAGGACAATCAAAACCGGTCAATTGATCAGGACTGCGTCGCGGTGAAGCCGATCCACATCGCCGCCCACCAACAACTCTGGGAGACGAGAGCGGTCGCGATGCCACGCAATACGAGTGGAAAGCCGAGGTGGGGCCCCGCCGCGGCCATCCGCCGTTCGAGCGCCATCGCCTGGACTCCGTTGACCATCAGAATCGCGACCAGCGCCAGCTTCACGCGCGTGGCGAGGACCTCGAATTCGGGTTCGAGCAGCATCCCGCTGCCCACCAACCCCGCGAGGCCGACCCAGATCGGCAGATGCAACCGGCCGATGTCGTGCAGCAGCTGTGCCGTCGTCACCCGCCTCGTCAGCCAGAGCAGCGCCGCGTAGTCGCCGACCAACACCGCGCCGAGGCCGACCACCAGCGCCGCGAGATGAACGAACAGCGCGACGCGGTGCAGTTCCTCGCTCACGTCCAGGCGGCTCGACACCCAGATCGCGATCGCGAGAAACCCGCCCGCGGAAAGCGCCGCGAGCGCGGGCGCGACCGTGCCGCCACGAGTTGCCGGTGTCACCTTCGCGACGTCGATGGACATGACGCCTCGTCCTCTCCCTCGGGCAGATCCCATGCGACTGCCAGTGGACCAGGCGCGCGCGTTGACCTCCGCTTGTTCGGTCAACCGTCCATCAATCGACCCGGCGCGAGCCCTGCACTTCCGCACCCGCGGAGGAGACCGCCGGCGGACTTCCGGACCTCGCCGGCGTCCATCGGTAGCTCCCGGATCGCCACGGATTCGGCGCCGGAGGATTCGCCCGCTCGGTGCGGGGTACGCGGCGAAGATGGATGCCTCGAACACCCGGACCGGCATCACCCTCCGCGTCGATGGTGAACAGCGGTCCCTTCGGGTCGACAACCGCACCACGCTGCTCGACGCGCTGCGCGAGCAGCTCGGCGTGACGTCGCCGAAGAAAGGTTGCGATCACGGACAGTGCGGGTCGTGCACCGTGCTGCTGGACGGTCGCCGAGCCACCACCTGCCTCACCTTCGCCGTCGCCCAGGACGGCGCCGATATCGTCACCGCGGCTGGGCTGGGCGAGGGCGACGAGCTGCACCCGATGCAGGAAGCGTTCCTGGATCGCGACGGGTTCCAGTGCGGCTACTGCACGCCGGGGCAGGTGTGTTCCGCCGTCGGGATGCTCGACGAAGCGAAGGCCGGTCACCCCAGCCACGTCACCGCCGATCTCACCGCGGAGCCGGAACTGACCGACGACGAGATCAGGGAACGGATGAGCGGCAACCTCTGCCGCTGCGCCGCCTACCCCAACATCCTCGCCGCGATCCAAGCGGCGGCGGCGCCGTGATCCCGTTCGAGTACCGCCGCGCCGCCACCGCCGAGGATGCCGTGGCGACGGTGTCGGCTCGCCCGGATGCCGCGTACCTGGGCGGCGGGACGAACCTCGTCGATCACATGAAGCTGGGCGTGCGCGAGCCGCGCCTGCTGGTGGACGTCAGCAGGCTCCCGCTCGCCGAGGTCGAGGAGACCGCTGACGGCGGTCTGCGGATCGGCGCGGCCGTGCGCAACAGCGATCTCGCCGCGCACCCGCTCGTGCGCACTCGCTATCCCGCGCTGTCCAGGGCGCTGCTCGCCGGCGCGTCCGGGCAGTTGCGCAACTTGGCGACCACGGCGGGAAATCTGTTGCAGCGCACTCGTTGTCCGTACTTTCAGGACGTCACCACGCCGTGCAACAAACGTGAACCGGGCGCCGGATGTTCGGCGATCGGCGGATACGTCCGCTACCACGCCATTCTCGGCGCCTCACAGCAGTGCGTGGCGACGCACCCGTCGGATATGGCGGTGGCCATGACCATGCTCGACGCCCGCGTGGTGGTGCAGGACGTCGACGGAACGAAACGGATCCCGGTCGCGGATTTCTATCGCCTGCCGGGCGATCGGCCCGATCTGGACACCGTGCTGAGTCACGGGCAACTGATCACCGCTGTCGAGCTGCCCGCACCGCCTTCCGGTGCGCGCTCGACCTACCGCAAGGTGCGCGATCGCGCCTCCTACGCCTTCGCGCTCGTTTCGGTCGCCGCCGAGATCGTCCTCGAATCCGGCGGGATCGCTTCCGCGCGAATAGCTCTCGGTGGCGTCGCGCACAAGCCGTGGCGGGCCAGGCAGGCGGAAGCGGCGCTGGAAGGCGCCGAGGCGGACGTCGAGTCGTTCGGCCGCGCGGCACAGGCCGAACTGGCGCAGGCACGGCCGCTCGACGGCAACGAGTTCAAAGTCGAACTGGCCCAACGAACTCTGGTCGCGACCTTGCGCACCCTCACCGAAGAGGCGCGGCGATGACACTGATTCCAGCGAAATCGATGGGTGCGCCGCTCACTCGGCTCGACGGTCCCGCGAAGGTGACCGGCACGGCGCCTTACGCATTCGAGCACCGAGTGGAGCGACCCACCTATCTACATCCCATTCAGGCGACCATCGCGCACGGGCGGGTCGTCGCGATGGACACCTCCGCCGCCGAGACGCTGGACGGTGTGGTCACCGTGTTGACCGTCTTCGACGCTCCGAAGCTCGCGGATACCTCGGACGGCGAACTGAGCATCCTGCAAGACGATCGGGTGCACTTCCGCGGACAGCTGATCGGCGCTGTCGTCGCGGAGTCGGCCGAAATCGCCCGGCAGGCCGCCGATTCGGTGCGCGTCGACTATCGAACCGAGCCGCACGACACCGAGCTGCGCACAGACCACCCCGAGCTGTACGCGCCGGAGAAGCTGCTCGAGACCGAGCCCGCCGATACCGACGATGGCGACGTCGACGCCGCGCTGGCCGCCGCCGCGGTGACGGTCGACCAGACCTACACCACCCCGATCGAACACAACAATCCGATGGAACCGCACGCGTCCATCGCGCTGTGGGACGAGACCTCGGGGCGCACCCGAGTGACGCTCTACGACTCGACACAGGGCGTGCACCCGGTGCGCAAGACGCTCGCGCCGTTGTTCGGCCTCGAGCCCGAACAATTGCGGGTCATCGCTCCGCACGTCGGCGGCGGGTTCGGTTCGAAGGGCGCCCCGCACGCCCACAATGTGCTCGCCGTCATGGCCGCGCAGCGCAGCGGTGGCCGCCCGGTGAAGTTCGCCGTCACCCGTCAGCAGATGTTCGCCCTCGTCGGCTACCGCACCCCGACGATCCAGCGGATCAGGCTCGGCGCCGACCGCGACGGCACAGTGACGGCGCTGTCGCACGAAGTCGTCGAATTGACCTCGAAGGTCAAGGAATTCGCAGAGCAGACCGCGCTGGTGTCGCGAATGATGTACGCCGCGCCGAACCGCCGGACCTCGCATCGCCTTGCGCCGCTGGACGTTCCGGTGCCGTTCTGGATGCGCGCGCCCGGCGAGTGTCCCGGGATGTTCGCCGCGGAGGTCGCGATGGACGAACTCGCGGCCGCCTGCGGCATCGACCCGATCGAATTGCGCGTGCGCAACGAACCCGATTCCGAACCCGCGTCGGGCAATCCGTGGTCGGGGCGGCATCTGATCGAATGTCTGCGCACCGGCGCAGAACGGTTCGGCTGGGCCGAACGCGATCCGGCGCTTCGAAGCCGTCGGCAGGGCGAGTGGTTACTCGGTACCGGCGTCGCCGCCGCGACCTACCCCGCCTCGTCCATGCCGGGCAACGTCGCCCGCATCGTCTACTGCTCCGACGGCCGGTATACGGTCCAGATCGGCGCGGCCGACCTCGGCACCGGCACCTGGACCGCGCTGACCCAGATCGCCGCCGACGCGCTCGGCTGCGATACCGCGACGGTCGATCTCCAGATCGGCGACACCGACCTGCCCGCCGCCTCGGTCGCCGGTGGGTCGTCGGGCATCAGCTCATGGGGCACGGCGATCGTCGCCGCGGCGCGCGCCTTTCGCGAGGAACACGGCGAAAAGCCTTCCGCCGGAGCGCAAGCCACTACGGAAATGCCGGAGAATCCCGACGCCGACAAGTTCGCCATGCATTCCTTCGGCGCCCACTTCGTCGAAGTCGCCGTCGATCGGGACACCGGCGAAATCCGCGTCCCCCGAATGCTCGGCGTCTTCTCGATCGGCCGCGCCATCAACGCCCGCACCCTGCGCTCCCAGCTGATCGGCGGAATGACCATGGGCTTGTCGATGGCGCTGCACGAGGAAAGTGTGCGCGACCACCGCTTCGGCCACGTCGTCACCCAAGACCTCGCCACCTATCACATCAGCGCCCACGCCGACGTCCGTGACATCGATGCGATCTGGCTCGACGAAGTCGACGAACACGCCAACCCCATGGGCTCCAGGGGCGCCGGTGAGATCGGAATAGTCGGCGCCGCGGCCGCCGTCGCCAACGCCGTCTACCACGCCACCGGCGTGCGCGTCCGCGACCTCCCGATCACCCCCGACAAGCTCTTGGGCTGACCATCATCGAAAGCCCAACTCGGACAACCCAGGCGTTGGGCGCTTTTGCATGCGGCTGTTGGAAGAGATCGAGTGGTGTCGGGGTCAGCGGTGTTGTTGGGAGGCGGCGGCGTCGGCGCTGAGGTCGGAGAGAGACAAGGGGTGGGAGGGGGGACGGTCGAGGATGAGGGTGCGGTGGATCTGGAGGTTGTGGTCGATGTGGAGGAGTTCGCCGGAGGGGAGGAGGTTCCAGTCGGGGTCGTCGTCCATCTCCTCGCTGGCCACGACGACGGTGGGGACGCGGGCCGGGTCGGTCGATCGGACTCGGACGGTGCCCGCGGTGCCGCTGTGTTCGAGGTGTTCGCCGGGTTCGCGGTCCAACACGTAGAGGTCGTGGGTGGCGGGGTAACGGAGCGCCCACAGCTCGGTGGCGGTGGTGAGCAGCATGTTGATCGCAAAGATCGGCAACCGGTCGGCGATCCAGTGCGTCGCCGCGGTGATGCCCGCGGTGACATCCCCGTTGTGGGCGTCGATGTGTTTGGTGATCAGGGCGAAGAAACGTTCCGAATCGGTGTCGCCCTCGACCAGTTCGCGGTATCGGCCGAGTTCCTCGTCGAGGCGGGGAAGTTCCTCGATGACGCCGTTGTGCGCGAAGATTCGCCCGTCCTGGGTGAAGGGGTGGGTGTTCTTCGTGCTGAGGTCGCCGGTAGAGGCGTGCCGGATGTGGGCGAGGAATGTGGCCGACTCGCGGTGCTTGGCTTCCACGGCGAACTGCCGGTCCTCGTAGGCGGCAAGCGGCTGTTTCTCGACCAGCGGCCGCCCCGCGGTGTCGAAGGTGCCGAGCCCGGTTCCGTCGGGATTCGCCTCGCTCTGGCGGTCCAGGCTGTCGGCCGCGTCCAGTAGCCAGAAGCTTGCTTTGACTCGTCGCGGAGCGGCGGTCAGTCCGAAGAGTCGACACATAGTGGCATCACCCCTGCGCCGGTCGCACCGAATGATCTTGCCGAGCCTATCGCGCGTTCACTCCGCGGACCGGGGACTCGGCAAAGGTCCGCGGAAACGCCGACGCGCGCCGGAATCCTATCGATTCCGGCGCGCGTCGCCGTTATACCGGTCCGCCGAAAATCGGCGGGACGCCTCCCCGAATCTGGCGATTCAGCACTCGAGCCCGACGGTTACCGCGAGCGCCGATCAACGCTGAGCGAGTCCGACCAGCCGTTGACGCAACCAGGTGAGCGGGGTCGCGCCCCCGGCGATCCGGTAGGACGGGTAGCTCTGGTGGGCGCCGGAGGCCAGGAAGTCATCGATCTGCTTCTTGCGCTCCTCGTAGGCGGAATTGTTGAGCTGGTCGTGCAGGAGTCCGAAGCCTCCCGCGGCCATGGCGTCGTTGATGAGCTCGCCCGCCTGCTGCTGATACTTGTCGAACAGGGCGGGGTCCGGGTTGGAGACCTGCGCGAAGAATCCGGCGATCCGGGCGGCGTAGTCACCGTCCGGGGTAGCGCAGTACAGGTCGCCGGGGACGCAGAACGTGAAGGTGTGCGGGCTCAGCCAGCCGAATCCACCCAGGCGCGGGCCGCCCGCTCCCGCGCCCGGCACCGGCGGGCCGATCAGGGTGTCGGTGGGGGAGCGGCGCGGGTCGGCGATCAGACCGACCAGTCCGACCCGGTCGGGCGAGACCACGCCCAGCCCGGTGCCGATCTCGGCGGCGAGATCGCCCGCGGCGTCCGCGCCTTGGCTGTAGCCGAGCAACGCGAATCGCGTCGTCGCGCAGCGCTGGGCCGTGTCCGCGATGAGCGCGCGGGCGGTGTCGATGGCTTCGCGCTTGGACCGGCCGTACACCTCGCCTTCCCAAGGGAACGCGGTCGCGGTGTAGGCGACGTAGTCGGTCCAGACGTCGCCGGGCAGGTCGTCGGCGACGGCGGCCAACATCCCCTTGCCCGGTTCGGTTTTCGAGGTCTCCCAGGTCCCCGGAACCGCCACGACGTGGACGTCGGGGCAGTGCGGTGGGCTGGCGTGTGCGGGGGTGGAAGCGGCGGCGGGTGACAGGACTGCGGCGAGGGTCGCCACCGCGCAGGCGGCTGTGTTCGTCCATCGAGTAAACATCGCGTACTCCGTGTGTTCGCTGTGGGCGAGGACGACGGCTCTCGGGCGAGCGCCGGTGTCGATGTCTTTCAGGTAGGCACGAGTGCGTCGGAAATCGTCCGGGGGGACAGACAATATTGTGGCGGAAAGTTTCGTTTGTGCACGGTGATGCTCGAGGATTGCTCCACCCGTGTCGGTTCGAGCGCCTGAGCGGCGGTGCCCACCGGCGGTCGGCGGTGCTCCGGCACGGTGAGGTTTCGGGCAGACTGGGCGCGGGGATCCACCACAGCGATCCTCGGACCACGCCCGGCTGACACGATCGCGAACAGGAGTGCCCGCGATGACCGACGTGCGTATCGGCGAGCGTCCGGCGCCGGTCGTCTCCGCGCGCGGCTTGCCGCCGGTCGGCGGGTGGTCGCGGCGGGCACGCGCGGCGCTGGCCTCGTCCACTCCGCGCGCCGTTGTCCTCCTGGCCTGCTGTCTCGTCGTGGCGCAGGTGGCGCTGCGCGGTTGGATCGCCGGTCGCGGCTATTTCTATTGGGACGACCTCGTTCTGGTCGGGCGCGCCGGTCGCTACGAGTTGTTGTCCACGGACCTGCTGCTCTACGACCACGACGGTCATTTCATGCCGCTGGCCTTCGGCGCGGCGTGGCTCGTGACCAGGGCGGCGCCGCTGGACTGGGCGGGTCCGGTGATCTCGCTGGTCCTGCTGCAACTCGCGGCCTCGCTCGCGGTGCTGCGCATGCTGATCGTCGTGCTGGGCAGACGCCGGGCGATGCTGGTGCCGCTCGTGCTCTACCTGGTGTGTCCGCTGACGCTGCCCGCGTTCGCGTGGTGGGCGGCGGCGTTGAACGCGCTGCCGTTGCAGTTCGCCCTCGCCTGGGTGATCGGTGACGCGGTGTTGCTGGTGCGGACCGGGCGGCGCCGGTACGCGGTGTCCGGGATCGTCGTCTTGGTCCTGGCGCTGCTGTCCTTCGAGAAGTCGGTAGTCGTTCCGTTCGTGGCGTTCGCGGCCGCCGCCTCGACGCACCACGTGGACGGTCACACCGGTGTCATCCGGACGGTCGCCCGTCGCGGGGCGATGCTGTGGGTGGGTTGCGGTGTGGCTCTGGTGGCGTGGCTCGGCGTCTATCTCAGCGTCGTCGACGTCGCCGCCGTGCACGGCAACGGGCACGATGTCGGGGAGCTGCTGCGCACCGCCACGTCGCTGGGTGTCGTGCCCGCGTTGTCGGGCGGGCCGTGGGTGTGGGAACGGTGGTTGCCCGCCACGCCGTGGGCAGCGCCGCCGGACTGGGCGGTCGCTTTCGCTTGGGTGGTGCTCGGTCTGCTCGCTGTGGCCGCCGTCTTCCTGCGTCGGCGGGTGACGGCGGTCTTGGTGACGGTCGCGGTCTACGTCGTGGTGGCGCAGCTGCCGCTCGCGCTGATTCGCAGTGGACCGCACACCGCCACCGAGATCATGCAATCCCTCCGGTACCTGGCCGACGTCGCGGTGCTGATGGCGCTCGCCGGTGCGCTGGTGCTTCGGGCACGTCCCCGCGAATCCGAGCTGTGGGCGCGGCTGGGCAGGCGGCGGTTCGTCGCGCCCGCCCTGGTGGGGCTCACGGCGGCGTTCGTGGTGAGCAGCCTGTGGTCCTCGTGGACCTTCGCACGCGCGTGGGCGATCGGCCCGACCCGCACCTACCTCACCAACGTCACGGCCGCGCTCGGCGAACAGGACGCGCCGCTGCTGGAACAGGAAGTGCCGTGGGCGGTCCTGGCGCCCTACGCCTATCCGCAAAACCTCGCCGAGAACGTGCTCGCACCGGTCGCGCCGCCCAGCGCGTTCGCCGACTCGACGCCACGGTTGCGCATGATCACCGACACGGGCGAGATCGTAGACGCCGTCGTCTGGTGGAACCGGCACATCCGCCCTGGTCCCGATCCCGGCTGCGACCACCGGATCGCGGGTCCGACACCGGTCGCGGTTCCGCTGGACGGGCCGATGCTCGACAACAACTGGACCGCCCAGCTGAACTACGTCGCCGATCGGGACGGGCAGCTCACGGTCGGCCTCGAGCGCGGGCGGCCGGTCGTCGTCCCGGTCCGCTCCGGGACGCACACGGTGTACGTGCGGGTGGTCGGTGGCGGATCCTTCCTTCGAATCGGTTCCTACACAACGGGTCTCACGTTGTGTGTCGGTGTGGGTCCGGTCGGCGTCGCCTCCTACGACCGCTGAGTACTCGGGTGGTCTCCCCGCTGACTCGCACGAAGTTGCTTGAACTTTTAGCTTGCTTCGGCCATTCGACAGGAAGAATTCGCTGCGAATCTCCGAAGTTCTGTCGATCGCGCCGGTGGCCAGCGGTAAACTGAGCGGGACGCTTGCCGCGGCGCCGAAGGGGTCTGTCCTCGTTCGTCCGCGCGCGCGTTCGGACCCGTTCGAAAAGCCGTGCCGCGGACGGAAGTCGACGCCTGATGATCTCGCACCGGTCAGTTGCCGTTCCGGCACGGTGATTCGCCGCGTGGTCGTCGTAGTGGCCAAGGGTCGCAGCGCCGTGGCCCCCCCGGGATTCCGCAGATTTCTGAAAACGCGTGGCGGGCAACCACATAAGGCTCGTGTGTCCCCGGATCGGTCACCGGCCACGGGCGGACGGGCCATTCAACAGCTCTGTTGTGGAGGTGGCCGATGGCCGAAAAGTTCGAGGGACGCGTCGAATTCGATATCCGCGATTCGGTGCCCGACTGGGGACCGTACGCGGAGCCGACGGCCCCGAAAAACGCGCCGAACGTGCTGTACTTGGTGTGGGACGACATCGGCATCGGGACCTGGGACTGCTACGGCGGTCTGGTCGAGATGCCGACCATGTCCCGCATCGCCGAGCGCGGCGTGCGGCTGACGCAGTTCCACACCACCGCCCTGTGCTCACCCACCCGCGCCGCGCTGTTGACCGGACGGAACGCGACCTCGGTCGGCATGGCGACCATCGAGGAGATCAGCGACGGCTTCCCCAATATGTGCGGACGGATACCCGCCGACACCGCCCTGCTGTCGGAGGCGCTGTCCGAGCGCGGGTGGAATACGTACGCGGTGGGCAAGTGGCATATGACGCCGCTGGAGGAAGAGAATTTGGCCGCGTCGAAACGGCATTGGCCGCTGGGACGTGGGTTCGAGCGGTTCTACGGATTCCTCGGCGGTGAGGCGGATCAGTGGTATCCGAATCTGGTGTACGACAATCACCAAGTCGCGCCGCCGTATTCACCCGAGGACGGGTATCACCTGTCGAAAGACCTGGCGGACAAGTCGATCGAGTTCATCCGGGACGCGAAAGTGATCGCCCCCGACAAGCCGTGGTTCCTTTATCTGTGTCCCGGCTGCGGGCATGCGCCGCATCACGTGCCGCGGGAGTGGGCCGACAGATACCGCGGACGTTTCGACATGGGCTACGAGAAGTACCGCGAGGTCGTGCTGGAGAATCAGAAGCGCATGGGTCTGCTGCCGGAAGGCACCGAGCTCTCGCCCGTCAATCCCTACGCGCACGCCACCAGCGCGGACGGCAAGCCGTGGCCCATGCTGGACACGGTACGGCCGTGGGATTCGTTGTCGGAGGACGAGAAGCGGCTGTTCCGTCGGCAGGCGGAGGTGTTCGCCGGATTCCTGTCCTACACCGACGCGCAAATCGGCAGGCTGCTGGACTATCTCGAGGAGAGCGGCCAATTGGACAACACGATCATCGTCGCGTTCTCGGACAACGGCGCCAGCGGCGAAGGCGGTCCGAACGGCACGTCCAACGAGATGAAATTCTTCAACGGCTACCTCGACACGATCGAGGAGAACTTGGCCAAGCTCGACGAACTCGGTTCGCCGAGCACCTACAACCACTACAGCATCGGTTGGGCGATGGCGTTCAACACCCCGTACAAGCTGTACAAGCGGTATGCCTCGCACGAAGGCGGCATCGCCGATCCGTGCGTGGTGTCGTGGCCCGCCGGGATGTCGGCCCGTGGTGAGTTGCGCCACCAGTACGTCAACGTCTGTGACGTCACCCCGACCATCTACGACCTGATCGGCATCGCGCCGCCGGACATCGTGAAGCATGTGCCGCAGCGACCGTTGGAGGGCAGCACTTTTCGCGCACTGCTCGACGACGCGAACGCGGATACCGGCAAACACACGCAGTTCTATTCGATGTTGGGGACGCGCGGGATCTGGCATCGCGGGTGGTTCGCCGACGCCATCCACGCGGCATGCCCCTCCGGCTGGGGACATTTCGACCAGGACCGCTGGGAACTGTTCGATCTCGAGCACGACCGCAGCCAGGTGCACGATCTCGCCGACAGTTATCCCGAGAAGCTGGAAGAGCTGAAGGCGCTGTGGTTCTCGGAGGCGGAGAAGTACCAGGGATTGCCGCTCAACGACCTCGACATCGTCTCGGCCATGACCCGATACCGCCCGACGTACGCCGCCAAGCGCGACAGGTCGGTCTACTATCCCGGCGGCGCTGAAGTGGGACCCGGTGCGGCACTGGAGATTCGGGGCCGATCCTTCGCCCTGCTCGCCGAGACGACGATCGAAAGGCCGGACGCGAAGGGCGTGTTGTTCGCCCACGGTGGACGGCTCGGCGGGCACACCCTGTTCATCGAAGACGAGCACCTGTACTACATCTACAACTTCCTCGGCGAGGAGGAACAGATGATCGTCTCCGATCGTCCGGTACCACTCGGCGACCACATCCTCGGAATCCGCTACGAACGCCACGGAACCCGCCCCGACAACTTCACCCCCACCGGCGAGGCCGTGCTGTACATCGACGAGACCCCGGTCGGCTCCCTCGGCGACATGCGCACCCAGCCGGTGACGTTCTCCGGTGTGGGCGAGGGAGTTTGCGTCGGCCGCGACAACGGCCAATCCGTCTCCACCCGCTACCCCGCACCGTTCCCCCTCACCGGCGGAACCGCACACCAGGTGGTCGCCGACGTGAGCGGAAAGCCATACCAGGATTTGGCAATCGCCGCGGCAGCGGCGTTCTCACGGGATTGAGGGGCCGAGCTGCGTTGGCATCTGGGGCTCGGTGAACTACCGGAATCCGGCCTTCGGATCGAGAGCGGTAGCCACTGGCTGATCGAGGACGATGAAGGGCAGTTGGTCGAGCTGGATCCGCAACCGCTGCTCGACCAGCGCGGGCCCGCGTGTGGAACCGGCGGAATGCTGACCGCGAGCCTCGAGCGAACGCCGACCGGTTGGCGTCTCGAGGCACGGCAGGAAGTGCATCCCGAAATGTTTCCGGAGATCGGCGAGCTGATGCGCTGGCTGTACCGGCGGGTGGACTTCGGCATGGTCCGACTCGATGGTTCCGTCGAGCTCGGTCGACTGCGGGGGTATGAGGACGAGAACTCGGAACCGCTCGTCGTGCGAGATGATCACGTCTTCTGGCCGAGGTAGGCGAAGCATTCGGCGTGGTCGGCGGCGTAATCGGGGTGGAGCGAGGATGATGGGGAATCGTGTCCGAGAATCAGAAGGTCTCCGATCTCAAGCCGCGTAGCCGCGACGTCACCGACGGACTGGAGAGGGCCGCCGCGCGCGGGATGTTGCGTGCGGTCGGCATGGGGGATGCGGACTGGGAGAAACCGCAGATCGGCGTGGCCTCGTCGTGGAACGAGATCACGCCGTGCAATCTGTCGCTGGACCGGCTCGCCCAGGGATGCAAAGACGGTGTCTTCTCCGGTGGCGGTTACCCGATGCAGTTCGGCACCATCTCGGTGTCCGACGGCATTTCCATGGGACACGAGGGAATGCATTTCTCCCTGGTCTCCCGGGAGGTGATCGCCGACAGCGTCGAGACGGTGATGCAAGCCGAGCGGCTCGACGGCTCGGTGCTGCTCGCGGGCTGCGACAAGTCGCTGCCGGGGATGCTGATGGCGGCGGCCAGGCTGAATCTGTCCAGCGTGTTCCTGTACGCCGGTTCGATCCTGCCCGGCATCGCGAAACTCTCCGACGGCAGCGAGCGCGAGGTGACGATCATCGACGCGTTCGAAGCGGTCGGCGCCTGCGCGCGCGGGCTGATGAGCCGCGAGGACGTCGACGCCATCGAGCGGGCCATCTGTCCGGGTGAAGGCGCCTGCGGCGGTATGTACACCGCCAACACCATGGCCAGCGCGGCCGAGGCGCTCGGCATGTCGCTGCCGGGGAGTGCCGCGCCGCCCGCGACAGACCGCCGCCGCGACGGTTACGCCCGGCGCAGCGGCGAGGCGGTGGTGGAGTTGATCCGCCAGGGCATCACCGCCTCCGACATCCTGACCAAACCCGCGTTCGAGAACGCGATCGCGGTCGTCATGGCTTTCGGCGGCTCGACCAACGCCGTGCTGCACCTGCTCGCCATCGCGCACGAGGCGAACGTCGACCTGTCGCTGGACGATTTCGCGCGGATCGGTCGCCGGGTGCCGCACCTGGCCGACGTCAAACCCTTCGGCAAGCACGTGATGACCGACGTGGACCGCATCGGTGGCGTGCCGGTGATGATGAAGGCGCTGCTCGACGCCGGTTTGCTGAACGGCGACTGCCTGACCGTGACGGGCCGGACGGTGGCCGAGAACCTGGCCGAGATCACCCCACCCGACCCCGACGGCAAGGTGATCCGCGCGATGGCCTCGCCGATCCATCCCACCGGCGGTATCACCATCCTCACCGGGACCCTCGCGCCGGAGGGCGCCGTGGTCAAGTCGGCGGGCTTCGACTCCGATGTATTCACCGGCACGGCAAGGGTTTTCGACCGCGAGCGCGCCGCGATGGACGCACTCGAGGACGGCACGATCACCGCGGGCGACGTGGTCGTCATCCGGTACGAGGGCCCGAAGGGCGGTCCGGGGATGCGCGAGATGCTGGCCATCACCGCGGCCATCAAGGGCGCGGGCCTGGGCAAGGACGTGCTGCTGCTCACCGACGGACGGTTCTCCGGCGGCACCACCGGATTGTGCGTCGGGCACGTCGCCCCGGAAGCCGTCGACGGCGGCCCGATCGCGTTCGTGCGCGACGGCGACCGCATCCGCCTCGACGTCGCCGCGGGCAAGCTCGATGTGATGGTCGACGAAAGCGAACTCGTGCAACGCCGCGAGGGCTGGAAACCCTTGCCGCCCCGCTACACCCGCGGTGTGCTGGCCAAGTACACGAAGCTGGTCGGCTCGGCGTCCGGCGGCGCTGTCTGCGATTGACAACGCGCGCGACGAACGAGTCGCAGCCTGTAGCGCGGAAATCATCGCCTCCGTGCCCGACCTGTCGGCGACGCACCCCCTGCCCGAGGCGCCGTGGCACGAGCCGGGCGCCACGCGGAGCGTGCGCCGGGTACTTCTGCACGTCATCGCCGAGACCGCCCAGCATGCCGGGCACGCGGACATCTTGCGCGAAACGCTGGACGGGCAGAAGTCGAGCTAGAAGAAAACGGGCGGTCGCGGGTCAGCCCGCGGCCGCCTCCCGGCGACATACCACGCTCGGCTCGTCCACCCGGCGAACAGTTCGGACCGCCAAGGCGCCGGTGCGTGAGGCCGTCACCTGGCGCAGCGAACGAGTCCACGCCGAATTCGTTGGCCCCGGACCACTTCGGCATGCCACAGTGCCTCCTCATGGGACATGACGATGCCGATGCGCTCCGTCGCATGGCGAGTCTGGCGACGCCGATGGCTCTGCGGGTCGCGGTGACCCTGGGGCTGCCGGACCGGCTCGTCGGCAACGGTGCCGACGCCGCTGAACTCGCGGTCGAACTCGACGTTGCACCGGTCGCGCTCGATCTGCTGCTGGGCCACCTCACCACACTCGGGGTCGTGGAACGGACAGCCACCGGCTACCGCACCACCGAGTTCGGAGCGAACCTGTGCGCCGACGCGGGCAACGGCTTCACCAACATCCTGCTGCGCCTGGATTCCGCCGCCGGTCGCGCCGAACTGGCCATCATCGAACTCGCCCACAGCATCACCACCGGCCAAGCGGCCTACCCACGCCGCTACGGACAGGACTTCTGGGCCGACCTAGCCGAAAACCCCTCCCTCCGTGCGTCGTTCGACCGGCAGATGACCCTGCGCTTCCGAGAGCAGATCCCGCGACTCGTCGCCGGTTTCGAGTGGTCCCGATTCACCACGATCGTCGATGTCGGTGGCGGCCGAGGAACCCTGCTCGCCGCGATCCTGAAAGCCCATTCACGGATGCACGGCCATCTCGTCGATCTCACACCCACCGCGACCGAGGCCCGCCAAACCTTCCGCGCTCACGACCTCGACGACCGGACCGAAGTGACGGCGGGCAGCTTCTTCGACACTCTTCCGGCAGGGGCGGACGCGTACTTGCTGTCCGACATCCTCCACGACTGGGACGACGAGCACGCCCACCGCATTCTCGCCCGTTGCGTCGAAGCTGCCCACCCGACCGGCCGCATCCTCGTCATAGAACCAGTAGGAGGACGGCGAGCCAGCACCGAGATGGACCTGTCCATGCTCGCGATCTACGGCGGTCGCGAACGGCGCATCGACGAATTCCGCACGCTCGCCGCCCCGCACGGACTGGTCCTCGACACCGTGACCGACCTGACCGACCAACGCTGCCTTCTCGAATTCCGGTTCGGGCCCGAGCTATTCGTACCGTCGCATCAGTTTCAATGAGCCACGCTCGTCTGCAGCGCCACCTTTCGCCGGCGCGGCTACGACAATGTGATGGCGTCACTCGAAGGCACGCTGCCAGCGGCAAGCCTATCGATGCTGTGGGTGCGGGAGGATGGGCTCATGGGTATTTCGCTGCATCAGGCCGGGGCAGTGATCTCGGCCGCTCGTAAGGTGGCAGCCGAGCTGGGGGAGGTCGTCTCGCTTGCGGTCGTGGAGGCCGGGGGCGAACTGGTGGCCTTTGCGCGTATGGACGGTGCGGCCTCGTATACGGCCGAACTCGCAAAACGCAAGGCAGATACTGCCGTTGCTCTGGGATTCGACACCGTGCACATGACCACTGCCGCGTCTCAGGGACAGCCGATCGTTGGCGGCCCGCGGCAATCGGGTGCACACTCGCTGGTACCCAATGGTGGTGGCGTGATCATCCGGGTCGGCGGCGCGATCATCGGCGCGCTGGGTGTATCCGGTGCGGCCTCCTCGATCACAGACCACAAGATCGGCACAGCTGCTGTCGCCCAGGTGGATTGACCATTCACTGACACACCACGTCGAGCGGTGTTGCCGTCCCATCGTAGGTGTGCGGCAACGCCATAACCGACCTACCGGGCCGGTCTCGGGGTGGTGTCGGGGCTATTGGCGACGGGGCGCTGACGGCGATTCGACGGTCGGGCGGGTGGCCTCCGAGGTAGTGGCGGTATCGGTGGAGACGGAAGCCGGTGCGCGCCAGCGGAACAGCCGGGATACGGGGGCCAGGACCAAAGCATCGGGTACCGCGCGGGCGCTGACGTCGCGCACGGCTGCGCGCCAGCGGGAGTTGGGCATGTTGTTGCCGGTGGCTTGGCGCGACATCCACGACACTGTCCGCACCCGTCGCCGCCGCGCCTTCGAATACGCGCGCAGATCGGGCGCGTGGGCCGCGAGCGTCACCGCGTCCTCGAGAGCCATGGCGGCGCCCAGTCCGAGTTCCGGACGCATCGCGTGCGCCGAGTCACCCACCAACGCGACTTTTCCGAGGGCGAGTGTCGCGGGCACCGGCACCTCGAGGAACTCTCCCCGCAGAATCCGTGCCGGATCGGCCGCCGCGAGGATTTCGGGCACCGGAGACGCCCACTCGGCGAAATGGTCGAGACTGTCGAAGCCGGGTTGGGCGGCCGCGAAGAAGTAAGTGCGTCCACCCGGCATCGGTAGCACGCCGAATTCCGCGTGCACGCCCAATATGCCACCGGCGAAAGGTGCGGGGGTGTCGAGCACGCCTCGCCAGGCGGTGATCCCGGTGTGGCGCACGGCGGTGTCGCCCGGCCACAGGCCCTGTCGGATCGCGCTGTGCACTCCGTCGGCGCCGACGATCAGATCGTGGCGCACCGTCTCGCCGCCGACACGCAGGGTGCCGTCGAGTGCGACGTTCTCGACCGTGCTGCCCGGCCGCAGGCACTCGCTCGGCACTGCTTGGACGAGAAGCGCGATCAGGTCCGCGCGGTGCAGCACCGTGAATCCGCCCGGCAGCGGTTTCGCCCAGCGGGTGAACAGAACCCGCCCCGCGGCATTACGAATTTCACCGGGCCCCTCGCCGATCCCCGTGGCCCGGATGGCGGCGCCCAGACCGAGCGCGTCCAATGCGGTGATCGCGTTGGGGAACAACGAGATTCCCGCGCCTACTTCGGTGAACTCCGGCGCCTGCTCGTAGACGGTGACCTGCCATCCGGCGCTACGCAGCGCGATCGCGGCGGCGAGCCCGCCGATCCCGCCACCCACGATTCCCGCGCTGCGTGCCTGCGAATGTGGCATGCTCTGCCCCCCTTGGCATCTCGATGGACGATCCGAACCCGTTGTTACTGGACAGTAACAACGGTTCGACAAGGTTGTCCAGAGTCGATATCGGGCACCGGATTCGGCGTGCGAACCCGACCGGTGCCGCTGTGTCCTGCCTGCTACGCCGAGTGACACGTTGCCGCACGACCCATCGAGACGGAGTTGATGTTCACACTCGAGCCGCCGGAGCAGAGCTGGTTGCACGAGCCGGTCGTCTCTGTGCTCGCATCCCCGGCGGGCATTCCCTGCTGCCTGCACGCTCTGCTATTCCTCTCCGGAGCCGGAGCCGGAGCCGGAGCCGGAGCCGGAGTCCGAGCCGACCTCGGTCGTGAAGAGTTCGACGAAGGCGGGGTCGTCGTGCAGACCACGCAGGTCCCCGTCCTCGCGGATCGACGCGAAATCGACGTACCCGTGCTGCTTCGCGGCGCGTACGAATTCCAAGGCGCGCTTGTGGTCGCCGGTGCGGGCCGCGACGCAGGCGGCGTTGTGGAAGATGTGCGGGGCGCGCGGGGCGTGTTCGAGGGCGGTCGGCAGCAGAGCCTCGGCGCGGTCGAGGTGGTCGTGCCGCAGGTAGGCGTAGATCAGCCGGTTGTACGCCTCGGCGGGCGCGTCGCCCGGGAAGCCGGTGACGAACTCCAGGGCGGTGACACTCTCCGCGCTCGCCGCGGGATGGGCGGCGTTGGTGAGCAGACCGAGCAGCCACGCGAAGTCGTCGGGATCGGCGCGCCATTGGTCGGCCCAGTCGCCGCCGTGTCGGCGGCTGAGCTGATCGAGAAGTTCCTCGGCCTGCTCGCGGGCGGTGGGGCCGAGGAAGCGTTGCGGGTCAACGAGACGGGTCAGCCAGGCCGATGTGGCGCGGTGGTCGGTGAAACCGCCGGGAAGCTCGTCGTAGGTCAGCTGCCAGACCTGGCCGGGTGTGGGCCACCAGGTCGACGTGTGATGCCAGCCGCCGGTCTCGAGCGGCAGCAGGTACCGGCCGATCTCGGCCAGGGCAGAAGGAAACTCACCGCGGTGCACATCGCCGAGGGAAGGGCGCTCGCCCGCCCGGATGACGACCCCGCCACCTTGCGCGCGGGTCACGGTGATGCCGGGGGTGGTGAAGGTCGGCAGTGCGGTACCTGCGAGGTGCGTGACGAATGCGGGGCCGAGGACGGTCAGCCAGCCGGCGCCCACCACGCGTTCGGTCGCCGCTTCGAGCCAGCCGTCGACCTGTCCGACGTCGAGGGCGAAAAAGCGACGGCACCAGGAGAACACGTGCTGGTACGGGTCCTTGGCGGAGTCGCGGTCCCAGACGTACGCGCTGTATCCGCCGTGGCCCGACCGTGCCGGCAGCAGCTCGGTCAACTCGGTCGCCAGCCGTGCGAGCCGCTCCGGGTCCTCGTCGACCGGGACGATGACCTCGCAGAACGAGGCGCGCGGGCGGCCGTCGTCGGAGGGCGGGATGCCGCGGACGTTGAGGGTGTAGGAGCGCTCGGCGGTGGCCCCGGCCCGCACCGAGATGCGGATGCCGAAGTGACCGCCGACATCGACGCGCATCTGCCCGGCCCACGACTCGTCGTCGGGGTGTTCGGCGTCCTCGGGAAAGCCGCCGAACGCGTTCGGCACGGCCCAGACCATGGCGCCGTCGACGGGGAAATGGCGACGGAAGGCCCGGAAGCAGCCGATCACCTCATCCGGTGCGGGATAGGAGCCGAGGTACAGCACCAGCGCGAGCATCACCGACGCCTTGGGATTCTTCTTGCCTACCCTCAGCTCGCCGGGCTCGACGGCAGCAGGCATCGGGTCGTGCGCCGGTGGCACCGCGGCAGCCGGGACCGCCGCGCGAGGTGAGGTCGTGGCACGGCGCAGTTCCTCGACGAGCCGCGCTTCCTTGGCGGCGCGATGTGCCGGGGTCCAGTCGGCGCGCGCGGCCTCCTCGCACTGCGACAGCTGCTCCAGATAGGACTCCACCGCGGCGAGCCTGTCGGCCAGGAAGGCCGCGAAGCCGGGATACCGGGCTCGCTCCTCGTACAGAAAGTCGACCACCTCGCCGGTGCCGAGCAGCAGGACCAGGGAAGGATCGTTGCCGGAGGCGCCCACGATCACGGCGTCCATCAGTTCCTCCGGCGCCTCGCAGTCCTCCAGCGTCTCCTCGTAGTACGGGTAGGTCTCGTCATCGGTCAGCTCGCTCGTGCCGAAGAGTGTGATGCCCCAAGGGAATTCCGGCCAGCCGTCGTGCAGATGCAGGAAGTCGAGATACTCCGGCGAGAAATTTCCGCCCCGCGCCCGGCGGGCCTCGGCGACGGCGGGCGCCGACGCGGGCGGGCGCGGTCCCGGATCCGGCTCGTCCCCCTCGCGCTCGGCGATCTCGGACAGCACGGTCAGGATGCGAGAGATCGTTGCCTCGAGCATCAGCCGCGAGCCCGGCCGAACCACAGACAGCCGTGCTCCCGCAGCTCGTCTGGCCCGTTCGCGGTATCGGAAAGCTGCACGTCGTTCTCCAGGTCGTTGTCGACACGGCCCCAATGGATTCGGGTGTCAACGGCATCGTAGAGGCGGCCTCCGACTGAAGAAGCGCGCCGGGCGTCGCGATGCCTGCGGGACGATCACGGTGAAGCCCGGGCCAGCGGCTCAGCTATCAGCGGCATCAGCGCAGGGCCGAGCACTGGTTCATCGTGGCCGGCGAGGGCATCGGCACCCTCGACGGCATCGAGCACAAGGTTCAGGCCGTTGGTGAGGACGACATCGAGCGTCTCGCCGACGACTACGGACGCGCCGGCTGAGGCGACATGACGTCACAGGTCGGGGACTCAGGCTCGGCAGAAGGGGATAGCTGGATGACCGAAGGTTTGCGAGGGCCGCTCGCTAGCGGGACATGCGGTGTTCCCGGGCGAGGGACTCGAGCAGTTCGACCGGGGCGGGCAGCGGGATCGCGCCCTCTTCGCCGGGGGCGGTGAGCCGGGATTGCGCGACTCGCTCGTGCAGGTGCTCCATGCGCATGTCGAGCCGGTTCGCGGCGTCCGCGGCGTCGGTCAGTTCGGCGAGCAACTCGTCCGGGATCTCGCCGCCGTACTTGTAGTAGATCTTGTGTTCCAGGCTCGCCCAGAAGTCCATGGCGATGGTGCGGATCTGCAGTTCGGCGGGCACGTGCTCGACGCGGTCGCTCATGAAGACCGGCAGCTCGAGCAGAATGTGCAGGCTCTTGTAGCCGTTGGGCTTGGGGTTGGCGATGTAGTCGCGCACCTCGTTGACGGTGACGTCGGACTGGCTGGTCAGCATGTCCGCGATCCGGTAGGTGTCCTGGATGAAGCTGCAGGTGATGCGCACACCCGCGATGTCGACGATGTTCTTCCTGATGTCGGGCAGTGTGACCGGGATGTTCTTGCGCCGCAGCTTGTGCAGAATGCTCTCCGGCGACTTCAGGCGGGATCGGACGTGCTCGATCGGGCTGTACTTGTGGATGTAGGTGAACTCGTCCTTCAGGATGTTGATCTTGGTCATCAACTCCGAGGTGACGAACTGGTACGACATCATGAATCGGGCGAATTCGGTGCGAAAGTGTGCCAGGTCGTCGTCGCGCACGGTGTTCGGTGAATCCATCAATCTCGCTATCCCGCCAATCCGGATCTGCCGTGTCCAGCCAGTCTGCCACCGCGGGCTGAGACGTTGCTGAGGTGTCAGGCCGCGGTGCCGTCCTGGGGCGCCGCGTCGAGCGACGGCAGCGGTCGGCGGCAGATCTCGGTGGCCTCGTCGGCGGGCAGACCGAACATGCGCAGCAGGTCCTCGGCCACCTGATCGGCGGCCTCGGCGTCGTCGCGCTCGGGGTGGTCGTGCAGGAGCCTGCCGAGGCACAACGCGGCGCCCGCGACGATGGTCATCGCAAGTTCCGAGTCGCGGACCTGGAACCGTCCCGCGCGGGCCGCCGCTTCGATATCGCGACGGGCGCGGGGTGCGAGTCCTCGCTCGGAGCTCACGAGACCGAGGCCGTCGGCGAGCAGGACCTTGCTGAGCGTGGGGCTGCGGCGGTGCAGGCGGCCGGTGAGGCGGAAGCTCTGGGCGAACACCTGGGCGGGGTCGTCCAGGTCCTCGCACAGCAAATCGAGGACCGCGCCGTGTCGGTCGAGCGCTTCTTCGACCGCGGCTTGGAACAGTTCCTCCCGGCTCTGGAAGTGGTTGTAGAACGAGCCCATGCCGACGTCCGCGGCCTGGGTGATCTCCAGGATCGGCACGTTGAGCCTGCCCTCGGCCAGCAGCGACTGGGCCGCGCCCACCAGCGCGGCGCGGGTGCGCGCCTTGCGGCGCTCCAAGCGGTTGGGTTCCGAACCGGTCATCGCAGTCCACCTCTCCTGACGTCTTCGCACGTCATAGTAGCGCGCGGGTCAGTAGTGACGAATTTGTCAGAAACACTTGACTGAATACTTGGTCGTGAGTGACGATATCGTCAGTACTTGGAAGGGAGTGGTCGATGAGCGGCCAGCACGATGTGCACAGCGGTCTGCACAGCGAGCGCGGCGCGTTGGCGGGTGAACATCCGGGCCGAGCGCGCAATCCGGTGGTGAAGGTGCTCGATCTGGCGTGGCTGGAGTTCGAGAAGCCGGATCTCGAGCGTGCCGAGACCTTCGCGCATGCTTTCGGGTTCACGACGGCGCACCGCACGGCCGACGAGGTGCGGTTGCGCGGAACCGACGTGGGCTCGCCGTGCGTGCTGATCCGCCGCGGCGCGCGGTCGCGGTTCGTCGGTCCGGCGTTCCAGGCCACCGACGCCGCCGATCTACTGAGACTGGCGTCCGGGACGGACTCGAAGGTGGTGCCGCTGCCGGAATCGCTCGGCGGGTCGACCGTCGATCTGGTCGATCCGAGCGGACTGCGCGTCCGGGTCGTCGCCGAGACGCACCGGCTTCCCGCCCAGCCCGTGCAGCAGCCGCATGTGCTGAATCTCGGACATGACGTGGTGCGCGTGAACGCCATGCAGCGGCCGCCTCGGGTACCCGCGCGGGTGCAGCGGCTCGGGCACGTCGTGGTCCAGTCGACCAGGTATCGGGAGACGCTGGATTGGTACCTGAGCAATCTCGGCATGATCGTCAGCGACTTCCTGTACTACCCGGGCCAGCGCGAGCGCGGGCCGGTGATGAGCTTCATCCGTTGCGATCTGGGTTCGACTCCGGCCGATCACCACACGCTCGCGCTGACCTTGGGACCGTCCAACCGGTATGTGCACTCGGCGTATCAGGTCGCTGACCTGGACGCGCTGGCCGCGGGTGGTGAGTACCTCCGCGAGCGCGGTTACCACCGGTCGTGGGGGATCGGCCGCCATATCCAAGGCAGCCAGATCTTCGACTACTGGCGTGATCCGGACGGTTTCATGGTCGAGCATTTCAGCGACGGCGACATGTTCGACTGCACCTTGGAGCCGGGCTGGGCGCCGATGAGCGCCTCGGGTCTGGCGCAGTGGGGTCCGCCCGCCACCAAGGATTTCCTCGGCATCTCGCCGGGCGCTGACTCGCTGCGGGAGTTGCGCGCGGTCGTCGACGCGCTGCGTGAGGACAACGAATTCGATCTCCGCCGTTTGGGCGGCCTGTTGAAAGTAGCCAAGTCATGAGTGTTTCCGTTCTCCGTACCGCCGACGCTTGGTGGGTGCGCACGCCCGCCGGTGCGGCCCGTATCGATACCGCCGCGACGACGACGCGGGAACTGCTGGCCGACCGTGCGGCGATCGCCGCGGCCGCTATTAGCGCGGATGTGGTTGCGGTGGAAAGCCTTTCGCTTGTCTCGCCGGTGACCGCGCCGTGCCGGGTGTTGGCGCAGATGACGAACTTCTCCTCGCACGTGAAGGACTCGGGCATGGATCCGGAGACCGTGCCGCTGACGTTCTTCCGCAAGGCTTCCGGCTCGATCAGCGGCCCGCACGACGATGTCGTCCGGCCCGCCCACGTGAATCTGCTCGATTACGAAGTGGAGATCGGTCTGGTCTTCGGCCGCGAGATGCCGGTCGGCTCGGAGATCGACGCGGAGAACCTGGCCGACTACATCGCGGGTCTCGTCGTCACCAACGACATCTCCGCACGAGATGTGCAGCTGCCGAAAACGCAGTTCTACGAGGCGAAGTCGTATCCGACGTTCACCCCGGTCGGTCCGGCGCTGGTGCTGCTGGAGGCCGACGAGTTGAAGCGGTTCACCGATCTGCGGTTGCGGTTGTGGGTCAACAACGAAGTGCGCCAGGACATGACGGTGGCGGACATGATCTACCGGCCGGTGCAGGCGCTGCGTGAGTTGACCCGGTTCCAGCGGATGGACGCCGGTGACCTGCTGCTCACCGGGACACCGGTGGGTACCGCGATCAGCGCCCCGCCCAAGCCGGTGGAGATCATCAGTTCGCTGTTGCCGCCGAAGGTCAAGTGGAAGATGTTCTTCAAGGGCCAGGCCAAGAATCCGAAGTACCTGAAAGACGGCGACGTGGTCGAGGCGGCGATCGGCACCGATGACGGCGTCCTGGACCTGGGTCGCCAGCGCACGGTCGTGAGGTACGCCCGGTGACCGAGACGACGCTCGCGGCCTCCGCCGAAGATCTGCTCTGGCCTCGCTACGCCGAGCCGGAGGATTTGGCCGCCATCGAATCCGTGCCCCTGGCGGCGCGCGGTCTGCCCGAATCCACCTACGCGCTGCTCGTTCGTGCCGCGGCGCGGTGGCCGCGACGCGAGGCGATCACCGTGCTGCCCGAGGCCGCGCGCTGGCGAGAACCGTTGCGCCGCAGCTACGCCGAACTGCTCGCCGATGTGCACCGGCACGCGAATCTGCTGCACGAACTCGGGGTTCGCCGCGGCGACGCGGTCGCGCTCATCGCACCCAATTGCGCCGAGTTGATCCCCGCCACCCTCGCGGCCCAGCTCGCCGGGATCGCCGCACCGATCAACGGCGGTCTCTCGCGTGATCACATCGCCAAGCTGCTGGGCCGATCCGGGGCTCGAATCCTGATCGTCGCCGGGCCCGAATTCGGCGCCGAGAGATTGGCGTGCGCAGGTGAGCTGGCCGCGCGGGGTCTCGTGGACGCCCTGCTCGTGCTGCGCCCCACCGCCGCGGCGGAGCAAGCGCCCGAGCTGCCCGCGATCGACGGTGTGCACGTCGGCTATCTCGATGACCTTGCGGCCGCGCAGGATTCGTCGCGCTTCGTCGGAGTGCCGCCCGCGGCCTCGGATCTGGCGGCCCTGTTCCACACCGGCGGCACCACCGGTGTGCCGAAGCTGGCCGCGCACCGGCATTCCGGTGAAGTGGCCAACGCGTGGATGATCGCCGCCAACTCCCTGCTCGACGAGGACGCGGTCGTCTTCGCCGCGCTGCCGCTGTTCCACGTCAACGCGCTCATCGTCACCCTGCTCGCGCCGTTGTTCCGCGGCCAATCGGTGGTGTGGGCCGGACCGCTGGGCTACCGCGACTTCACCCTGTACGCGGAGTTCTGGAACATCGTGGCGCACTACGAGATCGCCGCGATGAGCGCGGTGCCGACCGTGTACGCCGTGCTCGCGCAAAGCCCGATCAACGCCGACATCTCCAGCCTGCGCTACGCGATGGTCGGCGCGTCACCGCTGCCGCCCGCCGTGCGCGAGAACTTCCAGACACATACCGGCGTGACCCTGGTGGAGGGCTACGGCCTCACCGAAGCGACCTGCGCGACGGCGCGCAGCTTCCCGGATCGGCCGCGACCGGGTGCGGTCGGGCAGCGCATGCCCTACCAGCGCGTCGCGGTCGTCCGCCTCGCCGGAGACGCTACGTGGGAGAGGTTGCCGGTGGGCGAGACCGGCGTCCTTATCATCAGCGGCCCAACGGTTTTCGCTGGATATGTGACAGGCCGTGCGGTGGGCGGTCACCTCGTCGACGGTCTCGGCACACTGGTCGACGGCTGGCTGAACACCGGCGATCTGGCCCACATCGACGACGACGGCTTCATCCATCTGCACGGCCGAGCCAAGGACCTGATCATCCGCGGCGGCCACAACATCGACCCGGCCGCCATCGAAGACGCCCTGCTGGAGCACCCACGGGTCTGTGCGGCGGGCGCGGTCGGTCGCCCGGACGCGCACTCCGGCGAGGTGCCCGTGGCCTATGTCGCTTTGACCGCGGGCGCGGACATCTCCGAGGACGAGCTGGTCGCCTGGGTCGCCGAGCGGGTGCAGGAGCGCGCCGCTGCCCCGAAGACGGTCACCGTGCTCGACGCGCTGCCGGTCACCGACGTCGGCAAGCCGTACAAGCTGGGACTGCGCGCCGACGCGACCCGCCGCGAATTGCTCGAGGCCCTTGGCGACAATGCCGGAGTGCGCGCCATCACGGCGGTGGTCGAAGACGGTGCGGTCGTCGCGACGGTCGAACTCGATCCCGCCACCGACGAGCGGGAAGTCGAGGCGATCCTCGGCCGCTACGCGATCGCCTGGAAAGTCGTGGTGGCGCAATGACAATCGTCTCGACTGTGCTCGGCGGCGTGCTGGCGGCCGTGACCGGCCTCGCCACCGCCGCGTACGTGCTCACACTGGGCGGAGCCCTCCCGTGACCACGCGCACGATCCCGGTCGTGCTCGTCGGAGCGGGCCCGGCCGGACTCACCGCGGCGACCTTGCTGGCGCAATACGGGATCGAATGCCTCGTACTGGAACGGTGGGACGGCGTCTATCCGCAGCCGCGAGCCGTCCACCTGGACGGCGAAATCCGCCGCATCCTCGGGCATCTCGGCGTCGGTGACGAGTTCGACGCCATCTCTCGCCCGGTGCTCGGTCTGCGCTTGCTCGATCCCGGCCTGCGGGTGCTCGCGCAATTCGATCGCGACCCGGTAGGCACGCGCAGCGGGCATCCGGAGGCGAACCTGTTCGACCAGCCGGAGCTGGAAGCGATCCTGCGCGTGAACCTCGCGCGACATCCCGCCGCGACCCTGCGCGGCAACGCCGAAGTCACGGCCGTGGCCGAGGAGAGCGGTTGCGTCCGTGTCGATTTCACCGACCGGACGACAGGCCGCGCGGAATGCGTCCGCGCGCGATACGTCCTCGGTTGCGACGGCGCCAACAGCCTCGTCCGCGGTGCGGTGGGCGCGCGCATGCGCGAGCTACGGTTCGAGCAGCGCTGGCTGGTCGTGGACATCGCCACGACCGCCGACCTCGGACACTGGGACGGGGTGCACCAGGTCTGCGATCCGGCCCGGGCCGCGACCTACATGCGCATCGGAAAGACGCGGTACCGCTGGGAGTTCCGGCTTCGCTCCGGCGAGACCGCCGACGACTACCCGGATATCGCTATGCTGCGTCCACTGATCGCCCCGTGGACGGCGGACGTCCCCGACGAAGACCTCGAACTCGTGCGGGTCGCCGCGTACACCTTCCGCGCCCAGCTCGCCGACCGCTGGCGCGTCGGCCGGATCTTCCTGCTCGGGGACGCCGCTCACCTCACGCCGCCGTTCATCGGTCAGGGCATGGGCGCGGGGTTGCGCGACGCCGCCAACCTCTCCTGGAAATTGGCCGGTGTGTTGCGCGGCGAGCTGCCCGAGCGTGTGCTCGACACTTACGAGACCGAGCGAAAGCCGCACGCGCGAGCCATGATTCGACTGGCCAAGCTCACCGGCGTGATGATGACCCAGGGTGGCGAGCTGGGCAATCGCCTGCGCGGCCTTGTCGCACCGCGGCTCCATCGCCTCCCCGGCTTCACCCGCATGCTCACCAGTGGTGAATCCCCGCCCCTGCGCCGCTCCGATCTGGTCGACGCTTCGCTGTTTCAACGCGGTCCGGTCGGTCGGCTGACGCCGAACGATCGGCTTCCCGATGGGCGAGCGATCGACGAGATCGTCGGCGGACGGTTCGCGATCCTCACCACGGTCGACGTGGCGCCCGAGGACCGGGCGCGGGTCGAAGAACGCGGAGGTGTCGTGCTCGCCGCGGCGCCGGGAACGGACCTGCACCGCTGGCTGTGCCGCGGTCGCGTGGCCGCCGCCCTCGTCCGACCGGACGGCGCCGTGCGACGCTGCGGAAGAAACCCGTCGGTCCTCTGCGCGGCGCTGCCACTGTTCGCGCCCAGCGCCCGGCCCTCCCGCGTCGCCGAATGATTGCTGACCATTGGTGCGTTTATGAGGAAATCATCACTTGGCGTGCTATCGTACGGGCATTTCGCGTTGCGTGTCGTCGCTGTGTGCTCTGGTGACTCCGTGAGAGGACCCGCATGTCTCGGTATCTGTTCGCCCTAGGCCAGGTCGTAGCCCGTCGCCGCTGGTGGGTCCTGGCGATCTGGATCGTGTTGCTCGGCGCCGCGATCGCGTTCGCCGCGGGAACCGGTGGGAAGACGAACGACAACTTCACGGTCCCCGGCACCGAATCGCAGGATGCCGTGTCGTTGCTGCAACAGCGGATGCCCGCGTTCAGCGGCGCGCAGATGCAGGTCGTCTTCGCGACGCCCGGCATGGCCGAGGTGACCGATCCGCAGGTGACCGGTGAGATCGAGCAGGTGATGGCCGGGTTGAAAGGGCTGCCGCAGGTCGCCGCGGTCGTCGATCCGTTCCAAGCCAAGGCGGTGTCGCCGGATCAGCGCGTCGCACTCGGCAGCGTGCAGTTCTCGGTGTCGGCGGGAGAGGTCGAGGAGCACACCCTCGACGAGGTGAACCGCGTCGCCGACCCGGCGCGGGATGCGGGCCTCGATGTGGAGTTCTCCGGCGCGGTGTATCCGGGTTTCACGGCCGAGATTTCGCACACCCCTGAACTTCTCGGCGTCGTCGTGGCATTGATCATCCTGTTGATCACCTTCGGCGCGGCGGTCGCCGCGGGCCTGCCCATCGTCACGGCATTGGTCGGTGTCGGTATCGGTATCACCGGAATCCTCGGTGTCGCAGCGTTCGTCGATGTGCCGTCGGCGGCGACGTCACTGGCATTGATGCTCGGACTGTCCTGCGGCATCGACTACGCGCTGTTCGTCCTGTCCCGGCATCGGCACAACATCGTGCTGGGAATGACGGCGGCGGAATCGATTCCGCTCGCGGTCGGGACCGCGGGCAGTTCGGTGGTGTTCGCGGCGGTCACCGTGATCATCGCGTTGTGCGGCTTGGCGGTGGCGGGCATTCCGTTCCTCACCGTCATGGGTCTGACCGCGGCGGGCGCGGTGCTGGTCGCCATGCTCGTCGCGCTGACCTTGCTGCCCGCGCTGCTGGGGTTCGCCGGTGATCTGGTCGCCAAGTTCATCTCGCCGCCGCTGCACCCCGGACGACCGCAGGAGGTGGCGCGCATCGCCGCCTACGAGCCCGAACGCACCTTCGGGCACGCGTGGGGACGCTTCGTCACCCGGTTCCGGATTCCGCTGCTGATCCTCGGTATCGCGATCCTCGCGGTGCTGGCGATTCCGGCCACGCGTATGGAGCTCGGACTGCCCAGCGGGGCGACGCAGCCGGATTCGAGCACCGCCCACAAGGCCTACGACCTGGTGGAGGAGTCGTTCGGTCCCGGTTTCAACGGGCCGCTGCTCGTCGTGACCGACCTGTCCGGTGCCACCGGCCCGGACGCGGCGCAGACGGTGATGGGTCGGCTGCAACAGGAACCGGACGTCGTCGCCGTGCAGCCCGCGGGCACGGGAAACGGACTGCTGCTGATTCAGGTCGTGCCCAAGACCGGACCCGACGATCCCGCGACCGCCGACCTGGTCAACCGACTGCGGGACGACCGGGCGCGCATCGTGAACGGCACCGGCGCAACGTATCTGGTCGGCGGCACCACCGCGGCCAATATCGACACCTCGCGGCGGCTCGCCGAGGCGCTGCCGATCTTCCTCGCGGTCGTCGTCGGGTTGGCGCTGGTACTGCTGACCATCGCCTTCCGCACCATCCTGGTCCCGCTGTCGTCGATCGTCGGATTCATCCTCTCGGTCTTCGCCGCGCTCGGGGCGCAGGTCGCGGTGTTCCAATGGGGTTGGGGCGCCGAGCTTTTCGACGTCACGAAGGCCCAGACGCTGAGCTTCCTTCCGATCATCACCTTGGCCATCATCTTCGGCCTCTCCAGTGACTACCAGATCTTCGTCGTCTCCCGGATCAAGGAGGAGCACACCCGCACCGCCGACGCGACGGTCTCGGTGCAGAACGGTGTCGGTCACTCCGCGCGCGTCGTCACCGCCGCCGCGCTGATCATGTTCGGTGTCTTCGTCGCCTTCACCACCGTCGACAGTCCGATCGTCAAACCCTTGGCGTTCACCCTCGCCGTCGGCGTCCTGCTCGACGCGTTCATCGTCCGCCTGACCTTGGTGCCCGCCGTCATGGCTCTCGTCGGCAACCGCATGTGGTACCACCCGCGCTGGTTCGCCCGCTACGTCCCCGACCTCGACATCGAGGGCGCCGAACTCGAACGCCTAGTCATCCACGAGACCGAAAAAGAGGTGTCACCGGGCACCGCTCGGCCTCGAGTCGAACACGAAATCTGATTCTGGACAACGGCGTATCACCGCCAGTCCGCGAAGGCGGTCAGGGTTCGTTCGCCGCCCGGGTCGCCGTCGGTCGCGGGGACCAGCACCACCTCGTCGAGACCTGCTGCGGTGTAGGCCTTCAGCTTCTCCCGCACGAGTGCGGCGTCGCCAACCAAGCCGACCTGGTCCTCGGCGAACAGCGCACGCACCGCCGCCGCGCTCTCGGCCATCGCGCTCACGGGCCTGCTGCGCGAACGCCCGTGCACCCCTTCGACCATTCGCACGCTCGAGGTGCCCAGTGCCACCCCGACCGGTCTGCCGACCAGCGCCGCCGTCGACGCGGCCGCGCGTGCGATCGAGGCGGGGTCGCGCACCGAAACGGGAATCGGTCCCACAGTCAGCGCGGCCCGGGTGGTTCGCAGGCCGATCGCCGTGGCAAGGGCGAACGCGTCCCAGATCCACCCTTCCCCGACCCAGATGTCGCGATACCCGAGCCGGTCGGCCGCGATGCCGGTCGCCACGTCCTGCTCGGGCGAGACATTGGGGCGCGAAGCGACGACGACGCTCAGTTCCATACCTGTCCTCTCCGGGGTGGCGGGCCGAATGTCGCGGTCAACGCCTCCGATCGCGCGTGGATTCCTCGGCGGATGTCGGACGCGGAGTGGCTATCGAATTAGCCATGCGATAGCGATTTCACTGCTCAGAGAAACAAGTCTGAGCAGTGCGGCCTCCTGTGCTCGCCTTCCACGACCGATCCGCTGTTGCCGCCCGTGCGCTGGTCTGCGGGCGATACCCTGGATCGGGGAGGTTTCGCGGAAAGGAGTCACCGTGGGGCAACTACCGCAAGGCCGCATCGCGCACATTCGCGCGATCGCCCGAGGCTGATTTCGGACCACCGATGCACGAGCCGCTCGACGTGGTCGACTCCGCCGAACGAACCCGCACGGCACTGGCCACGGCCGTCGCGTTGTTCTCCGAGGCTTGGGAGTCCGGTTCACCACCCGACCTGGCGACGTACCTACCGAGCGAACCCGCCGCGCGGCGCATGGTGCTGATCGAACTGATCAAGATCGATCTCGAATACCGGTTCCTGCGCCATCGCATCCCGAAACGACTGACCGAATACCGCGCGGAGTTCCCCGAGCTGCGCGACGGACCGATGCCCGACGAGCTCGTCTACGAGGAATTCCACGCCCTGCGCCGCAGCGCGCTCGCGGCCGGTGCGACTCCACGCACGGTCGCCGCCGACACGGCGATCACCCCCGAGACCGCCCAGGCGAGCGACTACCACAGCACGATGGTCGCCCGCCCGAACGCGCAAGTGCGGCTCGACGCCTTCGACGTCGGCGACCACGTCGACGACTTCGACCTGCTGATGCGGATCGGCGCGGGCGCGTTCGCCCAGGTTTACCTGGCGCGGCAGCAATCGATGCAGCGCCTGGTCGCGGTCAAGATCTCGCACAACCACGGCAGCGAGCCGCAGACCCTGGCCCAGTTGGACCACGAGTACATCGTGCGGATCTTCGACCAGCGACTCATCGCCGACGGCGAGCTGAAGCTGCTCTACATGCAGTATCTCCCCGGCGGAACGCTGCTCGACGTGCTGCGCTTGCGGCGCTCGACGCCCGAGGGACAGCACAGCGGGCAACTCCTGCTCGACGCGGTCGACACCGTGCTCGCCGAGAAGGGCGAGGTGCGGCCCGCCGAATCGGCGATCCGAGAACGGACCGCCGCGCTGACCTGGCCGGAGACGGTCGCCTGGCTGGGCCGCCGACTCGCGGACGCACTGCAGCACGCGTCCGAACGCGGGGTGTTGCACCGCGACATCAAACCGGCGAACGTGCTGCTCAGCGCGGAGGGAATTCCGAAGCTGGCCGATTTCAACGTCAGCTTCAGCAAGCGCGTGAAGGGCACGAGTCCGCTGGCGTACTTCGGCGGATCGCTGTCGTACATGTCGCCCGAACAGCTCGCGGCCTGTCATCCCGAGCTGCCCGCGACCGCCGCCGACCTGGACACGCGCAGCGACATCTTCGCGCTGGCCGTCATGCTGTGGGAACTGCTGACCGGGCGGCGTCCCTTCGAGGACGAGTCCTTCGCGGGCGAGTCGGAGACGTCGCTGGCCCGCATGCTCGAACTGCGCCGCCGACCCGTCGACTCGAAGTTCCTGTCCGATCTACCGCCGGACTGCCCGCCCGCCCTGTGCCGGGTTCTGCTGAAGTGCCTGTCGCCCGACCCCGCGGACCGCTACTCGAACGGTTCGGAATTGGCGCAGCAGCTCGATCTGTGCCTCGAGGCTCGGGCCCGCGACCTCGTCTATCCGCCGCCGAACAGCTGGCGGGCGCGTCTTTCGCGGTGGCCGACCCCGATCCTCTGGTTGTCGTCGCTGTTCGGCATCGGCCTTGCGACGGCCTACCTGGCTGTACACGCCCAGAAACTGATCAGGGAGCGCGTGCCCGACGCCGTCAACGCGCAGATGGACCGGGGCGTGATCGCTTGCGTCCTCGGTGTCTTGCCGTTGGCCGTCGCCATCTACGTCTACATCTCGCGCGAGATGCTCGCGGTCCTGCGCGGCTTGCGCGAGGGCAGGCGCTACGACGAGGCCACGCTCGCGCGAGTACGGTCGCGAACGCTGCTGTGGGGCGACCTGTGCGCGCTGAACACCCTGCTCGGCGCGCTGATCGCCACGGTGACGGGCGTGCTGATGGTGCGCTGGATGACCGACCTGCCGTTGCGGTTGCAGATCCATGCCGCGATGACGGTGCTGGTGGCGGGCACCATCTCCGTCGCCTACACGTTCTTTCTCTCCACTTTCTACATCGTCCGCTGCGTCTATCCGCTCCACCTGCGCCACGGCCGGAGCACCGCGCGCGACTCCGCCGGTCTGCACTCGCTGCGCCGCAGGACCACGGTCTACCTCGCGATAACGGCGTCGGTCCCGGTGCTCGGCGTCCTGGCCGGATTCAGCGCCCTCGAATCCGACGAGCTCTACCTCGTCCGCGACTCGGTCCTCGGCTTGTGCGCGGGCGGCGGCCTCGCGTTCGTCGCCGCCTATTGGCTCTACCGAAAACTGGACGCCGACCTCCGCGCGCTGGACCGGGTGATCTGACGGGGCCCGTACGTCCGGATGTTCGTGCGGCTCAGTGCAATATGTATCGGCTGGTGGGGACGACGTCGATGTCGCGGTCGGCGCCGAAGGTGGCCACGCTGGCCATCATGCGTTGGATGCGCCGGTTCAGTTCGGCGGGGTCGCCGCCGCTGCCGTAGAAGGCGTGCGGGTCGCGCAGGGCGGCCGGGGGGAACAGTTCCTCGACGACCGCGGCGATGTCCGGCGCTGTGTCGGTGACCGGCTCGAGGACGCGGTTCTGCACGTAACCGAAGGTGGCCTGGGTGGTGATGGCGACCTCGGTGTGGTGGGTGCGCCACCGGTCGAGCCATTCGTCGTACGGCAGGTCCGGCGGCCTGCGCAGGAACGCGACGTTGGCCAGGGCGGGGGTGCGCTCGCCGATCGCGACCGGTGGCGGCGTGAGCGGCGTCCTGACCTCGACTCGCCAGCCCTCGTGGCGCCCGGAAACGTGGCCGAGTGCGTCGAGCACGGCGCCGAGGTCGCAGCCGGACGGGGACGAGAGGGCGAGCACGGCTTCGATTGGTGTGTCGAAGGTCGTCAACCGCAGCATCGCGTCGGCCACGTCGGCGTCGGAGACGTTCAGCCGCACGCTTTCGGCGCCCGCCGCGACCAGCCGCTGGGCCAGTCGCGAGTCGTGCAGGTCGCCGACTCCCCAGAGCGCGAAGATCAGCTCCTCCGCCACACCGCCTCCTAGAACAGGTTCTAATACGGCGAGTCTAACCAGCGAACCGGCTGTGCGGAGGGGTCAGCGGCGCCGAAGGGTGATTCGGGCGTTGTCCGCCGGGCTGAGCCCGGTGTGGTACCGGCGCGGCGGTTCGACGGGTCCGGGGACGACGTCGATGCGGCGCTGTTCGAGGACGGTGCGGAACAGGATGCGGGCCTCGACCAAAGCGAACTGGGCGCCGAGGCAGCGGTGCGCACCCGCGCCGAAGGTCAGCCAGGTGTGGCTGTTCGGTCGCTCGTCGAGGAAGCGTTCAGGGCGGAAGACCATCGGATCCGGGTAGTGCCGCGGTGATTCGTGGATGAGCAGGATCGGGACGATGACGATGGCCCCCTTCGGAATTCGGACTCCGTTGACCACGGTGTCGCGGATCGCGCGCCGCCCGGTGAACGGGGACACCGGGCGCAGCCGCATCGTCTCGGCGACCACGGCGTCCAGGTAGGCGTCGAGCCGGGCGCTGTCGCCCGCGTCGGCGGCGGCATCCAGTTCGGCCATGGCCTCCGGGTGGGCCGCCAGCATGGCGGCGATCCAGCCGAGCGTGATCGCGGTGGTCTCGTACGCGCCCAACAGGACCCCGCGCATGTTGCGGGCGAGCGCCGCGTCGTCGTGCTGATCGAGGTCGGTGTCCACGTACCGGGACAGCACGTCTTTCCGCTGGCCTTCGCCCGGCGCGGCGCGGCGCGCGGCGATTTCCTCGAGGATGACGGCGTCGACCTCGGCCTGGCGGCGGGTGAGCGGCGGATAGGGCAGCGTGAGCCCGCCGACCAGCGGCGTGAGCAGCGTGACGGCGAGGAAACCGCGACTCTCGATCTCACCGAACCACGCGCTGATCGCCTGCTTCAGCCGTCCCCGCCGCGGCTCCGCCACATCACCGAAGACGACGCCGAGCAGCACGCCGATCGCCAAATCGTAACCGGCCTTCAGGAATTCGAACGGTTCACCGACCGGCCAGGTGGGCAGTTCGCGCTGCACCACCTCCACCATGAGCTCCTCGTAGGAACGCAGCGCCTTGCTCTGGAAGGGCGGAGCGAACAGCTTGCGCTCGCGACGGTGCTCCTCGCCGTCGAGGAAGATCAACGTCTGCTTGCCGAACATCACGTCGTGGCTGGAGAACCGGCTCAGCACCTGGCCGATCGAGAAGTCGTCGTGATTGGCGAAAAGCGCCCGCACGTCGTCCATCTCGTGGGTGACCAGCATGGTCGGAAAGCCCGGCGGCGACACGACGAATCGTTCCCCGAGTCCCAGCAGGGGCGAACGATGGGTGCCGGGGCGCATCAGTCCACCGATCTGCCCGAGGTGGCGGTTGCGGAGCCGGGGGAGTTCGCGCAGTGATATCGGGGCTTGTGACACGTGGCAATCCTCACCGCTGTCTCGACGACTCGCAAGCACGAAATGGCTGCGGCAGCAGCGTACTTCGTACGACGGCTGCCCCTATTTTTCGGGGCGCGGGACGGTTGCTCGCGTCCCGGCGAGAGGCGCGGTGGCGGCTATATTGTGGAGCGCTGTCAGTCACAACGCACGGCCTGCCACTCCTCGTGCCGCGGGGGAACCAGACCGGCTGAATCTCGGTTACCGGCAAGAGGAAGTAGTTCGTGCTCAAGTCTTTCGTCGACACACTGTTCGCTCAGGTCGAGAACCGACCCGCCGAGTTGGTGTATCGATTCTTGGCCAGTGGTGACGTCGACGGCGTCGTCCGCGAAATGTCTTACGCGGACCTGGGCGTTCGCGCCAGGGCGATCGCTGCGGCCTTGCAAGACGCGACGCCGGAACGGGCACTGTTGCTGTACCCGGCGGGACCCGAGTTCGCCGAGGCGTTCTTCGGTTGTCTGGCCGCGGGCGTGGTCGCCGTCCCGGCGCCACTGCCAGAATGGGAGAACCGGTCGCTGCGCAGGCTGCGGCGGATGGTGGCGCACGCGGAAGTCGGTGTGGTGCTGGCTCCGAGCCGGGTCGTCGCGGAGTCCGCCGCCCTGTGCGCCGAGATCCCGGAGCTGGCGGGTGTGCGCTGGCTGGCGACCGACGAGATGCCCGGCGATCTCGCCTCGTCGTGGCAGGAGCCGGATCTCGGACCGGATTCGGTCGCGTTCATCCAGTACACCTCCGGTTCGACGAGCGCGCCGCGCGGCGTGCTGCTCACGCACGGGAATCTGCTGCACAACCAGGACGCCATCGCCGCGGGCCTCGGTCACGACCGCGCGCTGGTCGAGTCGTGGGACGGCGCGCTGTTCGCCAGTTGGCTGCCGATGTACCACGACATGGGACTCATCGCGCCGCTGCTGCACACGGTCTACCTCGGCGCGCATTCGGTGCTGATGTCGCCGCTGCATTTCCTGCAGCGGCCCGAGCGCTGGCTGCAAGCGATCTCGACCTATCGCGCCCACACCAGCGGCGGCCCCAATTTCGCGTACGAGCTCTGTACCCGCCGTATCGCGCCGGAGCAGATCGATCGGTTTGATCTGAGCCACTGGCGGGTGGCGTTCAACGGCTCCGAACCGGTGCGGGCCGCGACGGTACGGCGGTTCACCGAGACCTTCGGCCGGGCCGGGTTTCGCGCCGAATCCCACCACCCGGTCTACGGTTTGGCCGAAGCGACCCTGATCGTGACCGCACCACCCGTCGCGGCGCCGCCGACCTTTCTGGACGTGCCGGGACGAAACGCTGTCGGAAACCGCGCTCGCGGCGCGGAGTTGGTCGGTGTCGGCGGTGCGGCCGAAGGAATGTCGATCGCGGTCGTCGATCCCGAGACCGGCGTCGAACGCGGCGACGGGGACGAAGGTGAGATCTGGGTCGCCGGAAACAGCGTGGCCGCAGGCTATTTCCGAGACGAGCGGGCTACCGCCGAGATCTTCGGTGCGGCATTGCCCGACGACGATCGCCGTTTCCTCCGTACCGGTGACCTCGGATTCGTCGCCGACGGGGAGCTTTTCGTCACCGGCAGGCGCAAGGATCTGTTGATCGTCGACGGACGCAATCACTATCCACAGGACATCGAGCAGACCGTCGAGGCCGCGCACGACGGGATCCGGCCCGGATGTGTCGCGGCGTTCTCCGTGGACCTCGGGGCGGACGGCGAGCAGCCGGTCGTGGTGGCCGAGGTGCGCGGCGAGGAGCCCGTCGAGCTGGCCGAGATCGAGGGCGCGGTGCGCGCCGCGGTGGCGACCGACCACGGCCTCACGCTCGCGGCGGTGCTGCTGATCCGGCCCGGCGCCATCTTCAAGACCAGCAGCGGGAAGATCCAGCGTTCGGCCTGCCGGGCGGCGTATCTGTCCGGCGAGCTGCTCGCCCTGTCGGCGGGGCCGGTTCGCTCGCCCGAAGACGAGCTGGACGACTACGAAACCGACTCGGAGAGCGCCGAATCCGCGGAGCGGACCGGCGCGGAGCCGTCCGCCGCCGCGATCCGATCCTGGCTGGTGACGGCGATCGCACGGCAGGCGGCGCTGGATCCGGAACGCATCGACGTGCACCGGCCGATGGTCGAATTCGGTTTGGGCTCCGCGGATCTGGTCGAGATGGTGATCGACCTGTCGGATTTCGTCGGCCGTTTCCTCGACACCAATCTGCTGTTCGACCATCCCACGATCGACGGGGTGGCCACCGCGCTGGCCCCGACCGAAGCCGACGAGCCGGCGGCGTCCGGTGCCGAGGTTCTGGACTCGGCTCAGGACGGCGAGGCCGACGACGACGCGATCGCCATCCTGTCGATGTCCTGCCGATTCCCCGGTGCGGTGGATTCACCCGAGGCGCTGTGGCGCCTCCTGGACAGCAACCGCGACGCCCTGACCGAGGTGCCCGCGGGCCGCTGGGATATCGAGGGCCTGTACGACCCCGATACCTCCGCGACCGGCAAGGCGTACACCTTCCGCGGCGGCTACGTCGACGGCATCGACCGTTTCGACGCCGCGTTCTTCGGCATCGGCCCGCGCGAGGCCGCGGTGATGGACCCGCAGCAGCGAATGATGTTGCAGCTCAGCTGGGAAGCGATCGAACGGTCGGGTCGCGATCCGCGCGCCCTGCACGGCAGCGCGACCGGTGTCTATCTCGGCGTCTACAGCACCGGCTATCTGGCCGATCCCGCGCCGGAGCAGCTGAACGGCCAGGTCGGCACCGGGTTGTCGCCGAGCGTCGCGTCCGGCCGGGTCGCCTACACGCTCGGATTGCACGGTCCGGCAGTCACTGTGGACACGGCGTGCTCCTCGTCGATCGTCGCGGTGCATCTGGCGACGCAGGCGCTGCGCGCGGGGGAGTGCGACCTCGCCTTGGCGGGCGGCGCGACGCTGCTGATGTCGCCGACCGCCCATATCGAGCTGTGCCGGTTGGGCGTGCTGTCGCCGACGGGCCGGTGCGCGCCGTTCTCGGCCGACGCCGACGGGACCGTGTGGGCCGAGGGCGCCGGTCTGCTGCTGCTGAAGCGGCTCGGGGACGCGCGCCGCGATGGCGACAAGGTCCTCGCCGTCATTCGTGGTTCGGCCGTCAACCAGGACGGCCGCAGTCAGGGACTGAGTGCGCCGAACGGAGCGGCCCAGGAGCAGGTGCTGCGGTCGGCGCTGCGTGTCTCGGGTCTGGCGCCGCACGATATCGACTACGTCGAGGCGCACGGCACCGGCACGGCGCTCGGCGATCCGATCGAGGCACGCGCGCTGGGCCGGGTGTTCGGGCCCGACCGTGATCCGCGCCGGCCGCTCGGCATCGGATCGTTGAAATCCAACGTGGGCCACACCCAGGCCGCGGCGGGCGTGGGCAGCATCGTCAAGCTGGTGCTCGCGCTGCAACACGAGCGAATCCCCGCCACCCTCGGCACGAGTGAGCCGTCACCGCAGATCGACTGGGAGCGAAGCGGTTTGGTCGTGCGCTCCGAGCCGATGCCGTGGCCGAAGGGCGATCGGCCGCGCCGCGCGGGTGTGAGCGCCTTCGGTCTCAGCGGCACGAACGCGCACCTTGTCCTCGAGGAGGCCCCGGCCGAACCGACGGTGGCGCCGGACCCGACGGTCGAGGACCCGAGCGTGGCGCTGCTGCCGATCTCGGCCCGCAGCCGGGAATCGCTGCACGGTCAGGCTCGACGGCTGCTGGACTTGGTGGTCGCCGATCCGCGATTGCGGCCCGGCCCGGTCTCGCGCGCGCTGGCATTGCAGCGCACCCAGTTCGAGCGTCGCGCGGTCGTGGTAGCGAGCGATCGAGACGAGATGATCGGCGCCCTGCGCGATCTGGTGGACGGACGGTCCTCGGCGAACGCCGTCGTCGGCGCCGGCCCGGTGCTCACCAACGCCAAGACCGCCTTCGTCTTCCCGGGGCAGGGCATGCAGTGGGTCGGCATGGCCCGCGACATGCTCGCCTCCTCGGCCGAGTTCCGGGCCGAATTCGCGCAGTGCGACAAGGCTTTCGGCGCGCACATCGAATGGTCGCTGGTGGACAGGCTGGCGACCATGACCGACGCCGATCTCGCCGACTTCCCGGTCGTGCAGCCGCTGCTTTTCGCGACCATGGCCGCGCTCGCGGCCACCTGGCGGGCGGCGGGCGTCACCCCGGACGCGGTCATCGGCCACAGTCAGGGCGAGATCGCCGCCGCCTACTGCGCCGGTGTCATCGAATTGGGTGACGCCGCACGGATCGTCCTCACGCGTAGCCGCCTGATGCGGGGCATCACCGAACCCGGGTCGATGGCGATGATCGGCCTGCCCGAGGCCGAGGTGAGCCAGCGGCTGGCGAAGTTCGAGGACCGGGTGTCGATCGCGGCGGTCAATGTGCGCCGCTCGACGATCGTGGCGGGCGAGCAGGCCGCGGTGGCGGAACTGCTCGCCGAGATGGAGCGAGCGGGAATCTACACGCGGCTCGGCGCTACCGGTCCGGGCTTCGCCGGGCACTGCCGGTTGATCGAATCCATCCGCGATCCGCTGCTGGCCGAATTGGCGGACGTGGCGCCGGATTCGCCGGTGACACAGTGGTATTCGACCGTCTCGGGCGAGCCGATGACCGACGAACCGATCGGGCCCGACTACTGGTACCGGAACGCACGCGAGACCGTGCGATTCGCCGCCACGATCGAACGCATGATCGCCGACGGGTTCCGGTACTTCGTCGAACTCGGCGTGCACCCGTCGCTGACCGCGGCCGTCAAGACGGTGTCGGAGGAACTCGCGCGCGAGGTCGTGGCCGTCGGATCGCTGGTCAGGGACCAGGACGGACCGACCTGCTTGGCCAGGGCGCAGGCCGAACTGTACGTCTCGGGGCACGAACTCGACTGGACCAGGCTGGTTCCCGAATACGGCCGGGTGGATCTGCCCACCTACGCCTTCGACGAGCGGCGGTTCTGGACCGACTCCGCGAGCCGGAACACCGCCTCCCTCGGACTGACGGACGTCGCGCACCCCATCCTGGGCACCGCTGTGCCGCAGCCGGATTCGGGCGGCGTGACACTGACCGGCCGACTGTCGCGCGGGCAACAGCCGTGGTTGACCGATCACGCGGGACCGAACGCGGTGCTGTTGCCCGGTGCGGCGCTGGTCGACCTGGCGATTCGGGCCGGTGACGAGGTGGACGCTCCGGTGCTGCGCGAGCTCGTGCTGCGCGCTCCGCTGCTCGTCCCCGAGCGCGGATCCGCGCAGATCCAGACGGTGGTCGGCGGCCCCGACGCTGAGGACCGCCGGACGGTGCGCGTCTACGCTCGCGACGAACACGATCCGGATGCCCAGTGGACACTGCACGCCGAGGGTGTACTGGCCGAGGAGCCCGAACCGGCTCCCCCGCAATCGGATTCGACGGCGTGGCCGCCCGCCGGAGTGGTGCGCGTCGACGTCGACGACCTGTACGCGAAGCTGTTCGCGCGCGGGCACCACTACGGTCCGCTGTTCCGGGCGATGCGGGCGGCATGGCGACGTGAGGACGAGATCTTCGCCGAGGTCGAGCTCCCCGAAGCCGCTCACGGTGACGCCGCGCGGTTCGGTATCCACCCGGCCTTGCTGGACGCCGCGTTGCACGCCACCGCGCTGTTCGCCGCCGACGGTGGGAACGCCCTGCTGCCCTTCGTGTGGACGGATGTCGCGCTGTGGGCCTCCGGCGCGACCGCGTTGCGCGTCCGGCTCACCAGGTCGGGCTCGGATGCCGTCACCATGTCCGCGACCGATCGGACCGGGCAGCCGGTGGTGTCCGTGGGTTCGGTCCTGTCGCGCCCGGTAGCCGCCGCGCAGTGGGACGCCGCCTCGCTCGCGCCCGCGTACCGTCGGCTGTTCCGGATGGAGTGGTCGCGGATATCGCTGTCCGTGCCGAACCGGACGATCACAGTGAGCGAGTGGAATCTCGGTGAGCCGGAGGTCGCCGACGCGATCGTTCTGCCGGTGCCCGAGGGTGATTCGCCGAGTGAGGTACACGACACGGCCCAGCGGACGCTCGCCGCGCTACAAAAGCTGTTGGCGGACAACCGCTTCGAGCAAGCCACGCTAGTGGTGCGTACCCGTGGGGCGGTGGCGCTTCCCGGTGTGGACAGCCCGAATCCGGCGGGCGCGGTCGTGTGGGGACTGGTCCGTTCGGCACAGTCGGAGAATCCGGGCCGGATCATGCTGCTCGATACGGGCGACTCCGAAGTGGATTTCGCCGCGCTCCTGGCCGCGGGCGAACAACAGCTCGCGGTGCGCGACGGCGTGGCGTTCGTGCCGCGGCTGGTTCGGCTGCCGGAGACGGCAGGGCGCGCGCCGGAGGGCCGGGTGCCGCTGGGGGACGGAACGGTGTTGATCACCGGGGCCCCTGGTCGGCTGGGTTCGGCGCTGGCTCGTCATCTGGCCGACGCCTACGACGCCCGAGACCTGGTGCTGGTCAGCCGTCGCGGTATCGACGGACCCGGCGGCGCGGAGTTGCGCGACGACCTGGAAAGCCGTGGCGTGCGTGTGCGTTTCGCGCGTTGCGACATCACCGACCGATCCGCTCTGGCGCGATTGCTCGACGGTATGCCGCTCGCCGGTGTGGTCCACGCGGCGACGGTGCTCGAAGACAGCACACTTGGCGCGTTGACGCCCGACCGGCTCGCCGCCGCGCTGCGCCCGAAAGTCGATGCGGCACATCACCTGCACGAGCTGACGGCGGACCGGAACCTGTCGATGTTCGTGCTGTTCTCCGCGGCGGGCGGCCTGTTCGGCACACCGGGCCAAGCCAACTACGCGGCGGCCAACGCCTACCTCGATGCCCTGGCGCTGCATCGCCGGTCGCTCGGTCTGCCCGCGCAGTCGCTGGCCTGGGGCGCGTGGGAAGTCGACATGCACGACCACATGGCGCAGGCCGACATCCGGCGTATCACGCGAGCGGGCATCCGCGCGTTCTCGGTGTCCGAGGGCATGGCCTGTTTCGACGCCGCGCTGCGGCTCGGCGATCCGATGCTGGTTCCCCTGCTGCTCGACACCGACGTGCTGCGCCGCGCGTCGGCCGTCCCGCCGCTGCTGCGCGGGCTCGTGCGCCGCGCGCCCCGGCGGGCCGCAGCCGACCGCGCACCCGTCCACGCGGCGGCGGGATCACGCTTCGCCGAACAACTTCGGGCGCTGCCGCGCGCGGAGGCGACCACCCTGGCGACGGCCGCGGTCACCGAGTGGACCGGGGAGGTGCTCGGCCACAGCGCCGCCGAAACGGTCGCGCCCGAGCAGACGTTCCAAAGCCTGGGCCTCGACTCCTTGATGGCGGTGGAACTGCGCAACAAGGTGCGCGAGCACACCGGAATCGCCGTGCCACTCGGCACCATTCTCGCCGAGCGGAGCCTCGCCGACCTCGCCGACTATCTCGTCGAAGAAATGCTGAGCCAAGCCGATTCCGCCGGAACGGACGCGACCGCCGAGGTGCCCGAGGTCGAAGTGCTACCGGTGACCAGGGACATGATGCGGTTGCTGCGGACCGAGCAACTCGGTATCCCGAGTGCCGCGCAGACCGGCGGCGTCGCCGTGCGGCTTGCTACGCCGGTCACCCGGCAGGGGCTGGAGGAAGCGCTGGCGCGGCTGGCGCGCCGACATGCCGCGCTGCGCACCACCATCCGGCCCAGCGCCGAGCACGGGCGCCAGCTCGAGGTTCATCGCGAGCCAGGGGAGCTGGCGGCGTGGCGCGATCTCGATCGACTCGACGACGCCGTACTGGAGCGGTGTTTTCGAGAGCTGATGGCGCGGCCGTTCGACCTGGAGACGGGTCCGCTGTGGCGCTTCGAACTGCTGAACGCTGAAAATAGCGACCAGACAGTGCTTTTCGGCGCGCATCACAGCATGAGCGATGTGCAGTCGATGCTGCTGGTCGCCGGTGAGCTCGCCGCGGAACTATCCGGCGTCGACCTCGGCGGCGCCGTGACGAACCGCGACATGCACCAGCTGCTGGCCGCACAGTCGAGCGGACGCGCCGACGCGGACCCCGCGATCGCTCGGTGGCGCGACGCGTTCTCCGGATCTCGCAGGCTCGAACTGACTTTCGCGCATCCGCGTTCGGCCCGGCGCAGCTACGGCGCGGAGTCGGTCGCGCTCGACATGCCCGCCGGACTGCACGACCGGGTCGCGGACCGGGCCCGAGACCTCGGCATCACCCCGGCCGCGGTCTTCCTCGGCGCGCTGACCATTCTGCTGGCACGTCGGCAGCAGGTGGATCGATTCGCGTTGGCGGTGCCGGTGGACACTCGCATGCACGCCGACGCGACCGATGCCGTCGGATATTTCGGTGTGCCCGTGCCCTTCCCGGCCTCCGCACCAGCGGGTGACCTCGTCACCGATGTGCTGCGGCGCACCGGCGAGCGGCTGCGGAACCTGCTCGCGCCCGGCGCGGGCTTCGCCGAAGTGCTCGCCGCGCTGGCCGCCGAGGGGCTGCACCGCGACAACGCGCCGATGATCGAGGTGTACTTCAACTACCTGCGCGCCAACTCGGCTGTCGCCCCCGCCGCGATCGTTCCGGTGAGCACGGGATACTCCGATCTCGATCTCATGGTCGCGGTGCTGCCCGACACCGGCCAGGTGTGGTTCACCTACAACAGCGACATCATCGACGCGCGGACCTGCGCCGAATTCGGCACGGACTATCTGGCGACGGTCGCGGCGGTCGTCACCGACCCCGGTGCGGCGGCTCGGCCGGAAATCGCTGAACAGCAGTCTGTTTCCGGCGTCCGCGCGGCGCTGGGCGCGACCTTCGCGCTCGGCAGGTTGCCCGAGCTGGTTCCCGCGGCCTCCGATGCCACGGCGATCACCGTCGTGGAGGCGCCGTATCACCATGTGCTGTCCTGCCTGCGGGACCCCTCCGGCGTTTTCGCGCAGCCGTCGACGGACTTGGGCATCGTGCTGCTACGCGCGGCCGACCTGGAACGTTTCGGCGAGATCTCCGACGACCTGCTGGCCGAACTGGCCGCCGAATACCCGGCGGCAGTCCTCGAGGTAGTCGAACGCACGCGTCGGCCGATCATCGTCGGCATCCTGCCTTCCGCCGGTTCGGCGGAGCGGTTGCTCGAATGGGAGCGGTCGGTCGCCGAACGCCTGCGCGATCGTCCCGGTGTCGCGGTGCTGGAAGCGGGCGAGTGGACGCGCCGCCACCCGGTGGACAACCCCTTCGACGGCCGGACCGAGATCCTGGCACACCTGCCGTTCACGCCCGAATTCCAGGCGGCGGTCGCGCTCACCCTGGTCGCCACCGCGACCGCCGTGACGGAGCCCGTGCCGAAGGTCATAGCCGTGGACGGTGACGACACCCTGTGGAGCGGTACGGCTGGCGAGATAGGCTCCGACGCAGTCGTTTTCGATGAACCGCGCCAAGCGCTGGCGCAGCGGTTGCTGCAATGGCGCGCCGCGGGAACACTGCTGGCGCTGGTGTCCAACAACGACGAGGACGTCGTCCGCGCGATCCTGGACCGGCCCGACAGCCCGCTGCGCCGCGAGCATTTCGCCGCCGTGTCCGCGGGCTGGGACGGCAAGCCAGAGCGGCTGGAGCGGATCGCACGCACACTGCGGCTCGGGCTCGACAGCTTCTGCTACCTCGACGACAACCCGGTCGAGGTGGCGCGGATGCGCGCGTCGCTGCCCGAGGTGCTGTCGGTGACGTGCCCGCCCGCCGCGGAACTGGAGTCGTTCCTGTCGCGACTGTGGCCGATGGTTCCGGTCGCGGCGACGGCCGAGGATCGGGCACGGGCCGACTTCTATCGGCAAGAGTACGAACGCGACAGCGCCCGCGCCGCAACGGAATTCGCGGAATTCCTCGCGGGGTTGAACCTCGAGGTCGATATCGAGCCGCTGAGCGACGCCACCCTGGCGCGTGCTCGGCAACTCGTCCTGCGGACCAATCAGTTCACCCTCGCCGAGGTGACCACCGACGATCTCGACACATGGCGCGCCGAGGGCGAGGTGTGGACGGCGTCGGCGCGTGACCGCTTCGGCGACTACGGCCTGATCTCGGTACTCGCACTGCGGGCGGACACGGACGAGCTGCGGATTCGCGGCTGGCAGCTCAGCTGCCGCGCCCTCGGTCGCGGCGTCGAGGAGCGGCTGCTGGCTTGGGTGGCGGATCGGGCCGACGCCCTCGGCCGCTCGACGGTACGGATGTCCGTCGAGCACACCGCCCGGAACGAACCCGCTCGGCGGTTGGCCGCACGGCTGGTCGGAGGATCCGCCGACCAGCGGCTGGATGTGTCGGTGACTTTCCAGCGCCTGCGGGCGTTCCGGTCCTGGGAGACCGAGGCACAAGGAGAGGACGTGGCCCGGTGACCGATTCCGACGAGCCGACGACGGTCCGCAATCCGGCTGTCGATCGTCGCGTGCGCGGCGAAGCACTCGAACGGGGCGCTGGCGGGCTCGATGTCGCCGCTTTGCTCGCGCGTACCGGTGCTGCATCTGTTGCCGAAACATCGAGCGCCGCTGCATCTTCGATAGTCCGAAGGTCAGGCAGCAGTCGCACCACCGAAGCTCTCGGCCACTCGGTCGGAGGGATCGGTGACGTACCGACGGTCGACTCCGGATCCACCGCCGCGGCTCTCGGCGACTCGGCCCAGCGGATCGGTGGTACGCCACCGGTCGAACCTGGACCCGCCACGGCGCCCACCGACTCCGCCGCGCCGTCGGCTCATGCGGACGCGGTGATCGCGGCGGTGACCGCCCTGGCGAACCGGTTCACCGCGACAACCATGGACGCCGACACCGACTTCTTCGACGCGGGCGGCACCTCCATCGCGGCGGTGGAATTCGTCGCCGCGCTGGCGCGTGAGCTGGATATCCACCTCGACCTCGACACGGTGTTCTTCGACGCGCGCCCGCGCAGGCTGGCCAACCGCTGGCTGGCCGACCACCCGGAAACCGCTGTACCGCAGCGGGATACCGAAGACGAGGGCGATACCGACGATCTGGCCCAGCTCTTCGCCGATCTCGCGGGCGTCGACCGACTGCCGCTGGTGGCGCCACCGGAGCGGGTCGCGCCGCGCCACATCCTGCTGACCGGCGCGACCGGCTTCCTCGGCAGTCACTTGCTGCTGGATGTGTTGCGGCACAGCGAGGCCCACGTGGTGTGTTTGGTTCGCGCCGCCGACGATCAGGCCGCCGCCGAACGGCTGGAGCACGCCGTGCGGCGCTTCATGCTGCCGTGGTCGCGGGAAGTGCTACGCCGCGTGACACCACTCGCCGGGGATTTGCGCGAACCACGGCTCGGTCTCTCCGACGAGCGCTGGGCAACTCTCGCCGCCGAGGTGGATTCGATCGTCAACGCCGGGGCCGCGGTGGACTTTTTGCGCGGCTACCCGTCGCTGCGCCGGACCAACGTCCTCGGCCCGCTGACCCTCGCCGAACTGGCCTGCACCGGCAAACCCAAACCGGTGCACCACATCTCCTCGCTGGCGGTGTTCAACGGAACCGACGCCACCGCGTTGGGCGAGGACGATCCGACCGCCAACGTCGCCGCGTTGCCCATCGGCTACGACCGGTCGAAATGGGCCGCCGAGGCCGTGCTGCGCCGGGCGGGCGAACACGGACTCGTGGTGACCGTCCTCCGGCCGGGCGGCATCGGTAGCCACCCCGAGACCGGTGCGCACAACCCGCGCGATCTCAATGCCGGAATCACCGCGGCGCTGATGCGTTTCCGCACCGCACCCGGATTCCGGTACCTCAACGCCGCACCGGTGGATTGGGTCAGCCGGGTGGCCGCCGAGATCGTCGGTACGCCGAGCGCCTGGGGGCACACCTATCATCTCACCGGCGCCCCCACCTCACTCGATCGGATCGTCGCCGAAACGACGTTGGGCGGCATCGGCATTCGTGTGCAGCATTGGGAGCAGTGGTGCGACGACGTGGTCCGCCGGATCAGAGAGGAACCGGTGCCGGAGCTAAAATCGCTCGCGCAGGTGTTGCAGAGTCCGGTCGCCCGTCGGCAGCTGGCGGCTATGGTCACCGCGCCGCCCGCATCGGCCACACGCACCGAGGCCTTCGTCTCCGCGAACGGCTTGCCCGCGCCCGCCACACCCGGTCCGGCGGCGCGCGGCCGGATGCTCGCGGCCATGACCGGCCTCGGGCCGCAGGCGAGCGAACAGCCCTACCTGCGGTTCAACGAGACACTCGCCGGGATGGTCGGCCCGATCGGCGAGCCCGCCGAAATCCTCTGCGACCTACGCCTGACCCTGTCCGTCGCGAGCGGCGCGCAGGTGTTCACCGCGCGAACACTCGACGTCACCGGCGAACTCACCTGCACCGGTCTGCACGACGAGCCGCTCACCGTCGAGGGCATCGCGACGGTGCGACCGCACGACGGACTGCCGCTGCGCCACGAAGTGCGGCACCCGATCATGCATTACCGCCTCACGCTGCGCGACGCCTCCGGCGGCGAGTGGTGGCTGGAGGGATACAAGTTCGCCGCGGCGCGCAGACGCCTCGTGCGGCAGCTCGGAACACAGGTGATCGAGCTCGGCCGCGCCGGAGAGCCCGCGTCCTACACCGGCGAGGTCGCCGTGCCGATGCACACCTACCTACCCGACCAGATCGACGGCATCCAGATCGATCCTCGGCTGCCCGAACGGCAACAGCGCCTGGCGAAAATGCTGTGGCTCAGCTGGTTCGGCGGTCAGCTCGGCAAGAGCCTGGTGGAACCGATTCTGCGGGTCGGAACCGATCTGCTCGATCTGCGCCGAGCCATGCGGATGGAACACCGCCGATGACAGACCTACGCGCGACACCGGAACTACCTGCCGTAGAGATGTTTTCCTTTCGTACCGCAGACGGCGTCGATCTGACGTTGCGCCGCGTGGGACCGGCCGACGCGCCCGCGGTGCTGCTGGTGCACGGGCACGGAGTGTCCTCGGAGATGTTCGCGCTGCCCGAGATTCGCGATATCACCGATGTGCTGGCCGATGCGGGCTACCAGTCGTGGCTGCTCGACTGGCGTGGCAGTTGCCGCCTGCCCTACAACGAATCCGGTCCCGCCTACACCTTCGACGACGTCGCGCTCTACGACATCCCGGAGGCGGTCGCGCGGATCAGGGAGCGGATCGGGGACCATCCGCTGTTCGTCGTCGCGCATTGCATCGGCGCCTTGGCGCTCTCGCTGAGTATGACGGCGGGACTGCTACCGGGACTGGCGGGCGTCGTCGCGCAGGGTGTCTTTCTGACGCCGAAGGTCAGCACGCCCGCGCGGGTGCGTGTGTTGCTCGGCAGTGAATTGCTCGGTTCGCGCGTCGGCCACATCGAATCCGACTTCCGCAAGGTCGGGCTCTGGTCCAAGCGCACCCTGCTGTACGCGGCATTGTCGCGCAAAGGCGACTGCCCCGACCCCACCTGCCGCATGGTGCACCACGGGTGGGGGATGGGCGCCAAACTGTTCGAGCACGACCACCTGGACCCGCGCACCCACGACAGACTGGCCGAATTGTTCGGTGCGATACCGCTTTCGGTGCTGCCGCACCTGCGGCAGATGGAGTTGGCGCACGCCGCGGTCCGATGGAACGTCGACGACGACCGTTACGGCTCGCTGCCGGAGAACGCCCTCGACCACGCCGACCGCATCGACTGTCCGGTGCTGTTGCTGTCCGGCAGCCGCAACGAGGCGTGGCTCGATTCGAACAAGTTGTGCTACGAGGTGCTGTCGGCACGGAATCCGGGAATCGATGTCCGCTACACCGAGATCCCCTCCTACGGGCACCTGGACACGTTCATCGGCCGCGGCGCCGCGCTGGACGTGTTCGGGCACATCGTCGACTTTCTCGACGAGACCTCAGCTCGGCTGGCGTAGCGGCAGACCTGCGGAGCGGTAGATGGCATCGATGACGGTCATGGTCTGCACGGCGTCGTCCGGTGCTGTCGGCACCGGCTCGCCGCGCAGCACGGCGGACGCGAAGGCGTCGAGTTGATAGTCGTAGGAAGTCCGATTGCCGAAGCGCCGCATCCGCCTGCCGCTTTCCGAGCGGACCGTGAGCAGATGCCCGAGGTGCGGCAGCACCGGATTGACGAGCCGCATCCGGCCGCGTTCGCCGATGACGGTGGCGCCGACGCGCAGCACGTCGGCCGACCATATCGAGCACCGGATGCGGCCGGTGTGTCCGGACGGGAAGCGCAGTTCGGCGGCAATGGCCCGATCGATGTAATCGTCGCGCCGCTTCGCCTGCGCCGCTACGACTTCCGGGTTCTCGCCGCCGAGGACGCGGGCCATGTGCACGGCGTAGCAGCCAGCGTCCATCAGCGCGCCGCCCGCGAGGGCGTAGTCGTAGCGGAAGTCGGAGAACTTCGGCAGGGGAAAGCAGAACGCGGCCTCCACGCGCAGCGGCGTTCCCAATTCGCCGGAGGCGATGATCTTCTCGGCTGCCGCGATCAGTGGGTGGTAGCGGTAGTGAAACGCTTCCATGACGACACGATCGGAAGCGTTTGCCAGATCGGCGATCTCGCGTGCTTCGGCGGCGTTGGCCGTGAACGGTTTCTCGCACAGCACATGCTTTCCGGCTTGGACGGCGGCGCGGGTCCAGCGGCCGTGCAAGCCGTTGGGCAGCGGGATGTAGACCGCGTCGAGATCGGGGTCGTCGATCAGCGCCTGGTAGCTGTCGTAGCTCCTCGGTATGCCGTGCTTGCGGGCGAACAGCTCCGCTCGCGACCCATCCCGGGCGGCCACCGCCGTGACGACGACCTCCGGATTGCGCCCGGCCGGTTGGATCACGGCCGCGGGCGCGATGCGGGCAGCCCCGAGAATCCCGATCCGGAGCCGCGTGTCTTCGGTCATCAGCAGACATTAACATCGGCACCGCGCCGCGGCCGGGCCGCTTCGAGGGCCGGACGAACACTCAGCGCGGGCGTATCTCGCCTGTGGACGAACAAGGAATGGAAGTCGAGAGTATGCGAATCGCGTTGCTGACGGCGGGAACCCGGGGCGATCATCAGCCGTATCTCGCACTGGCCGACGAATTCGGTTCGCGCGGCCACCATGTCGAGATGACCGCCACCGAGAACTACGCCGACGTGGTGCGGCGCGCGGGGCTCGACCCGCACGTCATCCCGTTCAACTCCGCGGAACTGCTGGAATCGCCCGCGGCCAAGCGCGCGCTCTCCTCGGGGAAGACGCTGCCGTTCGTCCGGATCATGCTCGACACGGTCAAGATCATGGCGGGCGAGCGCGGCGATCGGATGCACGAAGTGCTCAGCGGCGCTTGCGAATCGGCCGACGTGATCGTCTCGTGCGCGTCGACGCTGCCCTGGGCGATGGAGCGCGCGGAGAAGACGGGTCAGACCGTCGTGGGCTGTCTGCCGTATCCGCTGGAGCGTACCGGCGAATTCCCGTCGTCGTTCATGGTCAAGCGGATGATCTCCGCGCGGCGACTACGGCTGGCCAGCTACTCGGCCTTCGAAATGGCGTACGGCCTGGCGTATCACCGGGTGGACCGGCGGGTGCGCGAGCTGATGGAGTTGCCGGGGAAGCCGCGAAACCCGTTCCGGCGCATACGTGAGGACGGTATCCCGCTGGTGCACATGGTGAGTCCGGTGCTGCTGCCGAAACCGGCCGACTGGCCCGACCGCTCGACTGTCGTCGGCGCGCCGATCATGCCCGCGCGGATGCGCGAGGCATGGGGCGAGGCGGTGGTCGATCCGGCGCTGACCGAATGGCTCGACGAGGGCGAGCCGCCGATCTACTTCTGCATGACCGGAATGCCGATCCTCGATCCCGCCGGTTGCTGCGAACTCATCGCCGCCGTCTGCCGCAGGCTGGGCGCTCGCGCCCTGGTCACCGTGCGCGGCGACGGGTTCCCCCGTGGGGTCGGGTACGACCGAAAGCTGTTCGTCCTGGATTCGTTCGATTACGACCGGGTCCTGCCGCGGTGTCGCGCGGTCGTCCATCACGGCGGCAGCGGCAACACCCACGACGTGCTGCGCGCCGGTCTGCCCGCGGTGGTCATCGGCGTGCACAGCGACCAGTTCTTCTACGGCTGGCGGATATCGGAGCTGGGCATCGGGGCCGACTTCCCGTATCCGTCGCTGACCGAGGACCGGCTGCACGACGCCTTGGTTCGGACGCTGACACCCGAGGCGAGCAGGCGGGCGAAGGAACTCGGCCGCGCCGTCTCCGCCGAGAACGGCGTCCGTGCCACGGCCGACGCGGTGGAGCGTCTCGTCGTCTCCGCGTCGGCCTGAGCCGTGGTCGATTCCGTGCACGTCGCGATCTTCACCGACTTCCACCCGGACACCCTGGGCGGCGTCCAGACCGCGATGCGGTCGCTGTGTGACGGCCTGCGGCGGCTCGGCCATCGGGTGACCGTATTCTGCGCTCCCGCACCGGGAGACACGACGCCCGACGCCGATACGGTGATTCTGCGCGCGGTGCCGGTCTCGATGTCCAACGGGCTGCCCGTCGTGCTGCCGACCCGCGCCAACCGGCGCCTGATCGACGCCGCGTTCGCCGAGCGCGGCCCGATCGACATCGTGCACGCGCTGACCACCTACGGCTGCGGGATCTCCGGCGCGCGCGCCGCTCGCAGGCACGGCATCCCCGTGGTCCAAACCATGCAGAGCCGCGACGACACCGTCATCGAAAAGTACTCGCCAGCACCGTATCTGTCCGCGTTGACCATGCGGCTGATGCACGGCTGGTTCGTACCGTTGCGCGGACGCCCAGCGCACGACGGCGACAGCCGTATCGCCAGGCTGGCCTGGCGGCCGCTGATCGCGCAGGCCCAGGCGGCCGACCGGGTGATAGTCCCGACCCAGCACTTCGCCCGCCGCCTTGCCCGGCACGGCGTGGCTCGTCCGCTTCACGTGGTGTCCAACGGAATCGATGACGAACTGCTCGACCGCGTCCGAGTCGCGGAGAGCACGACGGCGGATCCGGACGCACCGTTGCGGGCGCTGTGGTGTGGTCGCCTGTCGGCGGAGAAACGTCCGCTCGAGGCGATCGAGGTGGCGCGCCGCGTCGAAGACTGCACCCTGACCGTCTACGGCAGTGGACCGCTCGCCGATCAGGCCCGCTCGGCGGTCGCCGAGGCGAACCTCGGCCACCGCGTGCACCTGCACGGCGAGGTCGACCAGGCCGACTGCCTGCGCGCGATGCGCACCCACGACCTGCTGCTGCTCACTTCCGACTGCGACACCCAGGGCATGGTGCTCCTGGAAGCGATGGCGATGGGCCTCCCGGTGCTGTACTGCGATCCCGAACTCTCCGAAACCGTCCCGGACGAGGGCGGCATCCGCACCCCGGACCCATCGGTGGAATCGCTTGCCGCAGTGTTGAACTCCCTCACCCGAGACCGCGCCCGACTGCACGACATGCGCCGCGCACTCACGGCACACACCGACGTACCACGCCAATCGAGGCACACCAGCGGAATCCTGTCGGTCTACGCCGACGCCCTGGCTGCCTCGGTCGTGCGCGAATAGCACCGCCGCCCGACGTCTACGGAGCGTGTAGTAGACACTGGGGTGTGACTACGAGGTTCATTTCCAAGCGTGCGGTCCTGCTGCTCGTCCTCACCGCGGTGGTGTGTGCCGTTCTGGGGGCGTGGCACTGGTCTCGGACGGAATCGGCGCTGGGCATCGATCAGAACATCGGCTACGTTCTGCTGTGGCCGCTGTTCGCGGGTTTTCTGATTTTCGCGGCGGTCCGCGCCCGGCGACTGGAACGGGAATCGATGCTCGCGCGCGACGAGAACCGCTGGGCCGCAGCGACTGTGCGTCAGCCGCCGCTGCCATGGTCACGGCCGCCGAGCGCCGACGACATCGAGCTGGCCGCCTACAACCGGTACTTGGCCGACCTGAACGCCCGGGAACTGCGGCACAAGCTGCGTGCCGCGGGACTCGACATCAGCACCGATGTCGACCGCGCACCCTAGCCTCGTCGAGGGATCGATGAAGACGCCTCCGGTCAGCGGCGGACGTAGGTCGGTTGCGCTTCGATCCAGGCGGCCATCATTCGGGCGGTCATGTCGATCGCTTCCTTGCGTTGACAGCTGTCGAGTTCGATGGTCGATGCGCGCAGCACCGCAGCGAAACCGGTGTTGATCACCACGAAGGTCATGACGTCGTATTCGTGGTCGTTCCCGGGGCCCAGCAGCTGGATGATCATGACCTTGACCAGCAGCCGCAGCCGCGGTTCGAACTCGGGAATTCCGCTGCTGTAGAACTGCACACCCGCCACCAGTGCGCGCACCAGATCGGCTCGAGCGACCAGCTCGTCGGTGATCACCCCCAACACACCGCTCACCAACTGCTCCGCCGACGTCTGACTGACATCGAAAACCTGCTGGGTGAAGCGACGTTCGATGCTCACCAGCAACCGCTCGAGCAGCTCTTCCACGATTTCGGTGCGGTCGGAGAAGTACCGATACAAGGTGCCGATACTCAGCCCTGCCTCGGCAGCGATCCGATTCGTCGAGGTGTCGGCGATTCCCCGGTCCCCGAACAACCGCGCCGCGGTGTCGAGAATGTGTTCCCTCGTCGCCTTCGCCCGCTCCTGCGTCGGACGGCGCCGCTGGCCGACAACTCTCGACGGCATCACGCACTCCTGCCTTGCGAGTCTCGAAAATGAGCTTTGCTCACCTTAACCCGGCCGACGCGTGCGGGTACCCGGTCTTCGACGAGTGGGCACACCGGGGCGCCCACGGGCGGTGCGTTCGGAAGCGGGCGCGTCCAAGAAATGAGCACCCGAGCATATTCGGCAGCGGAAAGGCTCCGCCGACCGACGGAGCGGGCAGTCGTTTCCGCAGGCAGACGCACCGAACCGGCTCGTGTCTCGCCGAGCGCGAAGCGAAGTAGAAGGTGAGCGCAAACTCGGCTTACCGTGCAGTGACGGCTCTTCTACGACAGGGAGGTCACCAGTGACAAGCGAAACAATCGGCCGCCCCGAAGTGGTTTCCGGTGAGCGGCCTTCGCCGAACGAGGTGGCCAGGATGGCCCGAGACCTCATCGCCTACCTGCTGGACTCGGTCATGCCGTGCAAGACGTCGGGCGCGACGGCAGGCAGCGAGCTCACTTTCGTGGTGCGCACCTGCATGGAGTGGGTGATCGACCGGCTGAACGGACACCCTTCGCCCGAAGGCGTCGAGCGTATCCGGGTGGCCGCGGCGGGGTGGGCCCACGAGGGTATCCCGATCGACACCGTCTTGCACATCGTCCACGAGGGCTTCAAAGCCGGTATCGAAATGCTGCTTTCGAGGTCGCTCCCGCGGACGAACAGTGACGCCGTCGCGGCAGCCTTCACCGCTTTGGAGTTGTTGCGGTCGGTGACGGCCACCATCGGCAAAGCCTATGTGCGCGAATGCAAATCCGTCGCGGCACAACACCACAGTGCGATCCACACCCTGACCTCGGCGCTGCTGGGCGGTCACGCCACCTCCGCGATGGCGCGCGAATGCGGGATACGGATCGCGGAGGAGTACTTCGTGCTCGCGGTGTCGGTGCCCGCCCATCCCGACGAGAGCCGGCCTGCCGTCGACGGGCGGGTCGTCGCGCGACGCAAACTCCGTCGGCTGCAGGCAGCCCTCGCGCACCAGTTCGGTGACCAGGCACTGGCGCTGCTGTCGGTGGATGGCGGCACCGTTCTGGTCGCCACCACGCTGTGCCGCGACGAGGAGCTCGTCGGCGTCGTGGAAACCTTGTCCGAAGCCGCGCGGGTGCCGATCACCGCGGCCGTTGTCGTCGCCGGGCCCGACGAGGTGTCCGCGGCGGCCGATCGAGCACACGAATTGCTGGACACCGCAGCACATCTCGGCCTCGAACCCGGGCTCTATCGGTTCACCGACCTCGCTCTGCAACACCAGCTGAATCGCCCCGGCCTCGGCCGCGATGTCCTCGCCGACAAGCTCGCCGTCTTGGACGAACACCCGGATCTGCTGGAGACCTTGGAAATCTTCATCGCCAACGATCTCAGCCGCCAGAAGGCGGCTCGACGACTGCGAGTGCATGCCAACACCGTCGACTATCGGCTACGGCGTATCGGGCAGCTCACCGGATTCGATCCCGGCGATGCCCGCGGGTTGTGGCAATTGCGCTCGGCGTTGGTCGCCCGCGCCGACGGGGTTCGGCCGCCGCGCACGGCAGCTTCGGTCGGCATTCGCACACCGGCCTGATTTCAATTCCGCTGGCGCGTCCTGTTTCGCCACCGCGCCGTCTCCCGGCCGATGTCCGTGCTCGCTGGTTCGTCGTAGAGCCATTCCCGTGCGATCCGATGCCAATTGTTGGTCGCGTCGAGCTGGCCGATGGCGGCGAAGGTGAACAGGTCCGCACGCCGCGAGAAAACGTGCTCCGGCGGCAGGGATTGGCGTCGCATACCCCGAAACTCGGCGGCGCGGGGATCCATGGCGAGTACCACTGCTCCGGTCGCGAGCTCGGGGGTGATCGTGAGCTCCTCGTCGACCAAGTGCCAGCCCGCGGCGGCCCAGACGTAGTCGAGGCATTCCCGCGCGGTGACGCCCGCGTCCGGGTCGATGATGCCGCGACCTACCCACGCCTGGTAGAGGTCGTCGGCTCGGTGCTCGCCCGCGGCGCGGAGGCAGTCGCGCTCGAAGGCGACATGCGCCGGGTCCATGTTGTGGTACAGGCCGAAATCGACGAACGCGACGCGGCCGTCGGTGGTGAGCAGGATGTTGCCGGGGTGCGGATCGCCGCAGAATTCGTGATCGGAGAACAGGGAATTGATGTAGAAGCGGTAGACGAGTTCGCCGATCCGATCGCGCTCGCTGTCCGGCAGCGTTCGCAATCGCCGAAACGCCAGCCCGTCGACGAACTCCGTCACCAGCACGTGGTGTCCACAGTATTCGGCGATGCTGTCGGGGACCGCGATGAAGGGATGGTCGCGGAAGCGCAGGGCGACTCGGTGCTGGGTTCGCGCTTCCCGCAGGTAGTCGAGTTCACCGGCGATGTTGCGCGCGATCTCGTCGAGCACCGCCTCGTCGGCGGCGCTGGGCAGCATCGATTTCCACAGCCTGCTCAGCATCGCGAGATTACGCATATCGGATTCGACGGCGTCGTCCACGCCGGGGTACTTCACTTTGACCGCGACCGCACGCCCATCATGTAGCCGCGCGCGATACACCTGGCCGATCGACGCGGCGGCAACCGGAGTCTCGTCGAAATCGCCGAAGATCCGCGCCAACGGTCCCAGGTCGTTCTCGATCACCTTCCGCATGTCGGAGAATTCGACCGCGGGCGCCTTGTCGCGCAATTCGGCAAGCTTGACTCGGAACATTTCCCGATGCGGTTCGGGAACGAGATCCACGTCGAGGACGGACAACATCTGCCCGAGTTTCATCGCCGCGCCCTTCATACCGCCCAGCACCGTGACGATCTGCTGCGCGGTTTGCAGCGTGGACCGTTCGGCCAGAATTCGCCGGGCTTCCTCGGTCCTGCCCACCATCGACAGCCGGGTTCCCACTCCACGCATGGCTTGCTCGGCCGCCAACCGGCCCAGCCGGCTCCCTCGCGCGAAGCGACCCTGCGGTACCCGACCGGCCACCATGTACCTCCCTCGGCACGTCACAGCGAGTGCTGCCGCGGGCCACATTACCGTCGCGATCGCCTCGGCAGTCGGCTCCGCGGTGCCGCACTGCAGGTTTCGCGCCGACGCCGAAGGGCTACAACAGTTCCGCGTACAAACCCCCGTCCAAGACGCCGAATTCGATCTGGCGCGGGAACATTGGCGTCTCCCCGGCGGAGAGGCAGGCGTGGTGCTGGGCGATCACGTCGATCGCCCAGTCGTGCAATGCCGTCGGGAGCAGGAAGACGCGCGCGTCGGTGCACTGTATATAGGGGCGTATGGGTTCCTCGCCGATTGCCAGCGGGTTGACCAGTCCGACGGCAGCTACGTCGAGAACGAGTCCGGTTCGATTCGGTGCAGCCACAACCGGCGGATCCAGCTCCACGTTGTCCATGCCTGGGTACGGTAGCTCGGAATGTGCCGTGGCGTGACCGAGATCGCGAACTCCGCTCGAAGATCGCTGACAGCGGTCAGCTCGTGGCCGCGGTGGTGGCCGATGCGCGGGGCCGCACCGTCGATCCGGACATGACGTCGGCCCACCAGGAGCTGAGGGGGCTGGGGTCGGGCCAGACGACCGGATCGAAGTCCTGGTCGTCGCCGCTTCGCACAGTGGGATTGTCCATCACGATGTCGTTCCTCCGCGATACAACGGCCATGCGAAGGGGCGCTCGCGGCGTGTGCTTGTCGCCGAACATGCGTGTGCCCCTTCGCGGTTGGTCTCAGGTCCGACCGCGCTGTCGGTCCGATACGCCGGGCGGGTACCACCGCGCGGGCGAATCAAACGCGGTGGCGGAAGCACTGATCGGGTTCCCGCCGAGCAGCGGCCCGCCGCCTATGACGGCGTGCGCACCATGGCCGCGGTGAGCCTGCGGACCAGCGGGAGCATCAGCAGGAGGGTGGGGAAGGCGATCGGCCAGGACACCGCCCACGCGCGCAGCCATTGGCCGACCGCGAGGCCGTCGCTGATCACTGTGCTGATGAGCGAGACCACGCAGGTCATCAGAATCGACAGCAGCATGGGCAGCAGCACCGCGGCGTAACGTGCGGGCAGCTTGCGGACTGGGCGAGGGGCGGTTGTCGTCTCGGACATGGGACGCTCCGTAAGGTCGTCAAGGGCAACGATCCACCGGTCGGCGAGATCGGTGCGTTGATTGACGTGAACGCTTACGGCGACGAGTCGCGGCGTCGAGCATAGAGACGACGGTATCCGCGGCGCAAGCCCGGCCATCCAACTCGGCCGCGCTCGAAGAGGTCGGACGAGTCAGGCCCGACGATAGCGCCGGGCCTGACTCTCGATACGAAAGTCTGCCCATTCCGGTGCGGAGCTTCCGATCGAATCACGTTGTCGTGCCGCGGAATTACTTCGCGGGAGCGGCCTGGTTCGGCATCGGGGAGTTGATGGTGCTGAAGTACTGGACGGCGGCCAGGATGGCGACCGGCGCGGTGATGAAGATCTGGCCAGCCAGGGTGCCGAGGAAGCCGACGGCGGCGGCGCCCGCGATGCAGCCCGCGATCGGGCCCGCGCCGAAGAGCGTCAGCAGCGCACCGGTCAGTGCGGCGCCGGCGACGGCGCCCGCGGCGCAGCCGAGCGCCGCGCCACCGATGCCGCCCGCCAGGGTGGCGATGGAGGCGCCGAGGGAGATGGTGCTGGTCATGCGGCTCCAGGCGGCGACCTCACGGTCGTACTCGGACTTCCACGGCGCCTTGTCCTCGTACGGCAGGCCGACCGGCTTGTAGGTGGCGTGCGCGATGTCGAACAGCGGGGTCAGGACGGCCTTGCGGTCGGAGATCTCCGCGGCGATCGGGAACTCGAATTCGTCTACGCGGAACTTCAATTCGGCGCCCGCGACGGTGGCGCCGTTGTCGGCCTTGATCTTGAAGACGCCGTCCTCGACAACCATGGCGCCCGCGTCGGTCTCGATGGCCAGGTTCTTGTCGGTGCGGTCGGCGGTGTAGTTGATCGCGGCCGGTTCGGCTTGCGGTTCGGCATGACTCGCGCCCGCGGTGACGCCCAGTGCGGTGCTGAGTCCGGCGGCCAACAGAGCGACCTTGGTGAGTTTCACGGGTGGTGACCTTTCTCTGTTCCCTCATACGGCATGCGCCGTCCACCCCGCCACGTCGCTGATGAATAGCTGTGTGGGGCAACTGGATACGGCTCTCGTCCGGGTGGCATCCAAGGGATGCCGATGTCCTCGCCGCAGCTGAGTGCTAGCTGAGAAACCGGACAGCACGACACGCTAGGCTAGGCAAACCTAAGTTTCAAGACCTACGCATAGCTAAGCTTCTCGGACCCCGGCGAGCGTGCCCGTCGGACGAGCCGAAACGGCGCGAGACACCGTGGAGGAAACGAATCTGATGGATAGCAAGCCCAAGCGGCTACAACCCTGGTCGGGGTGGTTATCGATAGTGGTACTGCTGGCCGTGGCCGGCCTGCTCAGCCTGATCGTCGGCACCAAATCGATTCCGGTCGCCGAGGTCTGGTCCGCGTTGTGGAACAGTGACGGTTCGCCCGACGATATGGTCGTCACCGAGTATCGGGTGCCTCGAACTTTGCTGGGCCTGCTCGCGGGTATCGCGCTCGGCGTGGCCGGTTGCCTCATGCAGGGACTCACCCGCAACCCGCTGGCAGATCCCGGCCTGCTCGGAATCAACGCCGGAGCGGCCTTCGCCATCACCTTGGCGGTCGCCTTCCTCGGTGCGACCGAGATCACTTCGTATGTGTGGTTCGGCTTCGCGGGCGCGGCACTGGTCTCCCTCGTGGTCTATCGACTGGGTACCGCGGGCAGGCAAGGCGCCGACCCGATTCGGCTGACCTTGGCCGGTGTCGCGGTGACCGCCGTGCTGACCGGCGCCACCAAAGGCCTGATCCTGTTGCACGCCAGCGCCTTCGACGCCATGCGCCAGTGGGACTCGGGTTCGCTGACCGGTCGCGGCTACGACATCATCGGCGGGGCAGCGCCTTTCATCGCCGTGGGGCTGGTCGCCGCCGTGATCGCCGCGCGCTCGTTGAACGCCGTCGCACTCGGCGACGACATGGCGCATGCGCTCGGGGTGAATGTCGGCCGCACCCGGCTGCTCACCGCGGGGGCGCTCACCTTGCTGTGCGGCACCGCGACCGCGGCGGTCGGCCCGATCACTTTCGTCGGCCTCGCGGTGCCGCATATCGCCAAATGGATCGTAGGCCCGGACCAGCGCTGGATCGTCGCCTATTCGATGGTGCTCGCGCCCGCTCTGGTGCTGAGCTCGGATGTGCTCGGCCGCGTGATACTGCCCGGCGACGAGGTTCCGGCCGGTCTGGTGACCGCCTTCCTCGGCGCGCCGGTGCTGATCTGGCTGGCCCGCCGCGCGAAGGCGAGTGCCGCGTGACCGCCGGGATCGACTTCGGCCGCCGCACGCTGGTCGTGCGCCATCGCGTTCTCACCGCGCGGATCGGCCTCCGCACGGCCGTGGTGTGCGCGGTGCTGCTGACGCTGGCCCTCGCGGTGGCCGTCTTGGCGCTCGGCACCGGCGATTACGCGATTCCGCCGGATCGGGTGGTGCGTGCGCTGTTCGTCGGCGATCAGCGATTCGACCGACTCGTGGTGTGGGAGTGGCGTTTCCCGCGCGTGGTGCTGGCACTGGCACTCGGCGCGGCGCTCGGGGTGAGCGGCGCGATCTTGCAGTCGGTGACGCGAAACCCGCTGGGCAGTCCGGATATCGTCGGCTTCAACACCGGCGCCTACACTGGCGCGCTGATCGTCATCCTGACCCTCGGCGGCGGTGGCCACTTCCCGACCGCGGCGGGCGCGCTGCTCGGCGGTCTCGCCACGGCGCTGGCCATCCAGCTGCTGGCGTTCCGTCACCAGGTCAGCGGATTCCGGCTGATCATCGTCGGTATCGGCGTGAGCGCGATGCTGGCCTCGGTCAACACCTGGCTGGTCCTGCGCGCCGATCTGCACGCGGCCATGTCGGCCGCCGCGTGGGGCGCGGGTTCGCTCAACGGTCTGTCCTGGCCGCAGGTCGCACCCGCGCTCGTCGTGCTGGCGATCCTGGGCATCCTGGTGGTCCCGTTCGCGCCCAAGCTGCACATCCTGGAACTGGGCGACGATCTGGCGCACGCCTTCGGCCTTCGCGTCGGCCGCAGCCGGACGGTGCTCATCGTGCTGAGCGTGGCCCTCACGGCGGCGGCCACCGCGGTCGCCGGACCGATCGCCTTCATCGCGCTCGCCGCACCACAATTGGGCCGTCGACTGGCTCGCAGCCCGTCCATCGCCCTGGTGCCCGCCGCGGCCATGGGCGCGCTACTGCTGGTGTCCTGCGACTGGATCGCCCAGCGCGCATTCGCCCCGACCACCCTCCCGGTCGGCGTGGTCACCGTTTCGATCGGCGGGCTGTACCTGGCCTATCTGCTGGTCGTCGAGGCCCGAAGGAGCTAGAGGAAGCGATGAACGACAACGACGCGCCCGTCCCGGTGACGGCGAAAAGCGCACGGCTGCGCGCGGATTCGGTACGCCTCGGCTACCGCGGCCGAACCATCAGTGAACAGCTGTCGGTGGATGTGCCCGACGGGGCCTTCACGGTGATCATCGGCCCGAACGCCTGCGGCAAATCCACCCTGCTGCGCGCGCTGGCCCGCCTGCTGACCCCCGAGTCCGGTGCGGTGCTGCTGGACGGCAAGGCGATCGGCTCGTATCCGGCCAAGGAGGCGGCACGCCGAATCGGGTTGCTGCCACAGACTTCCACCGCCCCGGACGGTATTCGGGTCGCGGATCTGGTGGCACGCGGCCGTTTTCCGCACCAGTCGCTGCTGCGGCAGTGGTCGCGGGCCGACGCCGACGCGGTGGCTGCCGCCATGGCCGCCACCGGTGTCGCGGAACTGTCGGCGCGCTTGGTGGACGAGCTCTCTGGCGGCCAGCGCCAGCGAGTGTGGATCGCCATGGTGCTCGCCCAGGACACCCCGGTGATCCTGCTCGACGAGCCGACCACCTATCTCGATATCGCCCACCAGATCCAGTTGCTGGATCTCTGCCGATCCTTGCAGCGAGACTCGGGCCGCACTGTGGTCGCGGTACTGCACGACCTGAATCACGCGTTCCGCTACGCCGATCACCTCATCGCCATGCGGGACGGCCGGGTGGTAGCGGCGGGTTCGCCGAAGGCGATCGTCACCGCCGAACTCGTGCGCGAGGTCTTCTCGCTCGGCGCGCGGATCATCGACGACCCGGAAACCGGGGCGCCGATGGTCGTTCCGCTGGCCGAACAGACCGTGCCGGCGCACTGAAAGCGCAGGTAGCGGCGGGTGGCGAAGGAAGCTCCCCACAAATCAGCGCACTTAGGCTAGCCTACCCTTGCTGCTCTTTCGCGGGAGTCTCGCGGAGTCCTCAGGGGCGGAAGAGGGGCCGAATGTCGTTGCGGTGAGAGGAGTTGCGGTGGTTTCGGTGGAGCGGGACAAGCCTAGGACCGACAATTCCGAGCTACCTCTCACCGGAGCGCAACTCGGTATCTGGAACGCCCAGCGGCTCGATCCCGAATCGCTGAGCTACCTGGTCGGCGAGGTGCTGGAGATCTCGGGGCCCGAGCCCATCGATGTGGCGCTGCTGGACGGCGCGATTCGGCGCACCATCGCCGAAACCGACACCATGCGACTGCGTTTCATCGAAACGCCGGACGGCCCGCGCCAGCGGATGACCGACGCGGCCCCGGAACTGCGCCCGCTGGTCGACCTGCGGAACGAAGCCGACCCGGTCGCCGCCGCGCATCGGCTGGTCACCGCGGAACGCGAACGGGCGGCGCGCTTTTGCCGGGGCATGGTGGACCGGCAGCTGTTCACCTACACGCTGCTGCGACTATCCGATCGCGATGTGTGGTGCGTCCAGCTCTACCACCACCTGATCATCGACGGCTACAGCGCCGCGTTGGTGTCGCGCCGGGTCGCCGCGCACTACACAGCACTGCGCACCGGCGGCGCGGTTCCTCCGCTGCGGTGGGGGTCGGTGGCGACGATGGTCACCGAGGACATCGAGTACCGCGCGAGCGAGGCGTACACCCGCGACCGGGACTACTGGCGCGACCTGCTCACACCGCTGCCGCCGCTGGACGGGCGCGGTCGCGCGCACGAGGGACCGGCGGCGCACACCCATGAAGCGCGCGCTGTCCTCGACGCCGACCTGGTGGTGCGGATCAAAGCGGCGGCGGAAGCGGCGGGCACCACCTGGGCGGACGTAATCGTCGGCTGCTACGCGGGATTCGTGCACCGGCTGCTCGGTGAGACCGATGTGGTCATCGCGTTGCCGGTGATGGCGCGCGTCGGCAAGACCGCCCTCACCACGCCCTCCATGGCGGTCAACGTGCTGCCGCTGCGGATCTCGGTGTGCAGTCACGACCGGCTCGGTGAGCTGAGCAAGCGGGTCGCCGACGCGCTGCGGGATGTCCGCGGCCACCAGCGCTTTCGCGGTGAGGAGCTGGCGCGCGCCTTCGGTGGCGCGCAGACCGGAGCGCTGCTGCACGGTATCGGCATCAACCTCAAGGCATTCGACTTCGCACTCGATTTCGCCGGTGCGACAGGGACTTTGCGCAATGTCGCCGGTGGACCACCGGAAGACCTCGGCCTGACCGTCACTCCGCTGGCGCAGGACCGGATCCAGCTCGGTTTCGAGGTCGATACGCGTTCGCTCGACGCCGAGACGGTGCGGCGGCGGCTGGACGCGCTGGTCCGGATGATCACCGAACTGGTCGACGGAGAGGACCGGCCGATCGGCAGAGTCGCGCCTTATCCGCCGGAAATCGGCGCGCGTATCACCGCGGAGCGGGCGAGCGCGGCCCTTCCCGGTCATCCTGAGGACCCGACGGCGGTATTCGATCATCTCGTCGCGGCACAGCCGGACGCTGTGCTGCTCGTCAGCGGCGCGGACCGCCTCACCGCTGCCGAGCTGGGGGCGCGGGTCCACCGCTTGGCCAGGTACCTGCGCGGCAAGGGCGTCGGGCCCGAAGACATCGTCGGCATCGCGCTGCCGCGCACCGCGGACATCGTGATCGCGATCCTCGCCGTCCAGCACGCGGGCGCGGCCTACCTGGTGCTCGATACCGAGCACCCCGCACAGCGACTGAACGACATCGTCGACGACGCGGCGCCGGTTGCGATCCTGACATCCGGCGCGGCGGGGGACGAGCTCTTCGCCGACCGCACGGACAAGCTGATCCGATTGTCCTCCAGAGCTATTCGTGAGGCGATCGACGGGCTCGCGAGCGGACCGTTGGACGCGACCGAACTCGCCGCGCCGCGTTCGCCCGGCCAGCTCGCCTATGTGGTGTACACCTCGGGCTCCACCGGACGGCCGAAGGGCGTGCAGGTGTCCTGCGGTGCGGCGGCGCAACTGCTGCACCACCACCGGTCGACCATCTACGCCGAGGCCGCCGAGCGCGCGGGCCACCGGCAACTGCACACCGCGCACACCGCGTCGTTCGCCTTCGACGCCGCGCTGGACCAGCTGCTGTGGCTGCTGTGCGGCCACCGGGTGCACCTCTACGACACCGACGTGCAGAAGGACGCCGCGGCACAGGTCGCCGCGTTCGTTGCCGACGGCATCGACGTCGTCGACACCACCCCGTCGATGGCCGCGGCGCTGATCGACAACGGCCTGCTCGGCGCGGGGCACCGGCCCGAACTGCTGCTCATCGGCGGCGAGGCCACCCCGCCCGCGCTGTGGTCGGCGATCGCCGGCTCCGGTGTGCCCGCCCGGAACATGTACGGCCCGACCGAAGCGACCGTCGACGCGCTGAGCGCGCCGGTGACGGGCGCGGTCCCGCACGTGGGCGGTCCGCTGGCCGGTACCCGCGCCTATCTGCTCGACAGCGCGCTGCAACCGGTTCCCGAGGAGGAGATCGGTGAGTTGTATTTGGCCGGACCGCAATTGGCGCGCGGCTACCTGGGCCGCGTGGCGGTGACGGCCGAGCGATTCGTCGCCGATCCGTTCGGCGCGGGGGAGCGGATGTACCGCACCGGCGACCGCGCCCGCTGGCTGCCCGGTCACGGCTACGAATTCCTCGGTCGCGGCGACCAGCAGATCAAGGTGCGTGGTTACCGCGTGGAACTCGGCGAGGTCGAGGCCGTGCTCGGCGCCCTGCCCGGTGTCGCCGCGGCGGCCGCGGTGATCAGGAAGGTCGCCGACAGCACCCAGTTGGTGGGCTATCTGGTGCCCGCGGCGGGCGTCGCGCTCGCCTCCGCCGACGAGCTGCGGCACCGGCTCGCGAAAACCGTTCCGGACCACCTGGTTCCGTCGGCGATCGTGGTGCTGGACGCGTTGCCCACCACGGTGAACGGCAAGCTCGATCGCGCGGCACTGCCCGCGCCCCAGCTCGTTTCGACCGGACGACCGCCGCGCACCGAGCCGGAGCGGGCGCTGTGCGCCGTGGTCGCCGAGGTGCTCGGCGTGTCGCGAGTGAGCGCGACGGACGACTTCTTCGGACTCGGCGGCGACAGCATCACCGCGATCAGCGTCACCAGCAGGCTGCGCGCACACGGTCTGCTCGTCCAGCCGAAAGCGCTACTGGGACAGCGCGATCTGGCCACCATCGCGGCTGCTGCCGAGCGGGTGGACGACGCGGCGGGCAGCGTGGCGCCGGACGAGGCGACCGGTGTCGTTCCCATCCCGCCGCTCGTCGCCGCGCTGCTCGAAGCGAATCCGAGCCCGACGGCGATCGCCGGGTACGCCCAGTGGACCGCGCTCGAACTGCACGAGGATCTCGCCCTCGACCACCTGGTCGCGGGCATGCAGACGCTGCTCGACCGACACGACGCACTGCGGCTGGTACTCGACGGTGCGGACGCCGAGCCACGGCTGGTGGTGACCGAAGCGGGCGCGGTGCGCGCGGGTGAGTTGGTCGTCGAGACGGTACTGCCGACAGCGAACAATACTGACCAGCAAGCGGATTCCGTGGTGGCGTCGGTTCCGATCGGGTTGGAGGTCGAGCGGACAGCGGCCGCGCTGGCTGCCGAGTTGGACCCCGCCCGAGGCGTCGAGATCCGCGGCGCGCTGGTCCGTACCGCGCCGGGTACGGCCGATCGTTTGGTCCTGGTCGTCAACCACCTTGTCGTGGATGGTGTTTCGTGGCGCATCCTGGTTCCCGAGCTCTACGAGGCGTGTGCGGCGGCGCGCGACGAACGCCCGGCTCGGTTGCCCGCGAAGGGCAGCTCGTGGCGTCGGTACGCCACCATGCTCGCCGATGCCGGCGCAGCGGGCGGCTATCGATCGGAACTGGAGTCCTGGCAGCGCGCACTCGGCGACGGCACCGTGGCTCCGGTGGGGGAGCGGCCGCTCGACCGTGCTCGTGATGTCGTCGAAACCGGCTCCCGCAGTCGGACTCTCGCTGGCCCCGAGGTTTCCGAGGCGGTTCTGTCCACCCTGCCCGCCGCCTACCGCGCGCGCACCGACGAGGTGTTGCTCGCGGCCCTGATGCTCGCGGTCAACGGGTGGCGGCACGACCGCGACGAGGCGCTGGAGTCGGGACGTCCGGTGACTGTCGAGGGACACGGGCGCGACCCGCTGTCGCCGGATACCGACTTCGCGGGCACCATCGGCTGGTTCACCAGCGAGTACCCGGTCTGGACGCCCGCGACAGGTATCGACCACATCGATGGTCTGGCCGATGCGCTGGCGGGCGGAGCCGCCGCCGGACGGCTGCTGCGCGCGGTCAAGGAGGCCAAGCGCGCGGTCCCCGGCAACGGCGTCGGATACGGCGTGCTCCGCAGGCTCGATCCCGACACCGCACCGGTGCTCGCGGCACAGCGTTCGCCGGAGTTGCTGATCAACTACCTCGGCCGCTTCAACGGTGGGACCGATATCGGCTGGCGGTTGCCGGAACAGGACGCGTTCTCGGTGTTGGAGCCGCCGGAAAAGGCGCTGACGGAGGTACTTTCGCTCAACGTCTTCGTCCACGAAGCCAGCCCCGCGGCCGGTCCGCGTATCGCGGTGGAGTGGACGGCGGCGAGCCGGGTCCTCGGCGCGGCCACCGTCGCGCAACTACAGCGGCACTGGGAACTCGCGCTGGAGGCATTCGCGGCGCACGCGGTGCTGTTCCCCGGCGGCCTCACCCCGTCGGACTGCCAGGGCGTGTCCGTACCCCAGGATGCGATCGACGCGCTCGAGGCCGCGCACGGTCCGCTCGCCGAACTGCTGCCGCTCTCGCCATTGCAGGAGGGGTTGCTGTTCCACGCGATTCGCGACGGCGCCGCGGACGTGTACACCTTGACCGCCCGTGTCGATCTGACCGGACCGCTCGACGAGCGGCGGTTGTCGGCGGCCTTCGACACGGTGGTCGCCCGGCATCCCAATATGTGTGCCGCCTTCCACTACGAGGGGCTGGATCAGCCACTGCAAGCGGTGCCGCGCTCGGTCCGGATGCCGTGGCGACAGGTCGACCTCTCCGGCTTGCCTGTGCGCGCCGCGGTCACCGCCGCCGACCGGCTGGAAGCCGAAGCGGCCGAGCACCGCTTCTCGGTGGATGAGTCGCCGATGTTGCGCGCCACGCTGATTCGAATGCCGGGGCAGCAGTACCGGCTCGTGCTCAACGCACACCATCTGATCATCGACGGCTGGTCGACGCCGATCGTCCTGCGGGAACTGCTCGCGACCTATCACGGCGACGAACTGCCGACACCGGCCCGGTACAGCGACTACCTGACCTGGATCGCGGCTCGCGATCACGACACCGTCCGCGCGGCATGGGCGCGGCGGTTGGCGGGGGTCACCGCGCCGACGCTGCTCCGTGCGGATACCGGGCGCGAACGCGAGTTCCCGCGGCGGCAGGTGCCGCTGACCGCTTCGCTCGCAGCGGCGCTCACCGAACTCGGCCGCCGCCGCGGCCTGACGATGAACACCCTGGTACAGGGCGCGTGGGCGACGGTGCTCGCCGCACTCACCGGACGCCGGGATGTGGTGTTCGGCGCGACCGTCTCCGGCAGGCCCGCCGAACTGCCCGGCGTCGAGGGGATGGTCGGCCTGTTCACCAATACCGTTCCGGTGCGCTGCCTTCTCGACCCCGACCGCGCACTGCTCGATCAGCTGGCCGAACTGCAAGAGGACCAGTTCGCCATGCAGGAATTCGACCACGCCGGGCTGGCCGAGATCGAGCGGATCGCCGGTATCGGACAGCTGTTCGACACCCTGGTCGTCTTCGAGAACTTCCCGAATTCCGCTGCTCGGCAACCGGACTCGCACGAACTCCGCGTCGGCGCCTTCCACAATCATGGAGCGACGCACTATCCGCTGACTCTGGTCGCGCCGCCGGGCGACCGGCTGGAACTGCTGATCGGCTACGACCGCAGCGCCGTCGCCGACACCACACTCGACTGGATCGCCGACCGGCTCCGCGCCATCCTGTCCGCGGTCACCGGCACCGAGGATGTGCACGCCGCCGCGCTGCTGAATCCTCCCGGACCGCTGACGGAGCCGGTAGCGAGCACACGCGCCATCGAACGCACCGTGAACAGCGCACAGCCGATCGACGTGCCGGACCTGCACGGTGAAACCCTCGCCGACTGGGGAACAACGGTCGACCCCGACTCACCCGCCATCACGGCCGACGGGCTGACGATTACCTACCGAGAGTTCGATGCGCGCGCGAACAGACTTGCCCGCTGGTTGATTACGCAGGGTATCGGTCCCGAGACGGTGGTTGCGGTCGGCATGCCCCGCACCATCGACTCGGTGATCACCGCGCACGCGATCAGCCGCAGCGGCGGTGTCTACCTGCCGGTGGATCTCGACCAGCCCGCCCAGCGGATCGAGCGCATCTTCGAAATAGCCGCTCCGGCACTGGTTCTGCGCACCCTCGACGACGTGGATACCGGCGGCTTCGCCGACACCGAGATCACCGACGCCGAACGGCTAGCGCCGCTGCGGCCAGGCAATTCCGCCTATCTGCTGTTCACCTCCGGCTCCACCGGTGTGCCGAAGGGCGTGACGGTCTCGCACGCGGCGATCGTGAACACCTTCGAAACCCTCTGGCGGATGCAGCGATTCGGCCCGGACGACACGGTGCTGTACCGCACGCCACCCGTCTTCGACGCCTCGTTGCTCGAGCTCTACCTGCCGCTGCACGTCGGCGCGCGCATCGTGCTGACCAGGGCGAACGGGCATCGCGACCCCTACTACCAGGCTCAGCTCATGCGCGAGGAGCGGGTAACCACCATCCAGATGACGACCTCCATGCTCACCGTGCTCGCCGAGGAGGCCGATCTGTCCGGGTGCACGAATCTGCGTTGCGTCATCACCGGCGGTGAAGCGCTGCCACCGGCGACCGCGCATCGGGTGCGCGCACTCACCGGAGCGAAGGTGAACAACCTGTACGGCCCCACCGAGGCCGCGGTGTCGATCACCTACCACGAGACCGTCGATGCCGACGTCGTGATCGTTCCGATCGGCAGACCCGCCGACGGTTCCGGTGTGCGCGTCCTCGACGACAGCCTGCGGCCGGTCGCCGCCGGGGTCATCGGTGATCTGTACTTGACCGGGACGCAGCTGGCCCGCGGCTATCTGGCCCGTCCCGATCTGACCGCCGCCGCCTTCGTGGCCGATCCGCACGGGCACGGCGAACGGATGTATCGGACCGGCGATCTGGTGAAGTGGAATCCGGACGGCGAACTCGAATACGTCGGCCGCGGTGACAGCCAGGTGAAGTTGCGCGGACAGCGCATCGAACTCGGTGACATCGAATCCGCGCTGCTCACCTGCGCGGGTGTCGCCCAAGCGATCGTCCTGCTGCGCGAGGACGAGCCGGGCGACCAGCGTCTGGGCGCCTACCTGATCGCACGGTCGGGCACCGAGTTGGACACCGCCGCGGTGCGCGCGCACCTGCGAAAGGCGCTGCCCGCGCATATGATTCCCGCGGCCTTCGTGGTGCTGGACAGAATTCCACGAACGGCCAGCGAGAAGATCGACCGCCGAGCGCTGCCGGTACCGGAGTACGAGTCGGGACCGGCCACGCCCCAGCGGACATCGACCGAGAGCCGCGGCAACGGACCGGTCGACACCATTCGGGAAGCCATGGCGGCGGTGCTCTCGGCACCCGAAATCGGTTCGGACGACGACTTCTTCGCGGCGGGCGGCCATTCGCTCACCGCGGTCCGGCTGATCGGCCGACTCGGGCGCGCGGGCATCCCGGCCGTCCTCGACGACGTGTTCGCGGCCCCCACACCGCGGGGGCTCGCGGCGCGCCTGGGTACGGCGGAAGCGGCGCCGATCGCCGTCGACGGTCTCGCCATGCTGGGTCGACGCCTCGATCACGTTCTGGAGCTGCGCACCGGCGGGTCCGCCGCGCCGCTGTTCTGCGTCCACCCGGTGGGCGGCACGGCATGGCAGTTCGGGCCACTGGCTCGCCTGCTGCGCGCGGACCGGCCGATCATCGGCTTGCAGCTGCCTACATTGAGCGACAACGCTTTCCACGCGCGAACCCTCGACGACTTGGCGCGCCACTACCTGGCCACCATCCGCCGCATCCAGCCGCAGGGTCCGTACCACCTGCTCGGCTATTCGCTGGGCGGCAATATCGTGCACGCCGTGGCGGCCGCGTTGGAAGCCTCCGGGGAGCCGGTCGCCTACGTGGGTCTCGTCGATTCCCACCCCCTGGTGAATCTCACCGAACGGGCCGCTCGGAGTCTCGCGGAGCCCGCAGAACTCGACCGGCTGCTGCCCGAAATCCCCGAGGACGCACCGGAACTCGGGGCGGCCATCCGCGACGCCGCGACCGCGCTGCTGCGCATGGTCACCGACTCCGACTCACCACGCTACCACGGCGTCATGTCCCTGTTCGCCGGTGACACCGGAACCGAACCCGAACGCGCCGAGGCCCAGCTGACCGGCTGGCGGTCCGTGGGCGCGCGGCTGGTGGTCCGCCGACTTCCCTACTCGCACTTCGACATCGTGTCCCCGAGGGGCTGGACCGAGGTCGCGGCGCTGCTCGACGCGGATCCCGTCATCCGCGCGTGAATCTTTGCCCAACAAGAAGAAAGAACGCCTGTCCATGTCGCTGTACCGAATGCCGGCGCGCCTGCGCGCCGCCGTCGCCCTACTGATCCTCGCGCTGGTCGCGGTGGTGGCCGGTTGTAGTAGCTCGTCCTCGGACGAGACGAGCAAGTCCGGCACCCGCGAGGTGCAGACCGCCCGCGGCGCCGTCACCGTGCCCGCAGATCCGCAGCGCATCGTGGTCGTGAACGGCTCGCTCGCCGGGTACCTCTACGACCTCGGCGCGAAAGTCGAGGCGGCCGATCCGCGGGTGCTCGGCGTCGCGCTGAAGCCCGGTGAGTTCCCCGCCGCCTGGGCCGAGGACGCCAAGAAACAGGGCACCGAGGTGCTGCCCTCCGGCGACAACATCAATTTCGAGTTCATCGCCGCCCAGCAGCCGGATCTGATCATCGGCGGCGGACAGGGCTTCCCCGGCCAGCAGTCCATCGACAACTACGACAAGCTCGCCGCCATCGCCCCCACCGCCCTGGTGCCCTCCAACAGCCCGAACTGGCAGGACCAGCTGAAGGCGGTGGCGGAGTTCGTGAACCAGTCCGCGAAGGTGGACGGCCTGATCGCCGCGTACGACCAGAAGGTCGCGAAGGTCCGGAGCGGCATCGAGCTGCCGCAGGGCGCTGTGTCGGTCTTCCAGTCGCGCAAGGATCTGAAGCCCTCGGTGATCGCGCCGGGCACCCCGCTGGCCACGCTGCTGACCGCGGTCGGTTTCACCATCGACGACAAGGTCGAGGCCAAGGCGGGTAACCCGACGCGCGCGGCGGCCGCCGACTGGGTCGCCTTCAGTCCCGAACTGCTGAACACCGTCGTCGACGCCCCGGCGCTGTTCGTCGTGCAGCTCGAGGGTGGGCGCACCATCGCGCAGCTGAAGGACGATCCGGTGATCGGTCAGCTCCCGGCCTTCAAGGCGGGCCAGGTCTACGAGCTGCCCGCCACCAGCCAGCGGCCCGACTACCGCAACGTCATGGCCACCCTCGACCTGCTGGGGGAGCGCTTCAAGTGACAGCTGTCGGCGGCCTGCTCATCGATACCTCGCCGCTGCGCGCCAGCCGGGAGTTCCGCAATGCCTTCGCGGCCCGGCTGGTATCGGTGCTGGGGATCGGCCTGCTCATGGTGGCCCTGCCCGTGCAGGTCTACCAGCTCACCGGATCCTCGCTGCATGTCGCCGGCGTGACCACGGTCACCGCGGTCGCCCTGTTCGTCGGAAGCCTGGCGGGCGGGGTGATCGCGGACCGGTACGACCGGCGCGATGTCATCCAATGGTCGCGTAGCGCGGCGGGTTTCGGCTTCCTCGTGCTCGGACTGAACGCGCTGCTGTCCGACCCCTTCCTGGCGGTGATCTACGCCGCGGGTGTGCTGGACGGCCTGGCCGGAGGCGTCAGCAGTTCGGCGCTCATGGCGCTGATCCCCATGCTCGTCGGACGGGACAAGGTGGCGGCGGCCGGTGCGCTGACCTCGCTCACCACCGATCTGGGCACCATGATCACACCGGCGCTGGCCGGTCTGCTCATCGCCAAAACTGGTGCGGAGCTGGCCTTTTTCCTTTCGGCGGGCGCCACCGCGGCCACCGTGGGGCTGATCCGGTCGATCGGACCGCAGCCGCCGCCGAAACGCGATGTCGGGCATCCACTGCGTGAACTGGCGATCGGGATCGAGTTCGCCGCGCGGCACAGGATCATTCGCGCCGCACTGGTGACCGGGCTGATCGCCATGCTGGTCAGCGGGCCGCTGGTGCTGTTGCCCGCCCTCGCCGAACACGAACTCCGCGCCGGGGCAACGACTCTCGGCGTGCTCTACGCGGCTCCCGGCGCCGGTGCGGTGCTCGGGTCGCTGACCAGCGGCTGGATCGGCCGCAGCCGCCGCAACGGCCGCGCGTTGCTGATCTCGCTGGCCGCCATGCCGCTCGGTGTGATCGTGGCGGGACTCTTCCCGCACACCGCTCCGGTGTTCCTCGGCTTGGCCGGATTCGGCCTGGCTCGCGCGGTGAACATGGTGCTGCGCTACACGATTCTGCAACAGCAGGCCCCCGAGGAGCTGCGCGGCCGGATCTCCGGCCTGCTCATGGTGCAGTCCGTCACGGGGACGGCGGTCGGTTCCATGGTGGCCGGTGTGGTCGGTCAATTCTTCGCGCCCGGAACCGCTCTCGTGGTTTACGGGCTGTCCGTACTGGTACTCGGCGCGCTGACGGCACTGGCCGCCGCGCCGCTCTTGGGAAAGGAGAAGCTCTGATGGATCGTGCCGCCTACGCCGAACGCATCGTCGAGGTGCTGTCGGGTGAGCACGGAGCCAAGGTCGGCTATCCGATCGGACTGTGCGAGGTGGAGGTGATCCGCACCGAGCAGGTGGGCTCCGGGCTGCTGCGCATCACCTTCGGCGGAGCGGATCTCGCCGGATTCCACAGCTACGTGCCGGACGAGCATGTGCGCCTGATCTTTCCGGACGAGGAAGGGGTGTTGCGGCTGCCGGAGAAGGACGGACTGTCCCTGTCGTGGGGCAAGCCGCGACCGGTCTCGCGGGAGTACACGGTGCGCCACTTCAGCGCCGAGGACCGCGAACTGAGCATCGACTTCGCCATCCACCCCGGCGGCCTGGCCTCGGAGTGGGCACTGAAGGTGGTGCCGGGCACCAAGATTCACATCGCGGGCCCGCCCGGCGGTGTCGTGGTGCCCAAGACCTACGACAAGTACCTGCTCGCCGGTGACATCACCGCCCTGCCCGCCATCGCCCGCTGGCTGGAATGGCTGCCGCGCGAGGCATCCGGTTGGGCGTTCATCGAGGTGAGCGGACCCGACGAGGAGATTCCGCTCGATCCGCCCGCCGGTGTCGAGGTGCGCTGGGTGCATCGCGGTGCGGCCGAACCCGGGACGAGCGACCGCTTCGAAAAGGCGGTGCGCACCGTCGAAGTGTCCGCCGGAGAGCGCGTGTACGTCTGGCTGGCCGGTGAGGCGGGCGTGCTGAAACCGCTGCGCCGCTGGGTGCGCACGGACCTCGGGGTGGACCCGAAGGACTACCTGATCGCCGGGTACTGGAAGCGCGGCGTCGCCGACTACGACCGAGACGAGTGAGGAACCATGACCAACGAGAACACCGCGGTGGCCGACCGCGAGCGCGTAATCGGCGACGTGGCAGCGGCTCTGGGCGTGCGCCCGGACGAGCTGACCCACGAGACCAACCTCCTCGACGCCGGACTGGATTCGGTGCGCATCATGTCGCTGGTGGAGAAGTGGCGAGCGGCTGGGCATGCGCACATCGACTTTCCCACTCTCGCAGCGGATCCCGTGCTCGGGTCCTGGCTCGAAGCCCTGTCGTGAGGACCGGTGGCGCGGCTCGCACCGCGCCACCGTCGGCGTCACTTCGCGTGCGTGCCCTCGGCGAGCAACTGTCGCAGCTCCTTGCGGCTGGTCTTACCCACCCCCGTCTCCGGGAACCGGTCGACCACCACCACGGAGTCCGGCATCTTCCACGCCGCCACCCCGCGCTCGCGCACGAAGGCGCGGACGGTGGCGAGGGTCGGCTGGTGCTCCGGATCGGCGGCCTGCACGAACGCGGAAATGCGCTGTCCGAGTATGCGGTCCGGGGTGCCGACCACGACGGCGTCACGGATGCCGGGATGGGCGAGCAGGTGCTCCTCCAACTCCTCGGCCGACACCTTCTCGCCGCCGCGGTTGACCCAGTCACCGGCGCGGCCGAGCACCACCAGGTTGCCGTCGGGTCGCACCCGCACCATGTCGCCGGTGCGATACCAGCCCTCGGCGGTGAAGCTGCGGGCGTTGGCCTCGGGATTGTCGTAGTAGCCGCGAATCGTATACGGCCCCTGCGTGATCAGGTTGCCGTCACCGCCCGGCGGCACCTCGGCGCCGTCGTCGTCCACGACCTCGAGTCGGTCGTGCTCCGACATCGGCCGACCCTGGGTGGCGATCACCGCGTCGATCGGATCGTCGAGGCGGGTGTAGCAGACCAACCCCTCGGCCATGCCGAACACCTGTTGCAGGGTGACCCCCAGCGCCGGTCCGATGCGCCGCGCCAATTCCTCCTGACAGCGCGCGCCACCCACCTGCACCACCCGGAGAGTGGACAGGTCCGGCGTCGAACCGGCCTCGGCTCGCTCCACCCAGAGCCGGGCCAGCGGCGGCACCAGACCGGTGATGGTCACACCGAACTTCTCGATCGCCGAAAACGCCGTCGCCGGAGTGGGATCCGGAGTCATGGCCACAGTGCCGCCCGCCCACAGCGCGCCGAGGATGCCCGGCGAACTCATCGGGAAGTTGTGCGCGATGGGCAGCGTCGCCAGGTACACGGTGTCGCTGTCGAGTTCGCAGATCTCCGCGCTGCGCCGCACGCTGTACAGGTAGTCGTCGTGGGTGCGTGGGATGAGTTTCGGGATGCCCGTACTGCCGCCGGAGAGTTGCAGGAAGGCAACGTCACTCGCGTCCACAGGCGGCAGTTCGTCCGGCTCGTCGCGGAATTCGTCGATACGGCGCGCACCCTGGGGCAGCCGCTGTTCCGGATCGTCGGCCACGACGAGGACGTGCCGCAGCGTCGGCGACTGTTCACGAATCGAATCGGCGAGCGCCGCATAGTCGAAACGCTGATGTACACCGGTGGTGATCATGGCCGTCGCGGCGCTCGCCGTGGCGATCGGGACGAGTTCCGCCTGCCGGTGGGCGGGCAGACAGAAGACCGGCAGCGCGCCGAGGCGGAACAGGGCGAAGATCACTTCGACGAATTCCGCGCGATTGGGCAGTTGCACCAGCACGCGGTCGTGGCGGCCGATACCCAGTCGCGCCAGGCCGGTCGCCAGCGACCGGGAGCGATGGTCGAGTTCGGCGTAGGTCCAGCGGTGCGCGTCGTCCACGACGGCGACCGCCTCCGGGGTGGCCGCGGCGCGCGCGTCCAGCAGGTCGCCGAACGTTTCTCCGGTCCAGCAACCGAGCTCGCGATACCGTCTCGCCTCCTCCGACGGCCACGGCGTGAAGCTCGGTGGAACGGTCAATGCCATTGTGGGACACCTCATTTCGCAGGGCATTCGGGTCGCTCCGCGATCGTGTGGAAAGCGGAGCCACCACATTCTTATCAGGTTAGGCTAACCTCATGTTCATGATCGATTCTGGTGCGCGGGTGGTCGTCGTCACCGGGGCGGCCGCGGGTATCGGCGCGGCGGTCGCGGCCGAACTCGCCGACGGCGCGCGGGCGGTGGCGCTGTGGGACCGAGACCCGCGAGTGCACGACGTGGCACGGGAAATCGACGCCCACACAGCCGGAGCGGTGCACGCCGCCGAGGTGGACGTCGCCGACCGCGAGTCGGTGTCCGAGGCATTCGACCGTTTCGGCGCCGCGCACGGCACCCCCGACGTGGTGGTGCACGCCGCGGGGGTGATGGATCCCGGCGCGGCACTGGACATCACACCGGAGGCGTGGGAGCGCAGCTTCGCCGTCAACGCCACCGGCACCATGCACGTCACCCAGCGCGCCGCCCGCGACATGGTCGCCGCCGGACGCGGGGCCATCGTGGTGGTCTCCTCGAACGCGGCGAGCACGCCGCGGCTTGGCATGGCCGCCTACTGCGCCTCCAAGGCGGCGGCCACCGCCTTCACGCGCGCCCTTGCCCTACAGGTCGCCCCGCACGGCGTGCGCGTCAACCTGGTGTCGCCGGGCTCCACGAACACGTCCATGCTGAGCGGCCTGTACGCCGACGGTCTCGACGAGGCCACCCGCGCCGGTCTGCTCGATGGCGACCCCGAGGCCTACCGCCTCGGTATTCCCCTGCGGCGCATAGCCGAACCCGCGGATATCGCCGCGGCCATCCGCTTCCTGGTATCCGACGACGCTCGCCACATCACCATGCACGATCTCCGGGTGGACGGCGGCGCGACCCTCGATAGGTGAACCGAGAGGATGATCCCCATTTCCGACACATCAGCCGATACTTCGGACCCCGCTTTTGTGCTGTCGCGCCCTTATCGCACCGTGGTCGCGCACGGCAGCGGTCGCACCTTCCGTTCCGCGCGGGACGCGGTGACCGCGCTGCGCCGCGGTGAGGTCAGCCATATCGTCGGGGCGCTGCCGTTCCTGCCCGACGCTCCCGCGGCGCTGTGGGCCCCGGAATCGTTGTCCACCAGCGACAGCGGATACCGGCCCGCCGCGGCGCGGACGCCGCGCTTCGACTTCGAGGCCGCCGTTCCCGAGCCCGAAACCCATATGCGCCGGGTGGCCACCGCCGTCCGGATGCTGGCCGATTCCGCTCATCCGATCCAAAAGGTAGTGCTGGCCAGGGCGATTCGCGCGCGCAGCGCCGAATCCGTTCGGCCGCACGCCGTTCTGGATCGCCTTGTCTCCACCGACCCGATGGGCAACGGCTTCCTGGTCGATCTGTCCGCCGCGGGCGCAGCGTACGCCGGAAAGCATCTGATCGGTTCCAGTCCAGAGGTACTGGTCCGACGGGACGGGCCGGAGGTGCTCAGCCATCCACTCGCCGGATCGGCGCGCCGCGTGCTCGACGACGAGGCGGCCGATCGCGAGGTCGCTCGGAGGCTGCTCGGATCCGCCAAGGATCAGCACGAACACCGGTATGTGGTCGATCAGGTGAGCGGCGTGCTGCGCGACCGGTGTGTCGAAGTCAACGCTCCCGCACCGGAACTCACCAGCACACCGGAGATGTGGCACCTCGGTACGCCCATCACCGCCGCGGTGCGCGCGGACGGACCCTCGGCGCTGGAGTTGGCCGCGGCGCTGCATCCGACGCCCGCCGTCTGCGGGACGCCCACCGCGGCGGCCGCGCGGCTGATCGCCGCACTCGAGGGTGATCGCGGCTTCTACGCGGGTGCCGTCGGCTGGTGCGATGCCGAGGGCAACGGCGAGTGGATGGTGAGCATCCGCTGTGCCGAGCTGTCCGCCGATGGTCGCAGCCTGCTCGCGCACGCGGGCGGCGGCATCGTGGCGGAATCCGATCCGGCGGCCGAATTGGCCGAGACCACCGGCAAATTCCAGCGCATCCTCGCTCCGCTCGGTATCGCGGATCTTCCCCTCACGGTGGCCTGACCCGCACACCGCGACCGCTCTTCCGGCCCTCGGCCGTTCTCGCACAACGCACACGAAAACCGGAGATTCACATGCCCATTCCCCCGATCGCGCCCTACGACATGCCGACCGCGGCGGAAGTCACCGACAACCAGGTGCCATGGACAGTCGAGCCGTCCCGTACCGCGCTGCTGATCCACGACATGCAGCGGTACTTCCTCGCGGCCTACGACCTCGACCAGGAACCGGCGCACACTCTCGTCGCCAATATCTCCCGGCTCCGAAACCGCTGCCACGAGTTGAAAATTCCGGTCGTCTACACCATGCAGCCCGGAAACCAGCACCCCTCGCGACGCGGCATTCTCGCCGACTTCTGGGGCAGCGGGATGTCCACCGGCGCCGATACCGAGGTCATCGCCGAACTGCGCCCCGACGAGCGCGACATCCAGGTCACCAAGTGGCGCTACTCCGCGTTCCAGCGCACCGACCTACGCGAGCTGCTGGGCTACTACAACCGCGACCACCTCATGGTCACCGGCGTCTACACCCACATGGGCTGCATGCTCAGCGCCGCGGAGGCATTCATGAGCGACGTGCGCCCGTTCCTGGCACTGGACGCCACGGCCGACTTCAGCCGTGACGAACACCTCATGGCGCTGAACTACACGGCACGCCGCTGCGGTGCGGTGGTGACCACCGACGAGCTGCTCCGACAGCTCGACGAGGCCTCGGTACCCGCCGCGAAACGCGCCTCGTGACGGTATGGAGCCGACCGACCGTTACGCCGGGAGCAGTATCCGGCCGCCGAGCGAACCCGATGGCGCGAGAAGAGGCGGGCCGCCACAGCGCCGGGGGTCGTCCGTGTTCCGGGGAGTGTCGTGGATCGCGGTGCCGCCGGATGGATTCGACGGTCAGCGTTCGGCGGCGCGGTCGTCGGTCCGCGCAGTGCGACGCACCCAGACCCAGGTGCCCGCGAACGCGGCGAGGAGCATCGGTTTGTTGAGGACGAGCGCGAGAGTGCCCAGTAGTACGACGTTGTCGGCGAGGTAGACCGGGCCCATGATCACCACGTGAGCGACGCAGAAGACCATCCACGCCGCGGTGACGCGGCGGTGCAGGCGTGTGCGCGCGGCGGGATCCGGCGTTTCGGCGGGTTCGAACCGGATCCGTCGGCAGATCGGCAGGGTCACCGGAGTCGCGGTGAGCAGGCTCGCGCCGAACGCGATCGTCAAAACGGTGTAGAGGATCAGCGGGGGCAGGAAGAAGTCACGGCCCTCGCCGGTCGCTGCGGCCATCGCCGAGAACACGAGCACCAGAGCGGTGGATACGGCGACCACCCGCGGACGGTCACCGTGCCGCAGCCGGATCAGGGCCACCGCCACCGCGATGCCGATGGCGGTGGCGATGCCGGTGAGTATGCCGTGCAACTGGTAGCCGAGGACGTAGCCGAGGATCGGTGCCGCGCCGTCGACGAGGTGGCGGGCGCCACCGAGATCGCGGATCTTCGCGCGTAGCTCGGCGGCACCGGAGACGGCGGCGGGTGGATGGGGGTTTTCGGCGGGGGTTCTGTTCACAGGTTCAGCGCCTTCGGTGATCCGAGTGGTGAATCGAAATCGTTGATGAGGTTGGGAAATGGCGCGGGCGCGTCAAGCGGTCAGTCACCCAGGGCCGGCGGCGGGGTTTCCCCTGGCGTGCCGATCGACGCGGCGGCGACCGGGCCACCGAAGCGATCCACCAGTGCCGCCTGGTCGGCCTTGGCGCGTTTGTCGACGGTGTCGGTCGTATCGGGGGCGAGGATGCCGGCCAGTTCACCGGTCAGATTCTCGAGAACCTCCGCGTAACTCGGATCGGCGGCGAGATCGTGGCTCTGCTCGGGATCGTCTGCCACGTCGTACAACTCGGGTGCGTAGCCGACGTAGTGGTGCAGCGCGAAGTCACCCTTGCGAATCAAATACGCCGCGCTGGGCGCACCCATGGCGTGATACTCGCTGAACACCACCCGCTCGGAATCGGCGCCTTCCGCGGCGAGGTCGACCAGCGAACGCCCCGGCCGCGGCGGAGTTCCGGTCGCCTCGACGCCTGCCGCGCCGAGAATTGTCGGATACAGGTCGACCAGGCTGGCCGGGGTCTCGCATACCGCGCCCGCCGCTACCCCCGGACCGGCCATGATCAGCGGCACACCGGCCGATTCGGTGTACATCAGCGACTTGCCCCAGAGGCCGCGGCTACCGACCATGTCGCCGTGGTCGCTGGTGTAGACGACCAAGGTGTTGTCGGCTTGCCCGCTGGCCTCGAGCGCGCCGAGGATGCGGCCCAGGTTGTCATCGAGATAGCTGACCAGCCCGTAGTAGGCGGCCGCGGCGCGGCGGCGCTCCTCCTCGGTATTGGCGTCGTCGAGGCCGGGCAGTACGTCGGCGAAGGTCTGCACCCATGGGTGCCGTGTGTGACCGTGCTCGGGACGCATTGTGGGAAAGGGCATTTTCTCGGGGTCGTACATGTCGAAGAACCGCGGCGGCGCGAGGTACGGAAAGTGCGGCGCCAGCAAGCCGGCGTAGAGCACCCACGGTTCGCGGTGGTTGTCGGCGTCGCCGAGCCACGCGCAAGTGCGTTCGGTCACCGCGGCGTCGTAGCGGGTGTAGTCCGATTCCGCGCCACCGGAGATGCTGACCATGAACGGAGCATTGTCACGGCGCGGCAACGGATCTCGGACCGAACCCCAGACCTGACCGATTCCGTCCTTCAGGTGCATCGGTAGATGCTGTGCGTCGAAACCGGTCGGATCGCAAGCGTTGCGGTAGTGCAACTTGCCGATCGACTCCACCCGCCGCCCCGCGCGTTGCAATTGGTGACCCCAACCCTCCACCGCGCCGTCGTAGCCCATCGCGTTGTCCCAGTATCCGGTCTGGTGCGGATACAGGCCGGTGGCGACGGTCGCGCGGGAAGGCACACAGATAGGGCTGGCGCAGTAGGCGGAGTCGAATCGGGTGCCGCGCGCGGCGAGCGCGTCCATGTTCGGCGTGTGGACGAGCGAATTACCCGCCGCGCCAAGTATTTTCGGGTTGTGCTGGTCGGACATGACGACCAGCACGTTCATCGGTTGTTCGGACACCGGTGATGTCCCCTTTCTGTGAGAGTGCCTCGCCGCGAAAGGCCGCGGCGAGCGGAAGTTCGTCAGCGGGCGACGCGGAACCCGGTGTTGCCGCTGGTGGAGTCGGGGGCGTTGTGGATGCGGGCGGCGACCCGGTAGCGGTTGCAGTAGCTGTCGTGGCACAGATACGACCCGCCGCGCAGCACCCGCGTCGCACCGTCTTCGGGGCCGCGTGGGTCGGCGACCAAGTCGCGGCTGTGCTCGGTTGACCAGTTGTCCGCGCACCACTCCCATACGTTGCCGACGGTGTTGTACAGGCCGAATCCATTGGGGGAGAACGCATCCACCGGTGCGGTTCCGCGGTAGCCGTCGTCGGCCGTGTTGTGTGCCGGAAACCGCCCGCGGAAGATGTTGCAGCGAGAGCGGCCATCGGGTTCGAACTCGTCGCCCCACGGATAACGGGCCTGGTCGAGACCGCCGCGCGCCGCGTACTCCCATTCGGCCTCGGTCGGCAGTCGCACGCTCGCCCACGCGCAGTAGGCCTGCGCGTCACGCCAGGACACGTGCACCACCGGATGATCACCCCGGCCGGACAGATCGCTGCCGGGTCCTTCCGGCGCCCACCAGGTCGCGCCGGACACCGCGCACCACCACGGCGTGTCCCGCGGGCGGCGGGCGTTGCGTCGCGACTCGGCGGGCAGCAGCCCGGCGAAGACGTAGGACCAGCCGTAGCGTTCGGCGTCGCCGCGGTAGCCGGTCGCGGTGACGAACGCGGCGAACTGGTCATTGGTGACGGTGTGCGCGGCGATCTGGAACCCCGGCAAGCGCACCGGCCGGACCGGTCCCTCGCCATCGCGGGGATAGCCGTCAGGGTCCTCACCGCCCATGCGAAATCGTCCACCGGGCAGGGTGATCAGGTGTGGGGCGGTCCTCGTGTCCGACCGGGGTGCCATCGGGGTGCACGGCGCGGGGCCGGGTAGCGAGGCGCGGGCGTGCGGACCTTGTCCGGGTGCGCAGCAGGTCATAGGCCGAGCCCAAGGGTAGTGGCGGCTGCGGCGGCCGCGACTGTGGTGGCGGTGGTCGCGAACAGCGCTCCGCTGAGGTTCGCGCGGCGTGCTCGCAACGCGCGATTGCGGTGGTAACCGACGGCCGCGACGAGAACGAGCGCCAACGCAGCTGCCGTGCTGGCGAGAGCCGCGGTAGGCGTGGTGAGCGCGGTGTGCGCGAGGACGGCGAAGGCGACCATCGCCGACAGGGTGGTCCGCCGCCACGCCAGCGCCGTGCGTTCGATGGCCAGCCCGGTGTCGGGTGCGCACCTGGTCGGCGTGGTCATGAGAGCAGCACCGCGGTGCCCGCGGCGAGCGCGATGCCGGTGACGCCCACCGCGAGCGCGGGAACCAGCACCGATCCGGGCAAAGGTTCTGCGCGGTGCATCGCGGCTTCCACCCGTCTCCACTGGCGATGGGCCATCGCCGCGATCACGACGGCAAGCGCCCCGCAGGCTGCGGCTATGAGGCGGCGAAATTCCGAGGTCGAGAACTGTTCGGCGAGGGTTTGCACCGCAACTCCTCCGGCCAGCAGCCCCAGCGCGGTGCGGATCCAGGCCAGGAAGGTGCGTTCGTTGGCCAGGCTGAACCGATAGTCCAGCGGCGCCGCGGTTTCCGCGCCCGTTGGTTCGGTGGGGGCTGTGTCGGCGATTCGCCCGCCGGGCGGGCAGTGGTCGATGTCCTCGTTCAGCACGTTCGTCCTTGCTGTGTGACGGTCCAGCACGATCCCCCTTTGTTGAACATGATGCCTAAAAATAGACGTCATGTCTAGAAACTGCCACTAGCGCTCTCGATGTGGCGTGCGGCACTGCATCGGTTGACGAGTGGGATGTGTCACAACTACAGTCTGACCCGTCGTTCAATATCAGACTAAATGTCTATTTATAGACAGCTTGTCTGTTTAGTTGCAACGGCGGTCGTGACCCAGGCGTCGATCGAGATGCCCTCGCAGAGAACGGAATTCGAGCAGAATGCAGATCAGGACCGGCGCGGTCGCAGCGCTACTGACCGTCGGAGTAGTCGCGGCGTCGAGCGGAATCGCCCACGCGGAACTCGCGCAGGTGCCCTCGCCCGCGTCGGGCGTGAACTACACCGCCACCCAGGTCGGGAAATCGGCCGTCATCACTACCGACGCGGGCGCGATGTCGGTGACCGGGGATCAATTCCAGGTGACGGCTGCCGACGGGCAGTTGCTGGCAAGTGTGCCGCTGTCGTTCCACCTCGATGACAAGATCTTTACCATCGAGGCAACCGTCGAGGGCCGCACCGCGACGCTGACTCCGATCACCGATCCGGCCCGCGCGACTCCCGCGACGCCGATCGCCACCGTCGAGGAGATCGCCGCGCGCACCCGCGAGGAGCGCGACCGCGAAGCGTTCACCAAGATGGACGGTCAGATCCGCTTCGCGGTCATGATCGGCGCGATCATCGGCGGTGCGGTGGCCAGCGGCGTCGGCTGCGTCGTGGGCGGACTGGTCGCCGCCCCGAGCGCGGTGCTCACCGCCATCTTCGGCCCCCTGGCCGGCTGTGTGGCCGGAGCTCTGGTCATGGCGCCGGTCGGTGCGATGGGCGGGACCTTGTTCATCGCCGCGCCAGCCGCGCTCGCGGCTGCCGTGCAGTACTTCACGACCGTGAACGCGCCCATGCCTGCGTCCCCGCCCGCGACTCGCTGATCCCGAGCTGCGTACGGGCCCCGCGCATTACAGCGCGGGGCCCGTGTCCTGATCAATGCCGTGCTGGTGGTTCGTCATCGAAACCCGACGCCCAGTACCGGCCGCGTAGCGACAGATCGAGCAGTTGGCCGGTGATCTCTTCGGCGCTCGCGGTGCTGCCCGACTCCAGCCACCACGACAACAGCGCGATCAGCTCACCGACCCACGCTCGCGCCAGCACCTCCGCGTCGATACGCAACCGCACGCCCTGAGCGGCGGCTCGCTCGGCGAACATCTCCGCCGCCGCGCTACTGCGGTCCTCGGTGAAACGGCGCAACGCACGGCCATCGCCCTCCCCGCGCAGCACGACACGGTAGGCGTCGCGCTCCTCCGCGGCGTGCCGGAACATCTCCAGCACCGGTTTTCCGGTGAATCCCTTCACCGACTCGGCCACCAACGGCCGCACACGCCGCTGCATCTCCTCGATCAGCTCGGTGACGACCTGATCGAGCAGTGCGTCCTTGTCGGCATAGTGGGTGTAGAAGGTCGCCCGGCCCAGATCGGCGCGCTCGGTGATGTCCTCGACCGTGACCGCGGAGTAACCGCGTTCGAGCACCAACGACAGGAACGCCTCGCGGAGCAGGCGACGACTGCGACGGCTACGGCGATCTTCGGACGGCATCGGGCCCCTTCCCAGGCGAATCCTGGACACCATATCGGAACACGACATCGTGGCGAATATCGACACAATGTCCAATAACGTTCCGGTCGGCTTGCGGCATCGGTATGGGCATCGCCGCCCAAGCCGTTTCCGGGTTTCCGGACGGTCGATTGCTGTACGCCACAACGGATCTCGCACTTCGTCCGGTGTGGTGCGGGCGGTATCGCGATTGTGCAGCGGTGGCCCTTGGAGGTAGCGTGCTCGGCATGCAGCGCGCTCAGTCCACGACGACGCCGGACGACGTCCCGGAGCGCTGAACCCTGTTCTGATCGAAGCCCCGGGCGAATGCCCGGGGCTTTCTCGCGTGGTCATTCGCCCTCGACTGGGAGGAGACCCACATGCACGACCACCGAAAACTCGGCCGCGAACTCGACCTGTTCGACACCGACCCGCTGATCGGAGCGGGCTTGCCGTACTGGCTGCCCGACGGGGCGATCGTGCGCCACACCCTCGAGGAGTACATCCGCGCCGCGGAACGACGGGCGGGCTACCGGCACGTGTACTCGCCGGTGCTCGGCAAACGCGAGCTGTACGAGATCTCCGGGCACTGGGCGCATTACAACGACGACATGTACCCGCCGATGGATATCGGCGGTGAGCAGGTGGTGCTGCGTCCCAGCCTGTGTCCTGGCCACGCGGTGATCTACCGATCCCGCTCACACAGCTACCGCGAACTGCCGCTGCGGATCGCCGAGCTCGGTGCGATGTACCGCTCCGAATTATCCGGGGTGCTGGGCGGTTTGACCCGCGTGCGCGCCATTCAGCTCAACGACGCGCACATCTTCTGCACCCTGGATCAGGTCGCCGACGAGGTCGCCGCCGCGTTGGCCCTGATCTGCTCCGCGTACCGTGCCATGGGGATCACCGCCGCCCGCTACCGGCTGTCGCTGCCCGGAGCGAGCGGGAAATACGTTGCGGCACCGGATATGTGGTCGCGTGCGAGCAAGCTGTTGAGCGAGGTGCTCGACGGGGCCGGATTGTCGTACGAGGCAGTCGAGGGAGAGGCCGCGTTCTACGGCCCCAAGATCGACGTTCAGGTAGCCGATCACGCGGGGCGCGAATCCACCCTGTCCACCGTGCAGGTCGACTTCTACCAGCCCGAGCGGTTCGATCTGCACTACATCGGCCCCGACGGCGGCAAGCATCGACCGGTCATGGTGCACCGCAGCATCATCGGCAGCGTCGAACGCGCGGTCGCCCACCTGATCGAACAACACGGCGGCGCATTCCCGGCGTGGCTGGCACCTGTTCAGGTCGCGGTGCTGCCGATATCCGCCGCCGAGGAAGCCCCGGCTGCCGAGCTTCGTGACCGGTGCGTCGATGCCGGGCTGCGCGCCCGCGTCGCCGGTCTCGAAGCGGGCAGTCTCGCGGCGCGTGTACGCGAGAACCGTTTGGCGCCATACCAGTTCATTCTCGGACCCGCCGAGATCGCACAGGCGGAGGTATCCGTGCGGCTGCGAGACGGACGCCGCCTCCCCGCCCAGTCGATGGGTGCCGCCGTCGCGCGTATCCGCGCTTCGATCGAGCGCCACGACACCCGCTTGTGGACCGACTGACGGCTGCGTCGCTCAGATCGTGCGGACGTCCTGTGCCTGTCTGCCTTTGGCTATTCCCGGGATTCGAATCCCGAGCCGGAGGCGGCGGAGTAGTGAACGTAGGCGTCAGGGCCGCCATCAATCGACAACGGCGGCCAGATCTCCGCTGGCTTCGGCCTGTGGTCGATCTTGTAGGCTGTGGAACCGAGAGCCGCTCGACCTGGGGAGTTGTCATAGCGCGCAAGGGTTTACGGCGATTCGTGTTTGCCGTCGCAACAGCATTGATGGTCGCCGCAAGCACCGTGGGCGCGGCGGGAGCGTCACCCGAGACATCACCGAGCCACTCTGTGACTCTCTCGTTTCCTGCTCCGACAGGCCCATATTCCGTCGGCGTCACCGAACTACATCTGATCGACCCAGACCGCGCCGACCCGTGGGACGCCGGTCGACGCCGCGAACTGATGATCCAGATCTGGTATCCGGCCGAGGGCAGCACCTCACCGCCCGCACCTTGGATGCCGCTCGGCGGACAAGAGGCACAGCACGTCTACCTCACCGAACTCGGTGTACCACAAGGCAGTTGGACACTCGGTCTCAGCCACAGTCGCGAGGATCTGCCCGCCCGCACCGATATCGGCCGGTTCCCGATCCTGCTGAATTCTCCCGGGATGGGCGACACCACAGGCTGGAGCACCGCCCAAGCCGAGGATTTGGCCAGCCATGGCTACGTCGTGGTCGCGATGAACCACACGCATGAAGCGTTCGCCGTCCATTTCCCAGATGGCCGGATCGAACGCACGGTGGTTCCGCTGGATTCGCCCCAGGAAGTGCTGCGGGATCTCCTGCTGCCGACACGGGTCGCCGATACCAGATTCGTGCTGGATCGGCTCGCCGCCTACGTTGCGGGCCAGCCTTCGGATCTCGGCAATACGCTGCCTGCGCATCTTGCTGAAAACATGGACTTGTCACACGTCGGAATGTTCGGACATTCGCTCGGCGGTTCGACCACGACCCAGGCTCTGCACGACGACCCAAGGATTCGCGCGGGTGTCAATCTGGACGGACCCATCCTGGGGTCGGTCGCCGACGACGGAATAGATCGTCCGCTGCTGATGCTCGCGAGTGAATCGTCGCCATGGTTCGGTAAGCCCGGCTGGGAACCCTACTGGCGGAACAACACCGGATCGAAACTGCCGCTGCGGGTGTCGGGCACCGAGCACATGTCCTTCTGCGACCAGCAGGCGATCCTGCCGCAACTCGCTACGGCCGGACTCCTCCTCGCGGACACGAGAACCAAGGCGGTCGGCTCCATCGACGCGGATCGGTCGATAGAACTCCAGCGCGGGTATCTGCGCGTCTATTTCGACGTGGTCTTCGGTCGTGTCGATGCCGATATCATCGAGGCGATCGAGCACTTGCCCGAGGTCATTCCGCATCCGTAGCTATCCCGCCGGTGGGGGAGCGGGTGGTGGCGGGTAGCACTGTGCCCAGCCAGATCTTCTTGCCGTGGCGGTACGCGGTGGCGACGAGTTCCTCGTACCTGGCGATCGTCGGCGTCGGCGTCGGGGGGGGGGGCGGTAGTCCGAGGCCGTTGATGCCATCCAGGACCAGCACCCCGCTGACGCCTGCCTGCCGCAGCGCGTCGCGTTCGAATCGTGTTCGATGCGCCAGAGAGTAGCGTTGTTACTGGCATCGGTATATCTCTTGGTCAGTGCGGGCGGCGCGAGCCCTGCCCGGTCTCTGCGGGCCTGCCGTCGATGAAGTTCGGTCAGTGGCGCGATGACGCCTTCCGCTACCTCGTTGACCGGCCCGAAGGCCAATCCCATCGGTGGCTGCACTGTCTACTGAACACTGCAGGGAGGGGAGCCGAGATCCAGCTACGGTGTCGCGACCGTACACGACTTCCTTCGGTACGAAGCCGCACACGCGGATATTGTCCTCGTTCGGTAGTCGATACCGGAGTGCGCGCGAGGCGCTTGTCGAGTAGCCGTATTCGATCTCGCTTTCATACGGTAAAATCGGGAGCGGCAGAGATCGGTACAGCGTTCGAGACGTAAAGGCGCACAACGGTACTTGATCCGTACCTCGGGTTCGATTCTGTGTGGGCACTACGAGCAGGGGGCGCGGCATGGTCATCGACAGGTCTCTCGTGATAGTGGACGCAGTTCGTACGGTTCGATTCCTCGAATAGTCATCGCCATCTCGCCGTATTCGTGGAACCCCGGTCGCCATTTTGGCAGGCTGGGTGATATCGGTCGTCTATTGGCCACGGCGACAGCCGGACGGGGTATTCGGACCGTCGATCAAGCGGGTTGTTCGTCCTGGGTGACCCAGGTCGGCGACCACGAGATGTTCTTCGCTGAACAGTTTCGCGATCAACTCGGCGTTCGCCGGGCGCGATCGTCGGCAATTCGACCGGTGCGGCGAATCCGCCTCCCCGTCTGCAGGATCGACACTATTCGCGATTCCGATACCTACTCGCGCCTCGAAACCAGCGGCGCGGCTCAGGAAACCCTCTCGCACGGAACAGGAAAGGAATGCAATGACCCAGCCTCGCCAGGACCGACTGCGACTACTTTCCCCCGATCAGGACCACGACGTCGACGCGGTCGTGCACGATCTGCTCACCGGAGACGCGACCGGTGTCCCCGCGGACCTCGTCGACGATATCGCCGCGGTCCGAGCCCAGTGCCGCCTCGGCGCCGAGCAGATTCCCGGTGCGGAAGGCGTGCTGCTCGACGCCTTCGCCGCATGGCCGAACACCGGCGGCCCGCACCCGCTCGTCATTCTTCCCGCCGGACTGGACCCCAAGGGCTGGAAGATGTACGGCGGCGCCATCATCCGATTGCTGATGCGCCGATACGCCGTCGTCGCGTACACCGAACGGGGGCTGCCGGGTTCCGACGGGAAACTGACGGTGGCAGGTCCCGAGGACATCGCGGACGGACGCAAGGTCATCGACTGGGCGCTCGCCAACAGCGGACTCGACGCCGACCCGGACCGGATCGGCATGCTCGGCATCTCCTACGGTTCCGGCATCAGCCAGCTGGTCGCCAACGAGGATCGCCGGGTCAAGGCGGTGGTCGCGCTGAGCACCTGGGCGGACCTCGGCCAAGCGCTCTACGACAACCGGACCCGGCACATCGCGGCCGCGGAAGCCCTCGCCGCGATCAGCGACCGGCCGAGCGACGAACTGGTACAGGTCCTCGAAGACTTCCGCGAGAACACCAACATCGACGAGGTGCTGGAGTGGGCGAAGCCGCGCTCGCCCGCGCACGTGAGTAAAAAGCGTTCCGTGCCAACATTCTTCACCAGCTACTGGCACGAAACGATCTTCCCGCAGAATCAGCTGCTCGACTACTTCGATCGCTACCCCGGCCCGAAGCGCCTCGACCTCGCCGTCGGCGACCACGGTGCGGTGGAGATTCCCGGCATCCTCCTGGGCGTCTACACCCGGACCACCGAAGCCGCCTACGACTGGCTGGACCACCACCTGCTCGGTGTGGACAACGGCATCGACCGAGACGGCGTCGTGCACACCGAGACCATGTACAACTTCGCCACAGAAGCCGCCGCGGACCTGAAATCCTGGTCGAACTCGATGCTGCGCTACTACCTGAACGCACCGAGCGGCGGGTCCACCGACGGTGCGCTGACGACATCTCCGGCGCAGACCTACAGCCAGAGCATTCAGGCGGGCACCGAACAGGTCAGGGCGGCCAGCACGCTGGTGTTCGACGGTTTCCTCGAACGACTGCTGATGCCCAAGCGGCAGCTGCTCGACGACGTCGACCGTGGCGCCGCCGCGGTCTGGACCACCGAGCCGTTCCCCGAGCCCCGTCGCATCGCGGGCGCCCCTGAAATGCAGGTCACCGTCACTCCCTCCGACAAGACGGTCACCGTTTTCGCCTACCTGTTCGACCACAATCCCTTCACCGGCAAAATGCAGATCATCACCCATGCTGCCGTCACCGTGCAGAATGCGGAGGCCGGTCGCCCGACCGTGGTGAACGCTCGATTGCAGGCGGCCGACTACCGGATCCCCGCCGGTCACCATCTGACGATGATCGTCGACACCAAGGATCACCTGTACGGCGACGAAACCATCGCGGGTACGACCGTCACGCTCTCCAACCAGAACGGTCCGGCCTACGTGGACCTGCCCATGTCGTCCTGACCGCCCCGCGACCGAGTACACGGATTCCGCGAGCCGCCGAGCCTCTTCGGCTCGGCGGCTCTCGGAACGGGGGCGCCGCCGAGTTCCGGCGCTCTGGTCAGCTGGCCGGACCCAGCGCGCGGATGTCTCCGGTCTCGAGGGCGCACTCCTGCCGATCGCGCCCGCGCGACCTCACCGCAGAGTATTTTGTGGTACGCGCTCCTCCTGTTCGACGCACATTTCATCCAGCTGGCGAGGAGGACTATGTCTCCGGAGAACGGAACGAGCACGGAGGGATTGGTCCCGTTCTATTCGGACGTCCAGTCGCATTACGACCTGTCCGACGATTTCTTCGCGCTGTTCCTGGATCCGACTCGCACCTACAGTTGCGCGTATTTCGAACGCGAGGGGATGAGCCTCGAGGAAGCGCAACTGGCCAAAATCGACCTGGCGCTGGGCAAATGCGATCTGCGCCCCGGCATGACACTGCTCGACGTGGGGTGCGGCTGGGGCTCGACGATGATGCGCGCGATGGAGCGCTACGACGTCGACGTGATCGGGCTGACCCTGAGCCGCAACCAATACGAGCACGTCAACAGCCTGTTCGAGGCGCATCGCGGACCCAGGCGCGGCCGTGTGCTGCTGCAGGGCTGGGAAGAATTCGACGAGCCGGTGGATCGTATCGTCAGCATCGGCGCGTTCGAACATTTCCGGCGTGAGCGGTACGAATGGTTCTTCGACAAGTGTCACCGCATGCTGCCCGCCGACGGACGGATGCTGCTGCATACGATCGTGCAGTTCGACCGGCACGAGTGGCGCGCGAAAGGACTGCCGATCAATCGCGAGATACTCGAATTCGGCAAGTTCATCGCCAGCGAGATCTTCCCGGGCGGCCAGCTGCCGGAGCCGCAATGGGTGATCGATTACGCCCGCGCGGCGCACTTCGACGTCCAGCGCGTGCATCCGCTCGGCCCGAATTACACCGTCACGCTCGAGCATTGGGCCCGTGCGCTGAGAGAACATCGCGACGAGGCGATCGCGCTGACCTCAGAGGAAACCTACGACACCTATTCGAAGTACCTGAGCGGCTGCGGCAGGTTCTTCCGCGATGGCTACATCGACGTCGTGCAGTTCAGCCTGGTCAAGAAGTAGTACCCGTGGGCGAGCGCGGTCAGCGCGGCGCGGTGAACTCGTCCGCGAGACCCGGTGGCGAAAGCGGATGCCGCACACCGATCGCCGGATCCTCGCCTACCGCCGAACCGGCTGTCGCGTGTCGGATTCCGTCGACACAGCCGTGTGTGTGTCGGATTCCGGCGATCGCACGGCGGGACGGGGCGTTGTGCGCGGATGCCGCCTGACACTCGGTTCGTCCGTTCCGAGAAGGAGGTAAAGAAATGTTGACTGTGCTGCCGATCAGGTATGTGTCGGATGTGCAGTCGTGCCGGAGGTTCTACGCCGGTCTGGGGCTCGCGTTCGACGCGGACGCGAGTGTCAATGTGTGGGCGCAACTTTCGGCCGACGCCGGGGCCGTCGGGTTGCACGACTTCAGGGTCTCGAAAGGGCGTCCGGCAGGCTCGGTCGAACTCGGGTTCGCGACCGACGAGAAGCTCGAGGTGGTCGCGAACCGGCTGCGCGAGCAGGGCTACGAGTACGAGATCTTCGACGAGGACTTCGGTCGCAGCCTGCGGGTCGTCGATCCGGACGGTGTGACGATCCAGATCCAGGAGATCGACATGGAGGTCGCCAAGGCGTCCGAATCCGCCTTGGCGGCGCCGGAAGGTCACTGACCAGTTGCCGAACCCGAGGGCGGAACGCACGACGACTCGCTCTCGGGTGGCAGTCCGTCACCCCGATGTGGGCTGCGGCCGAATCGTTCGACCAACTTCCCCTCGGTTGACACATCGCGCATGCTTCGCGATTACATCGGCTGGCATGTTACGAACTGGCTCGCGCTCGACTTGGCGGCACCTGACTGATCGATGGTGCGTCCGAACGCTTTTCGGTGTGGTCGCCCGAGGCCGTGGTGCAGGCGCCGTGGCGGGTGAAGGGTTCGGCGAGCTGAGCGAGGTAGCCCACCGGGTAGTCGGGTTTGGCGGCCATGCCGAGGTCGGCGCTGGTGAAGCGGCGGGCGGGGTCGTAGCTGAAGGTGCGCAGCAGGTGATCCCAGACGAGGGTGAACAACCCGAAGTTGACGTCGCCGATGCCCGCCCATTTGAGGTGGTGGAAGCGGTGGCCTTCGTTGAGCGCCAGGACGTATTCGAGTGGGCCGACGCGGTAGTCGGCGTTGGAGTGCTGTAGCAGCAGCTGCACCGCGACCGCCAGCGACAACGCCGCCGCGACCGGCACCGGAATCCCGGCCACCAGCAGCGGGGTGACGCCCGCGGTCATCTCGAGTGTCTGGTGCAGGGGGTGCTTCATCAGGCCGTTGAGGCCGTAGAACCGCGTAACACTGTGGTGCACAGCGTGAAACCGCCAGAGCAGCCCGATCTTGTGGCTGGCGTAGTGCGTCAGGGTGATGCCGAAGTCGGCGACCAGAATCGCGATCAGTACTTGAACGACGAAAGGCCACTCGGTGGGCCAGATCCCGTCGCCGGGGACGAGCGCGGCCAAGGCCGGGATGGCGGCGACACTGGTGAGAATGAGCGTTTCGTTGACGAAGGTGTGCGCGGTGTCGCGCCCGACGTCGCCGTGGGAGCTGTTCCAGACACCTTGATACGGCAGCAGGCGTTCGGCGCCGAACGACAATGCGATAGCGGCAACCAGCAGGGCCAGCAGCCAGGCTTTGTTGGCTCCGCTTGCGGCCAAGGCGATTCCGGCGCCGTTGATGCCCAGCAGCAAGAGCGGTGCGTAGCCGTAGCGGACCAGGGGGCGAATGATTGTGGACATGGGTTCAGCGTCGCCGTCGCGGCCCGGTCGAGGCTTGTAGAAATCAGCTGAGCCGCGCGGGTGGTGGTCGCCAGCCGGTGGCGATGAGTGCTTCGGTGGGGGTGATGCCGAACAGGTCGCGGCAGGTCTTGGTGAGGTGAGCGCTGTCGGTGAAACCCGCGGCGTGCGCGGCTTCGGTCAGCGAGCCGCCCGCGCGCACGGTGCCGACGGCCAGCTGAAGCCGAGTCCAACGCCGCCACGCCGCGTACGGCAGACCGACGTGCTCGGTGAACAGATGCGACAGGCGGCTCGGCGACATCGCGACGGCGGCCGCGAGATCGCCCAGCGACGGTGGGCCGCCCGCGGAGACCGCTGCCACGCGCAGCGCCTCGGTCACCACCGGGTGCGCGGACCGGCGCGGCATCGAATGCGGTTGCGGTGCTTCCACTCTGGTGCGCGGCGTTGCCGCGGTGATCCAGCTGATGGCCGCATCGGCTGGCAGGCCACGCAGTCGAGTGAGGGCGGCACGGCCGACGAGATCGGCGGAGTCGAGGTAGGCGATGAAGCCTTTGGCTCCGGGGGTGGCGCGCACTTCGTGGCGTACACCGGGCGGGATGATCGCCACCTCGGCGGTCGTGGAGCGTCCGGCGGCGTCGATCACCGTCACGTCGCCCGCGGTGACGAGCAAGATCTGCACGGCGGCATGGGAATGAGCCGCGGTGTCGCCGATGTCGCCCGTGAAGGCCATCAGGCCCGGCGTGAACAGGACCCCGCCGAGCCAGCGCGGCGTCACCGCGGTGCGCTTCCGGCTGAGCGAAGCGGAACGAGTACAGCCGGGGTCGCGCTGATCGCTGCACTGACCGAAAACGCCGACGACATCGCGTGAGCGTACCCGGGGAGCCGACAGCCTCAACTTCCACGAGCACCATTTCTTCCGTATGGAATACGCGCCGGAAGATGTCGACCAGCGCCGGTTGGTGCTGCGTCTGCAGTCCTCGACGCTCGATTGGACGATCGTGCGCCCGAACTGGTTCCACCAGAACGTCAGGGGCCGCTCCGCGATATCGCCCTCGCGGGCGCGGGAACGCTGCGGCTCCCGGTCGCCGGCGGCGCTGAGTTTCGTGGACACCCGGGATATCGCCGCGGTGGTGACCGAGGCGCTCGTCGCGGAACGCCACGCGATGTAGCCGACGTACTCGGGGCATCGCCGCGCTCGTTCGCCGGTTCGCACGAGAATCTCGGCCTGACCCGTAGCTTGGCGACGGGGTACGAGATCGCACCGCGTGGCGCGGCCTACCTGCGGGCCATCGAGGCCGAACAGCCGCACCGGTTCCGGGCGGCGACGTGGGTAGGGTCGGTGTCGGCTGTCTGTCGTGACGGAGTTCGCTAGGTCGTGGCCGCCGCGAGCTCGATCAGGCGGGCGCGGACCAGGTCGGGGCGTTCGTCGGCGATGAAATGTCCGCAGCCGGTGACGGTTTCGAGGGTGTAGTCGTCGGCGCGGGCGGTTTCGGGGGCGGCCAGGGAAGGATGAAGAGCGACGTCGTCCAAGCCGAACAGTGCGCGAATGGGGATGGTGACGCGCCGACGCTCGGGATTGCGTGCGGCACTCGGGATTTCGCGCAGCCAGAACGTGCGGTAGGTGTCGGTGGCGGCGCGGGCGCAGACCGGATCGCGGAAGCGGTCGGCGAAGATTCGCACCACCTCGAGGTCGACCGCGCTGCGGTCGGTGATCGCGGCGGAGATGAGCCGTTCGAGCAGACGAGTGCGCTGTTGCAGCGGCACGCCCGCGATGGCGAGCAGCGGTTGATAGGCGAGGAAGCGCCAGAGATGCCGCGTCACCGTTGCCGCGGGTACCCAGGGATGCGCCATGTTCAGTGCTAGGTAGCCGTCGAAACGTTCGGGCTCGCGCAGCACCATCAGGTATCCGACATAACCGCCCCAGTCGTGTCCGACGAGCAGCACTCGCTTCAGGTCCAGCGCATCGAGGAGCGCGAGCACATCGGAGGCGACGTCGTCCTTCGCCCACCGATGCGGCGCCGGGCCCGACCAGCCGTAGCCCGGCAGATCGGGCGCGATGATCCGGAGTCCCTCGGGCGGGTCGGCGAGGAGATCCCGGTAGGCGTAGTGGTGCTGCGGCCAGCCGTGCAGCAGCACGACCGGTCGGCCGTCGACTTGCCCGGCTTCGGTGACGTGGAATCGAACGCCGCGGGCGGTGCTGAACGATCGGCGCACCCCGGGGATGACTGGCGGTTCGGTAGCGGTACCGGCGGTAACAGGCATGACGCCACGATAGTTCGCCGGGTGGCCACCGAACCACCGTCCGCAGGTGGAGACGGCGATCCGACCGTGGGTGGAGAGCGAACCCTTCGGCCTCGTCGAATGGGAGCGTCGTCGGCGGATTCGGCTACACGGGCGCCTCCGCTGCCTCGGCTTCCGGAGTGGCGAGAATGCGCTGGAATTCCGGGCAGTCGACCAGCGGTCGGTGGGTGCAGGTCGCGGTGTGGCGGAGGCCGTCGCGCATTCTGGTGAGGCGAGCGATGTCCTCGTCGAGCTGGTTCGCTCTCTTGGCCAAGTGGGCGCGGAGTTCGGCGTCGTCGGGGGTGGCTGTCAGGAACCTGGCGATCTGCGTGAGGGTGAAACCGGCCGAGCGCGCGCAGGTCACCAGGGCCAGTCGGGCGAGCACATCGGGGCGGTAGGTGCGGCGTAAACCGTTGCGGCCGTCCGGCTCGATGAGGCCGCGCTTCTCGTAGAACCGCAACGCGGAGGGAGCCAACCCGGCCCGCTCGGCGACTTCGGCGATATCCAGCGACGTCATGCCCGATCACTCCTTGACTTGAACCGTGCTTCAAGTTGCACCATAGGCGCATGACCGAAGAAACAGAAGGCCAGATCTCGTTGCACCCGCAGGTCGAGGCATATTTGGAGCGGCTCGCACAGTTCAATTTCGGTGAGCTGCACACGTTTCCCCTCGAGCTGGCGCGCGAAGGGGTGCGCAGGGGTGCCGCTCTCCTGGGGGAGCCCGAAGCTGTCGCCGCCGTCGAAGACCGCGTGATCCCCGTGGCGGATGGGGAGATCGGAGTCCGGATCTACACTCCGGCGGGCGATGGCCCCTTCCCGGTATTGGTGTTCTTCCACGGTGGCGGGTTCGTGCTCGGCGATCTGGACACCCACGATGGCCTGTGCCGGAGTCTCGCGAACGGCGCCGAGTCCATCGTGGTCTCCGTCGACTACCCGCGGGCGCCGGAGCACAAATATCCGGCGGCGCCCGATGCCTGCTACGCCGCGACGCGATGGGTCGCCGAGCACGCGGCCGAAATAGGCGGGGATCCCACCCGGATCGCTGTCGGCGGCGACAGCGCCGGAGGCAACTTGGCGGCGGTTGTCGCGCTGATGGCGCGGGAGCACGGCGGGCCTGCCCTGGCCTTCCAGCTCCTGATCTATCCCGACCTCGATTTCCGGAGGTCGAATTACTCCATCCGCGAGTACGCGGGTAAGTACGGCAATATCAGCAGGGCCACCCAGTACTGGTTCATGGACCACTACCTGACCACCGAAGCGGAGAAGCTCGATCCCCGAGTCTCACCCCTGCTCGCCCCCGACTTGGCCGGGCTTCCACCGGCACTCGTCATCACCGCCGAATTCGACGCATTGCGAGACGAGGGTGAACAGTACGGTCGGCGTCTCGAGGAGGCCGGCGTCCCGGTCACCGTCAGCCGCTATCCCGGAATGATCCACGAATTCGTCCGGCACCCCTTCGACGACAGCGCGAAAGCCCGATCCGAAGCAGCGACAGCACTGCGAAAGGCGTTCGTCCGCTGAGCTTGGTCCCCGGATCCTGAGATAGCGGAGAGGCATCTTCCTCGTGGCGGCCGCCGTTCACCTGTCGGTGGCTTACCGCGTTGTCTCTGGACGCACACTTCCATCGGCTTCAAGCCAGGCTGGGGTCGCGGGCGATTTCAATGTGCCGACTGCTCAGGAGACGGTCACCTCGGGCGGAAGCGATCGGTTCTTTGTGTCGATGTCAGGGGCTGCGGGGGCGGTTGTTCGGTGTCGGCGCCTCGCTGCTTCTCGCGTAACTTCGTGTCCGGATCGACCTTGTCGGCGCGTTCCCACTCCTTGTCCAATTCGGTTCGCGAATCCGCCGCCGCGCTGCGATCCATGTGCGCTTGCTGGGCAAGCTGCTCGGCTTGCGCCACCTTGGCCTCGCCTTCCGCCTTCGCCGCCCGGCTCCTGGCGGCGATCTCCTCGGCCCGCGCCTCCCGCTGAGCGACCTCGGCGTCGCGTTCGGCCGCGCGGTCACGGAGAGCCCGAGCCTCGACCCGCTGGTGTTCGCGCCGTTTGCGCAACAGCACCCAGGCGGCGACCAGCAGGATGACCAGGGCGATGACAATGATCACGATCAGAACAGTGGTGCTCATCTTTCGACTCCTCGCACTCACCCCCCTTCACCCTAACGCCACTCGACCACCCCCGAACTGCGAAAACGCACGGCGGTCGGGCAGCGCCGGAGGACGGCGAGGCGAGGGGGCGGTGCGAAGATGCGCCTGCACAACGCCCACCGCCCAGGCCTCGGACGACGCTCAGGCCGCGACGAGCCGTCCGGCGGTGTATCCGTGTGCGGCGGCGACGGATTCGGACAGCAGCGTGCCCTGGTGAGTGCTCAGTCCGGCGGCCAGGCCGGGATCCGCGGCGACGGCGTCGCGCCAGCCGCGCTCCGCCAAGGCGATGACATAGTGGAGGGTGGCGTTGGTGAGAGCCACCGTGGAGGTGTTGGGTACCGCGCCGGGCATGTTCGCGACGCAGTAGAACACCGAATCGTGGACCCGGTAGGTGGGTTCGGCGTGCGTGGTCGGCCGGGAATCGGCGAAGCAGCCGCCCTGGTCGATGGCGATGTCGACCAGCACCGAGCCGGGCTTGAGCTGTTCGACGAGATCGTGGGAGATGAGTTCGGGGGCTTTGGCGCCGGGCACCAGGACCGCGCCGATCACCAGATCCGCCTCGCGCACGGAGTTCTCGACCTCGAACGCGTTGGAGACGACGGTGCGGACCTGCCCGCGGTACAGGTCGTCCACCTCGCGCAACCGGGCGACGTTCAGATCCAGCACGGTGACGTCGGCGCGCATTCCGACCGCGACGGCGATGGCGTTGCGTCCGGAAACGCCCGCGCCGAGTACGACCACTTTGGCGGGTCGCACGCCGGGAATCCCGCCCATGAGCACGCCGCGGCCGCCTTCGCTGCGCATCAGGTGGTAGGCGCCCGCCTGGGGTGCGAGCCTGCCCGCGACCTCGCTCATCGGCGCCAGCAGCGGCAGGCTGCCGTCGCGTCCGGTCACCGTCTCGTAGGCCACGGAGGTGATGCCGGAGTTCAGCAGCGCGTCGGTGCACTCCTTGGAGGCGGCCAGGTGCAGGTAGGTGAACAGCAGCTGCCCGGCGCGCATCCGCGAATACTCCTCGGCCACCGGCTCTTTCACCTTGAGCACCATATCCGCGACACCCCAGACCTCGTCCGCCGTCGGCAGGACGTGGGCGCCGACACAGCTGTAGGCGGCGTCGTCGAACGCCGATCCGGCGCCGGCATCCGCCTCGAGGAACACTTCGTGTCCGCGAGAGACAAGCTCACGGACACCGGCGGGCGTGCACGCCACTCGGTATTCGTGATTCTTGACCTCGCGGGGGATCCCGATTTTCATCAGCACTCCTGATCGTCTCGTCGCTGTTCGAGCTAGAGCGAGTCCCTATCGGACGGGGTCGCTTCAGGATCTAGTGTGAAGATTCTGCGATATCAGATCCAGATGTCTGAAGATGATTCTCGAAAGAGGCGAATCACACGCGGATCTATCGGATCGATTGGTTACCGCGGCCGCCTGGTCGAATCATCTTCGCCGTTTCCGGGAGACCTCCGCGGTGTGGTGCCGCAGAGCGCGGACGCCAGGAGTGAACGGCTGGATGCCGGGTTGCTTGCCGGCGCGATCCCCTGATGGGTTCAGGTCGGGTTGACGGCGAGGACGGTCGCGGCGTTGAGAGTTATGCCGATGCCGATCCCGCCCACGGTCCACCCGAGGGCCTTCGCGCTGTTCCGGGTGAACCAGTCGTTGATTCGTTGCAGGAACGGATCGACCCGCTGGTGCGCGGCGAGGCGGGCCAGTGCCAAGGCGATGGCGGGCAGGGTCATGACGACGCAGTAGGCGGCCAGGGTGAAGCCGGTCAGCTGCCAGGGGAGATCGGCATTGGCGATCAGTCCGACGGCGGCGAGGTAGGGGAGCATGGTGGCGACTTCCAGGGCGGCGGCCACGAGTGCGAGCTTCATCAGGCTCCCCGCGCTGCCGTCGCCCGCCATCGTTCTGGACCGCCAGCGCTGGATCCTGCTTGGCGTCCCGGCCCGTCGTTCGGCCCTGGCCTCCAGCCGGTAGCTCAGCGCGATGATGAGGATGCCGAGGATCAGTTGCCCGATTCGCAGCGGAACCGGTGGGACTTCGATCGCGCCCACCGCTGTCAGCGCGGCGTCCGCGCCGAGGACCAACAGTATTCCGACCCCGAAGTAGAACACCGCGACGGTCCCGAGGTAGACCGCGATCCGCCCGGCCCGCAACCGCCCCGGAGTCAGCAACAACCAGATGGGGATCAGCAGCGTGCCGAAGCTGGTGCTGTCGATGAGCGCGAGCCCGATCAACGCCGCGACGAGAGTGAAAGTCATGCAATTCCTTTCGGACCGGCAGGACTCTCATCGTCGAGCAGCTGAACTCCCACCCACATCCGACAAAAGAAGGACACCGGGTCGTACATCGACGTGCGCCTCGTAGGCTGCCTTGCCGGGGGCTCCGGCCTGTTGTGCCGTGGTGTTCAGCATGGGACAGGCCGTCGCGGGTCTTTGTTCGGTGAGGAGTTGGTTGGTGTGCATCCCGATGTGGCCGAGGCGAGGCTTCTTCTCGACTCGCTGGGTTTGGCGTTCGCGGCGGCGCTTCCCGAGACGGAGAACGCCGAGTACGGGGCGTTCGTTTCCCGCGTGGGTCGCGGGTCGATCAGGTTTCGAGTCGGCAAGCTGACACCGACCAAGGTCGGCCTGTTCGTCACGGTGTGGAGGCGTGCGGCGGATGGGTCGACGGAGCCGTTGGCGGCCGAGGACGGCGTCGATCTGCTGGTGATCACCGCCCGAGAAGAGCAGCGTTTCGGTCAGTTCGTGTTCCCGAAGGCGGCACTGGTCGAGCACGGCGTCGTTTCCGTGGCCGGTCGCGGCGGGAAGCGCGGATTTCGGGTGTATCCGCCGTGGTCCGCGACCCAGAACCGGCAAGCGATGCGGTCCCAGAAGTGGCAGTGCGACTTCTTTCTCGAACTCGACGACGGCGAAAAGGTAGATCTGCGGCGGGCCCAGCGGCTCTACGACCCGGTGTGTCCCGGTCTCGATGATCGGTCCCGCTGATAGCGGTCAGCCGAGGGCCCGGTGCGGGACGTGCCGGGTGGCGATGCGGTGCAGCAGCCGTGCCGCGGCGCGCGCGGTCCGGTTGTCGATATCCAGGCTGGGATTCAGCTCGGCCACGTCGACGACGGCCAGTTTGCCGCTCATGGTCACCCGGTCACAGACGGATTGGATCGTCGAAAGGGGGATCCCGAACGCCGCGGGCGCGCTGACGCCCGGCGCGACGGCGGCGGGCAGGACGTCGAGATCGATGGTCAGGTGCACCAAGTCGACTTCGGCGAGGAAGTTCTCGACGAAGGTGAGCGACGTGGTGGGGTCACAGTCGTCGTCGAGGAGGTAGCGGACGTCGAACTTCGCGGCGGTGTCGAACAGCGCGGCGGTGTTGCTCGGCTGGCTGATACCGAGCACGGCGTAGCGCACGGCGTCGCCCTCGGCTTCGAGGATCTGCCGGAACGGGGTGCCGGAGCTGGGGACCGGATCGGCGCGGAGGTCGAAATGCGCGTCGAGATTGAGGATTCCGACACGGGTGGTCGAGGTACGCCGCGCGGATCCGGCGACGCCGAGGTAGGTGCCGTAGGCGATTTCGTGCCCGCCGCCGAGAACGATAGGGAAGTGACCGGCGTCGAGCAGGGCGCTGACGGTGGCGCCGAGGTCACGCTGGCCTTCCTCCAGCTTCTCGTCGGTCACCGCGACGGTGCCCGCGTCGAACGCGCGATGCGGTTCGGCCAGCGCCATGGGTGCGAGTGCCTGCCGCAGGGCATCGGGTCCGGCCGCCGCACCTACGCGGCCCTTGTTGCGCCGCACCCCTTCCTCGCTGGCGAAGCCGACGAACACGCAGGCGCCCGGCTCGGCGCCAGGTACGTACGGTTCGACGACCTGATGCCAGCGCAGATGCTCGGGCGTGGTGCCGTCGGTGCGGCCGGTCCAGCGGGGCGCGGGGTGCATCGTGGTGGCCTCCTCACTTCGAGTAGGCGAGCGTGCCTTCGCGCCACACTCGGCTGATCAGGGGAACACCGGGCCGGTAGGCCAGGTGCAGGTGGGTAGGTGCGTCGAGCGCCAGGGCGTCGGCGCGGGCGCCTGGAGTGAGGGCGCCGATATCGGTGCGGCGCAGCGCCCTCGCGCCACCGGCGGTGGCGGCCCAGACGGCTTCGTCGGGAGTCATGCGCATATCGCGCACCGCGATCGCGATGCAGAACGGAAGGCTGGTCGTGTAGCTGGTGCCGGGATTGCAGTCCGCGCCGAGTGCCACCGTGATCCCGGCGTCGAGCAGTGCGCGAGCGTCGGGATAGCTGCCGCGGGTGCAGAAGTCGGCGCCGGGCAGCAGAGTGGCGACGGTGTCGCTGTGGGCGAGCGCGTCGATATCGGCCGAGTTCACGTGCGTGACATGGTCGACCGACGCCGCGCCCAGCTCCACCGCCAGCTGCACACCGGGCCCCTGCCGCAGCTGGTTTCCGTGCACCCGTGGAATCAGCCCGTGCGCCACACCGGCGCTGAGGACGGCATGTGCTTGATCTCGGTCGAAAGCGCCCTGCTCACAGAACACATCGATCCATTTCGCGTGCGGCGCGCATTTCGGGATCATCTCCGCGCACGCCATGGCTACGTAGTCGTCGGCGCGCCCGGCGTACTCCGGCGGCGGGACGTGCGCGGCCAACAGCGTCACCTCGTCGGTGTAGCGTCCCGCCACCTGAACGCTGCGCAATTCGTGCTCGACCGACTGCCCGTACCCGGATTTGCACTCGACGGTCGTGCTGCCCGTCCGCAGTGATTCGTCCATCAACCGCCGGACATTCGCCTCGAGCTGCTGATCGGTGGCGGCCCGGGTGGCCTCGATGGTGGTCCGGATACCGCCCGCGGCGTACTGCTGCCCGGACATCCGGGCCGCGAACTCCTCGGCCCGATCCCCCGCGAACACCAGATGCGAATGCGATTCCACGAATCCGGGTAGCACGGCGCGCCCGCCCAGCTCGTGGCCGGTATCCGCCGCGGGCGCGTCGGCGGAATCGCCGACCCACGCGACGATGCCGTCCTCGAAGACGACCGCCGCGTTCCGGCGCAGGCCGAGGACGCCGTCGCCCAAGGCGGGATCGTTGGTGACGAGCAGTCCGATGTCGGTGAGTGCGGTGGTCGGCATGGATGACTCCTAGATCCGGGTATCGACCATCTCGGTCTGCGAGGGATAGATCATCTGCGCGGGCGGGTTGTTGGTGCGCTTGGCGACGGGGTAGTAGATCGCGCCGGTGAACACGATGCCGACGATCCACGAGATATCGGCGCCGCCGAGCATGTCGGTGATGGGTCCGGTGTACATCTTCTGCGCCAGGAACGGGATCTGTGCGACGACACCCAGGGCGTAGCAGACCAGCGCGGGCACGTTCCAGGATCCATAGCGGCCCTTCGGGTCGTAGAGCGCGGGCAGGTCGATGCGTTCCTTGGAGATCAGGTAGTAGTCGATCAGGTTGATCGCGCTCCACGGGGTGAACACCATCAGCAACACGAGCACGAAGTTCTTGAAGTTGTTCAGGAAGTCCGCGCTCGCGGCGATGGCGATCAGCATCGAGACCGCGACGAAGCCGAGGATGTAGAGAGCGCGCGCGGCGGTGGAGATATGGGACCGGCCGTTGAACGCGGTGACGGTGGTCAGGATCGACATGAACCCGCCGTAGGCGTTGAGCACGTTGACCGTCAGCTTGCCGACCACGATCACCAGGTAGATCAGGAACGCGAGGACGGCGGGTCCGGCGAGTTCACCCAGGAAACCGACCTGATTGCCGAGGAAGGCATCACCCGCGACGGCGGCGACCAGCGCGCCGAAGGTCATCGACCACTGCGAGCCGATCACGCTGCCGAGGAAGGTGGACCAGAAGGTGGTGCGTTCACTGGTGCCGCGCGGCAGATAGCGGGAGTAGTCGGCGACGTACGGGCCGAAGGTCAGCTGCCAACCGGCGCCGAGGGAGATCGCGAGCAGGAAGGTGACCGTGTCGAAGCCGACGATGCCGACGAAATCGCCCATGTTGTACTCGGCGAACAGCCGGATCGCCAGATAGGTGAACCCGATGATGCCGATGACGGTGGCGATGCGCCCGACGATGTGGATCAAGCGATAGCCGGTGATCGCGACGAAGGCGGTGAGACCGCCGAAGATCAGAATGCCGACCGTCGGACTGTCGATGTCGAGCATCTTGTTCACGGCCTGGCCTGCCAGCACGGTCCCGGTCGCGGCGAATCCGAGGTACATGAGGATCACCATGATCAGTGGCACCACCGCGCCTTTGACGCCGAACTGGGCGCGACTGGAGATCATCTGCGGCAGCCCCATACGCGGACCCTGGGCCGAATGCAGCGCCATCACCGCGCCGCCGACGACGTTGCCGATGAGCAGACCGAGGATCGCCCAGAGCGCGTCGGCACCGAACACCACCGCGAGTGCGCCGTCGACGATGGCGGTGATCTGCATGTTCGCCCCGAACCACAGGGTGAACTGACTGCGCGGGGTGCCGTGGCGTTCGTCGTCGGGCACGACGTCGATGGTGCGACGTTCGAGGGTGAGGAGATCCTCTTGGTTGCCGTCGTTCTTCATTGGCGGGAGTGGCTTTCTGCAGTGAATCCGGCGTATATACAAGCTGTCAAGAGTTCATCGGAATGCGCACGCCGCGCTCGCGGGCCACCTCGGCGGCATGGTCGTAGCCGGCGTCGACATGCCGGATGACGCCCATGCCCGGGTCGTTGGTGAGTACGCGCTCCAGCTTCTGGGCGGCCAGTTCGGTGCCGTCGGCGATGCACACCTGCCCGGCGTGGATGGAGCGGCCCATGCCGACGCCGCCACCGTGGTGGATCGACACCCACGAGGCGCCGGAGGCGGTGTTGACCAGGGCATTGAGCAGCGGCCAGTCGGCAATGGCGTCGGAGCCGTCGGCCATCGCCTCGGTTTCCCGATACGGCGAGGCCACCGAGCCGGAATCGAGGTGATCGCGGCCGATGGCGATGGGCGCGGAGAGCTCGCCCGAGGCGACCATCTCGTTGAACTTCAGCCCGGCACGGTGTCGTTCGCCGTAACCGAGCCAGCAGATCCGCGCGGGCAGACCCTCGAACTTCACCTTCTCGCCTGCCAGCTCGATCCACCGCCGGAGGTGCTCGTTCTCCGGGAACAGCTCCAGGATCGCCCGGTCGGTGGCGGCGATGTCTTTCGGGTCGCCGGACAGCGCGGCCCAGCGGAACGGGCCGAGCCCCTCCTCGAACAGCGGCCGGATGTAGGCCGGGACGAATCCGGGGAACTCGAAAGCGCGGTCGTAGCCGCCCTTTCGGGCCTCGTCGCGGATGGAGTTGCCGTAGTCGAAGACCTCCGCGCCCTTGTCCATGAAGCCGACCATGGCTTCGACGTGCTTGGCCATCGATGCCTGCGACTCCGTGGTGAACCAGGCCGGATCCTTGTCGGCGAGGGTGTGCCAGTCCTCGAGCGCGACGCCGATCGGCAGGTAGGACAGCGGGTCGTGTGCCGAGGTCTGATCGGTGACGATGTCGATCGGCGCTGCCATGGCCAGCAGCTGTGGGAAGACCTCGGCGGCATTGCCGAGCACGCCGATGGACAGCGGCCTGCGCTCGTCGCGGGCGCGGATCGCCAGGTCGAGCGCCTCCTGCACCGTCTCGGCCTTGGTGTCGAGATAACCGTGATCGATGCGGCGGTCGATGCGCGCCGGGTCGCATTCCACGCAGATCGCCACGCCCTCGTTCATCGTCACCGCCAGCGGCTGGGCGCCGCCCATGCCGCCGAGGCCCGCGGTGAGCGTGATGGTGCCCGCCAGGGATCCGCCGAATCGCTTGCGCGCCACCGCGCCGAAGGTTTCGTAGGTTCCCTGCAGGATGCCCTGGCTACCGATGTAGATCCAGGAACCGGCGGTCATCTGGCCGTACATGATCAGGCCGAGCTGCTCCAGCTTGCGGAACTCTTCCCAGTTGGCCCAATCGCCGACGAGGTTGGAGTTCGCCAGCAGAACGCGGGGCGCCCACTCGTGGGTGCGGAAGACGCCGACCGGCTTGCCCGACTGGACCAGCAGCGTCTCATCGGATTTCAGGGTCTGCAAAGTGCGCACGATCGCGTCGAACGCGGCCCAGCTGCGCGCGGCCCGGCCGGTGCCGCCGTAGACGAGGAGATCGTCGGGGCGTTCGGCGACTTCGGGGTCGAGGTTGTTCATCAGCATCCGCAGCGCGCCTTCTTGCTGCCAGCCGAGGGTGCTCAGTTCGGTGCCGCGGTCCGCGGAGACGGGACGTGGGCCGGGTTCGGGCGTGGATGCGTCGGTCATGTTCTCTCCTCTGGCGGGTGTGCGCGGGGTCACTCGATGGGTGTATAGTCCTGTATATACAACCGGCTGTCAAGCGTGCTCCGAGGTTCTCCATCTGCTCGCGCCACTACGCATCGGCCATTACGGAAAGCTATGAGCGACATGTCGATCCGAACAGCGCGCGGCGCGAGCGTCCCGCGTCGGACGCGGTCGAGCTGCGCCGAGTGGTCGAAGCGAACGCAGTGTCGCTGGCGTGGGGGCGGGTGTTCGGCGACGTCGAGTGCGGTGCCGACCGCGGCGTGGCCCGACCGGTCCGTCCGCGACGTATCCTCGGGGCGATATCGGAATCGGGCGACCGAGACTCGGCGGCGCTGTCGGTCGTCGCCCGGCGGCTACGGGTGTCGGCGCGGAGCGTGTCGGTGCGAAGCCCCGTGAGGCAAGGGAACGGATGTCGGTGGTGGCGATCGAAATAGTCGACGCGGACCTGGCCGCGCTCTACGACGGACTCGGTACCGAGTTCGCCGCGTACGAGCGCGTCAAGCAGCTGATCGCTTCGCAGATCAAGGGCGGCCGGTGGCGGCCGGGCGATCAGATCCCCTCCGAGAACCAACTCGTCAACGCGTTGGGCCTGTCCCGGATGACCATCAACCGGGCTCTGCGCGACCTCACCGCCGACGGCGTGCTGAACCGGGTGATGGGCGTCGGCACCTTCGTGGCGCAGGCCAAAACGGCCTCACCGCTGTTCGAGGTGAAGAACATCGCCGACGAGATCCAGCAGCGCGGGCATCGGCACCGCACCGAGGTGGTGTTCGTCCGGGCCGAAGACGTCGAGATGGGTCACCCGGTGCTGGGTAACGCACTGGGCGGCAAGGTGTTCCATTCGCTGATCGTGCATTTCGAGGACGACGTGCCGATTCAGGTGGAGGACCGCTACGTCAACCCGGCCGAGGCGCCGGAGTATCTCCAGCAGGATTTCACCACGCTGACCCCGAACACCTATCTCAGCAAGGTGGCCCCGCTGGAGCGTGGTGAGCACGTCGTCGAGGCGGTCCTGGCCAGCGCCGAGGAATGCAGATTGCTCGGTATACCACGCTCGGAACCGTGCCTGTTGATCCGGCGGCGTACCTGGTCGTCGACCGGCCTGGTCAGCGCGGCCCGACTGATCCACCCGGGTTCGCGGAACCGGCTCGAGGGTAGTTTCGGCAGCTCTCCGATCTGACGCACCCGCGCGACGGCAGGAGTGTCGCCGTACCTCGGCCTGATTCCGGAACTGGCGGCTACGTCCGAGCTCGAATTCCCATCCATCCCAATGGCAATTGAAGACGCCGTGCTCGAATCTCCTCCACCATTTCCGCGTAGCCCTCTCGGGCTTCGCTCAGGTGACACCATGCCTCGTGGCGCGTTTCGCCATCCGCCGAATGCAGCACTGTCCACCACGTCTCCGCATACAACTTGGCAATGTGGCTCAACACCTCGCCCAGCGAATGCGTGTGCTTGCGTGCGCCTTTCGTACGTGGAAGGTTGCGCGCCGCCCACGAATCGATCTCGCGCACGACTCGGTCGATCCTTAAGCGAAGCCGCTCACGAGCAACCGCTTTGTACTGCGGCATCGGGGCGATTTGTGCGGGTATCAGTTCGGCATGCATATCGCCGAGCTCTCGTACCCATTCCACGAGAGGCAGGCTGCCGGTACGGCATCCGGAGATGGCCTGAAGTAGATGCGCGGGTTCCAACAACGGGACTGTCCTGATTCGGTCCATTGTGGGTGTCGATCCGTTCGAATACATCACTTTCTGCCTGTAACTGAGAGACGAGTTGTTCGATCCGCCTTCGGATTTCATTCGGACTTGGCGTGGCGCACACGGCAAGCGAGGTACCCCGCCCCGACGGCCACCGCCCAGACGCGTGACCGCGACGGCGGTGCGCCCGCTGCCGGTGAACAACAGCAGAACGACGACGAGAACGAGGAGTCCGAGTGCGAACCAGGTGGTCACCGGCGCGGCGGGCAGCCGGTAGTCGCTGGCGGGCAGTGCACCGGCCCTGACGCGGGCGCGGTAGATCATGTGGCAGACGAGAATGATTCCCCAGACGAAGATGATGCCGACGGTGGAGACCGAGGTGATGTAGGCGAACGCCCTGTCGGGGGAGATGGCGTTGACGATTACGCCCAGAACCATGACACCGGCGGAAAGGCAGATTCCGGCGAAGGGCACCGAGTAGGAGTTGAGCGGTAGTGCCGCTCGGTGTTCGGAGGTGTTGGATCCAGCCCAGTGCTGGGTCTGAGCGCCTGCGGATCGACGAGGACGCTGCATCGGGTGCCGAGCTGCCCTGGCTCATCGCCCCTGTCCGCCATGCTTGGAGGGTCTCGGGCACCACTACGACCTGTCGCGTCGTCTCCGCACTCGGAGGGCCCTGGCTCGGTTGTCTCCGCATGCTCGCGCAATACGATTGGCGGGAAGACGTCGATGAGATACGGAAGGTTTCACAGCGGCTCGGATCGCGGCTACGCTCCACGGTGCGACCGACCGCCCGCGGCCCGGAGCCACCCCGTTTGACCAGCGGATTAGCTCTCCAGACATACACTGTTGTAATCTCTTCAAGCGCCCCAAGCGGGCGCACCACGGGCTGTGGCGCAGTTTGGTAGCGCACTTGACTGGGGGTCAAGTGGTCGCAGGTTCAAATCCTGTCAGCCCGACAACCAAAACCCCTTCCGACCTGGTCGGAAGGGGTTTTCTCGTCTCGGCGACACGCCGCCGCATTCGAACCGAGCCAGTCAAAATCTCATACTTTCGGGCTCTGGCTGCCCTGTGCCCAGGCCTCGGGCACGTCCCGGTTGTCGGGCACGGTCTCGGGGAGGTCGATGTAGTGCTTCTTGGCGACCGCCTCGGTGTTGCCCAGCTGGCGCGCCGCCCGTTCCGGGTCGTCGTAGGCGTGATCGACCGCGGTCGCCACGCCCTTGCGGAAGGTTCGCGGGGTCACCCAGTCGAAGTTCTCCCCGCGCGCCGCCCGCCAGGTGCGCCCGAAGTTGTTCGGGTTGCGCACCGAGCCGTTGCGTGCCGGGAACAACAGCCCCATCGGGTTGGGGCGCGCGGTGACCTCGAGGTCCTTGATCGCCTCGCGGGTGGCTTGCACGGTGTGCTCGGGCAGCAGGATGCGCCGCCACCCGTTGTCGGTCTTCGGGGCGGGTTTGCGCACCCATCCGCCCGCTCCGGCGCCCTTGACTTCGACCAGGGTGCCGGTGACATCGAGGTAGGGATCGCTGGCGTCGAGATCGATGTCGTCGAGCAGCAGCGCGAACACCTCGTGCGGACGCATCCCGGTCCCGGTGATCACATCGACCACCCACACCACCGTCCAATCCCGCGCCGGCCCACTGGTGTAGGCGGGCGTGCCGGGGATGGCTTCCCCGCGCGCCCACGCGCGCACCTGCGCCCGGAACGCCGGCAACGCGTTCTGGTCTTCGACCTTGCCCCGCGCGGGATTGCGGCGCCGGACGAACTGTCCCACGCCGTCGACGGGGTTGGTTTCCACCGCGCCGTGACGGACCGCGATCTGCATCATCGCCCGCAGAATGATCTTGTGCTGTTTGGCCTTTCGCCGAAGACCCAGAGCGACAAGGCGTTTGAGGTGACGATCGAGCTCACCAGAGGTGGCTTGCCAGACCTGCAGGTTGCCGACCGAATTCTCGATCTTGATCGTCTTCGGGTTGGCACGCCGATCGGTCGAGACGAAGATCTCGCGGCGGTAGTCCTCGACGTTGCCCTCGCTGTAGGCGTCGTCGTTCTCCAACTCCACCAACAGCTCGGTGGCCAGGTCGATCAACTTGGTGGTGCGGGTGATTCGCCCGTAGCCGAGCTGCTCACGGTGATCGCGCATCGCCTCGGCCAGGCGATTGCGTGCCTCGTCCGCACTGGCGCCGACCCGCTCGAGCTGGGTACGTCCTGCGGCCCCGTAGTAGTACACCGTCGTGCGCCAGCGTCCGTTCTTCTGCTTCTTCGGCCGGGTGGGCACCCCGAAGGTGCCCACCGGCTTCGGTAGCCGTCCTCCCACGTGCCTCCCTTCCGATTCATCTCGATTGCCGCCAATTCGCCCAACCTGATATCCGCCCGGTGTGGCGTCGTTTGGTCTCGATGGCCAAGGAGCCGTTGTGTCGTTGCGCCGGGTGAGCGTGCAGCGAGCGCCCGGCTGGACACAAGTGCCAGAATGTTGCTAGAAAGTTGCTAGTGATGGGTTGCCGCAGCTACGGATTCCAGCGTTAGGCGGTCACAAACCGCTGCGCCCGCCGCCTCCGCGCTCCACCTGTGCTTGCTCCCAGGCGAGCAAGTCGCTGAGCCGGTAGCGGCGGTACCTGCCCATCCGCGCAAAGCGTGGGCCGCGACCACCCGCGGCCCACGCCGCCAGCGTCTTCACCGGAATCTGCAGGCGGCGCGCAACCTCGTTCGTACTCAGCCAGATCTCGTCCAACCCGCTGGTATCGACACCTGAGGTGGGCTCGGTCGGTGCGAAACCGCCCGAGGATGGCAATGGTTTCGATGTCGCCTTACCACCCATGGGAGAACGCTTCGATCGAAAGTCCTGGGAGGCTATAGATCCGGCGGCTGTGCACCTCAGCGATGATCGAAATGGGATTGCGCCTCGACGGCATACGAAGCGGGCGAGACAGTGCCGCGACGGCGTTTCGATTGGGGATGCCTGACACAGCGGTTAGCGTCCCGTCGCGCGGGCTGTCCTGCAGGTGCCCTGCTCGTGCTCTGCTGTGTGAAACCTTAGCTCTGCCGGGCGCTTTCGCGTGCAGCACAGGATAGTAGATTGGTTTCGAACTCGAATTCGGCATGACGAACTCCTCGCAGGCCCGTCTGCCTGATTCCCATCCGCGAGCCTACCAGTACACGCGGGCCATCCAGCTCTCCTCGTAGCCGGCTCGGCGTCAACGCATTGCCCGGCCTCAGCGCGGAAGCGCCATGCCACAAAGACCTGGAACAAGAAAGATCGACACGTGGGAACGCGCCTTCGGCCGTAGCCGATTCGTGTCGGACGGGGGATCGGACCTGGAGACGCAGGCTCTGGCCGGTGCTTGGATCGGCAGTAATGGCCCAGTGAGAGGCTAGCGCCGGTCATTCTGTGGCGGGATCGGGTTGCGACGGCGTCTGGTGCGGCGCCGGGCCGATCGATCGATGGTTGGCGCAGTTCGGGCTCGCTGGGGAAGCTGTGTGGCCGGTTGAGCCGTGACTTCGATGGCCGCGGCGATGTCGCTCGCGGTGAGGAACCACGTTCGTCCCGCCTTGTGGCCAGGCAGGCGCCCTGCCTTCAGCTGTTCGGTATACCAGCGCACTGATTTCCGTAGCGCGGCCGCGCCTTCGGCAACGGAATATGTCTTCTCGTATGGCTTTTGGTGCGACGGTTCATCGGGCACCGCTGGGGTTGCCTCAGATGTATCGGTCACTGTCGGCTCCGGTGGTAGGCGAAGAGCTACGTGAGATGCTGATCTATCCCAACGGCGGTGGGGTCGTCATCGACATTGCGGTCGCCCGCGGAACCCTAGGAGTCGCGCGGTCGATGCGAGTCGGCGGTCTGCTAGTTCATACCTCACTCCGCGAGGAGATACTCCTTCCGGGGCCATGGTCTCACCGAGGTCTCGGTGTCCGCCGGGGCGGACATCCATCGTGATGGAGTGGTCGGTCCCGAGCAGCACCACGCGTCGCTTGATCCGATGATGCTGGGTTGATGACTGCTCCCGGGTGTAGCGAGTGGTCACCACCCATCCCCAATGAGTCGGCCTGTATGCCGTCTGTCCGGCTGCCGTCGTTCACTTCTACGTTCGCCCAAGCCGCAGTCGGCACCCTGCCGCAGCGCCGGTGTCAACGAGCTGTTGCGATAACCTCCAGCGCGTAGCGGGGTGGTGACGCCGTCATCACTTCGTAGGCCGGATTCTGTCGTCAAATGCAACGACGTGTCGTGAACGGCCGAAGAACAGCGGTGCCGAGGCGACCGGAGGCTGCTGACCAGGATCTTTCCTGTAGAGGGGGTCGGGGGTTCGAGTCCCCTCGAGCACCTATCAGGTTCGGTTGCGGAGTCTTCGCCAGCAGATGAGGGCGGCGGCGAGGTCGAGAGTCCTTGGTGGATGTCGGTGCGTTCCCAGCGGGTGGCGAGGTGGCGGTACTGGTGCAGCAGGGCCAGGGATTGTTCGACGATCCATCTGGGCTCGGACCGGTCGCGGCGCCCCTTTTTTCGCCCGCACGTGCGAGGCGTCGGCGATGACCCGGTCGAAATCGATCAACCCGGCGCTGTTGGCGTGGGCGATCATCGGTTGGCAGCACGGCGTTCGCACGACGTGGTCGGCTTCGGTACTCGGAATTGCGCGAAGGCTGTCGGCGGAATGTGCATGTCTACTCCTGTGGGGCATGCCCCCCGACCGGGTGCCATCTGCTCATGGTTTCTGCGTTCCGATAGTCGCCGAAATCGGTGCCTATGCCGGATCACGCGTTGCGGCCCCCAGCGATTGTCGCCGGGCTCGACGTACCTGTTGCCGCTCGGGATCGGCGACAAGCGTTGATAGCAGGAGTTTCTGGGTGAATCGGTCTACAGGGGCGGTGGTGACCTGGGCGCAGGAGCCGAACTCCACGATGCGGCCGTGTTTCATCACCGCGACGCGGTGGCTGATGTGGCGTACGACGGCTATGTCGTGGGTGACGAACAGGTAGGCGACTCCGGTCTGTTGCTGAATGTCGATGAGCAGGGACAGGATTCGCTCTCGAGTGGACAGGTCCAGTGCGGACACGGCTTCGTCGCAGACGATCAGTTCGGGGGACAGTGCCAGTGCCCGCGCGATGGCGACGCGCTGGCGTTGCCCGCCGGAGAACTCACGTGCGTAGCGGTCTGCCGCGTTGCTGGGCAGCCCGACCTGGTCGAGCAGGGTCGTGACGCGGACGCGAGCTTCGGGGCGGGGCATTCCGGCAGCCCGCAGCGGCTCGGTGAGGATGTCGGCCACGCTCATCATCGGATTGAGCGAACTGTAGGGGTCCTGGAACACCACCTGGATGCGCGCGGCCAGGGGCCGCCGCTGGGCGCGGCTCCAGCTCTGGATCTCGGTGCCGTCGAAGCGGACAACCCCTGCGGTCACCGGGGCAAGCCCCAGCACGGCGCGGCCGAGAGTCGTTTTCCCCGAGCCGGATTCGCCGACCAGGCCGACGGTCTCGCCGTGCCGGATGTCGAGGTTCACACGGTCCACCGCGGTGAAGGGTGCGGCGCGCCGTCCCCGTCGGCGGAATCGGACGACCAGATCGTTGATTTCGAGCAGGCTCATGCGCGGGCATCGGCTTTCGGGTCGGCGGTGGGGGAGTAGTCGGGGCGGACGCGGTCCTCGTCCGGGACCGCGGCGAGGAGCCGGCGCGAGTACTCGTGCGCCGGACTGTCGAAGAACGCACGCACCGAAGCATTTTCGATGATCTCACCGTCGCGCATGACCGCGACGTCGTCGCATAGGTCGGCCACCACCCCGAGATCGTGGGTTACCAACAGAATCGACATGCCCAGCTCCTGCTGCAGATCGCGCAACAGGTCGAGGATTTCGCTCTGCACCGTGACATCGAGTGCGGTGGTCGGCTCGTCCGCGATGAGAATGCGCGGTTCGGTGGACACCGCGCCGGCAATGAGCACTCGCTGGGCCATGCCGCCGGAGATCTCGTGCGGATAGGAGCGCATGACCCGATCCGGGTCCGGCAAACCCATGCGGTTCAGCAGACCGGCAGCACGCTCCCGGGCCGCAGCCCGGGACATGCCGCGGGCGCGCAGAGGTTCGGTCAGCTGGAAGCCGATTGTGAAGGCCGGATCGAGATTGGTCATCGGTTCCTGTGGCACATAGGCGATGGAGGCGCGCACCCGGCGTTCGCGGTCGGCCGCTGGCAGGGTGCGCAGGTCGACTCCGTCCAGCCAGATCTGTCCGGACGTGAGCCGAGCCTGTCCGGGCAGGAGATCGAGCAATGCGAACGCGGTCTGCGTTTTGCCCGAACCGGACTCGCCCACCAGCCCGAGTGTGCGTCCGGCACGGACGGTGAGTGTCGCACCGCGCACCACCTCGACCGGCTCGCCCGTGGTGCCGGGGTAGGCGATGCGCAGATCGCGTACGCACAGCGCCTCATCCGGTCCGGGTGGAATCGAGTCGACCGGCGCCGAGGCTGCGGCGACCGGTGCGGATGCGCGCGCTGGTCGGGCGGGCGCCTGCACGGTCTGCAGCGCATCACGAATTCCGTTGCCCAGCAGGAACAATGCCAGCACCGTCAGCGACACTGCCAGTCCGGGCCAAGCGAACAGCACCGGATTGTGATGGATCGCGTTGAACCCCTCGCTCAGCATCCCGCCCCAGGTGATCACGTCCCGGCTGCCCAAGCCGATGAAATCCAGCCCGGTCTGCACTGTGATCGCGATACCGGACAGCGCCGTGAGCATGAGCAGCAGCGGTGCGCGCACCACACCGAAAACATGCCGGGCGATGATGCGGGAATCAGGCAGCCCGGACACCCGGGCGGCGTCGAGGTAGAGCTCCGATCGGATGGCGTGTACCTGCGCGCGGATCAACCGGAACACTCCCGGCATCATCATCACGCCCAGCGCGCTCATGGTGATCCACATCGAATTGCCCAGTCCCGCAATGATCGCCATCAGCACCATGAGCGCGGGCAGTGACAGGATGAGACTGGACACCCAGTCGAGGGCGAGATCGACCCGGCCGCTGTAATAGCCCGCGATCAGGCCGGCGGGAACGCCCAGCGTGATCGCGACGCCCAGCGCGATGGTCGCGCTGACCAGCGTCGACTCGGTGGCGACCACCAGCCGGACGAGTACATCGCGGCCGCCGCTGTCGGTGCCGAGCAGATGGCCCGCGCTGCCCGGCGGTGCGTTCAGATTGTTCAGATCCGCGTCCGTGGCAGCGGTCGGGGCGACCCAGCCGATGACGATGGCGGCGACGAACATGCACAGGATGGCGGTCAGCAGCACCGATCCGGTGAGTGCCAGCGGATTGGCGTAGAGCATGCGCAGGCGGGACGGCCGCACGGCCGGCCCCGCGGGCGGTAGTGGTTCGGTCATGCGGTGCGCGCCTTCGGGATCAGCCACAGTTGGGCGAGGTCGGTGAGGAGATTGACGGCGACGACCAGGCCGGCAGTGAGCACCACCAGACCCATCAGGACCGGGCGGTCCCCCGCGATGGTGGAGTTCACCGCGAGCGTGCCCAGCCCCGGCATGGCGAAGACCTTTTCGACCATGAACGAACCGCCGAGCATCGCGACGCTGCCCAGCGACAACGCCGTCAGCCACGGCGGCGCGGCGTTGCGCACCGCGTGCCGCCACAGCACCGAGCGGGTGGAGATGCCGCGCGAGCGCAAGGTGCGGACATAGTCCGCGTCGAGCACATCCAGCAGCGCGCCGCGTCCCTGCAGCAGCGCCCCGGCCATCCCCGAGAGAGCCACCGCAGTGACCGGCAGCACCATGCCCCAGAGCCAGCGGCTCGGTGAGGTGCTCAGCGGGACGTACCCGAGCACCGGGAAAATCTGCCATCGCACCGCGAACAGCGTCAGCAACAGCAGGGCGAGCAGATAGCCCGGCACGGCGTGACCGGTCAGCGAGATCAACTGGATGACCCGGTCGACCCGGCCGCGCCCGGTCGCCGCGAGCACGGCCAGCACCAGGCTCAGCCCGGCCACCGCCAGCACACTCAACCCCACCAGCGACATGCTCACCGGCAGATGGGTCACCAGCTCCCGCCCGACCGGCTGATTGTTCACATAGGACCGGCCGAGGTCGCCCCGCAGTAGATCGCCCACCCAGTCCGCGTACTGCACCAGCAGCGGACGATCAACGCCGAGAGCGTGATTCATCGCCGCGACCGATTCCTCGTCGGCTTGCGGACCGAGCCTAGTGCGCCCGGGATCGGAACCGCCGACCCCGGTCAGAAAGAACGACAGGGTGGTCACTCCCACCAGCAGCAGTAACGCGGACACCGTCCGCTTGAACAACAGCTTCGGCATGCGGTCAGCGCTCCGCTCGCTGAAAACGAATCAGATCCGGAATGCCCTGGCTCTGCTGTTCGACCCGCACCCCCGGGACCGAGGCCCACACCGCCTCCGAGGCGAATATCGGTGCGAACCAGGCATTCTCGACCAACCAGCGGTTGATCCGCTGAAACGCGGCATCCTGTTCCGGGCCGGGCACGGCGTGCTGCGCGGCGGAGAGCAGTCCGGTGAGTGCGGGATCGGCGACGCGGAAGGGATTCCACGCGGCGGCGGGCAGCACCGACAGCTGCACATCTTCCCAGGGCGTCTTGGTGCCCAGCGACATGAAGAACATCGGGAACCGGCCGGACATCATCGAGGACATCAGCTGGGTCGGCGGCACCTTCTCCCAGGTGATGCGGATGCCGATGGTGCCGAGCTGCATGTCGAGCGCGGTATTGAGGGCCGGGCTGCCGGTGTAGGACGACATGTCCGGCATGGTGACCGCGAATCCGTCGGGATAGCCCGCGCGGCTCATCAGGTCTTTGGCCTTGGCGATGTCGCGCGGGTATACGGTGTCGAGCGTCTCATCGTAGGCGCCGGTGCCGCGCGCGAAGATCTGGCTGGTGGTCGGCGGGTTACCCGGTGCGAGCCGGTGGAACAGCTCCCGGTCGACGACCATGTTGATGGCCTGGCGCACGTCCACCCGGCTCAGCGCTGGCTGCAGTGTACCGGCCCGATCGGCGAGGACCAGGCCGTTCCACGAATTGGGCAGCTGCATGGTCGCCAGGCCCGCGGCCTGCAGTTCCTTCGCCTCGATCGTCGCCGTCGACGCCGCGTCGAGCCGCCCGGTGGTGAGTCCGTTGCGAATGGTGTTGGGGTCGGTCAGCGAGACCACCTCGAGCCGGTCGAACGGATAGGCCGAGCTGTCGGGGAAATCGGCGTTGCGATGGAAGACCGTTGTGCCCGGCTGGGTTTCGCCGGAATCGAAGACGTAGGGGCCGGATCCGACCGGGTTCTGCTCGACGCCGCCGGCGGTCAGCGCGGTCGGTGAGACCATCGCGCCGAGCGCCGAGGCCAGATTGGACAACAGCGCCGGGTCCGGCGCGGACAGCCGCAGGATGAGCTGGTTCGGCCCCACCGCTTCGATGTCGGTGATGGCCTGGGCCATCGCGCTGTGGGGTCCCGGCGTCGACCGGAAGCGGTCCAGATTGGTTTTCGCGGCTGCGGCGTCGAAAGCCGTTCCGTCGCTGAACTTCACGTTCTCGCGCAGGTCCAGGGTGAGGGTGGTATAGGCCGGGTCGTAGCGGAAGGCAGTCGCCAGACCGGGGATGGGTTGGCGGTTCGCGTCCAGGCGGAGCAGGGTGTCATATACGGCCTGCCAGTACGGTTTTCCCGGCCCGGTATCGATATTGACCGGATCGAAACTGCCCAACGGCACGGCGGCGGCCAGGCTCAGGGTGTCCTCGGGGCCGACCGTTCCGGTGGACTGTCCACATCCGGTGAGCGCGGCCACGGCTATCGCCGCCGCGCTTGCCATCGTGAGAATTCGTGAGCTACGCAAGGATCGTTCTCCTGGTGTTCGGTGCCCGCCTGTGGGGGAATTGCCACGACGGACGGGGGTTGCCACGCGCGGGCGGCCGGTGCTGGGTGAGGAGGCAGGGGTGGGTCGGATCGGGTCGACGCGAGAGCTCGGCGGGTCAGCGCCGAAGCTGTCCGGCTGCGGCCAACTCGCTCCAGCGGCGAACCAGCTCGGCGGTGCGCGGGCGATCGGGCGCATGCCAGGAGACCGTAATGGTGTGGCTGGACAGACGCTGTTCGAGATCCTCGGCGAGATGGGACCGCCCAGTCTCGCGCAGGTGCTGAGCGTAGGTCGCCGGATCGTTGTAGTAGGTCGGCCCGGTGTGCAGGGTCGTCAGCATAGGGTCGGGCAGTGCGCCCGGATGCCCGGCATAGGTGTTCCACCACTCGGCCAGACGGGAGCGCATGTCGGCGACCAGATCGGGCCGGGCGTCGAACAGGTCGCGGGTCAGATGCGGGTCGGCGGTGACATCGAACAGCTGCTCCCACTCGGCGCGGAAACAACCGGGATGGTAGGTGCGGATGTAGAGGTGGTCGCGGGTGCGGACCGCGCGCTGATAGGTGTGCGCGCCATGGCTCAGCACCAAGTGCTCGCGGGAGTCGATCGAGTCACCGCGTATCGCGCCCGCGAACGACTCTCCTTGCCACCCGGCCGGCGTCGCGAGGCCGAGCAGATCACAGAGGGTCGGCGCGTAGTCGATGTTGTAGAGCAGCGCGTCATTGCGCCGGGCGGCGTCGTCGAGCGCCTCGGTCACGCCGGGCCAGAAGATCACCAGAGGCAGGCGGTGTGTGGGCTCGTTGGCCAGACCGTGCTCGGCGTAGGAACCGTTCTCACCGAAGGATTCTCCGTGGTCGGCGCTGACGATGACAGCGGTGTCGCCGTCGATGCCGAGCTCCTCCAGCGTCGCCATCAGCCGCCCGAAGTGATGGTCCCAGTAAGCGATCGCCCCGTCGAACCCGTTGATCAGGTGCTCGAAATCCGCCCGCGAGGTGATGGCGTCGGGCATGTGCCGTGGCACGGGGGACGGCCGGTTTCCCTGGGCGGTGTAGTGGAGGTCGAGGGCGCTGCGCGGTCCGTAGATCTCGGCGTGGGCGGCGATGGTCTCGGCGTCCGGCCAGGCCGGGGCCGGACCCGACGCGGCCATGCGCTCGGTCCATTCCGGAGGGTGGGTGTAGTCGGTGTGCGGGTCCCAATAGGTCAGGTGCAGATACCAGTTGTCCTGGTCGGCGTGGCGGCGAATCCAGTCGATGGCGGCGCGGTTGACGTCCGCGGCGTCCTCGTCTCCCCAATTCGCGGTGGCGCGAATCGATTCCCGGAAATTCCCGTGGAAGTAGTACGCGCGATGGCGCTCGGCGAATACCGAGATCGCCGCGGTGTGGTAGCCGCCGAATTGCAGTACCTGGCCGAGTAGCGGGCGATCGGGCTCTGGTCCATGGCCCGCGTCGAGCCGGAACCGTGCGGCCGGACCGAAGTGCCCGATGACTCCGTTGGAGATGCCGAACTGACCGCTGGTCAGTGCCGTGCGGGAGGGCATGCACGGCGAGTCCGAACAGTAGTAGCGATCGAACACCACCGATTTCTCAGCGAGTCGCTGCAGGTTGGGGGTGGTGGGGCGGTCGTAGCCATAGGGCGTGGTGTGGTCGGCGCGCAGGGTGTCGACGTCGACGTAGATGATGCGCATGGGGTGAAGGTCTCCTGGGGGACAGCAGCGCCGCTGCCGGGTGACCGGCTGTTGGCCGGTGCTACTCCCCGAACGATACTATTCTACAAGTGGAATGCAACCGGGTGATTTTTGAGGGGACATCTGGCATGCTTACGGAGCGATAAGTAGGTTACTGGCTCGATGCCGATTCGCACCGGCGAATCGCTTGTCGTCCTCCGCTGTGACCGCTCGGCGCACGTCCCCCGTCCCTCCGGGAGAAACCACTCCCGGCCCGAAAGGCACTCTCTCCGTTGAAATTACATCCGTTGATCCCGCAACTGACCGATGCCGAGAAGGCGGCGCTGTGCACCGGCGCCACCTTCTGGGAACTGAACGGCGTACCGCGACTGGGCATCGACGGGATATCGGTCGCGGACGGCCCGCACGGGCTGCGTAAACAGGATCAGGTCGTGGACCACCTCGGCCTCGCCGAATCCAAGCCCGCCACCTGTTATCCCACCGCGGCCGCCATGGCCTCGAGCTTCGACGTCGACCTGCTCACCCGAGTCGGCGCCGCACTGGCGGTGGAGGCGCGCGCCGCCGGTGTCTCGGTGCTGCTCGGGCCGGGCGTGAACATGAAGCGAAGCCCGTTGTGCGGGCGCAACTTCGAGTACTACTCCGAGGACCCCCATCTTGCCGGTCGGCTCGGCGCGGCCTTCGTCCGCGGTGTGCAATCCGGCGGCGTCGGCGCCTCGGTCAAACACTTCGCCGCCAACAACCAGGAGCGATACCGCCTGTCGGTCTCGGCCGAGGTGGATGAGCGCACCCTGCGGGAGATCTACCTCCCGGCATTCGAGACCGTGGTGCGCGAAGCGCGGCCCTGGACGGTCATGTGCGCCTACAACCGTCTCAACGGCGTCTACTGCTCCGAACATCCGTGGCTGCTCACCGAGGTGCTGCGCGATGAATGGGGCTTCGAGGGCCTGGTCGTCTCCGACTGGCTGGCCGTCAACGACCGCGCGGCCGGCCTCGCAGCAGGCCTAGACCTGGAGATGCCGCACAGTCCGGACGGCCCCACCCGGGTGCTGGAGGCGCTCGAATCCGGCGAACTCGAAACCGCAGACCTGGACCGTTCGGCCACACGCGTGCTCGAGCTGCTCGACCGAGCCCACGCCGCCACCGGACCTGCCGTCGTGAACGCCGAGGAACACCACCGGCTGGCTCGTGAAGCCGCGCGTAAATCCGCTGTGCTGCTCAGCAATTCGGGCGCGCTGCCGCTGGCGCGGACCGGCGGGCCGATCGTGGTCGTCGGCCCGTTCGCCGAGCAGCCCCGCTACCAGGGCGCGGGCAGCTCACGGGTCAATCCGTACCGGGTGGACGAACCCCTGGCCGCCCTGCGCGCCGAATTCCCGGACCGCCGCATCGACTACCACCCCGCCTACGACGACGCAGCCGCCGCGGCCGTAGCCGCCGCCGCGGAGGCGATCGTCTTCGCCGGTCTGTCCGAGGACGCCGAATCCGAGGGATTCGATCGCGACACCCTCGACCTGCCCGCCGAGCAACTGGAATTCCTGGAGCGGGTGCGCGCCCGGGACGGTCGCCTCATCGTGGTGGTGCAGGCGGGAGCCGCTGTGCGCCTGCCTTTCGCCGATCACGCCGACGCCGTCCTGCTGACCTGGCTCGCCGGGCAGGCCGGCGGTTCCGCGCTCGCCGAGCTGCTCAGCGGAGCGCACTCGCCCTCCGGCAAGCTCGCCGAAACCCTGCCCGTCGACCCGCGGCACGATCCGGCGTTCGGCGCGTTCCCCGGTGACGGGCGCACCGTGGCCTATCGCGAGGGAATCCTCGTCGGCTACCGCTGGTACGAAACCCGCGGTCTGCCGGTTGCCTTCCCCTTCGGGCACGGTCTGACCTACACGCGCTTCAGCTACTCGGATCTGGCTGTCGAGGTGGATCCGGTGACCGCCACCGGCACCGTGTCGTTCACCCTCACCAACGCCGGCTCGGCCGCCGCCGCTGAGATCGCCCAGCTGTACGTCGCCGATCCCGTCGCAGCACTGCAGCGGCCCGTCCACGAATTGAAGGGCTTCGCGCGAGTTCATCTGGAACCCGCCGAATCACGAAGGGTGACGATCGAACTAGACCGTCGCGCTTTCGCCTACTGGCATCCGGACGCTGGCGACTGGGTGGTCGAGGCGGGCGACTTCGACATCCAGGTCGGTGCCTCCAGCGCCGACCTGCGCCTCACCGCGGCCGTGCGGCTCGACGGAGAACCGCTGCCGAGCCGCCCGCTCACCCCCATCGCGGCCACCGGGGACTGGTTGGCCGACCCCGAGTACGGCTCGCGCGTCCGCGAGGTGCTGGCCCGTGCGGGCGGCGGCCTGGTCGGTCTGCTGCTCGACGATCCGGACCTCAACCGCGCCCACTACGACACCCTGCTGGCGATGCCCATCAACCGTCTCGGCCGATTGGGCGAGGTCGAGTTCGACACCGCGGCGCTGGCTGAAATCACGAGTGCGGCAGAGGTATTCGACCTCGGGTGAATTCATGCGGTGGGCGGCGTGCACAGAGCGCCGCCGTCCACCGCGGCGCGGGTGGCCGGATGGATTCCGGCTGTTCCCGAGAGAAGGGCGTCACCGACCGGGCGCGGGCTTGGCCGCGCCCGGCTTCCGGCGTGCGCGGTTCGCCGGCGGCAAGTGCGGATTCATCGCGAGAAGCGTTCGCGGGCGGTCGGTTCAGGCTTGGGGTGCGGGAAGGCCGAACCGGTTCGCGAGCAATGCCGCGAAGGTCCGCATGCCGGCCACCATGTCGAAATTCTCGTCCAGTAGCCACTGGTGTTCCAGGCCGAGGAAGGCGGCGATGACCAGTCCGGCGATATTCTCGGTATCGGGTGGGTCGCCGGATATCTCGCCGTCGCGCAGGGCGCGTTCGGCCACCGCCTCGATCTCGGTGCGCATGCGGGCCAGGCGGGCGCGGGACCATTCGCCGGCGATCTCGGCGCTGTCGCCGGGGGCGAGGGCGCACAGGTGCTCCAAGCGAATCACCTCGCGGTTGCGGAGGTTCTGCTGCGCTGTGCGCACCATGAGGTTCAGTGCCTCGGCAACGGTCAGATCGCCGTAACCCTGGACCACCTCGTCGGCGGCCGGGTTGCCGCGGTCTTCGAGTACCGCGATCAGCAGCGCCCGCTTATCCGGAAAGTGGTGCAGCACACCGGGTGTGGACAATCCGACGGCTTTGGCGACCGCGGCGATGGAGGTGCCGGCATAGCCGCGCTCGGAGAACAGGTGCAGGGCCGCGCGGCGGATGCGCGTGCGGGTCTCCCGGCCGGTTTGATCAGCCACCAAGGTACGTGCCACGCCACACCCCTTCCTGTTGTCGTGCTGGGAGACGCCGTCGTGCGTCGCACAACTCTATCCAAGGGGGCGGATAGATCCTCGTGGGCCTGGTCGCCCGCCACAAGGCCGCCCTCGGACCAGCGGCGGTGATCCGAGGGCGGCGCGGAGCGGGACGATACTCGCCCGCGTGGGGAGGGCCGGTCTCGCGGTCTATGTGCCGCAGCCGTAGGAGATCCGGCCCCGGCCGCAGCCGCCGCGCGGCCCTATCGGCTACCTGCCGGAGCCGCTGGAGGAGCCGGCCTTGAGGCCGCTGGCCGAACCGCTCGGCAGCCGCAGGTTCGCGTCCGGAACGCCCGTACCGTTCGGATCGAGCATGCCGTCCTGGCCGGCGAAGGGGCTCTCACCCGGCGCTGCCTGCAGTGTGGTCAGGTACTTCCACACGCCGTCGGTCAGGGCGACGCCGCCGACGACGAGGGTTCCGAGGACTCCGCCGCCCGCGGCGAACGCGGCGATCGCCGCGGGCGCCGTCGCCAGGCAGCCGGGCCCCACCACGAGGCATGAGCCCAATCCGATGGCGGCTCCGACCAGCGCGCCGATCACCGTGCCCGCCAGCGTCCCGATGAGCGGGCCCTTGGACATATTGGAGGCCAGTTCGTTGAGCGCGAGCTGATTCTCCAGCGGTGAGGCCACCGGCTGTGCAACGGACGGGGTCAGCAGCAGTCGCCGGCCGTCGTCAGCGATCTCGTGCAGGATCGGATGGGCGGCACCGTCGAGTTCGAAACTCAGGGGCAACGTGAGCAGCGACCCCTCCCCGGATTCGCTCTGGACCAGAACGGACTGCCGGTCCGGGGCCAGCGCGAAGCGGGCGTGGGTGAGTTCGGTGATCACGGTGGCCCCGACCGCGGCGGACCGGTACTCCGGCGCTGCGGGCTCCGCTGTCGCGGTGCCCGTGGCGGCCAGTGCCCCGGTGGCCAGCAGCGCCGCGAAAGTCGTTGTGCGCAAGGTCATCTGCATTACCTCGAATCCGGCGTCACTGCCCGGCGGCCGGGGTCTGGCCGGACCGGTCACCGACGTACTCGCCGTACTTGCTCTGACCGGGCTCAGCCCGCAGGGTGCTGACGTATTCGAAGAGTGCGACCGCGACGGTCGGGCCGCCGCCGAGTACCAGGCCGGTCAGACCGCCGACCGCCGCGACCAGGCTGACGATCGGCAGCACCGCCACCACGCAGCCCAGGCTCAGCACCACACACGCCGCTCCGGAGACAGCGAGGCCGACGCCGATGCCGAGTACCGCGCCGATGGCGGTGCCCACCAGGCTGCCGACCGAGGTGCCGATGCTGACCGAGTTGATCAGATCGTTCATGGCCAGCTGGTTCTCCACCGGCGAGGCGATCGGTTGCAGCGCGGTGCGGTCGACCTCGCTGACATCCGGGGTGAGCCGCAGTGTGCGGCCGTCGGCGTCGATCGCCGGGCGCAGCGGCAACTGCTGCCCGTTGAGGGTGACCGTCGTGGGCAGGGTGTCGAGCACGGTCCCGGACAGGTCTCTGATGGTGATCGCCTTGTCGGCGGCGAAGGCGAAGATGCCGTGTTCGAGGGTGGTGACGACGGTTTGCTGATCCAGCACCGTGTGGTACTCGACCGGCTGCGGGGCGGCTGGTTCGGCGTGGGCGGTCGCGGTGGCCGCGAGAACACCGGCGGCCACCAGGGCCGCGGTATGCGTCGCGTGGCGAATCTTCATGGGGTTCCTCATTTTCGGAGTGCGCCGATTCGGTGTCGGGCGCGGTGCTGCCGCGTCGGGTGGCGAAGACGCCTGCACGAGGGCCGTTGATGGGTCCTCCTGTTCACGGTGTGATCCGTCGAATCGAAGCCGTGAATGACGGGCGGCACTAACTTACTTAGTAATCGGTATGCCTGTTGCGGGTTTCCGAAAATTTCCGAAATCCCCATGCGCCAAGGCGGCGGCCGCCGCCCCGGCGGCGTGCTATAGAACGGCCAGCTCGTCCGCGATGGCGTGCAGGGTCGGCGCGGGCAGCAGCCCGGTCGCCACGGCGGCCAGATCGAGCAGGCTGACCCGGCCGAGGGCCTGGATCATTTCCGAATCGGCCATGGCGGGCAGATGGCGGCGCAGAATCTCGGCAGCCGCCGATTCATCCACCAGCTGCCGGATCGGCGTCCGGATCGACAGCCGGGACTCCGGAAAGTCTCCCGGTCCCGGCAGTGGGGTGGCGGCCTGCAGCGTTCGCTCCCGATGGGCGCGCACCAGCAGATGTTCGTGGCCGACCGCTCCGGTGGCGGGCAGGCCCATCCGCTCGAACTGGCTCGGCGGCGCGTCGCTGGCCCGCATCGCCTCCACCATGAGGGTGGTCATACGCAGTTCGACCTCGTCGTCGACGAGCGGGCACAGCTGCTCGGGATCCTCGGTGAGGTCGAACAGCAGGGTGCCCTGGGTGTACGGGTTGATCAGAGTGCGGCCCGTAATTCGCAGGGTGCGAACACCTTTGGTGAAGTCGAAGGGCTCGGTCAGTTCCAGATCCGTCAGTTCCTCCGGAGTGAAGCGGCTGCGCATATGCGTGGGCATGAGGGTGTGCTCGTACAACGGCGTGTTGTCGGCCCGCACGGGTGCGCGCATATAGACGTAACGCCCGTCGGTGACGTTCACGTGACCGCCGTGAACGCCGAACAGAGCTGCCCGCCGGGTGGGGGAGTCGGCGGCGGTAGGCAGCGGCCTGCCCTGCATATCGCGTGGTCGCTCGACGCCGAAGTAGTCCAGCAGGGTGGGGGCCAGGTCGATCGTCTGGACCAGCGCCGACCGGCGCTCGCCCGCCGTGCGGGTGCGCGGATCCCAGACGAACAGCGGCAGGTGGACCAGTTCGTTGAACCACGGTTGCACCGATTTGCCCCACCAGTTCTTCTCGCCGAGCAGGAAGCCGTGATCGGTGCAGACGATGAGCAGGGTGTCGTTCCAGAGATTCGCCTCGTCCATGGCGTCGAGCACGCGTCCGAGGGAGTGATCGCACATCGACAGCAGGGCGGCGTACTCATAGCGCGCGTGCTGCACCTGGTCGTCGGTCTCGGAGACGCGTTTGTAGTCGGGCCAGTCGAAGTGCGGGCCGTCGTAGTCGTGAGGGTAGAGATCCTTGTACGCCTGATGGCTGAAGAACGGCTCGTGCGGGTCGAAGGTCTCGATCTGGACGAACCAGCGATCGGCGCCGGCGTTGGTGTGAATGAACTCCAGGCCCGCGTCGAAGGTCAGGGTCTGCGGATGGCGGTCCTCGGTGGTCAGGTGCTGCCGGTTGACCCAGTCCTGCCGGTAGGACTCCAGGCGCAGTATCTTCAGATCCTCGGGCATCTGCGGGTCCGCGACCTGGCCCTTCCACGGATCGCCCTCCTGGCCGCGGAAACACTCCCAGGTGCTGTAGCGCGGATGGTAGGTGGCGCCGCCGTCCTCCCAGTAGTGCGGGTGGTCGCTGGCCAGATGGGTGTGGATGCCGTTCTGTTTCAGCAGCTCGGGCATGGAGTCGTCGAACGGCTCCAGCGGGCCCCAGCTGCGGTGCAGGAAGTTGTAACGGCCCGTGTGGATTTCGCGCCGGGCCGGCATGCACGGCATGGAACCGGCGTAGGCGTTGTCGAAGGTTGTCGCGCGCTGGGCCAGGCGGGCGAAGTTCGGCGCGTGCGTCCACTCCGACCCGTAGGGCGGCAGCATGCGCCGGTTGAGGCTGTCGAACATCACCATGATCGCCTTCATGGGCTGGTCCCTTCATCGGTCGTGATCGCCGGTGGCCTGCGGCCGGGCGCGTTGACCCACTATGACACAAGTGGCATAGTCGCCGAAGTAATCCACGTCGGCCGAAGGGGCTTCGAGAAGTGATGTCAACGATCTCCACGCCGTGGCGGTGTGCCGCGAGCGCGTTCCTCGCCGCGGGCATACTCGCGGCCGCCACCGCGACACCCGCGTCGGCCGCGCCCATCCCCGAAACGCTCGACGAGGCCGCCGACATCGCGCCGCCGCCGGGCTCCAACGAATGGGACTGCCGACCGTCGCAGCGTCATCCGCGTCCCGTGGTGCTGGTGCACGGCACGTGGGGGAACCGGAGCGCGTGGAATGTGCTGTCGCCCAACCTGAAAGCCGAGGGCTACTGCGTATTCGCCCTCAACTACGGCCGCGACACCAGCAGCCTCGTCGGCGCGATGCCGGGGAAATACGGGACCGGCGATATTCGTGAATCGGCGCGTGAGCTGGCGCGCTTCGTTGATCGGGTACGCGGGGCCACCGGCGTGGAACAGGTCGATATGGTCGGCTTCTCTCAGGGGTCGGTAACCGCCCGGCAGTTTCTGCGGTTCGAGGGCGGCGCCGACGAGGTCGCGACTATGGTGCTGATCGCGGGTCCCAACCATGGGACGACTCTGAGCGGCCTGGGCGGCGAACTACCCGCCGAGCTGCTCGAGCGAGTCCGTGACATCGCGGTCGATCGGGTCGCGGGCGTTGCGCTGCCGCAACAGTTCGTCGGCAGCGATTTCATCACCACGCTGAACGCCGGAGGCGACACCGAGCCGGGCGTCGCCTACACGGTGATCGCCTCGCATGCCGATACCGTCTCCACGCCGCCGGAGGCGACCTTCTTGACCGCCGGTCCCGGCGCTACCGTCCGCAACCTCTGGGTGCAGGACCTGTGCGTCTCCGATACCGCCGGACACGGCGACATGCCGAAGTCGCCGACTGTCGGCTATCTGGTGCAGGCCGCTCTCGATTCCGGATATTCCGGCGACCCGTGCCCGGGCGCGTAGCCCTGCGGTGAACCCCGCGCCGCACAGCCGGATACCATGGCACTAGTGGCATGGCAACGCTGTTCGGTGGAAGGGATCTCACTACGGTGAAACTGGAACTGCTGCTGCTCGGCATCCTGGGTGTGCAACCCGCCACCGGGTACGACCTGAAGAAATTCTTCGACACCCACGGCCGCTTCATGCGGCCCAATACTCAGATGAGCCAGGTGTACCGGGCGTTGGGCAGGCTGTCGGAACAGGGGTTGGTCACCTATGAGGTGCACGAGCGGCCCGGTCCGCAGGATGCCAAGACCTATCACGTCACCGCCGAGGGCCTGACCGTCTTCCTCGACTGGCTGACCGGCCCCTACACTCCGTCCACCCGCTACAAGGATCCGGAATTCGAGGTGCGCCTGAGCTTCGCGGGCTTCATGAGCGAGGAGCATCTCCTGCGGCTGCTCGAGGTGGAGATCGCCGCGCGCCGGGATCAGGTGGTGCGTTTCCGCGATCGCGACCGGACCATCGAACCGCAATCGGGTTTCCCCTTCGATCTCGAGCTGGAAAACGCGATCACCGAACGCCTGCATCTCTGGGGAACGACCGACATCGATCTGCACATCGAGCGGCTGGAAGTGCTCCGCAAAGATCTTCTGGACGGACGCCTGCGATCGCAAGACGCGCGCTGACTGGGCTGCGGTCGGGACGGCTGCTCTCAGGCGTGAAGGTCGAGCAGCAGGACGACCGCGACCACGCAGACCGACACGGCCGATGCCGCGGCCAGCGGCGGCAGCGCCGGGTGATCGCCGGGGGCGTTGTCCCGGATCAGCGTGCGACCGCGCCTCCAGGCCGCCACCGCGATCACGATCAGGGCCAATGCCGAGGAGGCGGGGACCAGTGCCGCGAGAGGACCGGTGCGCTCGGTGCCGTGGTGCACCAGCAGCAGGGTCACCGTCCCGGCGGTGGCGGCAGTGCGCCGCCACGCCAAGACTGTGCGCTCGGCCTGGAGGCCAGGGTCGCGGGCGCTCATGAGGCGGCCATCGCGAATGCCGCGACCCCGCTGATCAGTACAACCGACACAGCGAGAATCGGTAGCAGAGGTGACCTCGGCAGCGGGCGGTCGGCGCGGATCGCGGCGTCCACTCGCCGCCAGCGCTGATATCCCCCGGCTGCCATCAGTGCGCCGAGTGCGATGCACGCTATGGACATGCACGTTCGCGTCCACGGGGTGCCGAAATGGCGGACGAGTTCTAGTACGGCCACGCCGCCGGCGAGGAGGGCCAAGGCCGTCCGGATCCAAGCGAGGAAGGTGCGTTCGGCGGCGAGAGTGAACCTGTAGTCGACGATGTTCGGTTCGTCGGCTCCGTCTTCGTGAAATGCGTTGTCGGGCATGGCTTCTGCTGGGCTCCGTAAGTTCGCTGCGGCTGGCTGGGGGAGGGGCGGCGCGGCCGCGTCTGGCCGCGTCTGGGGGACGCCCCCGGGGTGTATGGATGGCACGGCCGCGCGGGGACGAGTGGTGGACAGCTGGGCGGGCGGCTCGATCTCCTGGCCGACGTGGTGCAGACACATCGCCCAGTATGACACTAGTGTTATAGTCTAGCGTGGGCAGCAGCTCGACGCCCGGGCGGGATTCGGAAGCTGTCTCCACCACGGCAGTTGCCGAACGCGTGCGTGCTCCCCGATTCCCGCTTGGACCAGCGCAGGAGGTTGCGATGGCGGATACCCGTGAATCCACGCACTGTTGTATGCCCGCGCGGAATACCCAGCGATCATCGCGACCGGCGCCGCTCCGTCCCTCGGACCTCGCCCCGAGTACTACCGAGGGTATGGTGCTGCTGCTCGGCGGGGAATTCCGCATGGGCACCGATTCGGCCGAGGGCTACGCCTCGGACGGTGAGGGGCCGGTCCGTACGGTCCGGCTGGCGGCATTCCACATCGACGCCTGCGCGGTGAGCAATGCGCAGTTCGCCGCATTCGTCGCCGCGACCGGATATCGCACCGAGGCCGAACAGCTGGGCTGGTCCTATGTTTTCGCCGGGTTCGTCCCGGCCGCACTGCGCCGGGCCGCGCCTCGACCCGAACGCACCCCCTGGTGGTGCGGCATCGAGGGCGCGAGCTGGAATCACCCCGAAGGTCCGGGCAGCGATCTGGCGGGCCGGGCCGATCACCCGGTGGTCCACGTGTCCTGGAACGACGCTCACGCCTACAGCCGGTGGGCGGGCAAACGCCTTCCGACCGAAGCGGAATGGGAGTACGCCGCACGCGGCGGGCTGGACCAGGCTCGCTACCCGTGGGGCGACGACCTCGACCCCGGCGGCGAATACCGCTGCAATATCTGGCGCGGCAGCTTCCCCGCGAAGAACACCGCGGCCGACGGCTATCGCGGCACCGCGCCGGTGACGGCATTCCTCCCGAACGGTTTCGGTCTCTACAACATGTGCGGGAACGTCTGGGAGTGGTGCGCCGACTGGTGGAGCACCGACCACGGAGTCGGGCCGCTCAGCAACCCGCGCGGCCCGGAAAGCGGTGACGCCAAGGTGATTCGAGGCGGTTCGCATATGTGCCACGACTCCTACTGTTTCCGATACCGGGTCGCCGCCCGTTCGGCGAACACCGTGGACAGCTCCGCGGGGCACACCGGCTTTCGCTGCGCGAAATCACTGGAAGAATAAGAACATTCATCGCAGGTGAATGTTGAACGGTCTGCGTGGTGCGGGCGAAACCCGCTACGGGGCAGAATCGCTCGCGAAGGCGGCGGATTGCGAGCGGGGCCGGACGGCCGGTCGGGACGGGTCCGTACGGGGTCAGCGGGCCTTGATCGGCACCACGGCCAGTGCTCCGACCAGTCCTACGGCGGCGACGGTGAGATAGAGCGCGTGGTATCCGCCGAAGGCGTTCACCGCCGTCGCGGCGGCGACCGGTGCGAGCGCATTCGGTAGCGCGGCAGCGATATTCAGCATGCCGAGATCTTTGGCGGCGTCCGCGGAACTCGGCAGGACCTGGGTGGCCAGCGCCTGATCGACCGAAATGAAGATGCCGAACCCCGTCGACAGCATCATGAACGAGGCCACGATGCCCGGCACGGTGGGTGCGGCGACCGGGATGAGCGAGGAGGCCGCGATCGTCAGCCCGCCGATCAGCACGATGATCTTGCGGTTGCCGATCCGGTCGGAAATCGGGCCCGAGAGGCTCACCGCGAGAAGGAATCCTGGCAGGCAGATGGCGGCGATCTTCGGCGTCAGGCCGGTGGCTTCGCTGACGGAGAGGCCGATGTGGTCCTGCAGGATGTACAACTGGAACGTCTGAATCATGAAATACCCGCCGAACAGCAGGAACCGGCCGAGGAAGACCCAGAAGAAGTCGGGGTGGCGGCGAGGGTCGATCCACATGGACGCGGCCGTGGCGCGCAGGGATACCGGCGGCACGGGCACGGCGCGGTTGTCGGCGTCGGGGTTCCGGGCCAGGAACAGGACGACGATGGCGACGATGGCCGCCGCACCGATGGTGTAGCCCAGCGCGATGCGGGTGGCGAAGACCGAACCCACGGTCGGCGCGATCACGCCGGCCGCGATGATGCCCAGCCCGGCCAGCGAGGAGTAGCGGCCGCGCGCGTATTCGGGCACTCGGTCCGGCTGGATCGCCGAGAGCGGTCCGGCCAGAATATGGCAGCCGATATGCGCGCAGGTGGCGGTGACGAGCAGCATCGCGATCGAGGTGGACAGGCCGGTGGCGACCAGGGCGACCGCCCCGAACACCGTGCCGCCGAGCATCCACGGGGCGCGGGCGCCGAAGCGGCTGCGGGTGCGGTCCGACAGCATCCCGGCCAGCGGCTGAATCGCGATGGACGCGCAGGCGACGACGGTGTGCACCAGGGCGAGGGTCGCGACCTTGTTCGCCGGGTCGAGGAGTTGCACCTGCAGTGCGGTGAAGTAGGCGATGAGGGCGAACCCGAGTTGCGGGGCGGCGGACGCGAGCGGCGTCCAGCGGAACAGTCGGCGCAGGGCGGGGGAGAGCGGGGGGTGCGCGGTGAGCGGGTTGTCGGCCGGTGGGGCGGGGGCGGGATGCGTCACGCGGGTCCTCGAAGTTCGAACGGGAGAGGAATCTATTCCACAAGTATCACGGATACTATGACACTAGTGGAATAAGAAGCCGCTAAACCTCCGGCGTCGGCTCCAGGATCGCCCGGGCACTTCGGTCGGCGTGCCGGTGCAGTTCTTCCTCGGTGAGATCGGTCAATCCAGTTGCCGCGCAAAGGAAACCGCCGAACAGCTGCCAACCGAGCTCGAGGGCGGCGGCGTCCGCGGCGGCCAACGCCGCCGCGCGATCGTCGGGATGATGGACCCGCGCGCGGGCGACGAGCTGGGACATGATCGGGAACTGCTGCTGTAGTTCACCCACCGGGTAGCCGTCGAGCAGGCAGCGGGCCAGCACGGTCCAGTGCAGGCGGATCTGGCTGTCGTCGACGGTGAGCGTATTGAGATCTCGATCCGCGCCGGCGCTGCTCAGGTACTCGAGCACCCCGCCGACCAGGTTCTCCTTGGCCCCGAAATGGCGGAAGACCAGGCCGTGGTTGACGCCGGCTCGTTCGGCGATGTCACGGATCGAGGTGGCGGCCGGTCCGCGCTCGGCGAACAGCTGCGCCGCGCTCTCCAGAACCGCGGGAACGATCGCCTCGCGTCCGGTGTGTGGGGGTTTACCGCGATTCGTTGCCGAATTTGTAGTCATGTGACTACAGTAGCGGCAACCGGATGTAGTCAATCGACTACAGGCAGCCGGTTTCGCACAGGAGGTTTCCACCATGTCCGACAATGCTGTGATCGCCGACCGTGATCCGGGCGCGGATATCGGCGTCCGAGCCATTCGCATCCCAGGATCACCGCTGATCAGCGGCCCGTTCACACATCTCGCCGCCGAACGCGACCGGCTCGCGGCGCTGCGCTGGAAACATTTCGACGCTGTCGGAGTCGGTTCGACACTGGGCGCCGAGATCCACGGCGTCGACCTGACCACCGATCTGCCGGACCCGGTGATCGCGGAGCTGCGGCAGGCGCTGCACGACTACAAGGTGCTCTTCTTCCGGGATCAGCCGGTCACCCCCGAACAGCACGTGGCCTTCGCTCGCCGATTCGGCACGCTCGAGGTGCACCCGTTCATTCCCTCCAACACCGGACAGCCTGAACTCGTGCGATTCGAGAAGAGCGAGCAGGTGGCGGGTTTCGAGAACACCTGGCATCACGACGTGACCTGGCGTGAAACCCCGTCGATGGGTGCGATCCTGCACGCCCTCTCCGTGCCCGCGATGGGCGGAGACACCTTGTTCTCCGACATGTACGCGGCCTACGAATCCCTGGAGGAGGAGGTGCGGGACCGGATCGAGAATCTCGAGGCGGTCCACGATTTCACCCGGGCCTTCGGGCACTCGCTGCCCGAGGAGCAGCGCGCGCAGATGCGGGCGAAGTTCCCGCAGGTGCGTCATCCGCTGGTGTGCACGCATCCGGAGACCGGCCGTCGGCATCTTTACGTCAATCGGGTCTTCGTCGAGCGCATCGAGGGGCTCGACCCAGACGCGAGCGCGGATCTGCTGGACCAGCTGTGCCGTCAGGCCGACTATGCCGAGCATCAGGTGCGGTTGCGGTGGCAGCCGGACACCATCGCGTTCTGGGACAACCGTGCGGTGCAGCACTACGCGGCCAGTGACTACTGGCCTCAGATCCGAGTGATGGAACGCGCTTCCATCGTGGGCGGACGACCGGTCCGCTGAGTGCGCCCGGCCGTCGGCGGAGTTCGCCGGCGGCCGGTGCGCCCGCTACAGGCGCTCGGCGAAGAAGTCGAGTGTCGGCGTGAGGGCCAGGCCGGTGTAGGCGATGGCATGTCCCTTGCCGGGGACGACATGGGTGGTGACCTCGGTGCCCTGCGCGCGCAGACGGGTGGCGAAACTCGTCATCTGCTCGATCGGCATCAGTTCGTCCTGTGCGTTGAACAGCAGAATGGGCGGACTGTCCGGGGTCGTGTGCAGGGCGGGGGAGGACTGCGCGGCCTGTTGCGCGCAGTCGGGCAGCAGCGGGGCGCAACCGAGGTATACCACGGCCGCATAGGTCGCTACCAACGCGTTGCGCGGGGTATCTCGCGCGGTCAGGTCGTAGGGCCCCGACCAGCCGGCGGCCGCGGCCAGCGGCGATCCCTCGGTGACCAGCGCCTGCATCATCAAGTGCGCTCCCGCCGAGGTGCCGAGTCCCCCGATGCGGCCGGGATCGATGCCGAAATCCGCGGCGCGGTCGTGGATGTGGCGGATGGCCGCGCCCACGTCCTGATACTGGCGCGGGGCGCGGGGTGCGGCGAGGCTGTAATCGATGGTGATCGCGACGAATCCGCGTTCGGCCGCCGCACGGGCGATCGGATCGAGCAGGTCGCGCTTGCCGCCGACCCAGGCTCCGCCGTGTACCAGGACGAGGCCGGGTCGCGGGCCGGCGTACCCGTCGGGTCGGTAGACGGTCAGTTGCTCGTCGCCGTGGGCGGTCGGGTAGCTCGATTCCTGCATCGAGATGCCCGACGCGGTCGCGTCCGGCGTGGACGCTCCGATAAGCGCGGCCACGACCGCCGCTGCGCCGAGGAGATTCCTGGTGCGCACGAGTGACTCCTGTGTGGTTCTGTCGGGCGCTCGTCACGGTCGTGACAAGGCTGTGGCCCGTGGTTCTTCGGCAATCAGACTATTCCACTTGTGGAATAGATGGCGCAAGGCGTCGGTGTCTTGCCGCCAGCCTCGGGTTGGTGATCGCCGTGCGCTTCGGGGCCGCTCACCACTCGGCCAGTGCGCCGTCGTCGCGCCGCCAGATGGGGTTTCGCCAGCGCACCGCCGATTCGGCGGCCTGCTCGACGGCCCGTTCGTCGATCGTCACTCCGAGGCCCGGCCGTTCGAGTAGGGCGATGTAGCCGTCGCGGAATGTGAACGGCGTGGGGTCGACGAGGTAGTCCAGCAGGTCGGAATGAGTGTTGTAGTGGATGCCGAGGCTCTGTTCCTGGATGAGCAGGTTCGGGGTGGCGAAGCCGACCTGCAGGCAGGCCGCGAGCGCGATCGGGCCGAGCGGGCAGTGCGGGGCCAGGGCGACGTCGTAGGTTTCGGCCATGGCGGCGATACGGCGCACCTCGGAGATACCGCCCGCGTGGGAGAGGTCGGGCTGTGCGACGGCAATGCCTTGCGCCAGAACGTTTTTGAAGTCCCATCGCGAATAGAGGCGTTCGCCGGTGGCGATGGGCACGCTGGTCGAGCGCACGATGTCGCCGATGTGATCGCTCATCTCCGGCACGACGGGCTCTTCCACGAACAGTGGCAGGTAGGGCTCGAGTAGAGGGAGTACCCGCCGTGCCATGGCGCTGGTGAGCCGCCCGTGAAAGTCCACGGCGATGTCGAATTCGTCGCCGACCGCGTCCCGGACGGCGGCGAGACGGTCCACGATCGCCATCGTCGCCGCGGGGGTGTCGAGGAGCCGCATCTCACTGGACGCGTTCATCTTGATCGCGGTGAAACCGGCGGCTTTGCGGTCGCGGGCGGTCGCGGCGACGTCGTCGGGCCGATCGCCGCCGATCCAGCTGTAGATGCGGATGCGGTCTCGGACCGCGCCACCGAGCAACTGCCACACGGGCACGCCGAGTGCTTTGCCCGTGATGTCCCACAGGGCCTGATCGATTCCCGCGACGGCGCTGGCGAGAATAGGGCCGCCGCGATAGAAGCCGCCCTTGGTGAGGACCTGCCAGTGGTCTTCGATGCGCATCGGGTCGCGGCCGACGAGATAGTCGGCGAACTCGTCGACCGCCGCGGCCACGGTGTGCGCTCGGCCTTCCACGATGGGTTCTCCCCAGCCGACGATGCCCTCGTCGGTGTCGATACGCAGAAAGCACCAGCGCGGCGCGACGATATAGGTTCGCAGGGCGGTGATCTTCATTTGGAATCCTTCTTCACGCTCCACCCGCCGTCGACGACGAGTTCGGCTCCGGTGATGTACGACGCCTCCGGGGAGGCGAGGAAAGTGATCGCGGCGGCTACCTCCTCCGGTGCCCCCATCCGGCCCAGGGCCGTCGCGCGTGCGGAGAGTTCCCGGTCTGCGGTGGCAACGCTGTCCCAGGCCGGCGTGAGGATGGGGCCGGGCAGGACGGCGTTGACGCGAATGGCCGGCCCGTATTCGACCGCGAGTTGACGGATCAGCGCGCAGGTTCCGCCTTTCGCGGCAGCGTAGGCCGGATACCCGGGCAGCCCGAAGTGCGCGTGCACGCTGGCGACCGCGATGAGCGTGCCCTCACGGGCGAGCAGTTCGGCGTGGAAGGTCCGCATCGCGAGGTGGAGCGGGGTGAGGTTGATCGCGAGTTCGCGCTGCCATGCCTGCAGCGGCAACAGGTGGGCGGGTGCATCCGCGTGCTGGGTTGCGTTGCTGCACAGAATGTCCAGGCCGCCGAAGCGTTCGATCACGGCCTGTCGCACGGCGGCCCAGTCATCCTCGGAGGTGACGTCGCACCGGTGGTAGTGCGCGCCGCCACCGGCGGCGCGGATATCCGCGGCGACCTTCTCGCCCGCTTCGTCGGCGATGTCGGTGATGATCACGGCCGCGCCGGCGGCGGCCAGCCGGTGGGCCGCCGCCGCACCGATTCCCGAGGCGGCACCGGTGACCAGCGCGGCCTTGCCCTGCAGTGGGGGCATGAATGACTCCTCGTCGAGCTCGGGCTGACCGCGGGGTCAGCGGATGATGTCGTCGTCGCTGAGCAGCGTCAGTTCGTCCGCGCGCGGCAGACCGTCCCAGTCGCCCGGGACCGAGATGCCGAATGCGGCGCATGTCGCCGCCTGGTGGAGCCGTTGCGGGATCGGCGCGGCGTCCAGCACCGCCGCGAGGTACCCGGCGACGAACGCGTCCCCGGCGCCGACCGGATCGACACAGGTGACTGGCAGTGCCGGTTGGTGGTGGTCGCGCCCGTCGCGATGGGTCATCGCGCCGTCGGCCCCGAGTTTGATCACCACCTCGCCAGGTCCGAGCGCCGCGATGGCCCGTGCCGAGCGTGCGGGGTCGGCGGGCGCGCCGGTGAGCAGTTCGGCCTCGTCGGTCCCGGCGAAGACCAAGTGGGAGCGGGCAGCCAGTTCCTGCAGTTCCCGGGACGCCTGCGCGCGCGACCACAGCGCCGATCGATAGTTGACGTCGAAAGAGACGGTGACGCCGTGCTTTTCGGCGATGTCGAGCGCCCGGTGCGCGGCGGCGGCGCTGGTGCTGCTCAGGGCCGGGGTGATGCCGGTCAGATGCAGCACGTCGGCGGCGGCGATCAGGGATTCGTCGAGGTCCACTGGCGCCAGGCGCGAGCCCGCCATCGCTCGCCGGTAGTAGCCGACGCGGGTGCGGTCCGCGGTGCGTCGCTCGCGCAGCATGAGTGCGGTGGGCGCGGTGGCGAGTGTTCTGGCGGCTGTCACGTCGACGTCTTCGCCGCGCAGGCACGCCAGCACCAGGCGCCCGATCGCGTCGTCGCCGACGCACCCGATCCAGGCAGTGTGGTGGCCGAGTCGCCGGACTCCGATCGCCACTGTCGATTCGGCTCCGGCGGTGCCTAGGCGCAGCAGTGCGCCGTTGGTGAGGGGGCCGGGCACGATCGTGGTGAGCGCACCCATGGTCTCGCCGAGGGTGACCAGCCGGGGCATGGGCCGGGTCATCCGCGCAGGGCTTCCAGGAGTGCGGCCGCCCGCTCGCGCAGCGCCGGCAGCGAGCCGCCGCGGCAGGCGTCGCCGAGCAAGGGTGCGCCCATGCCGAGGCCGCACGCTCCTGCCGCGAGATAGTCTGCGGCGGACTCTATTTCGACTCCACCTGTGGGGAGAAGCGCGATATCGGGGAACGGGCCACGCAGCGCTCGGAGGTAGGCAGGGCCGCCGAGCTGTCCGGCGGGAAAGACCTTCACGACCGATGCGCCCGCCTGCCAGGCCGCGAGCACTTCGGTGGGTGTGGCGGCCCCGGCCGCGATCGGCACGGCGAGCGCGTGGGATTCGGCGATGACGTCGAGACGGGCGGCGGGTGTCACCAGGAATTCCGCCCCGGCGTCGCAAGCTCGGCGGGCGTCCTCGACGGTGCGGACGCTGCCCGCGCCGAGCAGGAGTGATTCGGGTGCGGCGCGCCGGCATTCGCGCAGTGCGTCGAGTGCTCCTGGTGTCGTGAGCGTGAATTCGGCGGCGGTGATGCCCGCCTCGTGCAGGGTCATGGCGACGTCGGCGAGGTGGGTCGGCTCGGCGGCGCGCAGGATCGCGACGATCGGTGGATCGGGGCGCAGGTGTAGGCGTGGGGCGGGACGGGCAGGAGATTGCATGTGATCATTCCTCGGCGGGCGGCGCTGATGGTCAGCGAAAGACGTTGGGAGGCAATCCGATCGCGCCGGTACGGCAGGTGAACAGGCGACCGGCGTGTGGTTCGGCGCGGCGTGTGTGCGCGTTCAGGCCTTCGGATGCCGTGGTGATGACCAGAGTGTCGAGGTCCGGTCCCGCGAAGACGCAGCTACTGACCTGGGACGCGGGTACTTCGACGATTCCGGCCAAGCGCCCGTCCGGTTCGTAGGCCCGCACCTGGCCCGCCCCCCAGGCGGCGACCCACACCCGTCCGGCGGCGTCCACGGTGAGGCCGTCGGGTTCGCCGGTGTCGAACTCCGCGAACGTCCGGCGGTGGCTCAGAGCGCCGGTCGCGAGGTCGTAGTCGAAGGCGTCGACGCGGCGAGTGGGGCTGTCGGCGTAGTAGAGGGTCGTCCCGTCCGGGCTCCAGCCCAGTCCATTGGAAATGGTGATGCCTTCGAGCAGGATGTGCACGCGCGCGTCGCGGTCGAGGCGATACAGGGCGGCGGCCGCGGGCGCATCGGCCTTGGTGCCGGCGAGTAGCCGTCCGGCCGGGTCGCAGGCGGCGTCGTTCATACGCCGGGCGACGCCGTCCTCGGGCACCGGAACCGTTGCGACCCGGCATTGCTCGCCGTTGCCGCCGAGCCGGGTGAGCGACAACCCTGCCGCTGCGATCAGTCCGCCCTGACCGTCCGGTACGACCGCTCCGACCGGTTCGGGAAGCGTGCGGGTGGCGTGGCGCGTGATATCGCTTCGCCCTGAGGTGTCGTACCGCAGGGTGCCGCTGTGGATGTGGCCCGCGGTGATGTCGACCCAGTGCAGTTCGCCGGTCGCGGGGTCCCAGAGCGGTCCTTCGGTGAGGACGCCGGGCGCGATGCCGCAGGGCGCGGCTTGCCAGTACCGGACCGGCGGGGTGTCTGGGATCGAGCCGCCGGGCGTCGCGAGGCTCATCGAGAGCCCCCGGTGCAGGACGCCGACCGTAGGGGATGGGCGCCGATGTGTGGCGTGCTGGTGGTGGTGTCGGTGAGAATCACTGCTGCACAGATTCTTTCGGGTGATCAGCGGACGGAGCGGATGGGCAGGATGCACAGGGAGCCGAGTGCGGTGACCGTGCAGGCGGTGGCGAAGAACATCGCGTACCCGCCACCGGAGCCGATGATCAGGCCCGCGAGCGCGGGTCCGAGCGCGGCCGCCAGATGCGTGGCCACATGGGCGAGGCCGACATGCTGGGCGGCCGACTCCGTGGACGGCAGCACCAGCGAGATGAGCGCCTCGTCCAGCGAACGGAACGCGCCGTAGCCGAGGGCGACGACGACCACGCAGGCCAGTACCGCGGGGATCGACGCGGCGAACTGGAGCAGCGCCAGCCCGGCGGCGAGGAGCACGGCCGCGCCGAAGACGAATGGTTTGCGGCGTCCCGCCCGGTCCGACCAGATCCCCGACACCGCCAGCGAGATGACCACCGCGACCGCGCTGACGGCCGACACGACCGGCAGGTAGTGCAGCGCGCGATCGCGGCCGAGCCCGACATGATCGCCGAGGATGTACAGCAGATATCCGTTGACCATGATGAACCCGGTCATCACCAGCAGCCTGCCGAGGAAGACCCACGCGAAATCGGGGTGTGCGCGCGGGTCGACCCACAGCTCACGCCACGAGAACCGTGCGGCGTCGGCGGCTGGCCGGGGCTCGGGTCCGCTGACCACCGCGTACGCGATGGCGGTGCCCACGAAGATCAAGGCGATGACCGCGTAGGGCAGCAGGTAGCCGCCGCCCACCGATTTCGCCACCAGGAGCTGCCCGAGGATCGCACCCAGCACCCCGCCGAGTCCGATCACTGAGGCGAATGCCCCGCGCGCGGGTTCGGGCACCCGGTCGGGCAGTGCAGCGCCGAGGGTCGCGGTGGTGGCGGTGAGCGCGATGGAGGCGGCGCACCAGGCCAGCAGCAGTCCGAGGAACGTGTCGGTCACCGCCAGTCCCAGCAAGGCGACCGCGCAGGCCAGTGCGCCGCCCACGATGTAGGGTGCGCGCCGGCCGTATCGGCTGCGCGTGCGGTCGGAGACGATGCCCCACGCCGGCTGGGTGATGGTCACCAGGGTCGCGGCGACGGCGGCGAGCAATCCGAGCTTGAACTCCTTGCCGTCGGGATCGATGTCCTCGATCTGCATTGCGATCAGGACCTGGGGTACCGCATTGACCACCAGCTGCATTCCGAAATTGGCTGTGCCCAGGGTGATTCCGAAGCGGCGGCCGGGCGCTCGCGTGGCCGCCGCTTCGGGCGGCGAGACGGGGTCGTCGGACTGAGGTGGTTTGTCGTCGTTGACGGAGGTGTTGCGCACGAGCGCTCCTTCGAATGCGCCGCCGGCTGGCCGGCATGCTTACCAGTCGGTTGTTCAGTAGGGCCTGGCAGTGCACCGGCATCCCTGTCGTTCCGGTGCGCTGGCATCCGGAATCTCACCGCTGTGGGCGAGTTCCCGGCCACGTGGGCGCCGGGATGACAAGCGGCAGCTCTGTCCAGGCGCTGGTCAGTGGTGCGGCGGGTGCGTGGCGATATCGACCCGAACCAGGCGGGTGCGCCGATTCGGCCGAATCCGCGCACCCGCGAGCGTCTTTCGGGCGTCACGGTCGTGGTCGTGCGCTGTACTCCGGACGCGGGGTCGCCAGGAACCAACTCCAGGCCGTCCTACCGGGACCTATCCGGAACTCGGGGCGCACGTCCGGACCAACCGAGGCCGTTCCGAGCCCGCGGTGCGCCACGTCCATGTGCACGACGGTGTGCTCACGCGGCGGCAGCTCCCAGACATGGGCATGGGCGCTCAGATCCTCGACAGTGTGTCGTGACACCGAGATCTGCATCGGCTGCGCGAACCCGAATTCGATTGCCGCCGTGCCGGTCAGCGTCAGCCGTGTGACTCCGCCGCGGCCGCCGTTCTCCTGCGGGCGCAGATACGGCACCGCCATGTCATCGATCGGGGATTCCCAGCGACCCAGTAGCGCGGCCGCGCGCCGGTCCGCGTAGTTCTCGTGCGGTCCGTCGCCGAACCAGTCGCATCGGTCGAAGCCGGGTACGAGTCGCAGTTCAATTCCAATGCGGGGCAGTTCGGCGATCGCGTCGGGGACGTGCACGACCTCGTCGAAGCGGATCAGGCCGTCATCGAGCACGGTGATCTCCTGCGTGTGCTCGATCGCGACCCTCGCGGGGGTGAGCAGCCGCGCGCGGATTCGGGCTGTGTTCCCGGTCACGACGACCTTGTCGCAGATCCGAACCGTCTCCGCGAGCCCTGAATGCTGGAATCTGCCCCGCACGAAGCGGGACCGATCGTTGTCGGTGGGCGCGCGCCACAGGCACAGCCGGGGCGGCGCGGCGAGCAGCGGGTGCCGCAGCAGGCCGTCGTCATCGAGATCGAGGCGGTAGTCGCCGCGAGAGATCGGCCGCACCGCAACCCGATCGCGGATGATGATCTGCCGGACGTCCAGTTCGGTGCCGGCGTCGGCCCACCCGGTGGCGGTCGCCGTGCGGAGGTGGATGTGCAGGGCGGCCGGACCGGTGCCGACCAGCTCGGCGAGGGTCTCGCCGGGCAGCGCGACGCACGCCGTGGCCCCGGGGGCCGTGGGCGGCAGGGGTATCGGTCGCGCCGGGCCAGTGCCCGCGTCCGTCGCCACCGCGACCTCCAGCATCAGGCCGGTGAGGTCGGCGAAACTCTGCTCATTGCGGACCACCAGGCTTCCGGTGAGTGCTCGGGCGGCGTCACTCAGCACCGTCACCGGACCGAATACGTGGCGGACTTCGGTCATGGCCGGGTGCGGCGTCCCGTCCGGGAAGAGCAATCCGTCGATGCAGAACTCCCCGTCGTGCACCGCCTCGCCGAAATCGCCGCCGTAGCGGTATCGGCCGTCGTCGTCCGGGTCCAGCCCGTGATCCCAGAGCTCCCAGATGAACCCGCCCTGAAGGTAGGGTTCGCTGCGAATGACGCGCCAGTACTCGTCGAGCGAGCCGTTGGAGTTGCCCATGGCGTGCTGGTATTCGCACATGATCAAGGGCCGCCGGGCCTGCGGATGCCGGGCGTATATGCGCAGCGCCTCCGGGGTCGGATACATGGGGCACACGATGTCGGTGGCGGCGGCGCCGGTGTGCCAATCGTGGGCTATCGCGCCCTCGTAATGCACCGGACGCGTCGGATCGGCGCGCCGCACCCAGGCGGCCGCCGCGTCGTGATTGGATCCGTACCCGGACTCGTTGCCCAGTGACCACACGATTACGCTCGCATGATTCTTGTCCCGCAACACCATTCGCGCCACCCGGTCGACGAAGGCGGGAAGGTAGCGGGGGTCGTCGCACAGCGATGCCGCGAAGTCGTGACATTCGATATCGGCTTCGTCGAAGACGTAGAACCCGTATTCATCGGTCAGCTCCAGGAATTCGGGCTGATTCGGGTAGTGCGCGGTGCGGATCGCGTTCACGTTGTGCCGCTTCAGCAGCGCGAGCTCGCGTTCGAGGTCCGCGCGGGTGAGCGTGCGGCCGGTGCGCGGGTGGAAGTCGTGCCGGTTGACCCCCTGGATCCACACGCGCCGTCCGTTCACCAGCAGATCGCCGTCGCGGATCTCGACACGTCGGAAGCCGATGCGCCGGCTGACGCGCTCGATCAGCGTGCCGTCGGCGTCGCGCAGTTCGACGATGAGTTCGTGCAGCGCGGGCGTCTCCGCGGTCCACGGAGCGATGCCCGGCAACCTCAGCCGCAGTGTGGCGACCCCGGCAGGGCCGGGGAACAGGCGCGCACGCAGGGCTTCGGCGAACGGGGCGACCTGCGGCGGCAAAGGCTGCCCCGCGGTGGTGGCGCTGTGCAGTCCGAAGAGGTCGATGCCGTCGAGCTCGGGTGGAATGGCGCTGCCGCCGGGCAACTCCCGGCCCCGGCGGACCGGCACCTCAGCCTCCGCCGTGGCGCCCGCGACATAGGTGTGGACGGTCATTCCGGGGCGGAGGTCACCGCCGACGCGTGTGGTGAGATCGAGCGTTCCGGCGGCGCTGTCGCTGTCGTAGTCGGCGACGACAGTCAGATCCTCGATATAGGTCATGGCGGTGGCGTAGAGATGGACGTCGCGGGTGAGACCCGCGTGCCACCACTGATCCTGATCCTCCAGGTAGCTTGCCGCCGACCAGCGGACGACGTTGAGCACGAGTTCGTTGTCCCCGTCGCTCAACGCGTCAGTGATGTCGAACTCCGCGGCTAGATGGCTGTCGGTGCTGGTCCCGATCTCCTGGTCGTTGACCCGCACCAGCAGCAGACTCTCCGCCGCGCCCACCGACAGCACGACACGACGTCCGGCCCAGCGCTGCGGCACGGTGAAGGTCCGCGCGTAGACCCCGGTCGGATTGGCCGTCGGCACATGCGGGGGGACGCCGTCGAACGGCATCGTGACATTCGTATAGACCGGCCGGTCGCCGAAACCCTGCATGGTCCAAGCCCCCGGCACGGTGATCTCCGACCAGACGTCCCCGGGCGCCGCGTCGGGTGCGTTCAGCAACTGGAACGCCCACCGCCCGTTGAGATCCAGGCGGTCGTCGTGGGGGACGGCGTGTGCCGGCACCCGGCCGCTGCCGGTGTGTTCAGGAACGCTCCAGACAGCCTTCATGGGCGTCCTTTCCTTGTGGTGAAGTCTGCGTCGCGCCCGGGTTGAGTCGGGATGCGCGACGACAGAGTAGCCTACTTAGTTATAAGTAAGTTAGCTAGGTGGGCGGAGTCCCTGATCCACAGCGTGATCGGACGAGCGTGTACCGAGGACGGCATGACGCGCCTTTATGGTGGTCTCCACCGTCGTGTCATCGGCCCGCGACAACCGCCGCAGCTCGGCGGGTTGTTGGTCCCGACGTGATCATCGTCGGATGGGTGGCTTCCAGCGGCGGCGGTGAGCCCGGGGCGCTGGCCTCCCTAGTCCTTGGCGCCTACGACCAGGCGGGTCGCCTCGTCTATGTCGGGCAGGCGCCGGGGCCCTACGCCATCCCAGCTGGCGGGGGCTGCGTATAGAGATCGACGCCAACGCCGTCGGATTGCCCGAGTAACAACCTCGGTCCGAGCTAGGAGTTGAACGTCGGAGCGCTATGCGTTGTTGTCTCCACCGGCGTTGTCGGACCCCGCGATCAAGATGATGCCGGTGCTGGAGGGCCGAGTAGATCCCATCGGTTGCCCGAGATGTCGTTGAAGACGGCGACTCGGCCGTACGTCTCGGTGCGCGGCTCGGTGACGAATTGCACTCCCGCAGAACTCATTCTGTGATAACTGGCGTCGAAGTCGTCGACTCGGAGGAAGAACCCGACGCGACCCGCGACCTGGTTCCCGATCGCGGGTAGCTGCCGGTCGCCATCGGCGCGTGCGAGCAGGATTCCAGCAGCCGAGGCTGGTGGACGGACGACAACCCACCGCTTCGGCCGACCGTCGTTGGTCAGCGAAGGCGAGTCCTCTATCAGGTCGAAGTCGAGGATGTTCACGAAGAAATCGATGGCTGGGTCGTACTCGGCTACAACGATCGTGACCAGTTCCAAGTGCACGGCTCGAGCTTAGGCGCGCGGGTGGCCCTCTCATCGTGATCCTCGGGTGATCGCGGTGGTGATGGCGAAGCCGGCAATCCATTCGGGAATGGGCACGTAGAACCGTGATGTCATCCGATAGGGCCCGCTCGCGGCCAGCGAGGCGTATGCCGCGACCCACGTGCGCACCTCATGCGCGGAGCCGCCACCCTCGGCGCCCATCCACTCGGGCGTCCAGTCGTCGATATCGGTGAGTTCGCCGTGTTCGAAGGTATCGAGGACGAGGTTGTCCCACCGGGGATTGATCGGGATCATCGTGGTCGACCCCGCCGCGTAGGAATGCCCCGCCTGCAACACTCGATGCTCGCTGCGGGCGCGCTGTTCGGGCGTCGGCGGATGGCCCTCGATGAGCGCGTCGGCGACACGTCGCGGCGCGCTCTCCAGAACGGGCACCGGCGGGTCGTGGGACAAACCGCCGGATGCCACGAACAGAACCCGCGTGCCGAGTTCCCGCGCGGCCGCGCCGAGAGCGGTTCCGAGAGCGCGGATTCGGTGCAGGGGACCGAACGGCGCGGCGACGCCGTTGACGAAGACGGGGACGACCGGAACGCGGTCCATCCCGCCGAACAGTATCTCCAGCGGCTGGACGAACCCGTGATCCACCGCCATACGCGCGGAGATGGGCAGGTCGACGCCGCGTGCCAGCACGCCCCGCGCCAGCTGCTTCGCCGCGGCCGAGTCGACCGACAGCGAGCCGACTCTGGAGCCGAAGTCGCCGACCGAATACGCCTCGGTTCCGAGACAGAATGGCGGCATCTGGCGATAGAAGAACCCGTTGTAATGATCCGGTGCGTACAGGACAACCAGATCGGGCGCGAACTCGGCGACGAAGGCGCGCGCGGCCGAGATTTCCGCGTAGACGCTCTGCAGGATCTCCGGGGCCGGATCGTTCTTCCCGACAAGGGGTGAGTGCGACAGTCCCACGAGCGCGGCGGTCATGAACCCGCTCCTTTCCGGTCCGGACGGACGACGAGTTTCCCAGTCAGCGCGCCGTCGATCATGAGCTGAAAACCCTTGTGGATCTCGGTGAGTGGCAGCGTCCGGTCGATGACCGGTCGAACACCGGTGGCGTCCATCATTCGCAGCATCGAGACCAGCTCACCACGCGTGCATCCGGTCGAACCGAGGATCCGCTGCTGCAAGTAGAAGACGCGGTTGAGTTCCGCCGGTGGATTCGCTCCACTGGTGGCTCCCGCGACGACGACGGCTCCGCCCGGCCGAAGCGCTTTCATCGAATGCGACCAGGTCGCCGCACCCACCGTCTCGATCACGACATCCACTCGTTCGGGCAGGCGCGCGCCGGGTTCGACCGCGGCGCGCGCGCCCCAGGACAGCGCCATACGGCGTTTGTCCTCGCTGCGACTGGTCGCGTAGACGACGGCGCCCGCCGCGGCGGCCAGCATGATCGCGGCCGAGGCGACGCCACCGCCCGCGCCTTGCACGAGGACACGATCGCCCGCCCGGATTCGCGCTTGGGTGAACAACATTCGGTAAGCGGTGGTCCACGCGACCGGAAGGCAGGCCGCCTCGTCGAAGGACAGCCAGCCGGGCTTCGGGATCAGGTTGCGAGTGGGGACCGTCAGGTACTCCGCGAACGCACCGTTGTGCCGTTCCGACAACAGGGCGCGATTCGGGTCGAGCGTCTCGTCACCCATTCCGGCGTCCGGGTCGGCGATCACCGGAAAGACCAGGACTTCGTTGCCGGACTCGTCGTAACCCGCGGCATCGCAGCCGAGCACGATCGGCAGATGTTCGGGCGGATGACCGATCCCGCGCAGGGTCCACACATCGTGCATGTTCAATGTGGAAGCGACGACGCGGACAACGGACCATCCGGGTGGGGCTTCGGGTTCGGGGATTTCGCCGAGAACGAGGCCGGACAGTGGGTCGTCGGCGCTCTGCGAGATTGCGGTAGCAGCGAGCATGGTCGTCACCATGCCCGGTGAGCCGAGCTGGACCACAGCACGCGTTACCTACAGCGGAACGCGCTATGGATCGGCGCGCTCGCAGGCGCTTGTCTGACACCATGACCTCCACCATCCGGCCCGCCGCCGCGTCCGGTGCCTGCGGCGGAGCGGGCGAACCCCCACGCACCGCCCTCGGGCGAGCGCCCCGCGGCGCGCTGAGTCGTCCGGCCCCGATGTTCCGCAACCTGGACGTATCCGGGCTCGTCGACGTCGAGACCGGCTTGCTCGACCGCGCGATCTTCACGCACGAGGATCTGTACCAGCAGGAGATGCGGCGGGTATTCGCGCCGAGCTGGTTGTTCCTCGCCCATACCGATCAGTTCCACAAGCCGGGTGACTTCTTCGCCACCTATATGGGTGCGGATCCGGTCGTCGTCACACGCGACAAGGGCGGAAAGATCCGCGCGTTTCTGAACTCCTGCCGGCACCGAGGGGCACGGGTGTGCCGCGCGGATTCCGGCACGACGCGCAGTTTCACCTGTAGCTACCACGGGTGGTCCTACGATCTCGAGGGCCGTCTGATCAGCGTTCCGAACCGGGACGGATATCCGGATTCGTTCCACCCGGACGACTGGGGGCTGGTCGAGGTGCCGCACGTGCAGACCTATCACGGCCTGATCTTCGGCACCTGGAATCCCGATGCGGTCGCGCTGGTCGACTACCTCGGCGATATGGCCTGGTATCTGGACGCGATGCTCGACCACGACGCCGAGGGCACCGTGGTGGTCGGTGGGGTTCACAAATGGGTGCTCGACGGGAACTGGAAGCTCGCGGCCGAGCAGTTCGCCACCGACTGGTATCACGTCAACATGAGCCACGCGTCGGCTCTGATGGTGCTCTCGCCGGAAGGCAAGGCGCCCAAGGACGAGATCATCCATCGCACCGGACGCCAATACGTCGATCCGAACGGTCACGGTGCCGGATTCCCGGTGCACCCGAGGAATCGGTTCGACGCGGGCACCGTGCACGAATGGACGGACTATTCCGCATTGCGCGACCGGCTCGGTGACGCGCGTGTCGAAGGGCCGCTCACGAACGGGCATGCCACCGTTTTTCCCAACTTCTCCTACCTGCCGGTGAACGGGTCGATTCGGGTCTGGCACCCGAAAGGGCCGGACAAGATGGAGGTCTGGTCGTGGACCATCGTGGACAAATCCATGCCCGATGACGTGCGCGAGGCGCAGCGACTCTACAACTTGCGCACCTTCGGGCCGAGCGGCATCTTCGAGCAGGACGACGGCGAGAACTGGAGTGAAGTCCAAAGCATTTCACGCGGCTTCGTCACCAACGGCGTCGCGCTCAACTACCAGATGGGCATGGGCTCCGAGCGTCACGACGGTCGTTACCCGGGGCGGACGAGCGAACTCTACAGCGATGCCGCCGGTCGCGCCTTCTACGCGCGGTGGCAGGAATTGATGAATACACCGGCCTGGCACGAGGTGTCCGAATGAGCACGGGAATTCGAGTGGCGGCCCTCGCGGACATCGACGTCGGGACCGGCATCGCGGTCGGCAAGTCCGTGACCGGCACCGCCGACGACATCGCGTTGCTGCGTGACGAGCACGGCGCGGTCTGGGCGCTGGACGACACCTGCTCCCATGCCGACGCATCGCTGGCCGAGGGGTGGATCGAGGACGGGCACGTCGAGTGCCCGTTGCACGCGAGCAGGTTCTGTCTGGAAACCGGTGCGGTCGACGGACTTCCGGCCACCAAGGGGGTGTGCCCGCACCGGGTCGAGGTGCGCGATGGCGAGGTCTTCCTGTTTCCGAACGAGGCGCCTCGATCATGACCGGCTCGATCGATCGTGTGGTCGTCGTCGGTGGCGGCATCGCCGGTGTGAGTACCGTCGGCGCCTTGCGCTCCGGGGGGTTCGATGGCGAACTCACCCTCGTCGAGGCGGGCGAGTTCCCCTACGACCGACCGCCGCTGTCCAAGAAATACCTCTGTGGCGAAAGAACTTTCGAACAGATCGCGCTGCGCTCCCCGCAGTGGTATCAGGACGAGGAGGTGCGGCTGATCAACCGGTCCACGGTGACCGCGCTGCGGCCCGCCGAGGGCAAGGTCGAGTTGGGCGACGGCCGCTTGCTGGCCGCCGACCGGGTCGTGCTCGCGACCGGCGGGCAGGCGGCGCGTCCGCCGATCGCCGGAGTCGACAGCCGACGCGTCCACGTATTGCGGACCGCTGGCGACGCCGACCGCCTTCGCCGGGTGCTTGTCTCGGGCTCCAGGGTTCTCATCGTGGGCGCCGGCCTCATCGGCGCCGAAGTAGCCTCTACCGCTGTAGAACTCGGCTGCGAGGTCGTTCTGGTCGAGCCAACGTCACCGCCGCTCGCCGCGGCCCTCGGCGCGGAGGTCGCCGCGTGGCTGCACGCGATGCACGCGGACCGTGGCATCACCACGGTCGCGGGCCCGGTGGTGTCCTGCACCGAAGTCTCCTCGGGGATCGAGGTCCGGATCGGTGGGCATGCGCGGGCCCGTGTCGTCGATGCCGTGGTGCTCGGCGTGGGGATGGTTCCCGAGACGAGTCTCGCCCTCGGTGCCGGGATCGAGGTGGACCGCGGGATTCTGGTCGACTCCGGTCAGGTCACCTCGAATCCGGCGGTGTTCGCGGTCGGCGACCCGGCCCGCTGCCGCGACCAGCCGCGGGCCGAGCACTGGGAAGCGGCCCAACTGGACGGGCAGCGTGCCGCCGCGACAATTCTCGGCGCGGCGCCTCCGGCTTCGACGGCCGCGTGGTTCTGGACCGATCGTCATCACCGTCATGTCGAAGTAGTAGGACGGATGTCGGACGCAGAGCGAACAGTGTCACGCGGCGAATTCGGCGGAGAAGCTTTCTCGGTCTTCGGTCTTCGTGGCGAATCGATCGTGGCCGCGGTCGCGATCGACGACTCGATCGCCGTCCGTGCCGCCCGGCGGATGATCGACCGCTCGATGATCGTCGATTCCGCATCGCTCGCCGACCCGGCCGTCGACCTGCGCAAGCTCTTGCGCGGCTGAAGCGCACGCGGCGCCTGCCACCACTCGCCTCCAAAGGATCGAATCACCGTGAGCCCTATCGAATCCCCGCAGTCGACCGCATCGCCGTCGGAGCGGCCCGCGGACCGCGACACACATTTCGAAGTCGAGCAGTTCTACTACCGGGAAGCCGGACTTCTCGACGACGGCCGGTACGCGGACTGGCTGGAGCTGCTCGCGGACGACCTCGAGTACTGGATGCCGACCCGGACCAATCGGCTGCGACGCCAGCAGGCGCTGTCCATCGCGGCGCGGGGCGAGGCCGCGTACTACGACGAAACCAAGGAGAGCCTCGCCTGGCGTATCCGTCGTTTCGATTCCGGGATGGCGTGGGCGGAGGACCCGCCATCCCGAACCCGGCATGTGGTATCCAATGTCGTTGTCCACCACGTCGATACGGCTCGAACCCCCGGTTTCGCCGAGAGCGATCTGGTGGCGCGGTCGGCATTCCTGGTGTACCGCAACCGCCTCGAACGGGATGAGAACGTCTTCGTCGGCTCCCGCACGGATCTGTTGCGCCGTACCGAGCGACGACTCCTGGTCGCCCGGCGCACGATCCTCCTCGACCAGAGCGTCTTGCAGTCGAAGAACATCTCGACCTTCTTCTGACTCGGCTACCCCGCACCAAGGAAAGACGATGATCACGAAAACTTTCGACACCGACATCCGGCACCATCGTGTGCCCACCTCACTCGGTGAACTCGCCGTGGCCGAAGTGGGCAGCAGCGGACCGTGTTTGGTCATGTTGCACGGAGGCGGACCGGGTGCGTCCGGCCTGGCCAACTACCACCAGAACCTGCCCGCGCTGGCGCGGCACTTTCGCATCCTGCTGCCTGATCAGCCGGGATTCGGCGGCAGCTACCGGCCGACGCAGGACGACCTCGACTACCGATCCATCACCGAGATCACGATGGATGCGCTGTTCCAAGCGCTCGACGCGCTCGGTGTCGGCACCTTCCATCTGCTCGGCAACAGCCTGGGCGGCGCGGCGGCCATCGCCATGGCGCAGACACAGCGCGAGCGCGTCACGGGCCTGGTGTTGATGGCGCCGGGCGGGGGCTGGTTGCCTTTCGGTCCCACACCGACGGAAGGCCAGAAGGAGATGTTCCGGTACTTCAACGGCGGCGGCCCGAGCGAGAAGAAGATGGCCGCCTTCATCCGGGCAATGGTGTTCGACCACAAGCAGTTCGGCGCCGAAGTCGTCCGCGAGCGCTACGAAGCGTCCCTGGATCCCAGCCACATCGAGTTCTACCACCGGTACAACGCCGCTTTCACCGCCCGCGACGGCATGGACCCGCTGTGGAAAAATCTGCCCAAGATCAAGGCGCCGACCCTGCTGCTGTGGGGACGCGACGACCGCACGATCACACTCGACGGCGCCCAGATCATGCTCAAACAGATCCCGGATGTGCGACTGCACGTGTTCGGCCGATGCGGCCATTGGGTGCAACTCGAACGCCGACAGCAGTTCGAACGCCTGGTCGTCGACTTTCTGCGGGAACTGGCATGAGTGGCTGGCTCGAGGGATACGCGGCGCTTGTCACCGGCGGCGGGTCGGGGATCGGGCGGGCGGTCGCGGAGCGCTACCTCGCCGAGGGCGCCTCGGTGACGATCGTCGGACGTACCGCCGAGCAACTGGCCCGGGTGGTCGCCGAGTCGGCGGACCCGGGACGGATGCATGCGGTCGTCGCCGATACTCGCGACTCCGAGCAGTTGCGGAACGCGGTCGCCGAGACGGTGGAGCGGTTCGGGAAGCTCGATACTCTCGTCGCCAATGCCGGTGTGTGGGACTATCAGCGGCATCTCACCCGGCTGACGGCGCGGGAGCTCGGCGACACGTTCGACGAGATCTTCTCGATCAACGTCAAGGGCTACTTCCTCGCGGCCGAAGCGGCTTGGCGTGAACTCATGCGGACCAGAGGCAGCATCGTGATGACGCTGTCGAATGCCTCCTTCGATGTCAACGGCGGAGGCGTCGTCTACACCGCGAGCAAACACGCGTGTCTCGGTCTGATGCGTGAGCTCGCCTACGAACTCGCACCGAAGGTGCGCGTGAACGGGGTCGCCTGCGGCGGAATGAACACCGACCTACGCGGGCCCGAATCGCTCGCCATGCAGGACCGATCCCTGTCGGCGTCGTTCGCGAAGCGTAGTGCGAGTAGTCCACCGCCGCCGATTCCGCTGCACGACTCCAGCACCGACCCGCGTGACTTCACCGCGGCCTATGTCCTGCTGGCGTCGCGCGAGCAGAGCGGACCGATCACCGGCGAAGCGATCCGCGTCGACGGCGGCATCGGTGTGCGTGGCTTTCACACCTCCGCCGGTGGAGACCATCTCTGATCAGAGGCGACAGTGACACAGAGACGAGGGAGGACATACCAATTGTCGGCGGGTCCGGAGAACGTGCCGGTGATCATCGATGTCGAGCGTTGTGCCGACGGGAGGCTGCGGTCCGCCTATCCGGCCGGCGCCCATGATGTGGAGATTCGCATCACCGGGGCGCCGAGCGCGGAGGTTCTCACCGAGGCGCTCGCTGCGGCGGCATCCGCGGTCCTGGATGCCGATCCACAGTGTCGCCGTGTGGTTTTCGCGGTGACGGCGGGCGACGAATCCGGACTGGCCGCGGCGAAGCTCGCCGGTTTCCGGCATGTGGTCGACGTCGATGTTCCAGGGCGGACACTGGGGTTGCTGGTCGTGGAACCGGCGTGGGTCACGATGGTCGATATCGACATCGAGCGCGTACCGGGCACCTGATCGTACAGCCCAGACAATGTTGCCGACCGCGGCATTCAGAGCCGCGTGTTCTTGTTGATCGACTCCGTGAACATGTGTCCTGCGGCGGCAGCGACGCGGCGCAAGGTCGGAACATGCCGGCGGGTATCGATGCGTCCGGTCGCGCCCGCGATCGACAGCGCGGCGACCGGACGGCCCGCAGGCCCGAAGATCGGCACCGCCACACAACTGAGCCCGCGTTGAATTTCCTCGTCGTCGAACGCGATTCCGTCGCGACGCACGCGTGCGAGCTGCAACGACAGCGCGGCCGCGTCGGTCACGGTCCGCGAGGTGAAGGGCCGCAACGTGGCGGCCGCAGTCGCCGCGGCGTCGCTGTCGTAGGCAAGCAAGATCTTGCCGACGGCCGTGCAGTAGGCGGGCGCGCGGCCACCGATCCGGGAAGGCGACCGTATTCTGCGGTAGCCATACAGCTTCGCCAGATACAGCACGTCGGCGCCGACGAGTACCGCCAGATGCGTGGTCTCATGGGTGTGTTCGTAGACGTCTGCGACGAACGGAATCAACATGTCTCGCAGCGCTTCGTGATCCGGCGTGTAGGCGCCCCGGCTGAGTTCGTGCAGCCGCGGCCCCAGTCGATAGCTCGTCCCGACCCGCTCCACCACGCCGTTGCGCTCGAGGATGCCGAGCACGCGGAACGCGGTCGACTTGTTGAGGTCGGCGCGTCGAGCGAGTTCGCTGACGCCGACCCCGGTGTTCGCCTGGTCGCGAAACGAGACGAGCAGGCTGATCGCCTTGTCGATCGCGGCTCGATCGTCGCGGACGGCGTGGGTGAGCGGCTCTGTGGTCATACGATCTCGTGCGCGAAGGGGTAGGCGTTCAAGCGTGCGCGGAGTTCGCCGAGGCGGTCCGGGGCGGCATGGTTGTCCAGGTCGATCAGCGCGTGCGCGCGGCCGCCGCGATCGGTCACCCGCACCACGCCGGACAGGCTCGCCTCCCGGAGTTCGCGCAGCACAATACGATCGACCGAATCATGCGCCAGGGCGAGCTTGTTCACCTTGCCGACCGCGGTGACCGGGATGGCCGGGATGATGTGGATGAACTTCGGGACAGCGGCCGGTTCGGGCGCGTGCTGCGCCGCCCAGGCGCCCAGCGCCCCAAGATCTGGATCGGCGCCAGGCCGCAACACGAGGTAAGCGGCTGGGACTTCGCCCGAATGCGCATCGGGACACGGAACCACCGCGGCCCCAACGACATCGGGATGAGCCAGCATCGCCTCCTCGACCATGCGCGGGTCGATGTTGTGGCCGCCGCGGATGATGATGTCCTTGGCGCGCCCGGTGAGATAGACGAAGCCGTCGGCGTCGACCCTGCCGAGATCGCCGGTGATCAACCAGCCGTCGACGATCACACCCGTGGGATCAGGGGCAGGACCCTCCGGCCCCGGCCGGAGATATCCCGGAAAGACGCTGGGGCCCTTGATCGCCAATACGCCGACCTCGCCGGGCCCGCAGTCGCCGAACGGAAGTCCGTCCGTTCCGATTCGGAGGGCTTTGATCTGCTGATAGGGCAGCGGAAGCCCGATCGACCCTGGCTTGCCGCCGGTCATGGGTCCGATGGTGTTCGCGCAGGTCGCCTCGGTGAGTCCGTATCCCTCGATCATCGAAACACCAGTGGCGGACTCGAATTCGGCTCGTACCAGGCTCGGTAGCGGTGCGGCGCCGACGATTCCGGCACGCAGGCTGGAAAGGTCGACATCGTCGGACACCGGCGGCAGGGAGGCGTACACCGTCGGAACCGCCGAAAAGGTCGTGACCCGGTAGCGTTCCACGATTCGCCAGAAGTCGGCCACCGCCTCGCGATCCCGGAACCCGAGGCTGCCCAGCGATACCACCGTTCCACCCTTCAGGAAGGGCGCGAGGGTCGAGATGAGGATGGCGTTGACGTGGAACAGCGGCAGCCCGGTCAGAACCACCGTGTCACCGCCGAATGCGCCGTGCTGCCCGAGCGCCCAGGCGACGTAGACCTCGCTCGCGTGGGTATGCGGGGCCACTTTGGGCACTCCGGTCGTGCCGCCGGTATGGAAGTATGCGGCGATGGCGGATGCCTCCGGCCGGTTCTCGAGGGTGAGTTCGTGCGCGGGCCGGGAGGCAGCCAACTGTTCGAAATCGCCGACCCAGATACCCGGCGCGGTGCGCACTGGCCCGCCGACGGAGACCAGCGCGCGCAGCGAGGGCACCGCCTCGGCGACCGCGCACGCCTTGTCCCAGCCGTCGGGATCGAGTGCGGGTGCGGGCGCGACGAGTATCCGTGCCTCGGTGAGACGGAGAATCTCGACGATGTGTTCGGTGGCGAGCATCGGATTCACCGGGTTCGCGATGCCGATGGCCTGGGCCCCGAGCAGCGCCGCGTAAGTGGTCCTGGTGTTCGGGAGCATGAGGCCGACGACACCACCGGGCCCCAGCCCCAGTGCCGCATAGAGATTCGCGGCCTGCGTCGTCCGCCGAAGCAGTTCGGCGTAGCTCCAGGTCTCCGGTTCGTCCCAGCGGTTCCCGCCGGGGAGCAGGTGGAGAGCGGGCTTCTCGCCGTGTTGTCGCGCGGATCGTTCGAGCAGGTCGTAGGTGGTGGCGGGCAGATCGCGATCGGACAGCGGCACATCGGTGAGCCGCTCGATGTCGTGGCGGGCGGTGTGCACGTTCGTTTCGGCGTTCACTCGGACACCACCGGATTGCTCAGGACGCCGATCCGCTCGACTTCGACCTCCACGATGTCGCCGTGGCGCAGGAAGCGGCCGGAGAACAGTCCGGCGCCGCGTGGGGTCCCGGTGCAGATCACGTCGCCGGGCAGCAGCGTCTGGAACTTCGACAGGTGCGAGACGATCTCGGGAATCGAGTGGATGAAGCTGCTCGTCCGATCGTCTTGGCGCACTTCGCCGTTCACGCGGGTGCGGATACGGAGGTCGACTCGGTCGGTGAACTCGTCCGCGGTGACCAGGCACGGGCCGAGCGGTTTGAAGGTGTCGAAGCTCTTGGCCACACCGATCGAGGCGACGGGGTCGCCGATCATCGCGCGGCGCTGGATGTCGCGTGCCGAGACATCGTTCGCGATAGTCAGGCCCGCCACGTGATCCCAGGCGGTCTCGACCGGCACTCCGGTGGCCGCCCGTCCGATGACGACGGCGAGTTCGCCCTCGTAGTCCACTTCCCCGGCGGCGACCCCGGGCAGGACGACGGTGTTTCCCGATCCGGTCACGGCCGAGCCCGCGACTATCTGGAGGTTGGGTTCGGTGGGCATCTCGATGTCGGTGCGACCGATGGCGGCGAACGCCGCCAAGGCCTCCTCGGCGTGGCTGGGGTAGTTGAGTCCGACGATGACGACCTTCCCCGGTCTGCGCACGGGAGCATGCAGCATCGCCCCGTCCAAGGGGATCTCGCGGACCGTTCCCGCTGTCCGCGCGGCGTCCAGACCGGGGCCGTCGAGCAATTCCCCGAGATCCCGCTGCGGCAGGTCCAGCACGGAGAGTACGTCCGCCCGGTCCTCGCGGGCGATTCCCTCGTTGGTTGTGTACAGACGCATCTCGGTACCTCCGCGATCGATGGCGGCAACTTCGCCGCTCTTGTCTGACAGTTAAGAGCAGTCATGACGCGCAGTCAAGAGGTGATCGCGGGGCAGTAAGCTCACCTCATGCCCAGGAATCGACAGCAGATCCCGAAGGCCGAGCGTGAAGCGGCGGTCGTCGAACACGCTGTGGAACTGTTCGCCGCCAACGGCTATCGGGGGACGAGCGTGGCCGCGGTCGGTCGCGCCGCCGGTATCGCGCCCGCGGCGGTGCACTGGTACTTCCCGACCAAGGACGATCTGTTCGCCGCGGCATTGACCTCGATCTTCGCCACGGCGCGCCACAGCGTGGAGGCCGATCCCGAGCTCGGCGGGGATCCACGCAACGAGCTCGTCGGGCTGCTGGTCGCGGTGCAGCCGTACCGGGCGCTGCATCGCGAGGCGTATGAGCGGATGGCGGACTCGGAGTCGGTCCGCGTCGCTTATGAGCAGATCCAGCGATGGCTCGAGGGGCGCCTGTTCGCCGCGATCGCGAACAGGCTGCCCGAGGGCGCCGATGTGGCGCTGATCGCCGATGCGGGGCATGTGCTGTTCGAGGGGGTCCTGATCAGCTCGCGCCGCCTGGATCGACCGATCGGCGATCTGATCGATCTGGTGACCGATGCGCTGGTCGCCTCCGCGGCCGCTAAAGCTGCTCGCTGACGTCGTTGCCGCTGGTCGCGGCCATGTAGTTCGGTGATCCACCCGAGCGCGAGGCGTTCGGGGTCTGTGTGACGCCCTTGTTCGTGTCGATTCTGGCGACTGCTCTTGTTCGTCCGGTCGTGCGCTGAGGCGGGTCCGTCCTGTCTCGGCATCGGTTCGCGCTGTCTCTTGACTGTCATTCATGAGGGGGCTACCGTGTCTTGAGTCACATTCAAGAGAACTCTTCTCGCCATACCGTTCGGAGGTGCCAACGATGGCGTCACCCGTCAAACTCGCCCACATCGTGTTGCGAACCAATCGTCTGCAGGAGATGACCGACTGGTATCTGCACGTGCTGGAAGGTCGTGTGGCCTTCGCCAACGACATGTTGGCGTTCATGACCTACGACGACGAGCACCATCGGGTCGCGTTCATCGCGACCGGCGCGTCGGAGCAGCCCACCGACGCGCACACCGGCATGCATCACATGGCCTTCACCTACGCATCGCTCGGGGATCTGCTCGACAACTACAAGCGGTTGAAAGCTGATGGGGTGCAGCCTTTCTGGAGCATCAACCACGGTCCGACGATGTCGATGTACTACCGGGATCCGGACGGCAACCAGATCGAGTTGCAGATCGACAGTTTCGCCACCGAGGAGGAGACACAGGCGTTCTTCGAGTCCGACGCCTTCGTCGCCAATCCGATCGGCGTCGACTTCGTTCCGGAAGAGCTGATCGCCCGATTCGAGGCGGGCGAACCGCTGGCGGAGCTGGTGAAGCGGCCGTGAACGACGGACACATTCCGGTCTTGATCGTCGGCGCGGGCCCGGTCGGGCTCGCGACGGCGTATGTGCTCGGCAGGCACGGCGTGCGCAGTGTCGTCTGTGACCAGTTCGACGACATCAATCCGCATCCACGCGCGCACGTGGTGAATACGAGATCGATGGAGCTGCTGCGCCTTTGGGGCGTCTACGACGAGATCATCGCGGACGCGGTCGATCTGAACTGCGGGCTCAGCTTCGTCTGGAAGCACACGGTCGCGGGTGAGGAGTTCGGGCGGATCGACCTCGCGGACGCGCCCGTGGAGCACCTGGCGAGACGGCTCGGGGCGTCGCCGGTGACCGTCGGCTCGTGCGCGCAGGATCGGGTGCAGCGTCGGCTGCTGGAAGCGGTGTACCGGCAGGGAATGGCCGAGGTCCGCTACGGCACACGCGTCACCGCGGTACAAGATCTCGGGGATTCGGTCGACGTGCGCGTCGAAACACGCGAGGGCGAAGAACGATTCGGCGCCGGTTACGTCGTGGCCGCGGACGGAGCGTCCGGAAGGATCCGGCGCGGCCTCGGCATCGAGATCGAGGGCGTTCCGGAGTTCGGGCACCTGATCAACGTGTACTTCCACGCGGATCTGTCGCGCTGGTCGGACAAGGATCCCGCCTTGCTGTTCTGGGTACTGAACACCGCCTGTCCAGGCGTGTTCATCCGAATGGGCGGCGATCGCTGGACATTCCACCTCGAATACGACCCGGCTCGGGAGTCGGTCGCCGACTACACCGCGCAGCGCTGTGCCGACCTGATCCGGAGCGGTATCGGAGCGCCCGACCTCGACGTCGACGTCCGGTCCGTCGGCACCTGGACGCTCGGGGCGAGCACGGCGCGGCAGTATCGCAAAGGGCGAATCTTCCTCGCCGGCGATGCGGCGCATCGGTTTCCGCCGACCGGAGGTCTCGGCATGAACACGGGACTGGTCGACGCGGACAACCTCGGGTGGAAGCTGGCGGCGGTGATCGACGGCTGGGCGTCCGAAACCTTGCTCGACACTTATGAATCCGAGCGCAGGCCGATCGCCGTCGCCAATGCCGAAAGCAGCATCACCAACGCGGTGAAAATGGCCGACGCCGGGATCGGGCCCAACACCCTCGACATGGCCGCCCGGCTCGAAAGCGGGGACGCGGCGGTGGCGGCGGCCGAGCGAAAGCGATTGGCCGAGTCCGTCCCCGCACAGCGCCCCCACTTCGACTATCTCGAACTCGAGATCGGCTACGTGTACGGCGTCGGTTGCCCCTCGGAGACGCAGGCGGACCCGCTCACTGTGGCGGTGCCCGGTGGCAGGCTCCCGCACGCGTGGATCGACAGGGGCGGCGTCACGATCTCGACGCACGATCTCCTGATACCAGGATTCACGCTCATCACGGGGCCCGACGGTGCGGTCTGGGCCGCCGCTCTGGCGGAGATCGATACGGATGTCCCGATCCACGCGTGCGTTCCGGGACGTGACTTCGAGGTCACCGCGCCTGGCTTGTGCGGGATCCCCCATGACGGCGCGATCCTGGTTCGTCCCGATGGGCACATCGCCTGGCGGGCAGAGGGGTTGTCCACCAAGCCCGTACGAGACCTGTGGGCCGCGCTCGACGCCGCGTGCCGCGGGGCCGAGCACTCCGTCTCCTGACCATCTCCTTCGTTAGGAAATCCTCTGTCGTGACGAATCAATCAGCGCCGGTGGCGTCACCTCGTGACCGATATACCGTGCAACACGGGCGCGTCCATCTCACCGGAATCCAAGCCCTGGCCAGGATTCCCCTGGATCAGCGCCGGGCGGACGACCGAGCAGGACGCCGCACCGCCTGTTTCATCTCCGGATACGAGGGCTCACCGCTCGCCGGATACGACACCGAACTCGAACGCAATGCGGTGTTGCTCGACCAGCACGACATCGTGTTCCGACCGGGCGTGAACGAGGAGCTCGCGGCGACAGCCGTGCAGGGAACGCAGCTCGCCGCAAGGCAATCCGACAAGCGCGTCGACGGGGTCAGTGCGATCTGGTACGGGAAATCCCCCGGGCTGGACCGTGCGGCCGACGCGGTTCGGCACGGCAATCTGATGGGCGCCCATTCCGAGGGCGGGGTGCTCGCCCTGGTCGGCGACGATCCGGCGGCGAAGTCGTCGTCCGTGCCGGGAGCCTCCGAACTGCTCCTGGCCGACCTGGGGCTCCCGGTGCTCTATCCGGCCGATCCCCAGGAGGCGCTGGACTTCGGCCTGCACGGGATCGCCATGTCGCGTGCCTGCGGGTTGTGGGTGGCCATGAAGGTGGTGACCAACGTCGCGGACGGGTCGGGAACGGTGGATGTGGACCCGGAGCGGGTCCGTCCGGTCGTTCCCGATCTGACCGTGGACGGCGCCGAATACCGGCACGAGGTGACCGGCCAGGTCCTGCAACCGGCGTTGGGCGCGCTGGAACGGAGCCGGGACGGCGCGCGCCTGGAGATCGCCCGCCGATACGCCGCGGCGAACGGGCTCAATCGCATCACGCGTTCCAGTTCGTCGGACCGGGTCGGCATCGTCGCCGCGGGAAAGACATTCCTGGATCTACGGCAAGCCCTGCGCGCTTTGGGATTCGACGACGACGAGCTGGCGCGGCGCGGCGTGCGGCTGCTTCAGCTCGGCATGATCCACCCGCTCGAGCCGGGCGTGGTCGACGAGTTCGCCGAGGGGCTGTCCGAGATCATCGTCGTCGAGGAGAAACGGGCACTCATCGAGTCGGCGGTCAAGAGTCTGCTCTACGGCAGGCCCGACGCGCCCGCTGTCTCGGGCAAACGGACGCCCGGCGGCGCAGCGTTGTTCCCGGCCGACGGCGAATTCGACCCCGATATCGTCGCGACCCATGTGGCCGCGCGGCTGTCCGAACTCGGCGGTTTTCCCTCGGTCGACGACTGGTCGCGGAAGTCACGCCGCCGGCGTGGTCCGATCGCGCTGCCCCTCGTCACCCGGACGCCGTATTTCTGCTCGGGCTGTCCGCACAATGTCTCGACCAAGGTCCCCGCGGGAGCCACCGTGGGCGCGGGAATCGGGTGCCACGCCATGGTGACGCTGATGGACGCCAAACAGGTGGGCGAGGTGGCCGGGATGACGCAGATGGGCGGCGAAGGCGCCCAATGGATCGGTATGGCGCCGTTTCTGGAGCGCGACCACCTCATCCAGAACCTCGGCGACGGTACCTTCCACCACTCCGGCAGCCTGGCGATCCGGGCCGCGATCGCGGCGGGAGTCGACATCACCTACAAACTGCTCTACAACTCGGCCGTGGCCATGACCGGCGGGCAGCAGGCCGTCGGGCTGATGACGGTGCCTGCCATCTGCGAGGCGATGGTCGCCGAAGGCGTCGCCCGCATCATCGTCACCACCGACGACCTCAGGAGCTACCGCAAGACGAAACTCCCTCGCGGAGTGGAAGTCTGGCGTCGTGACCGGCTGATCGAAGCCCAAGAGGTCCTCGCGCGCACGCGCGGTGTCACGCTGCTCGTTCACGACCAGGAATGCGCGACCGAACTACGGCGCAAACGCAAGCGCGGGCTCGCGCCGGAGCCCGCACAGCGGGTGGTGATCAACGAACGGGTCTGTGAGGGCTGCGGGGACTGCGGCGAGAAGTCCAACTGCCTGTCGGTCCAGCCGGTCGCCACCGAGTTCGGGCGCAAGACGCGCATCGACCAGTCCTCGTGCAACAAGGACCTCTCCTGCCTGTCGGGCGATTGCCCGTCGTTCATCACCGTGGCGCCCGCGGGAAAGCGCACCAGCGGTACCCGGGCGTCGCTGCTCGACGCCGACGCCCTCCCGGAGCCGGTATTCGCGCTCGACGGAACCCACACCACGCGCATCACTGGCGTGGGCGGGACCGGTGTGGTCACGCTGGCGCAGGTGCTCAGCACCGCCGCGGCGCTGGCCGGTCGCCATGTCCGCACCTTGGACCAGACCGGTCTCGCGCAGAAGGGGGGAGCGGTCGTCTCGGACCTCAAGATCTCCGTCGAGCCGACCGACCAGGCTGGGAAGGCGGCGGCCGGGGAGTGCGATCTGTATCTCGGATGCGACATCCTGGTGGCCGCCGACGAACGGTACCTGGCGGCGGCGAGCGCCGAACGGACCACGGCGGTGATCTCCACCAGTGAAGTTCCGACGGGTCAGATGGTCATCGATACCACCGTAGGGTTCCCCGACGTCGGACCCATCCGGGACGCCTTGCGCTCGACGACGCGCGAGGCGATCTTCCTCGACGCCCGTCACGCGGCGAACGCCTTGCTCGGCGAGGACCAGTACGCCAACTTCCTGCTGGTCGGCGCGGCAGTGCAATCCGGTTCGTTGCCGCTGTCGCCCGCGGAGGTCGAGCACGCCATCACGCTCAACGGCGTGCAGGTCGAGGCCAACGTTCAAGCGTTCCGTTACGGCCGCCTGTCCGTCGCGGACGCCGCGGCCTTCGAGGCCGCGGTGGCGGAGAAGTCACCGGCCGAGCGCGCGAATCGTGAACTGTCACAGGCGGTTCGGCAGTTGATTGCTCGGGTGGCATCCGGTCCGGAGACCGAGTTGACGCGGCTGGTCACCGTCCGTATCCCCGATCTCGTCGGCTACCAGAGCCTCTCGTACGCAAGGGAATACAGCCGGTTCGTCGAGCACGTACGGCAGCGTGAGGACGAGCGGATTCCCGGTGCGACCGCGCTCACCGAGTCGGTCGCCAGATACCTCTACAAGCTCATGGCCTACAAGGACGAGTACGAGGTCGCCCGGCTGTCGGTCGACCCCGCCTTGCGCACCGCCATCGAGGCGGAGTTCGGGCCCGGCGCCCGCATGTCCTACCGCCTGCACCCGCCGATCCTGCGGGCGCTCGGCATGCGGAACAAGATCGAACTCGGTCCGTGGTTCCAGCCCGTGTACCGGCTGCTGACGGCCATGCGCCGGGTCCGGGGCACTCGCTTCGATCCGTTCGGAATGGCCGAGGTGCGCAGGCAGGAACGCGCGCTGATCGTCGAGTACCGTGCGCTGGTCGAGGAACTGCTGGCGGATCTACGACCCGACAACCACGCTCTGGCTGTCGAAATCGCTGATCTGCCGGACATGATTCGCGGATACGAATCCATCAAGCTGGCGAATGTCGACCGCTACCGCACCCGAGTAGCCGCGCTGTTGGACACCTATCGCGCCGCACAACCGGTGGTTGGTGTGGCGTAATGCCTCGTCCGGAGTCGACCTGGCCGCGTTGCGCCACTTCCACCGGTGTTGCCGGTGGAAGTGGCGCAACAGCCGGTGAGTCAGAGGCGTTCGTGCGGCCGTTCGCGACTCCGGAAGAAGATCGGAAGGTGAAGGAGTCCCTGATGTGCTTCGATCGAGGCGACAGGCCATGACCGCCGAAGTGCGGTTCCGCTCCGATAGTGATGTGTACCTGCGGATTTGGCTGGCCGACACCGCATTCGACTATTGGGCTGATGGCGCGGCGATACCCAGCTTGGTTCGTGACTGGCGGAAGAAGCGTTGGTGCACGATCGAATTGATCCAGAACGCCATCGACGACTGTCGGCTGTTGCCACGCCTGCCGTGTGAACGATTGTTTCTCGGGCCCTAACGCGCGGCCCGCCGCGGCAAACGCCGGGCGGGCCGCCTATGAGGTGCGATCAAGCTGTCAGGACATGATTGCCGAGTATCCCGACGCCTTCGACTTGCACATCCACGACATCTCCGTGCCGCAGGAAGCGCTCGGTGAACTGGCCCGCGCCGCGCGGGCTTCCGGTGGCGATGACGTCACCGGCGTCGAGCGTCTGATAACGGGACAGGTACGAGACGAGCTCCGGGATGCGGTGAAGAAAGTTGCTCGTCCGATCATCTTGGCGCAGTTCACCGTTCACCCAGGTCCGGATGCGCAGGTCGAGGGGCTCGGTGAACTCGTCGGTCGTCACGAGACAGGGGCCGATGGGCTTGAACGTATCGAAGCTCTTGGCGATCGCGATCGAGGCGATGGGGTCGCCCGCGTAGGCGCGGCGCTGGATGTCGCGGGCGGTGATGTCGTTGATCACGGTCAGCCCGGCGACATGACGCCACGCTTCGCCTGCCCCGATATCGGTGGCACGCTGACCGATCACCACGCCGACCTCGCCCTCGTAGTCGACGTAGCCGGGCGCCACCGCGGGCAGAACGATCGGCCCGTCGTGCGCGGCCGCCGCGGATCCGGCCGTGACTTGGACATTGGGCTCCGTCGGCAGCGTCACGTCGTGGCGCCCGGCCTCGGCGAACTTCTCCAGTGCCTCCTCGGCGTGGCTGGGATAGTTGAGGCCGACGGCGAGAATTTTGCCGGGACAAGGCAGAACGGGATGGAGTTTCGCTCGGCGCAGCGGCACGACCTGCCTCGGCGGCGCCGTCGCGGCGAGTTCGAGACCCGGTCCGCGTAGAAGTTCGCCCACGTCGGCGAACGGGAGGTCGAGCACGGTGAGTACACCGTGGCTGTCCTCCCGGGCGATGCCCAGGTCAGTGGTGTAAAGACGCATGATGTCTCCTCGGTGGAGCTTTACGGTGGTTTCGCGCTCGGCCGGTCAGTTGGGGAGCGACCCGAGGAACGACAACAGCGCGGCGTTGACCTCGTCCGATCGCTCCGCCTGAATCCAATGACCGGCCCCGTCCAGGAAGATCGCTGTTCCCATCGCCTCCGCCGCGGCGCGAAAGCCCGGGAAGTGCAATACCGTGTCGGCGGTGCCGCCGACGTAGCCGCAGGGCACCGGCAGTGCGGCGCCGTTCCACGGGGCGGTGAGTTCCCAGTTGCGATGGAACACCCGGTAGCCGTTCAGGCCGCCGCGAAATCCGCTGCGGGAGTAGGCGATCGCGTAGACGTCGAGATCGGCGTCGGACAGGAAGCCGATTACGCCCTCGGGTGCGGGGAGTCCGTCGATCAGGGTGCCGCCTTCCGGCACGGTCATGAGGAAGGGGGTGTTCGGATTCTCGCCGGAGTTGGCGTAGACGATGCGCCGCAGACTTTCGGCGACGTCGCGTTCGAGATCCCGTTCGGCCCGGCCTGGATCCTGGAAGTAGACCATGTAGAAGCCGGGCGGGACAGCGCCGTCGAAGGATTCGAGAATGCTGAGCGGACCCCGCGGAATATAGGGGACCGACAGCCCGAGCACGCCGCGCACTCGATCTGGCCGCATCAGGGCGGCGGTGTAGGCCGTCGACGTGCCCGCGTCGTGTCCGACGAAAGCCGCTCTGCCGATGCCGAGTTCGTCCATCAGGCCGATGACGTCGCCGACCGTGCGGCACACGTCGTAGTCCTCGATGTTCGGCGGTGCGTCGGATTCGCCGTGACCGCGCATGTCCAGTGCGATGGCCCGGTAGCCCGCCTGCGCGAGCGCGGGAAGCTGATGACGCCAGCTGTACCAGAGTTCCGGGAACCCGTGACACAGGATGACGGCCGGGCCTTCGCCGGCCTCGACGTAGTGCAGTCGGATGCGATTGACCTCGACATAGTGATGGCGCAGGTCGGTCATTGTGTTCTCCCCGAGAAGGAATCGGCAGTCTCGACAGCGGGCGTCACGCCCAACGCACGACGTCCGTGTGGGCCAAGCGAGGCAGCCGCTCGCGCCACGCGTTCTCGCCGTGGTGTCCGATGTTCACGACGAGGATCGATCGCCAGCGGCCGTCGGCGAAGAATGCCGAATCCACTCCGGCGCGGTCGAATCCGCCCATCGGACCCGCGGCGAGACCGACGCTGCGCACGGCCAGGACGAAGTAGCCCGCCTGGAGGGCCGAATTGAACGCGCCGGTGGCGGTGCGCAGCTCCGCGTCGGCCTCGAAGAGCCCGGCCAGTTCGGGCTTGAAGGGCAGCAAGGTCGGCACATGTTCGTGGAAGCGGGTGTCCACCGCGAGAACGGCGACGGCAGGGGCGGCCGCCGTCTTGGACTTGTTGCCCTCGTCCATGTGCTCGACCAGCTGGGTTCGGCCCGCACCCTGGCCGACGAAGAGCACTCGCAACGGCTGGGTGTTCGCCGCGGTGGGCGCCCACCGGGCGAGCTCCCAGATCTGCGTCAGCTCCGCGTCGGTGACGGGGGTATCGGTGAAGGTGTTCGCGGTCCGTGCCGCGGTGAACAAGGTCGCGCGCGCGGCGGGGTCGAGGGCCGGCAGGGCGGGTGTGGTGGGTTCGGTGGTGAGTTCGGTCATCGGCGGGCCTTTCCAGCAAACAAGTCTTGAACAACAGTTAAGAGCATCTCATGACTGATGGTCAAGAGGTGGTGTCGACCCGTCGAACGCCGACGGTCCGACGCACCCGATCACTTGGCGGGGCTGTCGGTCAGTTCCAGCCCGCCCCGCCACCGCTACCGCGCAGTGACGTCGCTGGAGGTCCGATCCGGGCGCTGGGTGAACGCGGCGCGATACGCACTCGGTGTCAGTCCGGTCCGTCGCGAAAGATGTTGGGCAGCGAGTCCATCGTCGCGAGTCTGCTGAGGCGAGCGACCTGGTCCATCGGCAAGTCGGTCGTTTCCAGCAGCTCCTGGGCCGTTTCTCGGCCACTAGCGCCGCAAACCGGGGATCGCGCGACAGTTTCGTCGGTTTCGGTCGCACTGCCCGCGCCCACGCCGCTCGATCCGCCGGCAAGGCCCGGTAGACGAAGCGACCGCCGCGTTTGGCGACCTCGCGGGAGATCGTCGAGGGCGCTCGTCCCAGGCTGCGGGCGATACTGCGCAGCGAATCCCCGGCCGCCAATCCACGTGAGATCTCTTCGCGTTCAGCCAGACTCAGATGCCGGCCGTTGCGGCGGCGCGGGACGGGCCGGACGCCTCCGCACCGTTTGAGGAGTTCGCGCACTGTTGGGGGGATGTCGGCGCATCTCCCGGGCTAGGACTTTGATCGCCTGCCCGGATCGCCACCGCCGCCACACCTCCTCGACCTGAGCTTCGGTCAGCGGGGTTCTCTTCTCCGACAGCGGTCTGCTCGAGGCCATCGCGCATCACATCCCTTGTTCACCAGGACAATCCCAGTGTTGCGTCAAACATTGGATTTCCGGACGAGTACGCCTGGCGCGAACGACTTCCTGGCCTGGCTCACGAGGACGCTTTCGGCTGGTGTCAGTAGGCTCTCGAGAGCCTGCTGAATCCTTGACTAGGTGAACATCGCGACCGGCCGGTTCTGGTTCCACCTAGAAGGGATGCGCTGTCAACATTCTGGACCGCCGGGTCAGCGTGAGTCCTATGCCGTCGGCCGCTGCTCGGACCGAGGCTGCATGGGTGTGGGGGTCAAATCGGTGTGATGGGCCGGCGACGCTGATCGCGGCGACCACCTCGTCCGTGTCGTGAACGGGGGCGGCTACGCATACGAGGCCGGGAGCCGATTCCTCGTATTCGTATCCAACGCCTTCGGCGGCGATGCGATCCAGTTGCTTGCGCAACGGGCCCGGCAGGATCGTTGTGCGCGGAGTGTAGCGACTGAGCGGGCCTGCCAATACCTGGTCGCGCAGCGCCGGGTCGGCGTGCGCGAGCAACACCTTGCCGATGGCGGTGCAGTGCACTGGCATACGCCCGCCGATGCGCGAGGGAGCGCTCGCTTGGCGTCGTCCGCCGATCTTCGTCAGGTAGACCACGTCCGTGCCATCGAGGACGCCCAGATGCACGGTTTCGTGGATGCGCGCGTTCAGCTCCTCCAGGAAGGGGATGGCCACCTCGAGCAGACTTCGCTCGACCGACGCGCGCATGCCCAGTTCGAACAGGTATCCGCCGAGCCGGTAGCCGGCCTGCGTTCGGTCCAGCAACCGCACCACCACCATGTCGGCGAGGATACGGTGCATCGTTCCCTTCGGAATGCCGGTCCGTCGCACGATCTCCGCCAGCGTCAGCGCGGTGTCGTCGATCGAGAACGACTCGAGCACCGCCATGATCTTGCCTAGGACGGTCGCACCGTCCACTGCGCGACCCGGCACCGCTGATGACACCGTCGACCTCCAACCATTCGGGCTTCCTGCCAACTCTATCGCTCGGCGTTCGACTCAGTGGAACGCGATGCTGGCCGACCGGATATCCCGGCGGCGACAGTGGGTGCCACTGCCAGTCCCATTCGAACGAATCCGAGAGCCCAGATGCCAACACCTTCCCGTCTTGACCGACCCGCCGTGGCCGCGGATTCCGCCACGATCGCCGCGGCGAACCTGCTGAACGCCGCTGCGCGCTCCGGCACCCCGTGCGCTCCGGTGCGGGATCTCATCGGGGCCGACGATGTGGCCGCCGCCTACGCGGTGCAGGAGCGGTTGACCGCCGAGCGCCTCGCGGCGGGCGCCACGATCGTAGGACGCAAGATCGGCTTGACGTCCCCGGCGGTACAGCGGCAGCTCGGTGTCGACCAGCCGGATTTCGGTGTGTTGTTCGATGACATGCGTTGTGAGCAGGACATTCCCGTGCCGCTGAGCAGGCTGCTGCAACCGAAGGTGGAAGCCGAGATCGCTTTCGTCCTGGCCGAGGACCTGATCGACGGACCACTCGATGAGGAGCAGGTGCGCGGCGCGGTCGACTACGCCGTGGCCGCGCTCGAGGTCGTCGACAGCCGCATCGCGGGCTGGGATATCGCCTTCGGTGACACCGTCGCCGACAATGCCTCCAGCGGCTTGTTCGTGCTCGGTACTCAGCGCCGCACACTCGATGAGTTCGAGATTGTTTCGGCGCGGATGTGGATGTCGATCGACGGCAAGTGCGTATCCACGGGGACCGGCGCCGCCTGCCTCGGTGATCCATTGCTGGCGCTGGCGTGGCTGGCACGTACCACTCGCGATTTCGGTCAGCCCCTGCGTGCGGGCCAGATAGTTCTGTCTGGAGCGCTCGGGCCGATGGCCGCGATCGAGGCGCCCGGAACCGTCACCGCGGATATCACCGATCTCGGCTCGGTGACCGTGTCCTTCGTCCAGGAGTGAAATCAATGAACGACAGCCCCGCCAAGATCGCAGTCGCGGTGATCGGGTCAGGCAATATCGGCACCGACCTGATGATCAAGGTGATCCGGCACTCGAACGTCCTGAAGATGGGCGCGATGGTCGGCATCGATCCCGACTCCGACGGTCTCGCCCGCGCGCGACGACTCGGTGTCCCGACCACGGCCGACGGTGTCGAGGGCCTGCTGAAGCTGCCGAACTTCGACGAGATCGACGTGGTGTTCGACGCGACCTCCGCCAAGGCCCACGCCGCTCACGCCGCGGTGCTCGAACCGCTGGGTAACTACCTGATCGACCTGACACCTGCCGCGCTGGGCCCGTTCGTGGTGCCGGCGGTGAACCTGGACGAACATCGCGACTCCCGCAACGTCAACATGGTCACTTGCGGCGGGCAGGCCACCATCCCGATCGTCGCGGCGATCTCCCGGGTCGCCCCGGTCGCCTACGCCGAGATCGTCGCTTCCATTGCGTCGAAATCCGCCGGGCCCGGTACCCGCGCGAACATCGATGAATTCACCGAGACCACCGCGCACGCGATCGAAACGGTCGGTGGCGCCCAACGGGGCAAGGCCATCATCATCCTCAATCCCGCGGACCCGCCGCTGATCATGCGCGATACCGTGCTATGCCTGATCGCAGCGCCCGATACCGGCACGCACCAGGCGATTCGCGAATCGGTGGAACAGATGGTCGCGCAGGTGGCCACCTACGTGCCCGGCTACCGCCTCAAGCAACGAGTTCAGATCAGCGCCGTCCCGCAGGATCAACCGGTGCGTACCCTGCTCGGCCCGGACACCGCGGCCGCGCCCACCCATCAGGTGACGGTCTTCCTCGAAATCGAAGGAGCCGCCCACTATCTCCCGGCCTACGCGGGCAACCTCGACATCATGACCTCAGCGGCGGTGCGCTACGCCGAATCCATCGCCGACACGATCACCGCACCGGCAGGACAGGAAGCGCTCCGATGACGAACCAGCTGTTCATCCAAGACGTCACACTCCGCGACGGCATGCACGCGGTGCGCCATCGCATCACGCCCGACGACGTCGGCAGGATCGTGGCCGCGCTCGACGCGGCGGGTGTCGACGGCATCGAAGTCGCCCACGGCGACGGTCTTGCCGGAGGCAGCTTGAACTACGGCCCAGGGAGCAACACCGACTGGGAATGGATCGAGGCCGCCGCCGACAATCTCACGAACGCCCGGCTGACCACGCTGCTGCTGCCCGGCATCGGCACCATCGCAGAACTGAAACACGCCTACCGGCTGGGCGTCCGGTCGGTGCGTGTGGCCACTCACTGCACTGAAGCCGATGTCTCGTCCCAGCACATCGCCACCGCACGGGAACTCGGCATGGACGTCTCCGGATTCCTGATGATGTCGCACATGGCCGAACCGATTCACCTCGCCGAACAAGCGAAACTGATGGAATCGTATGGGGCACAGTGCGTTTACGTCACCGATTCCGGTGGCCGGCTGACCATGAACGGTGTCCGCGACCGGGTCCGCGCCTACCGCGATGCGCTCGACCCGGGCACCGAGATCGGCATCCACGCGCACGAGAACCTTTCGCTGTCGGTGGCCAATTCCGTGGCGGCGGTCGAAGAAGGAGTCACCCGAGTCGACGCCTCGCTCGCCGGACACGGCGCGGGTGCGGGCAACTGCCCGATCGAACCTTTCATCGCCGTGGCCGACCTATCCGACTGGCACCACAACTGCGATCTGTTCGCCCTGCAAGACGCCGCCGACGACCTGGTGCGGCCGCTGCAGGATCGCCCGGTGCGCGTGGACCGCGAAACCCTCACGCTCGGTTACGCCGGGGTCTACTCGTCCTTTCTGCGCCATGCCGAAACGGCTTCGCGGCGCTACGGCATCGACGTGCGCACGATCCTGCTCGAGGTGGGACGCCGCGGGCTGGTCGGCGGGCAAGAAGATCTCATCATCGACATCACCCTTGACCTGCTCAGGGACTCCACTGGCGTGACATCGTAGTCTTCCTTGCCAGGGTTTCGATGGCTCGCTGGGCAAGGCTGTCTGGTGAGCGCTGGTCGGGTGGATTCACGGTGACTGCGGTGTTGGGGCGCGGGTGGTGGCATCGGTAGTCGGCCGTGGTTGCCGGGGTGGTCGCAGGGGGTGTCCGTGGGACTCCGAGCTGACCCGCGAAGTGCAGCCGTAGACCGCCCCGGCTCTGGCCGACGTGAGGTGCCGTCGGCCGCAGCCCATCGGGTCGCCGTGGTCGAAGTGATGCCGACCCGGACGAGCTTGCGGCTGCGCAGCTCGTGTCCCTTGGAGGTCGGGCATCGACCAGATTCCAGATCCCACTGCCAGCCGTGCAAATTGCAGGTAGGCGTAGCGCCCTGTCGCCTGCCAGGCTGAAGGGGCCACCGGTGCGGGTGCACGCGGTGCTGCGCCGGCGAGGCATCACGATGGGCCGCAAGCGCGTGGAGCGGCTGATGCGACGGGCCGGGTTGCAGGGCGCGTTCCTGCGCCGCAAGTGTCGAGCGGGACTTCACCGCGGACGCACCCAACAGACTGTGGGTTGTCGATGCCACCCGGATCCCTTGCGGCAGGGTGCCTTCTGGCTGGCGGCGGTGCGCGACGCGTTCTCCAATCGGATCGTCGGGTGGAAGACCTCCGACCGCGGCGACACCGATCTGGTGCTCGGCGCCCTCGAATACGCGATCTGGAGCCGCGATGTCCGCGACGGGCAGCTGATTCACCACAGCGACAGGGGCTCGACCTACACTGCCTTCCGGTTCTCTAATCGGTTGGCCGACAACGTAATCGCCCGATAGATGGGGACGGTCGGTGACAGCTATGACAACGCGGGGATGGAGAACTTCTTCTCCACCCTGAAGACTGAACTGGTCTACCGGCGGACCTGGCGCACCCGCGACGAGGCCGAGAACGCCCTGTTCGCCTATATCGATGCCTGGTACCAACTCCCAGCGCACCCAGAAGAGGCTGGGTTGGCGATCGCCGGAAGAGTTCGAAGCCGGTTACCATCAACCGGTTCCAGCCGCAACCAGATAATTCGCTCTCCGGGTAGGCGGGGGAACCTCAGCGTTCATCGTCGCGGCCTCTACCCGGGACGATCAATCGTTGGCAACGATCGCCTCGACCATCGGCAGTCTCGTCGCCGACAGCGACTCCGACTGACTGCTCCCGGCAGGCGCTGACGAGAGGACGATGGCGGTGCCGCTGCCAGTCCTGGCGGTGCACGGCGGAATGGTTCGGTTGCCGAATGCACTAGGTTGCGTCCTCAAAGCAGGTTATGCGCTCACCTGCGCGGCCCGGTTTGCGCGACCGGCTAGATCGGCGAAGGCGTCGCGTAGCGATTGCGGTGCCACCACCTCGATCTCGGTATCGAAGCGCGCCAGCGTCGCAGCGAGCGCCGCCCATGACCACGAACCGATCAGCAGTCTGGTTCGAGCTTGGTCGAGCGCCTCGACGACTGCATTGCCGGCGAACCGAACAACTTGCGGGGCAGGTAGATGGAGGATCACCTCGCCGTTGCACGGCCAGACGTCGGCACCAACAGAGCCTTTGAAGCGGGCGGAGAGGAAGGCCGAGACATCGCCGCCTGGGAGTTGCCGGGGTGAGAAGCGTGGGCCGTTGGGGATGCGGAGGGTCATTCTGTCCGCGCGGTAGGTCCGCCAGTCGGCGCGCTCGGGGTCCCAGCCGATCAGGTACCAGCGCCCGTTCCGGACTATGAGGTGGTGGGGCTGTATCCGGCGGGGCGGGCGCGGATCGACCGCGTCGGAGGGGGTCGCCCCCTGGTAGTCGAACCGCACTTCCTCCGCGGAACGAATCGCGATACTCAGATCCACCAGGATCTGAGTATCGACTTGGACGTCGGCCCCGGCCGCGGCGATCTCGAGCGCATCGACTCGCCGCCGTAATCGGGAAGGCAGGACCTGTCGCACGGTCGCGAGGGCTCGCGCGGCGTTCTCTTCGATTCCCGCCCCGGTCCCCACCGCGATCCGCAATGCCACGGCGAGCGCGACGGCCTGCTCGTCGTCGAACAACAGCGGCGGGAGCTCATTGCCCGCCTCCAGCCGGTAGCCGCCCTCAGGGCCCTTGATCGTCTGAATGGGATAGCCGAGTTCGCGCAGGCGATCGACGTCGCGGCGCACTGTGCGTCCACTGACGTCGAGCCGCTCGGCGAGCAGACCCCCTGGCCAGTCCCTGCGGACCTGCAGCAAAGACAGCAGCGAGAGCAGGCGGCGAGAGGTCGCCGTCGAGGTCGATATCGGCATGCTTTCCAGGTTGCCACGAGTAGAGGACAATCCCTGTCCGCTACCGGTGACAGTGTGGGAATTCGTCGCCCGCCGGCGGCGAAAAACTCACTCGAAGGGACACCAATCACCATGACGCTCAACGCTGTTGCCCACCTGAACTTCCGCGGTCAGGCCCGCGCGGCCCTGGAGTTCTACCAGTCGGTGTTCGGGGGCCAGCTCACCCTCGCCACCTACGGAGACTTCGGGATGCCGACCGAACTACCCGACGCCACCAAGGTGGTGTTCGGCCAGGTCGTCGCCGACAACGGGTTCCGAGTCATGGCCTACGACGTGCCCGGCCAGGACACGCCTGCGACCCCAACTGCGCCCACCACCCGCCGCGAAAACGGCACCACCATCACCGAGGAACGGTTCTTCCTCTCGGTGCGCGGCGAAACCCTCGAGGAGGTCGGCGCACTGTGGGAACGCCTCGCCGAAGGCGCGACGATCATCGAGGCATTCGGTCCAGCTCGATGGGCGCCCGCTTTCGGGATGCTCAGTGATCGCTTCGGCGTCACCTGGATCCTCGACGTCGCAGCCGAATACGTCCCGGCCTAACGCTCTCTTCGGGGTGCGACCAGACCCGGTCGCACCCCGAAGGTCCAGGTCGCGAACAACCACACAGGAGACACCGCATGCGCACTCGCCCCCTCGGCCGCACCGGAATTCAGGTGAGCCCCTATGCGTTGGGCACGATGAAGTTCGGGCGATTCGGCAACCCCGACCATGACGAGTGCGCACGCATCGTCCATCGGGCCCTCGACAGCGGCATCAACGTCATCGATACTGCCGACGTCTACGGTGGTGGTGACGGCGAGACCGAACAGATCGTCGGGAAGGCACTGCGCGGCCGTCGTGACGACGTCGTACTCGCCACCAAGTTCAACGGTGCGATGGGCCCCGGACCCAACCATCGGGGCAACTCCCGCCGGTGGATCGTCTCGGCCGTCGAAGCGTCGCTGCGTCGGCTCGGTGTCGACCACATCGACCTCTACCAAATGCACCATCCCGACTCCGGCACGGACATCGAGGAAACCCTGAGCGCGCTGACCGATCTGTTGCGCGCAGGCAAGGTTCGGGCCATCGGACACTCCAACCTCCCGGCCTCGGGCATCGTTGAAGGCCAATGGGTTTCGGAACGTCGTGGCCTGGCCAAGTTCCGTACCGAACAGCCGCACTACTCGATTCTCGATCGAAGTGCCGAGCGCGAGATCTTCCCGATCTGTCAGCGCTATGGGTTGGGGACCTTGGTCTGGAGTCCGCTGTCGATGGGACTGCTCACTGGTCGCTACCGCAAGAGTGGCGGAGAGCGGGCATCGGCGGCCCTCATGCGCTGGGTGCCACAACACATGAGCGACGAACGAAAGCTCGACGCTGTCGAAGCGCTCATTCCCCTCGCTGAACAGAGCGGACTGCCGCTGACTCACCTCGCACTCGCGTTCGTCATCGCCCACCCTGCGGTCACCACGGCGATCATCGGACCGCGCACTGTCGAGCAGTTGGACGACCTACTCGCGGGAACCGGCACGCCCCTGGCCGACGACCTGTTGGACCGCATAGATGAAATCGTGCCACCCGGCACCGACACCGGACCGATCGATGTGGCATATGTACCGCCAGACCTCCAGCAGCCGAGCCTGCGCCGACGTACTGCCGAAGACCGTGGCGCCGCGTGATCGTCAGCGCGGGTATTCGGTGGGATGCGCTGCGAGCAGCCGCGGCAGGTGGCGCACCGAAATCGTATGCCCGCAGCGATTTGTCGCGCGAAATCCGGCGGCGCGGATGCGGCGCTCGGAGCCCGCTATCCGGTTGGCCCCGGAATCGTCAGCGCCGCATGGGCGACCAGCTCGTCGGTGCGAGAGGTGTCCTTGAGGTCCACGCCGGATCTGCCCAGCCGCCGTGCGCCGGAGATCAAGCTGGACGCCACCTTCGCCGCTTGCTGGTAGCCGAGGCCTTCGGGCGGATGGATATTGGAGATGCAGTTGCGGTCGGCGTCGGTGCGCCCCGGTTTCGGTAGGTGGGTGAGGTAGATGCCGAGGCTGTCGGCCACCGAGAGTCCGGGGCGTTCGCCGATGAGGACGATCAGGGTCTGGACGCCCAGTGCGGCGGCGATGTGATCGCCCAGCGCTACCCGGGCTTGGGTGGCGATTACCGGTGGCGCAATGGAATACGTGTCGGCGAGTTCCGTCGCGAGGGCGGCCAGTAGGGGTGCGCCGTGGTCCATGAGGGCGCGGGGGGAGAGTCCGTCGCCGAGTACGAAGCCGAGATCGGCCCCGGTCCGGGGGACGGCGGTCAGGTCGGCGGGGAGCCGGCCGAGGTCGGGGCGGCGCAAATATTCGGGTCGGCTGGTGGCCCGGCTGCGAACGGTCACGGGGGTGCCGAGACCGACCGCTTCGACGCGAGTCGCCAAGGCCGACACGTCGAGTGGCAGGTGTACCGCGTCGCGGGCCGCGGCGTGGGCGGCGCGAAATTCGAGCACACTCGTGGTGGGCAGTGCGTCGCCTGCGCGGCCGAGGCCGATCCTGGATTGGGTACTCGAGCGCAGGCTGTTCCAGAAGTCCTCTGGCACTCGAGCTCTCCGGTCGATGCTCATAGAGCTCCCGTCAATTCGCGCAGCGGGGAGGAGGTGATCTCCACCGGCAGGATCCGGCCCGCCGCGTCGGCCATGCCAAGTCCTTGCAGCCATGTCTCGAATTCCGGTGCGGCGCGCAGGCCGAGGACGCGGCGGGCGTAGAGGGCGTCGTGGAAGCTGAGGCTCTGGTAGCCGAGCATGACGTCGTCGGCGCCGGGGACTGCGATGACGAACGCGGCTCCGGCCGCTCCGAGGAGGGTGAGCAGGGTGTCCATATCGTCTTGGTCGGCTTCGGCGTGGTTGGTGTAGCAGACGTCCACGCCCATGGGCAGGCCGAGTAGTTTGCCGCAGAAGTGGTCTTCGAGGCCCGCGCGGATGATCTGTTTGCCGTCGTAGAGGTATTCGGGGCCGATGAAGCCGACGACGGTGTTGACCAGTAGCGGGTCCAGGTCGCGGGCTACCGCGTAGGCGCGGGCTTCCAGGGTTTGCTGATCGACCAGTTTGCCGCCGGTGCCCAGGTGCGCGCCCGCCGAGAGCGCCGAGCCTTGACCGGTTTCCAGGTACATCACATTGGTGCCGACGGTGCCGCGCCCGAGTGATCGGCCCGCTTCGTTGCCCTCGCGTAGCAGTGAGATATTCACGCCGAACCCGGCATTGGCGCCCTCGGTGCCCGCGATGGATTGGAACACCAGGTCCACCGGAACGCCCGCCTCGATCAGTCCGATGGTGGTGGTGACGTGGGAGAGCACACAGGACTGGGTGGGGATATCGAAGCGCAGCCGGATCTCGTCCAGTAGGTGCAGCAGATCCGCGGTGGCCTGTGGTGAGTCGGTGGCCGGGTTGATGCCGATCACCGCGTCGCCGCAGCCGAGCAGCAGCCCGTCGAGGGTCGCCGCGGCGATACCGCGGGGGTCGTCGGTGGGGTGGTTGGGTTGCAGCCGGGTGCCCAAGCGTCCGGGCAGCCCGATCGTCGTGCGGAAGCCAGCGGTCACCACGGCGGCACGTGCGACCGCGATGAGATCCTGATTGCGCATGATCTTGCTGACCGCCGCCACCATTTCCGGTGTCAGCCCGGGCGACACCGCACGCAGCCGTGCGGCGGCATCGTCGCGCGCCGCCGTTTCCATCAGCCAGTCCCGCAGCCCACCGACGGTGAGATGCGAGATGGCTTGGAAGGCTACGCGATCGTGCGAATCGATGATCAGACGGGTGACCTCGTCGTCCTCGTAGGGCACCAGCAGTTCCCGGAGGAACCATTCGAGCGGTACTTCGGCGAGCGCCCACTGCGCGGCCGCCCGCTCGGCGTCGGAGGCCGCCGCGCATCCGGCCAGTTCGTCGCCACCGCGCCGCGGCGTCGCCTTGGCCATCAGTTCGACGAGGCCGTCGAAGGTGTAGTTGGTGCCGCCGATCTGCTGGTGGTAGACGGTCATTCGAGTTCCTCTTCCGCCTTGGCCAGGGCGGCGAATTCCTCGTCGGGCGAGTTGGCGACCAGATGATGGCGGCTGTAGAGGCCGAAGTACGCCATGAACCCGGCGAAGGCGACCAGGGTCCAGGTCGCGGCCGTGCGGTCGACGAGGAAGGTGGCGATGACTGCGGCGCAGGCGATGACGAGGGCGAAGGCCGTGGTGAGGATTCCGCCCGGAGTGCGATAGGGCCTCGGCATCTGCGGCTCGCGGACGCGTAGCACGATGTGGCTGATCATCATGAGCACGTAGCTGAGGGCTGCGCCGAAGACCGCCATATTCAGGAGCATCGCGCCCTCGCCGGTCAGCGAGAGTGCGAATCCGATGACACCCGGCACGATCAGCGCGAGCATCGGCGCCTTGCGAGCGTTGGTGACCGACAGACTCGTCGGCAAGTATCCGGCCCGAGACAGGGCGAATGTCTGCCGCGAGTAGGCGTAGACGATCGAGAAGAAGCTCGCGACCAATCCGGCCAGACCGATGTAGTTGACGAGTTTGGCGGCGCTCGAATCACCGAGCGCTTCGACCAGCGGGTTGCCGGAGGTCGAAATCGCCTGGGCGCCGAGCGCACCGGTTCCCAGGAACAGCACCGCAGCGCCGGTGACGATCAGCACCAGCATGCTGATGATGATCCCCTTGGGCACGTTCTTCTCCGGTTCCCGCGCTTCTTCGGCGGCCAGCGGCACACCTTCCACCGCAAGGAAGAACCAGATCGCGAACGGCACCGCGGCCCAGATCCCGAAGTACCCGAACGGCAGGAACGACGAACTGCCCACGGCCGCAGGGTCGGCCGGGATATCGGTCAGCTTTCCGGCGTCGAACGAATCCCACGCCGAAACAGCGAAGACGACCAACCCGACCAACGCGATGACGGTGATGACGAACATCGCCTTGAGCGCTTCGCCGGCGCCGGTGAGATGAATGCCGATGAACAGCGCGTAGACGGCCAGATAGACCCACCAGCCGTCGGTGATGCCGAACAGATTCAGCGATTCGACGTATGCGCCGATGAACGTCGCGATGGCGGCGGGGGCAATGGCGTACTCGATGAGAACGGCCGCGCCGGTCGCGAATCCGCCCCAGGGGCCGAGTGCGCGCCGGGCGAAGGTATAGCCGCCACCCGCCGCGGGCAGCGCCGAGGACATCTCGGCCATGCCAAGCACCATCGCGAGGTACATTCCCGCGATCACTACGGTGGCGATGAGCAATCCGCCGAAACCACCCTGCGCCAAGCCGTTGTTCCACCCGGCGTAGTCACCGGAGATCACATAGCTGACGCCGAGACCGGCGAGGAGTAGCCACCCCGCGGACCCCGACTTCAGGGTTCGCTTCGCGAGGTACGCACTGTCCTCGTTGTGGAAGTCCTCGTGTGCGGACTTGTCGGTGGGGATCGCCATCGCGACCTCCTTCTAGCTGAATGAATCACATAGAGTTCTGAGATGTCCCGCGACCGGGGACAGGGCAGGCATCGGCCGCCTCGGCGACGACCTGCGGTTCGGTGGAAGCGGCGGGACGCTCGCCGCGCGCCCAGCCTTCGCCGGTCACGGCCTCGGTCGTGGCCAGCGCCGTGAGTTCGGCATCGTCGAAAACCCTTCCGCGACTGAGGAATCGACACCCCTCAGGCGATTCCAGACTGAAGCCGGAGCCGCGTCCGGGCACGACGTCGAGTACGAGCTGGGTGTGCTGCCACGCGGCGAACTGCGGACCCGAGATCCACACCGGCGCGATATCTCCCGGCTCGGGAGCGGATGCGGGTTGCTCGCCGACCCGCAACCGCAGGTCGAGCAGTCCGAGCAGCACGTCGTGATCACCGATCACGAATTCGCTCGCGGGGTAACACATCGGGGCCGAACCGTCACAACAGCCGCCGGACTGGTGCAGCATCAGCGGCCCGTGCAGACCACGGAGGCGACGGAGCAGATCCATCGCCGCCGTGGTAGCACGCACTCGCCGGGGGAGCGCCGGGGTGGCGTCGACCATCAGAAGAAGCCTTGCGCCTTCGACGCGTAGCCGACCAGCAGGTTCTTCGTCTGCTGGTAGTGGTCGAGCATCATGTGGTGGTTCTCGCGGCCGATCCCGGACTGCTTGTAGCCGCCGAACGCGGCGTGCGCGGGGTACTGGTGGTAGGTGTTGGTCCACACCCGCCCGGCCTGAATGTCACGGCCGGCCCGGTAGGCCACCGCGCCGTCGCGCGACCACACGCCCGCGCCGAGTCCGTAGAGAGTGTCGTTGGCGATCTCGAGGGCGTCGTCGTAGTCCGCGAACGAGGTCACCGAGACGACGGGTCCGAAGATCTCCTCCTGGAAGATCCGCATGGCGTTGTTCCCCGCGAAGACCGTCGGCTGCACGTAGTAGCCGCCGGACAGGTCGCCGCCGAGGTCGGCACGCTCACCACCGGTGAGCAGCGTGGCGCCCTCACCTTTGCCGATCTCGATGTAGGACAGGATCTTCTCGAGCTGGTCGTTGCTGGCCTGCGCGCCGATCATGGTCTCGGTATCGAGCGGGTCGCCCTGCCGCACGGCTTTGGTGCGCACCACGGCCGCGGCCAGGAAGTCGTCGTAGATATCGGCCTGGATGAGCGCGCGCGACGGGCAGGTGCAGACCTCGCCCTGATTGAGCGCGAACATGGTGAAGCCTTCGAGCGCCTTGTCCTGGTAGTCGTCATTCGCGGCGAGTACATCGGAGAAGAAGATGTTGGGGCTCTTGCCGCCGAGTTCCAGGGTGACCGGAATCAGGTTCTGGGAGGCGTACTGCATGATCAGGCGGCCGGTGGTGGTCTCGCCGGTGAACGCGATCTTCCTGATCCGCGGGCTCGACGCGAGCGGCTTGCCCGCCTCGACGCCGAAGCCGTTGACGATATTGACCACACCGGGCGGCAGCAGATCGCCGATGAGGCTGATCAGGAACAGGATCGAAGCGGGGGTCTGTTCGGCGGGCTTGAGAACGACGGCATTGCCGGCGGCAAGGGCGGGCGCGAGCTTCCAGGTGGCCATCAGAATCGGGAAGTTCCACGGAATGATCTGGCCGACCACGCCGAGCGGCTCATGGAAGTGGTAGGCGACGGTATCGGCATCGATCTCCGACAGCGAGCCCTCCTGGGCGCGGATGGCGCCGGCGAAGTAGCGGAAGTGGTCGATCGCGAGCGGGATGTCGGCGGCCAGTGTCTCGCGGATCGGCTTGCCGTTGTCCCAGGTCTCCGCGAGGGCGATCGCGTCGAGGTGCTCCTCCATGCGGTCCGCGATCTTGTTGAGGATGACGGCTCGCTCGGCGACCGAGGTCTTGCCCCAGGCCGGCGCGGCGGCGTGGGCGGCGTCGAGGGCGAGTTCGATGTCCTCCGCGGTGCCGCGTGCGACCTCGCAGAACGGCTGACCCGTGATCGGTGTGGGATTTTCGAAGTACTGGCCCTTGACGGGCGCCACCCATTCGCCGCCGATCCAGTTGTCGTATCGGGCCTGGAACGACATCGCTGCATCGGGTGTTCCGGGGCGGGCGAAGACGGTCATCGAATGCTCCTCGTTCTGCTGACATTTCTGCATCGGGTGTGATCCGGAACACTAGGAGCGTTCATGTTGCACGACAGTTGCAAGTAACTGGTCAGATGCCCAGTTTCCGATCGAGAAGGCTCAGCTGCGTTTCGACCTGGGCATACATCGAAGACTGCCGGTCGAGGGAGGCGAGGTACGCGGTCCATGCCGCGATGTCTTCGCGCCCGTCGACCGAACTGGTCCAGCGGGCGAGCAGCCGACGGTCGCCCGCCCTCAGCAGTGCGGCGCGCAGGCGGCCGCGCAACTCGGCGCGGAGTTCATCGATGCCGGGTGCGAGCGAACGCGGCAGGATCGGACCCGGATAGGCGCGCAACGCCGCCGCCGTATCGCCGCGGGCGAGCGCGCGGCGAACCTCGTCCACATCGGTGTCGAGGTCCATCAGCAGTCGGTACGGGCGGGAGCCAAGGCCGTTGGCGCCCAACATTTTTCGAACCCTGGACAGCTCTGCCCGTATCGTCACCGGATCCAGCTCGGATTCGTCGAGCAGCATGGCGAGGTGGTCGGCGCTCAGGCCCTCCGGGTGGTCGGCCAGCAGCAGCAGGATCTCGGCATGTCGCTGCGACAGCCGGATTCGCTCGCCGTCGCGGGTCAGGGTCGGTCGGTTCGAGCCGAGAACCTGTAGACGCGGGGTCGTGGGATCGAGTGGTCCGGGCGAGTTGAGCAGGTGTAGTCGCAGCTCGGACTCCGCGGCCAGCACCGTCGCCCGGATCAGTGACAACGCCTCCATCGCGGCGACTCGTGGACCGCCGGTGATGTCGATGGCGCCGATGATCCGGCCGCTGAGCGGATCGTGTACGGGGGCGGCGGAGCAGCTCCAGTCGTGCACCACGCGGCTGAAGTGTTCGGCTCCGAAGATCTGCACGTGGTGATCGAGGGCGAGTGCGGTGCCCGGCGCGTTGGTGCCGACCCGGTCCTCGCTCCAGTCCGCGCCCTCGACGAAGTTCATCGCCAGGGCCCGGTCCTTGGCCTTCGAATCGCCCTCGATCCAGAGCAAACGTCCCTGGGCATCGCTGATCGCGACGAGCAGTCCGGCCTCGGCGGCGTCTTCGACCAGCAATTTACGGACCACCGGACGGATCAGCGCCGTCGGATGTCCGGCCCGGTACCGCTGCAGTTCCAGACCGTCGAGATCCACCGCATCGCCGAAGCCGTCCGGGTTGACGCCGTTGCTGCGGCTGCGCCGCCAAGAATCGAGGACCACCGGGCGCACCGAGTCGCCGTCGGGGCGCAGCGTCGGCAGGCGGTCGACACCTTCGAGAAAGGAGTGGTGCGCGGACGATATCCTCCGCGCCAACTGTGTGACATCGTCATCCGGTCGAACGGCGACCCAGGGGTTGGCGTGCGCTGCTGTGCTCAATCGGGTTCCTTCGTGTTTGCTCGGCAACTACTGTAACGCCGGTCACATGTCGTCTCATGCAAGGGTGAGGAAGATCGGCTGTTGAGCCAGGCGTCGGCGATGTCGGGGCGGGACCGGCCCGCCGCGACCGCCACGGCGTAGGCGTGGACGAAATCGACTGCGTCACCGGACCCGACACCGGCCGCGTGGGCGGCTCCCCGCCGGGCCCAGATACGACGACCCATGGAATCCGCCGATACTCAGGCATCATCCAGCGATGGCGAATTACGTTCAGCTCGGTGCGATTCGGACCTGGTACGACGAGATCGGTGCCGGTGAGCCGGTGCTGCTGCTGCACGGCGGGTTCGTGGACTCACGCTCGTTCGATCCGGCCGTGGTAGGTCTGGCCGAGCACTTCCACGTGTACCGGATGGACCGGCGCGGCCATGGGCGAACGCCGGATGTCGAAGGCCCGATCTCCTACGAGCTGATGGCGCAGGACACCATTGCCTTCCTGGACACAGTCGTCGGCGGATCCGCGCACCTGGTCGGCTACAGCGACGGCGCCATCGTCGCACTGCTGGTGGCGATTCAGCGCCCCGATCTGGTGGGAAAACTGGTGTCGATCAGCGGAAATTTCCATCGCGACGGCCTGCTACCTGGCGTGCTCGACAGCTTCGCGGACGAAGAGCCGCTGCAGCGTCTCGCCGCCCGGTACGGCGAGGTCTCGCCGGACGGCGAAGCCCACTTCCGTGTCATCGCCGAGAAGCTGCAGCGCATGGCGCGCGCGGAGCCGAATCTGACGGTGGAGGACCTGTCGGTCATCGGGAGCCGCACCCTCGTCATCGTCGCGGACGACGATGCGATGAGCCTCGAACACACCATCGCGCTCTACCGCGCGATCCCGAACTCCGAGCTCGCTGTCGTGCCCGGTGCTTCGCACCTGTTGGTCGTGGAGAAGCCCGCAGAGGTTTACCGCTTGGTCGGCGCATTCCTCACCTCCGAGCCGCCGCGGACGTGGCAGCCGATCCGCCGAGCGTGATCCGAGCCGAACCATCTTGTCGAACGATTACAGTGCGTCAAGAGGAGTGCCGGGCCGCTTCCTTCATCCGGTCGCCGACCACTTCGATTTCCTCGCCCGCAATTCGAACCCGGCTTGCTCAGCAGATTCGAGATGGACGTGCCAGTTGGCGGCGGTGATGATCTCGCGGTCGCAACAGCGGTCTCGCAGATAGCTGAGCGCCTTCTTCTCTTGTCGGCTCCTCCGCTGGATCACCGACTTACAAACTCCTCCCGTCCCAGCATCCTGCTCGACGCGCTCACCGGCTGACCGGACTCGAATCCGGCTGTGACGGTTCGGGGAAGAACCGGGCGATGGCCGGGTGTAGGCGGGTGGTCTCGAAGTCGTCGACGGGCAGCGCGAGTTGCTCGAGGACCAGGCCGTTGACGAGGGTGAGCAGGTCCGCGGCGTCGGCTTCGGGGTTCGGTGATCCGGCGCCGCGGAGTTCGGCGGCGAAGGCCGCTCGTTGCGTGGCTCCCCATTCGTCGAGGCTGGCCCGCAGGTGGGGGCGGCGCGCGACTTCGAGGAAGAACTCGTAGCGAGCGATGCCGGACTCGCGGTCGCTGGCCAGAGTGCCGGTGACGTACTCGGTGAGACGCGTAATACGTTGCGGAACAGCAACATCCGGCAGCCGCTCGAAGAGTGTGCGCACCTCCTCGACTTGCCGGGCGGCCAATTGCCGCAACGCTTCGTCGAGCAACTGGTCGAGGGTGCCGAAGTAGTACCGGGCGATTCCGTGTGTCGTTCCCGCCTCCGCCGCCACGGCCCGGTGGGTCACGGCGCGTGCGCCTTCGCGGGCCAGTAGCCGGATCGCGGCCTCCAGCAGGGCCTCGCGGCGGGCGGCTCCCCGGGCCATCCGCGGCTCGCGCACGGGTGTCGTCATGGCGCTCATCGTACCGGCGTCCAGAAACTCAAAAACTTCTCCATTTGGAGAAAACCTGAGGTACGGTGTGCGCACAGGACACAACGGTCGTTAGTGGAGGACAACGATGACCAACACGATCATCACCGGCGGGCGGGTGCTGACGCTCGCCTCGGACACACCCGAAGCGGAGGCGCTGGTGCTATCCGGCGGACGCGTGCTGGCGGCGGGGGACCGGGACGACATGCTCGCGGCGGCCGGGCCGGATGCCAGGCATGTCGACGCCGAGGGCGGTGTGGTGCTGCCGGGCCTGATCGATACCCATCCGCACGTCATGCACTTCGGGATGCTGGCGGGCGAGCTCGTCGATTTGACCGATGCCGTCGATCACGCGGACATCGTGGCGCGGATCCGGGCACGGGCCGCGCATACGCCACCGGGGCAGTGGATCATGTGCACGCCGGTCGGCGAACCCCACTACTTCATTCGCCGCTCGGAGCGGGATCTGCTCGAGCGGCGGCTGCCGGATCGGTGGACTCTCGATGCGGCCACCGAGGCTCATCCGGTGCTGATCCAGGCGTGGGCGCCGCGCATGCCGAATGTGGTGGTGTTCAACACATCTGGTCTGCGTGCGGTCGGGCTGACCGCGTTCGTCCCCGACCGTGTCTGCGATGTCGAGATCGACAAGAACGAGGCCGGGGAGCTGACCGGGATTCTGCGTGGACCGGTGACGAATTACTACACCTACGACCCGTTCTGGGGACAGATTCTGACCAAGCTGCCGCGTCCGAGCATGGCGGACGCCGTCGCCGGTACGACGGCGGAGATGGCGCGGTACTCGGCGCAGGGTGTGACCAGCGTGTACGAGGGGCACGCCATGGAACCGGAACACATTGCGCTGTACCGGCATCTGCGCGCGACCGATGCGCTGACGCTGCGCGTGATGGCGACACTGGATGCCGAGTCGGTCATCTTCTACCCGTTCGACCCGCTTCCCTACGCCGAGTTCGCCGACCGGTTGCGTCGGCTCGCCGCGGAGGCATCGGATGACGGTGACGACCTGCTGCGGGTCGACGGGCTCACCTTGAGTCCGGGCGGACCGTGCTTCTCGGGATACTTCGCCACCTACGATTCGTACCTCGATCCTTTCGGCCGTCGCACGCGCGGCGTGCGGTTCCTGTCGCTGGAAAAGGAAGAGGAATTCGTAAGGTTCTGCGCGGCCAATGGAATTCGCGCGAACCTGTGCCTCGGCGCGTTCCGTGAGCACGACGACTTCCTGGACATCGCGGAACGCGTTGTGCGCGAACACGATTTCCGTGACAAGCGCTGGATTCTGCAACATGCCATGACGATCACCCCTCGACAGGCTCGCCGCTATGCGGATCTCGGCTTCCAGGTCACCACCAGCGCGGGATTCGCGTGGGGGAAGGGCGCGATGTACGGCGAGCGGATGGGCGAGCACGTCTGGCGGGACCTGGAACCGCTGCACCGGCTCACCGAGATCGGTCTCGACCTCGGCGGCGGGTCCGACTGGGGCCCGAAGAACCCGTGGGAGCAGATCGAACTCGCGCAGACCCACCGGTTCGCGGGCAGCGGTCACCGCAACGACGGACCCGACCAGAAACTCTCCCGACTCGAAGCATTGCGCATGTGGACCACGGGCGCGGCGAAGGTGCTCGGCCGACCCGAGATCGGTTCGCTCGCACCGGGAAACCACGCCGATGTGGTAATCGTGGACCGCGATCCGCTGACCTGTCCGATCGTGGACCTTCCCGACACCAAGGTGCTGCGCACATATCTGGGCGGCTCGATCGTCCACGACAGCGGCGAACTCGCCTCGCCGTCCGCCGCGGAGACCGAGGAGGTTCGGTCGTGAACGCCGAAGCGACGAGCCGGGTGCTCGACCGGATCGACGGCCTGCGTGACGAATTGGTAGCCGCGCTCGCCGACGCCATCGCCATCCGCAGCGTGAACCCCACCTATCCGGACCAGGACTACGACGACCTGGTCGGTGGCGAATCGGAGGTCGCTGGGCTGCTGGCCGGGCTGTACCGGGAGGCGGGCGCGGAGACCGAGCTGTTCGGCGAAGCGCCGGGTCGGGACAATGTCGTCGGGGTGCTGCGGGGCAGCGGTGGCGGACGGTCGCTGATCTTCAACGGTCATGTCGACGTCGTTCCCGCCGATGACCCCGCGCAGTGGTCACACCCGCCGTTCACCGCCTACGTCGACGGCACCCACGTGTGGGGCCGTGGCTCAGTGGACATGAAGGGCGGACTGATCGCACAAGCGTTCGCCGCCAAGGCCTTACGGCAGGCGGGGGTGCGGCTGCGCGGTGACCTCGTCCTGCAAGGCGTCGCGGGGGAAGAGAACCTCGAACATCACATGGGGACCTCCGCCGTCTTGGAGCGGGGCTTCACCGCCGAAGGGGCGATCATCGCCGAGCCCACCGGCGCGCTCTCCCCGTTGACCGTCATGCCCGCCACTCCCGGCGTGCTGATCATGCGCATCAGTGTGACCGGGCGTTCGGCGCACGCGGCCATGCGTGCGCGGATGCGTGCCGAGCCCGCCGACGACCCCGTCGCCGCCAGCGCGATCGATGCGGCACTGCGGATCCACGACGCGCTGCGCCGGTTGGAGGACGAATGGGTCGAGGGACGGGTCGATCCGCTGTTCGAAAAAGGCCAATTCACTATAGGTCTCGACGTGATCGACGGCGGGGCGCGCGGCAGCCGCAATGTCGCCTTCATTCCCGACGAGACCACCCTCGACTACGCGATCTTCTACCCGCCGGCGGCGCAGCTGTCGGAGATCCAGTCCGAGATCGTGCAGACCGTGGCCGGTGTCGCGAAGCGGGATCCGTGGCTGCGAGCCAATCCGCCGCGCATCGACTGGCCCATGCACTATCCGGGCGGGCGAACCGACCGGGACCATCCGTTCACCCGGATGGTGTGCCTCGCGCGGGAGCGGGCCACCCTCGACACCCCGTTCGCCGGTGCACCCGATGTACGGCCGTTCCCCTCGGCGACCGATCTCACCTGGTTCACCGCCGCGGGAATCCCGGCCGTCGGACTGGGTCCAGGTGCCCTCACCATGGCTCATTCCGTCGACGAGCGGTGCGCGATCGACGAATTAATATGTGCCGCACGCACATACGCGGTCGCCGCTATCGAATGGTGTGGCGCGGAATGACCGGCGGACCGGCCTGGACTGCCGCGGCCTGCTGGCCGCGGCTCGAGCAAGCGGCGGGTCTCGCACGGGAACCCTTGGTGCGGGGGAGAGCGACCAACAGTCGACACCGCAGCGACGGCAGTAAAGCCCGCTCGCCCGCTCGGGCCGGAATGCAGCGCATTTCCGGCATTGGGGTGAGTTCGAACTAGTGCCGCGTCCACAAAGGTCGGACATGCAATCCGACCGAAGGCCACCGTCGGTCGGCCCACCGCGATCAAGGTCACCCTCGGTCGGTTCACCGGGGCACGCGGGATCCGATCACGCGTCTCCGGCCCCGGGACGTGCGGTGATGGGCTTCGGCGGGCGTGCGTGAGTTTCGCACTCGATCGCCGGTGTCGGTCTGCGTTCAGTGCCCCGTCAAGCCGTGTTCACGGCGTATTTACGATGTCCGAATGATTGTTCACGACGCGCACGGCAGTTCGACCTCACCCCCGGAGCAAGTGGGAGTTGAGCGGCTCCAGGAGCGTCGATTTCGGCCGTTCGTGGTGTGGGGCGGCATTGCCGCCGCGGTGCTGGTACTTGTCGCGGGTCAGCTAATCGCCGTTCACATCCACGCTCTCGGTCCACTGACCAGCCTCTTTCGCGACTACGCCGGGACACCCAAGTCGGCGACGACACCGTGGGCGGGCTTCCTACTGGCACTGATCGGTGTCACCGTCCGGGTGCGGGTGAGCGCCCTCGCCGCCGCGGTCGCCATCGATCTGATCTTCGTGGCGGTTCGGACATTCGACGGTCGGCCGTTCACCGTCGGCAACGGACCGACCATCGTGCTGACGGCGCTGGCGGTGATCGCCGCCCTACGGTGGAGCGGTGTGCGACGGCGGACAGCACTGCACACGATCGCGCTCGGAGCGCTGCTCATCCTCGCGACGAAGGTCGGCGAAATCTGGTTGGACATCACGGCCTGGTCCTGTCCGCAGGTCCTCGACCCGTATGTGGAGCTGGCCGATCGAGCGCTCGGCAATCCGGCCTGGGTCGTCGGGCATGCGCTCGACCTGGCCGGGCCGGTACCGATCGGGGTGGTGCGCTGGGTGTACTTCGAGCTTCCGGTGGCGGCCATCGTCGTCGCCGTCTGGCAGTTGCGCGGCGTGACCACGGGTTCGTGGCCGCGGCACCACTTGGTGCGCACGTTCTTGGTACTCGGTCTCATCGGCCCGATCTTTTACGTGATCTTCCCGGTGGTGGGGCCTGTGCTCGCATTCGGACCGCAGGGGAACGGCATGGAAATCGCCGACGTCTGGCCGAATGTCGTTCCGGCGCTTCCCGCGTCGGTCGAATCGATGCCCTTCGACGGCATCACACCCCGCAACTGTATGCCGTCGCTGCATACGGCGTGGGCACTCGCGCTGTTCATCCACTCCCGACGCGGGCCGGGCTGGTTGCGCTGGGGCGGTGCTTTCTGGCTGGTGTGCACTCTCATCGCGACGCTGGGCCTCGGTGCGCACTACGGCATCGACCTCGTGGCGGGCGCCGCACTGTGCCTGACGATCGAGTCCGCCCTGCGCGATCCAGACCGGGGCTGGGACCGTCCGCGCGTGCGGGTGGTGGCGATGGGAATCGCCACGTTCGCGGGAGTGCTGCTGTGCATCCGGTACCTCGCGATGCCGATGGCGACCTACCCGGTCCCCTTCGGCATAGCGATCCTCGGCAGTCTCACCGCACTGTCTGTCGTGTTCTACCGAACCTGGTTCGCTCCTGAAGTTCCGGAAGCCGTTGCGCGCGAGGCCGAGGAGGTCGAACTCGAGCGTCGATGAGAACACCGATCACGCCAGCTACGGCGAGATGGTCACCGCAGTAAGACAATTCCCCGACCGCGTGTGGCGATCGAGGGCTGCAACGGTGTCGTCCGCTCGCGCACCGGCTGGTCTACACGGCGAAACCGTTGTCGACGTTCCGAATAAGCTGTCGGCGCAGGTGCGGGTGGTCGCCACCGGAGAAAATCGAGTAGACGGCGGCGAAGACCTTGCCGAGCGTCGGGTGTTGTTGAGCAACAACGCGCGGCATTTGATGAAACGGCAATGGTGTCCAGCAAGAAGGAGCGATGTGAACGGCGGCTGTCTCTGTGGCAATATCCGGTTCTCCGCGACTGGCGACCCGGACTTCCCTCACCTGTGCTCGTGCGAGCACTGCCAGAGGCTTTCAGGCGCCCCGGTGATGTCGTGGGTGTCCTTCCCGGAGGAAGGATTCGCATGGACCGGTCCGGGTGGGGAACCGACCTGGTTCGAGACCTTCCCGCAGATCTGCCGCGGGTTTTGTCCGAAGTGCGGTTCCTCGGTCGCGTCCAAGGGGGATGAAGCCGGCTTGGTGGGTGTCACAATTACAGCCTTGGATGATCATGCCGACCTGGTGCCGGTCAAGCAGAGCTTCGCGCACAACGCAGTCCCGTGGATGGCGCCGCTGAGGTGAAGTGCCGCCTTTGCGGGACAACCCATCTGGGCTGTCCCGCAAGGGCGTTGGTTCACTCTTCTATCCCTGCTGGGCGGTCCGCGCCACGGTGATCATGACGGGCCCGGCTGGCATCAGTCGCGTCGATCGCTCTGTCTCGAGTGTTCTTGCCGCAGGAAGGACAACGTCAGATCGATCCCTTCGATCTCGCCCAAGCGTGACCACGTGGAAACTGCCAACCAGCCCGGGCACCCGCAGCGCTGGGCGGCCAGCATCGTCTACCGCGACCACGCGATCATCGAAGGTCCCGACGGCTGCGGGCGGGCCCCGTTGAGGTGAGAGAAATGTCGACTATTCGTGGTCTCCGCGGTCCGAGCACACGCTAACCCGCAGCACGCCCTCGCCCGCCGCACAACCTGAAACACCTGCACGAATCCCCTGCCGATTCCTCGGCGATGCCGCTACCGAGAGGGGATCCACCGTTCAGCCGATTGGCGCGGTCAGGCGCAGGCGCGGTTGAGCTCGTCGGTGAAGGGAGTGAGGTCGGCGACCCCGTCATCGATGAGGGCGCCGGCGTAGGCGGCGATAGCATCCCGTTCGGCGCCCTGCGCTGTCTCGGCCAGGCCGCTCAGCCTGCCGGACAGCGCGGTCGCGGTCGCCTCGTCCATGCTGCCGCCGGTGGTGTCGATGGCAATGTTGATCAGCTCGATGGCTTTGGCACAGCTCGGGGACTGGGCATGCGCGGGCGCGGCGGGCAGGGCGATCAGCGCGCCCGCAGCGATGGCGAGAGCTGCGGCGACGGACGAAGACTTGATCATGATTTCCTCCCGGAGGTGTACGAGCGAGACCGTAGCAGAGAGGGGCGACATCGTTGCTGGGAGTGTTGGTCAGGCGTCCTGTGGCATGGCATCGACGTTGTCCCACAACAAGAGCGGTCGCTGATGGCGCTGGTTTCAAAGCGATCAAATGGAATTCTGTTCTTGCCGTGTGTTCGAAGGTCGATACCTGACCACTTGCGGGATCGCCCAAAATTTCTGATTACTCGGCGCCACGACTGGTGAAGTCGAAGGACCCGCCGTCGATGCCCCAGGAAATGACCCGTTCGGGGTGAATTCGGATGACCGCGCGTTCCTGGTGTTGAAACGGTGGCTCCTCGTCATCGAGCGTCTCGGCCGTGCCGCGTACCTCGATGCCGCGAATCACATAGGGCTCCAAGGAAACCTGTTGGTCGACGACGAACGACACCCGGCTGCCCGCCTCGACGTTGCGGTACTTCCGACTGGCACGCATCCGCATGCCCCCGATGTCGATCGTGCCGTCGGCGTTCACCCGATAGTTGGTCGGATTGTTCTGCACGACGCCGTCGGGCGACACCGTGGCCAGCCGACCGATCCCGGCCTCCGCGAGGAACTGCCGTTCGTTGATGGTGAAGGTCATGTCGATTACTCCTCGGTGAATTCGTTATCAGGTGTGCTCTGAGATCAGAACAGGATGAGCGCGGCGCACAGTCCGGCAATGGCAATGAACTGCAGGGTGACCCGGTACTTCAGAATGCTGTCCCACTTGTCCTGCAGCGCACGGGCATTGGCCGGAATGATGCCGCTCTGCGCAGCGGCGGTCTGCTGGGAGTTGATCGGCTTGGCGATGCGGACGTAGAAGGCGAGCCAGGTGAGCAGTGCCGCCACCGTGGTCCCCGCCGCGACAGCGGCGCCGATCTGCCCGGCCAACAGCGCGATGAGCAGTGTGAGCACCGCGGTGACCACACCGCCCGCACCGACAATCGGCATGCGTTTGTCGCCGTAATAGTGACCCCATCCCGCACTGATGGTCACGGTCGCATCATCGAGCTTGCGGTATACGGACCGGGTGATCATAGCCCCGCAGACATCGGTGCCGTAGACGACGGCATTGGCGAGAACGGCGACGGCGGCAATGATCTGGCCGGTGACAGTGAGCATTTCGGCTTCCCTCTACCTTGTGTTCTAGCGGCGCTAGAATTGGGAGCAACGGTAGCAGCCGTTCGCATACCTGTCTAGCGTTGCTAGATTTAGACCGCTACAGGAGGTTGTGCTCGAATCGGCAGACCGCACAGGGCCATTCCGCCCGAGCCAGCGCTCTCACTCGCCAAGCCGGTGGTCACCGAATGCTGGCAGATCTTCGGTTGGTTCCGCTCGGGGTGCTGGGGCTCATCGCGGTCCCGGCCTCGTCGGCCCGAGCTGCGGGCGGTCTGACCGCTTCGGAGTCGGCGATCGACGGCGTCTGGCAACTCTCGTGTCGACGCCGGTGAGCTGACCTGCCGCACAGTGATGCCGTCGCAGCTCACGCGGCGAGCTGGGAGCGCTGTGGCAACTGGTGCACGCGCGCCGACCTATCCGCGGAGTGTCAACTCGCTGGCCCGTCGTTCACGCTCGCCGCGGTGAGATTCCGGGCGGCGAAATCGGCGATGGTGCATGCCTGGCGCGTACGGGCTTCTGGGTGCGCGGTGCGCTGTTCCAGCGCGGCACGGATCCGCTCCAACGAGGTGATGGCTTCGTGGGTCGCTCGACGTAGCACGGTGTACCGGTGGTCGAGTTCGCGGTGCGCGAGGGTGATGTCGGAGTAGCGGCGGTGTAGGTCCTCGATGTGGTCGAGCAGGTCCTCGACCTCGCGTGTGGTCAGTGTGAGGTTGGGGTGTTCCTCCCCCGAGAGGATCGCCTCACCCGCGATCTCGGCACAGCGAGCGTGCAGTACATCGAGGATGTCGGGCACGCGGATCACCTCCCACACTGCGGCGGAGCGTTCCAGAGATTCTCGGGCGCACTTCCGACGATCGTTACGGTCCGCCCTCGCGGACCGAAACAACAGAAACATTCGCGAGAGAAGAATTGTAGGTCAGCGCATCTGGCGAGTCGGGGGCTCCGAGGTTGTCATAACCTCAGTGGAGAGATTGCCCACGATACGCGTGAGTAACAGCCGCATGCCGTGCACCTGCGGAAATGGAGGTGCACACTACGCGGGACCGGTAGTCGCAACCCGCCCGACCGGGCCAGTTCTTGGAAAGGAGCCGGCGAGTGTTCAACCGCATCGCCATCGTGAACAGGGGAGAGGCCGCCATGCGCCTCATCCACGCCGCTCGAGATCTGGCGGCGGAAACTGGGCTACCGGTCGAAACCGTCGCTCTGTATACCGACGTCGACCGGAACGCGACGTTCGTGCGCGAGGCCGACATCGCCTACGACCTCGGTCCGGCAGCCGCGCGCCCGTACCTGGATCTCAAGGTGCTCGAGCGTGCGCTGGTGGCTACCGAGGCCGACTCCGCGTGGGTCGGCTGGGGTTTCGTCGCGGAGGACCCGGCGTTCGCGGAGTTGTGCGAGCAGATCGGAGTCACCTTCATCGGCCCGAGCCCGGAGGCCATGCGCAAACTCGGCGACAAGATCGGCGCGAAGCTGATCGCCGAGGAGGTCGGCGTGCCGGTCGCGCCGTGGAGCCGCGGTGCGGTCGAGAACGTGGACGCCGCGTTGGCGGCCGCGGCCGAGATCGGTTACCCGCTGATGCTGAAGGCGACCGCGGGCGGCGGTGGCCGCGGTATCCGCGTGATCACGAACGAGGCCGAACTCGTCGACGCCTACGAGCGCACCCGTCAGGAAGCCGCGCGCGCCTTCGGCAGCGGCGTGGTCTTCCTCGAGCGGCTGGTCACCGGCGCCCGGCACGTCGAGGTTCAGGTGATCGCGGACGGCCAGGGCACGGCTTGGGCACTCGGCGTCCGCGACTGCTCGGTGCAGCGGCGCAACCAGAAGATCATCGAGGAGTCGGCGTCGCCGGTGCTGCTCCCCGAGCAGGCGGCCGAGCTGAAGGCCTCGGCCGAGCGGCTGGCGATCGCCGTCGGCTACCGCGGCGCCGCGACCGTGGAGTTCCTCTACCACCCCGGTGACAAACAGTTCGCCTTCCTCGAGGTCAACACCCGCCTGCAGGTCGAGCATCCGATCACCGAGTCCACCACCGGTTTCGACCTGGTCCGGGCTCAGCTGCTGGTCGCGTCCGGAGGACGGCTCGAGGGCGAGCCGCCGGCCGAACGCGGGCACGCCATCGAGGCCCGGCTCAACGCCGAAGACCCCGACCGCGATTTCGCGCCCGCCCCTGGCCGCATCGCGCGGCTGGATCTGCCTGCGGGCCCGGGCATCCGCGTCGACACCGGAGTCAGCGAGGGCGACACGATTCCCGCCGACTTCGACTCGATGATCGCCAAGATCATCGCCTACGGCCGCGATCGTGACGAAGCGCTGGCCAGGCTGCGCCGGGCGCTGACGCAGACCAGGGTCGTCATCGAGGGCGGCGTCACCAACAAGAGCTTCGTGCTCGATCTGCTGACCCAGCCCGAGGTACTCGATGCCAGCGCGGACACCGGCTGGATCGACCGTGTTCGCGGCGAAGGCCGTCTCGTGTCGCATCGCCACTCCACCATCGCGCTGGCCGCTGCCGCCATCGACGCCTACGAGGAAGACGAGCGGGTGGAGCGGCACCGCCTGCTGTCCACGGCGTCCGGCGGGCGGCCCCAGGTGCAGCACGAGAGCGGTAGGCCGCGCGACTTCAAGTTGCGCGGAGTCGGCTATCGCGTGCGCGTCGCACGCGTGGGTGCTCATCGGTTCCGTGTCGGTGTCGAGGCGGGTGGCGACATTCGTACCGCCGACGTGGATCTCGAACGCTTCGATCGGCACTCCGGGCAGGTCGTCGTCAACGGTTCCCGGTACCGCTTGATCACCGGCACGCACGGCCCGATCCACATGGTCGACGTCGACGGTGTGGCGCATCGGATCAGCCGCGACGAGGGCGGCGTCGTCCGCTCCCCGGCCCCCGCGCTGGTCGTCGCCACGCCGCTGGAGATCGGTGACGAGGTCGAGGCGGGCGCGCCGGTCCTGGTGCTGGAGAGCATGAAGATGGAAACCGTGCTGCGCGCGCCGTTCCGGGCCCGGTTGAAGGAGTGCGGTGTTTCGGTCGGCACTCAGGTCGAGACCGGCGCGCCACTGCTGCGGCTGGAACCGCTCGCCGACGAGGACGAGGACTCGGACGCCGCGGCGGTCGGCTCGGTCGAGCTGGATCTGCCCGGCGAGCCCGCATCGATTCAACCGCATGTGCGTCTGACCCGCGCCCAGCAAGATCTGCGCAGCCTGCTCCTCGGCTTCGACGTCGACCCGCACGACGACCGCCGAGTGGTCGACGACTATCTCGTCGCGCGCCGGGCCGCCATCGCCGACAACCGCAGGCCTCTCGCCGAGGAACTCGAGCTCGTGCAGGTGTTCGCCGACCTCGCCGAACTGAGCCACAACCGGTCCTGGGACGAGGACGGCGGCCAAAGCCACGTCCACAGTGCCCGCGAGTACTTCCACACCTATCTGCAGAGTCTCGATGTCGAGCGGGCCGGGCTGCCCGCGGCGTATCAGGCCAAACTCGCCAAGGCGCTCGCGCACTACGGCGTCACCGATCTGGAGCGCACCCCCGACCTCGAAGCCGCGGTCTTCCGTATCTTCCTCGCCCAGCAACGCCCGGCCGACACCGTCACGATCATGACGACATTGCTGCGCGAGTGGCTGCGGGAGCCGGTGCCGGACAGGGCGCTTCGCGAGCCCGTCGGTCTGACGCTGGAGCGGCTGGTGGCCGCGACGCAGGTGCGCTTCCCCGTCATCGCGGACCTCACCCGCGGGCTGGTGTACGCCTGGTTCGGCCAGCCGTTGCTGCGGCGTAATCGCGCCCGCGTGTACGCCGATGTCCGCAAGCATCTGAGCTACCTGGACGCGCACCCCGATGCCCCCGATCGCGGCGAGCGCCTGGCCGAGATGGTGCGGAGCACCGAGCCGCTGGTGCGGCTACTCGGCCAGCGGCTGACGCGCGGAAGCGCCGACAACACGGTCATGCTGGAGGTGTTGACCCGGCGGTACTACGGCAACAAGGGCCTCGCCGACGTTCGGACCCGGGAGGTCGGCGGCCGCGCGTTCGTGATCGCCGAGCGTCGGGGTCTCTCCCTGGTCTCGGCCGCCGTGAGCTTCGACGCCCTCGGCACCGTCCTGCGCGGGCTCGCCGAACTGGCGAGCGGCGCCGCCTCCATCGAGGCCGACATCTACCTCGGCTGGGAGAAGCAGCCGGAAGACTTCGATGCGATGGCCGAGGCCTTGCAGGAGGTGCTCAGCGCGCACCCGCTGCCGAATCAGGTCTCCCGAATCACCGCGACGGTCGCGGGTAGCGGCGGAGCGGTGATGCACCATCATTTCACCTTCCGCCCGTCGGCCACCGGACTGGCCGAGGAGCGATTGATCCGCGGCCTGCACCCGTACATCGCGGAGCGGATGCAGTTGAAGCGGCTGCGCAAGTTCGACCTCACCCGCCTGCCGTCCTCGGACGAAGAGGTCTATCTGTTCCGGTGCGTCGCGAAAGAGAATCCGTCGGACGAGCGACTCATCGCGTTCACACAGGTCCGTGACCTCGCGGCATTGCGGGAGCAGGATGGCAGGCTGCTCGCGCTGCCGACGGCCGAGAGCACCATCAGCGCCTGCGTCGACGCGATTCGGCGAGTGCAGTCCCGGCGGCCGTCGGGCAAACGCCTGCACACCAATCGGATCGTGATGTACGTCTGGCCGCCGCTGGACCTCACCCGCGCCGAGTTGGAGTCGATCATCGAGCGCGTGGAAGCCACGACCGTCGGCGCCGGGCTGGAGGAGCTGCTCCTGATCGCGCGCCAGCCCGATCCGGAGACCGGCGAGTTGGTCAAGATCGTCGTGCGGGTCGTCTTCGACGTCACCGGCGGCACCACGGTGACCATCGGGGAACGGACCGACGAGGTGATCGAGCCGCTCGACGCGTACCGGCAGAAGGTGCTGCGAGCGGGCAGCCGCAACACCGTGTACCCCTACGAACTGACCGGGCTGCTCGGTGAGTTCGCCGAGTACGATCTCGACGACGACCACACGCTCGTCCCGGTCGACCGGCCCAAGGGACGCAACACCGCCGCGATCGTCGCCGGCGTGGTCACCACGCCGACCGAGCGGTACGCGGACGGCATCACCAGGGTGGTGTTGCTCGGTGATCCCACGAAATCGCTTGGCGCACTGTCCGAACCGGAATGCCGCCGGGTGATCGCCGCGCTGGATCTCGCCGAACGGATGCAGGTGCCGCTGGAGTGGTACGCGCTGTCCTCGGGCGCCCGGATCTCGATGGAGTCGGGCACCGAGAACATGGACTGGGTGGCGGCCGCGCTCAAGCGGATCGTCGAGTTCACCCAGGACGGCGGCGAGATCAACATCGTGGTCGCGGGCATCAATGTCGGCGCGCAGCCGTACTGGAACGCCGAGGCGACGATGCTCATGCACACCAAGGGCATCCTGGTGATGACACCGGACTCCGCGATGGTGCTCACGGGCAAGCAGTCGCTGGACTTCTCCGGCGGTGTGTCGGCCGAGGACAACTTCGGCATCGGCGGTTACGACCGGGTGATGGGTCCCAACGGGCAGGCCCAGTACTGGGCGCCGAACCTGCTCGCCGCGCGAGACGTGCTGATGTCGCACTACGACCACACCTATGTGGCGCCCGGTGAGCAGGCGCCGCGGCGGTCGGGGACCGACGACCCCTTCGATCGCGACGTCTCCGACTTCCCGCATGCCATGGCGGACAGCGACTTCACGACCGTCGGCGAGATCTTCTCCGCCACCGCCAACCCGGACCGCAAGAAGCCCTTCGACATCCGGACCGTGATGCGGGCGCTGTCCGACCAGGACCACCCGGTGCTGGAACGCTGGGCGGGCATGGCCGACGCCGAGACCGCGGTGGTGCAGGACGCGCGGCTCGGCGGCATTCCGGTGTGCCTGCTCGGCATCGAATCCCGAGGCGTGCCGAGGCGCGGCTTCCCGTCCACCGACGGCCCGGACACCTACACGGCGGGCACGCTGTTCCCGCGGTCGTCGAAGAAGGCCGCGCGAGCCATCAACGCGGCCAGCGGCAACCGGCCGCTGGTGGTGTTGGCGAACCTGTCGGGCTTCGACGGCTCACCGGAATCGATGCGGAAGTTGCAGCTCGAGTACGGCGCCGAGATCGGTCGCGCGATCGTGAACTTCCAGGGGCCGATCGTGTTCTGTGTGATCTCCCGCTACCACGGCGGCGCGTTCGTGGTGTTCTCGAAGGCGCTGAACCCGAACATGACCGTGCTCGCTCTGGAAGGCTCGTTCGCCTCGGTGCTCGGCGGCGCACCGGCCGCGGCGGTCGTGTTCTCCGGTGAGGTCGACACGCGAACCGCGGCGGATCCGCGAGTGCGGGAACTCGAGGCGCGCGCGGCGAACGCGACCGGCGCCGACCGCATGGCCCTGACCGCCGAGCTCGACGAGATCCGATCGTCGGTGCGTGCCGAGAAGCTCGGTGATGTCGCGGCGGAATTCGATCGCGTGCACAATATCCAGCGCGCCGTCGAGGTCGGTTCGGTGGACGCCATCATCAGCGCCTCCGACATGCGCCCGCGCATCATCGCCGCGATCGAGGCGGGCCTGCCTGGGTGATCTCACATGACCTCTCGATTGCTCGCTGCCGGTCGGCGGTGAGCAATCGAGAGGGCGAGGAGATCACGCTCGACCGCCTTCTGCGGATCTTCCATCCGATGCGGGTGAAGCCCGGGCCGCGTCGTGGACCCGAATGGTCGACGCGCGAACGTGACCGTCGCTGTATCCGACGAGCGATGGGCCGGGAGTGCCCGGGCGCTTCGATGCTCTGACGCATCCGGCCCGGGCGACGCACCCGAGATCCCGTGTCGCGAGATCAGTCCAGGTGGGCCGACAGCAGCCAGGCCGGAAGCGACTTGCGGCCACTGGGTTCGTCGCGCATGCCCTCGAACTGGAAGCCCGCGTCCGCTGGCAACGCCGCAGGCAGATTGCCATGGATTCGCGCCGGCCTGATCTCATCGATTACCCAGTACTGCGACACCACTTCGCGAAGCTCGTCGGCGGTGACCGGCGATGGCCCCGGTCGAGGTGCTTCGGGCAGCGCGGCTCTGTCGAACACCAGCACGAAATACGACGCACCCGGCGCGGCGGCGCGCGCAATCGACTGCTGATAGCCCTCTCGCGACTCGACGGGGATCGAATGGAACAACGTGCTGTCGACGATGGTGCCGAAGCGGTCGTCGTAACCGGTGAAAGAGGCGATGTCGGCGACCTCGAAGGAGGCTTTGCCGAGGCCGCGCCTTGCGGCCTCGGCGCGGGCCAGCTCGACCGCGGTCGGCGACAGATCCAGGCCGACGGTGGTGAAACCCCGCTCGGCCAGATACAGCGAGATCGCCGCCTCCCCGCATCCGACATCGAGGACATCGCCATGGAATTTGCCCTGCTCGATCAGCGCGGCGAGCTCCGGCTGGGGCTCCCCGATACTCCACGGTGGTTTGACGCCCGGCCCGAACGGGCCCCCTGTACCTCGGTAGATTTCTTCGAATTCGAAATCATGCGGGTTGGTCATAGCCCACGAATATCAGAGAATTTACGAGGGGCTCGGGACCTGGCCCGCGACGCGCTCGGACTGGTCAGAAGCCGGTGCGCCGGCGGGTGGGCATCGCCGATGGTGATCAACGGGCTCGGTGGCTTGCGGCCGCTTCCGATTCGGTCTTCGGACCCGCCAACAGCATCGTATTACGTTCTCTCAGTGGCACTTCCACGACTTCGCCGAGTTCACCACCATTGCCCGGCTGGGTGAGGACTTGCCGGTCTCGAGGCAGGAGAGAAGCCGCGCGCAGCTGCCGGCGGCCTGTGCCAGATCGAGCTGCGTCTCGGCGGTGCGATCAGTCGGCAACAGTGCGCGTCGCCCGATCCGGCAGGATCCCGGCCTCGACGAGTTCGTCGTAGATTCGCTGCTGCTCATCGTCGAGATTCGAGTACAGCATGTCGTATGCCAGCTCTTCCTCGGCGAGGACCGCCACCGGATCCCAGTTGTCACCGAGCGCCGCGACGACGGCGCTGCGCCGGCGTGCCTCGTCCAGCGTGAGGTCGTAGGCAAAATTGTGGTCGGCCATTTCGGGCATCTCCAACCAGGGTCTTTCCGATAACGAATTGATGACGATGCCCAACAACGTCTTCTCGGGCAATGACGTGCATCACGTTCCGCGGTGGGACTTCGTCACAGTTGATCGCCCGCGCACCTCCCATCAGGTCTGTGACAGCGCCGTGTTCGAATTCGTCGAAAAGGTGGTCGATCTGGTCCGGCAGTACGCGCCCGACGCGGCTATCGCCTTCAACAGGAGTCCCGAGGACTGCGCCGACGCGGCGCTGCGCTGGCTGCGTTGACTGTGCGATCGCCGAGCAGGTAGCAGGTATCAGTGCGACGGCCGTCCGCGGTCGTGGCCAAGACGCCGCTCGGCGACTGTCCCTCATCGTCGTGGTGACACCGCCGCGACGGCCGATTCGAGTGGTTTCCCGCCGCAGCGGGCAAAAGGGCTGGACCATGGATGCGAGCGGTGCGATGCGTACCGCGTCTCTTCCCGTTGTGTTCCGCGATCTATGTCCGCCACACAGGAGGAACGAAATCCCATGACGACTACCCCGAACTCTTGGCGTCCCGCTCGCCTCGCCGTCGCCTTCACCGCGATGGCCGCGGCCTCGGTGGCGGCTGCCGCTCCCGCGCTCGCCGCCGCGACTCTCGACATCACCGGTGCCGGATCGAACCTGATCCAAGTCGACTACACCTGCGACGGCTCCGCCGGAGTGACGAGCATTCAGGCGATGATGGGCGAGCCGGACGCCGACCGTCCCGCCGCCCAGGGCAGCCAGAACTCCGTCGTCTGCGACGGCTCCCCGCAGAGCGCCACCGTCTCCCTGACGGCGGACCCCGGCGAGCCACCGCTGACCTCGGGTTCCGAGGCGCAGGTGCGGGTAGCGCTCGTCGACAGCAACGGCATCGTGGTCTCCGGACAGGCGAAGAAGTTCACCGTGCCGTAGTACGCACCCCTCAGGTTCTGGTTCAGCGCAGTTCACAGCACGCCGCTTCCCACCGACCGACCGTGAAGGCAGGCAGCGCTCATGAACGACTCCGATTTACCCGCCCCTGACCAGGGGCTACTGGTGACCCACTTTTTGACCGTTTCCGATGTGAGCCGCTCCCGGACCTTCTACGCCGACATTTTCAACGGCCGGGTGGTGCTCGAGGAAAACCCGTGCATCGTCAAAGTCGCCAACAGTTGGATCATCATGAACCCCGGTGGTGGACCCACCCCCGACAAACCCGATATCGTCCTGCGTCCGCCCGAGCCCACCGATGCCGTTTCGGCGTTTTTGAACGTGCGGGTAGCCGATATCGCCGACTTCTATTCCGACGCACGCCGCAAGGGCGCCGAGTTCCTCACCGAGCCCCTCGACCGCAAAGCCGAAATTCGTTGCTATCTGCGTGATCCGGACGGCTACCTCATCGAAATCGGCCAAGCCACCGGCATGCTCGAAGGTGTCTTCGCCGACCGCTGAATCGGTGGCGCGGTGGTCGGCGAGCGCCGCGCCGGCAACGGCAATGTGCAGGCGGCGTCGGCAACCATCGGTGGTGGTCGACGCCGCCTGCACGTGAGACCAACCCGTACTCGCCGTTGCCCGCCGGTACTTGCCGAGCCGAAGTAGCGCACTACTCCGATTCCACCGCGGTCCGAAGGGGTTGAACTGCATGCGAATCGGTGTGCGCTCCGGGGCGGCGCTGCGCTTCTCCAGAACCGTCGTTCTCGTCGGTGCCTCGCGTGAAATTGGCGTAGTCGACTACCCGTGTCAACCCTCGCAGAGGTCGGCATTCTTGGGAGTGCAAGACAAACGAATCGATCTATCGGGCCTGAACGACAACGACGTCGGTGCGGCTGCCGGCGCAACGGTGCGGCGACATCCGCCTGAGTCCGAGATCGAATACACCTCCTTTCGGCTCCCCGCTCGCCTACGACGACGATCGGTTCGTGCAGGGCAACGCCCATTCGAACTCGGTCTGGCCTATCTGATGGGAGCCGACGGCCTGCCGGCGGACCTCGACGAGGACAGGGCCCACCTCGAGAAGTCCCCCGCCTGCCAGTGGCCATGGCGCGTGCAGCAGGGAAGATGCTGCTGGACGAGTCCCGCGCCATCTTGTCCGCTCCCAGCTCGCAGCATTCGACGAGGTATGTCGCGCCCGGTGAAACCGTTACGGGGCAGGCTATCCAGTTACTCGTCAGTCGGCCGGTGGTGCCTCCTCGGGATTTTCACCGGCCGGCGGGCGCGGGGTTCATGCGCCGGAGTCCAGGATTTCGGGCTGCATCCGAAGCGATCTTTGAACCAGCGAGAGAAGGAGCTGAGGGCGGCGAAGCCGAGGTCCTCGGCGATCTCGGTCAGCGGCCTGTCTCGGTGGACGACATAGCGTTGAGCGAGTTCGATTCGCGCAGCCTCCACCAGCGAGGTGAAACTCTCCCCGGATTCGGTCAAGTGACGGTGCAGTGTGCGCCGATCCATCCCGAGACTGCGCGCGACATAGGTGCTCGAGCAGCGCCCGGTGGGCAATAGCGACTCGATCATGCCTCGGACCTGATCGATCGTGGTGGTGTCTTCGCGGGGCAGCAGCGATTCGAGGTATTGACGCGCGTAGGGCCGCAGCAGCGGATCGGACATCGCGTTGGGTGCGTCGAGTTCACGCGAGTAGAAGACGACTCCGTTGAATCGGCGGCCGAATTCGACGTGCGGGCCGAGAGCGCGGTGGTGTGCGTCGAGATCGGCCGGAGCGTCGTGGACGAAGCACACCGTCAGCGGCTGCCAGTCGTCGTGTAGTAACTCGCGCAGTATTCGGCATGTCGCCGCGACCGCGATCTCCGTGCTCTGCCGCCCGAGAGTGAAGTTCGGCGCAGGACCGACCTCGGCTGTGACCAGCCCGTTCTCTTCGATCAGCCGGTTGCGCAATCCCTCGTTGTGCAGGCTGATATGCCGCATCATGATGCCCAAAGCGCCGCGGACGTCCGGTTCCTCGCGAGCGGCCAATGCCACCGGGCCGAGGTTGGACATCCCTCGGGCGGCCGCCAGCAGTAATCCGAAATCATCATGGCCGGTCACGGCGGCAGACATCTCGAACAAACGATCCACCGGCTCGACCGGCAACCATCCCTCCCTGGCAATCGTCGCGGCACCGATTCCCGCTTCGCGCATCAGCGATGACGGATCGTGCCCCAACGTCAACATGAGGTCCACGTACCCGTTGAGCACGGCTTTGCGGACTTGATACTGCGCCATCTGCTGCCCCAAATTGTCAAATTTTGTGTCCCATCTGGTGAAGAATATCAGCCCCCCTTCTCGTAGCGTGATCGGCGTCACCCCATACCGGATGAGTGCGGCGACACATACAGCGCCCACCGGGTATGACCGAGACCGCGAGGGAGCCATGTCATGACCGTTCAGAACACCAGCCCGGACCAGGCAGTCCCGACCCCGGTCATCGATCGGATGCGTGAGCTCGGCACCTGGAACCCGCTGTGGGACCAGCTGTCCGAGTGGGATCCGGAGTGGACCGAGCAATTCATGGCGATGGGGACTACACCGATCCGGCGCGGCGTGTTCCCGCCGCAGTTCGTGGAGCTGCTCAGTATCGCCATCGATGCGGCTTGCACCCACATGTACTCACCGGGCGTTCGCCGCCATATCCGGGCCGCGCTCGAAATCGGTGTCAGCCGCGACGAGATCCTGACCGTTCTCCAAATGGTCAGCGTGCTCGGAATCCACGCCTGCAACCTCGGTGCGCCGATTCTGGCCGAAGAACTCGAAGCATTCGAGCGCCGCACGCAGGCGTAGGCCGATTGCCCTGCCGATCACCACAACTGAAAGGACTGAATGATGCACTACCTCGACGATTCGCTGCTTCCGGAAACCCAGGACAAGCTCGTCATCCAGGTCGCCCCGTACGGGCCGGAGTTCCTGCCCGGGGACTCCGATGACATCCCGGTGACGATGGACGCCCAGATCCAGAAGGCCGTCGACTGCTACAACGCGGGCGCCCAGGTGCTGCATGTGCATGTGCGCGAGGAGGACGGCCACGGCTCCAAGCGGCTCGAGATGTTCAACGAGATGCTCGCCCGGCTGCGCGAGGCCGTCCCGGAGATGATCCTGCAGGTCGGCGGCTCGATCTCCTTCGCGCCGCCCAGTGACGGCGACGCGGCGAAGTGGCTGTCGTACGACACCCGGCACCTGCTCGCCGAGCTCGATCCCAAGCCGGACCAGGTGACCATTGCCATCAACACCTCGCAAATGAACATCATGGAGTTGTTGACCGACGACGACATCGCAGGCACCTCGCTGCAGAACCCCGCTTACTACCGGGCCTATCGGGACATGGTGGTAGAAGCCGGGCCCGAGTTCTACCTCGAACACCTGCGCCGGCTCACGGAGGCGGGTATCCAGCCGCACTTCATGCTCGGCAATCTGACGCAACTCGAGACGGTCGAGCGGTTGATTCGGCGTGGCCACTACACCGGACCCCTCGTGCTGAACTACGTCGCCATCGGCGGCGGCGCCGCGGGAATGCATCCGGCCGACCTGATCGAGTTCATTCGCCGCACACCGGATGGTGCGGTGCTGACAATCGAGTCGATCATGCGCAATGTCACCCCGATGTGCACGATCGCGATCGCGCTGGGCCAGCACGTCCGGGTCGGCATCGAGGACAACCTGTGGGGCCGCAAGGGCGAGCGCCGCACCTCGGTCGAGCAGGTCGAGCAGATGGTGCGCATCGCCGACGAACTCGGCCGAGAGGTCGCCACCTGTAAGGAATCCCGCGACATCTACAAGCTCGACGAGATCTACGGCGGCACCGACGAGGCGCTGGCCAAGATCGGCTTCCCGCCGAACCGCAAGCCGGGACAGGTCGGTTTCCTGCACCACGCCTGACCGATCACCAACCTGTTCCAACCCAGGGGGCGCGGACGCCCGAAGTCCGCGCCCCCAGCTTCACTCGGCCATAGGAGCGCCCATGGGCCTGCGCAACACCGCGATCGCCCCTTCGACGACCATGGAGGGAACGACGCGTACACGAACCCGCGGCTACCCGTGGCTCGTCTTCGCCCTGATCTTCGGCTTACTCCTATCGGACTACATGTCCCGGCAGGTCCTCAGCGCGGTCTTCCCGTTTCTGAAGGACGAATGGGCACTGTCGGATTCGAAACTCGCCTCGCTCAACAGCATCGTCGCCCTGACAGTCGGCGTGCTGGCTTTCCCGATCTCGCTGCTGGCGGATCGATGGGGACGCATCAAGAGCCTCGTCACGATGGCGGTGATCTGGAGCGCGGCAACACTGTTGTGCGCCTTGGCCGCCAACTACGGACAGATGCTCGGCGCCCGCTTCCTCCTCGGCGTCGGTGAGGCGGCATACAGCAGTGTCGGACTGGCTGTCATCCTCACCGTCTTCGGACCACGCCTGCGGGCCACCATCAGCGGCGCCTTCCTGTCCGGTGCCACCTTCGGCTCGGTCGTCGGCGTCGCCCTCGGCGGCATCATCGCCGTCCACATGAGCTGGCGCTGGGCATTCACCTCGATGGCGGTTCTCGGCCTGCTCCTGGTGGCGCTGCTTCGGGTTCTGGTCACCGAAGCCGGACTCGCTCGCCACCAGGCCGACGAGGCCGTCGCCGAGCAAGCCGCAACGGATACCTACCGCGCGCCGCTGTCGACGCTGGCCACCAACCCGGCGCTGCTGTGCGCCTACGTGGGCAGCGGGCTACTGATGTTCGTCAGCGCCGCCCTCATGCTCTGGCTACCCAGCTTCTTCAACCGTTCCCACGGTATGGCCCCGGACAAGGCGGGGGCGACCGCGGCGCTGTTCATCGTGCTCATGAGCATCGGCATGATCGTCTTCGGCGGCCTCACCGATCGTCTCAGCCGTGATCGCCCAGCCCGTAAGTGGCTCATCGCGGCCATCTACTGCACGGTGTCGGGAGTCCTGTTGTTCGCGGGATTCGGTGGCGCGTCCGGAACGCTACAGTTCGTACTGCTCGGAGCCGGGGCCCTCGTCAGCGCAGGCGCCACCGGACCGATGTCCGCGCTGGTCGCCGACCTGGCCCACTCGAGCGTGCGTGCCTCCGCATTCGGCATCGGCATTCTGGCCAACAACGTTCTCGGAATCGCACTGGGCCCGATGGTGATCGGCGCCCTGGCCGACGACATCGGCCTGGAGTCTGCCCTGAGACTGTCGCCCGTTGTCTACTTCGGCGCCATCGCCGCACTGCTGCTCGGCCAGCGGTTGTACCCGGCAGGACGAGCCAGGGTTGCCGCACTCGGCGCCGCAGATTCTCGCTGAACTCCTCCGAGGAACAACCGTGAACACTACCGTCGACCCGACCGTGGTCCTCGTGCCCGGCCTTGCACCCACCACCGTCGACCATTGGCAATACCTGCTGGCTCAGCGGCTGCCCAAGGCCCGGATCGTCGAGCCGCCCGCCCATGCTCCGCTCAGTCGAGAGGCACGAACGGCCGCACTGGGTGCCACCGTGAGCGCCATCGCGGGCCCGGTCGTCCTAGTCGCCCACAGCGCGGGGGTCCTGACCACCGTTCATTGGGCCCAGCAACCCACCCGCCCGATCCTGGGTGCGCTGCTGGCCACCCCGCCGGACTTCGAACTGCCCCTGCCCGAAGGGTTTCCCTCCCGCGGAGAACTCGAACGCCACGGCTGGAACACGATTCCGCGGCAGCGCCTGCCGTTCCCCAGCATCGTGGCCGCCAGTACCAACGACGCCCTCGCCTCTTTCCGGCGGGTCGCCGGAATGGCGGAGGCCTGGGGTGCCCGACTGGTCGATCTCGGTCCCGTCAGGCACCTGAATCCGGCATCAGGGTTCGGACACTGGCCTGACGCCGAGGGATTCGTGAACGACCTCAGCCGCACCCAGGCTGCCCCCGCGGACTGATCGAACGGTCTGTCCTCGCTCGCAGGGCACACAGCACGCACTGAATCCCCAGCGGGCGGCGGTCACAAGGGCGCTGCCCAACTCACCAATGAAGATGAGGAACCCATGAAGATGAGAACAACGGCTATGACCGCGGCGCTGGCCGCCACTGCCGTAGTGGTCGCAGCGGCGACCGCGCAGGCCGCACCCGCGGCCGGTGAGGAATCCGGTGGCGTGCACTACGAAGTCACCCGCCGCGGGGACTCCGCTGTCGTGGCGATCAGCGGTGGCACGCTGCGCCACGACGATCAGCAGCTCGTGCTGTTCGATCCCAGCGACAAGCCGGTCGCGGCGATCCCGCTGACCTACCGCGTCGACGACATCGCCTACCCCATCACCGCCAGCATCGACGGTGCGACCGCGACCCTGACACCCTCGGGTGATCATGGGAAACCGGTCACACCCGTGGCCGCCTCCGACATCGTGACCGTCGAACGAGCCGCCACCCAGGTCGCCGAATCCTTCACACCCCGTGATGCCCAGGCACTGGGTGTGTTCGCCCAACGCGCCGCCATCGGTGCCGCGGTCAGCGCCGTGCTCGGTGCGGTCATCGGCGCCGGAATCGGCTGCCTGGTCGGCGGCGCCGCCGGAGCTGTCGTCTCCAGCCCCGTCATCGCACTGCTGCTGCCCTTCGTCGGCGCCACCGTCGCAGGCTGCGTCCTCGGCATGGCCACCCTCGGCGCGGTCGGAACGATGGCCGGAGTCGTCCTGGCCGGCGGACCCATCACCCTGTTCTCCGCCATCCAGTACTTCTCCACCATCCTCGCCCCCTGCCCACCCGAACTGCCCTCCTGCAAGGACCCGGCACAGCCCGCGCTACCCGCGAAATAGCGGCTACCGGCATCGCGCGTCCGGGAAACCCTGCCTCGACCGCGAAATAGCTACTGCCGATGCCGCGCGCCCGGGAGCTACCCGCATCCGGGCGCGTGGCACGCGTACTGGGGGCTACCCGCATCCGGGCGCGGCTCGTGCACCATCACCCGCTGCCCGCTGCCCGCTGCCCGCTGCCCGCTGCCCGCTGCCCGCTGCTGTCGTGATCTTGGTTGCGGTGCAAGGATGCGTGTGCTTCGCCCATACAGACGCGTTGGAGGGAGTCGCCGTTGCCTCGCCAGACGAAGGTCGAGTTCCTACGCCGCGATCCGGCGCGACGCACGAGCGGGGATGTCGGGTCGGGCGTTACAGACGAAGTACGGGGTCGGCTGGCGCACAGTGCAAGCCGCAACGAACTCTGCGTGGCCGAACGAGGCGGCCGTTGCCCTCGGTCGCGGGCCTATGACCAGTTGCTTGTCCGAACTCCATCCTCGACGAAAGGGAGCACTACAGCATGAGCATCGCCGCACCACGCCGCCACGGCATGACCGATCAAGCCGCCGACGCCGCCGTCGACCAAGCCTGCCGAATGCTACGACTCCCCACCATCCGAGCCCAGTTCAACGAGATCGCCGAGGGCCCCACACGCGAGCAGATGACCTACCGGGCATGCCTGGCCGAACTCCTACTCGTCGAATGCGACGACCGCGCCCGCCGACGCAGCGTACGACGTATGGGCGCCGCGGGGTTCCCGCGAGACAAGTCGTTGCGCGCGTTCGATTTCGAGGCCAACCCCAACGTCGTCGACCCCGCCACGATCCACACCTTGGCCAACGGCGAATGTATCAAGAAGGGTTCCCGCTCTGCCTGATCGGTGACTCCGGCATCGACAAATCCCACTTGCTCATCGCGTTGGGCACCGAAGCCGCCATGCAGGGTCACCGGGTCGAATACACGCTGGCCACGAAGCTGGTCAACGAGCTTGTCGAGGCCGCCGATGACAAGCAGCTGACCAAGACGATCGCTCGCTACGGTCGCGTCGATCTGCTTTGTATCGATGAGCCCGGCTACATGGAACTCGACCGCCGCGGCGCGGAATTGCTGTTTCAGGTCCTGACCGAACGCGAGGAGAAGAACTCCGTCGCGATCGCCTCCAACGAGTCGTTCTCCGGCTGGACCAAGACCTTCACCGACCCCAGGCTTTGCGCCGCGATCGTCGACCGACTCACCTTCGGCGGTCACATCATCGAGACCGGCACCGACTCCTACTGTCTCGCCCGCACTGCCCAAGCCAAGGCTGCCGCTGCTGGGTGATGTCGGTATTCACCGATAGTTCCCAGGTCAACATCCAGAAATGGCCCTGCTGAGGACGACGCTGGGCTGGGGCGAGCCGGTCACCGATCAGAGAGGCGACGGGAGTCGGTCATTGGTGCCGGGCGGTGATGTTGAACATCCAGCTGATCCCGAATTTGTCCACGAGCGAGCCTGCCTCATCTCCCCATACCTGCGTTTCAAGAGGCAGCGTGACGGTGCCACTGACAGACAACTTCTCGAAGTAGTCGTGGAGCTCTCCGTCGTCGCCACCAAGGAAGATCGCAACGTTGTTGCCCGGCCGATAGGACGGGTGGCCGGGTCTTTCATCCGGAAAGTCCCATGCCATCAACGTGTAGCCGGCGGAAGTATCCAGACGAGAGTGCATGACCTTGTCAGCACTCGGCGAATCCGGTGAGCCGAAGTCCGCGACCGTTGAAACCTCCAGCGCGCCGCCGAAGACCTGCTGGTAGAACTCCATCGCCTCCCGCGCGTTCCCATTGAACGTGATACATGGATTGACCTGAGAACCCACTCGAACGCTCCTTCGTGAACTGACCGATCGCGCTGTCCGATGGCCGCCAAATCAAGGCTCCCAACAAATCACGACACCCTCTGTCGTGATTCTTGGTATAACTCTGGGTGTGTGCGTCGTCACGCCGTCACGCCGTCACCGATCGGACCTACCGACATCAGCGGCCCCTTGTATCTCTGCCGCCCACTGACAGCAGCCCGGAATCCGGGACAGTCGCCTCAGCGACCTGGTGACGTCAGAATTCACCGATCGGATCGGACCGATCCGCCATTGAACGACAACCAAATTCACCGGCGAACGACGTCAGAATTCACCGGCACAACCGAACACCCGATTCGGCGTCCGGTGCGGCCCGGTGATCGGCGTCTGCATGCCGGCCCCGCACCGGCCTCACGCGGAATTCGGTGAGCTGCCTTTTCGTGTCAGGCGGGGGTGCCGCCGCGAAGCCAGTCGGGCCAGGGGACGCTCCAATCGCCGTTCTGCCAGATGTCGAGGGGGTCACCGCCGGTGTTGCGGACCTCGACGACGTCGCCGGGGATGACGAAGTCGTAGAACCATGCGGCATCGTCGGGGGAGAGGTTCAGGCAGCCGTGTGAGACGTTGGTGTTGCCTTGGGCCCACATGCTCGAGGCCAGTGCGTGGACGAAGATTCCGTCGTGGCTGATGCGGACCGCGTGGTCGATGCTCGTGCGGTAGCCGCCGGAGTTGGTGGGCAGGCCGTAGGTGGCGGAGTCCATGATCACCGGGTTGTTCCGGTCCAGCACGGTGTAGATGCCGGGGCGGGTCCAGAACGACAGATATTTGCCTCCGACAGCTATGGTGCCGCCCTTGCCCATCGATGTGGGCATGGTGCGCACCAGGTTCCCGTTGTCGAAGACCTCGATGTGTTTGGTGTCGTCGTCGGCGATCGCGACGTGCGCGGGGCCGATGTTCACGGAAACCCGTTGGTCGCGCAGGCCGTAGCGGCCCTCGCCGAGCGCGCGTCCGAAGAGGTCGGCTTCGACCGTGATCTGGGTTCCCGGCGCGTGATAGTGCTCCGGCCGCCAGTGTGCGTTGTGATCGTCGAGCCAGTACCAGGCGCCGGTGACGGCGGGCTGTGTGGTGACCTTCAAGTGGCGTTCCGCGGCGGCCCGGTCGACGGGTTCGTCGAAATGGGCGACGAGCACGAAACCCACTCCGTAAATGTCGTTTTCGGTCAGCTCGACGAGATTGGCGGAGCGCAGCGAGACGTCGATGAGCTGTTGCGGTCGCACCGTGGCGCAGGTCGCCGTCGCGGTGACGTCGCCTGTTTCGCCGTGCGCGACGGCTTTCACGGTGTAGGTGTGTCCGTAACCGAGTGGTTCGGCGCTGGTCCAGGTTCGATGATCGGGCGCCGGTGCACCGGGTAGTGATCTGCCCGTTTCATCGATCCATTCGACCGACCGCAGCGTCCCGTCGGTGACCGTGACCGTGCCGGGGCTGCGCGCATCGACGTCGTGCGCGCCGGGTGGCGGATCGATCCGGATTGTGGCGGGTTTGGGAGGCGCGGGTTCCAACCGCCCGCATCCGGTCAGTGCGAGGCCACCCGCACCGGCGAAGCCGATCAGCATCCGACGACGTCCCAATGCCACCGTGTCTCTCCCTTCGCTGGGGTGCAGCAGGGCCGACCTCTGTCCGCCAGCATGTGGCAGCTACGCGTCGGCCGAGACGGCAACGGGCGGTATCTCCACCGATCCGTCGCGCAACCGACACCGTTCCGCGATTGATCGGAGTTTGCGGACAAGACGGTCACGGAACTGCAGGGCTCGGACAATCCCACGGTCCTGGCTACCTTCCGGCGAGCTCGGCGACGACCGGAGCGCATCGGTCGGCGAAGTCGGCGCCGAGTGCGCTTCCCACGCCGTCAGCCAGGCCGGGCGTAGCGGAGAGGCGTACACCCAGGTGCCAACGCGCAGGTCGGTCAGGGCCGCGACGGTGGCGAGCATGGGACCGGGCGCCGCGGGGGCAGCCCATGATCATCTCGTTCGGTATATCCAGAGGCTGTGACGACGGATCCGCCCGAAATTCACCGGTGCAGCAGAGATCGCGTGTGCGTTCCAGCGAACGCCTTCTATTCGGGATTCGTTCGGCGTCGGGTGCGCGATAGCGCAGTCGCGCGGTGGATCGAGCAGCCAGAGATAATGCCGCATGGGATTTTTCAAGCCGAGGTGCCCGGTGGGGGAGATCGAGCGGCTGTGGGTCGAGGAGATGTTGAGCTGGTGCGCAACGCAATTCGGGCACAGGACGCTGCGAACGCCGGTGATCCTGCCGACTTCGGACTTCTTTCCCGACGCGTACTCCGGCACCGAGCCGGAGGTCCGTTCCTTGGTCGAGCGCGTGAGCGGGTACATGGGTGTCCGTCGGGATCGCGTCGTCGTAGAGATCGACACGGACGGCGATGTGTTGCCGGAGGACGTCGCGTTTCTGGAGGGTTCTTCGCACGGGGAGGCGGGACACTACCGTCTGGAGCGCGGCCGCGCGGTGGTGTCGCTCTCGATGTCCCAGATGCGCTCGCCGGTCGCGTTGGTGGCGACGGTCGCCCATGAGCTGGCGCACGAACGTCTTCTCGGTGAGGACCGCATCGCGCCCGATCGGCACGATGGCGAGCAGCTCACCGATCTGGTCACCGTGTACCTGGGGCTCGGCGTCTTCAACGCCAATGCGGCGTTCCAGTTCGCCCAGAGTCGCCACGGCTGGCGATCCCAGCGGCTGGGCTATCTGTCACAGCCGATGTTCGGGTACGCGCTTGCCTGCTGGAGCGTGATGCGCGGCGACCCCAGACCGTTGTGGGCCGAGCACCTCGACACCAACCCCCGCGTCTACATGAAACAGGGCCTCAAATACTTGCGAGCGAACCCGGAGCGGGTCGTCTGCCCGCCTGGGATCGGAACGCCAGGTTGACGAACGAGCAGCTGTCCTAACCGATCGGCTTGAAGCCGGCGCCGACGCCACCCTGGGCCGCGAGATCCGCCAGCACGCCGCTGATTCCGGTGAACTGAATGGGCGCCCAGATACGCATCAGGTTGATCGAGGAGGCGATGCCCACCAGCCCGGAGCCCGCGTAGGCCGGACCACCGGAATCGCCCGGAAAGACGAGCTGCCAGGACCGTACCGCGTTGCCGTCGCGTTCGAGCATGTTGCCGCAGGTGTGCTCGGTGACCTGGCCGTACTTGCACAGCAGCTGACTGGGATCGGGATAGGGGGTGATGCGGTCGACGCGCCGACCCGCCGGGGTCAGGTTGGTGGGCTTGACGACCTTGGGATCGAGCTGGATCACCGCGTAGTCGAGCTGGGCGTCCTCCCGAAAGAGTTCCGAAGGCCACTTGCTGGACCACGCCGCGAAGTAACCCACGTCTCGACCGCCGACGCTCACGCGCTGGTTCGGGACCCGCATGCAGTGCCCGGCGGTCAGCGCGACGAGGTTGCCGTGCTTGTCCGTGCCGACGGAGGCGATGGTGCACACTCCGATCGAGGTTCCCGGGCCGACGACGACGGGGTCGTCGGCTTGCGCCGGAACGGCGGGGAGGATGGCAAGGCCGAGGGCGCATAGTGCGGCGGAGATGGTGGTCTCGAGATTCACGGGTATCCCTCTTTCTCGACAATGCTCAAGTTGTGGCGTCGGCCCGCGCTACGGGCCGGATCACGGCGGGACGGTGCGAATTTCGTGGGCTCGTCGGTTGGTTCGGGTCGGTCGGTATGGCCGGGCACAACGAGGTGTGGAGCATGAACTTGTCGGGCGGGAAGGTCCGACGCCGATTTCGGTCGCTACGGCAAGCCCGCGGCCATTGGCCTGGATTCGCTCGGTGATCCCGGCGGGCTTGCCCGGTCGTCGAGCGAATCGGCAGCGACCAGCGCGAACGTCAGCGGCTGCCCGGACAGCTGGAACTCACCCGCACATCCCAACACGGCTAACTGCACAGACGATCAACGACACGCTCGGAGAAGATTACCGGGACTCGATGCCCCGGTGGAGGTGAACGGGCCATCGGGGTGATTCGCCCCTGACCGGGCGTTTCGCGCGAAGGAGTCGACGCCGAATCAGGGGCGCTGGGCCGCGCGGCACCAAGTGGACCCCGCGAGTTCTGGAACAAGCTCGGCGCCGCCGCTTGCTCGGTGTGGACCTGCCGGAGGAACGCGAGAGGGCGACCGAGGCTGCCGCTCGTGGGTCAGCGGGTGAAGACGGTGGTGTGGGCGGCGGTGAGCAAGGCGGTCAGTTCGGCGCCCGCGGCCTCGTCGAGGACGGCGAAGGCGGGGGCGATGAGGGTGTCGGTGAGCGCTTCGGCGCGTTGCCAGCGGTCTTGGATGGTGGGGGTGATCTCTTCGAAGGGTTCGGGCCAGCCGTACCAGCGGGCCTGGTTGGGGCCGTTGTTGAAGGGGGAGCCCGAGACGAGGACGGCTTGCAGCGGAGTGAGGCCGCTGGTGCGCACGGCGAGGAGGTGCAGGCCGCCGCGGAGTTCGCGCAGGACGTGTGCGAGTTGCGCGACGCGGGCGGGGGCGTCGGCGGGAAGTGGCAAGGCGCGCCAGCCCGCGAAGAGGGGCAGGCCGGCCGGATCGGCCGCGGCGACAACGACTTCCAGCAGTTGGGCGAGGCGTTCGGCCTGGTCGAAATCGGCGAGTTTGCGGCGGCCGAAATCCTGACAGGCGGCGGCGTAGCCGTCGGCGGCCTTGGCGGCGGGCATCGGCACCGACTCCCAGGCCTTGCGGATCGAATGGGCGGGGAAGAATCCGAAGGCGGCGGTCACCACGTCGGCGTCGACGTCGCCGAGCACACCGCCCCTGCCGCGGACGTACGGGCCGAAGAACCCGTCGACCCCGGTACTGCGTGCGAATTCCTTCGCCTCCCGGGAGAACATGAATCCCCCGCCGAGTTCCTGGACCTGCTTCTTGACCGCGGCGGCGACCGACACGCGCACTCCCTTCATCGGACTGTCATCCAGTCGTCACCCTAGGTGATTCTTACACCGTACGGAAGGGGGCGTGATCAGACTTCGGGAAGTGCTCGGCGGAGAAAGTCGATCTGGTCTGCGAGGACCTTCTCGCGGTTGTCGGCGCGATACACCTCGAAGTGGCTGAACGGGTAGGTGCGCAGCTCGCCCCGGGGCGCGCGCTCGGCGAGTTCGACGGTGTTCTCGGCGAGGGTCTCGCGGTCGCCTTCCGCGATGGAGACCAAGAGCGGCATGCGGAGCCGCGGCGCGTGATCGCCTGGTTTGTAACGCATCATCTGGAGCAGGCCGCGCGGCGCCACGCTGTTGCGCCAGGTGTCGCTGCGCATCGCGTCGATGGTGGCCTGTGCTTGCGGGCCGGTCATGACAGCGAGTTCGCCTGGGCGGCCGACAGCGGGAATGTAGTGCGGCGAGAGGCCGAAGACGCCGCGCAACCAGTCCACGACCATCACGCGCAGCAGCGCGAAAGTGGCTCTGGTGGAACGTCCTTCGGCTCGGCGCGGAAATCCGTTGAAGGGCACCTGCGCCAGTACCGCCGCGATGCGCTCGTCGTCGGCGGCGACCGTCACGACATGGCCGCCGCCGAGCGAGGTGCCCCACAACACGATTCGATCGGGATCGACCAGTGGATGCTCGCGGGCGAAGCGGACCGCGGCGCGAATGTCGGCCAACTGGTCCTCGATGTCGACGACCTGACGCGGTCGACCCGCGCTCGCGCCGAAGCCGCGGTAGTCGAAGGTCAACGCCGTCATGCCCGCGGCGGCGAAGGTCTGGGCGGCCGTGACGACCGACGGGGTGTCCTGGGTGCCGCTGAAACCCGTGCACAGGACGACGCAGGGGCGGCCAGCGGTGTCCGTCTCGGTGTACAGGGCGCCCGCGCATTCGGTGCCCGACGAATCGAAGGTTATCGCAACGGTTTTCATCGTTCCTACGCGTGCCGATCGGAATGCGGGAGCTTCGTGCCGAGCATGCGCTCGAGGAGATCCACGAGCGTGGCGCGATGCGCGCGCAGGTCCAGGTCCGGGCGCTCGGCGTAGACCTCGTGCAGTTCCCGCAGTGCGCCGAGCAGGGCGATCGCGGTGAATTCCGGGTCGGTAACGCGGAATTCGCGCTGGGTCGCACCCGCTGTCAGCAGGGTGCACAGGGCGGGGCGTAGTTCGTTCGCCACGCTATCCACGATCCGATGGTGCATGTCGCGGAAGCGATCCCCGTGCAGCGTGGCCAGCAGGCCGGGCGCTTCGTTGCGTTCGGTGAGCGCGTAGCTGTGGTCGACGTAGCTGAGCAGCCGCGCGCTGGGCGATCGCGAATCGTCTTGCAGGATAGCGAGATAGGTCGCGCACAGCCGCTGCGCGATGGTGTCGACGGCGGCGGCGAACACCTGCTCCTTGGAGCTGAAGTAGTGGTAGAAGCAGCCTTTCGCGACGCCGAGCCCGCCGGTGATGGATTCGACGGTGGTCTGGTCGTAGCCGCGCTCCACGAAACTGCGCACGGCCGCGTCGACGATCTCGGCTTTGCGGACTTCGGGCTTCTTCACCTGTCGCACGGTGCACCTCCCTGCATTCGACGCTACCGACCGACCGTCGGTCGGTCAAGAGGTGAGGAGGGCGCGCCAAGCCTCGCCAAGGACACGGTTGCCGGCAGCGAATTCGGACGTTTGCCCGGTCAGCACCCGGCAATGCGATAGCTGAGCGCAGCGTCGAGGAGAGAAGCGATGAAGGTCCCGAACACCGTCTCCACCGAAACCTTCGCCACGACCGTGCTCGACTCCAGCAAGCCGGTGCTCGTCGCCTTCTCCGCCCCCTATTGCGCCCCCTGCCGCAGGGCCGCACCGACGCTGCGCCAACTCGCCGACGAACTCGCCGATCGGCTCGTCGTCGTCACGGTGAACGTGGAGGAGCAGCCGGAACTGGCCGAGCGGTACGGGGTCCGGGCTTTCCCCACGCTGGGCCTGTTCGTCGACGGCCGCCTCGTGCACCACAGCGTGGGCGTCGACCCGGTACCGGAATTTCTTGACGAGTTCGGCGACTTTCTCCCTGACCGGTGAGCCGCCGCGGCCGCGAAGTCCGCGGCCGCGGCGGACGGCTGATCAGGCGAAGCACTCAGTCGTGCAGTGCCGTGGACAGCGCCGCGACGGCTTGGGCGATCGCGGCCTTGGCGGCGTGGGTGTCGTGCAACGAGTTGACCATCACGAAGTCGTGCACGATCCCGCCGTAGCGGGTCTGCGTCACGGGCACGCCCGCGCGCCGGAGGTTGGCCGCGAAGGCCTCGCCCTCGTCGCGCAGCACGTCGGCCTCGGCGGTGATGACCAGGGCGGGCGGGAGTCCGGCGAGCTGCTCGGTCGTCGCGCGCAAGGGCGACGCGGTGATCTGCGCCCTGTCCTCTTCGCTGGTCGTGTACTGGTCCCAGAACCACCGCATGCCGTCCCGGCTCAGGAAGTAGCCCTCGGCGAAGTCACGGTACGAGCCGGTGTCGAAGTTCGCGTCGGTGACCGGGTAGAACAGCACCTGCTGTACGAAGGAGACGTCGCCGCGCTCCTTTGCCATCAGCGTCAACGCGATGGCCATGTTGCCGCCGACGGAGTCGCCCGCGATGGCGATGCGCGCGGAATCCAGGCCCTTGGTGCCGCCCTCGGTGGTGACCCACTGGGCGACCCGGTAGGACTGCTCGTTCGCCACCGGGTAGCGCACGTCCGGCGAGCGGTCGTACTCGGGGAACACCACGGCGGCGTTCGCGCCGATCGCCAGATCGCGCACGAGCCGATCGTGGGTGTGCGCGTCACCGAAGACCCAGCCCGCGCCGTGCGTGTAGAGGATGACGGGCAGCGGTCCCGCCGCGCCGACCGGCTTGACGATGCGCACCCGGACCGAGCCGGTGGGCCCGCCCTCGACGGTGATCCATTCCTCATCGATCTCCGGCTTGAAGATCGGACTGTCCTGTACGCCGTCGACCGCTTTGCGGCCCTCTTCCGGCGGAAGCTGGTACAGGAACGGCGGCTCGGAGGTCGCGTCCACGAACTCCTGCGCGGCTGGCTCGAGCGATAGACCGAGGGGATTTCCTGCCATGGTCCCTACCTTTCGGCGTCGTTGTTGAGTGGGGCCTCCAGTTTTCGTGAACCGGGCGCACACGCGCCCCAACCGTTGAGCCAAGTATCCGCCCGTTTTGGGACACCGGACGGCAAACCGCAGAACCAAGATCAGCGGCCCTTCGCGTACGCCGTGGAACGGAAGCGCTGCTGATACTTGCGCGGCGAGACGCCGAGTCGGGCGATGAAGGCGCGGCGCATCGCCTCGGCGCTGCCGTATCCGGCGGCCATCGCGGCTTCGGTGACGCTGTAGCCCGCGTCGAGTTTGTCTCTGGCGTAACCGAATCGGACGAAGGCGACGTACTCCGCGGGCGTGCTCTCCAGCTCGGCGCGGAACAATCGGGTCAGGTGCCGTGGACTCACCCTGGCGTGCGACGCGAGCGTTTTCACCGTGTACGGCTGGGCGGGATCGGCGCAGATCAGGTTGGCGACCGCGCGAATGAGCGGGCTGCGCGGGACAGGTCCGCTCAGCGCCGCCGAGAACTGTGACTGCCCACCGGCCCGCTGCATGTACACCAGCAACGACTGGGCGACCCGCCGCGCGACCGCCGCGCCGTGGTCCTCCTCTACCAGCGCCAGCGCGAGGTCGATGCCCGCGGCGACACCCGCGGAACTGTAGATGTGCCCGTCGCGCACGAAGATCGCGTCGGAATCCACTTGGACCGCGGGGAATTGGCGGCCGAGGTCTTTGGTGAACTTCCAGTGCGTCGTCGCGCGCCTGCCGTCGAGGAGGCCGAGGTGGGCGAGGATGGCGGCCCCGCTACAGATGGAGGCGAGGCGGCGCGTGTGCTCGGCGAGGTGACGGGTGGCCCGCAGTACTTCCGGCGTCACGAACTGGGCGGCGGGCAGCTCGCTGCCGGGGATGACCACGGTGTCGAAGCGGCCCGCGTCCGCCGCCGCGCAGGTCACGGCGACTCGCGCGCCGATGGAGGTCTGCACGTCGTTGCCGTCGGCGGAGACCAGCACTACGTCGTAGGCGGGGAGTGACTGGTTTGCCTCGACGAACACCTCGGCCGGGCCCGCGAAATCGAGCATTTTCACCCCGTCGAAGACCAGGATGCCGATGCGCCGCCGCGATGAGGTACCTGCTGTGGAATCCATTGGGCAATCATTGTGGAATCGCGCCTCCACAACCAAGCCGAACGGCCACCGTGTGCCGGACGTCATGCCCGCGACGGAGGCGAATGCCGGGCGTTGCTAGCGTGGAAGAATGGGGCGTCCGCGGCAGTTCGACGAGTCGGCGTTGCTCGATGCCGCCATCGAACTGTTCTGGACCGACGGTTTCGACAGCACCTCGGTCGAGGGGGTATCGGGTGCTTCCGGTGTCGGCAACGGAAGTATCTACGCCGCCTATGGCAGCAAAATGGGTTTGTTCCTCGCGGCTTTCGGTCGATACTGCGAGCGGCGGGCCGCGTTCGTGCACGAGGTGCTGTGTGCCGACTCGGGGTCGCCGCAGGCCGCGGTGCGCGCGTTCTTCGACGCGGTGATCGCGGACTGCCTCGCTCACCCCAACCGGCGCGGATGCCTGATGCTCAACAGCATCGGCCAACTCGGGCACCGGGTTCCGGAGGTCATCGCCATCGCCGATCGGACGACCGCGCGGATGGAGAGCCACGTCGCCGACCGGCTGCGCGCCGATATTCCGCGAAAGGTGCTGGACGAGAAGGAGTTAGCGGCGCTCAGCTCCCACATCGTGCTGGTTTCCCAGGGGTTGATCCAGCTGAGTCGGTTGGATGTGCCTCGGCAGCGTTTGCGGGATGTCGCCGAGATTTCTTGTGCCGCTGTCCCGCGATGACTACTCGAGTGAAATCGCCGGTGGCGTCGTAGGGACCGAAACGGCCCTCGGGTGAGCGTTCGGTCGAGGACGTCGAAAACCGCGGCGCCAGCGGTGAACATTCTGTTCACACTTCTCCCATCGGCCCAAGATCGAAAGTTTTCCTGCTTGCCCGGAAAATACCGCGCGGCCGCGTTTCACACCTCTATAACAGGTTCCAATCCATGACTCGACGAGGAGCCTGCGATGTCTGTTCGCACCCATGAAATTCCTGTTGGTAGCCGGTCCGGGCGGGGGGTGAGCAGGCGCGGATTCCTAGCGGCAACGGGTATCACCGTTGGTGCCGCGCTAGTCGGGAGGTCCATGGCGCGGGCGACCGCGGCGCCGCTGGCGGATGGCGAGAAGGTGTCCGCGCTCGTCATCGGCAGCGGATACGGGGGAGCGGTCGCCGCACTGCGGCTCGCGCAGGCGGGCGTGGAGGTGACCGTGGTGGAGATGGGCAGGTCGTGGACGACGCCCGGCTCCGACGGCAAGATCTTCTGTCCCGTGCTGAAACCCGACGGGCGGTCCTACTGGCTGCGCGACCGCACCGATCAGCCGGTCGGCTACTTCGCGGGCAGCAGTTACAACAAGGACATCGAAAGATACACGGGCGTCCTGGATTCCGAACAGTTCAGCGGGATTCGCGTGTATCAGGGCCGCGGCGTCGGAGGTGGCTCGTTGGTCAACGGCGGTATGGCGGTGACACCCAAGCGGGAGAACTTCGCGGCCATCCTGCCTTCGGTGAACGCCGACGAGATGTACAACGTCTACTACCCGCGCGCCAATACCGGTCTGGGTGTGAACAATATCGACCGAAACTGGTTCGAGAGCGCGGAGTGTTACCAATTCGCCCGCGTGGGGCGCAAACACGCGGAACGCTCCGGCTTCGGCTGGACTTTCGTGCCGAACGTCTACGACTTCGAGTACATGAAGAAGGAGCAGGCCGAGCAGGTCACCCGGTCGGCACTGGCCGGTGAGGTCATCTACGGCAACAACCACGGCAAGCGGTCGCTGGACAAGACGTATCTGGCCGCGGCCACCGGGACCGGCAAGGTGCGTATCACGCCCATGCACACCGTTACCGCCGTATCGCCCACGGAGGGCGGCTATCGGGTGGAGATGAAAGAGATCGACACCAGCGGCGCCGCGGTGGCGACCAAAACCGTTGTGGCGCAGAAGGTGTTCTTCGCGGCGGGCAGTATCGGCACCTCGAAGCTGTTGGTCGCCATGAAGGCGCAGGGCAAACTGCCGGACCTGCCCGATGCCGTCGGCAAGAAGTGGGGCAACAACGGCAATGTGATGGTGGGCCGCGCCAACCACATGTGGGACGGCACGGGCGTACTGCAATCCAGCATGCCTTGCCTGGGTATCGACAATTGGGCGGATTCGGGTGGCCCGGCCTTCGCCGAGGTCGCGCCGTTCCCCGCGGGGCTGGAGACCTACGTCAGCCTGTACCTGGCGATCACCAAGAACCCCGCTCGCGCCCAGTTCACTTTCAACTCCGGTACCGGCAAGGTCGATTTGAGCTGGCAGACCTCCCATAACCAGTACGCCATCGACGCCGCCAAGCGCATCTTCGACAAGATCAATCGGAAGGAGGGGACGATCTACCGGACCGACCTCTTCGGCGTCTACAAGACCTGGGGGGACGACTTCACCTATCACCCGCTGGGTGGTTGTGTGCTCAACGAGGCGACCGACAACTACGGTCGCCTCCCCGGCTACACCGGGCTCTACGTCATCGACGGTTCGCTGATTCCGGGCAATACCAGTGTCAATCCCTTCGTCACCATTACCGCTCTGGCGGAACGCAATATCGAGAACATAATCGCCGGCGATCTGTGACCTCGGCGTAGAGGGCGCTGTGGCATGCGTCCTCTACCGCCGCGCGGGGCCGTCGCGGTGAACGCCACGAGTCGTGTTGCCGCCCGGCCCGCTTCGTGTGGCGGGCACAGCCAGCGACGTTCACCTACTTCTCGCTCTGGCCTCGCCTGTTGTTAAGATCGGTTCGCTCGATCGGTAACAAGGGGGGGAAGACTGTGCGGGGCAATCCATCTGGGAACGTTCGTGCCGGCGGACGGCGCATGTCGCGGCGAGTGGCGTACGCGCTGCCTGCCGCGGTGGCAGCCTCACTGCTCGCCACGGGATGTGGCTCCACCCAACCGCGTAAAGCGCCCAAGCCGCCGACGTCGGTCACCACGACCGCGCCCCGGCCCGCACCGTCCGCCACCCAGTCACCGCGTACGACGCTCCCGCAACAGCCGACGGCGACCAAACCCCCGACAACCACCACGGAGCGTGGTGGTCTCGGGGGATCCAGTGGTGGCAGCGGTAGCGGCAGCTGAATCGAACCTGGCGGCTGTGCTCGCCCTCTTCCGCAACAGGTTTCGCGAGAAGATGGTGCCATGACAACGCAAAGCAGCACTGGTGGATCTGCGTCCGGGTCGGCCAGGGAGCCCCTGCTCGAACGAGTCCGCCTGGCGCGAAACAAGTTTCGGCGCGGGTCAGCCGGGTGGTCTGTGGCGCACCATGTGAGTCTCATCGGTGCGGCCGTCCTGAGTGCTGCTGCCGCGCTGGCGATCCAGATTCCGGACCCGCCTCAGGCTGACCTCGCGGCGATCTGCGCGACCGTCGCCGCCTTGCTGTCCACGCTCAATATCGTCGGGGGCTTCGAAACGAAATGGCAGGCGAACCGAAACGCGTTTTATGACCTGGACAGTCTGCTATTGGATGCGGACGACCCGGCGACTTCCCTCGAAGACATACGGAAAGGTTATAAGCAGGCCGTGTACGCGCAGCGAATGACTTGGATCGCGCCGTCCATGCGCGGATTGGAACAGGAGAAGACGACACTACCCGCCAACCGCGCAGCCGATTGATGGACTCGAGCGGTGCGACGGAAATCCGTGCGGGAGGCACCAATGGATTACATCGAACGCCGACTGTTGCGCGACTGGGAAATGTCGACCCGATCCGGGCTATGGGCTGGGGCGCAGTAGCGCGCCACTGAGGACTGCGCGGATGTGGTCCGGGTCGGCTTCGTGGTCGTCGAGGAGGATGGCTGTACACAGTCCGTCGCACAGTGCGACGAAGGCTTCGATGGTGTCGGGATCGGTGGTTCGTGTCCGGGCGAGTTCCGCGACACTGTCACGCCAGCGTCGCGCTGCGGGGCGTAGGGCGGGTCGGCGAGCCGCCAGGGTCGCGAGTTCACGTTCGGCGAGTGCGCGCTCCCGCCCGGGGCCCGCGGATTCGGCGATGATCCTGGCGAGCCCGTCCAGCGGGTCGTCCGCGGTGTCGACGAGTTGGCGGATGCGGTGCGTGTAGGCGTCTGTGACGCTGGTCAGGGCTGCCACCAGCAGGTCGTCCAGGGTGGCGAAGTAGTAGAGGGTCAGGCTGGTGGTGATGCCTGCCTCTTTGGCGACGGTTCGGTGGGTCACGCCGGCGGCGCCGTCGCGGTGAACGATCGTGAGTGTTGCCTCGATGATCTGGGCTCGGCGACGTTGGCCGCGCAGTTTGCGGCCATCGCCAGTGTCGTGTTCAACCACCGTGGTCCTCTCGCCGATCTTCGCCGCTGCCGGGAGTCGAGGCTATCGGCTCCGCCTCGGCGGTGGCGGCGCCGATCGGGCGGATGTGGCACAGCGTCCGGAAGCAAGCGATCGATGCGCCGGCGATGGCGAGACCCGCGGCGATCGCGGCGGTGTTGAGTCCGGCGGTGAACGCGTCCTGCGCTTGGTGGAGAGCCGCTATGGGCAGCTGGTCCGTCACGGAGACCGCGCCGGAGAGGGTGTCGCTGTACGACTCGGCCACGGATCGGGGTAGCCCCGATGGGACCTCGACCGCGGTCCGGTAGATCGCCGTCGTGAGGCTTCCCAGCAGCGCCACCCCGGCCGCGATTCCCAACTCTTGCACGGTCTCCGACAGCGCCGCGGCCGACCCGGATCTCTCTGACGGCGCCGCACTCACGACGATGTCGGTGCCGAGTGCGGCGATGACACCCAGGCCGAGATAGAGGAACGCGAAGCCGGCGACCACATTCGGCTTGCTGTCGGTGTCGGCGAAGGCGAGCAAGGCGTATCCGATCAGTGACAAGGCCAAGGTGCCGGCCATTACCGTGCCCGGCGGAATGCGACCGGCGATCAAAGGGGCACCGATCCCGCCGATCAGCATGGCCAGCGCCGGTGGTCCCATCCACAGCCCGGCCGCCAGTGGCGAGAGGCCCTCGACGAGCTGCAGGTACTGCGTGACCAGATACATCATCCCGCCGAAGCCGACAAGGCCGATCAGCAAGACTGTCGAGGCGGCGGAAAAGGCCCGGCTGTTGAAAAGCCTGATGTCCAGCAGCGGCTCTCGCAAGCGCAGTTGGCGATGGATGAAGGCGACCGTCGAACCGCCACCGAGCAGGACGGCTGCCAAGGCCTGGGCACCGATGCCGTGTGTGGCCACGTGCTTGATCGCGTAGACGATCGGAAGCATCGCCGCCAGCGACAGAGCGACGCTCCGCAGGTCGAGCCGTGAAGCATCGCTCCGATACTCCGGCAGTAACGCCGGTGCCACGACCAGCACTGCGACGCTGATCGGTACCGCGATCAAAAACGCTGCGCCCCACCAGAAATGAGCAACGAGGATCCCGCCGACAACCGGTCCCGCGGCCATGCCGAGGGCGAACATCGTGGCCCACACGCCGATCGCCAAAGCTCGCTGCCTGGCATCGGTGAACATGTTGCTGACCAGGGACAGGGTGGATGGCATCAGCGTCGCCCCGGCCACGCCGAGCAGTGCCCGCGCCACGATCAGCCAGAAGGCGCTGGGGGCGAATGCCGCGAACACCGACACCGCGCCGAACGCGGTCATGCCGATCATCAGCAGGCGCCGGCGCCCGATCCGGTCGCCCAGCGTTCCCATCGTGATCAGGAACCCGGCGATGAGGAATCCGTAGGCGTCCATGATCCACAGCGTCTCTGTCGCGGTGGGATGCAGGTCCGCGGTCAGGCTCGGGACCACGAGGTAGAGCGCCGTGACATCGAGTCCCAACAGGACGGTCGGCAACGCCAACACCGCTAGGCCGGCCCACTGCCGCCCGCCGGCACGTGACGACGGTTCTGTGTCCATCTCACCCTCAAATCTAATTGAACGTACGTACTATTTGTACCATCGTTCAACCTTGGATGCGAAAGAGTCCCGGCGGTGACATAGGAACGCGCCCGGCAGCGGTGGGTGATCGGCTGGAGAACCCGGCCGATCACCCACGTCGGCGTGGAGATGGGGATATCACGCGCGTGCGCGTCGAAGTGGGTCGACCGGGACGTCGTAGGTCGGGATCAGGACATGCGTTCGAAGACCGCGGCGAGGCCTTGACCGCCGCCGATGCACATCGTCTCCAGGCCGTATCGTGCTTCGCGGCGGTCCATTTCGCGCAGGAGGGTGGCGAGGATGCGGGCGCCGGTGGCGCCGACGGGGTGGCCGAGGGAGATGCCGGAGCCGTTTGGGTTGAGGCGCGGGTCGGTGGGGTCGAGGTTCCAGTGGTGGAGGACGGCGAGGACTTGGGCCGCGAAGGCCTCGTTCAGTTCGATGACGTCCATGTCGGCGAGAGTGAGTTCCGCGCGGGCGAGGGCGCGCTCGGTTGCCGGAACCGGGCCGATTCCCATGGTGCGTGGGGCTACGCCCGCCGCGGCCCAGGAGAGCAGGCGGGCGATTGGGCGCAGGCCGAGTCTGCGGGCCTGCTCCGGGGTGGTGACCAGGCAGAGGGCCGCGCCGTCGTTCTGGCCGCTGGAATTGCCTGCGGTGACCGTTGATTCGGGATCGATCGAGGAACGGATCGGCCGCAGTGCGGACAGCGCCTCGACGGTGGTGTCGGCGCGCGGGTGCTCGTCGGCGTCGACAAGGACGGGTGCCGAGCGGCGTTGCGGAACAGAGACTCCGACGATCTCGTCGGCGAATCGTCCCGCGCGCTGGGCGGCCACGGCGCGCTGGTGGGAAAGTACGGCCAGTGCGTCCTGATCCGCTCGGCTGATCGCGTACTCGGCGCGCAGGTTCTCCGCGGTCTCGATCATGCCGCCCGGCACGGGGAAGTCGCGGCCGCCCGCGGTGACCCGGGCCCTGGCGAGGCGGTCGGCCAGCGCGACGCCGTCGCCCTTGATGCCCCACCGCATTCCGGTCGCGTAGAACTCGGTCTGGCTCATGGATTCGACGCCGCCCGCGAGCACGAGATCGCTGCCGCCGGTGGCGACTTGCAGGCACGCCTGGATGATCGCCTGGAGTCCGGAGCCGCAGCGCCGGTCGACCTGCATGCCGGGGACGTCGATCCCGAGGCCCGCGTCGAGGGCGGCGATTCGTCCGATGGCGGGGGCTTCGCCGTTGGGCGAGGCCTGGCCGAGGATCACGTCGTCGATCGAGGCGCCGTCGATGCCGGTGCGGCGCACCAGTTCTTCGATCACGGTGGTGGCGAGTTGTTGCGGCGGAACGTCTTTGAGCACGCCGCCGAAGCGGCCGACGGGTGTGCGCAACGGTTCGCAGATGACTGCGTCGGGCATTCGTTGTCCTTGAAAAGGGGCGGTCACATCGCGTCGATGCCGGTGAGGGCGCGGCCGATGATGAGTTTCTGCAATTGGCTGGTGCCCTCGTAGAGGGTGAGGACTCGCGCGTCGCGCAGGTATTTGCCCATGGGGTACTCGTCGATGAAGCCGTAACCGCCGAAGACCTGTAGGCAGTTGTTGCTGACCCGCACGGCGGTCTCGCTGGCCGCGAGTTTGGCCATGGACGAGGCGAGCTGGATCTCGTCGCGCGAGGCTCCGGCGTCGACGAGGGCGGCGGCCTTCCAGGTGAGCAGGCGGGCGGATTCGACGTCGAGCGCGGAGTCGGCGAGCAGCTCCTGGACGAGCTGTTTGGTGGCGATCGGCTTGCCGAACTGGGTGCGTTCGGTCGAGTAGCGCACCGCGGCGTCCAAAGCTGCTTGCCCGACGCCGACGCTGCCCGCGGCCACGGAGATGCGGCCCTTGGCCAAGGCGCCCAGGGCGATACCGAGACCCTTGCCCACCGCGCCCAACCGCGCCGAGTCCGGCACCCGGACATCCTGAAGCGAGAGCGCGGCGGTCGCCTGTCCGCGCAGGCCGAGCTTGCCGTGGATGGTCGTCGCCGTGAAATCCGGTGTGTCCGTGGGCACGAGGAAGGCGGTGATGCCTTTGCCGCCGTCGGCGGAGGTGCGGGCGAACACCAGGGCGACCTTGGCCCAGGTGCCGTTGGTGATGAACATCTTCTCGCCGGAGATCACCCAGTCGTCCCCGTCGCGAACCGCCTTGGTGCGCAGGGAGGCCGCGTCGGAACCGCTGTCGGGTTCGGTGAGGGCGAAGCAGCCGAGCGCGCGTCCGGAGGTCAGCTCCGGGAGCCACCTGTGCTTCTGCTCGTCAGTGCCATGTGCCGCAATAGATTTGGTGACGAGTCCGAGCGACACCGAGACGATGCCCCGCACGGCGGAATCACCGCGCCCGAGTTCCTCGCAGACCAGGACGTAGGAGAGCATGTCGACCTCGGTGCCGCCGAATTCCTCGGCGATGCCGAGCCCGAGGAAGCCGAGTTCGCCGAGTCGGTCGACGATGGCCAGGTCGACGGTCTCGGCACGGTCCCAGTCGCGCGCATGCGGGGTGATCTCGGTGTCGACGAAATCGGCGGCCAGCGCGCGGATCTCGCGGTGGGTGTCATCGAGAACGAACATCGGTTCCTCGGTTCGTGAGCAGGTCTTCGGGACGGGTGCCCTTGGTGTGCAGGGGGATTCGCTGCTCGGAGCGGCTGCGCAACCAGGAGCTCACCCGGTAGCGGGGATCGCGGGTGTAGGCGTACAAGCCGTCGAGTATCGCGGTGACCCGCTCGGTGCCTACGGATTCGCCGAGTTCCAGCGGTCCCAGCGGGTAGCCGAGGCCCAAGCGAGCGCCGCGATCGATGTCCTCCGGTGTGCCGATGCCGTGTTCGGCGAGGGCGCAGGAGAGGTTCACGATCGCGCCCAGGATGCGTTGCGCGACAGGGGCGGTGCCGTCGGCGGTCGGCGTCGGTGTGTAACCGGCGGCGGCCAGCAGGCGCAACGCGGGCGCCGTGGCGAGCGGGTCGGCGGCGGTGGGCACCACGACGGTGAGGCGGCTGCGGTCGAGGCCCAGCGGATCGATGCCGAGGGTCCGGGCGGGGTCGAGGCCGTAGCGTGCGGCGAGGCGGTAGGTCGGTTCGCCGATCGGCAAGACGAGCGAAACCGCTTCGGCACTGGGCGATTCGAGCACCGTCGCACCGGCTCGGCGCAGCACCGCCGCGAAATCGGGGTGGTTGTGAACGTGGACCGGGGTGGCATCGGCATCCGGCGTGATGTCCGGTTCGGCGGGCAGCAGCGGTGCGCCGTCCTGGTAGCGGTAGAACCCTTCGCCCGTCTTGCGGCCGAGCAGACCGCCGGCGACACGGGCGGCCGCGATCGGGGAGGGGCGCAGCCGCGGGTCACCGTAGAAGCCCGCGGAGACGGTTTCCATGACGGGGTGGCTGACGTCCAATCCGGTCAGGTCCATCAGCTCGAACGGGCCCATCCGCAGGCCGAGTGTGTCGCGGACGATGCGGTCGATATCGGCGGGGGAGGCGATCTGTTCGGACAGGATGGCCAGCGCCTCGCTGGGCAGGGCGCGCCCCAGGTGGTTGACGAGGAAGCCGGGGGTGTCCCGGGCAAGGATCGGGGTGTGCCCGATTCGGTCGACGAAAGCCGTTGCGGTATCGGTGAGTTCGGGCGCGGTCCGCAGGCCGGGCACGATCTCCACCAGGGACATCAGCGGCACCGGATTGAAGAAGTGCAGCCCGATCAACCGGGTCGGGTCGTGCAGCGCCGACGCGATCGCGGTGATGGACAGCGAACTGGTGTTGGAGGCGAGCACGGCGTTCGGTGTCGCGGTCTCCAGCTCGGCGAAGATCGCCTGCTTGACCGGAAGCTTCTCGACGACGGCCTCGATCACGAGATCGATGTCGTCGGCGGGTGCGGTCGGGGCGGCGCCCGCGGTGAGCCGCGCCAGGATGGCGGCGGCCTCGTCGGCGTCGCGCTTGCCCTTGTCGACGGACCGCTGGATCATCGTCGCGACGAACTCGAGCGCGGACGGAACAGCGGCCGCGTCGGCGTCGGTCAGTTCGACCCGGTATCCGGCGGTCGCGGCGACCTGGGCGATGCCGCGGCCCATCGCCCCCGCGCCGACGATGCGGATGCGTTCGATCGGTTCCATCAGTGTCCTTCGTAGGTCGGCGTGCGCTTGGCCAGGAAGGCGGCGATGCCCTCGGCATGATCGGCGGTATCGAACAACATCTGAAAGGTCGTGCGCTCCAAGGCGATCGCGGTGTTCAACGGAGCGTTCTCGGCGTGCCGCGCGATGCTGCGAATCGCGCGGACGTTCAGCGGCGGCTGGCGCAGGATGGTCGCCGCGATCTCGACGGCCGCGTCCAGCGCGGTGCCGTCGGGCACGATGTCGGCGACGATCCCGATCTGCTGGGCGGTGGCGGCATCGATCGGTTCGCCGGTCAGCACCATGCGCAGCGCGCGAGCCCGCCCGGCCCGCTGGACGAGGCGGCTCAATCCGCCCGCGCCGGGGATGAGCCCGACCCGGATCTCCGGCTGCCCGAACCGCGCCGAGGCGCCGGCGACCACGAGATCGCACGCCATGGCGAGTTCGCATCCGCCGCCGAACGCATAGCCTTCGACCGCGGCGATCACCGGTGTGCCGAGTTCGTCGAGCACGGAAAAGACCTTGCCGGTCTCCTGAGCGAACAGATCGGTGGGCCGATACGTGCTCATCTCCTTGAGATCCGTGCCCGCGACGAAGACGCCCGCGTCGCCGGTGAGGACGACGACGCGGACCGCGGTGTCGGCATCGGCAGCTGAAAGCTCCTCGGCGAGCGAAGTTTTCGTGAAGGAGTTCAGCGCATTGCGGGCCTGCGGCCGGGAGATGCGCAGCACACGGATGCCCGCGTGTTCGCCGGACAGATCGGAACGGAGAACGGAAGGTTCGGTCATCGGAGATACACCCTGGTCGGATCGATGGTGGTGCGCAGCAGGTCGAGCTCCGCCGCGGTCGGGGGTTCGGTGACGGTGACGTTCTCGGCCACCCGGAGCCGCCAGCCGGTGGTGGCCACGACCTGTTCGACGGAGACGCCGGGATGCGTTGCGGTGAGGCACAATTCGCCATCGGCGTCCGCCGTGAGCACCCCGAGGGGCGTGATCACGGTGGTCACGCCGCGCCCGCGGGTGCGCACCCGCGGCTCGGCCCGGCGCGCCACCGACGGCGCCGGGCTGGTGGTGAAATCGAGCCGATCGACGAACGAGCGCGGATCGTGTCGACGCAGGACCACGAAGATTTCGTCCGCGTTCGCCATCACCTCGGTGGCTCCGCCCGCGCCGGGCAACCGGGCGGCCGGAGTGGCGTAGTCGCCGATCACGGTGCTGTTGAGGCTGCCGAAGCGGTCGATCTGCGCCGCGCCGAGGAACCCGACGTCGAGGTAGCCGCCCTGGAGGACGTACCCGAAGAGCGCGTGCATCCCGAGAATCGCCTCGGCTCCGGTGGCCAGCGGGGCGTCGCCGATGGTCTCGGGTAGGCGCGGGGGATGCGCGCCACAGACGCCGGACTCGTAGACCTGCTCGAGGTCGGGTGAGGTGGTCGCCCGCGCGAGCGTCACGGCGAGAGTCGGCAGGCCGATTCCGGCGAAGACCCGGCGTTTGCCGCGCAGATGGCGGGCGCTGAGGACGGTGAGCAGTTCACTCGTGGTGTGGGCGCGTGTCCTCTGCGGTGCGTCGGTCATCGTGCGCATCCGTAGTCGACGGGGTGCGACAGCGCGGGCTCCGGTATCAGGCGATCGAAATAGCCAGGGCCGAGCTTGTCCAGGTAGGCGGCGTGATCGGGCAAGTCGTAGATCCATTCGCGCAACCACCGGTCCAGCGCGGCGGGATCCTTGCCGATCTCGGGCCACGACCGGTAGAAGTCGTTGTCGCGGTCGTAGTAGCCCTGCACGTAGGAGGGGTGCGCGCCGCGCGGACACTCGACGACCGCGTCGACCGCGAATCCAGGGATCACGGTGCGGTTCGGGTCGGCGCGGATTACGTCGTCGTCGACGATCTCCTCGACCACCACGATGGTGCGCTCCGACGCGAACGCCACCTCTTGCATCGGCCCGAGAATGCCCCACGCCTGCACATTGCCCACGCGGTCCGCGCGCTGCGCGTGCAGGATCGCCACATCCGGTCGAATCGGCGGAACCACGTAGATCTCCTCGACGCCGCCATCCGGGGCGGGATACGGCGACGTCACCTTGGCGATGCGCGGATTGTGCGCGGGCAGATCGCCGCCCGCGTACGAACGCAGCGGGTAGAAGGGCAGATCGGCGGCCCCGGCGAGATAACGGGCGAGCAGGCCGTAGTGGCTGTATTCCTCGATCTCCAGTCCACGCGGTTCCCGGCGCTCCACGGCCCTGCGGATGGCGTGCAGCGAGCCGACCGAGCTGTTGCCGGTGAACGAGAAGATCATCTTGCGTGCCACGCCCGCCGCGACCAGCTGGTCGAAGACGATGTCGGGCGTCATCCTGACCAGCGTCAGCTCGCGCCTGCGCTGGCGGATCAGCTCGTGCCCCGCGGCGACCGGGATCGCATGGGTGAATCCCTCCAGTGCCACGGTGGCGCCGTCCTCGACGAACGCGGCGACGGCCTCGCGCATCGTCAGCTGTTTGGACCGGGGCATCGGGCTCCTTCGTTCGGATCGATCCTCACGGTGCCTTGTCGAACCGATATAGTCCAATACTCAATTCGCAATTCAGTGATACCGATTCTTACCTAATGGGGTCGTCGTGGAGTTCCGTCATCTCGCCGGGTTCGTCGCGGTCGCCGAGGAGTTGCACTTCGGCCGCGCGGCCGAGCGTCTGCACATGGCTCAGCCGCCGCTGAGCCAGCAGATCCGCGCGCTGGAGAAGGAGCTCGGGGTCGCGCTGTTCGAACGCAACACCCGGTCGGTGCGGCTGACCGCCGCGGGCGAGGTGCTGCTGCCGCACGCGCGCAAGGTCCTCGACGACATCGAGGTGGCCCGGCGCGCGGCGGTCGCGTCCGGGCGCGGCGAGGTCGGCCGGGTCTCGATCGGCTTCGCGGGCGCCAGCAGCCACGAGGCGCTGCCGACGCTGACCAGGGCAGTCCGCGCCGCGCACCCCGGTATCGAGGTGCGCCTGCGCGGACAGACCTACGCGGGCGCCGCGCTCAACCTGGTCGCCGCCCGCGAGCTGGATCTGGGCTTCGTCCGGCTGCCGGTGCGGCGCGAGGGCGTCGCGGTGCGGGTCATCCAATACGAGCGACTGGTCGCCGCGCTGCCCGCGGAGCACCCGCTCGCCGACGCCGCCGACATCGATGTGGCCGACCTCGCCGACGACGCCTTCGTCACCTTTCCCGGCACGCAGGGCTCGAGCGTGCGCGACCACCTGGTGCGCACGGCGCTCGACGCCGGGTTCACGCCCCGCATCGTGCAGGAGGCGCCGGACTCCTACACCATCCTCGACCTGGTCGCCGCCGGGGTCGGCGTGACGCTGACGCTCTCCTCGGTGCAGCACATCCACCGGACCGGCATGGTCTACAAGGAGTTGCGCGGCGACGTCCCCGCGCTCGCGTCCGCACTGGCCTGGCGGGCGGACAACGCCTCGCGTGCGCTGGCCGCCGTGCTCGAGGTGGCCGAGGAGGTGCTGCCCACTCCGCCCGAGCCGAGGTCGGGCGTGCGCTGAATCCCTTACAGGCCCATGTCCTTGGCGATGATCATGCGCATCACCTCGCTGGTGCCGCCGTAGATCCGGTTGACGCGGTTGTCCGCGTAGAGCCGGGCGATCGGGTACTCGGTGATGTAGCCGTAGCCGCCGTGCAGTTGCAGGCAGCGGTCGATCACGCGGGAGGCGGTCTCGGTGCAGAACAGCTTGGCCGAGGCGGCGTCGGCCGCGGTCAGCTCGCCACGGTCGTGCGCGGCGAGGGCGCGATCCACCACGGCTTCGGCCGCGTCCACCTCGGCGCGGCAGGCCGCAAGCTCGAATTTGGTGTTCTGGAAGCTGGCCACCGGCTTGGCGAAAACCAGCCGGTCCCTGGTGTATTGGTGCGCGAAGCGGATGGCCGCCTTGGCCTGGGCGTAGGCGCCGACGGCGATGCTGAGCCGCTCCTGCGGCAGGTTCTGGCCGAGATAGGAGAAGCCGCGGTGCTCCTCGCCGAGCAGATCCTCGACCGGAACTCGGACGTCGGTGAAGGTGAGTTCGGCGGTGTCGGAAACCCTGAGTCCCAGCTTGTCCAGCTTGCGGCCGACGGAGTAGCCGGGCGAGCTGGTGTCGACCACGAGCAGGGACAGGCCGTGGCGGCGGTCCTCCGCCGTCGAGGGCGCGGTGCGCGCGCACACGATGACCCGGTCCGCGTGCACGCCGCCGGTGATGAAGGTCTTGGCGCCGTTGAGGACGTAGTGCGTGCCGTCCTCGGACAGGGTCGCGGTGGTGCGGATGCCCGCGAGGTCCGAGCCGGTGCCGGGTTCGGTCATGGCGATGGCGAACATGATGTCGCCGCTGACGAAGCCGGGCAGCCAGCGCTGTTTCTGCTCCTCGGTGGCCAGCGCCTTGAGGTACGGAAGGCACAGCGACACATGGACACTGGAGCCGCCGAAGGACACCGCGGCCCGCGCGATCTCCTCGGTGAGCACGGCCTGGAAGGAGAACGATTCGATACCGGCGCCGCCGTACTCGGTCGGAACCTCGATGCCGAACACGCCGAGTTCGCCTAGCTTGCGGTAGAAGTCGCGAGGCACGATGCCGTCGGCGTACCACTTGTCGTACTCCGGGACGACCTCGGATTCGATGAACGACCGGACGGTCTCCCGGAACGCCTCGTGGTCGGCCTCGAAAACTGTTCTGCGCACGCTGATTTCCTTCCTCGTCGTCGGCGGCGTCGCACCGCCGCGCAGGCATGTCCGGCGGTGTGCCGGACAGGCCTGCGGGATCTTTTCTCGGGGTGTTACTTAGGGGGAGCCGGAACCGAAGGGTCCTTGCAGTAGGGCAGTTCCGCCGGGCAGGGGGTCAGGATGGTGGAGAAGTACTGGAACGCGGAGAACAGCGCGATCGGACCGCCCACCGTGATCAGCCCGACCATGGCGCCCACCGCGCCCAGCGTCGCCGCGCCGAGCACGCACCCGGCGATGGTCGCGCCGACCCAGGGGAGCAGCAGCGCGATCACCGGGCTGGCGACCGTCGCACCCGCCGCGCCACCCAGCAGACAGCCGACGCCGCCGCCGAGCACCGCGCCGACCACGGCACTCACCGCGGCGCTGATGGTCATCCGCTGGGCGAACACGCCGAGTGCGGATTGGTCACGCGGGGTGAAGGATTCGGCGACCTGCTTGGCCGCCTGCTCCTGGCTGATGACCTCGTTCGCCGACACGGCCGCCACCGGCGTTCCGCCCTCACGCGACGGCGTCAGGATCGCGCGGTCACCCTCGACCCGCGCCGCGATCGGATACGACATGGCATCCATGCGGTAGGTGAGTGGCACGGCCGCGACCGGCGTGTCGTGCACGTCGGTGACCACCAGCTGGTCCGCGACGACGCGCAACTTGCCGTCGCCGATGGCTACCACGGCCGAATCACCCTGGCGGGTGACCTCGTAGCGCACCGCACCCTGTTCCTCGGCGGGCTGGGCGTTGGTGACGCCCGCGCCGCAGACGCCGACGGCAACGGCCGCCATAGCTGCGGTCACGACGCTGTTTCGCAGTTTCATAGTTGATCCTCATCGATCGGTTTTCTTCGTGCTTGCCGACGACGCCGGAATGCGCCGCGGCACGTGGTGGGGGAGTGGCTACTTGCCGGTGTCGATGACGTCGCCGGTCAGCACCCAGTGGTCACCCTCGAACCTCTGGATGCGCAGGGACTCCATCGGGAACGCGTCGCCTTCGCCGGTCTTCAACGTGATGCCGGGCAGCAGCAGGTCGATGCCGACATTGTCGAGCGAGCGCATGGCGTCGCGAAGTCCTTCGCGGGTGGGGCATTTCGCGGCTTCCATGGTCTTGTGGAAGCTCTCCGCGGCCGCCCAGCCGACCACCGTGTACTGGTTGGTCGGGTCGGCGCCGGGCGCGTACTCGGCCAGCTTCTCCTGGTAGTGGCGCATGGCGGCGTCGGACGACCACTGCGGGTCGGACGGGTCCTTGGTGAACGCCGCAGACACCACGCCCTGGGCGTTCTCCAGGCCGACCGGCTTCAGCGTGCTGATGGTGTTGGCCACCTGGGTCAAGATGTGCAGCGGGTTCCAGTCGGTGTTGCGCCGCTCGGCGGCCAGCGCCTGGGAGGCGAACTTCGGTGTGGAGAAGTTCAGCAGCACATCGGCTTTCGAGTTCGCCAGGTTGCGCACCTGCGGTTCCACCGTCGGGTCGGTGACCTCGTAGCTCTGCTCGGCCACCACTCGGACGCCGCTGCCCGCGACGGCCTCGGTGAAGCTGGACAGCAGATCCTTGCCGAAATCGTCGTTCTGGTAGATCACGGCCACGGTCGCATCGGCTTTGTGCTGGCGGACGTACTGCGCGAAGGCGCGGCCCTCGGCGCGGTAGCTGGGCTGCCAGCCGATGGTCCACGGATGTCCCTCGTCCGCACCCCATTTCGTCGCACCGCCCGCGACGAACACCTGCGGCACCTTGCGCTGGTTGAGGTAGTCCCACACCGCCGAGGACGTCGGGGTGCCCAGGGTCTGGAAGACGGCGAACACCTGATCCTGCTCCACCAGACGGCGGGTCTCCTCGACGGTCTTCGGCGGCTGGTAGCCGTCGTCGCGCACCAGGTACTCGACGGCGCGGCCGCCGATTCCGCCGTGCTCGGCGTTGAGGTAGTCGAAGTAGGCGCGAACGCCCTTCGGCAGCTCGCCGTAAGCGGAGGCGGGACCCGACAGCGGGTAGACCCCGCCCAGCTTGATGCTGCTGTCGGTGATTCCCGTGGTCTGCTGACCACGGCATTCGCCCTGTCCGACGGTGCTGCCCGTGTCGTCGCGGCCGCCACAGGCGGAGACCGCGAGCAGGACGGCGGCCGCGACGCCGGCGGCGCGGATTGCCTTAGTGCGCATTGTTCTTCCCTTTCCGAACGAGATGTTCGAGCCAGCGCGCCATGCGGCCGAGGAGTCCGGCCAGTCCGTTGGGCGCGAGGTACATGACCGCGATGATCAGCAGTCCGAAGATCACTCCCGGCGCCGCCTGGTTGAGGTCCTGGGCGAAGCTCGGGACGTACATCACGAACAGCCCGCCCAGCAGCGGTCCCCAGTGCCCGCCGAGCCCGCCGACGACCAATCCGGCCAGCAGCGTGATCGACAATCCGACGGCGAAGGAGTCCGGCGAGACGAAGCCGATCACCCAGGTGTAGACGCAGCCCGCCGCACCGGCGAGCATGGCGCCGCAGGCGAAAGCGAGCGTCTTGTAGAAGGCCAGGCGCACGCCCATCACCTCGGCCGCGATCTCGTTGTCGCGGATCGCGTGCAGCGCCCGGCCGACCCGGGAGCGCAGCAGCCCCGCGACCAGGACGAAGCTCACGACGGTGACGAGCAGCGCCAGGAAGTACAGCCACTGGTCCTCGGCCAACCCGGTCCACACCGGCGGCGCGGGCTTGGTCAGCGTCAGCCCCATGGAGCCGCCGGTGACCGACTCGAACCGCTTGAGCAGCGGCACCAGGAAGATCGCGATGGCCAAGGTGACCAGTGCCAGGTACAGCCCCCGCAACCTCAGAGCCGGAATGCCGAGGGCGAATCCGAGCGCGAAGGCCACCGCCGCGGCGACCGGAAGGGTCGCGAAATACGGTGTGTCCGAGCGATCCATCAGCACCGCGCTGGTGTACGCGCCGACCGCGAAGAACGCGCCGTGCCCGAGCGAGATCTGGCCGGTGTGGCCGACGAGCACGTTCAAGCCGAGCAGCGCGACCGCGTAGATCATCGCCAGCGCCAGCTGGAAGGTGCGGAACGGCACCAGCTGGAACGGTGCGAGACAGGCGATCAGCAGCAGCGCGCCGATCCCGAGCCATGTCCAGTCCGGCATCCGCAGCCGTCGTGTTTCCGCGCGGGGAGCGACGGTTTCGGTTGGCGCCGACGATGTTTCCGCCGCGACGGCGGTGTTTCGAGTTCCCATGTCGCTCATACCCGTTCCACCACCGCGCGACCGAACAGACCCTGCGGCCGCAGCAGCAGGACGCCGAGAATGATCACCAGGGGCACGCCGATCTTGAGTTCGGTGCCGATGACGTCCAGGTAAGCGCCGGTGAGGGTTTCGGCCACCCCGACGATCAGTCCGCCCGCCACCGCGCCGCCGGGGCTGTCGAAGCCGCCGAGCGTCGCCGCCGCGAAGGCGTAGATCAGGACGCCGCCCATCATGTTCGGCTCGAGGAACAGCAGCGGCGCCGACAGCACGCCGGAGACCGCGCCGACCAGCGCCGCGAGGCCCCAGCCGAGCGCGAGCACGGTGCCCACCCGGATGCCGACCAAGCGCGCCGACTGCGGGTTGCAGGCCACGGCCCGCATCGCCAGGCCGATCTTGGTGTAGCGGAACAGCAGGTACAGCAAGCCCATCACCGCGGCGACCACGCCGAGCACCCCGAGGCTGCTGTACCCGGCGGTGACGCCACCGGCTCGGAAAGCCCCCTCAGGGAACGGATTCGGGAACGACTTCACCTGGTAGGACCAGATCCAGCCCGCGGCGGCGTTGATGAAGAAGAACAGGCCGACGGTGACGATCACCAGCGTCAGTTCCGGTGCGCCCTCGACGGGCCGGATGATCACCCGTTCGATCAGCATGCCGCCGACGAAGGACACCGCGAGGGTGGCCGGTAGCGCCACCCAGAACGGCAGGCCGCTCTGCACGCACTGCCAGGCGAGGAAGGCCGAGAACATGGCCAGCTCGCCCTGGGCGAAGTTGACGATGCCGGTGAATCGGTAGATGAGCACGAGCGCCAGCGCCAAACCGGCGTAAATCGCTCCGGCCGTGAGGCCTTCGATGATCTGTTGCAGAAATCCGGCCATGGTCACACCCGGTATCCGAGATAGGACTCGGCGACCTGCTCGTCGGCCTTGATCTGGGCCGCGGTGCCGGACAAGACGATTCGGCCGGTCTCCAGGACATGTGCCCGGTGGGCGGTCCCGAGCGCCAGATGCGCGTTCTGCTCGACGACGATCACGGTGGTGCGCTCCTCTTTGTTGATGGTGTGCACGATTTGAAAGAGCTCCTGGGTGACCAGGGGCGAGAGGCCGAGCGACGGCTCGTCCAGCAGCAACAGCCGGGGCCGGGACATGAGCGCCCTGCCGATGGCCAGCATCTGCTGCTGGCCGCCGGAGAGTCCGCCCGCCGTCTCGCGCAGCTTGTCGCGCAGGATGGGGAAGAAGTCGAAGACCCGGCGCAGGTCGGCCTCGGTGCGGACCCGGTCGCGGTGCTGATAGGCGCCGAGGCGCAGGTTCTCCTCGACGGTCAGCGGCAGGAAGGTGCCGCGGCCCTCGGGCACGTGCGCCACACCGAGCCGGGCGATGGCTTCCGGTGTGCGGCCGGTGATCTCGGCGTCGTCGAGGCGCACGGTCCCGCGCACCCGGATCATGCCGCACAGTGCGCGCAACAAGGTCGTCTTGCCCGCGCCGTTCGGGCCGAGGACCGCGCAAACCTCGCCGCGGGCGACCGAGAAGCTCAGGCCGTGCAGCACTTTGGCCGCGCCGTAGCCCGCGCGCAGGTCGGTGACGGTGAGGAAGGGTTCGCCGGTCATGCCGCCGTCCCCAGGTAGGCCCGGATGACCGCCGGATCACGTTGCACCGCTTCGGGTTCGCCCTCGGCGATGACGCGCCCGAACTCGAGGCACACCACCCGGTCGCAGGTGCCCATGACGAATCCCATGTGGTGCTCGACGACGATCACCGTCAGGTCGAACTCGTCGCGCAGCGCGCGCAGACGCTCGGCGAACACGTCGACCTCGCCGTGGCTGAGCCCGTTGACCGGCTCGTCCAGCAGCAGCAGGCGCGGCCCGACGGCCAGCGCGCGGGCCAGCTCGATCCGCTTGAGCGTGCCGAACGGCAGGCCCGCGGCCGGGTGGTCGGCGACATCGGCGAGGTCGAGCCGCTCCAGCAGCGCGTCGACCTCGGCGCGCAGCCGCCGCTCCTCCGCGCGGACCCGCGGCAGGCGCAGGCTCGCGGAGACGAAACCGGCGGAGGCCCGGTGGTGGGCGCCGACGAGCACGTTGTCCCGGACGGACATGCGGGGGAACAACCCCAGGTTCTGGAAGGTGCGGGCGATACCGAGTCCGGCCAGCGCGTCGGGGCGGACCGTCAGCAGGTCCTCGCCCTGGTAGCGCATCGTGCCCTCGGTCGGCTGGTAGCGCCTGGTGAGGCAGTTGAACAGGGTGGTCTTGCCCGCCCCGTTCGGACCGATCAGACCGACCATCTCGCCCGGCGCGACGCCGAAGCCGACGTCGTGCAGGGCGGTGATGCCGCCGAAGCGAACGGTCAGGTGGGATATCTCGAGCATTCGTCCTCCGGCCCGCGTCCGAGACGTGGGTGAAATTCCGTGCGGGTCGGCGCAGTCCTTGCGGTCTGGCCTGTGGATCGTGGTCAGCGTAAAGACGCTGGTCAGGGCGCACATCGGACGCGGAGGCCCAATCTCGGCGGCGCGATTTGTCCGGCGTGGACAGGGGTGGGTGCCTCCTTCGGCCCTGTTGACACCCGCGACGAGGGCCGTGGAGTATGCCGGGTTATGTCAGCTGGATCACATTCGACCGGGGTATCCGCGCCGGTCCAGGCCGAGCGCACGCGGATCGTCGGCAGCGTCTTCGAGCACGCGCACGACATCGCCGACGCGGGCATGTCCGCGATCCTGGCGCAGGTCCCCGGGTACGCGGCGCGGGACACGAGCTTCCACGCCGACGTACACGATCAGCTGACCCGGCTCTGCCGGACCGGACTCGGCGCGCTGCTCGACAAGCGGCGGGTCACCGTCGACGACATCGGCTACGCGCGACGGGCCGCGGCGCGCCGCGCGCAGTCCGGGCTGACGCTGGTCGACTACATCTCCGCGTTCCGGCTCGGGCAGCAGGCGATCTGGAAATCGCTGCTCGCCCACGCGGGAGACTCGGAGGCCGGGCGCGACGCGGCGCTGTCGATGGTCGTGCCGTTGACCCGCTACTGCGACCTGATCAGCACCCAGGCGGCCAACGCCTATCTGGAATTCCAGCAGTACCTGTCCGCCGAGGCCGGGCGCGACAGCCGAGAACTGGTGGAGAGTCTGCTGGACGGCGCCTTGCCCGACCGCGGGCCGCAGCTGGCCATGGCCCACGCGCACGGCATCGGCACCGAGCGGGCGACGCCCATGGTGGCGGTGACGGCGGTCGTGTTGCGCACGGCCCATCGCGGTGAGCCGGGCAGTTCCGAAGCGGAGGCCAGGCACATCGCGTCGGCGGCGCTCGCGCGCACCGGCGTCAACGGATTGCGCACGTTGTCGGTGGTGCGCGGATCGGAGATCGTCGCGCTGCCCGCGCTCGGTCGCAACGGGTCCGCCGACGAACTGTGCGCGCTGTTGCGGCGCACCCGCGACAAGCTGCACGCCGAAGGCATCACCCTCGGCATCGGCGTCAGCACGGTGTTCACCGAGATCGCCCAGTTCCCGCGGTCTTATCAGCAGGCGCGTTCGGCGTTGGATCTGCTGCCCGAGGACGGTGGCGTGCTCGCCCTTCCACACCTCTCGCCGTTCCGCTACCTCATGCTGCGCGCCGACGACACCGTCCGCCAGCTGGTGGATCCGCGGATCGCCGCCGCGCTGGCCGAGGATCGGCTGCGCGGCGGAATGCTCGCCGACACCATTCGCGCCTTCGCGGGCGCCGACATGAATCTGCGCGAGGCCGCGGACGGCCTCCGCATCCACCACAACACGGCCAAGTACCGGCTGCGCCGCATCCAGGAACTCACCGGCCGCAATGTCCGCAGCGTCAACGACCTCGTCGAATTGCTCGTCGCCATCGAGCTGCACGAGGCGTCGAAGTAGCCGCGAAACCAGAAACTTGCACCGCTAGTTTGGCTGATCTACGGTTGGCGAAAAACTTGCGACGTTAGTTTTGGAGGTGGCATGAACGCCACGCTGTCGTTGGCGAGCATCCTGGCCGAGCAGGCGCGCCGCCGCCCGGACCGGATCGCGCTGATCGAGGGTGCGCAGCGCATCACGTTCGCCGAATTGTGGTCGCAGGCCCGGGAACAGGCGGCCGCGCTGATCGAACTCGGTGTGCGCCCCGGCGACCGCGTGGCGCTGATGTGCCCCAACACCGCCGAGTTCCCGCGCGCCTACTATGCGATCCTCGCTGCGGGCGCCGCGGTGATTCCAGTACACCTGCTGCTGACGGCGAACGAGGCCGAGCACGTCCTGCGCGACAGTGGGGCGACGTTGCTGGTGTGTCACGAGCAGTTCGCCGAGGTCGGCAAGGCCGCGGCGGGCGCGGTCGGAATCGGCTGTCACGACCCGAACACCCTTGTGGCGGAACCGATTCGGTCGTTCGTCTCCCGAGCGCCCGGCGACACCGCCGTGATCTTCTACACCAGCGGCACCACGGGCAAGCCGAAGGGCGCCGAGCTCAGCCACTTGAACATGGTCATGAACGCGACGGTGAACGCCTTCGACGCCAACGACGTGCGCAGCGACGACGTCGCCCTCGGCGCGCTGCCGCTGTTCCACATCTTCGGCCAGACCGTCTCCATGAATTCCACCTGGCGCGCGGGCGCGACGCTGGTGTTGCAGCCGCGCTTCGACCCCGACGAGGCCATTCGCCTGATGCACGCCGAGGGCGTCAACACCTTCCACGGCGTGCCGACGATGTACGTCCGGCTCATCACCGCGGCGACGAAACTCGGTGCGCCGCAATTGCGTTTGTGCATCTCCGGTGGAGCGTCGTTGCCGCAGCCGGTGCTGGAGACCTTCCACGAGCTGTTCGGCACCTCGATCCTGGAGGGTTACGGACTCTCCGAGACCTCGCCGACCGCCGCGGTGAACCAGCCGGACTTCGGGCCGAAGGCGGGCACCGTCGGGCACGCGGTGTGGGGCGTCGAGGTCGAGATCGCCGACCCTGGCATCGCGGACGAGATCGTCCTGCTGCCGTCCGGCGAACTCGGCGAGATCGTGATCCGCGGGCACAACGTGTTCAACGGATACATCGGCAATCCGGCCGCCACCGCCGCCGCCGTCGTGCAGGGCTGGTTCCGGACGGGTGATCTCGGTGTGCGGGACGCCGACGGCTACGTGAACATCGCCGACCGGATCAAGGACATGATCATTCGCGGCGGGTTCAACGTGTACCCGAGCGAGGTGGAAGAGACGCTGCTGTACCACCCCGCCATCGACGCGGTCGCGGTGATCGGCCTGCCCGACGAGACCTACGGCGAGGAGATCTGCGCGGTCGTCGTCGCCGGAGCCCCGCTCACCGCCGACCAGGTCATCGCGTTCGGCCGCAAGCGCCTGGCCAAGCACAAGTACCCGCGCCGCGTGGAGTTCGTCGACCAGCTGCCGCTCGGCCCGAGCCACAAGGTTCTCAAGCGCGAACTCGTGCGCCACTACAGCTGAGCACGCCGTGTTCCGGCCCATCCGAAGGCATGTTCGACGCCCGTGAGGGTAGCCGAAAGTTGACTGGACGACCTGGCCGGAGAGGAGGTGTTCGCGATGATGGATATGTTCTCGCAGATGATCGGGATGCTGCGCGAGTGGTGGAGCAGCATGTTCCCCGGCATGCCGATGATGATGTGACGCCCGGGGTCGACGGTCGAACCGCAGGGGGACACAGGGGGATTTCCGGGCTGGGACTCCGGATCGCGCGCAGGTGGGAACGGTCCTTTGCCGCAAATGGTGAAGTCGATCGGCTACCGGCCTATGCTTGGAGCACAACATTGGATGGCGGCCGGGGCCGCGGATCGTGGCTACGATCCAGCGACGCCGAGGGCCGAAGGACAGGGCCGGCCGCAGGCTGAGATCTTCAGACGAGCACAGTCCCACGCGGTTCTCGGGCGAATCGCACCGACCATGGTGGCGCCGTTCAACGGTGCCGTTCGGCCGATGGGTGGGACACCATCCCGTTGGGAGGTTCTGCGATGTCGACGAAAATCGTTGTGCGGTCCGGTGTCGGGCGAGTTCACCGCTATATGTACGACAAGCGGCGGCCAGGGGGACGATCGGTAGCCATGCGCGGCAGTTGCGTGGTGATGGCGGTGGACGGCGAACTGGATCTCGCCGGACTGCCCGAGCTGTGCGCTGCGCTGGACTCCATACCCGAGCACGGCTGTCGCGCCGTGATCGTCGATTTCCGTACCACCCGTTTCGTCGGGATTCGAGCCGCCATCGCACTGGGGGAATTCAAGAGGAAGCTCGCGGAACGGGGGGTCGATCTGCGGCTTGTGTCGGGACATGCCGAGATCGACCGAGTGCTCGACGTGGTGGGAGTGCGGGCGCTGTTCTGTTACTACGCCAACCTGGACGAGGCGCTCGGGCGGTGAGCCGCCGACTTCGCGCTTCGTTTTCTGGAGGGCGACACTTCGTTCTCTGTGTTGTGGGGTTCGATCGGGTGTTGCCACGCTGATACCTCCGTGGTCGTGCGCGTCGTCGGCTGCGTCCATCGCCGACGTCCGAAGGAGCCACCATGCTCGAAACGAGCCCCTGCGACCAGGCTGGTGACCCGCCGCCCGCCGCGCAGGCGACCGCCGACATCCGGAATCCGCACACGGTGGCGCGCGAACTGGCCGAGGCGCTACCGCACAACGTGCTCGTCGGACTGACGGTCCGCGTGGGTGACGAGTTCGCGGTGCGCGCGTGGTCCTCACCGCGGGCGAAACTGGCCGAAGAATCCCAGCTCATCAGCGATGCCGCGCCGAACAGGACGGCGCTGAACGAGGACGTCGCCGTCACCGTCGCCGATCTGGACGGCGAGACCCGCTGGAGCGACTGCCGGGCGCAGCTGCGCCTGCTCGGCGTGCGCTCGCTGCACTGCCGCGGTATGCGCGCGGCGAACGGCACGACCGCTGTGCTGGCCGTCTACGCCGAGCGCCCGCACGTCTTGGACGCGAGCCTCGACCCCGCCGTCGCGGCGGCCTGCCACCAGATCGTCGCGATGATGGACGGCCGGTAGCCGGTCAGTCGTGCAACGTCGCCCGCGGGGCGACGCCGTAGGTCTGGCGATAGCTGCTCGCGAACCGGCCGGGATGGGCGAAACCCCAAGCCGCGGCGACACCGGTGACGGTGTGGCCGTCGTCGGGGGAGGCCGCGGCCAACTGCTCGTGCGCGCCGGCCAGGCGCACCTTCCGCAGATAGCCCATCGGCGTCGTGTCCAGGTGCCTGCGGAACGCGAGCTGGACGGCTCGAATGGTGACGTGGGCGCCCGCCGCGATGTCGGCGACGCTGATCGGCTCGGTGGCGTGCGCCTCGATATAGGCGATGGCGCGGCGGAGAGTGTCCGGGTGGGCGTCCCTGCGGTCGACGGACGTCGGTTCGGGCGTCGCGGTATTCGGGAAGGCCCGTAGCACGCTCGCCGCGAGACACTGCTCCGCCGAGGCGGCGATCAGCGACGATGCCCGCGCCTCCGGTACCGCGAGGACGTGCTCGCGCAGCCACCGGATCACCTGGCGTAACTCGGCGACCGCGGTGTCCGACACCGGTCGGTGGTGGGTCAACCTGACCGGCTCGGCGCTCCGGCCCGGCGCCGCCGAAGCCACCTGGGTGAGCAGGCGCGGATCGAACATGGTCAGCTGATAGCGCGCGCTGCGCACCACGCCGGAATACGGTTCGTCCGGCAGCGCGATCTGCGTGAGATCGCCGGGAAGGAAGGTGTCCGTCGAGCCGTCGGCGAAGGATTCCTCGATGGCGCCGGTCCGCATGTCGCACAGGCACACCCGGCCGAGCGGATCGGCGCGGTAGGCCATGTCGAATTCCAGATCCAGCTGGTCGACGCTGACGGTGCCCATCACCTCGCGCGAGACTTGCGCGCGCGTCCGCTCGTGACTGCTGCCGATCCGCATCTTCGTGTAGGCCGAGTTCAGCATGGCCTCGGTCGCACCGAGATCCTCGCTGTCGAAGACGAATGTGTCCATGCTTCCCGCCTCGGCCGGGCCCGCTGCGGGCGATTGCATCGGATGGGCCGTCCACGGCGGCTCGGTACGCGAACGTGCCGGGACGGAGACCACCACAGTAGTCCGATTCTGGTGCGGCCGTGCCGGAAGCGCGGCCGAATCACCGGGGCGAACCGGCCGCCCGTCAGGGTTGCGGGTTGTCCGGCGGTGCCGGACGCGGGAGGTCGGGGCGAGCGGTCAGGGCTTCGTCGTCGTCGGCAAGCGGTTCGGGATCGCGCCATTCTTCGGCGCGGCTCGACAGGTTGCCCTGCAACGCGCCGTGCAGCTCGTGCGCGAGTTGGTCGTCGCGCTTGGGCCCGTGCTTGCTGTTTCCGCGTTCCATCGTGTCCTCCTTTCGCGTGATCAGCGGTGCCGAGGCGATGCTTCGGCACTCTCGTTCTCCGTGGCGAATACCCGGAGCCGCATCGCCGCTTCGGTCTGTGTGACGGCGAAGGCGGAAGCCGCACCGGCGCGGACGAATTCGGCCGCGGAGGCGACCGCGTACCGCACCGATTTCTCCGTACCGGCTCCGTCGGCCATCGCGACGGTGGCTGCCGAGGCGAACCGGTCGCCCGCCCCGCAGGTGTCCGCGTTCGCCGCCGCGCGGCGCTCGACCGGAACCGGGACGGGCACGCTGTCGGGCCGTCCATGGCAGTACAACACCGCGCCGTCCGCGCCGAGTGTCACCGCGACGGCCCTGGCCGCCCACCGATCGGTCAGCGTCCGCGCGCGGCCGCCGAATTCCGTGCCGCCGGGCGCGAATCGTTCGGCCTCGTCCCGGTTCGGCGTGACCAGGGCGGCGCCGCGCACCGGCTCCGGACCTCGGGGATGCGGGTCCCAGACCACCGGCGCCTCGCGGGCCCGCGCCTCGACGAGGGCGCGGATCTCCGGGTGCGCCGCTGCGCCGCGGCCGTAGTCGGCGATCAGCACGGCACGGGCCGATCCGATGGCGGTCCGCACATCGTCGTCGAGGGGCTCGTCGGTGACGCGCCCGTCCCCGGAGTCGAGCCGGGTGATCGGAGCGGGGACGCTGTCCACGCTCGGCCCCGCGCACGGGCCCACCGCCCGCACGCGCTCCTTGCACACCGTGCTGCCCGCGAACGGCAAGCGAGCGAGACGAATCCCCTTGGGCAGCAACGCGCGCAGCCGTTCACCCGCCGAGTCGTCGGCGAAACCGGCGACGAGCACGACATCCTCGAGGTCGCTGGCGCCGAGTAGTGCGGCAAGTCCCGCCCCGCCCGGACGAAACGACCGAGCGGTCACGTCCACCACCGGGACCGGGGCATCCGGGCTGTGCCGGTCGGCGCGGCCGACCACCTCGATGTCGAGCAGCGCGTCGCCGACCACGACCAGCGGGGCTCCGGAGATCACGAATCCGCCTCGAACGCGGCCTCCACCGCCGCGCACAGCGAATGCACCAGCACCAAGTGCATTTCCTGCACGGTGGCGACGGTGTCGGCTTCGATCGGTATCGCGTCGTCGCACAGCGCGGCGAGCGTGTTGGGCGAGGGTCCGGTCATCGCCCAGGTCGCCAGGCCGATCTCGTGTCCGGCCTTGGCGGCCGCGATGACGTTGGCGCTCGAGCCGCTGGTGGACATGGCGATCAGGACGTCGCCGGGGCGGCCGTGGGCACGCAGTTGCCTGGCGAACATCTCGTCGGGTCCGTAGTCGTTGAGTATCGCGGTGAGACTGGAGGTTTCGGCGTGCAGCGAGATGGCAGACAGCGGTCGGCGGTCGTCGCGGAACCGGCCGGTCAGCTCGGCGGTCAGGTGTTGCGCCTCCGCGGCGCTGCCGCCGTTGCCGCACGCGAACAAGCGCCCGCCGCGGTCGTAGACGGCGGCGAGCTGCTCGCCCCAGGCCAGCACCCGCGCGACCGCGGGCCGAAGATTGCGACCGAGGGCCGCGACGAGCGCGTCGAAGTGCTCCTCCAGTTCCACCGTAACCGGGCTGTTCTGCCGATACTCTGCGCTGCTCACGACGGCCCCTTCCTTATCCGTGCACGCCCACCAGGACGAAGGTGATCGCGGCGGCGAGAGTTTCCGCAGGGTATGGCGGTTTCGACGCCCACCTTGTCTCGGTGATGCCCAGACCGACCACTTCGAAACAGTCCGGGAGGATCACCGGTCGGATCGTTCGCGGTGTGCTTGCTCCCAGCGGCGGATCTTCGTCAGGCGGTGCGTTCGGTGAGGTCGTCCCTGCCGAGCACGGTGCGCTCGATGGCTGCCAGCTTCCCCACGGCCGCGACGACGGCGTCGTCGGCGATGCCGTCCAGGCACGGATGGCCGGGCACCGGGCAGACCCTGGCGCGTGAGTCCGCACAAGGGGCTGTCTGGTCGCCGAGCACGATCGACGGCACGCCGTGCGGCGCCCAGCGCGGCGCCGGAACCACGGGAGCGAACAGCGAGACGACCGGTGTGCCCACGGCCGCCGCCAGATGCGCGGCCCCGGTGTTGGGCGCGACGACCACGCGGGCGTCGCGCAGCACCGCGGCCAGCATCGGTAGATCGGTCGCACCGCCCAGGTCCTCGGCGACCTCGCCCGCGACGGTCGCGGTCAGTTCCCGTTCCTTTGGTCCGCCCGTGACGAGCACCCGATGTCCCGCGCGGCGCAGCGCCGCGACGATCGACGCCGACCGGCGCGCCGACGGCCGCCGCGCACGGACCGCCGCGCCCGGATGGACGACCACGTAGCCGGGATCGCCCGTCAGAGTGCGTGCGTCCGGCAGGTCGGCGCGGATCCGCAACGATGTGTCGGCGGCCGGATAACCAGCCGCCCGAGCCAGGGATACGGCCCGGACCGGTTCGGGCAAATCCTCGTCCGGCCGGTGCCGCACGTCCAGCAGCGAGCCCGGATAGTCGGTGCTGATCGCGCAGATCCGGCCGACGCCCGCGGTGCGCAGCACCAGCGCGAGCGGCAGCGGCGACTGGTGGAACGAGGTGAAGATCAGCGCCTCGTCCACGGCGAGTGTCGCGATCGAGGAGCGAAGGCGCTCGATCGCGGTCGCGGTCACCGGCGGCGGATCGAAATCCACCCAGCCAGCATGGAATTCGAGCACCCGGTCCACGCCGGGCAGCAGTTCGGCGGCCGCCCGTCCGCGCGGCCCGGCCAGGAACGTCACCCGCTCCGCCCGTGCCGCGACGGCCCGGACGGCGGGGCCGGTGACGAGCACGTCGCCGACGCTGTCGAGCCGGGCCGCCAGTACATGCCCCGTCATGTTCGCACCGGAGCGCTCACGGCCACGACCGCTCCGTCGAATGGCACACGACCATCTCCCTGAGCTCGCAGCCGGGTGGCTGCGACATGGCGAACACCACGGTCGCGGCGACGTCCTCCGGCTTGTTGAGCTGGATGTCCGGCGGCGGAGCGTATTGGGCGGGCCTGCCGTCGAAGAAGGCGGTGTGCATGCCGCCGGGTATCAGCAGGGTGACGCCGACTTCGCCCGCGGTCTCGGCGGCCAGCGCCCTGGTCAGGCCGACCACGCCGAATTTCGAAGCGCAGTAGGCGGTCGCGTCGGGCAGCGCCTTGAGCCCGAGGGTGGAGGCGCAGGTGACGATGGTGCCGCGACTGGCACGCAACGCGGGCAGCGCGGCGCGGATGACCGCGGCGGTGCCGAGCAAGTTGACCCGCACCACGCGCTCCCACTCCTCGACCGCGACCTCGTCCAGCTTGCCGCACGCATCGGTGCCCGCGGCGGTGAACACAGCGTCCAGCCGCCCGCCCGTGCGCGCGACCAACGTCCGCACCGCCCGCTCGGCGTCCTCGGTGTACGCCAGATCCGCGTACTCCCAAGCGACGTCGGTTTCGGGTTTGTCACGGTCGATGACGAGGGCGACGCCGCCCGCGGCGCGTACTGCGTCGACGGTCGCGGCGCCGAGTCCGGACGCGCCGCCGGTGATCAGGACGGTGCCGAGTTCGTTCTTCGTCGGTTGATTCACCAGGGGTCCCTTCGGATGTCGATGACGGAGATCAACCGGCGGCCGCGAGCGTCGCGGTCGCCGCTTCGGGGATGACGCGGTGGTACACGGTCAGCGTCTCGTCGGCGACGCGATCCCAGGAGTATCGGCTGCGCGCCCGTTGATATCCGGCCACGCCCCAGGCGCGGCGCAACTCGTGGTCGGCCAGCAGCGGAGACAGCGCCCGCGCGACCGGGCCCGGCTCCGGCGGACCGACCAGGGTGCCGGTGACGCCGTCGACCACGGTGTCGAGCAGTCCGCCGACAGCGCTGGCGACCACCGGTTTGCCGCAGGCCATCGCCTCGAGCGGGACCATCCCGAACGGCTCGTACCAGGGCGTGCACACGACGACGTCCGCCGAACGCAGCAGCGCGGGCATGCTCTCGCGTGAGACCTGTCCGAGCAGGTGGACGCGCTCGGCGACGCCCGCGTCGACCGCGACCTGGCGCAGTCGCCGCGATTCCGCGCCGGTCGGGTCGTCGCCGTCGGCGGATCCGCCCGCGATCAGCAGTTCGGTGTCGGGCAGCTGGGCGAGCGCCTTGATGGTGGTGTCGAAACCTTTGCGCGGCACCAGTCTGCCCACCGACACCAGCCGCTGGCGGCCGTCACGCTCGTCGGCGGGGCCGTGCGGACCGAACCTGGCGAGGTCGACGCCGCACGGAACGACGGTGGCGCGCGCGTGCGGAAGTCCCATGCGGCTCAGCTCTTCGACTTCGTCGGTGCACGTGGCGATCACATGGTGGGCGCGAGTGGCGACCAGTCTTTCGAGCTCGAGGCGGGCGGGCGGGCTGGTGTCGGCCGCGCCCTGATACCGGCGCTTGACGGTGCCGAGCGCGTGGAAGGTCAGCACGACCGGGATGCGGAGTTCGCGGCTTGCCAGTTCGGCGGCGACGGCGGACATCCAGAAGTGCGCGTGCACCAGATCGGGCCGATTCACCGACCACTGCTCGCGCAGGAAGGTGGCGAATTCGCCGAGATGCGGCAGGATGTCGTCCTTCGGAATGGGTTTCGCCGGACCGGCGGGCACGTGCACGACCCGATAACCCGCGTCGGTGGTGATCGTGGTGTCGAGTGCCGGATCGTCGCGGCGGGTGTACACCGTGACGTCGTGGTCGCGTCGGGCGAACGCCGCCGCGAGCTCGCCGACGTGCACGTTCTGTCCGCCCGCGTCGACTCCGCCGAGCTGGGCGAGTGGACTGGCGTGCTCGGAAACCATGGCGATTCTCACGAGGTGCTCCCTTCCGTCGGCGCGAAGCGGAATGCTCGGCGTCGGGGCGCGGGCGAACTCGCTCGCCGCGCGCGGCGATGATCACGGTGGTGCCATGTGCGGCGCTTACCCGCTTTCCCTTCGGCCAATCGACGCTTCCTCGGAGCCGCCGGTCGGGGCGGGGCAGGTCGCCAGATGCGATCGTTCGAGGCCGTGCCCCGTTATCCGCGTGCGGACAAACCATCGCTCGGTGCGCGCGCACGGATTCGCTCGATCATCGCCGAGGTCGAGCGATCGGCGAGGTAGCCGAGCACCCTGACCTCGCCGCCGTAGGCCCGCACGATCGGTGACTCCGGCAGTGTCTCCGGCCGGTAGTCGCCGCCTTTGGCGTATATGTCGGGTTCGGTCGCGCGCAGCAGCTCGACCGGGGTGTCCTCGTCGAAGATCGTCACGTGATCGACGCAGCCGAGGGCGGCGAGCACCGCGCAGCGATCGCCTTCCGGGTTCACCGGGCGATCCGGACCCTTCAGCTCGCGGACGGTGCGGTCGGAGTTGACCGCCACCACCAGCACGTCGCCCAGGCGCTTGGCCTCGTCGAGGTAGGCGATGTGCCCGGCGTGCAGGACGTCGAAACAGCCGTTGGTGAACACGACTCGCGCCCCGGCCGCGCGGTGGCGCCGGAGCGCCTCGATCAGCCGGTCGCGCGGCAAGATCGCCCCGCCGGTGTCGACGATCGTCGCGTCGACCCGGTCCGCGGCCGCGGGGCCGAGTCCGTCGTCGTTCATGCGTCCTCCCGCCCGGTCGGTGATCGCCTTCGTGATTCCACGCGCCGCGCACGTCAAACACCGAGCGTCGAGCGGACCGGCATACCGCCGACAATCTAAACGGTTCGAATTGAGAGATTAAGCGAGGTCGCTTAACGTCGATTCATGAACGACAGGTGTTTCACAGCAGCCCCGACGGTCGAACGCGGGACTCGGTATGAACTACGCTGATGGCCCCATCACCCAGATCGCCTGGGTGACCGACGATATCGAGAAGGCGGAACGCTTCTTCGTCACGCATTTCGGCGTGCGGAAATGGGCGCGTATCCCCGACGTCGAATTCGGCCCGGACGCCTGCGTCTATCGCGGCCGCCCCGCCGATTTCACCGCGCACATCGCGCTGTCGTACCTCGACGACATCCAGCTCGAATTGATCCAGCCGGTCCGCGGCGAGAGCATCTACGCGGAGTTCCTCGCCCGCCGCGGTCCGGGATTGCATCACGTGTGCTTCGAGCCGGACGATTTCGACGCCGCCGTCGCCGCGGCCGAACGCGACGGGCTCACGGTGGTGCAGCGTGGGAACATGGCCGCGGATATGCGTTTCGCCTATGTCGACGGCGCCTCGGAAGGCGTGCCGTTCATCGAACTGGCCGAGATCGGCCCGACCATGCGGGCGTTCTTCGCCGAGGTGCGGCGCTCGGCGACCTGACTCAGAGTCGCCAGCCTTCGCGCACCGATCGGCGGCAGCGGGTCCGCTCGTCGCCCGCCGCGACGAACAGGGCGGTCAGCAAAGGAACTCCGTTCGACAGCGTTTCGCGGGGGAGGGGGCCGGTGGCGACGAGGGAAGCGAGGCCGTGTCCGATGGTCCAGCTCTGGGTGGCCAGCTCCAGCGGATCGAGGCCGGACCGGAACCGGCCCGCGTCCTTGGCGCGGTGCACGGTGGTCACCACGCGGTCCAGCGTCTCGTCGGCGGCGGCCGAATCCTCGAGCTCGAAGCCCGCGTCGAACATCACCCGATAGAGGTCCGGATTCTCGATGGCGTTGCGCAGGTAGGCGGCGCCGAGCGCCGCGAGATCGCGCACCGGATCGGCGGTCGCCGCCACCTCGGCGAGCCTGGCGGACAGCCGGGTGAAGCCCTCCTGCCGCAGGGCCCGCCACAGACCGTCCATGCCGTCGAAGTAGGTGTAGACGGCCATGGTCGACACACTCGTGCCCGCCACCAGCCCGCGCAAGGTGACCGGCTCCCGCCTGCGCAGCATCAGCGCGGCGCGTTCGAGCAGCATCGAGCGCACGTGCGGATTCTTGGTGCGGGCCATGGCGCAACAATACATAGCATTGTTATGGTTTGGCTGACAGCCGCACGCGCGGAACCGAAGAGGGAGGAGTGGCCATGGCCATCACGCTGGTCAACCCCGAGGGACTGCCCAAACCCGATGTGTACCGCCAGCTCTCGATCGCCCAGGGCAGCAGGCTGGTGTTCCTCGCCGGGCAGGTGGCCCGCGACGCCGAGGGCAACAAGGTGGGGGAGGGGGATTTCGCCGCGCAGGTCGAGCAGGCGTATCTCAACGTGGGCACCGCGCTCGCCGAGATCGGCGGCTCGTTCGACGACGTCGCGAAGCTGACCATCTACGTGGTGGACTGGAACGAGGAGAAGTACCCGCTGCTCGGCGAAGGTGTGGCGCGCGCGGCCGCGAAGCTCGGCGTCGATCCGGTCAAGCCGATCACCCTGCTCGGTGTCGCCGCGTTGGGCGAGCCCGACCTGATGGTCGAGGTCGAGGCCACCGCCGTCCTCGACTGAGGCCTGGGCTCAAAGACGCTGCCCGTGAGCGGACTTCACCGCGTCCACGAGCATGGCGAGAGCATGCTCGATGGTCTGGTCGAGGACCCGATCGGGCCCGCCGTCGAACTGACGGTGCTCGGCACGGACCTCGCTCTCGGTGGCGACGGCGAACCAGACCGAGCCCGCCGGTTCGCCATCCTGCGGATCGGGGCCGCCGACGCCGGTGACCGCGACGCCGGCGAAGGCGTCCATGAGCGCGCGGACGCCGGTCGCCATCGCCCGCGCGGCAGTCTCGGAGACCACCGGCACATCGGGTACGTCGAGCACCCTGCGCTTGATCTCCGGGCGGTAGGCGACCACACCGCCGCGGAACCAGGTGCCCGAGTCCGGCGCGGCGCCGAGCGAGGAAGACAGCCGGCCGCAGGTCAGCGATTCCGCGACCGCGAGGGTGATGTCACGGTCGAGCGCCAATTCGGCGAGCTCGGTGGCTCGCTCGTCTGCTTGCGTCACCGGTCTTCCTCCTCCGTCGGGTCCGTTTCGACGTTACCGGCGCACGCTCGCCTCGGCCATCGATCCGGTCGCTGTTTCGATCGCGGTGGATCGGGAAATCGGCGTGCACTGGCTGCTCGTAGGGGGCGGCTCGGACCCGGAGGTGATGCCGATGACGCCTGCACGGTCGGGAACGGCGAGCTGGTCGCGCGGGAGGGTGGCGTGGTTCGACGCACCGAAAGGGTTCGGTTTCATCGAACCCGCGTCGGATCCACGCGCATTGGTGTACGTAGACTATTCGAGTATCGAGATGGTCGGCTATCGCACCCTCGTGGAGGGGCAGCCGGTCGCGTTCATCCGATCGCGGGAGCGGCCCGAGGCCGTTGTCGTGCGTGTGCTGGCCGAGGGCGTCCGCAAGGGACGAGTGGCGGCCTGAACACGGTCGCGGGCGGGTCGGCGGTTGCCGCCGACCCGCCCGCGACCGTGTGCGATATCCACTGCGGCAAGGAATGCGGAGCGACGTGGCCGACCCGGCGGCACGTCGGTATATCCGGTCGGGCACCTCGGCAGATCCGGTCGATCGCTTCGCGTCAGGGGCGGGCCGGTCCGCCGGACGTGGTCCTCGCCGTTGAGGTCCGTCGTCGCCGTTGACGATGCCGGTAGTGGACAGCCTGTCCCTGTCGTCGTGCCGGGCCGCTGACCAGGCCCTCATCCTGCGCCAGTTGCCGACATAGGGGTCATACCCCGTGCGCGGCAAACGAATCGCGCGCGAGGCACGTTGTCAATGCGCGCAGTCCGGCGGAGTGTCCGGTAGGTCCTCGGCGCGCCGGAAGCCGATCGCCATGGCGATCAGCAGATCCTGGGACTCCGCGGACAGATCGCAGGCGGCGCGGGTCAGCCTGCGCAGCTTCGCGTCGAGCAACTGTTCGACGATCCCGCGGTCGCCGGGGTGGTCGGCGCCGGATGTGCTCGCCAGCAAACCGACCGGGCAGGTGTCGAAGAAGTCGGCGAGCGCGCGCACCGTGCGGACGGTCGGCGGCGTGCGCGTGCCGTTGCGCAAGCGCGCCACATACCGTGGCGAGATGGGATGACCCGCCGCGGTGAGCGCGCGGGCCACCTCCGCGTTGCTGTAGCGCCGACGGAACCCCGGCGGTCGGGCGCTGTCGAACAGCCGGTTCAACCGCTCGGCGAACTCCGATGCCTCGCTGGCGGAGACGCGAGCCCGGTCGCTGATCTCGATGCGGCCAACCAACTCTGGATACCTCCGGTGAGTGTTCCTCCTGGTAGCGGCTGTGGCGCTCGGGATGGTACTCAGCGAAGACCGGTGCCCGGGGCCGACACGCCGCGCCGCCGGGCCCGTCCTGATCTCACCGCGGTGTGTGCTCTCAGCTCGGCGTCGGCGGCTCGCCGACCTTGCGGGTCGGGTCGATGACGGCGAACACCTCGCCCTGCTGCCCTTGCAGCACACCCATCCTGCCGAACGGACTGTCGTCGGGACCGGCCAGCACCGTGGCTCCGAGTTCGGCCGCTTTGGCCAGCGACGCGTCGGCGTCGTCCACCTGGAACCACACCAGCCAGTGCGGCGGCGCCTCGACCTGCCGGCCTTTCGTGTCGTCGTTGATGCCGCCGACGACTTCTCCGCCCGACGGGAGGGTGAAGGTCGCGTAGTCGAAGTTCTGGCCGTCGCCGATCTCCTGGTAGTCGTAGCCGAACACCGCCTCGTAGAACCGCTGCGCATCCCGGTAGCCGGGGGTATGCAGCTCGTTCCAGCAGTACGCGCCGTGCTCGTTGTAGATACGGGCGCCGGTGTGGGCCTTGGACTCCCACACGCCGAAGGCGGCCCCCGTCGGGTCGGTGGCGACGAACATGCGGCCGAACTCGAGCACGTCGAACGGCGGCATCATGACGGTGCCGCCCGCTGCGGTCACCTTCCGCGCCATCTCGTCCGCGCTGTCGGCGGCGAAGTAGGTCGTCCACACCGAGGGCATCGCCATGTTCTCCGGCTTGGGTCCGATGCCCGCCGCCGACGATCCCTTGCGCGAGGCCATCAGATAGCCGCCGGCTTCCGGCGGGGAGTCGTCGATCTCCCAGCCGAACAGCGCCGAGTAGAACTCACTGGCCCGGCCGGGGTCGTCGACCTGGCAGTCGACCCAGCACGGCGTGCCCTGCGGCCAAGCGGTGTCCCGAGTAGGCATATCCGTTCCTCCTACCTGATCGAAGATCGCGAGTGGATGTTCAGCATTGCCTTGGCAACCGTCGATCAACCACGGTAGACCTATCCGTCGCGGCGGCTGGCACGAATGCCAGGGAGATCACCGAGACAGGCTGCGGCGGTTGCCGGGCGCCGAGGCGAGCCGACGGCTCACGCGGGCAGTTCCAAGCCGCGCGCCAGCACCGGCCACGAGGCCTTCAGCGCGTCGAGCCAGTAACCCCAGGAATGCGTTCCCGTCGGCGGGAAGTCGTAGGTCGCCGGTATGCCGAGCGAGTTCAGCTTGGCCTGCAGATTGTGGCTGCAGTAGTTGACGCCCGCCTCGATCACACCGCCGGTGAGCACCTGACTCGCCAGCCCGTCCAGGCCGGGCAGCGCGTACGGGCCGTTGAGCATGTCGTAGCGGCCGGGCAGGCCGCTGCCGCTGGAGATGAAAAGCTCCACTCCGCGCAGCTTCTCGGCGTTCACGTACGGGTCGTTGGCCGCCCACATCGGATCGTCCTGGGGGCCGTACATGTTGTCGGTGTTGCCGCCGCCCCACACTCCGACGGACAGGTTGACGAAGGAATATCCGATCGGATCGCTGATCTGCGCGCACCCGCTGTAGGCCGCCGCCGCGCGAAACAGTCCGGGCGCGGCGATCGGCAGTTGCAGCACCGAGGTGCCCGAAGTCGACAGTCCGGCAATGGCATTGAGTCCGTTGGTACCCAGGGCGCCGTCGATCACCGGCGGCAGCTCCTCGGTGAAGAAGGTCTTCCACTTGTGCACGCCGAGCACCGGATCCGGCGCCCGCCAATCGGTGTAGTAACTCCACGCGCCACCGATCGGCTGAATCACGTTGACGTCCTTGGTGCCGAGGAACTGCAGCGCCTCCGGGGTGCGGTGATCCCAGTTCGCGGTGCCCTCGCCGCCGTCGGCGCCGGAGAGCAGATACAGCGTCGGGCGCGGCTCCGAGGTGTCGGCCGGGCGCTGCACGGTGATGGTGATCGGACGGCCCATCGCCGCCGAGTAGACGCTCAGCGTCAGGTTGCGGTCGTCCTCGATGGTGAAATCGACGATGCGCGAACCATCCGGCGCCACGGGACGCGCGAGCAGGGCGCCGCTCGCCATGATCGGATCGCTGGTCTCGGCGCGCGCCGCGCCAGGGAAGAGCGTGGTGAGTATCGCCGCGGCGGCCGCCGCCAGCGCGATCGCGGGCCTGCCGAGCGCTGGCCGCTCCATGGTGTACCTCCGTGACTCGTTCGGGTCCGTCGCACACTGCCAGGCACACCGTACTGGGTCGGCAATCCCTCGGCTATCGCGACGCGGCCGTTCCGCACGTCCCGTGAGTCAGGGCCCGGTCAGGCAATCCACGAACAGCGCGGTGGCCGACCGGGTGTCGTCGCCGCGCCAGGCGACGGCCAGCTCGGCGGGCTCGAGTCCGTCGACCGGGCGAAATACCAAGCCGGGCCGTCGATAGAGGTCGGCGTTGCCCGCCGCGACCAGGGCGACGCCCAGCCCGGAGACGATCGCCTCGAATGTCTCGTCCGCCCCGGAGGCCTCGGCGCCGACGCGGACCGGGTGCCCGTCGCGCGCGTCGATCGCCAGCCAGTGATCGCGCAGCGGCCCGGCGGCGCGCGGCAGCGCGACGAACGGTTCGTCGAGCAGATCGGTGAACGCGACCGTCGGGTGGTCGGCGAGCGGGTGCCCCTCGGGAAGCATCACGCCGCGCGATTCGCGACGCAGGACCCGGGTGCGCAGTCCGTCGAGCGGGATCGGCAGCCAGACGATGCCGACATCGCTGGAGGCGTCGGCGAGCCCCGCCGTCGGATCGGACCAGCCGACCAGGCGCAGCGAGACGGTCCAGTCCGGCGCCGCCGCACGGAACCGGGAGATGGCGCGGCGCTGCAGATCCCGCCCCACCGCGGTCTGCATGCCGACCACCAGGGTCCGCGGGCGGCCGATCGCCTGGGCGCGCGGGTAGGCGCGGTCCCAGAGCTCCAGCATCTCGCGTGCGGTCGGCAGCAACTCGGCGCCCTGCGCGGTGAGCGTGACGCCGCGCGGCGTGCGTTCGAAGAGTTCGAAGCCGAGGCGGCGCTCCAGCGCTCGGATCTGTTTGGACAGCGCGGGTTGCGAGACGAAGACCCGCGCCGCGGCCCTGGTGAAGTTGGCCTCCTCCGCCACCGCGATCAGGTAGCGCAGATCCCGCAGGTCGACGTCCATAACGTTTGGTTATACCAACATGACTTGGACGGCAGGGTGCACTTCGGCGAGAGTGGTGCCATGACCAAGATCCCCGTGCGCCATCTCGGCGAAATCCCGGTTTCCGCAGTCGGTTTCGGCGCGATGGTGCTCTCGCCCGGCATGTACGGAGCGATCGACGACGACCGCGCCCTCGCCGCGCTGCGCCACGCCGTCGACCACGGCGCCACGCTCATCGACACCAGCGACGGCTACGGCGCCGACGGCCACAACGAACAACTGATCGGGCGCGCGATCCGCGGTCGCCGCGACGAACTCACCATCGCCACCAAATTCGGCTTCCGCGTTCCGGAAGGCGCCGCGGCGCACACGTTCCCGGTCGGCTTCGCGTTCGGCGAGCTCGCCGTCAACGCCGAGCCGCGTTACGTGCGCGGATACGCCGAGCAGAGCCTGCGCAACCTCGGCACCGACGTGATCGATCTGTACTACCCGCATTTCCCCGATCCCGAGGTGCCGATCGAGGAGACCGCGGGCGCGGTAGGCGAACTGGTGGCCGACGGCCTCGTGCGCTACCTCGGCCTGTCCAACGTCACCGCCGAACAGTTGCGGCGCGCGCACGCGGCGCACCCGGTCCAGGTGGTGCAGGCGGAATGGTCGATGTGGCGTCCGATCGACCCCGAATTGCTCGCGGCGGCTCGGGAATTGGGCGTCGGCGTTGTCGCGTGGAGTCCGCTGGGCGCGGGTTTCCTCACCGGAACGGTCGATCGGGTCGGCGCCGACGATTTCCGCGCCAACTTGCCCCGTTTCGACGCCGCCAATCTCGCCGCGAACAACGACTCCTACGCCGCGCTGCAGGCAATCGCGACCGAACTCGGCATCAGCCGAAGCCAATTGGCGCTCGCCTGGCTGCTGCACCAGGATCCGCACGTGGTGCCGATTCCGGGCAGTCGCACCCCCGCGCACATCGAGGACAACCTGTTCGCGGCGAATATCGGCCTGCACGCCGACACCCTGCGTCGCATCGAGCAGGTGCTCGACGGCGCGGAGGCGGTGGGGGCGACGTTGCTGGAGAGCTGACTCGGCGGGGAACCGGTGCGCGTCGATCTGTCCCGATCCGGACGGATCGACGCGTCCCGACAAGCCCTCTGTCGGAACTGGAGTCGGCGAATCCGCGTGATCGGTTTCCGCCTCCGCTATACAGTGTGTCGCGCACGGCGCGCCGCCCGAATCCGCGACGCGGCAAATCTATAGTTTTGCTCGCAACGATGCATCGACTATGAATGTGGGGTGCTGTTCACACTCGTGATCACTTGCCTGCCATCGGATCTCCACGGTCGGAGGTCGATTTGACCATAGAGCACCCCATCGAGGACGAGGTCACGCAGCTGGCGCGGCGGGTCGAAAAGGCCCGCGGACGGCTGGCCTATCAGTTCGACCCGGCTCTCACCGAGGCGCTGTCCGAGGACGAACTACACGCCGAACGCGAACTCGCCGAGCGAATTCGCGAACAGGATCGTGGGCAGCGTTGGAAAGAGGTGCAGGCCGCAGCGGTCGCCTCCGACCGCGCGCGGCACACGGCGGAGGAAATCGCGAAGGCCGATATGCGAGATTTGTTGCTCGCCCGCAAGGCGATCGCCGCGCAGCGGCGCGAATCCAGTCCGCACGCCAAGCTCGCCTCGCTGTACCGGCACCGCGCCTGGTCGCTACGCGCGCTGGCGGGCGTTGTCGGCGCGGGCATGCTGTGGTCCGCGGTGAACGTGCAGCACAACATCGCCCCCGGCGGCCCGAGCGACCCGCTCTACTGGTTCAGCTATCTGCTGGAAGGGATGATCAGCGTCTGTCTGATCATCATCATGATCGGCACCAACAAGGTGGCCGAGTGGGGCGTCATCGACAATCGCCGCCAAGTCGCCGCCGCCGAAATGGCGCTGCTCGCGTTGACCGTCGGCCTCAACACCTACCCGTACCTGCGCTCCGGCCAGTGGTATGAAGTGGCCGTGCACGCCATCGCCCCCGTGATGATCGGTGTGGCCCTGCTGATTCACGATGCCGCGAGCGCGCGGTACGGCCTCGCCATCCACCGGGCCACCGAGCAAGTGCGCGATCTGCCCGATCCGGCCGAACAGATGCGGGCCAGCTTGTCCGCGTTGGTCCGGCGCGAGAGTCTCGCCGTAGTCGCGGAGCGACCGGTGCCCGCGCCGCGACCCGAGCCGGAAGTCGTCGAGGAGCACTACGCGGAGGTCGAGGTCGAGGAGATCGACGCTCCGGAGGTCGCGCCCGAGGACGTGCCGCCCGCGCCGGCCGAGAAGCGCCGCGCGCCCGCCGAACCCGCGCAGCCCGCCACGAACGGCACCAACGGTAAGGCCCCCGAGAAGGCCGAGCCGAGGCAGGCCGAAAAGCCCGCGGCGGCGGTCGCGGTGGACAAGCCGGTCGTCGAGCCCGCCCCGGCGCGCACGCCGGAGCCGGTGGCCGCCAAAGTAGTCGTCCGCCAGACGCCCCCGCCGCCGCCGACCAAGCCGATCGAGATCGACAAGCCCGTCGCGGCGCGCCCGGCCGCCGAGAGCTCGTCGATCAAGATGAGCACGAAGGACTCCCGCATCGCGAAGGACTCGCGCAACGCGAAAGACTCGCGCAACGCCAAGGACTCCCGCAAGGCGGCTCCGCCGGATCCGGACGGCGCCTACCACGAGGTGGTTCGCTCGTCGGGGATCTACGACACCGGGCAGTTCCGCATCGCCGAGGCGCTCGAACAGGAACTCGCCGAGATGCAGGAGGCGCGCAGGCGGGCGCGCACCGGCAGGCAGCGCTGACCGCTCAGTTCGGGCTCGCGGCCGGGGTGAGCGAACCGCGCAGCCGCTGATCGAGCTCGTCGCGATAGAACTCGAGGAAGCCGTCCGGATCCGGTCCGGCGTTCTGCAACACGAGATGGTCGAATCCCGCGTCGGTGTAGGCGCGGACGGCTTCCACGTAGCGTTCCGGGTCGGAGCCGCAGGTGAAGTGGTCGCGGATGTCCTCCTCGCGGACCGTGGCGCTCGCGGCGGCGAAGTTGACCGGGTTGGGTAGCTCGCTCATGACCTTCCATCCGGTGAGCGCCCAGCGGGTCGTCTCCAGCGCCGCCTGCGCACCGGTGTGTTCGTCGGGCGCCCAGGCCAGCGGCACCTCGGCGTAGCGCGGCCCGTCGCCGCCGTGCTCGCGGTACTGCCGGACGATCGAGGGGTCGGCGTCGGTGGCGAACAGGCCGTCGCCGAGTTCGGCGGCCAGCTCGGCCGATGCGGCCCCGCCCGCCGCGACCGCGATCGCCGGAAGCCGCTCGGGCAGGTCGAAGATCCTGGCGTCCGAGAGATGCAGGTACTTGCCCGAATACGACTGATAGCCGCCGCTCCAGAGCAACCGGATGATCTCGAGCGCTTCGCGCAGCATCTCGTGGCGCACCCGCACCGAGTCCGGGAACTCGAGGCCGACGATGTGCTCGTTGAGCCGTTCGCCCGACCCGACGCCGAGCGTGAAGCGTCCGTCGGAGATCAGCGCCATGGTGGCGGCGGCCTGGGCCACGATCGCGGGGTGGTAGCGCAGGATCGGACAGGTGACGCCGGTGGCCAGGCCGATGCGGTCGGTACGCGCCGCGATGGCGCCGAGCACCGTCCAGGCGAACGGCGAGTGGCCCTGGTTGTCCAGCCAGGGATGGAAGTGGTCGCTGATCTCGACGAAGTCGAAACCCGCGCGCTCGGCTTGCACGGCCTGGCGGATCAGTTCGGCGGGACCGAAACCCTCTGCCGCCAGCTTGTATCCGATCTGCATCGCTACCTCCTTGCCGGGTGGTGTCGCCGGTCGATCACCGACCGGCTACCCCCGCCCGCCTCCGGCAAACGACAGCGCGAGTCCACCCGCCAGTGGAATGTGCTCCAGGTTTGCCGGGCGCACGGCCGGGTAGATCCGCATCGTCGCACGTCACCGCAGATCCGCCGGGAGGTCCGATGTACGGTCTCGCGCAATGGACACCGGGGCTCGGCGGCCCGGACCTGGTGTGGTTCGCCATGGCGTATCCGCGCCGACCTCGGCCTCTGCCAGCTCGGGGACCTTGCACGCACCGGGGGGCCGCGTGATCGGTTACTACATCCACCACCACGGCTCGGGACATCTCGTCCGCGCTCGCCGCATCAGCGCCTGTCTAGCGCAGCCGGTCACGGCGCTGTCCTCGCTGGCACTCTCCGACGACGAGATCTTCGACGACGTCGTGCGCCTGCCCGTCGGCAACCTCCCCGCGACGGTCCGCGATCCCACCGCGTCGGGCGTTCTGCACTGGGCGCCGCGACACGATCGCGGTCAGGCCGAGCGGATGGCGGCGGTCGCGGCGTGGCTCGCGGCGACGCGGCCGGACGCGCTGGTGGTGGACGTGTCGGTGGAGGTGGCGCTGCTGGCCCGCCTGCACGGGGTTCCCGTCGTCTACATGGCGCTGCCCGGCGCCCGTACCGATCCCGCCCACCAGCTGGTGCACCGCATCGCCGAACGCCTGATCGCGGCGTGGCCGCGCGAACTCTACGATCCGTCGTGGCTGCGCCCGTACACGGACAAGACCCGCTATGTCGGCGGCATCACCCGATTCGACGGCCGCCCCCCGCTGTTCGCGGCACGCGACGACCGCCCGACGGTGCTGGTCGTCGGCGGCGCGGGCGGTGCGGCGTTCACGGCGGGGATGGTGCGCGCCTGCGCCCTGCGTCACCATCAATATCGTTGGCGCACAATCGCATTGGGTGACTGGGTGGACGACCCGTGGCCGGAGCTGTGCCGGGCCGACGTGATCGTGACGCACGCCGGGCAGGGTGCGATCGCCGATGTCGCTGCCGCGGGCAAACCCGCCGTGGTGGTGCCCGCGCCGCGCCCGTTCGACGAACAACTGGCCACCGCGCGCGCACTCGCGTCGGCGGGCATGGCGCTGACGCTCGACCGCTGGCCCGATATCGAGGACTGGCCCGGCTTGCTCGCCCGAGCCCGCGAGCTGGACACCGGACGCTGGCGCGCGTGGCAGACCCGTGGCGCCGGGGTGCGCGCGGCCGCGGCGATCGCCGAGGTCGTCGCCGAGCGGCTGCGGTCCGCCTCGTGAGAACCGCCTCCGCGGCCTGATCGACCAGGAGCCAGGCGGGCTCACTCGGAAGCCGGGCGATAACCCGGCGCGAGCGGGGTAAACCACCAGCATGACAGCGACCATGGTCCCGAAAGCCCAGCCCATGCCCGAGCCGCGCGGCGAGCTGTCCGCGGCGGTGGTCGAACTCCTGCACGGCACGCCGGGACAGTCCGTACCGGGGGCCGGGTCGACGGACCCGTTCGACGAGGATCTGCTTCTCGCCCTGCACACCTGCTACGAGTTGCACTACTACGGGTTCGCGGAGGTTCATCCCGGCTGGGAGTGGGACCCCGGCCTGCTCGGGTTGCGTGCCGAGATGGAACAGCGGCTGCTGCGCGGGCTGCGCGACGCCGTCCCCGGCGGGACCGATCTGGAAGGGGAACTCGAACAGCTGCTCGTGACACCGGTCGAGGCGAGCGGGCCGAGCCAGTTCCTGCTCGATCGCGGCGAGTGGTGGCAGATGCGCGAGTACCTGGTGCACCGCTCGCTCTACCACCACAAAGAGGCCGATCCGTACGCATGGGCCATTCCGCGGCTGCGCGGTCAGGCTAAAGCGTCGCTGGTCGCGGTCGAGTTCGACGAGTTCGGCGGCGGGCGCGGCGAACGGGTGCACGCCGAGCTGTACGCGAAGCTGATGGCCGCGGCGGGCCTGAATCCGGACTATCTGCACTATCTGGACGTGATTCCGGCGCCGATGTTCGCCCTGATGGACACGATCTCGCTGTTCGGACTGCACCGTGAATTGCGCGGGGCGCTCGTCGGTCATTTCGCGACCGTGGAGATCAGCTCGCCGCCGGGGGCGCGGCGGATGGTGGAGGCGCTGCGCCGCCTCGACGCCGATCCCGCCTGCACGCTGTTCTACCGCGAGCACGTCGAAGCCGACGCGGTGCACGAACAGGTCATGCGCCGCGACGTGATCGGCGACCTGCTCGCCAAGGAGCCCGAGTTGACCGAATCGGTGGTGTTCGGCATTCAGGCCACGAACCTGCTGGAAGACCGGTTCGCCGAGCATGTGCTGGGCTGCTGGGAGGCGGGACGCGGTTCGCTGCGCGACGGTGAGCCGGGTTCTGCCGGACCGCACGATTAATTCGGCTCATTCCGGCTATCCGGCGTACGTGATGTTGATTCGCCCGCCCTGGGTCTACCGCCCGCAAACGGATACCTGGTTGTTGGCCATGGCGCTGTCCGAGGCGGGCATTCCGCGCGGTGGGCACGTGCTGGACGTGTGCACGGGAAGCGGGGCGTTGGCCATCGCGGCCGCGCGCGGTGGCGCCAGGGCGGTCACCGCCGTGGATATCTCCCGCTCCGCGGCGGCGTCGGCGTGGCTGAACTGTCGGATCCGGGGGATCGGGGCCGAGGTGATCCGCGGCGACTTCAGCCGCGCGCTGCGCGGACGCCGCTTCGATCTCGTTCTCGCCAATCCGCCCTACGTCCCAGCGCCCGCGGGCGCTGGCCACCACGGGGCGGCGCGCGCGTGGAACGCGGGTGTGTCCGGGCGCGGTGCGCTCGACCGGCTGTGCCGGATGATGCCGGATCTGCTGAAACCCCGAGGCGCGGCGCTGGTCGTGCACTCGATGCTGTCCGATCCGGACAGCACGCTGATTCAATTACGTGACACCGGTTTGAAAGCCGCGATCGTGGCCCGCCACACCGTTCCCTTCGGGCCAGTGCTGCGCGGGCGCGCCGACTGGCTCGCTTCGATCGGACTCATCGAACCCGGCCAGGACAAGGAAGATCTGGTGGTGATCCGTGCCGATCGAATCCGAAAATGAGCGCAGGCGAGTCACTTTCACCGACGACGGGCCCGTTCTCGTCGAGGGTCCGGTGGAGCTCGTGACCGCCGACGGGAAGACGATCCGCTGCGACCGCTTCCAGGTCGCAATCTGCCTGTGCCGCCGTTCCAAGACCTATCCCTTGTGTGACACCAGCCACCGCAAGCACCGCCGCGCCACCGCCTGAGGACGGATCCCGACAGCGACGCACCGACAGGAGGAACCATGGGTCAACAGGTCGGCGACTACGTCGTGCGACGACTGCGCGAATGGGGTGTCCAGCAGGTCTTCGGATATCCCGGTGACGGCATCAACGGCTTGGTCGCCGCATTCGGGCGAGCCGACGACGACCCCGCGTTCATCCAGGCCAGGCACGAGGAGATGTCGGCGTTCGAGGCCACCGGCTACGCCAAGTTCAGCGGCAACGCCGGTGTCTGCACCGCCACCTCGGGGCCGGGCGCGATCCATCTGCTGAACGGCCTCTACGACGCCAAACTCGATCACGTGCCGGTGGTGGCGATCGTCGGGCAAACCGCGCGCAGCGCGATGGGCGGCAGCTACCAGCAGGAAGTGGATCTGCAAAACCTGTTCCAGGACGTCGCCGAGTACGTGGTCGAGGTCAATGTCGCCAGTCAGTTGCCCAACGCGCTCGACCGCGCCTTCCGCGTCGCCATCACGCGGCGCGCGCCGACGGCGGTGATCATCCCCTCCGATCTCCAGGAGGAGGAGTACGAGCCACCCGAGCACGCCTTCAAGCAGGTGCCCTCCAGCCCGCCGGGCGCGCTGCCGCCCGCGCGAGTGATCCCTGCGAGTGACCAGATCCGGCGCGCCGCGGAGATCCTCGACGCCGGATCGCGGGTCGCGATCCTGATCGGCCAGGGCGCGCGCTCGGCCGCCGCGGAGGTCGTGGAGATCGCCGACCGCACCGGCGCGGGCGTGGCGAAGGCGCTGCTCGGCAAGGACGTGCTCCCCGACGATCTGCCGTTCGTCACCGGGCCGATCGGATTGCTCGGCAGCAGGCCGAGTTACGAGCTGATGCGCGATTGCGACACCCTGCTCATCGTCGGCTCCAGCTTCCCCTACTCGCAGTTCCTGCCCGAGTTCGGTCAGGCGCGTGCGGTGCAGATCGATATCGACGGCACGATGATCGGCATGCGGTACCCCACCGAGGTGAATCTGGTGGGCGACGCGAAATCCACATTGGCCGAGCTGATTCCGCTGATCCAGCGCAAGACCGATCGGTCGTGGCGGGAGAAGGTGGAGAAGAACGTGGCCCGCTGGTGGGAGACGCTCGAACGGCAGTCGATGCTGGACGCGCAGCCGCTCAACCCCATGCGCGTGGTCTGGGAACTGTCCCAACGCATTCCCGAGAACGCCATAGTCACGGCGGATTCGGGCTCCTCGACCAACTGGTATGCCCGGTGCCTGCGCTTCCGCGGCCAGATGCGTGGCTCGCTGTCCGGGACGCTCGCGACGATGGGTCCTGGCGTCCCGTACGCCATCGGCGCGAAGTTCGCCCACCCGGACCGGCCCGCGATCGCGCTGGTCGGCGACGGCGCGATGCAGATGAACGGGCTCGCCGAGCTGCTCACCATCGCCCGCTACCGGCGCCGCTGGTCGGATCCGCGGCTGATCGTCTGCGTCTTCCACAACAACGACCTCAACCAGGTCACCTGGGAGCTGCGCGCGATGGGCGGCGCGCCGAAATTCGAGGAGTCGCAATCGCTTCCGGAGGTCTCCTACGCGGAGGTCGCCCGGGTCATGGGGTTGGCCGCGATCACCGTCGAGGCGCCAGAGGATCTGGGCCCCGCCTGGGATCGCGCGCTGAACGCCGACTGTCCGGTGGTGCTCGACGTGCTGTGCGATCCCGAGGTGCCGCCCATCCCGCCGCACGCCACCTGGGAGCAGTTGAAGGACACCGCCGAAGCCGTACTGCGCGGTGATCCCGATGCCAGGCGCTTCATCACCCAGGGCATGAAAGCCAAAGCGCAGGAATTCATCAGGAGGAGTTGAGCAATGGGTTTTCCGGAGCAGCAGCAAGAGGTCCCCGGCGTCCAGGCCAGGATGACGCCGGTGCCGGACTGCGGCGAGGACAGCTACCGCGGTTCGGGCAAGCTCACCGGCAAGGCGGCGGTGATCACCGGCGCCGACAGCGGCATCGGGCGCGCGGTGGCGATCGCGTTCGCCAGGGAAGGCGCCGATGTGCTGATCTCCTATCTCGACGAGGACGAGGACGCGAAGCAGGTCGCCGATCTGGTGACCCAGGCGGGCCGCAAGGCCGTGCTGGTGGCGGGCGATCTCGCCGATCCCGCGCACTGCCGCGCCGTCATCGATCGCGCCGTACAGGAGTTCGGCAAGGTGGATGTGCTGGTGAGCAACGCGGCCTACCAGATGACCCACGAGACCCTCGAGGAGATCTCCGACGAGGAGTTCGACCACACCTTCAAGCTGAACGTCGGCGCGTACTTCTATCTCGTGAAAGCCGCACTGCCGCATATGCCTTCGGGCTCGTCGATCATCGGCAGCTCGTCGGTGAACTCGGACATGCCCTCGCCGACGCTGGCGCCCTACGCGGCGACCAAGGCGGCCATCGCGAACTTCTCCGCCAGCCTGGCGCAGTTGTTGGGGGAGCGCGGGATTCGGGTCAACAGCGTCGCGCCGGGACCGATCTGGACGCCGCTGATCCCCTCGACCATGCCGGTGGAGAAGGTCACGAAGTTCGGTGACGACACGCCGCTGGGGCGTGCGGGTCAACCCGCCGAACTCGCGGCGGCCTACGTGCTGCTCGCCTCCGACGACGGCAGCTACATCTCGGGCGCGCGGCTCGCGGTGACGGGCGGTCGGCCCATCCTCTGATTCGTGCGGGGCGGTTCGTCGGCCCAGGTGAGACCGATTTCTTTGCGATCACGTTTCGATAACGGGGTCGCGGGTATCCGATCAGTGTCGAATTCAGTGGGAAACGAGGGACATCGGATGAAGCAGGAATCGACCGTGGGCGCCGCGGACGACACCGCCCGTACGGACTCGTACGACAACGTCGAGCCGTGGTTCGAGAAGCTGGCGAGCCTGGACGAGAACGACCCGCACCGGCATCGGCTGCGGGAGGACATCGTCCGGATGTGCCTGCCGCTGGCCGAACACATCGCGCGTCGCTTCGCGGGCCGCGGCGAGGCGTTCGACGACCTGCACCAAATCGCCCGCCTCGGGTTGGTGCAGGCCGTGGATCGCTTCGACGTCTCCCGCGGCAGTTCCTTCCTGTCGTTCGCGGTGCCGACCGTGATGGGGGAGGTGCGGCGGCACTTCCGCGACCGCACCTGGTCGGTGCGGGTCCCGCGGCGGCTCAAAGAGATTCAGCAGCTGATCGGCCCCGCCACCGACACGCTCGCGCAGCGGCTCGGCCGTATGCCCACCGCCCGCGAACTCGCCGCCGAACTCGATGTGGAACTCACCGAGATCACCCAGGCACTGGTCGCGAGCAACGGCTACCAGGCGAGCTCACTGGACGCCACGCCGCGCGACAACGACGACGACAGCTCGCCGCGCGCCGCGGTCGACACCCTCGGCGCGGAGGAACCCTGCTACCGGCTGCTGGAGGACGCGATGGCCGTGCGTCCGCTGCTCGCCGAACTGCCGGAGCGTGAACGTCAGGTGCTCGTCATGCGGTTCTTCGAGAACCGGACCCAGGCCCAGATCGCCGAGCGCCTCGGGGTGTCGCAGATGCAGATCTCGCGCATCCTCGCCAAGACGTTGAAGACGTTGCGCGACCGGGCACTCGGCGACGACACCGAGCATCTGGCGGCCTGACCTTCGGCCGCTTTGGCTCGGTGCAGCTGCCCGCCGTAGCTCGGGTAGATCGTCGGCGCCGGTGACCCGGTGTACGAGAGCGCGGCTCGATCACTACTCGGCGGGTAGACGACAACCCACGACCGCGGTGATCGTCATCGACCGGGCGTCCGCGAAGATCGACAGCTCGGTGTCGCTGTCCCACCGCGCGCCGTCGCCGCCCTCGAAGGTGACGTGCCGGTCGGGTGACAAGCTACCGCCCGGCAGCATGTCCGTCGCGCCGATGGACACGGCCAGCGCGCGCGCCGTCTCCTGGAATCCCAGCCACGCCGCCGCGGGCAGCGAACCCTCGGTGCGGTAGCGCGGCAGGACCACGCGCCGGCCGCCGGTGTGCGCGTAAGGCCCGTAGCAGGGCCCGATCGCGCGGTCTTCGGTCTGGCGCCAGCGCAGCGCGGGTTCGAGCGCCGAGGCGGCGGCCACGATCTGTTCGACGACCGACGCGACCTGTTGTTCGGCGACCTCGGAAGACGGCAATTCGGTCAATTCGGCTGAGACCGCCGCGATCTCGTCGGCGGAAGGCGGTGGGGCGGGCTCGCCGAGCAGAGTCGCGCAGCCGCCGACCGTCAGGCCGATGACCGCCAGTGCGGCGATCGCACGCAGTGCGGCGGGCTGCTGCCACCGTCCAGTCGTCATCGTCTCCCCATGCTTTCCGCGGTCGCGCCGATCGTGAGCGTGCTTCCCGCGCAATCCTATTCGCGACCGGCGCCGCCCAGGCGCGGATCGCGACGCGCCGCGACTATGGCCGCCACCCCGCGAGACTCTGTTTTAGATGTCGATTCCCGAGACATCCGTCGAGGTTTTGGATAGTTTGGCCCTCGTTCAGTGAAGATCTGGCAAACACTATCCCCGGCCCGGCGGCGGAGGTTCGCGCGTCGCACGCGGCCGACGAGAAGGGGTGTGCGGTGACGGGGACATTCCAGGCGGACGAACACATCGGTCGCCCGGCGCAGGGCAGGGAGGGGCCGAGCACGTGGTGACCATCGCGCAGTTGCGGGCCGTCTTGGCGATACTGCACATCGACCCGGACGCGGTGGACCCGCCCTTCGACGGACCGAGGGACGCCGCCGCGGAGCGGGCGCTGCTGGTCGGTCTGCTGCGACACGTGGTCGGCGGCGAACCGCGCCATGCCATTCCGGTGGCCGAGGACCCGGCCGAACGGATGTGCGCCGACGCCGCGGAGCTGCACGACCGCATCGGCGCGATGGCCGAGGACGCGACCGCCGAGCCCGCGCCGGTATTGCTCGCCGCGGCCACTCGGTCGGCCGACGCCACGACGGCGTTGCTGGAGCTGAGCCGCAACCCCGCGGGCAGCGACTCCGAAATCCGTTGGCGGCGTGCGCTGACCGATCTGGGGCAGGCTTATCACCTGCTCAACGACGAATACGTCGGCCGGTCGAACACCACGACGGCCCCGCTACGCTGAGGGGCCGCGCCGGGTCGTTTCCGGGAGGGTCGCTCGTCAGACGGGACGGGCCACGCGACGGTCGCGCCACACGAGAACGGGTTCCACCACACGCGCCGCTATCGGGCCGAGCACCGCCATCAGCAGCACGTACGTCGTCGCCAGCGCCGCGAACTCGGTCGGCACCGCGCCCGCGGTGACCGCCAATCCCGCGATGACGATGGAGAACTCGCCGTGCGCGACCAACGCCGTGCCCGCGCGCGCCCGCCCGTACCGCGAGGTGCCCGCGCGTTTGGCGGCCCACCAGCCGGTGGCGACCTTGGTGGCCGTGGTGACCACGGCGAGCAGGCAGGCCCAGCCCAGCACCGGGGGAATGGTCGACGGATCCGTGCTCAGCCCGAACAGCACGAAGAACAGCGCGGCGAACAAGTCGCGCAACGGCTCCAGGATCTTGGTGGCGTTGTGCGCCGTCGAATCCGAGATCGCGATACCGAGCAGGAACGCCCCCACCGCGGCCGAGACCTGGAGCGCGGACGCGAGACCCGCGACGAGCAGCGCCGAGCCGAGCAGCTTGAGCAGGAAGATCTCGCGATCGTCGCTGTCCACGATCATCGAGACGTAGCGCCCGTAGCGCAGCGCGACCACGAGCACGACCGTGACGGCGAGCAGGGCGATTCCGACGGTGGTGAGACCGGCCAGGAACCCCGCGCTCGCGAGCACCGCCGTCAGCACCGGCAGGTAACCGGCCATCACCAGGTCCTCGAACACCAGGATGGACAGAATCGTGGGGGTCTCCCGGTTGCCTAGCCTGCCCAGGTCGTTGAGCACCTTGGCGACGATGCCCGACGAGGAGATGTAGGTGACGCCCGCCATCGCGATGGCGCCGGTCAGACCCCAGCCCAGGAAGAGCGCGACGAGCACGCCGGGGGTGGCGTTGAGCACGATGTCGACCACACCGGCCGCCCAGGATCGGCGCAGGCCGGTGACGAGTTCGGCGGCAGTGTATTCCAGCCCGAGCAGCAGCAGCAGAAGGACGACGCCGATCTCGCTGGCCAGATGGATGAACGAATCGACATGGTCCAGTTCGACGAGACCGCCTGTGCCGAACATCAAACCGCCGACCAGGTAGAACGGGATCGGCGACATGCCGATGCGCGCGGCGATGCGGCCGAGCAGGCCGAGGCCGAAGAAGACCGCGCCCAGCTGGATCAAGGAGAGCGCGGTTTCGTGTGCCACCACGCCTCAGCCGTCCGTGAGGATGATGGCGGCGGCCGCTAGACCGTCCGCGGTGCCGACGACGATCAGGACGTCGAAGGCGGCGAACGCGAATTCCGGTCCCGGCGAGGCGATCACGTGCCCGGCGCGCACGAGCGCGACGATGGACGTCTTGGTACGCGTCCGCATCGCGGTGTCGCCGAGCGGCCTGCCGTCGTAGGGCGAGCCCGGGCGAACGGTGAGCTGCCGGGTGATCACCCCGTCGAATGCGCGGTGCTCGTCTTGCAATTGAGCGACCACCTGCGGTGCGCCGAGCAAGTTGGCGAGCAGCGACGCTTCGCGCCGGGTGAGCGAGATCTGGTCGGTGACGTCGGGGTTGTCGGGCTTGCTGACGATCAGGTCCAAAGTGCCGTCGCGGTGGTCGATCACGCCGACGCGTCGGTTGTTCTTCAACGGAAAATCTTTGCGGACACCAATACCCGGCAAGGGTGTTACCTCTACGTTCACGACTCCACCCTATCCGGACAATTCGGGCTCGTTCCGCGTCGCGTGAACGGTCGCCGGAGGGCGGCGGCGAATCAGGGGCGATCGGACAGCGCGTCGCGCACCGTGCGATAGCGGTCGCCGAGTCCGTCCAACAGCGCACGCAGCCCCACCTCGAAGGCGTCCTCGTCGATGCGATGTTGCCGATCGGCGAGCAGATGGGCTTCACTGAGGTGCGGGTAGTCGCCGCCGTAGACCGTCGCGTCGGCGGGGAATCCCGCGGCGAACGACGCGAGCGCGGAGCCGGTGATGAAATAGCGCATCAGTGCGCCGACTTTGGTCGCCTCGCGGCGCGGCCAGCCCGCCGCGACCAAGCCACCGAACACCGCGTCGGCGATCCGCAGCGCGTTGGGGCGATGCCCGGGGCCGCCCGCGAGCGCGGGGACGATGTTCGGGTGGGCGGCCATGGCGGCGCGGTAGGAGTAGGCCCAATCCCACAGTGCCGTACGCCAATCCGGGTTCTCCGGGCCGAGCGCGGCGAACATTCCGGTGTCGACCTCGCCGAGCACCGTGTCGGCGATGGCATCGATGAGTTCGTCCTTGGTGCCGACGTGGTTGTACAGCGACGGTCCCTGAACACCGAGTTCGGCGGCGATGCGCCTGGTGGACACCGCCGCCATGCCCTCGGCGTCGAGCAGTGCCAGTGCGGTGGCCACGATGCGCGCTCGGTTGAGCAGTGGGTGGCGGGGTCGGGCCACGGTTTGCCTCCTTGTCCTGTCGCAGCATTGTCGCAGGAGACAAAAACTTGCGCTGCTAGTTTATCGGCCTTACGGTCGCCTTGGAAACTTTCACCGCTAGTTTTGGAGTGTGATTCCATGCGGGTCGCCTCTCTTGCACGAGTCAGACATAGACCTATAGGCCGACTGCGGGGTGTCGTCGCGGCAGCCGTCGTGGCGGGCGTGACGGTTCTCGGCGCGACCCACGCCATCGGTCCCGCGGCGGCCGCGCCCGAGCCCACCGTGGGCGTGTCGGTCGAGCAGCAGCTCGCCGATCTGGTCCGCGCCGGGCTGCGGCCCGCGCCGGACGGCAGGCAGCCGCAGCCCATCGTGGACACCGGAAGCAGCTCGGGCAGCGGCTCGGGTTCGGCCGGGCGCAGCCACGCCTCCCGGGTGGCGGGTGAGGGGCCCGAGGTGTCGGCGTTCCTCGCGGCTTTCGCCCACGGCCTCAGCCATCCCGACGCGGCCCCCGCAGGTGCGAACCAGCCGAATTGTCGTCCCAGTGCGGAACATCCGCGCCCGGTGGTGCTGGTGCACGGCACCTGGCTGAACGCCTACGACACCTTCGCGTACCTGTCGCCGCGGGTCGCCCGCGCCGGGTACTGCGTCTTCACCTTCAACTTCGGCCGCGCGAGCCTGTTCGAGGGCGGCGGCCTCGGACCGCTCCTGCCCGGCCGCTACGGCGTCGGCCCGATGGAGGATTCGGCCCGTCAGCTTCGCGAGTACGTCGACACCGTGCTGGCCGCCACCGGCGCCGAGAAGGTCGACATCATCGCGCATTCCCAGGGCGGACCGGTCTCGAGCCAGTACCTGAAATTCGAAGGCGGCGCGGACAAGGTCGGCAAGCTCATCTCTTTCGGCGGCACCAACCACGGCACCTCGCTGATGGGCATGGCGACACTGGGACGGCTCATCACCAACCTGGGCATCCCCATCCTCGGCTTCTACCGGCCACTGATCGGCGCGGCCAACATCCAGCAGGTCGTCGGTTCGGAGTTCTACGCCCACCTGAACCGGGACGGCGACACCGTGCCGGGCATCGAGTACACCGCGATCGGCACCAGGCACGACCAGATCTCGAACCCGTTCGAATGGACCTTCCTGCAACCGGGTCCGGACGCCCCGGTGCAGAACATCGCGCTGCAGGACGGCTGCGAGCAGGACATGTCCGATCACCTGACGCTGATGTACTCGCCGCGCGCCGCGGCCATCGCGTTGCGCGCCCTGGACCCGCAGGCGTCCATCGAGCTGACGTGCGCGTTCAACCCGTGGATGATCGGCGGCGGCGGTTCGCTCTGACCGGTCGGTGACGCACCGGGATCGGGCGGACAGTGCGGTGCCACCGCGCCGTCGTGTGCCCGGAACGACAGAAGGGACGCCCGGCCGGATGGCGGGGCGTCCCCTTTCGGTTCGATACCGGGTCAGCAGCTGGTCGGCACCGGATCACCGCGGAAGCGCGACTCGACATAGTTCCACGCGTCGGCGAATCCGGCGGCGGCCGCGGTCATGTGCTCCGCGATGTCGTAGGTCACCAGCTTCACCGGGGCGCCCGCCTTGCAGTAGCGATCGGCGACCTCGGCGACCGAGTCGAACGGCGTCAGCGTGTCGTAGCGGCCCTGCCACAGATAGGTCGGCACGGTCGGCACGCCTTCGTAGTGGCGCAAGCTGTTCTCGTGCAGCACTTCTCGCGCCTCGGGGCTGTCCATCAGGCTCTTGGACGCGGCCATCTGGTCGGCGCTGCGGAAGGCGCCGTGGAAGAGCAGGAAGCGGCGGCAGGCGTCGTGGGTGAACTCGCGGAACCACAGGCCGTTCGGGTTCAGCTGATCCGAGATCGGCAGCCGCTCAGGGTATTCCCGCTCCAACCCCATCGCGGCGGCGAAGGCCAGGCCGAAACCGGGGTGCGGTTCGAAGCCGAGGCCGAGCGCCATCTGCTCGAGATCGGCGGGGATGCCACCGGCGACGGCGGCGGTCAGCTTCAGGTCGGGCGCGTAGGTCGGCTGGAGTGCGGCAGCCCACGCGGTGGCCATGCCGCCGCCCGAGTAGCCCGCGATCGCGACCTGCGAAGAGCCGAGGCCGAGTTCGGCGACCTTCTGCACCGCCTTCACACTGTCCAGCGTGACCATGCCGCTGAGCTTGGCCGCGCCGTAGGCGACGGTCGGGCCGAGGTAGTCCGGCAGGGAGACGGCCCAGCCGCGGCCGATCGGCAGCAACGCGCCCGGCGCGTCCTGGAGTTCGCCGTTGAACAGCGAGCGCGACGGATTACACCGGGAGCCAAGGGAATTGATCAATGCCTGGTAGGAGACCAGGGGCGGGTTGCTCACTCCGATGGGGAGCAGGACAGTGGTGATGCCCATGATGGGATTGCCACCGGAATTGGTGGAGCGGAAGGCCACCTGCCAGCCTTCGGTGCCGACGTAGAGGCCGGTGTCGATCTTGCGTGTCCGGACGACGTCGCCGGGCTGCAACGCGGCCAGTTCGGCGGGCGCGCTGTAGAACGGGTCCGGATCGGGTTCGGGATAAAGGGGATCGGCCTGCGCCGGGGCGCACAGGACGCCTAGGGACAGGATGCTCGAGACGAGGATCAATATTCGAGTCGTGACTCTGGACACGGTCTTTCTTTCGTCCATTGGGCATCGCCGATGGACGACCGTGGGATGAGGGGCCGCGGCGGACATCGGTGACGTATTTGACAAGGTGGGAACGACGCAGTGGAGCGACTTCGGTCACCGCGTGAAGCGCGGTCGAAATGGAATGGGTCGCTGGAGACGCGTGCACGCCATCGCCCCTCGCGGCGGATGGTCGTGCGAGGCTTGGCGCACCTCCTTCGTCTCCGTGGCTGCCCGAGGCCGCAGGCGACGGCCACTATCCGCGGCGAACATATCGCAACCAAGATCGAATCGAGGATAACGACACACCGAACTTGGTGATTCTCACAATGGGACGGTAGATCCGTGATGCGATTTCACAGGGGTGATGCTGTCCGTGTTTCCGGTCGCGACCTGCGGGTATGGGTCGAAGATCGTTGCGCCCGAGGAGAATTCGAACCCAACATAGCCTCGTCGATGTCTGCTTCGAACCGGCCGTGATCAGCGGGAACAATCATGCTCGGGGGAGTGCCCCCGCTCGGAACGAGCGGTAGCGATCATCCAGCATCGGGGATTCGCCCGCGTCCCGCGGAAGTGACCATCATCGTTGTCATGGCGACGATCGGGAAGAACAGCAACCAGGCGTTCGGTATCCACCATGCCGGGTCGAATTCGCAGCGCACCAGGTAGAAGTTCAGGGCCATCAGTCCCGCGGCGGCCGTCGCGGTCAGCGAGACGAGCATCATCCGCTCGGCCAGCGCGGGCTGCCTGCCTGCGACGGCCAGGCTCGCGAGTCCGATGCCTATGGCGGCGAGGTCGAGCCCGAGGAACGACCAGTTCCATTGGCGCAGAAAAGGATCGGTACCGACGCTGAGCGCGCCGAGCGCTGTCGCGACCCAGTACGCGAGGAAACCGAGATCGGTCCAGAGCATGATCCGCTTGGTGCGGGCGAAGCGGGCGTCGGCCATGGGAAATGCCTCCTGCGGCGGGCCATCCGGAGCGGGGCGGGCGCGGGGAGGTGCCCCGTGGCGAGCATAGTCGAGGCCGGACGCGGCGGCGCGCCGTCACCGATCTTGCTCGGTGACGGCGCCCCGCGAATGTCGGTCAGGGCGTGGAGAAGCCGATCAGTGCGCCGATGCCCGCGCCGATCGGAACGGTGACCAGCGCGCCGACACCGCCGAGGAAGAAGCCGAGCACCGCGCCGATACCCGCGCCGATGAGCGCGCCGACCACGGCGTTGTGCTGCTTGCGCGCGACCGTCTCGTCGTAATCGACCAGCTGGCGCAGGTGCTGCGTCGTCGCGGCCGGGGCGCCGACCGGCGTCAGGGTGAGGGTCCGGCCCGCGTCGGTGATGCGCGGCGTCAGGCCGAAGGTCTGGCCGTGGGCGGTGAAGCCCATCGGCAGGGTCGCGACGATGCGGCCCGAGGCGTCGGCGAGGGTGACCGTCCGCGCGTCACCGGCGAGCGTGAACGCGCCGCCCTCGACGGTGGTGACGATGCCGCTGCCGTCCGAGGTCGGCCCGGCGGTGTAGCCGATGCCCTGGTCGGCGCCGCGCACGGACACCTCGGCGGCTGGACCGGTGGGCTGGGCGTTGACGGCGCCCGCGGATATGCCGATGGCCCCGATCGCGAGCAGGGCGGAAGCGGCGAATTGATTGACTCTCATCGTGTTTCCCTACGTGTGTCGTTCGGGCAAGACAGCCGATGCGTCCCCAAGAGGCCGGTTCTCGGCCGTACTCATTCTCGCGTCCCACCGTGCGAAACGGGCGGTTTTGCGAAATCTCCACTCGCGAAACGCTTTTGCTGCGCCGGGTGAACGGTGTAGACCAACGACCACGGTCCGGTCGGCGTCTCCGGTGCGGGCACCGGAAGTGGCCCGGCGCCTTCGCTCAGAACTTCGGCGGCGACCTGCGCGAAGCGCGGCGCGGCGGGGTGCGGCGAGGTGTCGGGCCACACGGCGCCGACGCGCAGCCGCAGCGGCCGGTCGACGAGGGGACGCCAGGCCACCCTCGGCTCGCGTCGGGCCAGCGCCTCCCGGGTGAGCGCGACACCGTTGCCCGAAAGCACAAGGCCGAGCAGGAATTCGGGATTGCGGGCATGCCGGACCAGGCCCGGAACGAATCCGTGTGTGTGGCACACCTCGAGCAATTCGTCGTGCCAGCCGGGAGCGGTGGCCCGAGGGAAGAGGATCAGCTCGTGTCCGGCGAGGTCGGCGAGACTCACCTCGTGCAGTCGGGCCAGCGGCGAGGTGCGGGGCAGCGCGACGCCGAGGGGTAGTTCGGCGGTCGGCCCGTATCGCAGGTCGGGCGCGTCGACCGGATGCTCGACCAGTCCGACGTCGAGTTCGGCGGTGGCGAGCAGACGGAGCTGTTCGGCGGTCGTGAGTTCGTGCAGGTCCACGGTGAGTCCGGCGGCATGCTCGGCGAGTTCGCGAAGCAGGCGGTGCAGCACGGCGGCGGGTGTGTCCGGTGGGACACCCGCACGCAGCGTTCCCAGACTGCCGTCGCCCGCCTTGCGCGCCACCGTGCGCAACCGCTGTTCCGCCGCGAGCAGTGCGCGCGCCTCCTCGATCAGCAGCTGCCCCGCGGTCGTCAGCTGCACGGCCCGCCGAGAGCGGTCGAACAGCGCGACGCCGAGTTCGCGTTCCAGCCGCTGGATGGACTGGCTCAGCGGCGGCTGCGCGATGCCGAGGACCTCGGCCGCCCTGCCGAAATGCATCTCCTCGGCCACCACCAGAAAATGGCGCAGGTGTCGCGTGAGATCCATCGGCCGACGATATGCGATCGGATATCGGGCGCTCGGGCGCGGGCCGGTCGATGGGCGCTGTCGGACGACGTTCGTCATCGGCCCCGCGCAGGGCCGGAGCGAATGCGTAGCGTGGCCGCTGTGTCACCCGAGGAGCGCATCCGTGAGATCTTTGCCGAGCTGCCGGTGCGCGGCCGGTTCCATGCCGTCGACCTGGCCGACGGACGCGAGATCGGCGTCGACGCCGACGACCAGGTGGTGATCGCCTCCATCTTCAAAATTTTGCTGATCCTGGAATTCAGCAGGCAGGTCGACGCGGGTCAGCTCGACCCGACCGAACGCGTGCTGGTGCGCGCCGCGGACCGGCTCGGCGGCTGGGGCACCGCGGGCTGCGCCGACGACGTGGAGATGTCGCTGCGCGATCTGGCCTACTTCACCATGTCGGTCAGCGACAACACGGCCGCCGACCTGCTGCTGTGCCGGATCGGACCGGACACGCCCGCGCTGCTCGCCGCCGAGCTGGGGCTCGGCGCGACCCGGGTGATCGGCGGACCGCGCCAGCTGCTGGAGACGATGTTCGCCGACGCGGGCGCGCGCACCGCCGCCGAATTCGCCGCGATCTTCCCGAGCCTGCCCAGGGAGCGGGTGGCGGACATGCGGGTCTTCCGTCCGGAACACACCACCTCCAGCACCGCGCGGGAGATCACCCGGCTACTCGGCATGATCTGGCGCGATGAGGCGGGCAGTCCGGCGGCCTGCGCCGCTACCCGAGATCTGTTGCGGCGCCAGATGTTCTGGACCCGGCTGGCGGCCGCGTTCCCGGACGAGGTGCTGGTCGCCTCGAAGACCGGCACGCTGCCCGGACTGCACATGGAGGCGGGCGTCCTGGAGTACCCGGACGGCGGGCGCTACGCCGTGGCGGTGTTCGCGCGCAGCGACGAGCTCGCCACTCGACGCATCGACGTCGACCTGGCCATGGCGCGATCGGCGCGGCTCGCCGTCGACGCTCTCCGCGATAGTTCTGACCAGGTCTGATATCCGATCGCGTATCGGCATGGCGGGTTTTCGATCTTGGACGTGACCCGCGGCGGCCTGCTTGTCTCGTCGCCATGACATCTCCACGGATCAACCGACGCACCCTGTTCCGCACCACCGCCGCGGGCGCCGGAGTCGCGGCCGTCGGCGCGGCGGGCGCGGGCGCGTTCCTTTCGAGCCGGGATTCCGGCGAACCCGTCCGCCTGCCCGGTGCTGGGAACGCGGAATTCCGCTGGCTCGGCGTCTCGGGCTGGCGCGTCGACATCGGCGGCGACACGCTGCTCATCGACCCGTACCTGAGCAGATATCCGGTCGGTCTCGCCGCGGGCGCCTTCGACGCGAACGCGCCGCTGCGGGTCGATCCCGCGGCGATCGATCCGCACATCGGCAACCCGAAGTACGTGTTCGTCACGCACACCCACTGGGACCACTTCAACGACGTGCCGCACATCGCCGCGCGCAGCGGCGCACGAGTCTTCGGCACCCTGACGACCTATCACGTGGCGCAGGCCTGTGACGTGCCGTCCGATCAGCTGAGCGTGGTGCGCGGCGGCGAGGTGCTCGACTTCGGGGGCTACACCGTGGAGATCGTCGGTTCGCTGCACAGCCGGACCGGCCGGTATTCGCTCACCTTCCCCGGCGTGCGGACCAGCCGTCCCGAGCGCCCCGCGACCATCGCCGATCTGCCCGAGGGCGACACGCTGGCGTTCCTGCTGCGCGTCGACGGCGGGCCGTCGGTGTTCTTCATGGGCGCAAGCGATTTCGTCGAACGCAACCTGACGGGCGCCGCGCCCGACGTCGCCATGATCGCGGTCAACAGCAGCGACGCCACGCACGACTACGCCGCGCGGCTGATGCGCGCGCTGGATCACCCGCGCACAGTGGTTCCGGTGCACTGGGACGATTTCGAATCCCCGCTGGCCAACCCGCCGCGCACCGACGACGAGAGCGCACAGCGCCGCGACGCGCTGATCGCCGCGGTGCGCGCGGCGAGCCCGGAGACGGAGGTGATCGTGCCCGAATATCTGACGCCGTACCGGTTCGGCTGATCGAAGGAGGCGAGGCCGAAGCCGGTTTCGGCGCGCGGCGAACGGGAATGACGGCAGCGAAGTCAGGTAGCCGTTGTCCCGATGGAGGAGTCACCGATGAGCACCGACGCGATCGTGCTGTTGCGCGAGGATCACAAGGCGATCCGCAAACTGTTCCGCGAGTTCGAGAAAGCGGGGTCGGACGCGCACACCACCAAGGCGCGAGTGGTCGACAAGATCATCGAGGCGCTGACCGTGCACACCTATCTCGAGAACGAGTGCATGTATCCCGAAGTGCGCAAGCTCGTCCCCGAACTCGAGGACGACATCCTCGAGTCCTACGAGGAGCACCACGTGGCCGACGTGCTCGTCATGGAGCTGGCCGCCATGAAGCCCGAAGACGAGCACTTCACCGCCAAGGCCACCGTGCTCATCGAGAACGTCGACCACCACATCGACGAAGAGGAGAACGAGTGGTTCCCGCAGGTGCGCGAACACCTCGGCCGCAAGCAGTTGCAGGAACTCGGCGCGCGGATGATCGAGCTGCGCAAGAAGGCGCCCACCTCGCCCGCCCAGCCCTCGGCGCTGAAGAAGGCCGTCGACGCCGTCGTCTCGTGATCGGAGTGTGACGGCAGGGCGGTCGGGTATGCCGCGAGCATGGCTACTACAGCTCCGCTTCCCGAAGAACGTGCGGGCGCGCCGCTGCGCGCCGTGGTGACCGGGTCGGACTCCGGTATCGGCGCGGCGGTGGCCGTCGCGCTGGCCGGTGGCGGCGCCGACGTGGGCATCACTTTTCACACCGACGCCGAGGGCGCCGAACGGACCGCCGAGGAGGCGCGCGAGCGCGGCGTCTCGGCGGCCGTGCGACAGCTCGACCTCGGCGACCTGCCCACCTCCGCTGCGGTCATCGATGAGCTGGCCGACGAACTCGGCGGCTTGGACGTCCTGGTCAACTGCGCGGGGACGGGTTCCGCGCAGAAGGCCATGGACATGGACTTCGACACCTGGCGCCACGTGCTCTCGGTCGATCTGGACGGTGCGTTCCTGTGTTCGCAGCGCGCCGCCAAGCACATGATCGAGGGCGGGCACGGCGGCCGCGTCATCAACATCACCAGCGTGCACGAGCACGCGCCGCTGGTCGGCGCGGCGCCGTACTGCGCGGCCAAGGCGGGGCTGGGCGCGTTGACCAAGGTGCTGGCTCTGGAACTCGCCGAATACGACATCACGGTGAATTCCGTGGCGCCGGGGGAGATTTCGACGCCGATGACAGGTCAGGAGGATGTGGACCCGCGCTCGCAGCCACGACCCGGCGTGCCGCTCGGCCGTCCTGGCCACGCGCGGGAGGTCGCGTCCGTCGTCGCTTTCCTGGCCACACCCGCCGCGGGATACGTGACCGGCGCGTCGTTCGTGGTGGACGGCGGGATGCTGCTGATGGGACCGCAGGCCAGCGTGATGCTCGACGACGAGAAGTGGCGGCAGGTCTGAACCCGGGTGTGCCGAGCACCCGGCGTCGATTCAACCGGCTACCCGGCGCCGATCATCCGGCGCGGCGGCGCAGCAGGCGGATGACGGCGCGCTCGGTCAGCTCCCTGCGCTCGTCCTCCGACTCGCGGCGCGCGGCCCGCCGCAGCGCGTCGGAGATCGTGACGCCGTCCTCGAACGCCTCGACCACCCGCGGATCGATGTACGCGCTGCGTGCGACCGCGGGTGTGTTGCCGAGTTCCGCCGCGACGCGCTCGGTCACCGCGCGCTCGACGCGTTTGCGGCCGCGCTGCGAGGACGGCGGATCGGCCTGTCCGAAGCCGACGGCCGCCAGTACGGTGCCCTGCCAGGTGCGCAGATCCTTCGCGCTGCACTCGCATTCGGTGAGTTCGCGGAAGCGGGCGTTGATGTCGTCGGCGTGCAGTTCGCCGTAGCCCGTCTTGTCTCGGTAGGTCAGCAGCCGCTTCGACGGGGTACGACTGCGCCGCACGGTCTGCACCACCTTGGCCAATCGCGCGTCGCAGAGGCGGGCCTGTCGCCGGATGCCGCCCTTGGCGGTGAAATCGAACACCAGCTCGTCGCCGTGCAGTTCCACGTTCTCCTTCAGCAGCGTGGCCACGCCGCGCGTCCCGTTCTCCTCGGCGTACTCCTCGCCGCCGATGCGGAAGACCCCGCGGTCCAGCAGTCCGATGGCGAGCGCCTCCAGCCGGTGCCGATCGAGGCCGCGGCGGTCGAGGTCCGCGCCGAGCCGCTCCCGGAGCTGCGGCAGCCGGGCCGCCAGCTCGAGTACGCGGTCGAACTTCTCCTCGTCGCGTTCGCGCCGCCACTGCTCGTGGTACAGGTACTGCCTGCGGCCGGCCGCGTCCACGCCGACCGCCTGGATGTGTCCGTTCGGGTAGGGGCAGATCCACACTTTCCGCCATGCGGGCGGGATGACCAGGGCGAGAATGCGTTCCAGTTCTTCCCGGTCGGACACCGGCTCGCCTTCGGCAGTGAGATAGGAGAAGCCGCGGCCGCGGCCGATCCGGCGCAGGCCGGGGCCGTACGGTGTACTGCGTCGCAATCGCATGCGACCGACCTCCCTCGGCTGCCCCGGGCGCGTTCGCCGCGCCCGCCCTTCCGATCTACCCCGTTCGGCGCTCGGCAAAAGTGCGATCGGCTACTGTCTAGCTGCTCGTGTCCGGCCGGAAGCACCCCCGTCGGTGCGGCCTCGTGTGCGCCGAACGCGCGCCTGTCCCGCCCTGCAGGACCCGGTATGCGATTTCGCAGGCCGAATTGTTCATGAAACCGACTTCAGCCCATAAGATCTCGGCCATGACAAAACTCGCACACCGCCGGATCACCCTCCTCGCCGGAGCCGCCATCGCCGCCGTGCTCCCCGTGGTGGGGGCCGGGTACGCCGCCGCGGACCCCGCCACCGACGCCTACCTGCATGCGGCGAAGGAGGCCTGTGAGTCCGCGGGCTACCAGCTGAACACGAGCCTGGCGGCCGCGGGCTTCCGTTCGCCGAAGGCGCCGTGCGTGGATCCGCGCACGCTGGCGGTCGTGCGGGTGCCCGTCGCTGACGGCACGGCGTGCTCGATCCTGGACGGCGTCGTCACCCGCGAGGGCACCGCCTTCGACGGGGTGTGCAGGTAACCGTTCCGCCCCTCGCTTACCACGGCCCTCCGCTGCCCAGCGCGCGGAGGGCCGTTGTCGTCCTTCGATCCGCATCGGTCACAGCGAGCCTCGCACGGATACCGAATCGGTTGCGGCCCAACCTTTCTCTCTACCGCGTGCCGCACCCGCCGTTCACCCGCGGTCAGGTGAGGCGGTGTTCTTCGATCGGTGTGCTCAGGATCGTTCCGTTGAGGTCGAGGTAGAGCAGGCGTTCGGTGACGGAGAGCGTGATCGTGTTGCGACGGTCGATGACGGGGACGGCGGCGTCGATGAAAGCGCGGTCGAAGCTGTAGAGGGGGATGTCGGCGGCGCGGTGGATGCGCTTGCCGGTGAGTTGAGCGAGCACCTTGGCGGGGTCGCGGTGGGTGTAGATGGCGACGCGTTCGGCCGATTTGCTGCCGCGGTGCACGCGGTCCGCGTCGGGTGCGCCGACTTCGATCCATGCGGTGCGGCGGCCGGTGAGGTCGCGCACCAGCACGGCGGGCTCGTCGGTGGAGGACACGCCGCCGTCGCTGAAGGCGATGCCCTCCTCGTACTCGAGGCAGTAGGCCAGTAGCCGCGTCAGCATGAACTCGGCCGTTTCCGACGGGTGGCGCGCCACCCGCAACTCCAGCTCCTCGTAGACGCCGCGATCGACATCGGCCAGATGAACGGTGAACGTGTGCAGTGTCGCGCTGAGAGCCATAGGAGCAACAGCTTAGCGACGGGTGCTATCGGCGGGGCAATAGACTTTCGCCGTGGCGGATCGGCGGACCCATGGCGTGGCGGAGCTGGCGCACCTGCGGACCTTCCTCGCCGTGTACCGCGCGGGGTCGATCACGGCGGGCGCCGCGCAGGTCGGGCTGTCGCAGCCGACGGTGACCACGCAATTGCAGATTCTCGAGCGGCGGCTGGGTCGTCCGCTGTTCGATCGGCTGCCGCGCGGCGTGGCGGCGACGGCCGCGGCGCACGAGCTGGCCGCTCGGTTGGCGGGACCGATGGACGAGCTGGAAGCGATCGCGGGCGGCGCCGAGCCGGAGGCCGCGCTGCCCGAACCGCCGGTGCTGCTGGCCGGGCCCGCCGAACTGCTTGCCGCCATGGTGGTGCCCGCGTTGGCGCCGCTCGTGGCCGACGGCGTCCGGCTGACACTCACCGCGGGCCTCACCGACGACCTGCTCGCCGGTCTGCGGGCCGGAACCTACGACCTGGTCGTGGCGACCACCCGCCCGCGCGGGCGCACAGTGCTCGCCGAACCGCTCGCCGACGAGGAATTCGTCCTCGTCGCCGCCCCCGCCGTGGCGCGGCGCGTCGACACCGCGCGGCTGCGCGCCGGAGATCCCACGGCGCTGGCCGGGCTGCCGCTGCTCAGCTACGCCGCCGACCTGCCGATCCTGCGCCGCTACTGGCGCCACGTCTTCGACACCCGCCTCACGGCCGAGCCCGCGTTGATCGTCGGCGATCTGCGCGCGGTGCTCGCGGGGGTGGTCGCGGGCGCGGGCGTCAGCGTGGTGCCGCGCTACCTTTGTGCGCGCGAACTCGCTTCCGGTGCGGTGACGGCGCTGCTCGAACCGGAGGACCCGCCGATCAACACCGCCTTCTTGGCCCGGCGTCCCGGAAGTTCGCCGCGTCGCCACGTCGAACGGGTGCGCCGCCATCTGCTGCTCGCCGCGCGGGACTGGTGATCTCGCGCCGACGTATGTGGGTCAGGAGGGCTCGCCGAGTTGCTCGACCACATCGAGCAACTCGGCGAGCGCCGGGCTCAGCGCACCGTCGGAGCCGACCAGAACATCGGTGCCGTCAGCGGTTTCGATCGTCAGGCGATAGGTCGCGGCATCGGGTGCGCGAAACGTCCGCAGTGCGGTGTCGTCCGCGCTGACCGCCGCCGCGACGGCACGCGCCAGCCGATCGGCGTCGGCCGCCGCGAGCGCGGCGGAGTCGACGATCGTCGGCCGGGCGGGCAGGCCGGGGACGTGCCCACCCGACGTGGTCAGCGTGACTTTCACGGCAACCACGCCCGATCAGCGCCGCTCGTGGGAGATCAGGTCGACCCGGTCGCACAGCTGCTTGATCTGCGCTGTCAGATCGGCGATCTGATCCACCGCCGCGCCGTTGCCCACGTCCCGGCGCTCCGCGACGTCGACCCCGACCTGCGCCCACGCGGACCGCACCGCATCCTGCTCCCTGCTGCCCGCGCCGCACAGGCGCCCGGCCCCGGCTACGGCCAGCTCGGCGAACTCCTGGAATTCCGTCCGGCCGTGGGCGTTCCGCAACGCTTCGTACCAGATGTGCCCCGGCGCCTCCCACGCGTAGCCGCCGATTTCGACGGCGGCCAGGTAGAACGCCTTGTTGGGGATCCCGGAGTTGATGTGCACGCCTCCCCAGTCACCGTCCTCGGAGACGGGCAGATCGGCGTAGTCGTCCATGTGGCCCGGCTGCGGATCCTTGCCGAACAACGCTTCGTTCCACGCCGTGCCCGGCGCTTTCATGGAGCGCAACGCGTCGGCCGCGACAGCGGGGGTGAAGACGTCCGCGCCGATCAGCCAATCCGCTCGGTCGGCGGTCTGTTTCGCGTTCCACTGCTTCACCAGCGAGCCGAACACGTCGGACATCGACTCGTTGAGCGCACCGGGCTGGCTCTCGTAGACGAGATCCGCGGTGAACTGGGTGACGCCGTGCGCGAGTTCGTGGGCGATCACATCGAGCGACTTGGTGAAATCGGTGAACACCCGGTCGTCGCCGTCGCCGAAGATCATCCGGCTGCCGTCCCACAGCGCGTTGTTGTATCGGCGACCGTAGTGCACGTAGCCGTGCAGCTGCATGCCGCGGTCGTCGATCGACTTACGTTGCAGCACTTCGGAGAAGAACGAGCGCGTCGTGCCGAGACCGTCGAAGGCTCGGTTCACCGACGCGTCGGCGACCGCCGCGCCGGATTCGCCGCGGACCTGGCGGGCCGCGGCGAGATTGCGGGACGAACGGCAGTCGAAGACGGTACGGGCGGCGTCGGTGGGCGGAGCCGCGAGGGGCAACACCGCGGTCAGGCGACGCTCGGTACGCATGCGCGTGTCCGAGACGAGGGTTTCGATCGCGGCGCCGCGGACGTCGGGATTCGGGCTCTGGAGCAGAAGATCCAGCAGATAGGGCGGGATGATGCAGTTGCGGCGTGTGGTCACGATCGTTTCCCTTCGTTGCTAAAAGGACTGCTTGTCAGGGGAATTCGGTACGAGCACGGTTGATCAGGTTCGGGATGTAGGAACCTCCGCTCGCGTAGTTGCGTCCGCTGTCGTGCGAGCTCTGCACGGCGACGGCGTGCGGAACCCCGTCCCACCAGGCGAAGAACGGGCCGCCGGACTGGCCGACCGCGACATCGCCCCAGTGGTGCATCTCCTGGTTCGAGTCGGCCTGCGAGTTGTGGCCGTCGAGGGAAATGCTGCTCTGCCAGGTGGGGCGCAGCCCGCCGAAGTCGGCGGGATAGCCGACGTGGCTCCACCATGTCTGGCCGTCCCACGCGTCGGTGTACGACTTGGACCCCAGCCACCCGGTCCGGTCACCGATCCGCCAGTTCAGCACGACCACGACGTAGTCGTGGCGCCGCTCGTCCTCGTCGAGACCGCCGGTGACTTTGCGGTGGTAGTAGGTCCGGATCGCGTGCGCCTTGCCGAACGGCCCGGGCTCGCGATCGAAGAACGCGGGCACGAACTCCAGCCAGCCCACCGATCCGTCGTTGTTCCAGACCATCACGTGCGAAACGGTCAGCAGGTGCCTCGGACCGACCATGACGCCGGAACCGGCACCGTTACCGGTGGTCACCCGGCCGTTGCAGCCCCACGGGTAGGCGGTGTCCCACAGCACCTGGCGGTTCTCGGGGAGGAAGACCGTCGTCGGACGGGGCGCGTCGAGCGACGGGTTCGCCGGGGCGGTGGGGAAGCGGGTCGCCCGCACCTCCTCGGGCATCGGCTCGGGAACCGAGCGCACCGCAAGGTGCTTGGGCACCCCGGCGTCGGTGCTGACGCGCGGCAACTCGGCGGTGGCGCGTGCGATGGCCGATTCCAGGTCGGCGAGCTGTTCGGGCGTCGCGACCTTGCCGTCGAGTTCGCGTTCCAGGCGCTTTTCTTCGCGCGCCACGATCTCGGCGTCCGGGGGATCGACTCGCTCCGCGGGCACCGCGGGCGGGATGGCACGGGCGCCGATCCGGCTCGGCCGGTAGCTGATTCGGACCTCGGTCGCGGGTTGCTCCGTCGGGGCGCCCGCGTCGAAGCCGCGGACGACGACCGAGGATTGCTCGATGTCGGCGCCGTCGGCCGGGACGTCGACAGTCGTCTCGAAGACGAGGCCGTCCGCGGGCTCGGCCTCGCGATCGGGCGGCGTCGCGGCGAGTTGCTCGGGAGTGCTGGGTGGGTCGGTGAAACGAAGACTGCGCGGCATGTCGGGCCCCTGAATCGAAAGATTGGAATTCGCGCTCCCCGGAGGGCGTGCGATTAGAAGTCTCCGCCGGTGCGCCCTGCGCGCCACGCGTAGGCGACTACGCCAAAACCGCGTCCGCACTACTCACGTCGCGGCGATTTCGGTCCCGCGACGCGAGTGAAATCGTCTGGTTCTTCGGGCGAGAAAGTGTCACTCTTAACCGGTGACACAACCTCCGGATATTCAGGCGGCGGGACAAGATCCGTCCTCGGACACATTGGACGCCGCCGTGTTCAAGGTGGCGGGCGTGGTCGTGCTCGGCGCGATCATGTCGATCCTCGACATCACCGTCGTGACCGTCGCGCTGCCTACCTTCCAGATCGAGTTCGGCACCAGCTACGCGATCGCCGCGTGGACCATGACCGGCTACACCCTGGCACTCGCCACCGTCATCCCGCTCACCGGATGGGCGGCGGACCGGTTCGGCACCAAACGCCTCTACATGGCCGCGCTGACGTTCTTCGTGCTCGGTTCGCTGCTGTGCAGTACGGCGTGGAACATCGAGTCGCTGATCGCCTTCCGCGTCATCCAGGGCATCGGCGGCGGCATGCTGATGCCGCTCGGCATGACGATCATGACCCACGCGGCGGGCCCGCAGCGGGTCGGTCGGGTGATGGCGGTGCTCGGCGTGCCGATGCTGCTCGGCCCGATCGGCGGCCCGATCCTCGGCGGCTGGCTGATCGACGCGTTCAGCTGGCACTGGATCTTCCTGATCAACCTGCCGATCGGCATCGTCGCGCTGGCGCTGGCCTACCTCGTGTTCCCGGCCGACGAGCCGGAGCCCTCGGAGTCGTTCGACTTCCTCGGCATGCTGCTCGCCTCGCCGGGTCTGGCGCTGTTCCTCTACGGCGTCTCCACGATTCCGGAGGCGGGCACGGTCACCGCGAAGAAGGTGCTGATTCCGGCCGCGATCGGCCTCGTGCTGTTGGTGGCGTTCGTCTTCCACGCGCTGCGCACCAAGCATCCGCTCATCGACCTGCACCTGTTCCGCAACAAGGCGCTGACCGCCTCGGTGCTGACCATGGTGCTGTTCGCCATCGCCTTCTTCGGCGCGGGTCTGCTGCTGCCGAGCTACCTGCAGCAGGTGCGCGGTGAGTCGGCGCTCGCGGCGGGTCTGCTGATCGCGCCGCAGGGTCTCGGCGCCATGCTCACCATGCCGATCGCGGGCCGGTTCGTCGACAAGTACGGTCCCGGCAAGATCGTCATGATGGGCATCGTGCTGCTCGCGGTCGGCACCGCCTTCTTCACCCAGCTCGAGGCGGACACGTCGTACGTGATCATGTGCCTGGCGCTGCTCGTGATGGGTCTCGGCATGGGCTGCACCATGATGCCGATCATGACCGCCGCCATCCAGACGCTGACCCACCAGCAGGTGGCGCGCGGTTCGACGCTGATGAACATCATCAACCAGACCGCGGGCTCGATCGGCACCGCGACCATGTCGGTGGTGCTGACCAACCTGCTGAAGGACCAGACCCTGGCGGGCCCGGCGATCGCCGCGAATTCCGATCCGGCCATCGCGCAGCAGCTCGGACCGGAGGCCATCGCCACCGGCCTGGACCAGGCCGCGCAGGCGTTCAGCGACACCTACATCGTCGCGCTGGTCCTCATCGTGCTGACCCTGGTCCCGGCGTTCTTCCTGCCGCGGACCAAACCGGCGAACACCCAGGACGCCGACGCGAAGGTGCTCGTGCACTGAGTCCGGCGTCAGGGCGACAGATTCGGGTCCGCGGCGAATACGCCGTGGACCCGAATCGTTTCGCTCCGGCCGTGATCGGGCAGCGGTTACGCGTAGAGCGCGACGAACTTGTCCAGCGAGCGCTCGATGTCGCCCTTCACCGCGCGCGCCACGCCCGAGCCGATCGGGCCGAACAGCGGCGCCCCGCCGAGTTCGATGTCGACGGTCACCTCGGATCCAGATCCCTTGGGGGCGACCAGAAGTCCCAGCGAGAACTTGGTGCCGCCCTTGCCCGCGCCGCTGAGCACCAGCTTGCGCGGCGGCTCCGCGGTCTTGACCTTCCACGTCACGCGGTTGCGCATGCCCTTGACCGACGCGACGCCGACCAGCTCGGTTCCCACCGTCAGCGTCTCCGGCACCTCGCCGCGCCACGACTCGTGCATGGTCAGCCACTTGTCCAGCTCGGCGAGGTTGGAGGTGTGCGACCACGCCTCTTCCGGGCTGATCGGGACGTCGACGGAGACCTTGAGCTTTGCCATGCCGCGCATGGTATCCGGTACCGGCGGTTCGACCTGACTCCGATCGCGGTGGCGATCTGTGAGCCCTGTCACGTCGGAATAGGCGACGCCGCAGCGGAGTTACTATGGTTGCCAAGTCAACCAATTAGTCCGAGGAGGCCTCGTGCAGTTCGGAGTCTTCACCGTCGGTGACGTCACCGCGGATCCCACGAACGGCCGCACCCCCAGCGAGGCCGAGCGGATCAAGGCGATGGTGACGATCGCGCAGAAGGCCGAGGAAGTGGGCCTGGACGTGTTCGCGACCGGCGAGCACCACAACCCGCCGTTCGTGCCGTCCTCGCCGACCACCATGCTCGGCTACATCGCCGGGCGCACCGACCGCATCCAGCTGTCCACCGCGACCACGCTGATCACCACCAACGATCCCGTCAAGATCGCCGAAGACTTCGCGATGCTGCAGCACCTGGCCGACGGTCGCGTCGACCTGATGCTCGGCCGCGGCAACACCGGACCCGTGTATCCCTGGTTCGGCAAGGACATTCGCGACGGCATCGCGCTCGCCATCGAGAACTACCATCTGCTGCACCGGCTCTGGCGCGAGGACGTGGTGGACTGGGAGGGCAAGTTTCGCACGCCGCTGCAGTCCTTCACCTCGACCCCGCGCCCGCTCGACGACGTGCCGCCGTTCGTCTGGCACGGATCCATCCGCAGTCCTGAGATCGCCGAACAGGCCGCTTACTACGGCGACGGCTTCTTCGCCAACAACATCTTCTGGCCGAAGGAGCACTTCCAGCGGCTGATCGAGCTGTACCGCGGCCGCTACGAGCACTACGGGCACGGCGCCGCCGACCAGGCCATCGTCGGTCTCGGTGGACAGGTGTTCATGCGCAAGAACTCCCAGGACGCGGTGCGCGAATTCCGCCCGTACTTCGACAACGCGCCGGTCTACGGCCACGGCCCCTCGCTGGAGGAGTTCACCGAACAGACCCCGCTCACCGTCGGCAGCCCGCAGCAGGTCGTCGACAAGACGCTGACCTTCCGCGAGCACTTCGGCGACTATCAGCGCCAGCTGTTCCTGATCGACCACGCCGGGCTGCCGCTGAAAACCGTTCTGGAGCAACTGGACCTGCTCGGCGAGGAGGTGGTTCCGGTGCTGCGCAAGGAATTCGCCGCGCGCAAGCCCGCGCACGTGCCGGACGCACCGACGCACGCGTCACTGCTCGCCGCGCGCACCGCGACCGAGCCCGTCTCGTGACCGCGGGACGCCTGCCGGGCTGACCGGAGGAAAGCCGCGCACCGGCCGGGTGCGCAAGAACACCGGGTGACGCCGAGGACGTCGCACCCGACCGCCGCACTAGTTGAAATTTCTACCAACCGAAGGAGAACATCATGACCACCGCAATCGCCAAGGGACTGACCGCGGGCACCTGGGTCATCGACCCCACCCACTCGACCGTCGGCTTCTCGGTACGCCACCTGATGGTGAGCAAGGTCCGCGGCCGGTTCACCGACTTCGAGGGCAAGCTCGTCATCGGCGAGAACGGCGCCGCGTCGGCCGAGGCCGAGATCCGGGTGAACTCGCTGACCACCGACAACGAACAGCGCGACGCCCACCTGCGCACCGCCGACTTCTTCCACGCCGAGCAGTTCCCGCTGATGACTTTCAAGTCGACCGGATTCCGGGTGAACGGCGAGGAATTCGTCGTCGACGGCGAGTTCACCATCCGCGGCAACACCAAGCCGGTCTCGCTGAACGTGGAGTTCCTCGGCGTGAACCCCGGCATGGGCAACGGCCCGGTCGCCGGCTTCGAGGCCAAGACCGTCGTCTCCCGCCGCGAGTTCGGCCTCGACATCGATATGCCGCTGCCGGATGGTGGCGCGGTCATCGGCGACAAGGTGACTCTCACGCTGGAGATCGAGGCCGGTCTCCAGAGCTAGGTCGAGGTCTGCCCCGGCCGGTGGGCGGCGATCAGGGCGCGCGCCATCTCGCGAGCGCGGCGCGCGGCCTGTCGATCGCCCTCCGCCGCGGAGACGATCGAGCCCTTCATCAAGATGTGCCATGACCTGGCGAACTCGTCGGGTTCGCGGAGACCAGCGCTGTGCGCGCGGGCCCGCACCACACCGCGGATGTTGTCCAGGTGTTCGATGCTCGCGCGCCCAGCCGGATGCTCGGCGCCCATCTCCAGCAGCACGTTGATGAACGTGCACGCGTCGAAATCCGGGCCGTTGAACCACTCGTCGAAGACATCGAAGATGGCGAGCAACCGCTCTTCGGGAGTCTGCCCGAGTAGTCGGGAACGCTCCTCGACGAAACCGAAGGTCCACAGCTTCTCCCTGCGCCGCAGGACGGCGAGCACCAGATCGTCCTTGGTGCGGAAGTGCCGGTAGAGCGTCGCCTTGGCGATGCCCGCGCGAGCGATCACCTCGTCGATGCCGACATCCCGGATGCCGCGGCGAGTGAACAGCGAGTAGGCGGCGGCGAGGATCCTTTCCCGCGCAGCGGAAGTGGAATCCGTCTCGGCCGTCATGGAGCCAGCGTAACCGCTGGACAGACGGGCTTCGGCACCGGTGGCGGCCCGGCGGCAGCCGCCACGGCGCCCGACCGTGCGCGCCGCGACGTCGGTCGCGGAGCGGTTCCCTGGCACCGTTGCGAATTCGGCGAACAATGGCAGCCCGACTGTTCGATTTCACTCCGAACAGCCACTTCTCGGCGGCCGCAATGAACTGCGCTGCTTGGGTTTTCCTGTGCCCGTTTGGATTTTGCTACGAATTGCGAAGCCGGTCATCAGGATCCGTCGTGACTTCGCTGTGATGCTGCTAGGGTGGGCGAGTCGTCGGGTTCTGGGCGTGTCGGACTGGCTCCGGTCGGTCGGTGATCGATTCGCTGATCGCCTGCGCTGCGGGCACTGTGAGGTGAGCGGTGAGCCTCCGGTGGTGCTTGTCCGCGAGCGCCAGATCCTCCGACGCGCAATGGATCCGATCAGGCGTCACACGATCGGTGTCGTTCGGAAAGACAAGACGGAGATCTGTGGTGGCAGGGTGCGGGTTCGGACGGGGACCTTAACGGGGGCGGTGCATCGGGGGGAGGCTCGATCCCGTCAACGACGAGAGAACTGATGAATCTGGATATCGCCGTACTACTTCCATGGATCCTCGCCACGGTGCTTGTCGTCGCGGTCGGGTACACGATCGCCGCGCTGCGCCGAGAGCGGGCCAGAGCCGAGTCTTTGCTGGAGGACCAGCGCAAACGTGACGAGGCGCTGGAGCGTTTCGCCGGGCAGACCATGCCGGCGATCACCGACGCCGTCCGGCGCTACGAGCCGCCGACCAGCACGATCGAAGTGCCTACGGGACTGCAGAATTCGCGACTGGCCCAGTGCCTGCAGTGGATCGGCGATCGCTACGCCGACGACTTGCGCCTCGTGCAGTCCGAGTCGAGGGAACGGACGATGGTCGACGCCGAGGCACACGCCAGGCAGGCGATCAACGCCGCCGAGGAGGCGGTGCGCGCCGAGGTCGGAGCCGCCGCCCGCGACGCGACCAGTGGCGCGGTCCGCTCCTTCGGCACCTCCGTGGTGAGCCTCGGCGCCGACGTCAGCCAGGTGGTCAGCGCCGCGCTGCGCCAGCACCGCAACGACGACGTCTACGCCACGCTCACCCGGATCGACCACACCGTCCAGCAGATGATCCGCCAGGCGCAGTCCTACGTGATCGTCTGTGGCGGCCTGCCCGGCAGGCGCTGGCCCGCGCAGTCGCTCACCGACGTGGTCGGCGGCGCCACCGGCCGCGTGCGCGACTACCTGCGGGTGCGCACCACCCAGCTGGACCGCGTGGTCGTCAGCCGAGCGGTGGAACCGCTCGTGCACACCCTGGCCACCCTGCTCGACAACGCGCTGCGCTACTCGCCGCCGACCTCCTTCGTGGACGTCAGCTTCCAGGAGGGACACCACGGCGTCACCGTCATCATCGACGACGCGGGCGTGCGGATGAACGCCGAGCAGATGGAGGAGGCCAGGCAGGTGCTCGCCAACGAGCGCCCGGTCGACATCCACCAGCTCGGTCCGTCGCCGAAGGTCGGTTTCCCCGGTGTCGCCGCCCTCGCGCGTCGCTACGGGTTCACGGTCTACATCGACGGGCCCAACGCCTACGGAGGCATGCGCGCGATGGTGTACATCCCCGAGGCCCTGCTCGCCGCACCGAGCGGGGGCGACAAGACGACGACGGCCGCCACCCCGGTCGAGGCTCCCGCGCCCGCACCCGCGCCCCAACCGGCGCCCGCGCCGCGCGAAAAGGAGCCGGAGGACAGCGCGTTCGCGGTGCACGAGATCACCGAGGGCGGCCTGCCGAAGCGGCGCCGCCGCGAGGTGGCGCCCGCGATCGGCACGCGCGCAAGGACTTCCGGCGAGCCCGCGAGGCCGGATATCGCCGCCGCATGGCACACAGGTTCCAAGAGCGGCCGCGCCGCCGCCGCCGAACACACGGAAGGGATGACACCTTGATGGGCACACCGACTACCACCGTGGCCGACAGCAGCAACAAGCTCGGCTGGCTACTCGAGGATCTCAGCATTCCAGGCGTCCGGTTCGCGGTATTGCTGTCCGATGACGGGCTGCGGATCGCGCACTCGAAGGGCATCGCCCGCGACGACGCCGAACGCTTCGCCGCGGCCGCCTCCGGCCTGCGGTCTCTGGGCAAGGCGCTAGGCGAGTTCTGCGGCGGACCGGAAACGGGCCTACGTCAGAACATGACCGAATACGACGACGGGATGATCTTCATCACCGCCGCCGGGGAGGGCGCCCTGCTCGGCGTCTCGACCACCGCGGACATCGACGTCAGCCTCATCGCGCACCGGATGAACGAACTGGCCGGGCGCGTCGGGCACGAACTCGGCAGCCAATCGCGGCAGAGGACAGACAGCGGCCTGTCATGACCAGGTCCCGCCGCGACCCCGACCTGGTTCGGGCTTATGTGCGCACCGGCGGGCGTTCGCGTGCCACTCGCGAACTGGATCTGGTCACGCTCGTCGTCGCGGCGCTGGCTCCCGCGCCCGGCGCGAGCCCGGACGCACGCCGCGTGATGAACCTGTGCAGCGGTCGCGGCGTGCTGTCCATCGCCGAGATCGCGGCCTATCTGGACCTGCCGCCGTCCGTGGTGAAGATCGTCGTATCGGATCTCATGGACGGCGGCCATCTCACCACGCCAACCCCGGCCGAGAACCTGCCGGAGATAGCCCTTTTGGAGGAGGTACTGAATGGGCTCCGCGCTCTCTCGGCCTGAACGAGTCGTCGACTATGTGCCGGAGACCGTGACCCGATCGGTCAAATTGCTGGTGGCAGGCAATTTCGGTGTCGGCAAGACGACCTTCGTCAGCAGCATCTCGGAGATCAAGCCGCTGCGTACCGAGGAGACCATCACCGAGGCGAGCATCGGCGTCGACGACATGGCCGGTCTGCCCGGCAAGACGCAGACCACCGTCGCGATGGACTTCGGCCGTATCACGCTGAATCCGCAACTGGCACTGTATCTTTTCGGTACACCGGGTCAGCAGCGCTTCGTGCCGCTGTGGGAGGAGCTGGCCCGCGGCGCGCTCGGCGCCCTGGTGCTGGTCGACACCCGGCGCATCGAGAAGGCCGACGAGGTGCTCTCGGTGCTGGAGGAACGCGGCGTGCCGTATTCGGTGGCGGTCAACCAGTTCGAGGGCGCCAAGCAGTACCCCCTCGACGAGGTCCGCGACGCGTTGGATCTCGCCGAGGGCACACCACTGACCACGTTGGACGCGCGGCATCGAGGCACGTGTCTGCAATCGCTCATCACACTCGTCGAATTCCTGTTCCACCGTCTGGAGTCCCGACTTTGACAATGCCTCCGCACACGGCGCCCGCGGGTGTCTGCCCCGTTCCGCACGGTTCGCCGATCGACACCGACGGCCCGCGGGTGCCGCTGTACACCGAGGAGTTCGCCGCCGACCCGCACCGCGTCTACCGGCAGATGCGCCGGCAGTTCGGCTCGCTCGCGCCGGTCGATCTGGCGCCCGGCATCCCGGCCACCCTGGTGATCGGGTACCACACCGCGCTGCGAATCCTCAACGATCCCGAGCACTTTCCGGCCGATCCGCGGGCCTGGCAGCAGAACGTTCCCGGCGAATGCCCGATCCTGCCGATGCTGGAATGGCGCCCCAACGCGCTGCGCAGCGCCGGTCTCGAGCACACGCGCTACCGGCAGGCCAACCTCGCGGCGATCGCCGAGGTGGATCTGCACGCCATGCACGCCACGATCGAGCGGGTCGCCGTCCCGCTGATCAACGCCTTCTGCGCCGACGGGGCGGCGGACCTGATCAGCCAGTACGCCTTCCCGCTCGCGTTCGCCGTGCTCAACGAGATGCTCGGCTGCCCGGCCGATATCGGCCAGCAGGTGGCCACCGGCATGGCCGCCATCTTCGAGGGCGTGAACGCGGACAAGGGCAACGCCATGCTCACCGACGCCCTGCTCGAGCTGACCACCCGCAAACGAAACGAGCCCGGCGACGACATCGTCTCCCGGCTGCTCGGCCACGCGGCCGGACTCGACGACGTGGAGATGATCCACCAGCTGGTCACCCTCTACGGCGCGGGCATCGAGCCGGAGCAAAACCTGATCGTGAACACGCTGCTGCTCATGCTCACCGACGACCGCTTCGCCGGAAACCTGTTGGGCGGCAGCCTGTCCACCCGCGACGCGCTGGACGAGGTGCTGTTCACCGACCCGCCGATGGCCAACTACTGCGTCTCGTATCCGAAGCAGCCCATCCTGATCGACGGCGCCTGGCTGCCCGCGCACCAGCCGGTGGTGATCAGCATGTCGGCGTGCAACAACGATCCGGCGATCGACGCGGGCGACTACACCGACAACCGTTCGCATCTGGCGTGGAGCGCGGGTCCGCACGCCTGCCCGGCGAAGTCGGCGGCCTATCTGATCGCGCAGGACGCGATCGACCAGCTGCTCGACGCGCTGCCCGAGATGCGGCTCGCGGTGCCCGTCGATCAGTTGACCTACCGCCCTGGGCCTTTCCATCGAGCTCTGGTGTCCCTTCCGGTCACCTTCCCGAAATCCCCTCCGCTGAACCTGTATTAAGGAGAGTGCCCCGATGGACAGTCAGCCCCTTGTCCTCGATCCCACCGGCGCCGATATCCAGGGTGAGTCCGCGCGTATCCGTGCCCGCGGGCCGGTCGTGCTCGTCGAGTTGCCCGGTGGTGTGCGGGCGTGGTCGGTGACCGATGCCGAACTGTTGAAGAAGCTGCTCGTCGACCCCCGAGTGTCCAAGGACGCGCGCCAGCACTGGCCCCCGTTCATCAACGGCGAGATCCCGCAGGACTGGCCGTTGTTCCTATGGGTCGCCGTGAACAACATGTTCACCGCGTACGGCGCCGACCACCGGCGGCTACGCAAACTGGTGGCGCCCGCGTTCACCCATCGCCGCACCGAGGCCATGCGCCCGCGCATCGAGGCCATCACCGCGGCGCTGCTCGACGAGCTCGCCGCCGCCCCGGCCGGTGAACCGGTGGACCTGCGCGAGGGTTTCGCGTATCCGCTGCCGATCCAGGTGATCTCGGAACTGATGGGCGTGCCGGAGGCGCTGAACGCCGGACTGCGCACCTGTGTGGACGGCATCTTCGACACCTCGCTCACTCCCGAGCAGTCGCAGGCCAACTACATGGAGATGTACCGGATCCTCGGTGAACTCGTCGCCTACCGGCGCGAGCACCCCGGCGACGACATGACCAGCCTGCTCATCTCGCACCGCGACGAGGAGGACGGCGCCCAGCTCACCGAGCAGGAGCTGATCGACACGCTGCTGCTCGTCATCAGCGCGGGCCACGAGACCACGGTGAACCTGCTCGACCAGGCCATCTTCGCGCTGCTGACCCGGCCGGAGCAGCGCGCCGACGTGGTCGAGGAGCGGGCCGCGTGGAGCGATCTGATCGAGGAGGCGCTGCGGTTCGAGGCTCCGGTCGCGCACCTGCCGCTGCGTTTCGCGGTCGACGACATCGAACTCGACGGTGCGCGGATCGCCAAGGGCGAGCCGATCCTGGCGTCCTACGTGGCGGCCAACCGGGATCCGAAGCTGCACGGCGACACCGCCGACGAATTCGACGTGCACCGCGCCACCAAGGAGCACCTCGCCTTCGGTTACGGCGCGCACCACTGCCTGGGCGCTCCGCTGGCCCGCATGGAGGCCGCCGTCTCGCTGCCCGCGATCTTCGCGCGGTTCCCGAAGATGGAACTGGCCGCCGAGCCGGGGGAACTGGGCTCGGTGCCCAGCTTCATCTCCAACGGCCACCGCCGCCTGCCGGTTCATCTGAACCCGTAACCGGGTGGGGGAGGGCCGCTTCGGCGACCCTCCCCGCGTTCAGAGCTGGGTGATGAGGCCCGCGATCAGCGTGAGCGCGGGCAGCGTCCCCTGGATCAGGGCGGCTTTGACGAAACGCCGGTCGTTCGCCACCAAGACGCCCGCCGCGGCGATCATCGAACCGCAACCGATCAGCAGCAGCGCCCAGCCCGCCTGCGGGAGCGTGGGCAGCAGCAGCGCGCCGATCAACGTGCCGATCGCGAGGAACAGGTTGTACCAGCCCTGGTTGAAGGCCCAGGGCTGGACGGCCCCCAGATCCTCGCGCTCGACGTAGAACGTCCCCGCGTACACCTTCGGCTCGGCGAATCGCAGCGATTCGAGCACGAAGATGTAGCCGTGCAGCAGCGCCGCGAGCACGGCGAGTATCTGGACGGTGAGCAACTGCCCCTCCTCGGTGGGCGCCGATGCGGCGACGCGATGTACCGGATGTAGTCGAGCCTTGTGCTTCCAGCACCGTAGCGCCGGTACGGCGAACGTCCCACCGACGCGCCGTCGCGCCACGCGCGCGGTTCACGACTCGCCAGGTTCGTTCCAGTTGTAGGTGAGTTCGGCGGCCCGCGACCAGCGGCGGTACTCCCGATCTCGGCGCTCGTCCGGCATGGTCGGCAGCCACCGGCTCGCGGTGCGGCGGTTGCTGCGCAGACCCGTCATATCGGGCCACAGCCCGACGGCGAGACCCGCCGCGTATGCCGCGCCGAGGGACACCGTCTCGGAGAACAGCGGCCGCTCCACCGGCACGCCCAGCGCGTCCGAGATCTGTTGCATGAGCAGATTGTTCGAGGTCATGCCGCCGTCGACGCGCAGTTCGGTGAGGGCGTAGCCGGTGTCGGCGTTCATCGCGTCGACCACCTCCCTGGTCTGCCACGCGGTGGCCTCGAGCACCGCGCGGGCCAGATGCCCCTTGGTGATGTAGGAGGTGAGCCCCGCGATCACGCCGCGGGCCTCGGATCGCCAGCGCGGCGCGAACAGGCCGGAGAACGCGGGCACCACGTAGCAGCCGCCGTTGTCCTCGACAGTGCTTGCGAGCGTTTCGATCTCGGGCGCGGCGTCGATGAGCCCGAGCCGGTCGCGCAGCCACTGCACCAGCGTCCCGGTGGCGGCCATCGAACCTTCCAGCGCGTAGCTGGCGGGTTCGCCGTCGATCCGGAACGCCACCGTGGTGAGCAGCCCGTGCGTGGAGCGCACCGGCGTGGTCCCGGTGTTGCTGAGCAGGAAACTGCCGGTGCCGTAGGTGCATTTGGCCTCGCCCGCGGCGAAGCAGGTCTGACCGAACAGCGCCGCCTGCTGGTCGCCGAGCGCGGCCGCGATCGGGATGCCCGCCGCCGTGTGGCCGTATACCTCGGCGTTGGACCGTATTTCGGGCAGCATCGCCCGCGGGATGCCGAAGAAGTCGAGTAGCCGGTCGTCCCAGTCCAGGGTGGCGAGGTTCATCAACATGGTGCGCCCGGCGTTGGTGACATCGGTGACGTGCACACCGCCGCGCGGGCCGCCGGTGAGGTTCCAGATCAGCCAGCTGTCCATCGTGCCGAACAGCACCGAACCCTTTTCGGCGCGTTCGCGCAGCCGCTCGTCGCGGTCGAGTAGCCACCGGATGCGCGGGGCCGCGAAGTAACTCAGCAGCGGCAATCCGCAGCGCCGGACCACCTCCTCGGCCTCTGGCCTGCGCGCGAGCCGGGCGACGAGTTCCTCGGTGCGGGTGTCCTGCCAGACGATCGCGTTGCCGACAGGCGCGCCGGTCTCCCTGTCCCACAGCACCGTCGTCTCGCGCTGGTTGGCGATGCCGATCGCCACCACCTGGTCGGCGGCGACGCCCGCCTTGGCGATCACCCGATCGACCAGCGTCGCGACATTGCGGCGGATCTCCGCGGCGTCGTGCTCGACCCGGCCCGCCGCCGGATACAGCTGTCGGTGCTCGCGCTGGGCGATCGAAACCAGTTGTCCCGCAGCGTCGTACAGGATGGAGCGGCTCGACGTCGTGCCCTGGTCGATGGCCATCACGTAGCGGTTGCGGCCCCGTTCGGCGCTCATGCCTGCGCCTCGCTGGCGCTCGGCTCCGGCATGCGCGAGGCGCGCTGGCACACGATTCGCTCGCTCATGGGCGCACCCGTGGACGGTCGGCGCCCAGGTCGCGGGAGATGGCGCCCGCGGTCGCGCGCACCAGCTCGACGAGTTTGGGACGGACGCCGGGATCGGTCACCCGGTCTACGGCGCCGACAACGCCGAGCGCGCCGACCACCCGTCCGCCCGCGTCGCGCAGCGGCGCCGCCACCGACGCTCGCTCGAAGGCGAACTCGGCGACGTCCTCGGCGTGGCCCTGCGCGCGCACCCGCGCGATCTCGGCGTGCACGGCGCGCGGGGCGGTCACCGTGCGCCGGGTGTAGGCGGGCAGCGGCGCGCTCGCGACGCGTTCGGTCAAACCCGGTGTGTAGGCGAGCAATACCTTGCCGAGCGCGGTCGCGTGCAGGGGGAGTTCGATGCCGACGCGCAGGGTCTGCTCGGTGCCGTCGGGCCGGAACACGTGGTGCACGATCGACACGCCCTCGCCGCGCAGCGCGCCGATCCGCACCGACTCGCCGGACCGCGCGGCCAGGGTGTCGGCCCAGTTCATCGCGTAGGAGCGCAGCACGTTGGTGTCGAGCCGGGCGTCGGCGAGCCCGAGGGCCGCGGCGCCGATCAGGTACTTGCCGGTGGCGTCGTCCTGCTCGATGTAGCCGACTCGCTGCAAGGTGCGCAGCAGACCGTGCGCCGTCGCCTTGGGCAGGCCGAGCGCGCCGGCGAGCTCGCCGACGCCGACGCCGAAGGGCGCCTCGGCGACCACCCGCAGGATCGCGGCGGCCCGTTCGATCGACTGAATCGGTCCCGGCACGGACTCGACTGTACTGCGGAAACCTAGAACGTTCGACATTGTCGAACACGGACCGTTGTCGCGGACTCCGCCGCTGCCTACCTTCGGCATGGCGTACCGGCCGCCGCGCGCGCCGGACAACGGAGCAACGGAGAGACGCATGCTTGACCTCATCGGTGCGGTCGACCAGGGGACCACGAGCACCCGCTTCATGGTCTTCGACCACGCGGGCGCGGTCGTCGCCCAGCACCAGCTCGAACACGAGCAGATCCTGCCGCGGCCCGGCTGGGTCGAGCACAATCCGGTCGAGATCTGGGAACGCACGTCGGCCGTCATCCAGACGGCGCTCAACTCGCACGGCCTGCGCGCCGCCGACCTGGCCGCGATCGGCGTGACCAATCAGCGCGAGACCACCGTGGTCTGGGACCGCCGCACCGGACGGCCGTACCACAACGCGATCGTCTGGCAGGACACGCGCACCGACCGGATCGCCGCCGAGCTGGAATCCCGTGCGGGCGAACTGATCCGCCACCGCACCGGGCTGCCGCCCGCCACCTACTTCGCTGGCGGCAAGATCCGCTGGCTGCTGGAGAACGTCGACGGCCTGCGCGCGGCGGCCGAACGCGGTGAGGCCCTGTTCGGCACCATCGATACCTGGCTGCTGTGGAACCTCACCGGCGGTGTCCGCGGCGGTGTGCACGTCACCGACGTGACCAACGCCAGCCGCACCATGCTGATGAACCTGGAAACGTTGGACTGGGACGACGAACTGCTCGCGCTGTTCGACATTCCGCGCGCCATGCTGCCGTCCATCCGTCCGTCGTCGGATCCCGCGGGCTACGGCCGGACCACCGCGCACGGCCCGCTGGCGGGCGAGATCCCGGTGGCCGCGGCGGTCGGCGATCAGCAGGCGGCCATGATCGGGCAGGTGTGCCTGTCCGCGGGCGAGGCCAAGAACACTTACGGCACCGGCAATTTCCTGCTGCTCAACACCGGCGGCACACCGGTTCGGTCGAAGAACGGGCTGCTCACCACCGTCTGCTACCAATTCGCCGGACAGGACCCGGTCTACGCGCTGGAGGGCTCGATCGCCGTCACCGGCTCGGCGGTGCAGTGGCTGCGCGACCAACTCGGCATCATCCAGGGCGCCTCGCAGAGCGAGACGCTGGCCGGCGAGGTCGCCGACAACGGCGGGGTGTATTTCGTCCCGGCGTTCTCCGGCCTGTTCGCGCCGCACTGGCGCTCCGACGCGCGCGGCGCGATCGTCGGGCTGACCAGGTACGCGACCAACGCCCACATCGCCCGCGCCACCCTCGAGGCGATCTGCTACCAGACCCGCGACGTCGCCGACGCGATGTTCAAGGACTCCGGTGTGGCGCTGGAGGTGCTGAAGGTGGACGGGGGAGTCACCGCCAACAACCTCTGCATGCAGATCCAGGCCGACGTGCTCGGGGTGCCGGTGAGCCGTCCGGTGGTGGCGGAGACCACCGCGCTCGGCGCGGCCTACGCCGCGGGGCTGGCGGTCGGGTTCTGGGGCGGCACAGACGAATTGCGCGAGAACTGGCGTGAATCCAGGCGCTGGCGACCGGAATGGGCCGAGCCGCAGCGGGCCGCCGGATACGAGGGCTGGCGCAAGGCCATCGGCCGCACCCTCGACTGGGCGCCCGCGCACTGAGCCGCCCGCCCACACAGACCACATGCGCACGCGCGCACCACGATTCGAACAGAAGGAGACCGAGATGGTCGACCGTTCTCTCACCGCCCCCGTCGCACTGGGTCCGGCCGAGCGCACCCGCGCCCTGGACGCCATGGCGAGCACCGAACTGGACGTGCTGGTCATCGGCGCTGGCGTCGTCGGCGCGGGCGCCGCGCTCGACGCGGTGACCCGTGGGCTCAGCGTCGGGCTCGTCGAGGCCCGCGACTACGCCTCCGGCACCTCGAGCCGGTCGTCGAAGCTGGTCCACGGCGGCCTGCGCTACCTCAAGCAGCTCAACTTCGCCCTGGTCTTCGAGGCGCTGCGGGAGCGTTCGCTGATCCTGGAAACCCTCGCGCCGCACCTGGCCAAGCCCGTCGAGTTCGTCTACCCGCTGGAGCGTCCCGGTCTGGACCGGGCCTGGGTCGGCGCGGGCGTCGGCGTGTACGACGTGCTCGGCGCGGGACGCGGTGTGCCGCAGCATCATCGGCACCTGGGCAGGCGGGCGACGCTGAAGCGTTTCCCCGGCGCCAAGCGCGGGACCGTGCGCGGCGGTGTGAGCTTCTACGAGGGCCAGCTCGACGACGCGCGCCACACCATGATGCTGGCGCGCACTGCCGCGAGCCACGGCGCGCTTGTCGCCTCCAGCGCCAGGGTCGTCGACTTCCTGCGCGAGGACGGCCGGATCGTCGGCGCGCTGGTGCACGACCTGGAGAGCGGTCGGCACATCCCGGTGCGGGCCAAGCGCACCGTCAACGCGGCCGGGCCGTGGACCGACGAGATCCAGGAAATGCTCGGCGGCGCGGGGGATTTCCGTATCCGCACCTCCAAGGGCGTGCACATCGTCGTCCCGCGCGATCGCATCGACTCCGAGACCGGCCTGATCACCGAGACCGAGAAGAGCCTGCTGTTCGTGATCCCGTGCCCGTGGAGCGAGGACCACTGGGTCATCGGCACCACCGACACCGACTGGGACCACGATCTGGCCCACCCCGCCGCCACCCGCGCCGATATCGATTACATTCTCGCCCAGGTGAATCGGCTGCTCGAGCAGCCCATCGGCCACGACGACATCGTGGGCGTCTACGCCGGGCTGCGGCCGCTGCTCGCGGGCGCCTCCGAGCAGACGAGCGCGCTCTCGCGCGAGCACACCGTGGCGACGCCGGTGCCGGGCCTGGTGATCGTCGCGGGCGGCAAGTACACCACCTACCGGGTGATGGCCAAGGACGCCATCGATGCGGCCGTCGCGGATCTGCCGGGGCGGGTCGCCCGGTCGTGCACCGAGCGGGTGCCGCTGGTCGGCGCGCACGGGTACCGCGAGCTCTCGCTGTCCCGTGCCCGCCTCGCCGACGAGTTCGGCGTCGATCTGGCCACGGTCGAGCACCTGCTCGGCCGCTATGGCAGCGCCGTCGGCGAACTGCGCGAGATCATCCTCGCGCAGCCGGAACTCGGTGCGCCGCTGGGCAATTCCCGCTACCTACGGGCCGAGTTCGTCTACGCGGTGACCCACGAGGGCGCGCTGCACCTCGACGACATCCTCACCCGCCGCACCCGGGTTTCGGTGGAGACCGGTGATCGCGGCGTGCTGGTCGCGGCCGAGGTGGCGCGCCTGGTCGCCCCGTACCTCGGCTGGGACGAGGAGCGGATCGAGCGCGAGATAGAGACCTACCGGGTGCGCGTCGAGGCCGAACTGCGCGCCAACGAGCAGCCCGACGACCGGTCGGCCGACGTGGTCCGGCTCAGCGCGCCCGACTCGCGCGGGATCGCGGGCGCGCCGGAAAGCGACCGCGTGTCGGTGTAGCCGACCACGGAACGGCTCGTCGCGGCTGAGCGTTCGACGACGCCGAGCGTTCGACGACTAGTGCGCCGGTGTCTGCGGCCGCAGGTGCTCGAAGATGAGGATCGTCTCCGTCGAGGACACCGCGGGATTCGCGCTCAGGTGCTTCAGCACGAAAGTGCGCAGCTCGTCGGTGTCCGCGGTGGCGACGTGGACGAGGTAGTCGTCGGCGCCCGCGATGAAGTACACGTTGAGCACCTCGACGAGCGTAGCGAGCCGCCTGCCGAACTCGGCGAGGTGCTTGCGCGAATTACCGTGCAGCCGCACGGCGATCATCGCCTGCAAGCCCCGGCCGAGCGCGGACGGGTCGATGTCGGCGTGGAAGCCGCGGATCACGCCGCGCTCCACCAGGGCCCGCACTCGCCCGAGGCAGGTCGACGGCGCGATACCGGCCGCGGCGGCCAGCGCGTTGTTGGTCATGCGGCCGTCGCGCGCCAGCTCGTCGAGCAGAAAGCGGTCGATGTCGTCCAGGGGGACCGGCGTGCGACTACGGCGCGGCGGGGCCTGAGGTGGTGCTGGTGAATCTTTCCTGGTCACCGGCTCACCGTAGCGAATCCAATTCGATTCGGAAGTGTTCATCCGAACAATCCTCGAGGCCTCGCCGCGCCGCCCCTCATTCGCGCACCGAGCCGACCGCGTTGTGCGCGCCGGGAGCGGTCTGCTGGAGCTTGGAGTGGGTGCGCGAGTACCCGATGTAGATCACCAGGCCCACCACCAACCAGGTCCCGAAGCGCGCCCAGGTCTCCCACGGCAGCGACAGGATCAGCCACACCGAGAACACGATGCCGACGATCGGCACCACCGGCATGAACGGCAGCCGGAAGGTGCGCGGCACCTCGGGCCGGGTGTAGCGGAACACCAGCACCGCCACGCAGACCACCACGAACGCGCTCAGGATGCCGATGTTGGTCAGCTCGGCGACCAGGTTGATCGGCAGCAGGCCCGCGAGGAAGGCCGACCCGATGCCGACGATCCACGTCACGCGGGTCGGCACCTTGCGCTCCGGATGGGTCTTGGCGAACCACTCGGGCAGCAGGCCGTCGCGGCTCATCGAGTACCAGACCCGGGTCACGCCGAGCATGAAGGTGAGCACCACGGTGATGATGCCGACGATGGCGCCGACCGCGATGATGTTGGCGATGCCCGGCATGCCAACGGCCTCGAAGGCGCTGGAGAAGCCGCTCTCCGGGTCGATCTCGGTGTACTTCTGCATGCCCGTGAGCACCAGGGTCGCCAGCACGTACAGCACCATCGCGATGGCCAGCGAGTACAGGATCGCCTTGGGCAGGTGCTTCTTGCCGTCGACCGACTCCTCGGCCGCCGTGCTCATCGCGTCGTAGCCGAACACGGCGAAGAACACCGTGGCCGCGCCCGTCATCACCGCGCCGGTGCCGTACGGGAAGTACGGGGTGTAGTTCGCGCTGTCGATCTGGAAGACGCCGAGCACGATGATCAGCAGGACAAGGGCGACCTTGATGCCGACGGCCACCGTCTCGAACCGGCCGACGCTGCGGATGCCGCGCGAGAGCACCCACGCCGTGCCGAGGCAGAACACCATCGCGAACACGTCCACCACGTGGCCCTCGCCGGTGCCGGAGGCGCCGAGCATCCAGTCGGGCAGCGTGAGGCCCACCTGATCGAGCAGGAACCCGAAGTACCCGGAGACGCCGATCGCGACGACCGCCGCGACGGCGATGTACTCCAGCAGCAGATCCCACCCGATGAACCAGCCGACGAACTCACCCAGCGAGACGTAGCCGTAGGTGTAGGCCGATCCCGCCTTCGGCACCATGCCGGCGAACTCCGCGTAACACAGCGCGGCCGCCGCGCTGGCCAGGCCCGCGACCAGGAAGGACAGCAGCACGGCCGGACCGGTGGTCTTGTTCGCGACGCTGCCCGCCAGGGTGAAGATGCCCGCGCCGATGATGCCGCCGACGCCGATCGCGGTGAGTTGCCATACGCCGAGGTGTTTGGCCAACCGTTCGTCGGTGGGCGTCTCGTCCTCGACTTCGACGAGGGGTTTGCGGCGCAACATCTGGTGGCGCAACTCCGCGAGGGACATGCGGGTTCCTTTCTCCGCTGCGTTTCGGCGCGCCCGGGTCGCGGGACACGCGCGGTAACGCAGATCACACTGGTGGCAGTCAGCTAATCGGACCACGAACACGGTGTGATCGGTGAGTTGGATAAATAATGTTCCGCCCGGGTTGTCCGACTGGACAACCCGGGCGGTCGGTTCGATGGTCAGCGCCGGTTGGCGGGCGCCAAGGCGCGCAGGAAGAACACCAGGTTGGCGGGCCGTTCGGCGAGCCTGCGCATGAAGTAGCCGTACCACTGGTCGCCGTAGGGCAGATAGACCCGCACTCGATGGCGGTCCGCGGCGAGGCGGCGCTGCTCGGCGTCGCGGATGCCGTAGAGCATCTGGAACTCGAACTCGTCCGCCTTCCGGTCGACCTCGTCGGCGTAGCGCTGGGCCGCCTCGATCATCGCCGGGTCGTGGGTGGCGACCATCGGATAGCCCGCGCCGTCCACCAGGATCCGCAGGCACCGCAGGTAGGCGGCGTCCACCTCGGCGGTCGACTGGTAGGCCACCGACTCCGGCTCCCGGTACGCGCCCTTGCACAGCCGGATGCGCGACCCCGGGCCCGCGAAGTCGCGGCAGTCGGCCTCGGTGCGCCGCAGGTAGGCCTGGAGCACGGTGCCGGTGCCGGGGAAGTCCACCCGCAGATCCCGCACGATCGACAGCGTCGAGTCGGTGGTGGTGTGGTCCTCGGCGTCGACCGTGACCGCGACCCCCGCGTCGTGCGCGGCGGCGCAGATCTCGCGGGCGTTGTCGAGCGCGATCCGGTGCCCGTCGCGCGGCAGGGATTGGCCGAGCGCCGAGAGTTTCAGCGAAACCTCCAACGCGCCTACGGTTCCCGGCTCGGTGGCGTCGGGCAGTTCGGCGAGCGCCGTGAGCAGTGCGCGGTAGTGCGCCACGGTGTCGCGTGCCCGGGCGAGGTCGGTGGTGTCTTCGCCGAGGTAGTCGATGGTGACGAATCGGCCGGTACTCCGCAGCGCTCCGGTGGCGGCGATGGCCTGCGGCTCGGTCGAGCCCGCGACGAAGCGGTCGACCAGCGAGCGGGTGGCGCGCATCCGCGTGACGCCGCGCTCCAGCCTGGGGGAGCGGGCCGCCGCGAGCAAGGCGGGCCGCAGCAGTCCGGCGGGCATCACCGCACCTCCGTCTCGGCATCGGACGTGGGAGCAGCCGCGGCCTGGTGCGGGTAGCGGTGGTCGGTGGGCGGCACGAAGGTCTCCTTGATGGTGCGCGGCGAGACCCAGCGCAGCAGGTTCTGCGGCGAGCCCGCCTTGTCGTTGGTGCCCGACAGGCGAGACCCCCCGAACGGCTGCTGGCCGACCACGGCGCCGGTCGGTTTGTCGTTGACGTAGAAGTTGCCCGCGGCGAAGCGCAGCCGGTCGGTGGCCGCCGCCAAGGCGGCGCGGTCGTCGGCGACGATCGAGCCGGTGAGCCCGTAGGCCGCGCCACGGTCGACGAGTTCCATCGCCGCGGCGAAGGATCCGGGCGCCGCGTCGTCGTAGACGTGCACCGCCAGGATCGGTCCGAAGTACTCGGTGTGGAACGCCTCGTCGGTGGGATCGTCGCCGAGCAGCACGGTCGGGTCGACGAAATAGCCGACGCTGTCGTCGGTGCGGCCGCCCGCCGCGATGGTCAGACCCGGCGTCGCCTTCGCCCGGGCGATGGCCTCGGCATTCTTGTCGAAGGCGCGGCGATCGATGAGCGCGCCGCCGAAGTTGCCGAAATCGGTGACGTCGCCGTAGGTCAGCGCGTTCGCCTTGTCGACCAGGTCGGCGCCCATCCTCGCCCACACCGATTTCGGGATGAACGCGCGCGAGGCGGCCGAGCACTTCTGGCCCTGGTAGTCGAACGCCCCGCGCAGCAGCGCCGTGGTGAGCACGTCCGGGTCGGCGGAGGCGTGCGCGAGCACGAAGTCCTTGCCGCCGGTCTCACCCACCAGACGCGGATAGCCTTGATAGCGATCGAGATTCGTCGCCACGGTGCGCCACAGGTGGCGGAAGGTCGCGGTGGATCCGGTGAAATGCACACCGGCCAGGCGCGGGTCGGCCAGCGCCACGTCCGAGACCTCCGGACCCGCCCCGTGCACCAGGTTGATCACGCCGGGCGGCAGCCCCGCCGCCTCCAGCAGCTTCATCGTCCAGTACGCGGCCACCGCCTGGGTCGGCGCGGGCTTCCACAGCACGGTGTTGCCCATCAGTGCGGGCGCGGTCGGCAGATTGCCCGCGATGGCGGTGAAGTTGAAGGGGGTGATCGCGTAGACGAAGCCCTCCAACGGCCGGTACTCCAGCCGATTCCACACGCCCGGCGTGGAGATCGGCTGCTCCGCCAGGATCTGGCGCGCGAAGTGCACGTTGAACCGCCAGAAGTCGACCAGTTCGCACGGCGCGTCGATCTCGGCCTGGTACGCGGTCTTGGATTGACCGAGCATCGTCGCCGCGGCGAGGGTTTCCCGCCACGGCCCAGCGAGCAGATCGGCGGCGCGCAAGAACACCGCGGCCCGGTCCTCGAACGAGAGCGCACGCCAGCCCGGTGCGGCCGCGGCGGCTGCCTCGATGGCGTCCTGGACGTCGCGGGCCTCGGCGAAGGTGAGGGTGCCGAGCACCGCGGCGTGCCGGTGCGGCTGCACCACTTCGACGACCGGTCCGGCCGTGCGGCGATGCTTACCACCGATGACGTGGTGTACCTCGGTCGGCGTCGCGGCGAGCTCGGTCAGTTCGGCACGCAGCCGCCCCCGTTCGGGTGTGCCGGGGGCGAAGCTGCCGACGGGTTCGTTGACGGGCGTGGGTGTGGTCGCGATGGCGTCCATGGATCCTCCTGCCTGGTCGGAGCTGGTCAGCGCAGTCAACTCCGCGAAAGCCCCGCGCCGGATCGGCCGATGGGACAAAGATGGGGTGGAGTTGTTGTCCGGTCGGCCGAAGCCGATCGGGCGGGAAGGTGTGAGCGTGGTCACCGAGGAACCGAACCGTCCGGCGGGTGTGCCGCTGCGCGAACTGCTCGACGCGCTCGACAGCACCGTCACCGATCCGGTCGAAGCGCCCGACGGTGACGCGGTCGCGATCCGCTCAGTGGCGCTATTGGACGGCGACGACCTCGGCGAGTCGCCTTCGGTTCCGGCGGATATGTCGTTGCTGGTCGGCGTGCCGGAGTCCGCGGTGCTGGCCTGGCTGGACGAGCTGGCCGCCCGACCGCCGGAGCGGCGTCCGCGGGCGGTGCTGCTCAAGTCGACCGCGGAATCCGCCGCGGTGCGCGCGGCCGCTCGGCGCTCGCGGGTCGCCGTGGTCGTCGTCGACCGCAGGGCTCGCTGGGACACGGTGCTCGCGCTGGTGCGCCGCGTCCTCGACCGGGCGGGCCGCGGCGGACCGGCCGAGGACCCGCTGACCACCGATACCGACCTGTTCGGGCTGGCCCAGATCGTCGCGCAGAACGCGGGCGGCATGGTCTCGATCGAGGACGCGCATTCGCACGTGCTGGCCTATTCCGCCTCCGACGAATCGGCCGACGAACTGCGCATCCTGTCCATCCTCGGCCGCGAGGGACCGCGCGACTACCTGCGGGTGCTCCAGGACTGGGGCGTGTTCGACCGGCTGCGCCGCGGCGACGAGGTGATCGACCTGCCCGCCCGCACGGAGCTGAACATCAAGCGCCGCTTGGTCGTCGGCATTCACGCCACGGCCGCCGACGGCCGGTCGCGCACGCTCGGCTCGATCTGGTTGCAGCAGGGGGACCGGCCGTTCAAACCGGATGCCGCGGAGGTGCTGCGCGGCGCGGCCGCCGTCGCCGCCCGCATCATCGCGCGGGCCTTGGACGCGCCGTCGACCGAAACCTTGTTGCTGCATAGGCTTTTCGGTGCGCACGGCGAGGGCGTCGACATCCCGTCCGTGGCGGGCGCACTGCGCATTCCCGTGCGTGGACCGGCGGCCGTCGTCGGATTCGCCTTGAACGCGCCCGCGGGCGCGGAGCATTCGGAGATCGGCAGTGTGATCCGCTTGCACGCGAGCTCGTTTCGGGCCGACTCGATCGCGACCGTGCTCGGCGACCGCGTCTACGTGCTGCTGCCCGGGTATCGGTCCGCGCCGTCGGTCACGGCGTGGACCCGGCAGCTGGTCGACCAGCTGGAGACCGGGCGCGGGGCGATCCTGCGCGCGGCCATCGCCATTCCGGTCGCCGACCTCACCCAGGTGGCCGCCGCGCGCGCCGAGGTCGACCGGGTGCTGGACAGCACCGCGGCCACCTTCCCGCACGGCCGGGTGACCACCCTCGCCGAATCCCGCACCGCCGTGCTGCTCGGAGAGATCCTCGATTTGCTCGCCACCCGAGCCGAATTGCACGACCCGCGGCTGCGGGCGCTGTTCGACTACGACCGCGACCACGGCGCACATCTCGGCGAGAGCGTCGAAGGCTACCTGCGCGAGCACGGCGACGTGCGGCGCGCGGCCTCGACCCTGCGGGTGCACCCGAACACGCTGCGCTACCGGCTGCGCCGCGCGGAATCCATCACCGGTGTCGCCCTCGCCGACCCCGCGAACCGCCTTCTGCTGGAACTTCAACTCGCCCTCCACCGCCGCACCAGCCCGGCATGACGTCGACCGGGGTGCCCCGGTGGCACCCGCGTGTGTCAGCGCGGCGTGCGTGGATGCAGTCCCGCTGCTGTCGCCGCGTCGGCGAGTACCTGTTCGAGCATCGCGGGGGTCAATCGTCCGGTGAAGGTGTTCTGCTGGCTGACGTGGTAGCAGCCGAACAACTCCAGTTCCGCGCGACCCGCCACAGCGGGCGCCAGCGTGACCCGCACGCCGTGCCCGAACTTCGGGCGCGGGCGCGGCACCACCCAGCCCGCCTCGGCGAGCGCGGGCAGCGCGGCCTGCCAGCCGAACGCGCCTAGCACCACGACCGACCGGACCGTCGGGGCCAGCAATCCGAGTTCGATGTCCAGCCAGCCGCGGCACCGATCGCGTTCGTCGGGAGCCGGTTTGTTGTCCGGCGGCGCGCAGTGCACGGGCGCGGTGACCCGGGCGCCGAGCAGTTCGAGGCCGTCACCGCGACGCACCGAGGTCGGCTGGTTCGCGAGGCCGACGGCGTGCATGGCGGCGTAGAGCACGTCACCGCTGCGGTCGCCGGTGAACATGCGCCCGGTGCGGTTGCCGCCGTGCGCGGCGGGGGCGAGCCCGATGATCAGCAGCCTGGCATCGGGCGGCCCGAAGCCGGGAACCGGTCGGCCCCAATAGGTTTCGTCGCGGAACGCGGCGCGCTTCTCGCGCGCGACCAGTTCCCGCCACGCCACGAGGCGCGGGCAGGCGAAGCAATCGGCGACGGAGGCGTCGAGGTCGGCGAGGGTGCGGCACATGGGTACCACTCGATCACGACCGTCACCCGGCCGCGGCGGGACAGGGCCGGTGCCGGTGGACATGCCTTGCACGATAGGGCCGGAGTGGCGATAGCGGCTGGTTAGCCAATCTCGAGTTGGTCACGAACCGAGCGGTTGCCACCCTGTGCGAAACGGCGGTACGTTGCGATGGAGCGGGAGATCGATCTCCTGTGGTCGCACCGGCGTCGGCGACGCGATGTGAACGAGCGTGAACCGTGAGCAGTTCCGGTGCCGTCTCGTCAGGCACCGTCCGTGATCCATTGGCGTACCGGGTGCGCCGCGACGCAGTGAGGTGAATATGACCGAGGGTTGGCCGAGTTCGATCAGTTCCTTCGACGATATCTTCCAGCGGTTCTTCGGTTCGGGCATGCTGTCGCAGCCGCCCGTGCAGCGCACCGATCTCGGGCGACTGATGACCGACAACGCGAAACAGTTGATCGGCACGGCCCGCGAGACGGCCCGGGAGTGGGGCAGTCCCGAGATCACCCCCGAGCACCTGCTGTACGCGGCCACCGAGGCCGAACCGGGACGCAGCATCATCGCCGAGCTCGGCCACGATCCCGACAAGGTTGCCAGCCAGATGCGGGATGCCGTCGACACCGGCGAACCCGCCGAGGACGCCGACGAGCAGGTGACCTTGAGCCCCGGCGCGAAGCTCGCCCTGCGCGCGGCCCAGCGCCGCGCGGCCGACGCGGGCAGCAGCTACATCGGCCCCGAACACATCCTGCTCGGCATCGCCTCCGTCAGCGATAGCCCGGCGGCCCACGTGCTGCTGTCGGGCGCCAAGACCGCCACCGCGGGTCGGCCCGCGAAGAGCGAGACCCCGACGCTGGACCAGTACGGCCGCGACATGACCGCGGAGGCGCGGGCGGGGAACCTGGACCCCGTGGTCGGCCGCGCCGAGGAGATCGAGCAGACGGTGGAGATACTGTCTCGGCGGCGCAAGAACAACCCGGTGCTGATCGGCGATCCCGGCGTCGGCAAGACCGCGATCGTGGAGGGCCTTGCCCAGCGCATCGTGAACGGCGACGTGCCGAGCACCCTCGCCGACCGCCGCGTGGTCGCCCTCGATGTCGGTTCGCTGGTGGCGGGCAGCAAGTATCGCGGCGAGTTCGAGGAGCGGCTGACCAAGATCCTGGACGAGGTGCGCGCGCACTCCGGCGAATTGGTGGTGTTCATCGACGAACTGCACACCATCGTCGGCGCGGGCGGCGGCTCCGAGGGCGCGATGGACGCGGGCAATCTGCTCAAACCCGCGCTGGCGCGCGGTGACCTGCACGCGATCGGCGCGACCACCATCGACGAGTACCGCCGCCACATCGAGAAGGACGCCGCGCTCGAGCGGCGGTTCCAGCCGGTCCTGGTGTCGGAGCCCTCCGTCGCTGACACCATCGAGATCCTGCGCGGCCTCGTCGACGTGTACGAGGAACACCACCAGGTGCGGTATCAGGATGAAGCGCTCGTCGCGGCGGCCGAACTGTCGGACCGCTACCTCACCGACCGGTTCATGCCCGACAAGGCGATCGACCTGCTGGACCAGGCGGGCGCGCGGGTGCGGTTGCGCACCCGCACCCCCGCCCCCGACCTGCGTTCGAAGGAAGAGGAATTGGCCAGGCTGCGCCGGGAGAAGGACGCCGCGGTGGCCGCCGAGGACTACGAGAAGGCCAACGAACTCAAGGCCGAGATCGCCGCCGCCGAACAGCGCGTCGAGGAATCCGAGTCCGGCGAGGCGCCGCAGGTGACCGTCACCGACATCGCCGAGGTGGTGTCCCGTCAGACCGGCATCCCGGTCGCCGACCTCACCGTCGAGGAGCGCGAGCGGCTGCTGAAACTGGAAGAGGTGCTGCACAAGCGGGTGATCGGCCAGGAGGAGGCGATCGTCGCGGTCGCCGAGGCCGTGCGCAGGGCGAGAGCCGGGTTGAAGGACCCGAACCGGCCCATCGGCTCGTTCCTGTTCCTCGGACCGACCGGCGTCGGCAAGACCGAACTCGCGAAAGCTCTGGCCGAGGCCGTCTTCGGCGACGAGGACCGGCTGATCCGCTTCGACATGAGCGAATTCCAGGAGAAGCACACGGTCTCGCGCCTGGTCGGCGCCCCGCCCGGATACATCGGCTACGACGACGCGGCCCAGCTCACCGACAAAGTCCGCAGGCAACCGTATTCGGTGATCCTGTTCGATGAGGTGGAGAAGGCGCACCCGGACGTGTTCAACGTGCTGCTCCAGCTGCTCGACGACGGCCGGGTCACCGACAGCAAGGGCCGGACCGTGGATTTCAAGAACACCATCGTCATCATGACCAGCAACATCGGTTCCGACCTGATCCTGTCCGCCCCCGAGGGCGACGTCGAGGCGATCACGGCGCAGCTGATGGATCGGCTGGGCGCGCACTTCCGCCCCGAGTTCCTCAACCGGATCGACGAAACGATCGTGTTCCACCGCCTGGATCGTCAGGAATTGCGCGACATCGTCGATCTGGTGCTGGACGGCACCCGTCGCCTGCTGCACGCCCAGGACATCGCGCTCGACATCACGGACCCGGCCGTGGACTGGCTGGCCGAGCACGGCTATCAGCCCGAGTACGGCGCGCGCCCGTTACGTCGCACCGTGCAGAAGGAGCTCGACAACAAGCTGTCCCGGCTGCTGTTGGACGGCAAGCTCGGCCCGGGCGACACGGTGCGCGTCGACGCCGACGACAAGGGGCTGATCCTCGGCGCGATCGAGCACCGGGGCAAGCAAACCGTCGAAGCTGGAGTCTGAGCGGTGCCGCCGATCCTGCGGTACGATCGCGACGCCTGTCCGGAAGTGTTCGGGGAGGCGGTGGAAACCGCTGGGGGAGTGGGATATTGGGTGAACGCGAGCGGGTGGTGGCGCACGTGAATTCCCGCGAGGACCTGCTGCGCCGGATCAGGGACGCGCTGGTCGAGCTACCCGACGACGAACGGGTCGTGCCGGTGCCGAACGCGGTCGTCCGCCAGGGAACCGGCGCCGAGCCCGGCGATCTAGCGGCGCTGGTCGACCTGTTCGCCGAACGCATGGAACATCACGGTGCGCGGCTGCGCCGGATCACCGCGGCGGACATCCCGGATCAGGTGCGCGCCGCGCTGCGCGAGCACGGTGCGCGCTCGGTCATCGCACCCGACGGACTGCCCGCCGAATGGCTGGCCGGATGGGCGGCCGAGGTTGGCCACCGCATCGTCCCCGATAGTCCGCTGGCGACGACCGGCGAGATGGAGCAGGTCGACGCGGTCGTCACCACCTGCGCGGCCGCGGCCGCCGATTCCGGCATTCTCGTGCTCGACGGCGGCGAGGGACAGAGTCGCCGACCCGCCACGCTCGCGCCCGACTGCCACGTCTGCGTGGTGCGAGCCGAACAGCTCCTCGCCTCGCTGCCGGAGGTGATGGACCGGCTCGATCCGCGCCGGCAAACCATCCTGGTCGGCGGCCCGTCGGCCACCGCCGACGCGGCGACGCCCGGTGTGCACGGCCCGCGCCGGTTGGTCGTGCTCGTCGTGCAGTGAACAGGGACGCATCGGAAGGACACGATCGTGGGTGAATTCCGGACCAAGCGGATCTACGACGACCCCAGCGACGACGACGGCCGCCGGGTGCTCGTCGACCGGCTGTGGCCGCGCGGCATCAGCAAGGAGCGCGCCCGAATCGACCTGTGGGACAAGGAGATCACGCCCTCGAACGACCTGCGCACCTGGTTCCACCACGACTCCGCCGCCGACTTCACCGAGTTCGCCAGGCGCTATGAGGCCGAGCTGTCCGGCGACGCGCAGCGGCGGGGTCTTCGCGAACTGCGCGAACTCGCCGCCGAGCATCCCGTGACCCTGGTGACCGCGGCGAAGGATCCCGAGCACAGCCACGTCGCGGTGCTGCTCGACCACCTGCGCGGTGACTGAGGACGATCGCTCGGTCAGCCCAGCTCCGCGGTGCCGATGACCTCGTCGCCTCGCACGTGCGGTCGCGCGCCGAGTCCGGTGTCGATGAGCTGCCGTGCCGCGATGTTGTCCGGCGTGGTCACGGCGGTGATGCGGCGGGCTCCGGATCGTGTGGCGAGCGCGCGCAACTCGGTGGCGACGCGGCCGCCGATGCCGCGCCCACGGTGCGAGCGGCCGATCCACACGCCCGCCTCCACCTCGTCGCCGTGCGGTTCGAGCCGGGCCGCGCCGACGACGCGGCCCTCGACCGTGATGACGAAGGTGCGTTCGTTCGGGCAGGTGGGATGCAGCGCGCGGTCGCGGTGAAACGCCAGGAACGCCTCCTTGCGCACCGCGGTCCAGCCCGGCGGTCCGGCCACCGGCGCCATGACCTCGAGCGGGTCGGCGTCGGTCACCGCCGCGTCGAGCAGCAGCGGAAGGCTCTGCTCGCTCAGTTCGATCAGCTCGACGACCGGTTCGGCGCGTTGGCGCAAGAGGGCGTCGGCGCGCTCCAGATGGATCGGCGACCAGAACGCGGCCCAGTCGGCGTCTTGGCCGAGCGCGCGGCGGATGGCCAGCACCCGATCGACGAGAGCGACCAGATCGGCGAGAGCCCGTTCGCTCTCGTCGCGATTCACGAAACCCATGTGGATGGCGGAGTCGCGCACCGTGACGATCCGCGTGAGCAGCGCCTCGGGCAAGTGGATGTCCGGGGGCGTGACCCGGTTCAGCACCTGGGCCGCCTCGAGCCCGCCGAGCGTCCACAGGTCGGGCAGCGGTCGGTCCGGATTCTCCGGCCGCCCGGCCAGCGTCAGCGTCGTCTCGAGACCCGCCATGTGCCCGCGGACCAGGTGGATGTCTATTCCGGCGAGTACGGCTTTGAGCAGCGACTCGGCACACGCGCCGATCGAGACGGCCTGGTCGATCAGCGCGAGCGGTTCGCGAGATCCGGTGCAGGCCAACGCGCGGCGCGCGTGCGCCCGCGCGAGTTCCTCGAGCGCGACGGGCAGCTGATCGTAATCGATCGCGCCGAATGCGGTGGGCCACTGGCGAAGTGCTGCCATGCGATCGGCTCCCGAAGGTCGTCGGTGCGAATGTCGGGTTGTTAGATTGCCACACACCGACCGCCGCGGACCGTGCTTTGTCCGCGCGAGATTCGGCGCGGGCCCCGGCGAACTCGGCGGCCCGGTCAGGCGGAGCCGTCTTGCGCGGTGATGCCGAGCAGCACCGACTGCACCTCGCGCAGCCGATCCACGTCGTTGCGGATGCCCGCCGCGGTGTCGGTGTAGAGGAACGCCTCGCCGATCCGAACCAGCGTGTAGGCCAACAGTTCTCGCTCGAGTGGCGGTTGGTAGCCGTCCTCTTCCTCTACACGGGCGATGAGTTCGGCGACGGCGGCGACCGCGCGCGGCTGGACCGGTCCGTCGCTGGCGGTGAGGATGCGTAAGCCCGAGATCGGTTCGTTCTCGAAGTAGAGCCGGAAGGGCTCGTTCACCGCCTCCCAGCGTGCGACGCGGTCGAGCACCTCGAGGATGCGTTCGGCGCCGCGCGACCGTCGCTTGGCGTCGGCGCGGGCGATCATCTGCTCGTACTCCTGGACGAGCATCGCGCCGAGCAGGCCGTCCCGCGAGCCGAACCAGCGGTAGATCGACGCGCGGCTGAGTCCTAGCTCTGCGGCGATGGCCTGCACGTCGACGCGTTCACCGGCCAGGAAGGCACGGCGGGTGAGTTCGATGACCTGTTCGCGGGTGGCCGAAGCCGGACGTCCGGGAGAGCGAGTGGCGGCGGGCCGCGAGGGAGTGGTCACCGGGTGAATCGTACAGCCGATGGACCGGATGGCCGCGCCTATTGGAGACGTAATGGCTTAGTTGTATTTTATGGGGTGTCCCTCGAAACGGACCATCCTCGACAGTCAGGAGAACCATGAGCGCCCCGACTTCCCGCACGGCCATCGTCACCGGTTCCGCCCGCGGCATCGGCGCCGCCACCGCCCGCAGGCTCGCCGCCGACGGCTTCGCGGTCGCTGTCCTCGACCTGGACGAGGCCGCGTGCAAGCCCGTCGTCGAGGAGATCGAGGCGGCGGGCGGCAGGGCGCTCGCGGTGGGCGTCGACGTCTCCGACGAGCAGTCCGCGGGCGCCGCCGTGCAGCGGGTCGCCGACGAGCTGGGCGCGCCGACGGTGCTGGTGAACAACGCGGGCATCACCCGCGACAACCTGCTGTTCAAGATGAGCGTCGCCGACTGGGACTCGGTGATGAACGTGCACCTGCGCGGCTCGTTCCTGATGAGCCGCGCCACCCAGAAGTACATGACCGAGGCCAAGTGGGGCCGCGTCGTCAACCTGTCGAGCACCTCCGCGCTGGGCAACCGCGGCCAGGCCAACTACTCGGCGGCGAAGGCGGGCCTGCAGGGCTTCACCAAGACGCTGGCCATCGAACTCGGCAAGTTCGGCGTCACGGTCAACGCCATCGCCCCCGGCTTCATCGAGACAGACATGACCGCCGCCACCGCCGAGCGGATCGGCGTGAGCTTCGAGCAGTTCGTCGAGGCGGCCGCCAAGCAGATCCCGGTCGGGCGCACCGGCAAGCCGGAAGACATCGCCAACACGGTCTCCTTCCTGGTCGGCGAGGGCGCCGGATTCGTCTCCGGTCAGGTCATCTACGTGGCCGGCGGACCGACCGCCTGAGCGAAGGGAATTGCTATGCGGGTCTTTCACGGCGTCGCCGAATCGCTGTCGGTGCTGGTGGAGTGAGGCATCCGCGCCGCCGGGCGCTCACCGTCGGAATTCCTCGACGGGGGTGAACTCGGCGGCGCGATCGCCGACTTCGTTGCGGTACCACGCTTCTCGGCGGTCGCGCTGAAACCGGTCGGCGAGGTCGTCCAGTCCGGGAACGGTGCGGCGCAGCGTCTCGAGACCGAAGATCACCGGCGTGCGCAGGATCGGGTAGAGGATCCACGGAAAGCGCCGTGGCATGACGTGCGCGGCGTAGGTGGCGGGCGGCAGCCAGAAACCGGTGTAGCCGATCTGCGCGCGGTAGTTGAGCTCGTCGCGGATTCGCTTGCGCCACGGCGTTTCCGGCTTCGGCCGGAAGGCTGGAAGGTAGGACTCGACGAGTTCGGCTCCGTCGGCGCCCGCCGTGTGCGCCCGCTTGACGAAGGCGGCGAACATCAGCTGCGCGCCGGTGCGCAGATCGGTCGGATACCAGTCCGGCTGCACGCCGAGCAAGTGCCCGACGTAGCGCCAGAAATGCATGGTGGCTTCGATTTCCGCCCGCGTGGTCTGGAAACCCGCGCTCCACAGCGCGAGTCCGGGGACCACGCTGCCCGCCATCAGGGTGAGCGTGGCGTCGCCGACGCTGATCGGCACACCCCACGCCGCGCGCTGCCACTCCGGCCTGCTCAGCAGCTTGCGCCGGATGAACACGTGCATGATTCGCACCCGCATGGCGGTCTGCCGTCCGCGCGCGCCGGGCGACAAGCCGCCGGGTTCGGACACATCGATCCAGAAGCGCACGGTCTCCAGCTGGCGTTTGTGCGCGCGCTGTCCCGCGTAGCCGCCGGTGTAGGACAGGGGTTTGGCGACCGAGCTCTCCGAGTACATCTCGAGCGTGCTGGTCGTGGCGAAGCTGAACACCGAAGTGCCCCACCGGCGGAACACCCGCGCGCCCCGTTCGACCAGCTCGCGGTCCAGCCATGGCGGGGGCGTCTCGAACTCCTCGAACAGCCGCACCAGCGATGCGGGCGCGTCCGGCACCGCGCCGACGCCGTGCGTCAGCGCTCGGTCGAGCATGGCCCGTCCCGCTTTCGGGCCGGGTTCGCCGAGATAGACCTCGTCGACGAACGCCTCGGCCACTGGGTCGGCCTCGAAGTAGGCAGCCGCGAAGGAACGGACCAGATCGTCCGACGGTTGCGGATCGAATCGCAAAGCGCGCTTCATGATTCGCCGAATCCGCTGGATCGACGGATCCTCGACGCGCTGCCAGTAGCGGAATTCGGTCGGGGCGGCGGGTTCGGCCTCGTCCGCGGTATCGATAGCCATGTCGAAACACTAAAGTGAGTTCATGCTCACCTTCTACTCGCTTTTGCGGCCGGTCGATCGATGACCGGGAATACCGCGCCGAACCGGCGGAAAGCGCCCAAGCAGCCGCGCGCGAGGGAGTCGCGGGAACGCATCCTGACCGCCGCCGCTCAGCTTTTCGCCGAGCGCGGCATCGTGGACACCTCCACCAATCGCATCGCCGCGCACGCGGGCATGAGCATCGGGTCGCTGTACCGGTACTTCGCGGACAAGGACGAGATCGTCGGGGTGCTGCGCGATCGGGTGCTCACCGAACTCGAGGAGCGCTTCGCCGAGACGGTGCGGGCGGGGATGACGCTGTCCACGCGCGAATCGGTCGCGGCCAGCCTGCACGCGATCGTCGACGTGGTGTCGGCGCGAGAAGGTCTGGTACGCGCGCTGTCGGCGGCCGCCGCCGTGCCCGGATTCGGGCTGCTCGGGCTGGAGCGCAGGTTGCTCGTCCTCACCCGGGCCTATCTGCTGCACCGGCTCGGGCCGTGTCCGGAGGACGAGCTCGACGCGAAGGCGCTGGTCATGGTGACCACCGGCCTCGCCGCCGCCTTGCGCATCACCCTCGGGCCCGCCGCGACCGCCGACCGCGAACTGGTGATCACCGAAACGGCGACCATGATCGGCGGATGGCTCGAGCCGTCGGGTCGGTAGCGATACCATCGGAGGGGTCGGCGTCCCGGAAGGGGTAAAGAATGCACGTTTACCGGAATGCTCGACGGCGGCGGGTCCGCGCCACCGTGGTGGCGAGCGCCTGCGCGGGCGCCGCCGCGATCGCACTGGCCGCCGCGCCCGGCGCGCACGCCACCGCCACGCGGATCGCAGTCCTACCCGACCTGGGTTTCGGCCTCGCGACCAATTTCGGAACCGGCTGCGGCTACACGATCCAGGCCTTCGTGACCGACGCCGTCTCGCCGGTGTCCTTCTACGACAACGGGATTCCGCTCGCCACGGTGGCGCCGACCGGCGGGGTCGCGTTGCTGAAGTGGGTGCCGGCGACGCCGGGCGTGCACACGATCAGCGTGGCGCAGGTTCCCGACCATGCCATCACCGCGGCCACCGCGGTGTCCGTCGGCACCGGCATGCACATCGGGCACGGGTGCGCGGTGTTCGGCGGCTGATCCGAGTACCACGCGGCCAGGGCCGCGCCACCGTCCGGGAGGCGGTTCGCGTCACGGAGGATCGATATGACGACCCAGCGCAGACCACTCGAGGCCGGTTCGGAATTCGGGCCGTACCGGCTGGTCCGGCTGATCGGCCGCGGCGGCATGGGCGAGGTGTTCGAGGCCTACGACAGCGGCAAGGACCGTGTCGTCGCCATCAAGGTGCTGCCCGAGCGGCTGGCCGAGGACCCCGTCTACCGCGAGCGGTTCCGGCGCGAGTCGCACGCAGCGGCCCGGCTCAAGGAACCGCACGTCATCCCGATCCACGACTACGGGGAGATCGACGGGCACCTCTACATCGATATGCGCCTCGTCGAGGGCGAGAATCTGCGCGCGCTGCTGCGGGCCAGCGCGCCGCTGGACCCGCACGACGCCGTCGAGCTGATCAGACAGGTGGCGGCCGCCCTGGACGCCGCGCACGCCGACGACCTGGTGCACCGCGACATCAAGCCGGACAACATCCTCACCACGCCCGACGGGTTCGCCTACCTCGTCGATTTCGGCATCGCGCATTCCAGCACCGCCGAGGGGCTGACGGGCGCCGGTTCGGCGATCGGGTCCTTCCACTACATGTCGCCGGAGCGGTTCACCTCGCGTGTGGTCACCCCGGCCGCGGACATCTACGCGCTCGGCTGTGTGCTCTACGAATGTCTCACCGGCACTCGGCCGTTCCCTGCCGACACCGATGGCGAGGTCATGCGGGCGCACCTGGTGGAATCGCCGCCGCGGCCCAGTCGGTTGCGCCCTGCGATTCCGCGCGCCATGGACGCGGTGATCGCTCGGGCGCTGGCGAAGGAGCCCGCCGCGCGCTATGGCAGCGCGGGGGAGTTCGCGGCCGCGGCGCGGGCAGCGTTGCTTGGTTCGAAGGGTGCTGCGCCGCCGAGCGAAGCGGCGGACACCGTCACCAGCGCGGAAGTTTCTGTGCCAGAAGGTGCTACGGCGACGAGTACGGGGAGGATCGAGAAATCGCCTGCTGCGTTCGCACCTCCGACCGGCGAAGCGTCGATGGAAGTTCTCGCTGATACGGCGGCGACTCCGCGTCCATTCGCGACCGATCTGGGTGACGCGGTGGAAGGCTCCGCGCGGAGTTCCGGGGTGCGCGGGACGGGTGGCGTGGGGGCAACGGACGAGACCGGCGACTCGGCGGCGGGTCCGCCGAAACGGCCGTCACCTGCGGAGGATGGTGGCGCGGGGGCGTCCGGGCCGCCGGAGCGGACGCTGCGGCGGGTGGCGGATCGGATGGCGGTTCCGGCTCTTGTCGCCGCCGTAATTCTCGCGGCGGCAACGGTTTTGGCCGCCTGGGTGGTGTCGGGGCGGCCCGCCGAGGGCACCGCGGTCGCCGATGACGCCGCCCTGCGACCGGCGGACGTCGAGCTGGTGGCGAGCGCCGGATTGATCGGCTACAAGCGCGCGAATTGCGCGCACCGCGAACCGGACGTCGGCACCGAGGCGGTCGTCTACTGCGACGCCAACGATCGCACCGGCACGCCCACCGCCCGGCTGTTCCGGTTCAGCAGCCTCGAGTGGTTGCGGGACTACTACCAGAACTACGTGGTCGAGGCTTACGACGCCACCAACTGCCCCGGCGATCCGCCGGGCGTAGACGGCCCCCTAATGGTGGACGGCAAGCCCGCCGGGCGCGACGCGTGCCTGACCAGTCGGGTCGAGGATCCCGCGACGCCCAAACCGGTGCTGGCCGTGGCCGACGAGGATCAGCTCGCGCTGGGGATCTACGTGTGGGACGGCCCCGAGGCCCAGGCCGAGCGCGATTACGTCGCCTCCCACCACCTCTTCCACTTCTTGCCGAAGGACAAGGCCGTCGACCCGGACTTCTTCACCCCCGCCGACCGTCGCGTCCTCGACCACCTGACCGGCGATTTCGGGCCCTCGACGTGCAAACACGTCGACACGCCCGGTGGCACGGTGGAGGCGGCCGTCGGCTGCGGCAGTCCTCGCGGTGTGCCCTCGCCGACGTTCCTCGGCTTCCCCGACCACCGCTCGATGAGCCTGGGATATCAAGCGGCACTGGGGCAGACGCGCGGTCACGCGTGCGGTGGCAGCAGCGGCGGCGCGGACGACGTGTGGCGCAAGGCTTCCGGTCCCGTCGGCCGCCTCTTCTGCTACACCGATGAGAACGCGGTGCTCGGCACCCGAGAGTGCTTGATGGCGATGCACGACGAATTCCGGCTCGTCGTCGACGTGTGCGCGCTGGGCAAGGACGACCCCGACCAAGGCCCGAGGTCGGAAGCCGAGTTGCTCGAGTGGTTCGAGCGCAATTTCGGTTAGCGCCGCCGATCTGGTGCCGGGCCACCAGCGCCCGCGACCGCGACGTCCGGCGCCGCTGCTGAACGGTGCCGGACGCCGCTGTGGTCTTCCGTCGCGAATCAGCCAGCTGCCGTTGGCACCAGCGCGGCGAGCGCTACCGCGGAGTCCGGGTGCCGGGTCACGAGTGCCGCGACCTCGGTGTGCGGAGCTGCCGCCGGACGCTGCCACTCGCCGCCGTGGCCGAGCAGCGTGGCCAGCGCGTCGCAGCTCGCCGGATGGGCGAACAGCAGATCGCCGACCGGTCCGCCCGCCACTGCGGCGACTGGCGCGGCGGTCGGCTGCGGTGTGCCCGTCCACGGCGGAGTCCAGCGGTCCACCGCCGCGAGACCGGACGGGAACGTGCGACCGGCCTCCCTGGTGAGCGCCGGAATCAGTTCACCGGCCTGGCCGCGCAGGGTGGTGATCAGCTTCGGGAGCCAGGGCAGCAGCACGCTGTCCGGCAGGCGGCCGAACGCCTTCGAGAGCAGCTCCACCACAAAGGGTTTCAAGGACGGCACCGGATCCATGGCTTGCACGAAACCGCTCAGGTAGTGCGGGAAGGCGGGGACCACGAGCGGGTTGGCCAGCATGTCGTCGCAGCGGGTGCGCAGTTCCGGCAGCGTCAGCAGACCGAGCTGCATGCGCGTCGCCCACAGCAGCGCGACCTTGGCGGGCGCCTCCGGATGCGACTGCAACACCGCGAGTTCGAGCTGGGTGTGGTCGCAGCCGAGCGAAAGCGCCAGGTTCTCCATGCCGAACAGGAAGCCGAGCATGGCCGCGACCGGCCGCACTCCGGTGTTCTCGTCGGTGAACGCGGTCGGCAGCAGCGTGCAGTAGTGCGCGTAGCCCGCGGTGACGAACCGGCCGCACCACTCCGGCAGACCGTCGGTGGTCGACCGGAAGTAATTGAGCAGCAGCCGGATTCGGCGCAGCACCTCGGGCGCGTCGTCGACCGAGCGTTCGGCGGCGAGCAGTTCGACGGCGCGGTGACCCAGCTCGTCGGCCAGGCGCGGCGAGTTCAGGAACACCAAGGCGTCTTCCACCGCCGCCAGCGCCACCGCGGCGGTGGCGTCCGCGGCGGACACCGCCATGCGCAGCCGCTGCTCGAGCACCTGCTCGATGGTCACGCCCTCGTAGCCGAGCTCGACAAGGGCGCGCTGGTGCTTGCCGAGCGCCAGATCCCAGCTCTCCTGAATGGAACTCTCGCCGAGCGCCCGCGACCCCATGATCGGCCGCACCGCGTCCGAAGGCAGCAGTCTGCGCAGGATCCACAGCAGATCCGAGCACGGCCGCAGGTGCGGGTCGGCGCGCAGGTCCAGCAGCGAACGCTGCACGGTGCGCTTGCTGGTGTCGATCCCCAGCGGCGCGAGCCGGTCGAGCACGTCGCGGGCGAGCGGCGGCAGCGCCGCGTAGCCCACCTGGCCGATACGGTCACCGCCGAGCAGGATCTCGCACAGTCTGCGCACGTCCCGGCGACCCGGCACGTGGTCCTTCTCGATGCAGGTGATCGCCGCGTCCTGGAAGTCGTACGGCGTCGGGCGGGCGCGATTGCGCATGCCCGCCAACAGGATCGAGGTCTCGAACACCGCGATCGCGTCGGCGGTGCTGGCCAGATAGCCGTTGCGCCGAGCCAGCCGGACGATGTCGACCGACCAGTCGAGCAGCTCGGCCTCATCGAGCGAGTCCAGCCGCGGCGGTGTGGACAGGAACCCCGTCAGCTGGTCGGTCACGGCGGCGGCCGTCACCACCGGCGGGGTGCGCTTGCTCGTCTTCTTGCTCGTGGATTTCTCGCCCGCGAGCTGGAACGGCTTCACACCGCCGCGCCGCAGTCCCTTCGACCAGGTCGCCGTCGCGATCGACACCGACCCCGAGGCCAGCCCGAACTGCTCCTCGATGGCCGAGTGGCTGGACGGGATCAGCCCGTACTGCCAGGTGGTGTTCGATCGCGGCGTGATCTCGTAGGGCGCCGCGTCGGCGGGCAGCCCGAACTGCTCGACGTGACTTGCCGCGTGGAACGCCCCGCACACGTACAGGCAGTCGGCCGGGTCGACGCCGGTCGCGTCCAGGTGTTCGCGCATCCGCGTCCACATGTAGCGCTCACGGTTCTCGTCCTCCTCGACGCCGGTGCGGCGCAGGCGACGGAACAGGCTGCCGATCAGCACCATGACTTGGCGGTAGGTGGCGTAGTCGGCGCCGGCCAGCGGTTGCTCGACGTACTGATCCCACCACTCCGACCAGTGCCGCACCTTCCCGTGGTGCAGCAGGTGCTCCTCGAGTTCGGCGAAACCCGGTCGCAGATCGCCTATTTCGATGCCGACCGCGTCTCCGTGCAGTGCCCCGCCCTCGGTGGGCTCCGGCGTTTCGTCGGCGGGTGCCTCGCCCTTCGGTGCGTCGCGGTCGGGCGCCCACTGGAAGACGTGGTCGGAGGAACGGTCGACGAGCACGAGCTCGACGCCGGGGGTGTCGAGCGCGTAGGCGATGGCTTGGTACTCCGCCGACGCCTCGGTGATCGGCGCGACCACCGACAGCGGCGCCCACGCGGCCGGGAATCCGTCGAGTTCACCGGCCCACGCCTGCACCGCGACCGGCAGCCTGCAGTTGCGCAGCTCGTCCAGGATCGGGCGCAGGTCCTCGCACAGCTCCAGGTAGACGACCTTGGGCCGCTTCTCGTGCAGCCGCCGCACCATCGCCAGCCCCGAGGCGGGTGAATGGTGGCAGACCGGGAAGATCTCGAGTTCGACCGCGAGCGCGCGGTCGACGTCGTCGACGATGCCCGCGAGGATCTCCGCGACCGCGCCCGGCTCGGCCGCGAATCGCTCCGCGGCCGTGGCCAATTGCTCGCGCAGCGCGCCGAACGCTCCGGTCACGAGAGCCTCGCGATCGCCGCCCGGCCGCCCTCGAGGAACTGCGACCAGTCGCCGCCCGCGTCCTTGCTGCGCGGTTCCACCACGCCGTGCCAGAACTTGTTGAGGATCGCCAGGTCCTCCGGCGCCCGCCGGGCCAGCGAGCCGACCAGCGACCCGGCGAGGGTCTCCGCGCGCAGTGTGCGGTCGCCGAAGAACTGACTGTGCAGGATCGCGTCTTCCAGCACGCCGATCTGTTCGGCGGTCGACAGTGCCGACTCCAGCTTCTCGTCGTCGCTGGTCGCGGCGGCGGCCGCGGAGCGAAGATCGGCGAAGCTGTCGAGCAGGATGTCGAGCAGCGTGGGCGGCAGCTCCAGCTCGATCTCGTGCCTGCGCAGCAGCTCGGCGGTGCGGAAACGCACGATCTCGGCCTCGCTGCGCTTGTTGGTCACCACCGGGATGCGCACGAAGTTGAAGCGCCGCTTCAGCGCCGAGGAGAGGTCGTTCACACCGCGGTCGCGGCTGTTGGCGGTGGCGATGATGGAGAAGCCAGGCTTGGCGAACACGACGTTGTCGTCGTCGAGTTCGGGGATGGAGACGTACTTCTCGGACAGGATCGAGATGAGCGCGTCCTGCACGTCGCTGGTGGAGCGGGTCAGCTCCTCGAAGCGGCCGATCACGCCCTGCTCCATCGCGGTCATGATCGGGGACGGGATCATCGACTCCCTGGACTGGCCCTTGGCGATGACCATGGAGATGTTCCACGAGTACTTGATGTGGTCCTCGGTGGTGCCCGCGGTGCCCTGCACGACGAGCGTGGAGTTGCGGCTGATGGCGGCGGAGAGCAGCTCGGCCAACCAGCTCTTACCGGTACCGGGATCACCGATCAGCAGCAGCCCGCGGTCGGAGGCCAGGGTGACGATGCTGCGCTCGACGAAACTGCGGTCGCCGAACCACTTCTGGTCGATCTGGCGGTCCAGGCCGTCGGCGCGCTCGGAGCCGAGGATGAACAGCCGCACCATCTTCGGGCTCAGGCGCCAAGCGAAAGGCTTGGGGCCGTCGTCGATCGACTCGAGCCAGTTCAGCTCCTCGGCGTACTTGATTTCGGCGGGGGCGCGCAGCGCGGTGTCGGTCATTTTTGCGAGGTCTCCTAGTCGAGAAAGTTCTTGAGTTCGAACACGAGTTTTTGGATGCGGCCCGAGATCACCGGTGTGCCCATGGCCTTGAAGCGTTCCCGGAACCAGGGATTCACGCTCTGCTGGCCGGAGCTGTTCACCGAGCCGACGGGGATGAGCTTCACGCCGTTGCGGTGCACGGCCTGCATGCTCTCGTACAGCGGCTGGGAGCGGTCGAACTCGTAGAAGTCCGAAATCCACACCAGCACGGTGTTGGTCGGGTCGACGATCTTCGGCTGGGCCATCGCCATGGCGACGGGGCCGTCGTTGCCGCCGCCGAGGTTGGTGCGCAGCAGCACCTCGAACGGGTCGTGCACCCACGGCGTCAGGTCGATGGCGCGGGTGTCGTAGGCGATGAGGTGCACGTCGACCTTGGGCAATCCGGCGAAGATCGAGGCCAGGATGGTGCAGTTCACCATCGAGTCGACCATCGAACCGGACTGGTCGACCACCACGATCATCCGGGCGGGCACGGTGCGCTTGGCGGTTTGCCGATAGAACAGCCGATCCACGTAGAGGCGCTCGTCCTCCGGATTCCAGTTGGTGAGGTTCTTCCAGATCGTGCGATCGACATCCAGATTGCGCAGGATGCGTTTCGGCGGCACCGAGCGATCGACGGTGCCCGCGGTGGTCTGCTGCACCTGGGTGCGCAGCACCTCCGCGACCTGGTCGACGTAGCGGCGGATGAGCGACTTGGCGTTGGCCAGCGCGACGCCCGACAGGTTCGTCTTGTCGCGCAGCAGCTGTTCGATCAGCGACATGCTCGGCGTCAGTTGCGCCGAAAGCGCGGGATCGGCGAGCACCTCGCGCAGCCGCATCCGCGAGACCAGGTCGGCCTCGAGGTCGCCGAGCACGGCGCGCACATCTGCGCCGCAGTCCTCGCCGAGCATGCGCCGCAACCAGCCCGCATCGCGCTGCCAGCCCGCCAGCTGGGTCGCGCTGACCGTGCCGCCGCCGGTCGCGAAGACGTTCAGCAACAGCTTGGATATCAGAGCGGCCGAACGCACTTCGCCGGAGCCGATGGTCGGATCGGCCTCGGTCTCCTCGGGCCGCACCGGAGTCTCGTCCGCGTCCTGCTCGGCCGATTCCAGTGCGCCGTCCGCCGATTCGGCCGCCCGCACGTGGGCGCCGAGCCCGTCGAATTCGGCCCCCAGATCGGGGAACCGCTGCACCACGTTGTCGATCGAGACACCGGGGTCGAGCAGCACCGCGGGCAGGCCGAGGTCGTCGACGATCGCCACGCTCGACGTCTCCAGCGCGGGCTGCGCCTCGCTGTCGAAAATGCCCGCGAGCAGGCGCCAGTAGAGGATCTGCCGTCGAGTCTCGTTGCTGTCGGTCATTTTCTCAGCAGCCGTCCCGCTCGTTCCCTGAGCACCGCGACCGCGTCGCCCGACTTCGCTTGTGACTTGGCCGCTTTCGGGTCCGTCACGCCGCAGGCCCAGTCGCCGCCGTGCACGTCGACCTCCACGCCTTTGGTCTTCTTGCGCACGGCGAGCGGGCGCAGCGACCAGCGCCCGGCGTCCCAGCGCAGCAGGCCGAGGCAGGTCGATGAGCCGTTCACCGCGGCGGGCGTCAGCGGGCCGCAGGTCGGCAGCCGGTCGAGTTCGAGGGCGAGCCGGTGCCCGTCCAGCTCGAGTGCGCCGTCCTCGACCTTGTAGCCCTCCACCAGGACCGGCTCGGACAGGTGCACCGGATCGCGATCCAGCGGGGGAGTCGCCGGGGCCAGCGCGCTCGCCAGACCGATGCGTGCCGTGGCGAACGGATCGGCGCTCGCGCCGAGGCGAGCCGACTCGTCGTGCCAGATCAGGTCGCCGCTCGCGGTCATCGGCATGCCGTCGATGTCGAGACCGAGCCGCTCGGCCATCGCTTTCAGCAGCTGCGGATGCTCGGGAAACAGCTGCCAGATCGCGGGCCCGACGATCGTGTCGACCTTGGCCGCGGCGATGCTGACCCGCACCCGCCGCGTCTGCCCGCCCGCCGTCTCCAGCAGCGCGTACAGCTGAGCCTGCACCGCGGTGCCGTGCTCGTGCACGTCGACGCCCAGCGGAAGCAGCCGCCCGGAGACCGCGGTCGTCTCGGCGAAATCGCTTGTGCGCCAGGTCAACAGCAGCGCGCGCGCCCACAGGTCCGCCCAGCGCCGGGCGGGCAGCCGGTCCAGCGTCGCCACCGGAGAGCCGGCGCGCAGCTCGGCCGTCAGGCCGTCGAGCAGGACGGCGAGCCTGCGTAAGGCCGGTTCGGCGAGCAACGCCTCGACCGTCTGATCGGCGGCCGAGACGAGGTCGTGGTCGACGCCGCGCCAACCGGTGATGGCGACCTCCTGCAACCAGGAACGAGTGCCCGCCGCCAGGTTGTGCGGCGTGTGCGGCGCCTCCGGCTGCTTCCACGCGGCGCGTTCGCGCCCCAGCGCGGTGTCCACCCGGTCCAGCAGGGCGTCGTGTACGGCGCCGAGCAATGCGGCGCGTCCGCCCGCCAGCGCGGACAGCTCCTCAGGACCGATCGAGCCCGCGCCGAGTTTCGCGACCGCCTCGGCGATCGACGGTCCGAGCGGGGATCCGCCGAGCGCGGCGGCGAGGCTCGCCAGCGCGGCCGTGTGTTCGTCGGTGAGCCGCGCGAATCCGTGCACCAGCGCGGTGTCGAATCCCGTCACCACATCGAGCGTTTCGGGCACACCCGCCGGCGGCTCGAGCAGTTCGGCCAAATGCACGCCGAGCATCAGCGGCTCACCCCCGTCGCGGGAAACCACTGCAACTCGGGGATCGGCGCCGTGGCGCCGGGCAGCTCCAGATACGCGAGATGGCGCAGGAAGCGGCTGAATACGACGGCGGCGGGCGCGGGTTCGTGCGCGCAGTTCAGCGCGGCGCGCAGGCTCGCGCCCTCGGCGATCTCCAGGCCCAGGTAGCGGGCCACCTGCCCGGCGCCGTACTGCACCACAGCCTCGTCCAGCAACGCGTCGATGTGCTTGCACGGAAAGGGTCCGCGCAGTCCGCCGCACGGCCGATTGTTGTTGGTGCTACAGCTGAGTCCGTGCGTCTTCGCCGACACCGACGAGACGTACACCCGCGCGATATCCGATCCGCTCGACACCACGCCCTGCAACCGCCCGTCCGCCATCTCGACGAAGGGCACCTTGGCCAGTTTGCGCGGCGCCACGACGGGCAGCGTCTGCACCACCGCCGCCCGCTCCCACTCGCGGTCACCCGAGTCCATCGCGTTCCCTCCCGTTTCTCTCCATGACCGAAAACCTACGCGAACCCACCGACAAGTTCGGGGCCCGCTTGTCGATCTTGTGAACAGCGACAACCTCTGTCCCGCAACCGGTTTCGGTATCGACGTAGTTGTCGGTAGGGGCTGCTAATCTGCCGCTGGGCGACGCTGCGCCCGGGTCCGCGGGAACCCGTGAGCAGCGCCCCGGCGGCGCGTCGGGGCGGCTGCTCGTGGCGCGGCCGTGGTATCGAGGACGGATGACACCGACGCGCTCTTCCTACGATGTCGTCATCGTCGGCGGCGGCCACAACGGCTTGGTCGCCGCCGCGTACCTGGCGCGAGCGGGCCGCTCGGTGCTGTTGCTCGAGCGGCAGTCGCACACGGGCGGCGCGGCGGTGTCGGAACGCCCGTTCCCCGGTGTCGACGCTCGGGTATCTCGGTATTCGTATTTGGTCAGCCTGCTGCCCGCGAGCATCGTGCGCGATCTGGGCCTGCGGTTCCAGACCCGCCGCAGGCGGATCTCCTCCTATACGCCGGTGGGCGACGGGGGGCTGCTCGTCGACACCGGATCCGAGGCGCGCACCAGGGCGAGCTTCGAACGTCTCACCGGCTCCGACCGCGACTTCGAGGCGTGGCAGCGGTTCTACGCGAGCACCGGACGGATGGCTCGGCGGGTGTTTCCCACCCTGACCGAACCGCTGCCGACCCGAACCGAACTGCGGCGCGTCGTCGCGGACGACGCGCTGTGGGACGCGGTCTTCGAACGGCCGCTCGGGGAGACGATCGAGGCGACCTTCACCGACGACACCGTGCGCGGCGTGGTGTTCACCGACGCGCTGATCGGCACCTTCGCCCACGCGCACGACCCCTCGCTGCGGCAGAACCGCTGCTTCCTCTACCACGTGATCGGCGGTGGCACCGGCGACTGGGATGTGCCGGTGGGCGGCATGGGCGCGCTCACCGACGCGCTGGCGGACGCGGCGCGCGCCGCGGGCGCCGAACTGGTTACGAACTGCGCGGTGACCGGCGTCGACAGCGACGGCGTCGCTGCGGAGGTGCGCTACGAGGGCGGTGCGGTCGGCGCGCGGCACGTCCTGGTGAACGCCGCGCCGCACGAGCTGGCGCGCCTGCTCGGCGCACCGGAAGAGCCGAAACCCGAAGGCTCCCAAATGAAAGTGAACATGGTGCTGCGGCGACTGCCGCGCCTACGGGACACTGCGGTCGATCCCGCCGAGGCCTTCGCCGGTACCTTCCACATCGCCGAATCGTATGCGGGACTGGAGAAGTCCTATCGTGAAGCGGAGGCCGGGCGGATGCCATCGGCGCCGCCATCGGAGATCTACTGCCATACCCTGACCGACCCGTCGATCCTGTCCGCCGACATCGCGGCCCGCGGCATGCACACGCTCACGCTCTTCGGATTGCACACTCCCGCACGGCTTTTCCGTGACAACCCGGATGCTGCCCGTGCCGCCGCGACTAAAAGCGTGCTCGCGCAACTGGACCGGGTGCTGGCCGAGCCCATCGCCGAGTGCCTGGCGCAGGACGCCGACGGCGCGCCCTGCCTGGAGGTGAAGTCCCCGCTCGATCTGGAGCGCGAGGTCGGGCTGCCCGGCGGCCATATCTTCCACCGCGATCTGGCTTTTCCCTATCGGGAGGACGAGAGCGCGACGGATCCGGCCGGACGCTGGGGCGTCGCGACCGGGGTGCACAACGTGTTTCTGTGCGGCTCGGGCGCGGTGCGCGGCGGCGGCGTCAGCGGCATCCCCGGGCACAATGCCGCGCGGGCCGTCCTCGAGTCGTGACACGCCCGGGCGCGTCCGCCGGATATTTTCCAGCGACCCTCGCCCAGCTGCCCGCGATCACCGGTCCCGGCCGCACATCAGCGAACCATCGGATACCGCAACACCATCGGCTGTACAGTCACCGCGACGCAGCCGTTTTTTGCTCAGGAGCCACCATGGCAGACAAGCGCCCCATCCGTACCGACGTCCCGCATTCGGCGCGAATCTGGAACTACTGGCTGGGTGGCCGCGACTACTACGAGGCGGATCGGCTAGCCGGCGAAGCCGGTGTCGCGGGGTATCCCGAGATCAGGACGCTGGCGATGCAATCGAGGCAGTTCCTGATCCGGGTGGTGCGGTATCTGGCGGCGGAAGCGGGCGTCCGTCAGTTCCTCGACATCGGCACCGGGCTGCCCATCATGCAGAACACGCACGAAGTGGCACAGTCCGCTGCCCCCGACTCCAGGATCGTCTACGTGGACAACGATCCGCTCGTCCTCGCGCACGCCAGGGCGCTGCTGGTCAACACCACCGACGAGGGCGTGACCACTTATCTCGAGGCCGATTTCAACGACCCCGAGGCGATCCTGGCCGACGCGCGTCACGTGCTGAACTTCAGCAAGCCGATCGCGATCATGTACATCGGCGTGCTCGGGCACGCGCGCAGCTACGACCAGGTGCGGCGCGTGGTGAACACCATGATGGACGGTGTGCCCTCGGGCAGCTACCTCGCGCTCTGCGACGGAGCCACCGACGACAAGGCGTACGTGCGGATGTGCGAGAACTACGCCAAAACCGGTGGGGTGCCGTACTTCCCGCGCAGCTCCGCCGAGATCACCGGCATTTTCGACGGTCTGGAGCTCGTCGATCCCGGCGTGGTGCCGATCAACCACTGGCGCACCGACGCCGCCGCCGAGGGCGTGCGCGGCGCCTCGGCGTGGGGCGGCGTCGGCCGCAAGCCGTGACGCTCGGCATCCACACCGAATCTCCACCGGCTCGACCGGGAATCGGCGCAACTCGTTCGTAAGGTTGCCTGCATGGTGATCGAACAGCTCGGAACGAACGAATTCGTCCGGTGGGTGGGGGAATTCGAGGCCAAGGCGCGCGCGAGAGCGGCGGCGGGCGACCCGGACTGGAGTCGCGGCGCCCGCCTACACCCCGCGATCGTGCGCAGTGTGCAGCGATTCCAGGTCGGCGAGAGCGGGGACGGGGCGGACCTGGTCGCGAAAGCCGAACGCGCCGGTGATCCGGTGTACACCGCGGCGGTCCGGTTGTTCGTCGAGGAGGAACGCAACCACGCCCGGCTGCTCGCCCACCTGCTGCGTGCTGCGGGCCGACCGACCATCGCGCACCACTGGACCGACGCCGTGTTCGTGCGGCTGCGCCGAGCGCTGGGTCTGCGTCTGGAACTGATGGTGCTGATGGTCGCCGAAGTCGTCGCGGTGCAGTACTACCGGGCGCTGCGCGACGGATCCGACGATCCGCTCACGACCCGCGTCGCCACGCTGATCCTGGACGACGAACGTCGGCACGTGCCCTTCCATACCCAGCGGCTGCGCGCGGCGTTCGCGGACGCGCGTCTGCCGACTCGCCTCGCGGTGCGCGCCTTCTGGTGGACCGTGCTGGTCGGAGCGACCCTCGTCGTCGTCCACGACCACGGTCCCGCACTGCGCGAACTGGGTTGCCCCCGAGGTGAATTCGTCCGCGAGACGCTGGCTCTCTTCGCTACGGTCGTGCCGTCGGCCGTGCACGGCCGACGATGACGCGGGCTATTCGGTGCGGCCGCCGATTCGGCGGGTCAGGGTGTCGGCGGTGGCGCGGACGCGGGCGGCCAGCGCGGTCCAGTCGGCGTCGCAGGGGTGGCGGGCGCACCGGTGGCGAAGGGTCACGCTGACGGCGGCGATGGGGTGGTGATCGTGATCGAAGACGGGGAAGGCGACGGAGGCGAAGCCTGGGGTGACGTGGCCGTCCTCGCAGGCCCAGCCGCGTCGGCGTTCCTCGGCGAGGACACGGCGCAACGCGGCGAGACCGGCCGGACCGCGGTCGGTGCGGGTCACGAAGGACGCGGCGGTGGGGAAGAGGGCGCGCACGTGCGCGGCGGGCAGGTGCGCGAGGATGGCGCGACCCGAGGCGGTCAGGTGCGCGGGCAGCCGGACCCCGACGTCGGTGACCAGGGTTTCCGGCCGTGCCGGGCGCTCCTTGACGAGGTACAGCAGTTCGTTGCCGTGTAGCACGCCCAGATGCGCGTTGTGCCCGACTTGCTCGACGAGTTCGCGCAGCAGCGGTCCGGCGAGACGCTCCAGCGGATCGTGCCGGAGATAGGCGGCGCCGAGCTCGAACGCGGCGATGCCGAGTCCGTAACGGCGCTCGGCGGGCAGGTGCGTGACGAAGCGGGCCTGGGCGAGCTCGGCGAGCAGGTGATAGGTGGACGAGCGGGGCAACCCGAGTTCGCGCGCGATGGCGGCCGCCGACACCGGACCGGGTCTGCCCGCGAGTAGCCGAAGCACCGCGAGCCCGCGGCGCAGTGCGGGGATGTCGCTGCTCGCGCCCACGGTGCCTCCTCGGCTTGTCTGGGATATCAGACCGAATCCGGCGTGGCCTCATTCTCCACCAGCCGTCGCGGTTGTGGAATGGAAACCATGCCGGATATCGCGCAGCTGCCGACCGTGGTGATCGACGGGCCGCTGACCAGGGCGCAGGTCGTCGCGGTCGCGCGCGACGGCGCTCGGGTGAGCCTGAGCGCGGCCGCAGAGCGGCGGCTGATCGCCGCCCGTCAGCACGTCGACGCCTTGGCCGAGGCGTCGACCCCGACCTACGGCGTGTCCACCGGATTCGGTGCGCTGGCGATCCGCCACATCCCTCCGTCGCGCCGCGCCGCGTTGCAGCGATCGCTGATCCGCTCCCACGCGGCGGGCGCGGGCGACGCGGTCGAACGGGAGGTGGTGCGCGCGCAGATGGTGCTGCGGCTGCGCACCCTGGCCTCCGGCCACACGGGAGCCCATCCGGAGACCGCGCACACGCTGGCCGCCCTGCTCAATGCGGGCATCACGCCCGTGGTGCACGAGTTCGGCTCGCTCGGCTGCTCCGGCGATCTCGCGCCACTGGCCGCCGTCGCGCTCACGCTGATGGGCGAAGGCACCGTGACCGACGCCGAGGGAAACCTGGTGGACGCGGAAAAGGCTTTGCACGACAACGGAATAACGCCCGTCATCCTGGCGGAGAAGGAAGGACTCGCCCTCACCAACGGCACCGACGGCATGCTCGGCATGCTGGTGCTCGCGCTGGCCGACCTGCACCGACTGCTCGACGTCGCCGATATCACCGCCGCGATGAGCGTGGAGGCGCTGCTCGGCACCGATCGCGTCTTCGCGGGCGACCTGCAAGCGCTGCGCCCCCATCCGGGTCAGGCGTACGCGGCGGCGCGCATGCGGGCCGCGCTCGCCGGTTCCGAGATCGTGGCCAGTCACCGGGAATGCCATCGGGTGCAGGACGCCTATTCGCTGCGCTGCGCGCCGCAGGTGCACGGCGCGGCCCGTGACACCGTCGCGCACGCGGAGACGGTGGCCGACCGAGAACTCGCCGCCACCATCGACAATCCGGTCGTGCTGGCCGACGGCCGCCTGGAATCCAACGGCAATTTCCACGGCGCGCCGTTGGCCTACGTGCTCGACTTCCTGGCCATTCCCGTCGCCGACGTCGCGAGCATGGCCGAACGCCGCACCGATCGCATGCTGGATGTCGCTCGCTCCCACGGACTTCCGGCGTTCCTCGCCGCAGACCCCGGCGTCGACTCCGGGCACATGATCGCCCAGTACACCCAGGCGGCCGTGGTCGCCGAACTGAAGCGGATCGCGGTGCCCGCCTCGGTGGATTCCATCCCTAGCAGCGCCATGCAGGAGGACCATGTGTCGATGGGCTGGTCGGCCGGACGCAAGTTGCGCGTCGCGGTGAACGGGCTGACCACCGTCCTCGCGGTCGAGTACCTCACCGCGGCCCGCGCCCTCGATCTGCGCGCCCCGCTGCGCCCGGCGCCCGCCACCGCCGCCGCCGTCGCGCTGTTGCGCACCAGAGTCGAGGGGCCGGGCCCGGACCGGCATCTGGCTCCCGAGATCGCGGCCGCCGCGGACTTGATCCGCGAGGGTGCGCTGCTGCGGGCGGTCGCACCGCAGGTGGCCGCGGACCCGGCGCCCGGCGAACGGAGGCAGTGATGACGACGGAGCACCCGACCGTGCGGGCGGCGCGCGGCACCCGCCTGACGGCCCGCACCTGGCAGACCGAGGCCGCGCTGCGCATGCTGCACAACAACCTCGACCCCGAGGTCGCCGAACGCCCGCAAGACTTGGTTGTCTACGGCGGCACCGGGAAGGCGGCCAGGGACTGGGCCAGTTTCGACGCCATCACCCGCACCCTGACCACCCTCGCGCCCGACGAGACGCTGCTGGTCCAGTCGGGCAAGCCGGTCGGGGTGCTGCGCACGCACGAGTGGGCGCCCCGGGTGCTGATCGCCAACTCGAACCTGGTGGGGGACTGGGCGACCTGGCCGGAATTCCGCAGGCTCGAGGCGCTGGGGCTGACCATGTACGGGCAGATGACGGCCGGTTCCTGGATCTACATCGGTACCCAGGGCATCTTGCAGGGCACCTACGAAACCTTCGCCGCCATCGCCGACAAGCGGTTCGGCGGCACGCTCGCGGGCACGCTGACGCTCAGCGCCGGCCTCGGCGGAATGGGCGGCGCGCAACCGCTGGCCGTCACCATGAACGGCGGTGCGGTGTTGATCGTCGAATGCGATCCGGCGCGGGCGCGGCGGCGGCTGAAGGACCGCTACCTGGACGAGATCGCGGACGATGTCGACGACGCGATCCGCCGAGTGACGGCGGCCCGGTCGCAGCGAAAGGCATTGTCCGTCGGGCTGATCGGCAACGCGGCGGAGGTGCTGCCGCGCCTGGCCGCGGCGGACCTGCCCGCCGACATCGTCACCGACCAGACCTCGGCGCACGATCCGTTGTCCTACCTGCCCCGCGGAGTCGAACTGGCCGACTGGCCCGGTTACGCGGCCCGCAAGCCGGACGAATTCACCGAGCGCGCAAGGGAATCCATGGTCGAACACGTCGACGCCATGGTGCGCTTCCTGGACCGTGGCGCGGAGGTCTTCGACTACGGCAACTCGCTGCGCGGCGAGGCGCGGCTCGGGGGCTGCGCCAGAGCCTTCGACTACCCGGGTTTCGTGCCCGCCTACATTCGGCCGCTGTTCTGCGCGGGCAAGGGGCCGTTCCGCTGGGCCGCGCTGTCCGGCGATCCCGCCGACATCGCCGCCACCGATCGCGCGATCCTGGATCTGTTCCCGCACAACGAATCCCTGCGCCGGTGGATCGCCCTGGCCGGTGAACGCGTCGCGTTCCAAGGGCTGCCCGCGCGGATCTGCTGGCTCGGCTATGGCGAGCGGCACCGTGCGGGTCTGCGGTTCAACGAGATGGTGGCCGCCGGTGAGTTGAGCGCACCGATCGTGATCGGGCGCGACCATCTCGACGCGGGCAGCGTCGCCTCGCCCTATCGCGAAACCGAGGCGATGTCGGACGGTTCCGACGCCATCGCGGACTGGCCGCTGCTGAACGCGTTGGTGAACACCGCCTCCGGCGCCGGCTGGGTGTCCATCCACCACGGCGGCGGCGTCGGCATCGGCCGGTCGATCCACGCCGGGCAGGTGTGCGTGGCGGACGGCACCGAGCTGGCCGCACAGAAGCTCGAGCGGGTGCTCACCAACGATCCGGCGATGGGTGTGCTGCGGCACGTGGACGCGGGGTACGAGCGTGCGCGGTCCGTAGCGGACGCCGAGGGGTTGCGAATTCCGTTGCCGGGCAACGACTGAATTCAGCGAGCGGGGAAGCGCAGGATGCGATCGTCGCCTCCGCGCGCGTCGCCGCGGCCGTCGGTGTTCGAGGTGGTCATCCACAGCGCTCCGTCCGCGGCGACCTCGACGGTGCGCAGTCGGCCGTAGCGCTCCTCGAACATCGCGCGCGGCTCGCCGACCGAGCCGTTCACCAGCGGTACGGTCCACAGCCTTTCGCCGCGCAGCGCCGCGGCGTACAGGGTCTCGCCCGCGATCGCGATACCGGACGGGGACGCCTCCGCCGTGGTCCAGGTGACCACAGGGTCGACGTAGCCGCGTCCCGCGCCGCCACCACCCTCGACCGCGGGCCAGCCGTAATTGCGGTTCGGTTCGATGAGATTGACCTCGTCCAAACGATTCTGGCCGAACTCGGCGGCGAACAACCGTCCCGCGCGATCCCAGGCGAGGCCCTGCACGTTGCGGTGACCGAGGCTGTAGACCGGCGAGCCCGGGTTCGGATTGCCCGGCGCCGGTTCGCCTTCGGGCGTCAGACGCAGAATCTTGCCGTTCGGCGAGGCGGGATCCTGCGACAGCGCGCTGCGCGCCGCGTCGCCGGTGCCGACGTACAGCATGCCGTCTGGGCCGAACGCGATCCGCCCACCATTGTGGTTGCCCGCCTTCGCGATTCCCTCGAAGACGACCTCCGGTGCACCGTCGAGCCGGAAGCGCACGATCCGGTTGTCCGTGTCCGCGGTGAAATAGGCGTAGACGTAGCGGTCCTCGGAGTACCGCGGCGACACTGCGAGGCCGAGCAGACCGCCTTCTCCGCGCGCGACAACGCCGGGCACCTCGTACACCTCTTCCGGCGCCCGGCCGGGAACCACCCGCATGATCTTCGCGGTGTCGCGCTCGGCGACCAGCGCGGCGCCGTCGGGCAGAAATGCCAGCCCCCACGGGACGTCGATCCCTTGCGCCACTTCCTCGGGAGCGGCGAGATCGGGCACCCCCGACGGACTGCTCGCGACGGTGGTCGTGACGACCGGCGAAGACTCCCGGTCCGTTTCGGAACGCTCACCGCCGCACCCGCTCACCGCCGCCAGGACGAGCAGCGCGGCGCAGACCGCCGCCCGCCGATTCGTTCGCACAGGTCCCATCACTCGTTGCTCCCTGTCCGCCCGGTGGGCATGATCGTCGACCATCACCCACCGAATCGAGTCCATTCTCCGCTGATGCGCGTCGCCCGCGAGCCAGGACCGCTCGGAGAACGCCGCCCTCATCCTGCCCCGACCCCGCGGCGACGCCCGCTACGCCACGCGGGATCGAAGAGCCTTACTCCGTAGTCTCGCGCAGAGGCTAGAGCCGAGCCTGCCGCTTTTCCAGCGCGCCGTAGATCAACCGTCGCGCCCCTTCGCCGGTCACCGACAGTGCGGCCAGCTCCGCGAACATCCGGGCGTAGATCGCGATCTCGCGCGGCTGCGTGATCGTCAACTCCGCGGTAATCGCCTCCGCCAGCACCATTCGCTCGTCGAACATGACGAAATTCGTCACCTGCATGGGCAATTCGGCGTTTGCCGGGATGATGCCGAGCAGCACGCGAGGCAGGCCGATGACCGCCGAAAGCCGGTCCAGCTGGCCGACCATCACCGAATCACCGCCGACCGTGGTCGACAACGCCTGCTCGGCGACGAGGATGTGGAACCGGCGGTCTCCCTTGTACAGAAGCTGCTGTCGCTCCAGGCGCTTGGATACGCCTTCGTCGAGATCGTCCGGGACACGGAAGAAGTCGATGTATTTGCTCAATACGGCCTCGGCGTACTCCGCGGTTTGCAAGATGCCGGGGACGATGTGCGGCTGGAAGATGCGCATCATTCGAGACGCCTCCGCCATCCTCACCGCCGCGTGCTGTCGCCGCTTGGTTCCGGTGCTGAGAATCTTGCGCCACTCGAGATAGGCGACGTCGATGTCGTGCAGGGTGGCCAGCAGATCCGGGAGTTGATCAGCGGCGTCGCAGAACTGGCAGTAGGCACGGATGTCGTCGTCGGACGGGCTGATCCGGCCGAACTCGATCTTGGAAACCTTGGACTCGTGCCACCCGGACAGGGTCGCGAGCCGCCGGTTGGTGAGCCCCGCTGTACGGCGAAGCTCCCGAAGCCGCGCTCCGAGAGCTTCCCGCGCGTCGTGCACGCTGTTCGTCACCGGTCGGCATACTCCTGGTACGGGATCGCTTGCGCCCACAGTCGCCTACGCACGCCTTGGCAGTACTCGACGATCCGCGGATCGGTGGTCACGCCGAGACCGGCCGGCGCTCCTGCCGCGTCCGTCAGGTTGTAGACGACGCGTTCGCCATCCATCAGCCACCAATCGTCCGGGGGCACTTCTCCGGCGACGTGGCGGGGGAGGTACCGAATGTCTTCCCCCGCATCGACATTGTGCACGGTCACCGACAACAGCCAACGCTGATACTCCGAGTGCGGGACGGTGACGACACGGACCCGGCTCACCGAGACGCCGCGGCCGGTGGTTTCCCGCATGAGGTCCTGCCACGGAGTACGCGGATCCACCGGCGGCTCGCCGTCGAGAAACCGGCGCAACCTCTCGGACTCGTCCGGCACGGCGTACGTGTCCCGGACCTCCAGATGGAACGCGTCCCGCTCGACCTCGCGGAACAGTTTCTGCCACAGCTCCGGTTCATCTGTGGGCCGCAGTCGCACCGTAGAACGTCCTTCCCAGCTTGGGCACCTCGATGGCCGTCTCGTCCTCGGCCAGGTCGAGTTGGGCCAGCGTCTCGGTCTCGGTGATCGGCCTGCCGGAGAGGAGGAACGTGCCCCGCCCGGTATCGGTCATGGTCGCACCGATGAACGTGTCCGGCTGCGCGAAACCGGTCAGCAGATGCGGGATTTCGACGGTGCCGTCCTGGTTCGTCTGCCATCCCTGCACGAGATATGACTCCCGGTCCGTCGCGAACAAGGACGGACAACCCCCGCTGTCCGATCCGCCTTTGCCGAGGAACTGTAGGCGCATTGTGTCGACCCCCTGCTCAGTTCTGTGCACGAGTCTTCTCATGCGTGGTTCACGATCCACCCGGTGAAGCGCGCTGTCCAGCGAAAACCGAATTTTTGCAAACTCGAGCACACTCCTGGTCTCGCTGCCTGCGAGGTGTCTAACGTCCTGTGCAAGCAGGGTGCCGGGCGATCCGACCCGCACGGATGCGATCCAACTGGAAACGCCCAAGTGGTCGAGGAGGACTCATGCGCAGCTACCTGGTCAAGGTGCACTGCTGCGGCACCCGCTGGATCGTGCATGTTCCTGCTCTGGACCGCTGGACCCTGGTCACCGAGAAGTCGTCCATCAAGCGGATTGCCCGCCAGATGATTTCGACTCTGGCCGGGGCGGAACCCGGCTCGTTCGAACTGGATCTCCTCGAGGGACGTGCACTGTCGACGGTCGACGAGTTCGCCGCCGATCCCGGTGCGCTCCGCCGTTGGGACTCTGCGCCGACCACGGCCCCGTCGCGGTAGCCGACGGACTCGCCGCACTGCTCGGCAACCACCGCGAAGTGTGTGGACCTTGTACGAGACCGGCTTTCGGTCTGGTCAGAGGGCGTCGAGGGCAGCGAGGACTTCGAAGGCGGTGTCGGCGGTGCGCCAGAGGAGGTCCATCTCGGTGCGGACGGTAGGGGCGAGGGCGGGGTCTTGGAGGGCGAGGCCGTTGCCGAAGATGACGACGTTGGCGCCGGCGTCGGCGAGGCGAAGACGGGGGACGGTCGCCACGCCCGCGCCGAGCACGGCGTCGAGACCTTCGCCGAGGAAGTAGAAGCGCCAGAGTGGGCCGAGGTCGCCGCCGTAGGTCGCCTTCGTGGCGTCGACGAGGAGGAAGCCGTTCGTCGCGATCGCGTCGACGATGCGGAAGTAGTCGGGTCCGTTGGCGGTGGTGCCGCGCACCGCGGCGACGGAGAGTGAGAGGTCGACGGTGAGGTGGGCGTTGTAGCCCGCCATCGCCACCCGGGCCGCGGACAGGTGGCACTGCTTGGTCAGCGCGAAGTAGTGCGCCCACTGCGGTTCCGCTGCGGCGCCGGTGAATTCGGCGTGTACGGCGCGCAGGAAGCGGGACAGCAGGTCGAGGCTGATGTTGTGCGCCCACTCGCGATCGTCGAAGGCGGCGGGGTCGCGTTGCAGCGGCATCACGGCGGACTGCTCGACGATGTCGAGTCCCAGCGCGAGCAGTCCGCGCCGGTCCCCGTGCTCGACGAGGATCTCGGCGATGCGGTGATGGTTGTCGACCGCCGCTTCCAGCCGTTGCATGGACGTACCGGTCAACGCGGTCGTGTCGGAGAGTTCGATGATGGTGTCGATCGCGTCGGCGGACAACGGTGTGCCGCAGGCGGTGTCGAGCGAGTACGCGTGCGCGGCCGACGGCGTTGGCAGGCCCGCCACCAATGCGGCGACGAGCGCCAGCGCGAACACCAAGGCGCGCAAGGGAACGATCCGGTCGACGACACGCGTGCTCGGCGAATTCATCCGTCCTCCGTCAAAGCTGGAGCAGCCCAAAGCCTAACCGAAACAGCCCACCGAAGCGGATTGCGTCAGCCCTTGTGCAGCGTGCCCGCGATGGTGCCGCCGAACACGCCGGGCGTGCTGTAGGACAGCGAACCGTCCGATTGCAGCCGCACCGTCGAGATGGAGCCGTCGTCGACGCAGTCGGTGGGACTGTCGGCGCTGAGCCGCGCGACGAAGGTGAGCTGAGTTTCGGTGGCGGCGGTGAGTCGTTCGATCCGCCCGCAGCGCTGCCGGGACACCTTGCCGGTGTTCGACGAGGTGGCGACCTCCGCGCCGACTTCGCCTTCCTTGATGGTCAATTCGATGTCGAAGGTGACGAGGCCGTCCGCGGCGCTGCCGCGCCAGGCGCCGACGAAGGCCGTGGGCACATTCGATACGGAGGCCCCCGCCTCGGTGGTTCCGCTTGCGACCGTGGTCGTGCCGCCACCGCCGGTGTCGGAGTTCCCGCGCAGCTGACCACCGATGACGAACGCGCCGATCGCGACCACCACGCAAACCACCAACAGTCCGGCCAGCAGTGGACCGCGGCGGCTAACCCGCGCGCCTCCCGAATTGGCGCCCGTGTGCTGCTGGTGCGGAATCGAACTCTGTGCCGGAGCGGGTCCCGGTCGTGAGGCGGCGGGCTGCCAACCTTGGTGCGACCGAGATTCCGCGTGATCCCCGTGCACTCGATGCGGTGACGAATCCATGCGCTGCCACTGCGGCGCAGGCGTTGCCGGGTGCTGCCACTGCGCAGGAGCGGCGTCGCTCGGTCCGGAATACTGCCAAGGCTGTCGACTCCCGGGGGCTTGCGGATACGAGCCGGCCGACGACGTATCCCCGCGCACGGCCGAATCCCCTTGTCGCCAGCCGCCGAAACCTTGCCCGCCTTCCGACGACAGTGCGGTCTGCGACCACTCACCCAACTGCACCGGCCCGGAATCCAGATCGAGCAACCGCACCGCGCGCACGCTCACCTCTTCCAGCACCGGAGGAGGCAACCATCCGGCCCGCTCCGGCACACCGAGCGCGGCCAATTCGTCCAGCAGCTGCCGGGGCGTCGGCCGGGCGGCGGGATCCTTTGTGAGGCAAGCCGCGACGAGCGGCCGGACCCGCTCCGGCACGGCGTCGAGCCGCGGGTCCTCGTACACGATGCGCCACAGCATGTGCACCGTCTCGCCCGTGCCGAACGGCCCGTGTCCGGCGGCCGCGAAGGCCAGCACGCCGCCGAGCGCGAAGACATCGCTCGCCGGACCGACTGGTTCGCCGGTCACCTGCTCCGGGCACATGAAACCCGGTGAGCCGATGACCTTTCCGGTGGTGGTGAGCGCGGTGTCCTCGACGGCGCGCGCGATACCGAAATCGATCACCTTCGGCCCGTCCACCGCGAGCAGCACGTTGGAAGGCTTCAGATCGCGATGGACCACCCCGGCCTCGTGCACCGCGATCAGCGCTTCGGCCAGGCCGCGGGCCAGCACCAGCAGAGTGGGCTCGGTGAAAGTGCCGAACCGTTCCACCGCCTCCGACAGCGCGAACCCCGCGACGTATCCCGTTGCCAGCCAGGGCGGGTCGGCGTCCACGTCGGCGTCGAGCACCGGCGCGGTGAACTGTCCGCCGACCCGCCGTGCCGCCGCGACCTCGCGCCGGAACCGGGTGCGGAACTCGTCGCCGCCCACCAGATCCGGTCGGATCACCTTCACCGCGACGGTGCGCCCGCCCGCGTTGCGCCCGAGATAGACCCGGCCCATTCCACCTGCGCCGAGCACGCCGAGGATCCGGTAGTCGCCGATCCGTCGCGGATCGTCCATGCCGAGCGGTTGCATCGCGAAGTCGGTTCCCTTCGAATGGTCGAACATCGAAAGGCTACCGACCGTCACCCGGCAACCCGAACGGCGCGGCGACCCCATTTCGACGGGCAGCCGCGCCGCGCGGGTATCAGAGCTGGGACTTGACCTTGTCCGCGATGAGTTCCAGGTGCGCCAGGTCGTCGAGATCCAGGATCTGTAGATAGATTCGGCCCGCGCCGATCTCGGCGTAGCGGCCGATCTTGTCGACCACCTCGTCGGGCGAGCCCGCCAGACCGTTGGTCTTCAGCTCGTCCACCTCGCGGCCGATGGCCGCGGCGCGGCGGGCCACCTCGGCATCGCTCGCGCCGACGCAAACCACCAGCGCGTTGGAGTACACCAGCTCGTCGGCGCGCCGCCCGTAGGTCTCCGCCGCGGCGCGGACCCGCTCGAACTGGCGGGCGCTGTCCTCCAGCGAGGCGAACGGCATGTTGAACTCGCTCGCGTACTGGGCGGCCAGCCGCGGCGTGCGGGTGGCGCCGTGGCCGCCGATGAGCACCGGCACTGGATCCTGCACCGGCTTGGGCAGCGCGGGGGAGTCGGTGAGCTGGTAGTGCTTGCCCTCGAAGCTGAAAGTGTCACCGGGCTTGGTCGCCCAGAGACCGGTGACGATCGCGAGCTGTTCTTCGAAGCGCGCGAACTTGTCGGACGGGAACGGGATGCCGTAGGCGGCGTGTTCCTCGGCGAACCAGCCGCTGCCGAGCCCGAGCTCGACTCGGCCGCCGGACATCTGATCCACCTGCGCGACCTGGATCGCCAGCGGGCCGGGCAGCCGGAAGGTGGCCGCGGTGACCAGCGTGCCGAGGCGGATCCGGCGGGTCTCCCTGGCCAGACCGGCGAGGGTGATCCAGGCGTCGGTGGGACCGGGCAGACCGTCGGAGTCGCCCATCGCCAGATAGTGGTCGGAGCGGAAGAACGCGTCGAACTCCAAGTCCTCCGCAGCTTTCGCGACGTTCAGCAGGGTGTCGTAGTCCGCGCCCTGCTGCGGCTCGGTGAAGATGCGCAGTTTCATGACATCCATCGTGCCCGAGGCATGTGCGCGCCTCGGACCGCGGACCCCCGGGAGTGGTCGATACCACTAGGGTCGGCTGCGAGCCGCCGCGTCGTCGAGGAGGACATCCGTGACCGAAGCCCGAGCCCCGCGCGTCGTCGTCATGGGCGTCGCCGGATCCGGCAAGTCGACCGTCGGTGACCGGCTCGCGCACGCGTTGCGCGTCGAGTTCGCCGAGGGCGACGACTTCCACCCGCCCGCCAACGTCGCCAAGATGCGGGCGGGCGAACCGCTCACCGACGTCGACCGCGCCCCCTGGCTGGACCGCATCGCCGCCTGGCTGGCCGAACAGTCGGGCCGCGGCGGCGTAGTCAGCTGCTCGGCGCTGAAGCGCGATTATCGGGATCGGATGCGGGCGGCCGCGCCCGACGTTCTGTTCCTGCACCTGACGGCGACCCGCGAGGAGCTGGCCCGCCGGATGTCCACGCGCCGCGACCATTTCATGCCGCCGAGCCTGCTCGACTCCCAGCTCGCCGCCCTGGAACCGCTCGCCGCCGACGAGCGCGGCATCGTCGTCGACGCGACCCGCGCGCCCGCGGACCTGGTCCGGGAGACGATCGCGGTCCTGGACAGCGGTCGGCCCGCCTAGCGCACGGCGGGCGGCGCGCATTCCCCCGACACCACCGGCAGACAGATCCCCGTCGCGTCCGACAGCATCAGCCCACCGCCCACGACCAGCGCGGCGACCGCGACCACTCCGAAGAACAGCACCCACAGCAGCCCGGGAAGGTGGGTGAGCCGGGCCAGCTGATCGGCATCGGAGTCGACGTTCCCCGGCTGTCGCCAGCGGTGCACTCGCCCGCGCTGCATCTCGATGACCGGACGAAGACCGGCGAGCAGCAGGAACCACGCGGCGAGATAGGCGAACGCGGCCTGCACCGTGTCGGTGCCGAACCAGGACACCGCGAACACCGTCGCGCCCACCGCGAAGACCGTGAAAAGCCCGTAGATGTTGCGGACCTTGATCAGCACGGCGGCGAGCAGCGCGATGGAGGTCCACAGCATCAGCGTGATGCGATCCGCGCCGAGCAGCGCGGCGAAACCCAATCCGAGCAGCGGCGGCGCGGGGTAGCCCGCCGTGGCGGTGAGAATCATGCCCGGGCCGTAGGGTTTTCCGCTGGAGACGGTCAGCCCCGAGGTGTCGGAGTGCAGCGTGATGCTGTTGAGCCTGCGGCCGGTGAGCAGCGCGCTCAACGCGTGCCCGCCCTCGTGCGCGATGGTGACGACGTTGCGGGTGAGCCGCCACAGCGGTCCGTAGCCGACGAGCACCAGCGCCGCCACCCCCGTGACGACGACCAATTGCCAAGGTGGTGGGGTCTGCGTGGTGGTGAGTCGATCCGCGATGGAGGCGCCGCGGTCGACCAGTTCGGCGGTGTTCACCGCCGCACCCTATCGGTCGCGCGCCGCGGCCGCATCGGGGACGAATGCCCCTCGGCGGTGTTCAGAGGAGTCGCGCGGTCCCGGACTCGGCCGATCGGCGGGCCGCCGCGAGCACCCGAAGCGCCGCGACGGCGTCGCGCGGGTCGACGGGGACCGGCGCGCCGTCCAGGATCGCGGCGGCCATCTCGGCGTAGAAGGCCGGGTAGTCGCCCGCCAGCGTCGGGTGCGGTGCGAGATCCGGTTCGGCGCCGAGCAATCCCCACCGCTCGGATTCGACCGTGCCCCAATCGTCCTCGCGCGGGTCGCGACCCGCGCGCAACGCGTCTTCCTGCGGGTCGAGCCCGTAGGTGACGTATCCGGCGTCCGCGCCGAGCACCCGGAAGCGCGGACCGAGCTGGGGCGCGACCGCGCTCATCCACAGGTGCGAGCGAACACCGTTCTCGTGGGTCAGCGCGAGGAAGACGTCGTCGTCGGTCTGGATGCCGGGGCGGCGACGATCCAGCTCGCCGTACACCGAGCGGACCGGGCCGAACAGCGTCAGCGCCTGATCGACCAGGTGACTGCCGAGATCGAAGAGAATTCCCGCGCCGTCGGCGGCGGTGCCGATCTCACGCCAGCCGCCCTTCGGCACCGGACGCCACCGCTCGAACCGAGACTCGAAGCGCCGCACCGCGCCGAGCCCGCCGCCCTCGACCAGCTCGCGGACCGTCCGGAAATCGCCGTCCCAGCGCCGATTCTGGAAGACCGACAGCGCGACACCCGCCCGTTCGGCGTGCGCCACCACCTCCTCGGCCTCGTCGACGGTGACGGCGAACGGCTTGTCCACCACCACCGGAATCCCCGCGTCCAACGCCCGCGCGGCCAGCCGCGCATGGGTGCGGTTGGGCGTCGCGACGACCACCAGGTCGATGCCGCGGATGTCCTCGAACAGCGCGTCGACATCGGAGAGGACCCGCACCCCGTCGTGCGCGCGGCGGGCCTGCTCGGCGCGTTCCGCCGACCCGGTGACCACCGCCGCCACCCGCATCCGGGGTTCCGCGGCGATCAGCGGCGCATGGAACACCGCACCGGCCAAGCCGTATCCGACGACTGCCACCTCCAGGCTGCTCATCCTCCCGACGCTACCGCCACAGACAGCAGCCAACCCGCGCCTACCGGGACCACGCGGTGAAGCTCTTGACAAGTTATACATACATGCTTACATGTATCCCATGAAGCGATCGGTGGTCGAAGCGCGGGAGACGCGGGCGAGCATTCTGGCGGCTGGCTTGGCGTCGTTCGCCGAGCTGGGTTGGGAGCGAACGACATTCGTCGGTGTCGGGGCGCGGGCGGGGGTGACCCGTGGTGCTGTTCATCACCACTTTCCCGACAAGGTGTCGTTGCTGACGGCGGCGCTGGACGAAGGCTGGGCCGATGCCGCCGCGCCGTTGTTGGGAGCTCTCGCCGCCGCCGACATCCCGGGAGCGGAGCGGCTGGTCGGATTCGTGTCCGGTTATGTGCTCGCGTTGACCGGTGACGACCGGTTCCGGCGGTTGGCGATCGTGTCCACGATCGTGGCGCCCCAGGCGGTCGCGCTCGAAGCGGGGCTGGCGGCCAAGCGGCGCGGGATGTCGGCGTGGGAGGACGGGATCCGGGAGGCGTTGACCGACACGGTCTTTCGTCCCGGCGTCACCGCCGATGTCGCGGTGATCGCGCTCGTGACCCTGATCCACGGATTGACGATGACCGCGGCGACCCAACCCGAGTCGCTGCCCGCCGATGCCGCGGGCGCGCACGGGCTGGCCACCGCCTGCGTCCACGGTCTGGTGGCCTGAACCGACCGGACCCATACCCATCCGGCCGCATCCGCGCGCCGGATTCGAGCGACCCGCCGGAAGCGGGTCGCGTTGCAGGAAGGCAACTTCAGTGTCTGCTCGTCCGAGCGATAATTCTTCGACCGCGGCGGTGATCGTCGCGTGCCTTGCTCTGTTCACCGATATGTTCATCTACGGCCTGGCGATCCCGGTATTGCCGCTGTTGTCGGCGACCGTGGACGCCGGCCCGGCGGCGACCGGGTTGCTGTTCGCCAGCTACGCCGCCGCGATGCTGTTGGCCACACCGGTGGCCGGAGCGCTCGTCGACCGGCACGGTCCGCGTATGCCGCTGTTGATCGGCTTGTTCGGGCTGGCCGCTGCTACAGTGCTTTTCGCGTTCGGCGCGCCGTTCTGGTTGCTGCTCGTCGGCCGCACGCTGCAAGGGTTGGCCGCGGGCATGGCATGGGTGGCGAGCCTGTCGCTGATCGCTGCCACGGTGCCGTTGGCCAAACGCGGACCGGTGATGGGCGCGGCGATGAGCATGATCAGCGTCGGCATCCTCGCCGGGCCCCCGGTCGGCGGACTGCTGGTCGAGCACTTCGGCACCGTTGTTCCGTTCTTGCTCGCCGCTGGACTCGCGGTCGTCGACGGTATCGCGCGCGTGGTGTTCGTCCGGGTCGATCATGTCGGGACGGACGATCCCACCGGGCCGCTGGCGGTGCTGCGGGTACCCGGCACGATTCCGGTCGTCGTGGTGGTGCTGATCAGCGCCGCGATGATCGCCGCGGTCGAGCCGGTGCTCCCGCTGCACCTGACCCGATCCTTCGACACCGGCCCGGTGGGCATCGGTCTGTTGTTCGGGCTGACCGTCCTCGTCGGCGCCACCCTCAACCCGATCGTCGGTGCGCTGATCGGCAAGATCGACGCCCGCTTGCTCGTCACCACCGGCATCCTCGTCGCCACCGCGGGCTTGGCGCTGCTGGCCCTCGGCGCCCAGCGATGGCAGGTGATCGTCGCGATGATCCTGCTCGGAGCGGCGACGGCGTTGCTCTCGGCGCCGGGCACGACCCTGATCGGGTTCCAAGGACAGCAGACCCAGCCACCCGCCCTTGGCGGCGCCTACACCTTGTTCAATCTCGCCTACGGTGCCGGGCTCATGGCTGGTCCCGCGATCGCGGGCGCACTGACCGGCGCATTCGACCTCCGGGTCGCGCTGCTCGTCGTCGGAGCCGCGATCGTCGTCGCGGGGCTCGCCGTCGTGACCGAACTCCCGACCGCCCTTGGTCTTTCGATCCACGGAGAACAAGATCCGCGAGATCGGACCGGCGCCACACCTCGGGGCTGACCCGGCCGGCTAGCTACCCGGCGCGCTCGCGACCTTTCGCGATGCCCTCGAAGCCGTGCCACTGGGCTGACGGCCATCCGGGCACAAAGTCCTTCGCGGTGGGGCATCCCGGCCCTGGTCACCCACGGCCGCACAGGACCATCCTCTAAGCACTATGGCTGCTGCGCGCCCTCCCGATCACCCCGCTACCCGACCGGCGGCACACGAGTGCGACTCGCACCACTGCGCCGGGAACCCCCTGGTTATCCCGCTCACAAAATTGGTATCCGGGATGCGAATTATCGTAGGTTCGGGGCATGCAACTCACCCGGTTCACCGACCTCGGACTGCGAGTCGTCATGCGACTCGCGGTGGTCGGCGATGGTGATCGTCCCGGTAGCCGCGAGATCGCCGACGAGCTGGCGGTGTCCTACGCCCACGTGGCGAAAGTGATCACCCGGCTCGGCGAACTCGGGGTCGTGGACGCGCGCCGCGGGCGCAGCGGCGGTCTGGCCATCACCGAGCTCGGGCGCACCGCTTCGGTCGGCTGGCTGGTGCGTCGTCTCGAAGGCGAGGGTGAAGTCGTCGAATGCGAGGGTGCCCATCCGTGTCCGCTGCGGGCGGGCTGCCTGCTGCGCTCGGCGTTGCGCCGTGCCCAGGAAGCCTTCTTCGAGTCCCTCGACGCCCTCACCATCGAAGACCTCACCCGAACTCCCACGCGCACAGTACTTCTCGCTCTACCTCGGGTGGGCGAGACGAGCTCCGAGATTTCCGCGACGAATGGAGAATGACATGCTCTCGGCGACCACGACGGAGACCATCCGCGCCACCCTGCCCGCGGTGGGCGCCGCTATCGAGGACATCACGACGCTGTTCTACCGCAAGATGTTCGCCGCCCATCCCGAACTCGAACGCGACCTGTTCAATCGCGGCAACCAGAAGCAGGGCGGGCAGCAGAAGGCGCTCGCCGGCGCCATCGCGGCCTTCGCCGCGCTGCAACTGGAACCCGATCAGGCTCGTGTCGACCTGATCTTGTCGCGGATCGCGAACAAGCACGCCTCCTTGGGAATTCAGCCCGCGCAGTACCAGATCGTGCACAAGTATCTGTTCGAGGCCATCGTGGCGGTTCTCGGTGACGCTGTCACCGCCGAGGTCGCCGCGGCGTGGGACGAGGTGTACTGGCTGATGGCCGAGACGCTGATCGCGATGGAAGCCGGGCTGTACCGGGCCGCGGGTGTCGCCGACGGTGACGTGTGGCGGCAGGTGCGTGTGCGCGAGCGTCGCCACGAGTCGGCCGACGCGGTCTCTTTCGTGCTCACCTCCCTCGATGGCGCGCCGCTGCCGTCCTTTTCGCCGGGGCAGTACTTGTCGGTGGGCGTTCACCTTGCGGACGGTGCGCGTCAGATCCGTCAGTACAGCCTGTCCTCGGCGCCGTCGAGCGGGGACTGGCGCATCACCGTCAAGCGGGTCGACGCGCACACTCTGCCGGACGGCTCGGTCGCCCCGGCCGGTGAAGTGTCGAACTTCTTGTACCGCAACGTCTTCGAAGGCGACGTGCTCGACGTCACCACCCCGTTCGGTGATCTCGTCCTGCAAGACGACGACGCGCCGCTGCTGCTGATCTCGGCGGGTATCGGATGCACCCCGATGATGGGCATGCTCAGCCACCTCGCCGACACCGCCGACCCGCGCTCGATCTCGGTGATCCACGCCGATCGCGCGCCCGCCAGCCACGCCCACCGCGCCGAGCTGGCCGAGCTCGTCGACCGGCTGCCGTTGGCGATCATGCACCGGTGGTACGAGGACCTCGGCGCCCGCCGCCCCGAAGACGGACTCCGGGAAGGCCGCGCCGACCTCGGCGAGATCACCATCGCCGAGAACACCCACGTATACCTCTGCGGGCCACTGCCTTTCATGCTCGGCATGCGCGAGGCGCTACTGGGCAAGGGCGTCGCCGCCGGGAACATCCACTACGAAGTCTTCGGGCCGGACAGCTGGGCGGCCGCCCCGGCGTAGGCGGTGGTGGGTATCGCGCCATCGCGGTGGTGCGGGGGTGCCAGAATGCTGGGTATGCGAGGTCCATCGGCCGACGACGGCTCCGACGACAGGTCTCCCGTCATCGGAGCCCTGGCCCAATCACGGCTGCGGGAGCTGCTGGGTGAGGTCCAGGAGCGCATCGCGGAGATCGTGGGTGTGCGTGACCAGATGGACCGGCTCATCGAGGCGATGCTGGTGGTCACCGCGGGCTTGGACCTGGACAACACGCTGCGCACGATCGTGCACGCCGCGATCGAGTTGGTCGATGCCCGCTACGGTGCGCTCGGTGTCCGCGAGACCGACAAGAACTCCCACCAGCTGGTGGAGTTCGTCTACGAAGGCATCGATGACCGCACGCGCGTGCTGATCGGTGATCTGCCGCGCGGGCACGGGGTGCTGGGGTTGTTGTTCGAACAGCCCAAACCGATCCGGTTGGCGGACATGTCCGCCCATCCGTCCTCGGTGGGCTTCCCCGCTCATCACCCGCCGATGAAGACCTTCCTCGGCGTCCCGGTCCAGGTCCGTGACGAGATCTTCGGCAACCTGTATCTCACCGAGAAGGCCGGTGGCCTGGAGTTCACCGAGGACGACGAGGTCGTCGTGCAAGCGTTGGCGGCCGCGGCGGGCATCGCCATCGCCAACGCCCGCCTCTACGAGGCATCGCGGATCCGCCAGCAATGGTTGGAAGCGACGCAGGATGTGGCGACGGTCGTGCTGGCCGGCGGAGACCCCGACGAAGTCCTCGAACTGATCACCGCACGCGCGTTGACGGTGACCGCGTCGGCGTGTGCCTATCTCGCCTTGCCCGAGGACCCGGACATGCCCTCGGAGGACGTCGGCGAACTGGTGGTCGTGTCGGCGGCCGGGCTCGACGCCCAGCAACTCGTCGGACAGCGGATTCCGGTGCACGGGTCCCGCACGGGCGCGGCGTTCCGTGACCAGCAGTACGTGCCCGCCGCGGAACCCGGCGGTGTCGCGGAGCTCGATTCGCCAGGAAAGTACGGTGCCGCGCTGACCTTGCCGCTGCGGGCGGGGCAGTCGGTCATCGGCGTGCTGACCATCCTGCGTTCGGCCGAGGTGCCCGCACTCGACGCGGCGGGGCATTCGATGATGAGCGGCTTCGCCGACCAGGCGGCGCTGGCGTTGGAGCTGTCCAACACCCAGCGCCGCATGCGCGAACTCGACGTGGTCTCCGAACGCGACCGCATCGCCCGCGACCTGCACGACCACGTCATCCAGCGGCTCTTCGCCGTCGGGCTCTCCCTGCAAGGCACCGTGGCCCGCGCCCGCACGCCAGAGATCAAAGCCCGCCTCACCGACACCATCAACGATGTCCAAACCATCGTCCAGGACATTCGCCACTCGATCTTCGACCTGCACTCCAGCACCGCCGCCGAGGCGCCGGTCCTGCGCAAACGCCTGCACGCCGTGGTCGCGGAAATGACCGCCGACACCGACCTGCGCACCTCCATCCGCATGGCCGGACCGGTATCGGTACTGACCCCCGCCATGTTCGACGACCTGGAAGCGGTGCTGCGCGAGGGGTTGAGCAATGTGGTGCGCCACGCCCGAGCCACGGCAGTGTCGGTCAAGATCGCCATCGGCGACGACGTCGTCCTGGAAGTCACCGACAACGGCATCGGCCTGCCCGACGAACTCTCCCGCCGGAGCGGCCTGGCGAACATGGCCGCCCGGACCCGCGAAGGCGGCAGCTTCAGCGCCGACAAAGCCTCTGGCGGCGGCACCGTCATCCGGTGGTCGGTACCGCTGCCCGTGGTATCGGTGAACGGCGCCGGTAACCCGCGACCCACGACACCGGACGACACGACAGAACGCTGATTCCGGACGGAACTGCTGCCTTCGCGGCGGCGCCTTCCGGATCGATTCGGGTCGGCGGGGCCTCGAAACGGGCAGAATTGTGTTCCTACGCGAGGCCCGCACCGGGAGGACGGCGATGCACTTCGACCTGATGCCGCTGACTTTGCGCAAGACCGTGTCTCTGTCGGCGCCGCGACCGATGCGGATGTCGCTATGACCGAGGCCGCTATCTCGATCACAGCCTTGACGAAATCGTTCGGTGCGGCCAAAGCTCTCGACGGCTTGGACCTGACCGTGCGCACCGGTGAAATTCACGGGTTTCTCGGGCCGAACGGTTCGGGCAAGACGACGACGATCCGGATCCTGTTGGGGCTGTTGCGCGCGGACTCGGGGAGGGTGCGCATGCTCGGTGGCGATCCGTGGACCGACGCGGTCGCGCTGCACGCTCGCCTGGCTTATGTGCCCGGTGAGGTCGTCTTGTGGCCGGGGATCACCGGTGGCGAGGTCATCGATCTGATGGGGCGCCTGCGCGGCGGCATCGACCCGCGGCGTCGTGCCGAACTGCTGGACAGGTTCGATCTCGATCCCCGGCAGAAGGCGCGTGCCTATTCCAAAGGCAACCGGCAGAAGGTCGCGCTCGTCGCGGCGCTGGCTTCCGATGCGGAATTGCTGCTGCTCGACGAACCGACCGTCGGCCTGGACCCGCTGAAAGAGGCCGAGTTCCAGCGTTGTATCGCCGAGACGAAGAACGAGGGCCGGACCGTGCTGCTGTCCAGCCACATTCTCGCGGAGGTGGAGGCGTTGTGTGATCGGGTGAGCATCATCCGCCGCGGGCGCACGGTGGAATCCGGCACGCTGTCCGAACTCCGGCATTTGACCCGCACCATCATCACTGTCGAGACCATCAGGGCGGCAACGGATCTGGAGGCGGTACCGGGTGTGCACGATCTCGTTCGCAACGGCACCCGGACCAAGCTCGCCGTCGACGCCGCGCACCTCGAGACGGTGATGCGGATACTCGCCGAGCTGGGCGTGCGCAGTCTCACCAGCACACCCCCCACCGTGGAAGACATCTTCTTGCGTCACTACGGCCCCGCCCCGGTGCAGCCTGGAAAGGACGAGCCGTGACCGCCTCCGCGACACCGCAGAGGAACATCTCCGGTGTGGGGACGTTGGTGCGGTTCGCACTCTGGCGCGAGCGACTGTCGCTGCCGTGCTGGCTGCTCGGCGTTGGCGCGCTCCTCGCCTTTCAGTCCCTGGCCAGCCAGCGCTTCTACGACACGCCACAGAAGCTCGCTCAGCTGCGCGAGACGATGAGCGGCAGCGCGGCCACCATCGCCATGGCCGGGCCGACCCGGCTGCTGGACACGATCGGCGGGGAAATCGTGTTCGAGATCTTCGCTTACCTGGCGGTCGTGGTCGCGTTGCTGAACATGTTCCTCATCGGAAGGCACACTCGCTCCGAGGAGGAAACCGGGCGGGCGGAATTGCTGCGTTCGGCGCCGGTGGGACGCTGGGCGCCGCCGGTCGCCGCGCTCGGTGTGGCCGGGCTGGCCGATATCGCCGTGGCGCTGGTGGTCTTCGCCGCCGCGGCGGGGACCGGGCTCCCGGTTGCTGGGTCGCTGCTGCTCGGGGTCGTCACCGCGGGGATCGGTGTCACCTTCGCCGCTGTCACCGCCGTCGCCGCGCAGGTATTCGAGAACCCGCGCAGTGTTTACGGGGCGGTCGGGCTCGCTCTGGCGGCCGCGTACGTGGCGCGTGCCGTGGGCGATGTCGGCAATGGTGTGGCCTCCTGGACTTCGCCCATTGGATGGGGCCAGCGCAGTTACCCGTACGCGGGCGACCGGTGGTGGACGGTACTGCTGTTCGCCGCCGCGACCGCGATACTCACCGCTGTCGCGTTCCTGCTGCTCGACCGGCGTGATTTCGGCGCGGGCCTACTGCCCTACGGCACGGGGCGTGCGAGTGCCTCCTGGGCGCTGCGGTCACCGCTCGGTTTGGCGTGGCGGCTGCAACGCGGGTCACTGGCGGGATGGACGGTAGGTGTTTTCGCGCTGGGCACGGCCTACGGTTCGTTCGCCGAGAGTATCGAGGACTATCTCACCGACAACCCCGAAATCGCCGCGTATCTTCCTGGCGGCGCGACCGAAGCGGTGGATTCCTATCTGTCCCTTGCGGTTTCGATCACCGCGCTGCTCGCCGCCGCGTTCGGCATCACCAGTGTGCTGCGTGCCCGCGGGGAGGAGACCGCGGGCCGCGCGGAGCCGATCCTGGCCGCACCGGTGAGCCGAGCGCACTGGCTGACCAGCCACCTCACCGTCGCGACGGTCGGCGGTGGATTCGTGCTGGCCTGCGGTGGCTTCGGCGTCGGGCTGTCCTACGGTCTGACGATCGCCGACGCCGTCCAGCCGCTACGGATGACCGGGGCGGCGCTGGTCTACCTGCCCGCGGTCTGGACGATCGTCGCGATCGCGACGATCGGCTGCGGCTGGTTGCCGAAGGCGGCTGTCCCGCTGGCGTGGACGGTCTTCGCCTACTGTGCGGTGGCCCTCCTGTTCACGGCGGCCTTCGACCTACCCGCCTGGTTCGACAAGGCATCGCCGTTCACACACATTCCGAAGGCGCCACTCGAAACGGTCACCGCCGCACCGATACTGGCGATCACCTCGGTGGCCGCGGCGGGACTGGTCGCCGGATTCGCCGGGTTCCGTCGCCGCGACACCGGATACTGACGCTAGCGCGGGGGCGGGTACTGGTGCGGTCCCTGGCCGCCGGGGATTCCGGGTGTGGGCGGCGTTCGCGACGTCGCGGCGGCGATCACCGTCGCGAGGGTGGCGGCGAAGGCGGCGAGCGCGCACGGGATGGACAACCAGACGGTGTCCTCGAAGAGGAATTCGAATTGTGCGGCGTTGAGAGTCGCTTCCACCGTGCCGGACAGGAGCATGCCCGCGGCCACCGCCGCGAGCGCGCGCAGCACGGGATAGCGCGCGCCCATCCCGGCGAGCGCGCAGATACCGGTGAGGATCGCGAGCAGGATCATCAGCACGAGCATGATGTCGGACCAGAAGAAACGTGAACTCGAGGAGAACGCGTTGGTTACGCGGAAGACGATGGCGAGCAACGCGGTGACCAGCAGCAGACCGCCCGCGACCCGCTCCATCGCGCCGCCGCTCGCCGGTCGGCCCGGTGGACCGTAACCGGGTACGTGCGGCACCGGAGCGGGTGCGCCGGGCGGCGGTGCGCCGTAGGGATACGGCTGACCGACGTAGGGATGCGGTTGACTCTGCTGCGGATTCACGTGTGCCTGATTCGGATTCGACTGGCCCTGCGGCCCGTACCCACCCGGCTGACCCGGCGGCATCGGATTCCCCATCGGTAGTACTCCTCCCCGGCCGTCCGGCCGCACTCTCGAACCGCTACGACCAAGGACCCTAGTGACTCCGGCCCCGCGCCGGGAATCACGATTGCCTCGAATCGTCCAGGCTCGTCGCGTCTCTACCGTTCACTTCACTCTGCTCCGCTGTTGGCGAGCGAGTTGTACCGACGCCGACTGCCCGTCGACGCCGGTACGAATCCTCGGACCCGGAGTGTGCTACTTGGTGTCGCCGGCGGGTGCTGCGACCGCTGGCGCGGACGTCAGTATCGTGCCTGCGATAAGAGCGGCGGGCAGAATCTTCTTGACGCGCATTGCTTTTATTGTTCTTTCTGCGGTTTCGGGCAGGGTTGAGCGTCGGCCCGCGTGGGATGCGGGCCGAAAGGAAGTTCTGGGTGTACCCCCTCGGTGCCGGTAGAGGATCCAGCTACCGAGGGGATGTGTATGGCGAGCGATTACGCGGCGACTTGAACGACCGCCGGAATTTTCCAGCTTCCGTCGAGCAGTGACGGCGAATTCTCTGTCGGCCAGAACATCCGCAACATGAGGTTGAACCGATCCTTGGGCGCCGGGAGCCAGTTCGATTCCTTGTCCGCACCCGGGGAGTCGGCCTGGATGTACAGGTCGACCGAACCGTCCGGATTCACCTTCAGCGGGTCGCGCGCGCTCGAGGTGTATCGGTTGAGCGGATTGGCGACGAAGAAGTAGTTGGCGTCGTACATCGTCAGCGACCAGAAGCCCTTGGCAGGCGGCAGTTGTCCCTTGTCGAAGTGCATGACGTATTTGTTGGCGCCGCTGTACGTCTGCGTCGGGCTCGGCCCCTCCGACACGGGATAGATGGCGTCTTGTGGCAGATTGGCACCCAGTCCGATGGCGGTGATGTAGGCGCGGTGGACGTAGTGCGTGCCGTACTGGCCGGTTTCGGTGGTGAACAGCCAGCCGTTCTGGAACGAGATGTCACCGGCGGCCACGCCGTCCTTCGTCCAGGCCATGATTCTGGCCTGCGCGGATTGCGGTGCGTCGGCGATGGCTTTGGTCACCGCCGGATCGAGTGTGGTGGCGTCGAAGTCCCGGCCGGGCACGATGCCCAGCTCGCCCAGTGTGGCGAGCATCGCGGCGTCGTCGGAGGACGGCGGGTTGGTCGCGAGCAGGTCGGCGAACAGTTCGAAGAAGGACGTCCCGTCCAGCGCGTTGACTTGATCGCGGACGGCGGTCTTCATGTCGACCGCCGGGTCGACCGTGCCGAGCGGCGGAGTGTACGGCTGCCCATAGGACGACAGCGGCACCGCGGTGATCCGGTCCTGCAACGCATGCACGGCCGCGTAGTCCTCGGGGGTACCGGTGGAGTAGATACGACCGAGTAGCCACACCATGTCGGTCGGCGACTTGTACTCGGTGACACCGGCGGGCAGGGTGCCTTTCCAGTTCGGCCCCGTGATCGCGAAGGTTTGGGCCCTGGTGCCGGTGGTGCGGCTGCCCGGAGAGGCGAACACGTTGGTCCAGCCGTCGAGCATCGGCAACAGGTAGTAACGGTCACCCATATCGGGCACGCTGACGATCCACGGTTCCTTGGCTACATCGAACCATGCCGTGGTGTACAGGGTGTCGGCGTTGGGGGCGGTGACACCCCGGAATTGCGCGTCCGGATATTCGCGTTTGCGGACGAATTGCCCCTGCGGGGCGTGGCTGCCGTCGGGAGACGCGACGTTGGTGAACCCCCGCCGGGTGTACTCCATCGTCACCAGCGGGTACGCGTAGGTGTAGGCATCGACAGCCGCCGCCGCGAGCTCGGCAGCGGAGCGCTCGCCCGTCTCGGTGCTGTCACTCTTGCCGCACGCGGAAAGCATGCCGACGAGCAGAGCGAGGACGGCGACTACACTCGCCAGGTTTCTGCCCGTCACGCCGTTTACCTTCCTCGTGCCGTGCGGCCCACGTTTTCGAGGGACTCGGCGAACCGGATCGGGGCGTACGACGCGCTCACCGGCTGGTGCGAGGGTTGGCACTGTCTTCGTCGACATTGTCGGAGTACCTCTCGATCGAGAATGGGTCGGGACGAGGTGATGGGGTTGGCTGGTCGCCGCAGCCGTCCTGACGTCGCTGCTAGGTGAGCCGAGCGCGAGTGGCGATTTCGACGGCGTCGGAGATGTCGGGGACGGCAAGAAATCCGGGATCGCTGTAGGCGGGGTCGGGGTAGCTGTAGTAACCCCGGCCGGTCTGTATGCCGAGCAGGCCCCGGTCGAGGAAGTTCTGCGCGAGATAGTCGGCGTTGGCGATCATTTGCCGATCCCCGTGTACGCCGCCCCAATAACGCATCACGTCGTGCGCGGTCTTCATGCCGACAACGTCGAGCATCGCCATCGGGCCGCGCGAAGCTCCCGGATTCGCGATCAGGAACGATCGGTCGACGTCTTCCGGGGTGGCGACGCCGTTGGTGACCAACGTTTGTGCGGCGTGCAGCAGTGGCACGAACCAGGTGTTGAGGACGTAGCCGTTCTGTTCCTTGCCGACTGGTATCGGCAGCATCCCGATCTCGATCGCGTATTCGGTGATCGCGACCAGTGTGCTGTCGGCCGTGCCGGGGTGCGCCATGACCTCGGCGACATTGAGTGCCCAGATCAGATTGGCGAAGTGCAGCGCGCAGTACTTGTCGGGACGGCCGGTGGCCTCGGCGAAATCGCGTGGCAGCAGGGTCGAGGAGTTCGTAGCGATGAGCGTGTGCTGATCCAGCAAACCCGCCATATCGCGATACACCTGGGTCTTGACTTCGGGGATCTCGGGGACGGCTTCGATCACCAGATCCTTGGCGGACACCGCCGAGGCGAGGCTGGTCGTGTAGGTCAGCCGCGCGCGAGTGTCGGCGATGTCGCTCTCCGACGCGCCGACCTCGGCGAGGTAGATCGCCGCGTACTGCTCATGAGCGACCAGGCATCGGTCCAGCGCCTCCTGGGAAATGTCGTAGACGACAACGGTTTTCCCTTTGAAGGCCGAGTGCCAGGCTATCTGCCCGCCGAGTACTCCGGCGCCGAGCACCGCGACTTCGTCGAGAACGGACATAGGTATTCCCTTCGGTTGATTGGTTGTGATTTCACTGCGGTGGAGCGGCGCTACCGGGCCTGGTCGGCGGGATCGGGTGCGGTCAGCGATTGGTAGTGCGGGCGAGGAAGTCCAGCACCAGTGCGGCGAACTCGTCCGGGCACTCGATCTGCGGCATGTGGCCGATTCCCTCGAACAGGAAGGTCTCGGCGTGCGGGATCAATCGGCGGGCCGCTGTCAGGTGATGCGCGGGAAGGATCCGATCGCGATCTCCCCAGACGATCATGGTGGGGCGGGGATGCGCGGCCACCTCCGCCATCAGCTCGGCTCGCCACTCGGCTCTGACTCCCCGACCGGTCGCGAGCGCATGCGCTGTCTCGTGCATGACGGTGCCACGGTCGGGTTGGCGGGCTATGGCGAGGGCGTGGTCGATTCGCTCCCTGGTCGCGAACGACGGATCGGCGAAGATGGCGCGTTCGGTCAAGACGGCGGCGGCGCGGGTGGTGCGGCGAGTGGCGATCCTGCCGATGCGCGGCAGGGCCAGAAGTCTGAGCAGGGCGGTGACCTCCGAGCCGAAGGCCGCGCTGTCGACGAGAACCAGGCTCGCCACGCGTTCGGGGCGAGACGCGAGCAGCCGCAACGCGACCGCACCACCGAGCGAATTCCCGATGACGTGCACCGGCCGCCGCTCACCCAAGGTGTCGAGCAGGTCGGCCACCCCGCGTGCGAGCACCGGTAGCGTCATGGGCTCGTGTGGACGGTCGGAGAATCCGAAGCCGGGGAGATCGACCGCGATCACCCGGTGGGCACCGCCCAACCGCTGGAATTGGGGCGCCCAATCCTCCAGACTGCGCCCGATGCCGTGCAGCAAGAGAACGGGCGGGTTGTCGGGATCGCCGTCGACGCGGACGCGGGTGCGCAGGCCGTCGACGGTGAGATAGGCGGGCGTGCTCATGCGATCGCTGCTGCCTCGGTGGCCGGGCCGTCCGCCGCGGCGCGTGCCGTGGTGAAACGCAATGCCGGATGCTCCACCGGAGCGTTGCGCAACCGGGCGCGATCGGCGGCGTAGCTGGGCGCGAGCTTCCACGGTCCGTCCGAGCCGTGCTGTGGGAACAGCCGCACCGAGCGTCGCATGTAGCCGGCGGCCATGTCGAACAGCGGTCGCCGCGGCGTGGCCGGGTCCCCGAGCGGGGTGACGGCGGTGTAGCCGTGGCGATCCATGTGGGCGAGCATCCGGCACAGATGGTCACAGACCAGGTCGACCTTCAGCGTCCACGACGCGTTGGTGTACCCGATGGCGAAGGCGAAGTTCGGGACGCCTGCGAGCATCATGCCCTTGTAGACGAGGCTGTCGTGGATGTCGATCTGTCGTCCGTCGACATGGAGCTCGATCCCGCCGAATGCCAGCAATCGCAGGCCGGTGGCCGTGACGACGACGTCGGCCTCGAGTTCGGTGCCCGACTCGAGCAGAAGTCCCCGCGGGGTGAACCGCGCGATGCGATCGGTGACGACCGACGCCTCGCCCCGCGAGATCGCCGTGAACAGGTCGGAGTCGGGGACCATGCACATCCGCTGATCCCACGGGTCGTAGGTCGGGCTGAAGTGCGTGTCGACCGCGTACCCGGCGGGCAGGGCGCGGGCGTTGAGACCGCGGATCAGGCGCCGGACCAGGGCCGGGTAGCGCCGGCTGCCGTGGTAGATCAGCGACTGGCGGGCGGTGTTCATCCGGCGCGTGATCCGGTAGGCGACGGTGTCCGGAAGCAGGCGTCGCAATGCGTTGGCGATCGGGTCGCGGCGCGGGACCGGCACGACATAGGACGGGGAGCGCTGCAGCATCGTGACGTGGGCGGCGCGGTCCGCCATCGCCGGGACGAGCGTCACGGCTGTCGCGCCGCTACCGATGACGACGACCTTCTTGCCGGAATAGTCGAGATCTCGCGGCCACTGCTGAGGATGAACGATCAGACCGCCGAAGTCCTCGGTGCCCTCGAATCGCGGTGTGTACCCGCCGGAATGGTCGTAGTAACCGGCGGCGCTGAACAAGACGTCGCAGGTGACGTCGAACTGCTCGCCGTCGCTGGTGCGCCGCAGGGTGACCGTCCACCGGGCGTCCTCGGACGCGAAGTCCGCGCGTAACACCTTGTGCCCCAGGTGGATCCGGCGAGCGAGATCGTTCTCGGCGACCGCCTCGTGCAGGTAGTCGAGGATCTCGTCCGCGTCGGCGATCGCGTTGTCGCTGGTCCACGGCTTGAACTCGTATCCGAAGGTGTGCAGATCGGAGTCCGACCGGATGCCCGGATAACGGAACAGGTCCCAGGTCCCACCGATCGCGTCGCGACCGTCGACGATCGCGAACGTCCGCCCCGGTTGCTCGGTCGCCAGATAGCGGCCCATGCCGATGCCGGAGATTCCGGCGCCGACGACCAACACGTCGACGTGGTCGAACTCTGCTGTGACGGGAAAGCGAAGCATCGGTGAACTCCGTGGTTGTTTCGGTAGGTGATCCGTCAAACAGAATCCTGTGACTGGGCTCACTGTCGGAAGGGCGATCAGCACCAGATTCATCGATATGTGGTGCTATCCGCACCATCGACGACGTCGTACGATGGCCGCATGTCCTGGCCAGAACCGTCCGAACGCGTGTGTGAGTTGATCAGCCGATGCGCTCAGGCCGCCCTGAACGCCGCACCGGAGTGGATCACCGACATGGACAACGCGACGCTGTCGGCGGTGAACATGCGAGCGTTCGCCGACGACCCCGAGCTACGTGCCACGGTGAGTCGGCTGAACCGCGCCAACCTCCTGCACTGGGTGACGGCGAACATCCGCGATCCGGGGATGCCGGTGTCGCCCAACCTCGATCCCGAACCCCTGCGTATCGCCCGGGACCTGGTGCGCCGCGGACTCAACGAGTCGACGCTGGACGCCTATCGGATGGGCCAGAACACCGCATGGCGGAAGTGGATGGCCCTCGCTTTCGAAGCGACGTCCGACCACGAGGAGTTGTGCGAACTGCTCGACGTTTCCGCCCGGTCGGTGTTCGGGTTCCTCGACACGACGATCGCCGCCGTTTGGGCACAGATGCGGCTCGAGCGCGAGGAGCTGACCCGCGGCAACCACGCCGAGCGACGCGAGACCGTCGCGCTGATCCTCGACGGCGCCCCCATCACGCGTCAGCGCGCCGAGGCCCGCCTCGGCTACAACCTCGATCAGCACCACACCGCGGCCGTCGTCTGGAACCCCGACCCCACCGCCGATCCGGGTGACCTGGAACGCGCCGCCGAAGCCCTCGCCCGCGCGGCCGGAGCCTCGCGTCCGCTGACCGTGATCGCCAGCGCCGCGACCCTGTGGGTCTGGATTCCCGGCCCCCACGCCCCCGACCCGAGCCGATTACAGGCGGCGATGGAGACGATCCCGGCGGTCCGCGTCGCCATCGGTCCCCTCGGACAAGGGCTCGACGGTTTCCGGCGCAGCCACCTGGACGCGCTGACCACCCAGCGCATGGTGGCGCGCCTGCATTCAGCGCAACGCGTGGTCAGTTTCGAGGCAGTTCAAATGGTTTCCCTGCTCACCCAGGACGCCGACCACGCCGACGAATTCGTCCGGAACACCCTGGGAGACCTCGCCTTCGCCGATCCGGATCTGCGCGCGAGCGTGCTGGTCTTCATCCAGGAACGATGCAACGCCGCACGCGCCGCGGCACGCCTGTACACGCACCGCAACACGCTGTTGCGTCGACTCGCCCGTGCCCAAGAGCTCCTCCCGCGACCACTGGACGACAACGTCGTGTCCGTCGCGGTGGCGCTCGAGGTGCTGAACTGGCGCGGGGCAGGCGTCTGACCCGACGCCCGGCTGGCTCGAGGGCCTTCGGTAACCAGGCCGAGGTCCACCTTCGGCCCGATCCGGCGGATAGCTTCGTACGCTGAGAGCATGGCTGGTGGAGGTGGATGGACATGATCAAGGTGTTCTTGGTGGACGATCACCACATCGTGCGGCGCGGGGTGGCCGATTTGATCGGCGCCGAGTCCGATATGGACGTTGTGGGGGAGGCGGGCAGTATCTCCCAGGCATTGGCGCGGATTCCGGCGTTGCAGCCGGATGTCGCGGTGCTGGATGTGCGGTTGCCCGACGGTAATGGCATCGAGTTGTGTCGTGAGTTGCTCGATCAGCGGCCGGAGTTGCGGTGTTTGATGTTGACCTCGTTCACCGACGAGCAGGCCATGCTGGACGCGATTTTGGCCGGTGCCAGTGGCTATGTGGTCAAGGACATCGGAACGACGGACCTGGTGGATGCGATCCGGGATGTCGGTGCGGGCAAATCGCTGCTGGACAATCGGGCCGCGGCCGCGTTGATGGCGAAGTTGCGTGAGGAGGCCGAGGCCAAGTCGGGTCCGCTGGCGGGGCTGACCGATCAGGAGCGTGTTCTGCTGGGGTTGCTCGGCGAGGGGTTGACCAACCGGCAGATCGCGCAACGAATGTTCTTGGCGGAGAAGACGGTGAAGAACTATGTGTCGCGGCTGCTGACGAAGCTGGGTGTGGAGCGGCGTACCCAGGCCGCTGTGCTGGCGTCGAAGCTGAACCCGCCCGCCAACCGGGACTGAACGCGGACCTATCAGGCCGCTGCGAGCCGACTGCGATGCCAGTCGACCATCATCGGGGATGCTTGCGGATACCAGCCAGCTACGGGCTTCCGATCCGCTCGATGTGAAACGACCATGCGCGCCCCGCACCGGCATACGGGCTGGTCGGCACCGGGGACCGCATGCGCTCCGGAACAACGCCGTCCGCGACCGGTGAGTACCCGATTCGGGGGTATGCCCTATCGAGGTCCTGGGCACCGCGACCTGCGGACTGCCTGTCTACATCTCGAGGCAAAGAAGGGAGACCTGCGATGACGACCGCGCAGATGATCATGCACTCCGAAGTGGCCTGTCTCAACGTGCGCGACACCATGCAGACCGCGGCTCAGCGGATGCACCAACTGGATGTGGGCGCGCTGCCGATCTGCGACGGGGAAGGTCGTCCAGTCGGCATAGTCACGGATCGTGACATCGTCGTGAAGTGCATAGCCCTCGGCCAGACCCCGCGGACCACGACGGCCGGTGAGCTGGCTCAGGGCGCGGAAGCACTGCACACCATCGACGCGGGTGCGGATATCGGCGACGCGCTCGCGCTCATGGAGCGCTACCAGATCCGGCGGCTGCCGGTGACCGAGCGCGGCCGCCTCGTCGGCATCATCACCGAAGCCGACCTGGCGCGCCGCATGCCCGATCAAACGGTCGGCGAGTTCGTCGAAGCGGTGTGCGCGCAGCATCTTCCGGCCGCGACTTCCGACACCACCGACCAACGCGACGCACCGTAGCGACTGGCGTCAACGGTCATCGGCGTGCGTCTCGAGCCGGGCGCCCCGGCTCCGCTGAGTCGATCCCGGAAGTGTCGCGCTGCCCGGCGCATCACACATCCGGGCGACGGCGCGCAGGCTCTGTGCGCGGCCTACACCAACCCGCGGCAGTTCGGGGAGCGCGCGCGGGGTGATTTGGTGGACTGGTAGTACGGGACACATAGTGGGCCAGTTATTGGCGACTGGCTCTGTTTTTCCAGGCCAGTGATCGTCATGCTGAGCCAATGCTTTTTCGGCGGTTGGTCGCGCTCTACAGCGGATTGTGGATGTACGGGTTCTCCATGGCGGTGATGGTGCGCGCCGGGCTCGGGCTCGACCCGTGGGACGTCTTCCATCAGGGCGTCGCCGAGCACGTCCCGCTCAGCTTCGGCGCGGTGACCGCGGTGACCGGCGCGGTGGTTCTGCTCGCCTGGATTCCGTTGCGGCAGCGCCCCGGGCTCGGCACGGTCAGCAACATCGTGGTGATCGGGTTGTCGGTGGACGTCGGGCTGTGGCTGTTGCCCACGTGGGAGTCACTGCCGGTGCGGATCGCCGCCATGCTCGCGGCCGTCGTGCTCAACGCCGCCGCCACCGTCGCCTACATCGGCGCGGGCATGGGCCCCGGCCCGCGCGATGGCCTGATGACTGGCCTGGTTCGCCGCACCGGCTGGTCCGTCCGGACGATCCGCACCACCATCGAGGTGACGGTGCTCGTCACCGGCTGGCTCCTCGGCGGCAGCGTCGGCCTCGGCACCCTCGTCTACGCCTTCGGCATCGGCCCGCTGATCCAACTGATGATCCCCGCCGTCGACCGCCACCTCCCCGGCTTCCGCACCGTCCATCGCCCCGCGCAGAGCCCGATAGGCGAACCCGCCGCAGTGGATCGCTGAGGGTTCGCCGGTCGAACCGATTCGGCGGGTTCGGCCTCGGCCGACGAGTTCAACCCCGGATGGCTGGCGCAGGTGGCGTCGACTTCCTCTGCGCGAGAATCGCTTTCGGCGTGTGGTCACGCGAGGATGGGGTGGCGGCGTGACGGATGCGGTAGTTGTCGATCGGTTCGGCAATGGGCTGGAGACAGCGTGCGCGGACGGGCGGCCGATCGCCTTCGTGTGCGGCGACATCTACCGCGGGGGCTGCGACAAGATCGCCGAACCGCCGGGATGGCTGCACGCCGACGAATGGATCGACTGGCACGGACGCTATCGGGGCCCGCACCTGGAAGCCGAACGAGACAGGGCCTAGGTCCGGATCCGAGGGTTACGTGTCCTTGTGGACAGGCACGCCCCCGCCCAGACTGGCTGTATGGAACAGGACCGGGGCGACGTGGTGGTGGCGATCGCGGAGGGCGTGCTGCTGCTCGACGTCGCCGGACCCGTGCAGGTCCTGCACTGGGCGGGGCATCGGGTCCGATTCGCCTCGCCGGACGGCGCGCCGGTGCGCGCCGATGTCGGCGTGCCGCTCGGAGTCGAGGGCTCGATCGACGAACTCGCCTCGCACGCCGACACCCTGCTCGTGCCGGGCTACGCGGTCGACGGTCCACTGCCACCGGCCCTGGTGCGATCGGTCGGCGCCGCCGCGCCGAGCGCGCGCCGCGTGGCGTCGGTCTGCACCGGCGCCCTCGTGCTCGCCGAGGCGGGTCTGCTGGACGGACGGCGGGCGACCACGCACTGGCTGGCGTGTGCCGAACTGGCGCAACGATTTCCGCGCGTCGCCGTGCAACCGGACGCGATCTACGTGCGCGACGGCCGGATCGTCACCTCCGCGGGTGTGAGCGCGGGCATCGACATGGCGCTGGCGCTGGTCGAGGAGGATCACGGGGCCGAGGCGGCGCGCTCGATCGCCAAGCACCTCGTGGTCTTCCTGCGCCGCCCGGGCGGCCAGTCGCAGTTCAGCCTGCACACCGGCATCGCGACGCCGCGGGCGGGCGGACTGCGCGCGGCGGTGGATTCCGTCGTCGCCGACCCCGCGGCCGACCACAGCCTGGCGGCGCTCGCGGCGCGCGCCGCGGTGAGCGAACGTCACCTGACCAGGCTGTTCCGCAAGGAAATCGGCATGACCCCGGCCCAGTACGTGGAGCGGGCCCGGATCGAGTCGGCCCAGCGCCTGCTGGAGGCGGGCGACGACGGCGTGGCGACCGTCGCACGCCGCAGCGGTCTCGGCTCCGAGGAGACCATGCGACGCACCTTCCTCAAACGGCTCGGCGTCACGCCGACCGACTACCGCAACAGATTCCGCGCCGCAGCGCGCTGAATCCCCATCCGTGCGCCGTATTTCGCGGCGCGACGGCGTATTTCATCGAACCAGGGGAGACCCATGTCCATGTCACGTCGCACCGCCCTCGGCGCCGCTTCGGCGGCCGTCGCGTTCGCGTGGTCCGCCGATCACGCGCTGGCACAGGCGGATCCGCTCGCGCTGCCGTCCACGCCGCTGGCACGCAAGGCGAGCGAGTTGATCGACCGCGAGCTGGCGCCGCACCTGCGCAATCACAGCGTGCGCGGCTTTCTGTTCTCCCGCGCCGTCGCGGCCCAGCACGGTCTCGCGCCCGGTACCGGCTACGACGAGGAGCTGATGTATCTGATCTGCGCGCTGCACGACATCGGCCTCGGTGAGATCGCCAACGGCGACCAGCGTTTCGAGGTCGACGGCGCGGACTACGCCGCCCGCTTCCTGGAGGACAACGGCGTCACCGACGACCGGGTCGACGACGTGTGGGATGCGATCGCCGCGCACACCTCGGGCCTCAGCGATTCGCCCGTCTACCGACGCCGACGCCGACCGGAGATCTGGATCGCGGTGGAGGGCATCGGCCTGGACATCGGCGCAAGTCCGGCCGATTTTCCACCCGGCTACGCCGACCTGGTGCACGCGCGCTACCCCAGGCTCGGCGGCAGCCGGGCACTCGCCGACTCCGTCGAAACACAGGCGCTGGCGAATCCGCGCAAGGCGCCGCCCGGCTCGCTGCCGGGCGAAATCCTCCGGCAGCGGCATCCGGAGCTGCCCTACCTGACTTGGGACGCGATCCTTGCCATGAGCGGTTGGGGAGACTAGGCGCGCGCCGACCCGACCGTCTCCTTGGCGGCCAGATCGGCTTTCCACTCGCGGAAACCCTCTTCGGTCCGGCCCCTGCGCCAGTAGCCCGAGATCGACGCGGCCCACTCCGCGGGCACCTGCCGTTCCCTGCGGATGTAGCGGCGCAGGTCGTGCATCACCGCCTGCGCCTCACCGTGGATGAACACCTGGACCTGGCCGTCCCGCCACGGCGTGGCCCGCACGGTTTCGGCGAGCAGTTCGCCCGCCGGCCGCGCGCCGCGGTGCAGCCAGGTGAGCTCGACGCCCCCGGGCTTGTCCAGCTCGAGCTCGTCGTCCGGTCCCGACACCTCGACGAAGGCGTGGCCGACGGCATCGTCGGCCATCGCCTCCAGCGCGACCGCGATCGCGGGCAAAGCCGCCTCGTCGCCGGCGAGCAGGTGCCAGTCCGCGTCGGCGCGCGGCGAGTACGCCCCGCCGGGGCCGTAGGCGTCGATGGTCTCACCGGGCTGCACCGAGGCCGCCCAGGGGCCCGCGATGCCCTCGGAACCGTGGAAGACGAAGTCCGCGGCGAGCACTCCGGCCTCGACGTCCACCGAACGGACGGTGTAGGTGCGCAGCACCTCGACGCCGTCGCGCGGGAAGATGAACTTGACGTAGGAGTCGGTGCACTCGCTGGGCTGGAACGCGGCGAAGCCCGGTCCACCGAAGTGGACGCGGACCAGATGCGGGGTCAGCCATTCGGTACGCAGCACGGTGAGGGTAGTGCGGGGGCGTGCCAAGGTAACCTCCCGGAGAGTAGGTATTTAGGTATGCCTTACCAACCGTACATGTCCTTCCGGAGTGCCGGAGTGCTGTTCGGCTCACAGTGAGGGTTACCGCAGACGCGCCGCCGATTCGTCGCCAGGATGAGGGCATGACCCAGATCGCGCCGACACCGACCGATGCCCTGCGCCAGCGCTACCGCGACGCGGCCCCGGTCGAACCCGCCCAGTGGAATCCGGTCCTGCGGGTGCTGCACGAACATCGGTCGGTGCGCCGCTACCTGCCCGATCCGGTGTCGGACGACACGCTGCGGCTGCTGATCTCCGCCGCGCAGTCTGCGCCGACCTCGTCCAACCTCCAGGTGTGGAGCGTGATCGCGGTCCGCGACGAAGCGCGCAAGGCCCGCCTTGCCGCGCTGGCGGGCGGGCAGGCGCACATCGAGCAGGCGCCGGTGCTGCTGGTGTGGACCGCCGACTTCGCCAGGCTGCGCCAGCTCGCCGACGACCGCGACGCCCCACTGGACGGCGCGGACTACCTCGAATCCAGCTACGTCGGTTTCATCGATGCCGCACTCGCCGCGCAGAACGCGGTCGTCGCGGCGGAATCGCTCGGGCTCGGCACCGTCTACATCGGTGCGCTGCGCAACAAGCCCGAACAGGTCGCCGCCGAATTGCGCCTGCCGCCACAGGTTTTCGCGGTGTTCGGCTTGGTGGTCGGCCATCCGGACCCGGTCGAGCAGGCCGCGGTGAAGCCGCGCTTGCCGCAGGCCGCGGTGCTGCACCACGAAACCTACGAGCTGGCGGACCAGCGCGAGCACGTCGCGCGGTACGAGGAACGGATCGCCGAGTTCTACGCCGAGCAGGGGCTCGCGCACTCCTGGACCGAGCGCGTGCTGGACCGTCTGGCCTCGGCCCGGAGCTTGAACGGCCGCGACCGGCTGCGCGAGGCGCTGGCCGGTCACGGTTTCCCGTTGCACTGAAAGCCGTCAAACAGCAGCGGCTTTGGCGATCAGCTCGAAGGAGCGGGCGCGGTCCTCGATGTCGTAGACGAGGGTGTTGAGCATCAGCTCGTCGGCTTCGGTGCGCCGCAGCAGATCGTCGAGTTGACCGCGCACCGTCTCCGGCGAGCCCATCACCTGACCGGCGCGACGCTGTTCGATGAAGTGACTTTCCCGCTCGGAGGGACGGAAAGCCGCGGCCTCCTCCGGCGTGGGCAACGCCCGCGGCCGCCCGGACATCAGGGACAGGAAGGCCAGATCGCGCGGACGCGCCATGGCGTCGGCCTGTTCGTCGGTGTCGGCGCAGATCGCCGAGAAGGCCACCATGGCGTACGGCTGCTCGAGATGCTCGGAGGGCCGGAAGCTGTTGCGGTACAGCGCGAGCGCGGCCTCGGTGTTGTTCGGGCTGATGTGGTGGGCGAAGGCGAAACGCACACCGAGCACCGCCGCCACCTGCGCGCTGTACCCGCTGGAACCGAGCAACCAGATCTCCGGCTCCGCGCCGCGGCCCGGCGTCGCGGTGATGCCGCCGGGACCCGCGCCGCGGAAGTACCGCAGCAGATCGGCCAGCTCGCTGGGAAACGATTCCGCCGACAGTCCCTCGCTGGTGCGCCGCAGCGCCAGCGCGGTGGCCTGGTCGGTGCCGGGCGCGCGGCCGATGCCGAGATCGATCCGGCCCGGGTGCAGGGCGTCGAGGGTGCCGAACTGCTCGGCCACCACGAGCGGCGCGTGGTTGGGCAGCATGACCCCGCCCGAACCCACCCGGATCGCCGTTGTCGCCGCCGCCAAGTGCGCGATGACCACGCTCGGCGAGGAGCTGGCGATGCCCGGCATGTTGTGGTGCTCGGCCACCCAGAACCGTCGATAGCCCAAGGCCTCGGTCCGCCGCGCCAGTTCCGTGGTGGCGGCCAGCGCCTCGCCGGGGCTCGCGCCGGTCTGCACGGGCGCGAGGTCCAGGACGGACAGCGGGACGTCGATCATGCGGCTCCTCCGAAGTAGACGGCCAACTGCAGAACGCCCCGCGTCACCGACATATTTCCGGCGCGTCAGCCCGCGGCGGCGAGGGCGCGGAAGACCGCGATCGTCTCCGCTTCGTCCTGGGTGGTGCCGTGGTCGCTGAGCTTGACGATGACCGTGCGGCTCGGCGGGTCGACGTAGATGTACTGGCCATAGACGCCGATGGCCATGAGATCGGGTTCGGCGCCCGTCGGGTGCCACCACTGCGCGCCGTAGCCCCAGTCGATGACGGGCAGCGGCGCGGGCGTGGAGATCCGCTCGATCCACGCCGGCGGGATCACCTGGGTCGCGCCGACCCGGCCGCCGTCGAGCACCAGCTGACCGATCTTGGCGAAGTCGCGAGCGGTGGCGTTGAGGCAGCAGAACGCCTTCTCCTGTCCGCCCGCCCTGTCGAGATTCCACAGCGCGTCGTCCTCGGCGCCGATCGGAGCCCAGATCTGTTGGGCGAGAAGCTCACCGAGCGGCTTGCCTGCGACCTTGGCCAGCGACATGCCGAGCAGCTGGGTGTCCACACTGCGGTAATCGCCGCGGCTACCCGGTGCGAACCGCAGGGCGCGGTGGTCGCTGACGAAATCGGCCAGGTCCTCGGTGAGATACATGCGTGCCGTACCGGTCAGCGGCCAGTACGGGTTGTAGTTCTCGGAGACGTCGACGCCGGAGGCCATGTCCAGCAGCTGACGGATGGTGATGGTGTCGTACTCGGTGCCGTTGGCGAGCTCGGGCAGGATGTCGACGAGCCGGTCCTCCTCGCGCAGCTCGCCCGCTTCGACGGCGCGGCCGATCAGCAGGGACACAACGGATTTCGCCACCGACCAGGAAGACTGCTTGGTCGTCGGCCCGACGCCGGAGCGGTACCACTCGGTGGTCAGCTTGCCGTCACGCACCACCAGGAACGAGTTGGTGCCGGTGGCCGCGAGGAATTCCGCGACCGGAACGCGAGAACCCTTCCACGGCACCGTGTCCGGCAGCGGCGCCGGTGCGGCGGGGAAGGGGCGCGGGGTCGGTGCGGCCGGGACGGTCCGGCTCTCGAACAGGCCGCCCTGCGTGGATGGGGGATCGCTCAGCAATTGCACGAGCGTGGTCGGCCCCGGAATGCGCAGCAGCGGCGTGGCGGCGAAGACGGCGCCGATCGCCACGGCCACGAGCACACCGAGGGCCAGGACGATCCGCGGCGCGTAACGGCGCAGCCGGGAGGGGGTGGGCTGGTCAGTCATGAGAATCGTTCCGCTCGTTGGTGTTCGACAGGGTGCGCGCGTCGACCGCGGTCCAGAAAGCCTCGATCATGGTGTCCAGCACCGCGTCCGGCCCGACGTCGGCCAGCCGCGCGGAGTATTCGGCGATGCCCGGATACTCCTCGGCGCCGAGGGCGAGATACTCACGCGTCCAAGCCCTTTCATCTGCGTCGCGGACCTTCTGCGGCAACACCGCGTAACCCGCGCTGACACCGGCGTAGGACAAGACGCTGACGGCGAGCATGCGCTGGTAGCGGACCACGTCGTCGGGGGAGAGGCCGAGCTCGGCCAACGCCGTGAGCATCATGTCGACCACCGCGAACTCGCCGGGCCCCCTCGTCGTGCGCGAGGCGATCGCCGAGCCGACGTACGGGTGCCCCACGAAGACCGCCACGACCGCCCTGGCCAGCGCCTCCAGCCGAGCCTTGGGATCGAGCCCGGCGGGCACCTGTTCGTAGGCGAGGGTCAGCAGCCGGTCGCCGACGGCGCGCAGGAGCGCGTCTTTGTCCGCGAAGTGCCGCCACACGGCGGAGCGGTCGACGCCGAGTTCCTCGCCGAGCGCGCGGCCGGTGAGCCCGTCGGGACGCCCGCGCGCCGCGATCCGCACCGCCGCCGCCACGATGCGATCCCTGGTCAGCCGGGTCGGTCGAGCGCTGTTGTCCGGCATGGTCACCCTCTCGTCACCGCTGTTGTCATCATTGATGACATCGATGGTGACAGAGGTTGGGCAAGCGGGCAACAGCGACTTCGGGCGGACCGTGCCCGTCGGCGGCTCGGCGGCCGCCGGTACCGTGACGTGCTGATCTTTCGGATGAGGGAAGGACCGCAATTCATGACAGGCTCCGACCGTCGGCTACCAGCGGACGCGGCGGTCTCCGACTCGGCGGCACCGGGCGAGGAGGGCTACTCGCGCGGCCTGAACCCGCGCACGATCCAGATGATCGCGATCGGCGGCGCCATCGGCACCGGCCTGTTCTACGGCGCGGGCGGCGCCATCGAACAGGCGGGCCCGGCGCTGATCCTGGCCTATCTGGCCGCGGGCTTGGCGATCTTCGTGATCATGCGCGCGCTCGGCGAGCTGCTCACCTACCGCCCGGTCTCCGGCAGCTTCGCCGAATACGCGCACGAGTTCCTCGGCCGCTTCGCCGGTTTCGTGACCGGCTGGACCTACTGGGCGGTGTGGGTCGCGACCTGCATGGCCGAGATCACCGTCGCGGGCAAGTACGTGCAGTACTGGTTCGACATCGATCCGTGGATCACCGCGCTGGTGGTGCTGGCGGTGATGTTCGCGGCCAACATGATCTCGGTGCGGCTGTTCGGCGAGGGCGAGTTCTGGTTCTCCGCCATCAAGGTCACCGCGATCCTGGCCATGATCGGCATCGGCATCGGCGTGCTGGTCTTCGGCATCGGCCGCGCGACCGACCCGACGGTGACCAACCTGTGGGCCGACGGCGGCGTGTTCCCGAACGGCTTCGGCCAGTCCCTGCTCGTGCTGCAGATCGTGCTGTTCGCCTACGTCGGCGTCGAGCTGGTCGGCGTGACCGCGGGCGAGGCGCGCGACCCGCGCACCACACTGCGCAAGGCGATCAACACCCTGCCCTTCCGCATCGGCCTGTTCTACGTCGGCGCGCTGCTGGTCATCATGTCGGTGGCGAGCTGGCGGTCCTTCCACGCGGGCAAGAGCCCGTTCGTGGAGGTGTTCGAGCAGATCGGCATCCCGGCCGCCGCGGGCATCATCAACTTCGTGCTGCTCACCGCGGCGCTCTCGTCGTGCAACTCCGGGATCTACTCCACCGGCCGCATGCTGCGCAGCCTGTCGCTGCGCCAGGAAGCGCCCGCCCGGTTCGGCGAGCTGAGCGGACGCTCGGTGCCCTACGTCGGCATCACCGCCTCGGCCGCGGCGATGGTCATCGGCGTGGTGGTCAACGTGATCTCGCCGGACAAGGCATTCGCCTACATCACCTCGGTCTCGACCATCGGCATCATCTTCGTCTGGGGCATGATCCTGGTCTGCCATCTGCTCTACCGCGCGAAGGTCGCCCGCGGCCTGCTGCCCGCCAGCGACTACCGGCTGCCCGGAGCGCCGGTGACCTCGATCGTGGCGCTCGCCTTCCTGGGTCTCGTCGTGGTGCTGCTGTTCTGGACCGAGAGCGGCCGCACCGCGATCGTCGTCGGCGCGGTGTGGGCGGTGCTGGTGTGTGGCGGCTACCTGGTGATGGAGAAGCTCGGCGGCGGCGCCCGCGAGAAGGAAAAGGTCTCGGTCGGCCAGTAGGCACTTTCCGTCCTGAATCGGAACGATCGCTCCGGGCCCGCACCGCGCGGGGCGATCCGCATTTCGGCACCTGTTCGCTACCGTTGATCGAAGGTTCGCAAGTCCGATTCCGTCCGACGCACGGAGGTAGCGATGGCGCAGAAGACGCTGGCCGAACTGATAGACGGTGATCTGCCCCCGGCCATCGCGGCGCTGCCGCCGGACCGTCAGGCGGAGCTGGCCGAGACCGTCGAGCGCGCGGAGCACAAGGAGTTCTACGACCTTCAGGCGGCGGCGAACTCTCTGCTCGATCTGGTGCCGCGGATGCTGCGCGGCGCGGTGAAGAAGGCGGTGCGGATGTGACCGCCGCGGCCACCGACCCGCAGCTGATCAAGCTGGCCAGGACGTTGCGAGTCCCGGTGGACGATCTCGGATATCTGGCCGAGGTGCCCGACGCGGATCTGCGCCTTTTTGCAGGTCGCCGACATGCTCTTCGACCACCAGTCTGTCGGGCTGCGCCGAATCGCGGGCGCCGCCAAGATCATTCCGACGCCCATCCTCGCGAAGCTGGTCGGCCACCACCACAACGCGCTGCTCGCCGCCAAGATGTCGGCGGTGCTCGACCCCGGACACGCGGTGGAGGTGGCCAAACGCCTGCCCGCCGACTTCCTCGCCGACATCGCCGCCCAGCTCGACGCCCGGCGCGCGGCGACCATCATCGCCGGGCTGCCCTCGGCCACGGTCGCGGACGTCGCCGAGGTACTTGCCGAGCGCGCCGACTGGATCACCCTGGGCGACCTGATGGCCTCGGTCTCCGACGACGCGGCGCGCGTCACCGCGGCGGCGCTGGACGGCCTCGCGCTGACCCGCACGGCGTTCCTGGTCGACGAAGTCGCGCAGCTCGAACGCTTCGTCGGCCTGGTGCCGGAGCCGAAACTCGCGGACATGCTGCGCGCCACCGCCGACCACGACCTGTGGGCCGAGTTCCACACCACCTTGACCGCGCTCTCTCCGGACGCCGTCGAGTCCGTGCGCGCGGCGGCGGCCGGTTTGCCCGGGGCGCAGCGTGATCGCGCTCTGGCCGAGATCGAAGGCCGCCGCGCCGCGGAGTGACCGCCGAAGTTCAGATCGTGCCGTCGGCGCGGCGGCTCGGCATCATGGCCGAGGCCACCAGCATGACCGCCGCCATCACCGCCACGGTCACGAAGACCAGATGCACTGCCGGGGCGAGGACGTCCGGTGCGGGGTGGTCGGTCTCGCCGACCCGGGAGTTGACGATCGCGCCGAACACCGCGACGCCCACGGCGCTGCCGATCGAGCGGGCGAACATGTTGGCCGAGGTCACCACCCCGCGCTCATGCCATTCCGCGCTGGTCTGCGCGGCGATCAGGGTCGGCGTCGCGACCAGGCCCATGCCGGTGCCGATCACGAAACAGGACGCGGCGATCTGCCACAGCGTGGAGTGCTCGTCGATGAGCAGAGTGGACGCGGCTCCCAGCGTCGCGAGCCCGCTGCCGATCAGCGCGCTGCCGCGAAAGCCGATGCGCAGGTACACCTTTCCCGCCTGGGAGGCCGCCAGCGGCCAGCCGAGGGTGAGCGCGCCGACGGTGAGTCCCGCGACCAGCGCGCCGGTACCGAGCACGCCCTGGGTGAAGGCCGGCACATAGGAGGTCAGGCCGATCAGCACCGCGCCGATCAGCACCGACACCAGGCTGCTCGCCACCACTACCCGGCGGGTGAAGACCCACAGCGGCAGAATCGGATTCGTCGCGCGTCGCTCCACGAGCGCGAAGAGGACGAGCACCAGCCCGCCGCCCGCGAAGATGCCGATGCTCGCGGGGGAGGACCACGCCCACGCCTGCCCGCCCTCGAGCAGGCCGAGGATGAGAGCGCCCGCGCCCAGCGTCAGCAGTCCCGCGCCGAGATAGTCGATGTCCTGGCTGCGCCGCACCGAGTCCTCGCGGAAGCTGCGCACCAGCATCCAGGCGGCGATCGCGGAGAGCGGCAGGTTGATCAGGAAGATCCAGCGCCAGCTGACGAAGTCGGCGAAGACGCCGCCCAGCAGCGGACCCGCCACCGAGGACATCGCCCACACGCTGGCCAGATAGCCCTGGACCCGCGCCCGCTCGGTGAGCGTGTACAGGTCGCCCGCGATCACCATGGTCATCGGCTGGATGGCGCCCGCGCCGATGCCCTGCACCGCGCGGAAGACGATCAGTGCGACCATGCTGCTCGCCAACCCGCACAGCAGCGAACCCAGCGCGAACACCGCGATGCCGAACATGATCACCGGCTTGCGTCCGACCGTGTCGGCGAGCTTGCCGTAGATCGGCACCGTCACCGCCTGCGCGAGCAGATAGATCGAGAACAGCCAAGGGAACTGGGCGAACCCGCCGAGGCTGTCGGTGATGGACAGCACCGCGGTGGCGATGATGGTCGAATCGAGGGCGACGAGTCCGGTCGCCAGCATCAGCGAGCCGAGGATCGCTCCGCGTTCGGACCGGAGCCCGATGGCCGACTGCGCTGTCTCGGTCGCCACCGGCGGCCCCTTTCGTTCGTTCGACTAACCATCTTCATCGAACGTATCGCCACCTCGGCTATTCCCGCATGGAATTTTCTCGCGCCTTGGGGCGCCTCATCTTCACTAGGCTGGCGGGGCGCTCGGCTTCCGCCGCGGCGCGGGCCACGGAACGAAGGGGCGGAAATGTCACTGCTGGAACAATTCGGCGCGACGCGGCCGGGCGACGCGAGTGCTCTCGTCTATGGAACCCCGCAGGAGACTCCCGATGGGTCGGTCATCGTCACGGTCGCCAGGGCCGGTGGGCTTCTCCGGTCGGCCGCGCGACCGGTCGGCGTGTACGTCGTGAAGGACGGCCAGGCCACCTGGACGCCCGCCGTCGACGCCACTCGGATCGCGCTGTTCGGCCAGGCGATCGGCCTGGTGTCGGCGACGCTCGCCCTGCTCGCCATCGTGCGGCGCCCGCCGTGGCCGGACCTGTCCCGCTGAGACCGCGACCTGCTTCGGGAAAGACCCAGGTCGCCTGTCGTGGAAAGCGTTCCAGCTGTGCGGCATCCGACCCGCCGCGCCGCTGATTGCAAGACAGACCGACGATCTCGGGGCGAGTCGTGCGACTATTGGACGAAGGTCGCGAACCGGGCGGGCGCACATCATCGGTGATGGGCACACCCGCACGGCACGGCCAGGCGGTGCCGCCGGTGTTTCGTGGTGATCCGGCGCAGGTGTCGGACCCGGCCAGTAAGCTCGGCTCAACCGTGATGCGACAGCGAGAGTTTGGTTTTCCGTGAAGGGGGAACGATGGACACGCTGAAGCTCGACCCGGCGGCAATGGCCGCCTACACCGCGATAGCGGAGACCGTGGCGCAGCAGTTGGCGCAGGCCTCGGCCGCCGCGTCCGGTGCGGTGAACCCGCAGAAGCTCGACGCCGATCTCGGCATGGTCGGCGCGGAGTTCGTGGCGCGGTTCACCGCCGCGGTGTCCGAGCACACCCAGGCATTGTCCACCGCGGGCCAGCTGGTGGCCGCCTACGGTCAGGTGCTGCGCGGTTACGATGCCGCCATGCGGACCGGTGACGCGGAGACCGCGGCCGCTCTGGCGAAGACCGGGGAGGAGCTGGCATGAGGCGGCTCAGCGGTCGACGCCGACGGCGACCCACCGAGCAGACCAGCACCGACACGCTGCCGGTCGTCAGCAACGATCCGACCTCGGACCCGCCGATCGTCGCGGCGCTCGTGCAGCCGATGCTCTCGTTGCGCGCCACCCTCGGCACCGGCGCCACCCTGCCCGACCGCGCGATCACCGGCGCGCTGTCCGCGGCGTCCACGCACGCCGCCGATTCCGAAGGCCCGCACCGAGACGGTCTGTACGCGCTGGAGTCCACCTGGACCTCGCGCGGCGCGGACGCCGCCGTGCCCGCGCTGCGCACCACCCAGACCGAGATCGGCGAGATCACCGATCGCGGCCCCGCCTACCTGTCGGTGCTCGGCGACGCCCAGGCCACCAGTGCACGCGCCGCGCGCCGGGTGGATCAGATCATCGCCGACTTCCGCCGGGACGCGCGGGTGATCCTCGGCAACGCGACCGCCGCGCCCGACACCGACGCGGTCATCGAGCGCGCGGCCCAGGCGCTGCGCGACGCGATCGCCACGGTCGGCACCGCGCGCACCGAGATGAACGACCACACCCGCCGTTTGGACGAGATGGGCCCGCTCACCGTCACGCAGCCCGGCGGCATCGGCGGCACGAGTCAGCCGTCCCTCGGCGGCACCGCCACGACCACGGTTCCCGGCACCACGGTGCAGGGCCAGCCGCTGGACCCGCAGCAGGCCGCCCAGCTGCACCTCCAGCAGCAGCTCATCTCGGCGGGCGTGCAGCTCGGGACCGCGGCCATCTCGGCGGGCGTCGACATCGGCACGCACCTCATCGACAAGATCGTCGAGGTCGGCACGCACGCCATGGACACCGTCGCCGCCTCGGCGGACAAGGCGATCGACAAGGCGATCCCGGAGCTGATCAACCCGGGCAGCACCACGAACGGCAACGGCGGCGGCACGTCCGGCACCCCATCGAAGGTGATCGACTTCGGCGGCGGCTCGACGCCGTCGAATCCGGCGCAGAACTCGACCGGACCGAGCGCGAAGCCGGATGCGCCGAAGCCGGAGGCCAGGCCCGCGCCGCCCGCTTCGATCATCCCGCCCACGCCCGCGCCGCAGGACGCGCCGCCGCCCAAGCCGGCGCCGGAACCGACCGGGCCGCCCGGCACGCACGGCGGCGTCGCGATGCCGCCGCCGATCGGCGGCGATCAGGACCGCAGGCCGCGCGACGGCCAGCTCGGAGTCACGGTGCCCGCGGCCGCGATGATCCCCGAATCGGTCACCGTCCCAGCCGCCGTGATCGGCGACTTCGGCGATGACGCGCCCTGACCAGGGCCCGTCGAACAAGGAGCAGGGACAGCCGAATCCGTTCGACACGGGTCTGCCGATGTTGCGCTTGCCCGCGCCTCCCACGGGCAAGCGTCGACGGCGGCGGCCCGCGGGACGTCGACCCGGGTCGACTTACAGCGCGCCGCTGCGCGCACCGGAGCCGCCGCGGATACCCGAGCCGCACGTATCCGAGCCACCGAGCGTTTCCGAACCGCCGCACGTATCCGGACTGCCGCTGGTTTCCGGATCGCCGCGCACACCGGAACAGGCCTACCCGCTGGAGCCGCCCGCCGCGCCGCCGGTACGGAAGCCGCAGCGCCGGATGGGCGAGTGGGCCGAATGGCTCGACCCGCCGACACGCGCCGAGGAATTCCCCGAGCAGCCGACGGTCGAGATCCGGGTACCGGTAGACAACGAGCCGGAACCGGATCGCCGCACCGACGACAGCAACACGTTCGTGCCCGCGATCATCGACCGCACCGGCGGCAATCCCGGTCCCGCGCTGCGCCGTCCGCGTCCGCGTCCGCAGGAACAGCGACCCGAACGGGGCAACAGGATCATCGCTGTGCTGATCGTCCTCGGTCTGCTCGTCGGGGTCGGCTCGATCGTCTGGGCGGTGTTGCCCAGCTCGGGAACGCGCACCGTGACGGCGCCGACCAGCTCCGTCCCCGCGGCCGACGACGCACCGGCGCCCGCGTCACCTACCCCGACGGGACCCGACTCCCCCACGGCGGTAGCGACTCCCGGGTGCGAACAGCGCCGCACCGGTGATGTCGTCTCGGGCACCGGCATCGGCGGCACCACCGACGGACCCTCGGCGATCCTCGCCTTCGAACGCGCCTACTACGTGCAACGTTCGGGTCCGGCGGCGCGCGCCGTCGTCGCCGCGGACGCGACGGTTCCGCCCGCCGAGCAGATCCAGCGCGGCATCGACCAGGTGCCGGTCGGGACCCGTTACTGCGTCCAGATCACCCGCACCGCCGTCGGCGCGGGAGATGGGCAGTCGCACTGGGAAGTCCGGCTCACCCAGCAGTATCCGGGTCAGCAGCCGAAGACCTTCACCCAGATCATCACCACCAAGACCGTCACCGGCCGCACCCTGATCACCGGCATCTCGATGGCCTGATTCGCCTCACCCCCAGGTGAGCGGGTCGAGGTGGAGATAGAAGCGCTGCCGGTCGGCGTCGAGGTCGATGCCGTAGCGCTCGGCGAAGCGCCGATCGGCGTCCAGGGCGCTTCGCTCGTCCGGCCACACTTCCCGTGAATTGGCAAGCAGCAGTGCTATGTCGACGTACGGATCGGCCACGCCGAGACGGCCGAGGTCGAGGAATCCCGTGACCGACAAGGTGTTCGGGTCGAGGACGATGTTCGGCAGACACAGATCCCCGTGGCACACCACGTATTCCGCGGCCTCCTGCGCGATCCGCACGTCCAGCTGAGCGCGTAGCCGCGCCAGGAGGACCCGCGTCGGTATGTCCAGCTGTTCCTCGGGCAGGAATTCCGGATTCACCGCGTCGCGGGCAACCACGTCCTCGGCCTTGGCGAACATCTTGGTGACGCCGCGTTCGAACGGACAAGTGTCCGTGGGTATTTCGTGCAGCGTGCGCACGGTCTCGGTGATCGATGGCCAGGCGGCGGACAGCTCCTCGGCGGACACGCGGGCTGCGGGCACGCCGTATACGGCCGTGGTCACCAGGCAGGCGGCCTCGCCGGTGCGTCGCCACAAGACCGGATGCGGCCCGGGAAGGCCCTGGCCGCTGAACCACTCGACCCGGTCGCACTCCTCGCGCAGTTCGGTCACCAACTCCTCAGCGACGCATTTCGCGTACCGCGAGCCGTCGGCGGCGCGGAACACGGCGGCCCCGGACTCCCCACCCTCGACCGGCTCCCACTCGGTGTCGGTCGGGAGAACGGAGCGGAATCGAGTCAGCGCGTCGGACACTGTATCGACGTTAGCAGCGCGCTCGAGGCGCGGAACCGAGCGCGAGGGCCGACGCCGGATCGCCCTCGGCGAGCAGCCTGCCGTTCTCCAATAGCAGGCAATGGCCGCCGCGCAGCGCCTCGTCGCGCTGGTGGGTGGCGTGCACGACGGTGACGCCGCGGTCGGCGACGTCTTCGAGCAGATCCGTGATCCGTTGCCGCGCTTCGGTATCCAGCCCGCTGGTGGGCTCGTCGAGGAGCAGTAGGTCGGCCTCCTTGGCCAGCGCCTGCGCCAGCAGCGCCCGCTGTCGCTGCCCGCCGGAGAGTGTGTCGAGGCGTCGGTCGGCCAGGTCGGCGATGTCCATGCGCGCCAGGCATTCCGCGACGACCGCGCGATCCGTTCGCCGCAGTCGCCGCCACGGTCCGCGGTGCGCCCACCGTCCCATGGCGACCGTCTCCCGCACCGTGATCGGCAGCGTCGCGGGCACCGCGCTGTGCTGCACGACGAACGCGGTCCGCCGGATGCCCGGTCGCTCGATGGTCCCCGCCAGCGGTTTCAGCACCCCGGCGAGCGCCGCGAGCAGCGTCGACTTGCCGGAGCCGTTGTGCCCCAGCACCACAGTGATCCGGCCCGCCGGGATGGTGGCGGTGACATCCGCCAGTGCGGCCCGGCCGCGGTAGCCCGCCGACAATCCGGCCAGTCGCAGGTCCGCTCGGTTCACACTGTGTCTCCCGTCACTCATTTTGAAATGATAACCGTTTTCATTCTATGGTGTCGCCTCATGGAGTGGTTGATCGCCCCGTTCGAGGTGTCGTTCGTGCAGCGGGCTCTCTGGGGCGGCTTGCTCGTCTCGTGCCTGTGCGCCATCGCCGGCACCTGGGTCGTGGTGCGCGGCATGGCTTTTCTGGCCGACGCGATGGCGCACGGTATGTTGCCCGGCATCGCGATCGCGGCACTGCTCGGCGGAAACCTGTTGGTGGGCGCGGCGTTCAGCGCGGGCGCGATGGCGCTCGGGGTATCCGCGCTGACCAGGAACGCACGGCTCTCGGCCGACATCGGCATCGGACTGCTGTTCGTCGGGATGTTGTCGATCGGTGTCGTGATCGTCTCGCGTGCACAGTCTTTCGCCGTCGACCTGACCGGCTTCCTGTTCGGCGACGTGCTGGCGATCCGCGACCGGGATCTGGTCTACCTGGTCGTCGCACTGCTGGGTGCGGCCGCTGTCGCGGTGCTCGGCCACCGGGCGTTCGTGGCGCTGGCCTTCGATCCGCGCACCGCGCATACGCTCGGGCTGCGGCCGAAGGTCGCGCAGGTGGCCCTGGTCGGTCTCATCACGCTCGCCATCGTGGCCTCGTTCCACATCGTCGGCACGTTGCTGGTCTTCGGCTTGCTCATCGCACCGCCCGCCGCGGCGATGTTCTGGGCGCACCGGCTTCCGGTGATCATGGCCGTGGCCGCGCTGCTCGGTGCGCTGGCGACGGTGACCGGACTGCTGATCTCCTGGCACCTCGGTACGGCGGCGGGGGCAACCATCGCCGCCGTCGCGGTGGCGCTGTTCTTCGTGTCCGCGTCGTTCTCCGCGTTGCGGAGTCGAATCCGATTCTCGGGCAAGAAGTTCGGGCCTTTGGCGCTGGTAGCCGTGCTGCCGTTGGCCGGTTGTGGCGCCGATCGGGTTGCCGACGACGCCGAATCGGCGCCGCACGGCTACGTCGAGGGCGCGGAGGAGGCCGCGGAACCGCAGCCGCGACTCGTTCTGGCGGACAGGGAGTCCGGCGCGGTGCGAGTGCTGGACCTGCTCTCGGAGCGGGTCACCGATCTCGCGCCAGCCGCGGGCGTCACCCGCGTAGCGAGCGATGGTCGCTACGCGTATCTGGCCACGCCGGAGGGGATTCGAATCGTCGACACCGGTACCTGGCTGGTGGATCACGGTGACCACGTGCATTACTACAAGGCGCCCATCCGAGACGTCGGCGTGTACTCCGCCGGGCCGGTGATCGCCGCGGCCGCGGACCCGTCGGTGGCCGCGCTCGTGCTCGACAGCGGCGACACCGCGCTGCTGGACCGCGCCGCGCTGGACGCGGGCTCGGTACCCGACCGCGGCGCGCACGCGGGCGGCCTGGCCGTGCCGTCGGGGGAACACACGGTGGTGACCCGCCGGACCGATGGCCGGGTGGAGGTTCGCGGACGTGACGGTGCGGTGGTCGCCGCGGTCGCGGAGCCGTGCCCGGAACCGCGCGGCACGGCGCAGACCCGGATCGGCGTCGTCTTCGGTTGTGCCGACGGCGCTTTGGTGGTGAACGTCCAGGAGGGAAGCGCCACCGCGACCAAGATCGCGTACCCGCGTCCGGTTCCCCAGGCCGAGCGCGCTGTCGAATTCCGGCACCGCCCCGGCAGCGCCACCCTGGCGGCCAGGGCGGGAGAGCGCGGGACGTGGCTGCTCGACGCCCGCCGCAAGACATGGACCTTCGTCGAGACCGGGCCGGTGCTCGCGACGAACACGGCGGGGGAAGGCGCGCCGCTGCTCGCGTTGTCCGCCGACGGCGTGCTGCACGCCTACGACCCCGCGACGGGTACCGAACGCACCCGCAAGCAGCTCGTCGCGCCCGGCTCCGCCGCGGACATCGTGGTCGATTCGAGCCGCGCCTACGTCAACGATCCCGGCGGACGAAAAGTATGGGAGATCGACTACTCGGACTTGCGGACAGCTCGCACCTTCGCGCTCGACATCGCCCCTGCGCTGATGGCGGAGGCGGGCGAATGAGGGCGTCGGCTCACCTCGGGATGCTCCTTGCCGCGGTGCTCGTGCTCGCAGGATGCGTGTCCTCGGGTGCCGAGCGCCGCGAGATCATGGTGACCACGAACATCCTCGGCGATCTGACCGAGGCGATCGTCGGCGACGCCGCCGAGGTGGCGGTGCTCATGCGGCCCGACGCCGACCCGCACTACTTCGCGATCTCGGCGCAGCAAGCCGCGCGGCTGGAGCGGGCCGGGCTCATCGTGCACAACGGTCTCGGGCTGGAGGAAGGCGTGCAGCGCCACGTCGACGCCGCCGCGCACGCCGGTGTCGCGACGGTGGCGGTCGGCGACCAGATCGATCCGTTGCGCTATCGCCCCGAGGTCGGCGCCGACCGCCCCGACCCGCACTTCTGGACCGATCCGCTGCGCGTCCGCCGCGCCGTCGAGATCATCCGCGACGAGGTGATCGCGCACGTCGCGGGCGTGGACGCCGCGGCGATCCGCGCGCGGGCCGAGCGCTACCTCGGCGAACTCGATCGGCTCGACCGGTGGATGACCGAGCGGTTCGCCGCCATCCCGGCCGAACGGCGCAAGCTGGTCACGAACCATCACGTATTCGGTTATCTCGCAGAGCGTTACGGCTTCCAGGTGATCGGCGCCGTGATTCCGGGCGGCACCACGCTCGCCTCCCCGAGCCCGTCGGATCTGGCCGGACTCGCCGAAGCCGTGCGCGGCGCGGGAGTCGGCGCGATCTTCGCCGACTCCGCCCAGCCCGACCGACTCGCCCGCGTACTCGCCGAACAGGCCGGGCTGCACGTCCGAGTCGTCCCGCTGTACTCCGAATCGCTCACCGCGCCGGGCGGCGGCGCCGAGACCTACCTGGAGATGATGCGCGCCAACACCGAGGCGATCACCCGCGGACTGGCCCCATGAACGCAGAGTTGGAACGAAAAAGGGAGCACCACATGCACTTTCGGCCACGGAACGGCACCGCGCTCGCGCTGTCCGGTCTGCTCACCGCGGCGCTCGCGCTGGCCGGATGCGGCTCGGACCAGGACGAGCCCGCGGGCAAGCGGATCGCCGAGCCCATCGCGGTCACCTACGACGGCGGCATCCACGTGCTCGACGGCGCGACACTCGAATTGCGCGGCAGCACAGCGCTCGACGGCTTCAACCGCCTCAACCCGGCGGGCGACGACCGGCATCTGATGGTGTCGCACAAAGACGGGTTCCGCGTCTACGACGCCGTCGCGGCCGAGTTCACCGAGATCGAATTCCCCGGCGCCGAACCGGGTCACGTGGTCCAGCACGCCGGGCGGACGGTGCTGTTCGCCGACGGTACCGGCGAAGTCACCTCCTTCGACCCGGCGCGCCTGGCCGACGGAAAGCCCGCCACCGAGGTCTACAAGTCGGCCGCGCCGCACCACGGCGTCGCCATCGAGCTGGCCGACGGGTCGCTGGTCGTCACGCTCGGCACCAAGGAGAAGCGCACCGGTATCGCGGTGCTCGACGCCCAGCGCAAGGAGATCGCCCGCAACGAGGACTGCCCCGGCGTGCACGGCGAGGCAACCGCCGCGGGCGACACCGTGGTCGTCGGCTGCCAGACCGGCGCGCTGGTCTACCGCGGCGGCGTCATCACCAAGGTGGCGAGCCCGACACCCTACGGCCGCATCGGCAACCAGGCGGGCAGCCCGGAATCGACCATCGTGCTCGGCGACTACAAGAAGGACAAGGACGCGGAACTCGAACGGCCGCAGCAGGTCTCGCTGATCGACACGGCCGCCGGCACCCTGCGCCTGGTCGACATCGGCACCAGCTACACATTCCGTTCGCTCGGCCGCGGCCCGCAGGGCGAGGCGTTGGTGCTCGGCACCGACGGCCGCATCCACGTCATCGATCCGGTCGCGGGCACGGTCACCCGCACCATCCCGGTCATCGACTCCTGGCAGGAGCCGTTGAAGTGGCAGCAGGCCCGCCCGGCCCTGTTCGTCCGCGGCGGCGTCGCCTACGTCTCCGATCCCGCCACCAAGAAGGTGCACCGCGTCGACCTCGCCACGGGCGCGGTCACCGCGTCGGCCACCCTGCCGGACAGCCCGAACGAGTTGAGCGGCGTGCTGGCGCACTGAGCCGTACTCGCGGCAGCGTCGTGGGCGCGAGTGCGCGGTAAGGCCCGGATTCCGGCCGTCATGAGGGGAGGCCGGATCCGGGCAACGCAGGGTCATCCGCAGCAGGCGGCGCCCGACGCGACGGCATCCCGCTTGGCGGACGTGCCGCAGCACGCGCCCTCGGCGACCGCCTCCTCGGTGGTGCCGCAGCACGGTTCCTCGCTCGCGGATCGCGGTGCGGCGCCGAAGGTTTCGCTGTCCGCGAGCACCGTGTAGACCTCCCACCGTTCGGTGTCCGGCGCGGTCACCCAGACCTTGTCCTGGGTGGCGAAACAACACGTCGTCGCCATCTCCTCCTCGGTGAACACGCCCGCGTCCGAGAGTCGCGCGATCTCGGCGTGCACTCGCTCCGAGGATTCCACCTCGACGCCGAGGTGGTTGACGCTGCCGCCGTGGCCGGGGTTCTCCAGGAGCACCAATTTCAGCGGGGGCTCGGCGATGGCGAAGTTCGCGTAACCGGGCTTGCGCTTGGCGGGCTCGGTGGCGAACAGGGTCGAGTAGAACGTCACCGCCCGATCGAGATCGTCGACGTTGAGGGCGAGTTGGATGCGAGACATGACGGACACCTCCACTTGTAAGACATATATCGAAGAACTTCCGACCTGAAGTCTCGTCCCATTTTCGACATATGTCAACAAGGTGCGTAGGATTGGTCGCATGCCGAAGGCTCTGCCCGTGATCGATATGTCCGCTCCCGTCTGCTGCGCACCTGTCGCCGCGGGGCCGATCGACGACGCTGCCGCGCTGGAGGTGGCTCTGCGGCTCAAGGCGATCGCGGACCCGGTGCGGGTCAAACTGATGTCGCTGCTGCTGACCACCACGGCGGGCGAGCGGAACACCGGCGACCTCGCCGCCGTGGTCGGCCTCGCCGAATCCACCGTCAGCCACCACCTCGGCCAGCTGAAGAAGGCGGGCCTGATCGAATCCGAACGCCGCGGCATGAACATCTACCACCGCGCGCGGCGAGAGGCGCTGTCGGCGCTGTGCGTCGTGCTGGACCCGAACTGCTGCACGTAGTCGCGGTTGGCGACCGTCTTCGACGCGTTCATGCGTTCAGCGCGGGCGTCCTACTCTGCGTGCGGCGGTCGTGGTGGAGAACGGCGAGCCAGCCGGTTGTCATCGTGCCGACCACCGAGCAAGCCGCACGGTCGTGTCCGCATCGGCTGCGGGCGAAACAACGGGCGGCGATACTTGTCGGCATGACTGACAACGGCGATATTCGCGTCGAGATCGTGCCGCCGCCTGGATACGCGGGGGATCTCGGTCCCTCCGATCTGGTGGACAAGTTCGGTGATCGGGTGGGAGAACTGGGGGAGGCGTTGGCGGGTATCGCGTCTCGACTGCGCGAGAGCCTCGCGAGTCAGCTCGACGAGCCGTCCGAGGGCGGATGGCAGTTGTCCGAAGCGAGTCTGCAGTTCTCGCTGAACTTGGAATCCGAGGTCGGTGTCATCATCTCGAGGGCGAAGGCGGGCAGCACCTTTCAGGCGAGTCTGACCTGGTCACGGCGCGACAACGCCGTCGGGTAACCGGTCTGCCGGGTGCTGCTCGCGCTGCAGCATGACCGAAGTGCTCGGCTCATAACCCGTTTTCCACATGTCGACCAGGATCAGCAGTAGTGCGGTGAGTCGCGCGGGCGTGAGTGCGCCCGCGTGCTTGCTCACCAGGTATTGAACGAGTTCGTTGCGCATCCCGTTGCTGTGCTGGAACGACATGGATTCGGCGTGGCGTCGGTAGAGCTGGCCGACGATGGGTAGGACATCGGACGCATAGCCGGAAAGATCCATGCGCAGTTGTAGCTCCCAGTCTTCGAACGCCGGCAGGTTCTCGTCGTAGCCGCCGACCTCATCGAGTGCCCGCTTGCGATAGAGCACCATGGATTTGAGGTGCGTGTGCAGGACGAGGTTGAGCTCGGGAACCATGCCCGCCGGGACGTAGACGAGGTCGAGGAGTCCCGAGTAGCGGACATAGCCACCCACGTAGCCGAGTGTGTCATCGCTCCGCATGGCGGCGACGGCGGCGGACAGGAAGCCGGGACGAATCCGGTCGTCGGCGTCCAAGACGAGCACGAGATCCCCTCGGCTGCTGCGGATTCCGGTATTCCTAGCGGCCGAGAGGCCTCGATTCGGCTGCCGGATCTTCGTCACGCCGGACATGTCGTCCAGCACCGCGGCGGTCTCCGGGTCGGTCGATCCGTCGTCGACTACGACGATTTCCACATCCGCATAACCGGATTCGCGTACCGACGCCACCGCCGCGGGCAGAAATCGGCCATAGTTGTACAGCGGAATGACCACGGAGACCAGCCCGGTCGGCGTCGGCAATCGTGCTGGCGGCGACGCCGAATGATAAGCGGCGGTGAGACTTTCCGCGATCTGAGCGCAGGCGTGATCGGTGCGGACGGCCGCGCGTGCGGCAGATCCGAGTCGTGCGGCGGCCTCCGCGTCCAGCATCGCGTCGATGATCGCCGCGGCGAGCGCGTCGGCATCGCGGACGGCGACGATACGTCCGGTTCGGTCGTCGTCGACGAAACCCACGCCGACACTGTCGTCGGGAACGATGAGAGGGCAGCCGACGCTCATGGCCCACAACGCATCTGCCGGTGTACTCGCGGAACCCGCGGCCAGCACGCAGAGCATCGCTGACTGTTCCCGAACGGCGTCCGGGTGCATCGGCCCGGCGAAGGTCACGGCCCGGCGCAACTCCGCCGACAGGCGGGCATGGGTGTGCCGCCAATAGGACCTACCGACCGGATCGGTAGGGGTATCGCTGCCACGTAACACCAAGCGCGCGTCGGGTATTCGCGCCACAACGAGCTCCATTGCCCGCATCATCGTATCGATACCCGCTCCAGGGCAGAGTGTTCCGAGCCAGAGAATCGTGCCCGAGGCCCGCCAAGCGATACGGCGGTTCCCCGGATCGAGATCCGGCAGGGCAGGCGGGTACGCCCGGACCCGGCCACCGTGGTCGGTGTCGAGCCGGGTCGCGTTGCCGCCGCAGGTCAACACGAGATCCGCGTGCCGCCGCGTGTACCGCTCGGCGAACGTGGTCAGTTCCCTGTGGAATGTCGCTGGTCGCTGAACCTGGGGACCGTCGCTCGCGCTCGCCCAGGGGTGTCGCGACACCACGATGCGGCTGGTGTGGAACTGTCCGAGCAGCCGATGGGCGCGCAGCACCGTCAGCCCCTCACCACCGGCGTCGAGAAAGTCGATCACATCGAGCGGCGAACCCTCGTGGAGCAGCCGTAGCGTGTCGTACACCCGATCCGCGTAGGACTGCTCGTCGGTGAAATACCAATGCCCTTCTCGCTCCGGCAGCGTCGGTTGCCAGTGCAGCCCAACGATATTCCGCAGCATTCGCGTCCACGGCGCCGCGAGCCGTTCGCTGATCAGGTGTACCTCGTGGCCGTGCCGCGCCATGGCGGCGGCCACGGCGAAGACGTGGGCGTCCGGACCCGTCATCGTGCCGATGGCGAGGTCACGGCATACGTATGCGATACGCATTATCCCCCCTTCGCGACCGCGTCGTCGAGGATCGGACGCAGCCAGACCGGGAAGTACCCGGGACCGGCTCGGTCGATCAACAACTCCGCGATGCGTCGTACTTCCGTCCAGTCGGATGCCGATTCGTCGTCCGATCGCAGCGTGGCGAGCCACCGTCGCGTCCGCAGCAACCAGGGTTGGTCGTCGAGTTCCTCGAACATCGCCGCGGCCGAGGTGAATCCGGACAACGCTTCGTCCGCGTTCCCGGCGCGGAGCCGGGTCAGCGCCGTGCCGTACCGCAGTCTCGCCTTCATGCGGTCCTCGCCGGTCGCGTCGTACATCTCGTTCGCACGCGCGTATTCCGCCAGTGCGGCGGGAAAGTCGCCGAGCGCACGCAACGCGCTGCCCCGCGTGCGCCACACCTGCGCGCGGCCGAGATCGTCGTCGCTGTCGTCGAAGATGCGTTCGCATGCGGGCAGGGCCGCGAGCACCTCCGGCCACCGCCGCTGATGCCCGAGCAAGCGCGCCTTGAACAGGTCGACGATCCCGGTCCACCTGGCGTCGCCGGCCTTCACGCACAGCGGCCTCGCCTCGTCCAGGTCGGCTGCGGCCTCGGTGAGGCGGCCCAGCTGCAGATGCAGCACCGATCGGGTGTGCAGTCCGCGTCCGCAGGCGGAATTGTCGTCATGAGCACGGAAAATCGGCAGGCACAGTCGAAGATTGGCGTCGGCGGCGGCCAGCCAGCCCTGGTCCCGGAGGACGACGGCGTAGTTCTGTCGAGTGGAGGCGAGCACCAGTTCGTCGTCTCCGCCGGTGAAGAGGTCTATGCACTGCTCGAGCAGCGGCTTGGCCACGGCCAGCCTGCCTCGGTCTCGTTCGACCACGGCGAGGCTGAGTGTGGCGCGTGCCTGACGGTCGGACATCCCCAGTTCGGTGTAGCGGTCGATGACGTCGTGTAGCCCCGCGACCGCTTCCGCGTAGGCGCCTTTGCCCATGTAGTAGCCGGTGTAGGAGTAGAGGACCCCGGTCTCGGCCACGGTATCGGCGGCCGCGCGGCTGGCGCGGAGAGCCAGATCCTTCATTTCCAGCGATTCCTCGCCGTGGCGCTGCGCGACGAACAGACCGTTCAGCACGTCGACGAGACCCCAGACGTAGGGCCACAGTTCATCGTCGTAAGCCTGGCGTGCGGCGGCGACCAACCCGGGACGCTCATCGGCGAACCACTCCGCGGCACTGATGCTCCGGGTCGACGAGAGTATCTCGGCGGGCGGACGCCACACGATCGGCACGGACTCGGCGAGAAAGAGATCCTTGCCCGGCCCGAGTGACGCCATCGCCTCGAGCAGTAGCGTCAGGTATCCGCTGAACAGCCGGCTTCTGCTCTGCGACCGTTCGTGATCGGAAAGGCGCTCGGCCGCTTTCTCGCTCGCGTACACCCGTAACAGGTCGTGGCAGCGGAATCGGTGACCACCGGTGAGATCCAATCGGGCAAAGGCGACCAGTTGCGCGTCGACGAGTTCGTCGAGCAGTTCCTCCGCGTCGAACAACGGAATGTCCAGCAAACCGGCGAGCGTCCAGGCGGGAAAGTCGGGAGCGCGAATCGCGCCGAGCGCCGCGAACGCGGTCGCGAGTTCGGTATCGAGCGCTGTGTAGCTGCTGTCGAAGCTCGCGCGCACCGCGAGATCGTCGACAGCCAGTACCGACAATCGGCGGCGCTCGTCGGCCAGCCGGCCGGCGAGGTGCGCGATGGTCCAATGCGGACGGGATCGCAGCTGAGCCGCGGCGATCCGGATCGCCAGCGGCAGATTGCCGCACAGACGCGCGACCTCCTCGATGCCCGCGCGATCGGTGGCCCGACGATCGGCGCCGAGCATCGCCGCGAGCAGATCGGTTGCGTCCTCGGGAGACAGCGTGCCCAGCGGCACTGTGATCGCATCGTCTATGGCTCCCATCGGCCGCCGCGACGTGACGAGGACGCGGCAGCTCGATGTGTGCGGAAGCAGCGCCCGCACCTGCGCCGCGGAACTCGCGTTGTCGAGGACGATCAGGGCTCGCTTGCCGGACAGCAGGTTTCGGTATTGCTCGGTGCGCGCTTCCACGGTGCCCGCCACCGCGTCGGCGGGCAAGCCGAGCGCGACGAGTAGTCGTTCGAGCGCATCGGCGACGGCGATCGGTCGTTGATCCGCACCGCGCAAGTCGATGTGCAGGCGGGCGTCCGGAACCGCGTCGGCGACGAGATGGGCGATGTGGATGGCGAGCGCGGACTTGCCGACCCCGGGTTGGCCATGGATGGCGACGATCGGCGCGGCGCCCGGCGCGGTCAGCGCGGCGACCAGTTCTTCGGTCTCCGCGCTGCGTCCGGTGAATTCGCGCCGGTCCGGCGGTAGAGCCGTCTGACGACCCGCGGCCGACGCGCCGATGACCAGGCCGGGTACGGCGACTCCCGTGGCGTCCAGTACCGGTGCCGCGCCGACGGAGTCGAGCGACGCCCGGATCGCCGCGAGTGGACAGGCGAATACGATGCCGCCGACACCGCGCTCGGGCGCGTCCGGATTCGGCGGGTTGTACCTGATCAGTCCGATCACGCCGGGTGCACTGCCCGCGAATACCGGCGATCCGGAGAAGCCGCCGAGGGCGAGGCCGCCGACCGCCTGTTCGGCGTAAAGCTGAATCGCCGGTACGCCACGCAATTGCCCGTCCACCGCGGTGATCGTCCCGGACACAGTGACGCGGCCCAGATCGGACAGGCTGGCCGGAAAACCCGTCGCACGCCAGAATCGTGCGGTCACCTGGGTCGCCAACGGGAGCGGATCGATGAGATCCGGCCTGGCCTCGTCGAGCCGGAGCACGGCGCAGTCGGCGGCTGGATCACCCGCGGCGAATCGTGCGGTGAGGGCGGTATCGCCGATATTCCACACTGTCTGCGGGAAATGTATTTCGCCGGTCCGGCGATCGCCGACGCAGTGAAAGGCCGTCACCAATGTCGAGTGGTCGACGGCGAACGCCGTGCCGAGAAACCGCTCCCGCGGTCCCGCGCTCAGCAGTCGTCCCACCGACTCGCTCATGCCGCCCCCGCCAGTGCGCGAAAATGTCGAACCGGGTCGAACCGGGCGAGCCCCAGTTCTCGCACCGGTGTGGCCTTCAGGGTGGCGGCCTCCTCGATCGCATTCGCGAGAACCGTCGCCGCTGTCGCGTCGCACGCGCCGGGATCCACGGCGGCGATGCGGCCGGAGGAGCCACACAACGCGGCTTCGGCGCACGTCCCGCCACGCCAGGCGAGTGCGGCGACCGGCGTACCCGCACGTAATGATTCACCGAATACCGCCGCGCCGGCCTCGACATAGTCGCGGGCGCAGGTATATACGAACACCCGGCCCTCGCGGAACGCTGCCGTTTTCGCGGCGCCGCCGAGTTCACCGACGAATTCGACGTGCTCGGCGGCGAACAGTTCCCGGTGTTGCCGGACGTAGGATTCGTCGAATACGGGCCCGGCGATGCGTATTCGCCTGCCGAGCAGGCGTGCGGCCAGAATCGCAAGGTGCGGTGCTTTCACGGGCTCGATGCGGCCCACCCAGACCAGATCGGAGCCGTCGACGGCCGACGGCTCGTCTGCCTCCAGATCGAGGTGCACCGCCAATTCCGCCCGTGGACGCTGTCCCGCGTAGCGCACCATCATTTCCGGCGAATAGCAGTACAACCGTGATCGGCGACCGTCGAACGTGCCGTCGGGCTGCGGTTTGTCGGCGCCGTGCTGAAATGCCACCACGGCACAATCCAGTGTTTCCCACGTGTGCCGCCACGTGGGCATGGCCGGGTATTCGTGCCATGCCACGAGCAGGTCGTATCCCGTGGCGCGCAATTCGGCTCGGCCTGGGCCGCTGAGCATTTCGAGTCGGGTCGGCCGAACGGTCCAGTCGTCCGCGAGTTCGCCGCGCCACTGCGGGCCGATCAGATGCACCGTGGCCCCCGCGCGGCGCGCGCCGACCGCCGCCGCCCACAGCCAGCGTTCGATGCCCGCATAGCCGGTCGGCGGAAATGCGTACTTGCTCGGAAAATCGCAGACGCCGACCAGCATGCGATCAAGATTAGTTCACGGGCGGGTCCGGGCAAGCCGGATCGGCGTGAAACCTGTAGCGCGAGAAACGATCTGCGCGGGACCGTGGGCCGGTAGTTCGTCGGGTCGCCTCGGCTCAAGGCAGCCAGGTGATCCGGCCGCCTTGGAAGTCTTGGGCTTTGCCACCTTCGTAGTCGTACTCCTCGCCGGTGGGGTAGCCGTAGCGGCCGTTCTCCGCGCCCGCGCGGACCCAGTCGTCGCGGATGGCGCCCCAGACGGCGTGCGCGCCGGTGCGCGGGGACCAGTAGACGGCGCCGCCGGTGAAGAGGTTGTAGCGGCCGTTGCCCGCGGAGGTGGCTTCGTCGGTGATGGGGAAGCCGAGGGCGCCGCTTTCCCAGCCGAGCGCGCCCCACTTGTCGCGGATGGCGCCGCCGACCTGATGGGAGTCGGTGCCGAGCGACCAGTAGATGGATCCGCCCTGGAAGTGGTTGAAGCGGCCGGGCCCGCCGGGCGTGGCGAGTTCCCCGGTGACGGGGTAGCCGAGCACGCCGTTCTCCGAGCCGAGCGCGCCCCACTTCTTCCGGATCGAGCCGCCGATCCCGTGCGCGCCGACCTCGGGATGCCAGTAGATGGCGACATCGCGCTCGAAGGTCTGGTAGCGGCCGCCGCGACCGGCGTCGAGTTCGGGGGAGACCGGGTCGCCGAAGACGGCGGGCCCGCCCGCTTGGTCGTATTCGACCTCGATGGCGCCCCCGACCTCGAAGGCGCCGATCGGGCGCGCGGTGGCGGCGCCGATGCCGGCGGTGAGCGCGACCGCCAGCGCGGCGGTGACGAGCGCGCCGCGACGGGAAGCGGACGGGCGGGTGATGCGACGTTGCCGAGCCAAGTGAACTCCCTGACAGGTGGGTACCGGATGGCGGACCGGGAGCGCGACGCGCCCGGCGCTGACGTGCGAAGACAGCCTACTGGGCGGCACGGGACCAGATCCGTCCCCGGCCTGCGCACGGCCGGAGAAAGTGACGGCACACGGGCACCGGACCGCCGGTGCCGGTGTCGTCATCGACACGAGGTCCATCGGCGATCCGCGCTCGGTCGTTAGCGGACTGCGCGATCTCGTCCGCTTCGTCCTGTTCCGGTCGATGCCTCGGCGGTCACGGCTCGCACGGGCACCTCGTCCGATTCTCGTATTCGACACTTCGACGGTCGTGGTACACGTCGGAGCTTGGCCGAGTCCCGGTGGGAATCCGCGCCGAGGCTTACGTGGTGGTGACGGTCAGGATGTCCTCGATCGGCAAACGCGGCGTCGGCGGCATGGGATCGGGCTCCGGCGCGGAGCCGACCCGGACGACGACCTGGGGTCGCAGGTGGTGGGGTAGCAGTCCGGCGATCACGCGGCGCGCCGCGGGCAGCTCGGTGATGTGGGTGAGCGGGCAGGTCGAGAGTCCGGCGCCGGTGCATTCCAGCAGCACCGCCGACAGCGCCTCGCCGGTCCGCAACCAGTGCGCGGGCGAGTCCTCGGCCGAGCTCAGCGTCAGCAGCCGGGCCCGATCCTCGGGCGTCGCGCGGCGGGTGGTCCCCGGTGCGGTGGGGAAGTCGCGGCGCACGGGCACGCGTCCGGCCTCGGCCGCGGTGGCGAGCGCGGTCGGCGGAATGCCCTCGGGGAGATCGAAATGCCCGGTCCACCAGCGCAATTCGCTCTGATACGGCTTGTCGTAGCGGCGCAACGCCTCGGCCTGATCGGAGGCGGCGGCGAGCCGCTCGCGCACCGAGCCGGGCAGATCGTCGAGGGTGACTTCGCACGTTCGCGCCACTTCGGTGACGCCGGGCAGCAGCGCGTCCCAGCCCTCGGGTTCGTCCATCGGGAGCCGGTCGGAGTACCTGCGACCGATGACTTTGGCCTGCGTGCGAATGCGTTCGGGCGGGTCGGACCAAGGCCGGAAGGCCAGCGCGGCCAGATAACGCGGCCGCGCTGGATCGGGCAGGCGCACGACGTCGGTGTGCCAGCCGTTCGCGGCGAAGGCGGTCCTGGTGTGGTGCAGCATGGCGCCGCAGCTGATCACCTGCTGGCGACCGTCCGGGTCGGCCATCGGCAGCGACCGATCGGGATCGCTGTGCAGGTGCAGCCGCTTGCCGTCGAAGATCAGGCGCCAAGGCTGGGAGTTGTGCAGGGAGGGAGCGCGGCGAGCGATCTGCAGCGCGGCGGCGACGGCCGATGCGTCGGGAACTGCAGATCCGGCACGAGCGTTTTCTGCGGTCATGCCTATCGAGTATGGCACGAGGTGACCGGCTGTTTGCGGACCCGTTGCGGTGGGCGGCGAACAGTGACCGAGCCGCAGGTAGGCGCGCCTTTTCTGGGAATCGCCGATATGGCGCCGTCCGCTGTGTTGTGCTCGACTCGTGAGCCAAGTGCACTTGGGGCACATCTTTCACGTCGCCGGGCGCCCCACCGTCCAGAACGCGGCGGACGCGCTGGTCTCCGTGCCGGACGGCGCGTTGGTCGTCGGTGACGACGGTCGGATCGCCTCCTGCGGCGGCCGCGACGAGATTCCCGCCGAATTTCGCGGTGCGGACGAATTCGACCACCGCCCAGGCTTCTTGCTTCCCGGTTTCGTCGACGCGCACATCCATTTCCCGCAAACCTTCGCCGGTGACGCCTACGGTGGCGGCCAGCTGCTCGAATGGCTGACGCTGTGCATGTATCCCGCGGAATCCCGGCTCGCCGATCCGATGTACGCACAGCGGGCGGCCGTCGAATTCTGTGCCAGGCGCATCGCCGTGGGCACCACCGCCGCGATGGTGTTCGGGTCGGCCTTCCCGCACGCGCAGGACGCGCTGTTCGGCGAGACGCGCCGCCGGGGGCTGCGCATGGTCGGTGGTCGCGGTATTCAGACCACGGGGGAGGAGGAGTCGGTCGCACCGCTGTTGACCTCCGAGGACGAGGCGATCCAGTTGACCAAGGCGGAGATCGACACCTGGCACGCCGCCGACACCGGCGACGTCGACACCGCTTTGCTGCACGTGGCGATCGTGCCCCGCTTCTCGCTGTCGGTGACCCGCGAGACGCTGCACAACCTCGGTGAGCTCTACGACTCGGTGCGCGGTCGCGGCGTCTATTTCCACAGCCACCTGAACGAGAACAACCGCCCCGGCACCGGCGAGGTGGACAGCACCAAGCAGGCGTACCAAGTGGATTCGTACCTCGACACCTACGACGGCAAGTTCCTGCCCGGCTCGCAGGTCGGCGGCAAGAGCCTGCTCGGCAGGCGCAGCATTCTCGCGCACTGCGTGCACTGTCAGGACGCGGAACTGCGGCGGCTGAAGCAGACCGGCAGTTCGATCGCGCACTGTCCGGTGTCCCAGCAGTTCCTCGGCTCGGGGACGATGCCATGGAAGCGGACGATCGCCTCCGGCGTCACGGTGGCGGCGGGCACCGACTACGGCGGCGGCGACGAATGGTCGATTCCGCGGGTGCTCGCGGCGGCGTTCAAGGTGCACATCTCCGAATCGGGCGCGGACGGTGTGTCGATGCATCCGGCCGAGATGTTGTTCACCGGAACGCTGGCCGGTGCGCGGGCCCTCGACATGGAGAACCGCTTCGGGAACTTCGATCTCGGCAAGGAAGCCGACTTCGTCGTGGTCGACCCGGCGCGCGAACAGGCGCTGGAAAGCGCACTGGCGCAAGGGATCCGGTCCGACCACCCGATCCTGGCGCGCGATCAGACGCTGTTCGCGTTGCTGATGGGAATGGGCGAGGCGGCGGTCGCGCAGGTCTACGTCCAGGGTCGCCGCATCGACGACCGTTAGCGGACCGCCGATGAACGCCACCGCCGTCACGGTCTTCCACCGCCCACCGGACGCCGAGTCCTTCGAAGCCTGGCTGGATTGGATGGGCGAAACCGCCTTCGCCGCAGAGGGATTCGTGGAGTGCTGTCGTGCGGTGAGCGACGATCCCGCGCTGGAACCCGGATTCAGCGTCACCTTCCGCTCCGAGGCGCTGGTGAACGAATTCCTGGACTCGGCGGCGAGATCCCGGGTGCTCGCCGAGGGCGAAGCGCTCGGAATCCAGCGGAAGAGCTCGGATCTGGTCATCGTCGAGGGTGAGTTGCCGCCGCCGGGTGTCGGGATGTTCCACCACAGCGTGGCCGACGGTAAGGCCGCCGATTTCGTTGCGGCGGAAGCGGAATTGGTCACTTTGAGCGCCACGTTCCCCGGATTCGAGGGCGTCGCGCTGTTCTGTCGCGGCGACACCGGCCGGTGGTTCTCGGTGCTCCGATTCCGCACCGCGCAGCATTTGTCGGACTGGATGCGCTCGGAGCAGCGGGCCGCGGCCCTGCCCGCACTGCGCGCCGAACTGACCGAGGATTTCTCGGTTGTCGCGCACACCACGCCGTTCGGATCCACGCTGCGCACCGTCGACGGGCGGACGCGGGTGACGCCCACCTGGAAGATCGCGATGCTGGTGCTTCTCGTGCTCTATCCGACAGTGATGACGCTGTCCCGTTTCCTCGGCCCGGTGCTCGACGAGAACGGAGCGCCGCCCTGGCTGGCGATGTGGTTGAGCCAGATCGTGAGCGTCGCGCTGATGAGCTACATCCTCTCGCCCGCGGTCGCGGCCTGTTTCCGGCGCTGGCTCGATCCGGTCGACGGCGCGGGATGGCGGATCAGCGCGCTTGGCGCCGCCATAGTCGTCGTCCTATACGCACTGACGTTGCTGCTGTTCGCCACGGTGAAATGGCTGCACTACTGGGACTACAACCGTTGAGCGTGCCCGCGTGTCACTGGGACATTGCGGTGCCGCCGATCGAGACGTAGACCAGCATCACCATGAACAGGAACCAGCCCGCGCCCTGCCAGATCGGCCAGACCCGGCCCTGCCGCCAGCGCAGATAGGTGATCACGAACGCGCCGATCCCACCGGCCAGCAGGATGACGGCGGGGACGAGCAGGACCGCGATGCCCGAGGCGGCATCGCACAGCAGGGGACCGGACAGGCACTCGTCCCGCCCGGCGGCCCAGACCGCGGCAACCAGAGCGACGAGTGCGGTCGTACCGAGAATCGCGAGGTCGTAGCGGACGGCCTGGCGTAACCCCTCCGGATCGGACCAGCGCTTCTCGACATCGTTCACCATCCGGCTCACCTCCGCTCGCGGTCACGGGAGTCGGCGACACCCGTGACCGGAGTTGCCGGACCGGCCGGTCTCAAACGCGAGCGGTCAGCGCGTGGCCGACAGATCCGGCGGGTCGGTGTGGTGATGACGCATTTCGAACCAGTAGGTGGCGAACACCGTGCCGTAGGCGGCAACGACGACGGACGCGGTCACAACGAGCATCAGCAACAGCAGTGGAAGCAGAAAAGCCATGTGCCCTCCCCGGAATTGGTGTGAGGTCGGCGTCGAACAGGGACGGCGCCGCGTCGCGCCCGTGCCCTTTCTTCCATCCCCCTGCACCCTTCGAATCCTAGAACTGCGGGGCTCATGTGGCACGGGTGAACAGCTGTGAGTCGGGTCATGCCGATTTCGGTGTGTCTGCCACATCACATGATCTTGCTGAGGTTGAATTGAACAGGTCGACGAGTTTTTCGAAGTAACGCGCCCTCGTGAAGACGAATCCCCAGCATCACCTCAGCATCCGCGAAGGAGCATGACAGTGAGCACGATCCTCTGCGCGCTACACGACACAGTCCTCGCGCAGGTGAGTAATCCGACCCCGGAAGCGCCGCCGCTGGCGGACAAGCTCATGCAGATGGGTCGGTACTTCACCTGGCTGGTCCAGCTGTCCGGGATCACCGCCATCACCTACGGCGGTGGCCGTTTCGCCTGGGAGAAGTGGAACGGCGGCGGTTTGCAGTCGCCGAAGATGATCGCCAGCGCGATGGCGGGAGGTGCTGTCGCCACGAGCGCGGGGACGATCATGAACGCGGTGATCTAGCCGCCGGAAGGGTCGCGCACCGCGGACGGAACCGACTCCGCCCGCGGTGTGCGACCCTTTTCACATCGCTTATTAGTTGTGCGCAACTTAGTTGCTCGCTACTGTTCATGGGGCACGGCAGGTTCTCCCAGAAAGGCACCCCATGAACACCCTCTACACCGCACAGGCCACCGCGACCGGCGCCGGACGCGGCGGACAGGTCCGCTCCTCCGACCAGGCGCTCGACCTCGAACTGAGCGTGCCGAAGGAGCTCGGCGGCGCGGGTGGCGCGGGCACCAACCCCGAGCAGCTGTTCGCCGCGGGATACGCCGCGTGCTTCCACAGCGCGCTGCAGCTGGTCGCCCGCCGCGAGAAGGTGAAGATCGCGGACTCCTCGGTGACCGGCGCGGTGGGCATCGGCCCGAGCGGCGACGGTTTCGGCCTGGCCGTCACCCTCACCATCGACCTGCCCGGCCTCGAGTCCGGTGTGGCGCGCTCGCTGGTCGACGCGGCGCACCAGGTCTGCCCGTACTCCAATGCCACCCGAGGCAACATCGACGTCGAGCTGGTCGTCGCCTGAATCCGCAAGTCCGCGAAGTAGATTCGAAGCGCCTGAGCCCCGCTCGCGCCCGCACCGGTTTGTCCGGTGCGCGCGGCGGGTAGGTGAGAAGCGTCCCCTACCGGCGAAGGAGGCGCTCATGACATCGGACAGCACGGTGGCGACCGAGGTGGCGGCGGATACCGCGGTCGGACGGCTGCGCAGCGTGGTGCTGGACTGCCCGGAGCCGCGCGAGCTCGCGAAGTTCTACGCCGCGCTGCTCGGCGGGGTGGTCATCGACGAGGAGGACGAGGACGACACCTGGGTGGTCGTCGTCGACCCCGACGGCAGGCGCCTGGCCTTCCAGACCGCACCGCGCTACAAGCCGCCGCGCTTCCCGGATCCGGAAGCGTCCCAGCAGATCCACCTCGACATCCTGGTCGACGACATCGACGTCGCCGAGACCAAGGCGCTGGCGCTCGGCGCGCGTCCGGTGCAGGCCAGCGACGACGACCGGTTCCGCGTCTACGCCGACCCGGTCGGGCACCCTTTCTGCCTGGTCTGGTCGCACGGCCGATGAGGCCGTGTCGGATACAACTCGCGCGGCGTGGGTAGGCGGGCGGTATGACCCAGACACGCCCCCTCGCCCTTGTCACCGGAGCTTCCAGCGGAATCGGCCTGGAACTCGCGAAGCAGTTCGTGGAACACGGTTACGACGTCGTGGTGGCCGCGGAGGACGCGGCCATCGAGACCGCCGCCGATCAGGTGCGCCGGCCCGGCGTGGAAGTCCGCGCGGTGCAAGTGGATCTGCGCACGCCCGAAGGCGTGGAGCGGCTCTACTCGGCGGCGACCATGGACGAGCGGCCGCTCGACGCCGTCGCGTTGAACGCGGGCGTCGGCCGCGGCGGCGACTTCGTGGCGACCGACCTCGACGACGAACTCGACATCATCGCCCTCAACGTGCGCTCGACGGTGCACTTGGCCAAGCTCGTGCTCGGCGACATGGTGCGGCGCGACACCGGCAAACTGCTGTTCACGTCCTCGATCGCGGCGACGATGCCCGGCGCGAAGCAGGCGGTGTACAACGCGTCGAAGTCGTTCGTGCAGTCCTTCGCCGAGGCGCTGCGCGAAGAGACGCGCGGCACCGGCATCACGGTCACCGCGCTGATGCCGGGTCCGACCGACACCGACTTCTTCCGCAGGGCCAAGATGCTGGAGACCGTGGTCGGCAAGGGACCCAAGGACGACCCCGCCGACGTGGCGCGCCAAGGCGTCGAGGCGTTGCTGCGCGGCGACCAGAAGGTGGCGGCCGCCTCGCTGGGCACCAAGGTGCTGACGACGATCAATCACGTCCTCCCCGATTCGGTGAAGGCCGCGGCCAACCGCGTCGCCTCGGCGGCTCCGCTGCCGCACCGGCACTGAGCCGTCCATGGCCGTCGCGTTGAACCGCGTCGTCCGCACGCCCCTGCTGTACTTCTTCATCCTCGGCGACGTGCTCGGCGCGGGGGTGTACGTGTTGATCGGCGAGATCGCGGGGGCGTCGGGCGGCGCGCTCTGGCTGCCGCTGCTCACCGCGCTCGTGCTGGCCTGCCTCACCGCGGGCTCCTACGCCGAGCTGGCCACCAAATACCCGAGGGCGGGCGGCTCGGCGCACTACGTGACTCGGGCGCTCGGTCCGGCGGCGGGCACCTTCGTCGGATTCTGCATGCTCGCCGCGGGCGTCGTCTCTGTTGGCGCGTTGGCCAGGGGGTTCGCGTCCGACTACCTCGCCGCGCTGGTGACCTTGCCGACCCTCGCCGTTGTGGTGGTCTTTCTGTCCGCCCTCGCCGCGCTGAATCTGCGCGGCATCAAGGAGTCGCTCGGCGCGAACGTGGTCGCCACCGCGATCGAACTCGGTGGCCTCCTGCTCGTCATCGGCCTCGGTGCCTGGGTGCTGCTGCGCGGCGACGGCGACCCGAGCAGGCTCACCCAGGTGGAGACGGCCGAGCGAGGAGCGGTCGGCGCGGTGCTCGCGGGCGCGGTGCTCGCGTACTACTCGTTCGTCGGCTTCGAGACCTCGGTGAATCTGGCCGAGGAGGTGCGCGATCCGCGCCGCACCTATCCGCGGGCGCTGTTCGGCGCGCTGCTCACCGCGGGCGCGGTGTACGTGCTGCTCGGTGCGGTCGCGGGAGCTGTCGTGCCCACCGAGGTTCTCGCCGAATCCAGCGGCCCGCTGCTGGAGGTGGTCCGGGTGGCGGGCGGCGTGCCGGAGCGCCTGTTCGCGGTGATCGCGCTCGTCGCCGTGGCGAACGGCGCCCTGCTGACCGGCATCATGGCCTCGCGGCTGGCTTACGGCATGGGGCGCGACGGTCTGCTGCCCGCCGCGCTGGCCAGGGTGTTGCCCGGCCGCCGCACGCCGTGGGTAGCGATCCTCACCACCACCGCCGTGTCGCTGGCGCTCGCGCTGACCGGTGAGGTGGGATCGCTCGCCGAGACGCTGGTGCTGTTGCTGCTCGTCGTCTTCACCGCGGTCAATGCCGCCGTGCTGATCCTGCGCCGGGAGCCGGTCGACGCCGAGCACTTCCAGGTGCCGGTGGTGGTGCCTTGGCTGGGCCTCGCGTCGTGTCTGTTCCTGTTCACCCGCATCGGCGCGGAGGTGTGGTTGCGCGGGGCGATCCTGCTCGGGCTCGGGTTGCTGCTCGGCGTCGTCAACGCGTTCCGTTCGCGTTCGACGAGTGGGCCGGAATCCGCGGACGAGCCGACGCGGGTATGAGCTACAGGGCATGCCGCGTCCCACCCGTGTCCGCGCTGCCGACCGGCCATCCAGTAGCTTGGCACGCAGGATGGCCGCGGTTCGAAGGAGCCGACGAGGCCGCCGCGGAACCAGTTTCCGCACACCCCACCGGACCTGACGAACGAAGAGAGCTGATCGATGCCGACCTCTGAAGCGCGTGCACACATCGGTGTTACCGGCCTGGCTGTCATGGGCAGCAACATCGCCCGCAACTTCGCCAGGCACGGTTACACGGTCGCGCTGCACAACCGTTCTGTCGCCAAGACCGACGCGCTGCTCGCCGAGCACGGCGGCGACGGCGATTTCGTGCGCACCGAGACCATCGAGGAGTTCGTCGCCGCGCTGGAGAAGCCGCGCCGCGTGCTGATCATGGTCAAGGCGGGCGACGCGACCGACGCCGTCATCGAGGAACTCGCTTCCGCGATGGAGCCGGGCGACATCATCATCGACGGCGGCAACGCGCTCTACACCGACACCATCCGCCGCGAAGCCGCCATGCGCGAGCGCGGGCTGAACTTCGTCGGCGCGGGCATCTCCGGCGGCGAGGAGGGCGCGCTCAACGGTCCGGCGATCATGCCGGGCGGCCCGAAGGAGTCCTACGAATCCCTCGGCCCGCTGCTGGAGTCGATCGCCGCGCAGGTCGACGGCACCCCGTGCTGCACCCACATCGGACCCGATGGTTCCGGGCACTTCGTCAAGATGGTGCACAACGGCATCGAGTACGCCGACATGCAGCTCATCGGCGAGGCCTACCACCTGTTCCGCGACGCGCTCGGCTTCGACGCCAAGCAGATCGCGGACGTGTTCACCCAGTGGAACTCCGGTGATCTGGAGAGCTACCTCGTCGAGATCACCGCCGAGGTGCTCGCGCAGGTGGATGCCAAGACCGGTCGCCCGCTGGTCGATGTCATCGTGGACGCCGCCGAGCAGAAGGGCACCGGCCGCTGGACGGTCAAGTCCGCGCTCGATCTCGGTGTGCCGGTGACCGGTATCGCCGAGGCGGTTTTCGCCAGGGCGCTGTCCGGTTCCCGCGCCCAGCGCAAGGCCGCGGTCGGCCTCGCGTCCGGCACGCTGGCCGAAAAGCCCACGGACGTCGAGCAATTCACCGAGGACATCCGCCAGGCGCTCTACGCCTCGAAGGTCGTCGCCTACGCGCAAGGCTTCGATCAGATCGCCGCGGGCAGCGCCGAATACAACTGGGACCTGCACCCCGGTGATCTGGCGACGATCTGGCGCGGCGGCTGCATCATCCGGGCCCGGTTCCTGAACCGGATCAAGGAGGCCTACGACCAGGATCCCGCCTTGCCGAGCCTCATTCTCGCCCCGTACTTCCGCGAGGCGATCGAGACGGCCATCGACAGCTGGCGGCGCGTGGTGTCCACCGCGACCCTGCTCGGCATCCCGGTCCCGGCCTTCGCGTCCTCGCTGTCGTACTACGACGCGCTGCGCGCCGAGCGGCTGCCCGCGGCGCTCACCCAGGGCCAGCGCGACTTCTTCGGCGCGCACACCTACGAGCGCATCGACGCCGAGGGCAAGTTCCACACGCTGTGGAGCGGTGACCGCAGCGAGGTGTCCGCGGGCTGACCCCGGGAGCGCGGTCTCCCGACCGTGTTTCGCGCCACATCGCATCACAAAGCCTTCGGCTCGCTCGTCCAAGTCGGTGAAAGCCACCGGGCGACAAGGAGGACGAAATGCGGGTACTACTGGCGGGCGCGACCGGCGCGATCGGGCGGCCGCTCATCCGGGCACTGGCCGACGGCGGTCACGAGGTGCTCGCCGTCGCGCGAAACCCGAAGAGCGACGAGACGATTCGCGAACTCGGCGCCGAACCGATCACCGCGGACGTGATGGATCGAGCGGGGCTGCTGCGCGCGCTGCGCGGCCGCTCCGCCGACGCCGTGCTGCACCAGGCGACCGCGCTGAAGAGCGCGGGTCGCAAGGTGACCGACGATGATCCCACGAATGCTTTGCGCCGCACCGGGACCGCGAATCTGCTCGCGGCCGCTGACCAGCTCGGGGCTGGCCGGTTCCTCACCCAATCGCTGATCACCGGGTACGGGTACGTCGACCACGGCACCCGGCGGGTCACCGAGGACGACCCGTTCGGGATCGAGGACGGCGGATACGCCGATCCGGTGATCGCGGGCTGCCGCGCCACCGAGGAGCAGGTGTTCGCCGCGGACCTGGACGGTATCTCGTTGCGCTACGGGCTCTTCTACGGTCCCGCCGCCTTCAGCGACCTGTTCGCCGGACTGCTGCGCAAACGCGTTCCGCTGGTTCCGCTGGGCGGTGGCGGGGTGATCAGCTGGATCCACGTCGCCGACGCGGCGGCCGCGACCGTCGCCGCGCTGGAGCGCGGAAAGGCGGGCCACGCCTACAACATCGTCGACGACGAACCGATCACCTGGCGGCAATTCCTCGACACCGTCGCGGCCGCGCACGGCACCCCGCGCGCCATCGCCATGCCGACCTGGCTCCTCCGCTTGGCCGTGCCCTACCTGGGCTGCCTGATGTCGGACACCACGCTGCGCGTCGACAACACCAAGGCGAAGCGGGAGCTGGGATGGGCACCGGTGTATCGCTCGGTGGCGGAGGGTCTCGCGCGGGTGTGACAGCGAAACGAGTGTTGTCCTAGCACACTCGCGATGAGAGTATGTCTCCCTACATCTCTCATCGCCTCGCGGGCGGGTGAGCGCGCCGAAAGGACCGAGGATGCCGCAGTACCGACCCTCCGCACCGGAACTGCTCACGGCATTGGCCGAGCTACTCGAGGAGGCGTTGCTCCCCGAACTGCCCGAGGGCCTGCGTCATTCGGCACCGCCTACGAGCGTGCGGGCGGCGCTTTCGACCTCGACCGGTTCCGCTGGTGGAAGATGGCGTCGACGGTCGCGTGGGGCGTCCTGCTCGCCAAGCAAGCGGCCGCGTATCTCAGCGGCGAGACCCGCGACATCGTGATGGCCGCCAGCGGCAGGCGAGTGTCGGAAATCGAATGGGACCTGCTGATGCAGATCCGACCGGCGGCTGCTTAGGAGCATCGATGGATTTCGAACTGCCCGAGGAACTTCGGAGCTACCTGCGCGAACTCGACGAGTTCATCGAGGATCAGATCGTTCCGCTCGAACAGGCCGACGACAACATGCGCTTCTTCGACCACCGCCGCGAGGACGCGCGCACCGATTGGCACCGGGGCGGGCTGCCCAGCGCGGAGTGGGAGGCGCTGCTGGCCGAGGCACGCCGCCGCGCGGACGCGGCCGGTCACTTCCGCTATCCGTTTCCCGCCCGATACGGTGGCCGGGACGGCACCGATCTCGGCATGGCCGTCATCCGTGAGCATTTGGCGCGCCGCGGACTCGGCTTGCACTGCGATCTACAGAACGAGCACGCGATCGTCGGCAACAACGTCGGTTTGCTGCTGATGCTCGAATACGGATCGCCCGCGCAGCAGGCCGAGTGGGTCGACGAATTGGCGGCGGGCACGAAGATGTTCGCCTTCGGCATCACCGAACCCGAGCACGGGTCCGACGCGACGCACATGGAGACCGTCGCGGTGCGCCGCGGTGACACGTGGGTGATCAACGGCGAGAAGACATGGAACACCGGAATTCACACCGCGGCAGCCGATTTGATTTTCGCTCGGACGTCGGGCGAACCCGGCGACAGCGCGGGCATCACGGCTTTCCTCGTTCCCGCCACGACGCCCGGATTCCGGATCGAGGAGTATCTCTGGACGTTCAACATGCCGACCGATCACGCGCGCGTGACCCTGACCGATGTCGAGGTGCCCGACAGCGCGGTGTTCGGTGAGGTCGGCCGCGGGCTCGCCGTCGTGCAGCATTTCTTCAACGAGAACCGGATTCGGCAGGCCGCGTCGAGTTTGGGTGCGGCCCAGTACTGCATCGACGAGTCGGTCGAGTACGCCAAGCGGCGCAAGCCTTTCGGGGTGCCGTTGGCTCGCAATCAGGCGGTCCAGTTCCCGCTCGTCGAATTGCACACGCAATGCGAGATGCTGCGCGCGCTGATCTACAAGACCGCGTGGTCGATGGACCGCTACGGCACGTTCGCGGTCTCCGAGCAGGTGTCGATGTGCAATTACTGGGCGAACAGACTGTGCTGTGAGGCCGCCGACCGAGCCATGCAGATCCACGGCGGCATGGGCTATTCCCGGCACACACCCTTCGAACACATCTACCGTCACCACCGCCGCTACCGGATCACCGAAGGCGCGGAGGAGATCCAGATGCGCAGGGTGGCCGGTTACCTGTTCGGCTTCATGGACCGGGCTCGGCCCAAGGGCGTCGGACGCGACTGATCGGGGTCGTCCGCGGCGCGCGCACCCTGCTCGCACTCCTCGATGTTCTCGGCGGCGGTCCGGATCCGCGCGACCGCGCTCGCTGTCAATTTACTGCCGCACATGTGCGCCCCCTTCGTTCTTCCGGGATGGATCGATGATGACCGGAAGATCGTGCTCGCACACCGCCTTGCCACTGCCCATGACACGGATGGTGTGAATCGGCCGGTCCGCGAACGGAGATCGAGAGCGTCGAGGACCCGCCCGGTGCGGCCGGGATGCGTACAGTGCGAATATGCCCGAAGAAGCGCATCCCGGCGCGGTCGAGGCCGCCGCCGCGGGCACCGAAGACGTGCTCTCGCTCGCGGCCCAACTGTGCTTTGCCCTCTACTCGACCTCGCGCTCGATGACCGCGGCCTACCGGCCCTACCTGGACGCCATGCAGGTGACCTACCCGCAGTACCTGACGCTGCTCGCCCTCTGGGAGACCCCCGGCATCACCATGAAACAGCTCGCCGACCGGCTCCGACTCGACTACGGAACCGTCTCCCCGCTCGTGCAACGGCTACAGAACCGCGGCCTGGTCGAGAGCGTCCGCAGTTCCCGCGACCGCAGGGCGGTGCACCTCCGCGCCACCCCGGCGGGTCTCGCCCTGGAACAACAGGCCAGGCAGATGATCGGCGCGGTCATGGAAGAGGTCGGCTACCCCCTCGAAACGGTGACCGCCCTGCGCGACCAGGTCACCGCCCTCGGCACCCGCCTCGACACCGTCGTCGCCGAACGCGACAAGCGGTAGGCGGGATCGCCGCGCCGGTGCCGGGGCAGCGGAGATCGCCACCGGCATCGGCGCCGCGCGCCGCGTTCGAATGGTTACCGCCGCGCGGAAACGGTCGCCGCTCCAGCACGAATCCGACGGTGCAGACGAATGCCTACGGGGCGGGGCGGCGGAATGGGCGTGGCCCGAGCCGACGCTGGCCGCACGTCATGGTCCACGCCGCGCGCGGACCAGAACGGGCGGTGGACGCCGTGCCGGGCTGGTTCGGCATCACCGCGCGCAAGCGGTGGGAGGGGGTTGCCGAGCGGTGGGTACAGAGGGCGATCACGCGTCGACCGCCCGGCGGGCGTAGGCGCGGACGTCGGCGTCGGTGTCGTCGATCGCGCGTTCGAGGGCGTCGCGGGCGGATTCGGTCGTGCGCCAGGTGCTCAGGGAGAGGACCGCGGCCTTGCGGACGTCCAAGTGCGGGTCGAGCAAGGCCTCGGCGAGCAGGGGAACCGCGAGGTCGGGTGCGGCGCCCGCCAGGCCGCGGGCCGTGCCGACCCGGACCTGCCAGGCCGAATCACGCAGCGCGCCGGAGAGATTGGCGGCGTCGTCGGAGTCCGCGCCGAGTGCGGCGAAGGCAGTGAGCGCCGCCGCGCGGACCAGCGGATCGCGGTCGGTGGACAGTGCGCGGATGACGTCGACGCCGCCGTCGCCGATGGCGGCCAGGCCGTTGGCGACCGCGATGCGCACTTCGCGGTTCGGGTCGTCGGCCAAGGCGGCGACCCCGGTGCGATCGTCGAGGGAGACCAGCGCGCGCACCGCCTCGATGCGCACCCGATGGTCGGCGTCACCAGACGCCGCGCCGAACTGCGCCGCGCTGCCCCCGCGCAGAGCGCGCAGCAGGTCGACGACGGTGGCGCGCACCAGCGGGTCGGCGGAGTTCAGGTGTTCGGGCAGTCCGGCCGCGTCGGGCAACATCTCCACCAGTTCCCGCAGAGCTTCGGCGGCTACCCGCCGCACCGACGCGGCCGTGTCGCCGAGCGCGTCTGCGAGGGCGGCCGCGAACCCGTCCGGTGTGTGCTCGGTCAGCACCGAGATCGCCGCGGCCCGCACACCGGCGTCGTCATCGGCGAGGTAACTCGAAAGATCGTGAAGTGCAGGCGAATCCAAGGCGAGCAGGGTGACCAGCCTGGGCGAAGGGGGAGTGGCGGGAGACGAGGTGACGACCACCGTGTCCTCGCGCTGGGGCGGCCTTCCGGATCGCAGTTCGGGCTGTTCGACGCCGACGATGGTGGGATCGGTCGACGGCACGTCGTCCAGTCCTGGTACGGGAACCAGATACGGCGCGACGGGCCGCTTGAGGAACTCCATCTCCCCGTTCGCGTCCTTGCGCAGATTCAGGTGGTAGCGCCAGGCGTTGTCGTCGCGCTCGGGTAGGTCGTCGCGCTCGTGGTAGAGGCCCCACCGGGATTCGGTGCGGGTCAGCGAACTGCGTGCCGCCATTTCCGCGCAATCCCGGATGAACGAGACCTCCACCGCGCGCATCAGCTCGTGCGGGGTGCGCGCCCCGATGTCCTCGACCTCCGCGCGCATCCGCTCGAACGTCTCCACCGCGATGGACAACTTGGTGGCCGTTTTCGGCGGCGCCACATAGTCGTTCACGAACCGGCGCAGCTTGTATTCGACCTGGGGCTGCGGCGGACCGTCCGGCTGACGCAGCGGCCGGTAGACGAGCTCGTGCGCGGCGGCCAGCTGGTCCTCGGGAAGCTCCTGCGGCGCATCGAGTTCCGCGAGCGTCGAAGCGGCGTGCGCGCCCGCGAGGTCGCCGTAGACGAACGCGCCGATCATGTAGTTGTGCGGCACGCAGGCCAGGTCGCCCGCCGCGTACAGGCCGGGCACGGTGGTGCGAGCGTGCTCGTCCACCCACACGCCGGAGGCGGAATGCCCACTGCACAAGCCGATCTCGGAGATGTGCATCTCGATGTCATGGGTGCGGTAGTCGTGGCCGCGGTTGGCGTGGAAGGTGCCGCGAGTGGGGCGTTCGGTGGTGTGCAGGATGCCCTCGAGCGTGGACAGCGTCTCGTCGGGCAGGTGCGAGACCTTCAAATAGATCGGCCCGCGCGCGGATTCGATCTCACGCTTGACCTCCGCCATCATCTGACCCGACCAGTAGTCGGAGTCCACGAACCGCTCACCCTCGGCGTTGACCTGATAGCCGCCGAACGGATTCGCGACGTAGGCGCAGGCGGGTCCGTTGTAATCCTTGATGAGCGGGTTGATCTGGAAGCACTCGATACCGGAGAGCTCCGCGCCCGCGTGGTAGGCCATGGCGTAACCGTCGCCCGCGTTGGTCGGGTTCTCGTAGGTGCCGTACAGGTAGCCGCTGGCGGGCAGCCCGAGGCGGCCGCACGGCCCGGTCGCCAGGATCACCGCTTTGGCGCCGACAGCGACGAATTCCCCGGTGCGCGTGTTCAGCGCCGCGGCGCCGACCGCGCGTCCCTCGGCGGTCAGCACCCGAACGGGCATGAGCCGGTTCTCGATCCGGATCTTCTCGCGCATTTTGCGTTGGCGCAGCACGCGATACAGCGCCTTCTTGACGTCCTTGCCCTCCGGCATCGGCAGCACGTACGACCCGGAGCGGTGCACCCGGCGCACCGCGTACTCGCCGTACTCGTCCTTCTCGAACTTCACGCCGTAGCGCTCCAGCCGCTGCACCATCGCGAAGCCGCGGGTCGCGGTCTGGTAGACGGTGCGCTGGTCGACGATTCCGTCGTTGGCCCTGGTGATCTCGGCGACGTAGTCCTCCGGCGTCGCCTTGCCGGGGATCACCGCGTTGTTCACCCCGTCCATGCCCATGGCCAGCGCGCCGGAATGGCGCACGTGCGCCTTCTCCAGCAGTAGCACGTTCGCGCCGTGTTCGGCGGCGGTGAGTGCGGCCATGGTTCCCGCGGTGCCGCCACCGATCACCAGCACATCGCAGTCGAGCCGGATTCGTTCGGACAGCTCGGGAATGGGCGTACCTCCGCCTCCGCTCCGGCCGGGCGCGTTGTTCATAGTTTCTCCAGGATCTCGTCCCGCACGGCCTGCCGGTCCACCGACCGGCGCGGAGCGGGGACCTCGACGACGGCGCGCAACGCGGCGGAACGCTCGTCGTGCCCGCCGAGCACGGCGATGCGGTCGCCGAGCAGCAGGGCCTCGTCGAGGTCGTGGGTGACGAAGACGATGGTGGTGGGATGGGCCCGCCAAGTGTCGATCAGCAGCCGCTGCATGGTGGCCCTGGTCTGGGTGTCCAGCGCGCCGAACGGCTCGTCCATCAGCACGGCGCGCGGCGCCCCGGCGAGGCTGCGCGCCAATTGAACTCGCTGCCGCATGCCACCGGAGAGGTCGCGCGGCAGGTAGTCGGCGTAGCCGGTCAGCCCGACCTCGGTGACCCAGCGCTGCGCGAGCGCCTTGCGTTCGGCGCGTGGCGTGCCGCGCAGGTGCAGCGCGAGTTCGATGTTCTGGCGTGCGGTGCGCCACGGCAGCAGCGCGTCGTCCTGGAACACCAGGGCGCGATCGGCCGACGGCCCGGTGACCGTGGACCCGTCCGCGCGCACCGTCCCCGCGTCGGGACTGCGCAGCCCGGCGATGGCGCGCAGCAGCGTCGACTTGCCGCAGCCGGATTTGCCGACCACGACGAGGATTTCGCCCGCGGCGATGTCCAGGTCGAGCCGGTCGACGACGATGCGGGAGCCGTAGGCGATCCGCACGCCGTCGAGGGTGAGCCGCATGCCCACGGTGGCGGGAGCGGCGGGAGCCCTTGTCGTGGTGGTCATTCCGCAACCTTCCTGGGCAGCCAGCGGGTGATCCGGCGACCGGCCAACTCCACGAGGCTGGAGGTGGCGAAGCCGAGCACACCGATGGTGATCATGCCGACGAACACCGCCGGATAGTCGACGATGGTGTAGGCCTGCCAGGTGCGGTAGCCGACGCCGAGCCGCCCGGAGATCATCTCCGCGGAGATGAGGCAGATCCAGGCGACGCCCATGCCGACCGAGAGGCCGCTGAACACCCCCGGCAGGATGCCGGGAAACACCACGCGCACCAACACATCTCGCCTCGAGGCGCCGAGTGTGCGCACGGCGTCCTCCCAGATCGTCGGCAGTGCGCGCACCGCGTGCCTGGTGCTGACCAGGACGGGGAACAGCGACGCGGTGAAGGTGATGAAGACGATGCCGGACTCGTCGCTGGGAAACAGCAGGATCGCCACCGGCACCAGCGCGATCGCCGGGATCGGGCGGATCAGCTCGGTGAGCGTGCCGAAGACGTCGGCCAGCAGCCGGGAACGCCCGAGCCCGATGCCCGCGAGCACGCCCACCACCGCGGCCAGCCCGAAACCGGTGACGATGCGGATCAGCGACTGGGCGATATCCAAGTAGTACTGGTCCTTGCCGAGGTGCTCGCCGAACTCCGCCACGATCTCGGTCACCGTCGGCAGCGAGTCGAACCGCAGCCCGGCCCGCACCTCGTTGACGGTGAGCAGCTGCCACAACCCGACCGCCGCGAGCACCGAGGCGACGCGGAGGGCCCGCGAACCCCACTCGGAAGCGCCGCGCCCCTTCGCGGTCTCCTCCTCGGTGACCGCGGCGACGGCCACGGCGGTCATCCGCGGACTTCCGTGACGGCCTGGTCGTAGGAGACCGGCGTGGCGGTGGGATGGGTCTGCCGGTAGCGCTGGGCGGCGGCCTGCGTGGTGAAGGGCAGGTACTTCGCGCCGTCGCGCAACCACACCGCCTTGTCGGCGAACCAGCGGGTGCCCAGCTCGGCGTCGGGAACGTAGACCGCGCGGATCACCTTGCCCTGGGCCTTGGCGGCCTGCACGGCGCGCAGCAGGCAGGTGGGGTCGGCCGCGGGCTGCGGCCGGTCGGCGCCGTCCACCCACAGTTCACCGGCCAGCGCCGGGTCGGCGACCGCGGTGCCGCAGACGGGGTCGGTGCCGGTGATGGCGCTCGGGTTGGCGGTCGAGGCCAGCGCCCGGTCGTAGTCGGGCTGACCCGTCTCGGCGAAGGTCTTGCGCAGAGGCGCCGCGTCGACGAAACCGTCCACGTTCAGTTCGGCGAAGTCGCCGATCGACTTCAGGTACGGCACATCGCCTTTCAACGCGGTGATCAGGTTCGGCTTGAGGGTGGTGTCGAAATGCGTTCCGCCGGGGCCGTTGTAGAGATAGACGACTTCCTGTGGCAGACCGGAGCCCTCCGCGACGATCCTGGCGGCCTCGAAGGGGCGCTCGTTGAGGAACTTGGTGGCATCGAGCTGCGCGGCGAGGAAGGCCTGCAATACCTCCGGATGCTCGGCGCTGTACGAGCGGCGCGCGACGACGCCGTGGAAGGTGGGCACGTTCAGTTCGGCGCCGTCGTAGAGCAGCTTGGCCTTGTTCTGGAAGACGAGCAGTCCGGGCCAGGCGACGAATTGCGACAGCGCGCCGACCTGATGCGACTCCAGCGCGGTCGCACCGACCTGCGGCTGCTGGTTGAGCACCTCGACGCCCTTGGCCGGATCGATGCCCGCCCGCGACAGCGCCTGCACGAGCGTGCCGTGGCCCGCCGAGCCGACGCTCGCCGAGATCTTCTGGCCCGCAAGGTCGGTGATCACGCGCGCTGGCGAATCATTGGGCACCACAACCATGTTCAGCGCGCCCTTGGGGTTGTAACCCGTGACCGACACCAGCGCGGTTTCGGCGCGTTCGTTGGCCTGGGTGCGAGATCCGTTGATCAGCAACGGATAATCGCCCATGGACCCGATGTCGATCTTCTCGGCCACCATCTGCGCGGTGATCGGCGCGCCGGTGTCGTAGTCCTGCCACTCCACCTGATACTTCGCGCCGCCGTTGTCGGTGATCTGGCGCAGCCGCTGTTCGAGATAACCCTGGGCGCGCAGCAGCGTGCCCGCGGTGACGGTGTTGATGGTCTTGGACTGATAGCCGACGACCACCTTGACGGTGCCCGCGGGGGCGTCGTTCGAGTTCTCCAGTGAGCAGCCCGCGGCGGCGAGTGCGGCGGCGAGCAGGACGGGGACGAGACGTGCTTTCATGTGACTTTCCAGATCAGCGGAGCAGATAGGGCATGTTGACGGTGACCGCGCCGGTCGGGCAGCGAGCCGCGCAGGGGCCGCAGTACCAGCACTCGTCCACGTGCATGTAGGCCTTGCCGTTGTCGGGGTTGATCGCCAGCGAGTCGAGCGGGCAGATCTCCACGCACAGGGTGCAGCCCTCGATGCACAGCGATTCGTCGATGGTGACGGGGATGTCGGCGCGCTGGTTCGCGAGTGCCATCTATCGGACCTTCCATTGGGGTGTGCCGCGGGACAGACTGCCGCGCATGGTGATTCGGTCGCCGCGCATGCGGATGTACTCCAGGTCGACCGGCCTGCCGTCGTCGAGGCGGGTCAGCCGCTCGAGCATCAGCAGCGGGGCGCCGTCGGGCGTGTCGAGCGTGGAGGCGGTGTGCGGGTCGGCGGCGATCGCCTCCAGCGCCAGATCGGCGTGGCCGAGCGAGCGGCCGCTGATCTTCTCCAGCAACACGAAGATGTCGGTGTTCTCGAGGTCGTTGGCGAGCACTTCGGCGCCGATGTCGGGGACCAGGTAGGTCAGGTCCAGGCTCAGCGGCCGGTCCGCGAGGTAGCGCAGCCGCTCCAGATAGACGACCCGCTCGCCGGGTTCGAGACCGAGCCTGCGGGCGACCGCGGGCGGCGCGGTGATGTGTTGGGCGGTGCGCACCTCGTTGCGCACCGTGCCGTGGCCCTTGAGGGTCTCCTGAAGTCCCAGCAGTTCGTCGAGGCCGTGGTCGTACTTGCGGGTTCCCACCCGGGTGCCGACCTTGGGGGCGCGGTCGATCAGGCCCTCGTCCTTGAGCAGGGCCAGGGCCTCGCGCACGGTGTTGCGTGACGCGGAATGCTCTGTGGCGAGCTGCTGTTCGGTGGGCAGCACCTCGTCGAACGCGCCCGCGTGGATCTGGTGGCGCAGCACGTCGGCGACGCGGCGCGCCTGATCGGCGCGCAGCTGCCGCACCGGAGCCGGTTCCGCACCCATCCGTTCCGCCTCTCTCTCGCTGACCTGCACGGACAGCGACGATAGACGCGAAAAGGGGCCTCGAGATCCAGCTCGCGCACCGCGCGAATCAAGGGATGTTTCTTCGCCAGCGGTGACGGGCGCCGACCAGGGGAAACAGGGCGGCTACGGGCCATTGCGCCACCCTGTTTCCCGGGCTCGGGTTTCGATCACGCGGATTCGAATGATCGATCGAGCGCGCTCAGAACCAGTCGTCGCGCATTTCCAGCGTGGTGCGGTCGAGCGCGTCGAGCAGGTCCAGCTGCGGACCGGTCTTGGGCAGCTCGTAGCGGAAGAAGTAGCGGGCCGCCGCGCGCTTGCCTTCGTAGAAGTCGCCCTCGTGGTCGGCCGCGGCCACCATCTGCTCCAGCCAGATCCAGGCGACCACGATGTGGCCGAACGCCTCCAGGTAGATGGTCGAGTTCGCCATCGCCGCGGCCGGGTCGCCCGCGGCGAACATGCCCGCGGTGACGAGCAGCAGGCGCTGCCAGGACGAGTCGAGTTCCACCGCGAATTCCTCGGCGTCGCCGCCCTTTTCGGTGGCCGCCTCGATGGTCGCCGCGATGCGTTCGCCGAGCAGGCGCAGCGAGGCGCCCTCGTACTGGATCACCTTGCGGCCCAGCAGGTCCAAGCCCTGGATGCCGTGGGTGCCCTCGTGGATCGGGTTGAGGCGATTGTCGCGGTAGTGCTGTTCGACGTCGTACTCGCGGGTGTAGCCGTAGCCGCCGTGCACCTGGATGGCGAGGCTGTTGGCCTCCAGACACCACTGCGAGGGCCAGCTCTTCGCCACGCCGGTCAGGATTTCCAGCAGCAGCGTGTGCTCGCGGGTGGTCTGCGCGTCGGCGGCGGTGCGTTGCAGGTCGACCAGCCGGTTGCAGTAGAGCAGAAGCGCCAGCGCGCCCTCGACATAGGCTTTCTGCGCCAACAGCATTCGCCGCACGTCGGCGTGCTCGACGATCGGGATCTGCGGCGCGGCGGGATCCTTGGCGGTCACCGCGCGGCCCTGCTGCCGCTGCCTGGCGTATTCCACGGACTTGAGGTAGCCGGTGTAGCCGAGCGCGGTCGCGCCGAGGCCGACGCCGAGCCGCGCCTCGTTCATCATGTGGAACATGTAGGACAGCCCGCGGTGCGGTTCGCCGACCAGGTAGCCCACCGCGCCCGCCGCGCCGCCGGGGGTGTGCCCGCCCTCGCCGAAGTTGAGCACCGTGTTGGTGGTGCCGCGGTAGCCCATCTTGTGGTTGAGCCCGGCCAGCACGACATCGTTGCGCTCGCCCAGCGTGCCGTCCTCGCGCACCAGGAACTTGGGCACGACGAACAGCGAGATGCCCTTGGTGCCCGCCGGAGCGCCCGGGATCTTGGCCAGCACCAGGTGCACGATGTTCTCGGTGAGCTCGTGATCGCCGCCGGAGATCCACATCTTCGACCCGAACAGCCGGTAGCTGCCGTCGTCCTGCGGCTCGGCGCGGGTCACGATGTCGGCCAGCGACGATCCGGCCTGTGGCTCGGACAGGCACATGGTTCCGGTGAACCTGCCCTCCACCATGGGCCGCACGAAGCGCTCGATCTGTTCCGCGGAACCGTGCGCGGCGAGCAGGTTGGCGTTGCCGACGGTCAGGAACAGGTAACCGGTGGTGCCGACGTTGGCGGCCTGGAACCAGCTGAACCCGGCGGCCTCCACCGCGGCGGGCAGTTGCAGGCCGCCGATCTGCTCGTCCATGCCCGCGCCGACGAGGTTGGCCTTGGTGAATGCCTCGACGGCCGTCTTCACCTCGGGGATGATCGTCACCCGCTCGCCGTCGAAGGTCGGCTCGTTGCTGTCGTTGCGCTTGTTGTGCGGCGCGAAGTACCGGGTGGCGATATCCTCACAGAGATCGAGGAAGCCGTCGAAGGTCTCCCTGGAATGCTCCTCGAAACGGGGGAGCGCGGTCAGTTCCTCGACCCGCAGCCATTCGTAGAGCAGGAAGTCGAGATCTCTCCGGGAGATCAGATTCGAGCGCACGGCCATCCTCTCGCGACGTCACTGCCGGGGCGCGGAACGGCCCCGGGGCATTTGATACGTTACTATCAATTTGTCGCGAATGGACAGGGCTATCCGGATCCGGCCGCGGCCACCGCGTCCAGGAGCGGGGTTCGCCACGCCGCGCGGCAGATCAGCAGATCCGGGAGATAGGGGCGGGGCCGGTTGTACTCGAGCGGGCTGCCGTCGACGCGCGAGGCGTGCAGCCCCGCGGCCAGCGCGACGCCGACGGGCGCGGCGGAATCCCATTCGTACTGGCCGCCCGCGTGCAGGTAGGCGTCGGCTTCCCCGCGCACCACCGCCATGGCCTTGGCCCCCGCCGAACCCATCGGGACCAGCGTCGCCCCGACGGCGTCGGCCACCTCGCGCGCCCACGCGGGTGGTCGCGAGTCGCTCACCAACAGCCGTGGCTCGTCCCGTGCGGGGTCGTTCGAACTCGGTTGGTCGCTGACGTGCACCTTGCCCAGCGCGGGCTGCGCGACTGCCGCGGCGGTGATGCCGCGATCGCGCTCCCACAGCGCGACGTGCACGGCCCAGTCCGAGCGGCCGGGCATGGCGTATTCGCGGGTGCCGTCGAGCGGATCGATGATCCACACCCGGTCGGCGGTGAGCCTGCGCGGGTCGTCCGCGGATTCCTCGGAGAGGACCGCGTCCCCGGGCCGAGCCGCGGCCAGTTCGGTGAGCAGGAAGTCGTTGGACAGCGCGTCGCCGCGCGCCCCGAGATCGGGCAAGCCTTCCTCGCGCAGGGCACTCAGCAGGCTTCCGGCGCGGTCGGCGAGATCGGCGGCGAGACGGGCATCGGTGATCATGGCCGGTCCAGATTGTCCAGCAGGGCGAGAACGGTCGCGGCCATGGCGGCCGGATCGCCGTCGGCGGGACGCAGCGCCACGTCCGGCGCGGTGGGCGCCTCGTACGGGTCGTCGATGCCGGTGAAGCCGCGAATCTCACCAGCCCTCGCCTTGGCGTACATCCCCTTCGGATCGCGCGCCTCGCAGATCTCCAGCGGCGTGTCGACGAACACCTCGACGAACGGGATCCCCGCCGACTCGTGCGCGGCGCGTACCCGGTCGCGGTCGGCGCGATACGGACTGATCAGCGAAACCACCGCCACCACACCGGCTTCGGCGAACAGCCGGGCAACCTCACCGACGCGGCGGATGTTCTCGACCCGATCCTCGGCGGAGAAACCCAGATCGGCGTTCAGGCCGTGGCGCAGGTTGTCGCCGTCCAGCAGGAAGGCGGGGCGCCCCGACGCCACCAGCCGCCGCTCCAATTCGACGGCGACTGTGGACTTTCCGGATCCGGACAGTCCCGTCAGCCAGACAGTCGCCCCGCGGGTCGCGCGCTCGTCGCGCTCCACCGCGGTCGAGTGCCAGACCACCCGGGAAGCGGGCAGCGTCGCGCCGGTGATCATCCCCGCCGCGACCGTGTTGTTCGTCGCCTCGTCCACCAGGATGAAGCTGCCGGTGGACCGGTTGCGGCGGTAGGGGTCGAAAAGCAGCGGCTGGCGGGTGCGCAGCTGAATGCGTCCGATCTCGTTGAGCGACAACGATTCCGCGTGCTCGTCGCGGTGCAGGGTATTGACGTCGAGCCGGTAGTCCAGGCTGCGGACCTCGGCGGTCGCCGCGCGGGTGGTGTGGCGGACCGAGTACGTCGCGCCGGGGGTCAGTGCGGAGTCCTCGGCGAACCAGCACACCATCGCGTCGATGTCGCGGCCGACCTGTGGTCGATTGGCCGGGCGGCAGATCAGATCGCCGCGCGAGATGTCGATTTCGTCGGCGAGTTGCATGGTGACCGCCTGCGGCGGAAAGGCTTCGGCCACCGCGACGCCGCCGGGACCCCAGATCGCCTCGACCGTGGTGGTGAAACCCGAAGGCAGCACGGCCACTTCGTCGCCGGGCTTGAACACACCGCCCGCCACGGTGCCCGCGTACCCCCGGAAATCCTGGGCGTGGCTGCGGGTCACGTACTGCACGGGGAAGCGCGCGTCGATGAGATTGCGGTCGGAGGCGATGTGCAGATCCTCCAGATGGTGCAGCAGGGGAGTGCCCTCGTACCACGGCATGCTCGCGCCGCGGTGCACGATGTTGTCGCCCTGGAGCGCCGAGACCGGGAAGAAGGACAGATCGGCGACCTCGAGCTTGGTGGCGAAACCGGCGAATTCCTCGCGGATCTCGGTGAAACGCTCCTGGGACCAGTCGACCAGATCCATCTTGTTCACACACAGCACCAGGTGCGGGATCCCGAGCAGGCTGGCGAGGAAGGCGTGGCGGCGGGTCTGCTCGACGACGCCCTTGCGCGCGTCGACCAGGATGAGCGCCACATCGGCGGTGGACGCGCCGGTCACCATGTTGCGGGTGTACTGGATGTGGCCCGGGGTGTCGGCGATGATGAACTTGCGCCGCGGCGTGGCGAAGTAGCGGTGCGCCACGTCGATGGTGATGCCCTGTTCGCGCTCCGCGCGCAGACCATCGGTGAGCAGCGCGAGGTCGGGGTACTCGTCGCCGCGCTCGCGGCTGGTGCGCTCCACGGCGGCGAGCTGATCGGTGAAGATCGTCTTGGAGTCGTAGAGCAGACGGCCGATCAGGGTCGACTTGCCGTCGTCGACGCTGCCCGCGGTGGCGAGACGCAGCAGGGTGGTGGCCATCAGAAGTACCCTTCTCGTTTGCGATCTTCCATGCCCGCCTCGGAGATGCGGTCGTCGGCGCGGGTGGCGCCGCGTTCGGTGACCCGCGCGGCGGCGACCTCGGTGACCACCTCTTCGGGGGTCGCGGCGGTGGATTCCACGCATCCGGTGCACGTCGCGTCGCCGACGGTGCGGAAGCGCACGGTCGCCTCGTAGGGCTGTTCGCCGTCGAGCAGGCTCAGGAACCTGGTGTGCGCCAACAGCATTCCGTCGCGCTGCACGACGGGGCGGCGGTGCGCGTAGTACAGCGGAGGGAGTTCGATCCGCTCGGCCGCGATGTAGCTCCAGATGTCGAGCTCGGTCCAGTTGGAGAGCGGGAACACCCGGATGTGCTCACCGGGCCGGTGCCTGCCGTTGTACAGGTTCCACAGCTCGGGACGCTGGGCGCGCGGCTCCCACTGGCCGTATTCGTCGCGGAAGCTGAAGACCCGCTCCTTGGCGCGGGCCTTCTCCTCGTCGCGGCGGGCGCCGCCGAAGACCGCGTCGAAGCGGCCCTCGCGAATGCTGCGCAGCAGGGTGCCGGTCTGTAGGCGGTTGCGCGAGGCGCGCGGACCGGTGTCCTCCACGACCCGGCCCGCGTCGATGTCGTCCTGCACCCGGCCCACGATCAGCCGCAGACCGAGGCGCTCGACAGTGCGATCGCGGAACTCGATGACCTCGTCGAAATTATGTCCGGTGTCGATGTGCAACACCGGGAACGGCAGCGGCGCGGGCCAGAAGGCCTTGGCCGCCAGATGCAGCATCACCACCGAATCCTTGCCGCCGGAGAAGAGCAGCACCGGGCGTTCGAAGGTGGCTGCCACTTCACGGAATATGTGCGCCGACTCGGCCTCGAGCGCGTCCAGATGAGGCAGCTCGTAGGTGCTCGCCGTCGACTTCGCGTACTGGCTCACGCCCCAAAACTAGAACACGTTTCGGTGTGCGGTCAACGGTTCGATCGCACCGCGGTTGCGACTTCGACGGGTTTGCGGCCGCCCGACGCATTCGTCACCGCGTCCGCCGCGGCCACCAAAGCCGCTCCGCGCCGGGCGATCTCGGCCCCCGTGATGGACGCGCCGACGTACATCGTGAGCACCATGTTCTGCCTGCCGTCGCCGCCGTAGGTCGGCGCGGCGAGCAGGCTCACCGGGTGCTCCTTGCGCGGGCGCAGATCGGCGCCGAGATACACCCGCTCGCCCAAGCTGGTGACCAGCTCGCCGACCAGTTCGCGCAGCTCGTCGGGCAGATCGCGGGCGGCGACGCCAGCCAGCAGCGAGTACAGCCGCCGCCCCGCCGCGGTGAGGCTCTCGACCAGGTAGCCGCGCTCGCGGCACTCGGCGACCACCTGGCGCAACCGCGCCTCGTCCTGCTGGAGTGGGACGGTCGGCGGGGTGGCGAGCCACGCGTCGAACGCGGCGTCGGTGTCCCACAGCACGTACATCAGGCCGACGGGCGGCGCGAAGTGGTACGACGCGCCCATCTTCACCATCCCGGGGCCCGTGCTCTCCAGTACCGAGATCCGGTCCCCGACCACCGCCGACGCGGTGCAGGTCGTGCGGTACCTGGCGCTGAGTTCGGCCAGCTCGCCACGGGCGATGGCCGAAATCGCGAAGCTGTCCTGGGCGACCCGGCCGGCCGCGATCAGGGCGGGTCCGAGGCCGTAGACGTGCGTGTGCGGGTCGCGCACCAGGTATCCGCCCGCGGTCAGCTCGGTGAGAATGCCCAGGCAGGTGGGCTTGGCCATGTCCAGTTCGCGGGCCAGCTCGGAGAGCCCGAAGCGCTTGCCGCGCTGCTCGACGAGGAAATCCAGCAGCTGGACCACCCGTTCGGTGGGGGCGGATCGGCGCGCGACCATGGACAACTCCTAGAACACGTTCTAATCTTGCTCGTATCGAAATGTACCAGAGCGGTACATATTTGGACCACCCGGGAGAGCCTCTTGCTGACCCAGCCGTTCGCGGACGCGATCGCCGCCGCCGAGCAGATCATCACCGAAGCGCCACATATCCGAACCGAACAGGATCTCGTCGAGGGCTACGACTACCTGGCGGGCAGCATTCGCGCGGCCTTGCAGATGGCGTGGGCCTACGAGCGGGACTTTCCGTTCTTCGTCCAGTCGACCGGCCCGTACACCAAGATGGGCCTGGACAATCCCGACACCCTGTACTTCCACTCCTACCTGCGCCCGGACGCGGAATACCTGGTCACCGGTACCCGCGGCACCACAAGGGACCTGAGCTTCCAGGTGCTCAACGGCAACTACTCGCCGGTGGACGTGCCCGACAGTGAGACCGCCTTCGACGACCGGGCCTTGGACGTCGCCCCCGACGGCACCTATGAGCTGCGGCTCGGACCGGGTGAGGCGCGCCCCGGTTATGTCCATCTCGCGCCCGACTCGGCGATGCTGGTGGTGCGCGAGGTGTTCAGCGACTGGTCCACCGAGAAGCCGGGCACCCTGCGCATCCAGCGGGTCGACACGATCGGTGATGCGCCGCCGCCGCTGACCAAGGATCTGCTGACCAAGCGCTACGGGATCGCGGGCAAGATGCTGCTGTCGCGGCTGAAGACGTTCCTTGCCTTCCCGGAGTGGTTCTACCTCAACCTGCCGGTGAACACGATGACCGAACCGAGGTCCACGCCCGGCGGGCTGACCACTCAGTTCTCCTCGGCGGGGCACTACGAACTCGCCGACGACCAGGTCATGATCATCACGGTGCCCAAGTCGGACGCGCCCTACCAGGGATTCCAGCTGGGCAGCATGTGGTACCTGTCGCTGGACTACATCAACCACCAGACCAGCCTCACCGCCGACCAGGCGCGCGTCGATCCGGACGGGATGATCCGGCTGGTGGTCAGCGAGCGCGACCCCGGGCTGGCCAACTGGATCGAGCGCACCGGGCACGCCAGGGGCTATCTCCAGTTCCGCTGGCAGCGGCTCTCCAGGGATCTGAAACCCGAGGATGGTCCGGCGGTGGAGATCGTGGAGTTCGACGAATTGTCCACGCGGTTGCCGTATTACGAGCGGGCGCGCGTGACACCGGAGGAGTGGAAGGCAAGGATCGCGGCCCGTCAGGTCGCCGTCGCGGAGAGGATGCTCGGCTGATGTTGTTGCAGGACAAGGTGGTTGTGGTCTCGGGTGTGGGGCCGGGGCTCGGCAAAGCCATCGCGGTGCAGGCGGCCAAGGCGGGCGCGGACGTGGTGCTTGCCTCGCGCACCGAATCGCGGCTGACGGAGGTCGCCAAGGAGATCGCCGAGATCGGCAGGCGCGCGGTGGTGGTGCCCACCGACATCAATGACGAAGCTGCGGTGACCAACCTCGTCGAGACCGCGGCCAGCGCCTTCGGCCGGGTCGACACGCTGGTGAACAACGCCTTCGCGATTCCGCCGCTGGCGGATCTGGCCGAGGTGGATCTCGATCAGGTCCGCGCGGGTTTCGAGACGAACGTGCTGGCCGCGCTGCGCCTGACCCGGTTGTTCATTCCCGCGCTCACCGAGACGAAAGGCTCGGTGGTGATGATCAATTCGGCGGTGCTGCGCCACTCGCGGCGCACCTTCGGCCCGTACAAGATGGCCAAGTCCAGCCTGCTCGCGCTCGCCCAGAGCCTGGCGACCGAGCTGGGACCCAAGGGCATTCGGGTGAATTCGGTCGCCCCCGGCTACATCTGGGCCGACAACCTGAAGTGGTACTTCAACTACCTGGCCCAGCAGCGCGGCATCACCCCGGAGGAGGTCTACGCCGAGACCGCCTCGACCATCGATCTGCGCAAGCTGCCCGAGCCGGACGAGATCGCCGACGCCGTCGTGTTCTTCGCCTCGCCACTGGCGCGCGCGATCACCGGCGCGTGTCTGGACGTCAACGGCGGCGAGTACCACCACTGATGAGGAGCGAGCAGAGCATGATCGGCAGGGACGATGTCGGCAGCGTCGAGGATCTGCACGCGTCGGCGACCAAGGTGGTCGGGCTCGACGACTTCGGTGACGACGGCTATCGCGAAGGGCTGCAAGTACTTCTGGAGTCCTATGCCAAGGATGCGGAGCTGACGCCGTTCGGCAACAAGGTCAACCGCGCCTTTCTGCGCGGCGCGCTGATCGCCAGGCTGCTCAGCGAGAACGCCTGGCAGCGCCACCCCGAACACGCGAAGGTGGCGATCGAACGGCCCATCTTCGTGACGGGTCTGCCGCGCTCGGGCACCACGGCCGTGCACCGGCTGCTCAACGCCGACCCCGCGCACCAGGGCTTGGAGATGTGGCTCACCGAGATGCCGCAGCCACGACCGCCGCGCGAGACCTGGGCCGACAATCCGGTGTATCAGCGGATCGAGGCGGCGTTCGAGAAGCACCACGTGGAACATCCGGAATTCATGGGCGTGCACCACATCTCGGCCGATCAGGTGGAGGAGTGCTGGCAGCTGCTGCGGCAGTCGGCGATGTCGGTGTCCTACGAATGTCTGGCCTATCTGCCGGGGTATTCGGAATGGCTGGCGGGACGCGACTGGACCGACGCCTACCGCAGACACCGCCGCAACCTGCAACTGATCGGGCTGCCGGACGCGAATCGCCGCTGGGTGCTGAAGAACCCGAGCCACCTGTTCGCGTTGGACGCCATCTTCGAGGTGTACCCGGACGCGCTGATCATCCAGATGCACCGCGACCCGCGCACCATCATCGCGTCGGTGTGCAGCCTCAACGAGCAGGCCTCGGCGGGATGGTCGGAGAAGTTCCGCGGTCCCGTGGTCGGCCGGACGCAGCTGGATCTGTGGGCGCGCGGCGCGCAGCGATTCCTGCGAGACCGAAAGCGGCACAACGCCGCTCAGTTCATCGACGTGTACTACGACGATTTCGTGGCCGACCCGATCGGCACGGTGGGCTCGGTCTACCGCCACTTCGACATTCCGCTGAGCCCGGAGGCCGAGGCGGCGATGGCGGCGTTGCACACCGAGAGCACGTCCGGGGCGGCGCGTCCCTCGCACCGGTACTCGCTGGACGATTTCGGCCTCACGGCGGATCAGGTCGACGAACGGTTCGGTGAGTACCGGGCGGTGCACTTCCCAGGTCGCTGACGGGGTTTCTCCGGTCGGCGGTACGGTCGACCGGCGAATCCGACACGCACCGCAAAGTTGCACCGCATGCAATTACGGCAGAGAAGTACGGTAGGTCTGCGAATCAAGCTGTGGCGCAGTGCTTTTCACCTTCGGGCTCCGGATTCCATTCTGGATAAGATATCCGGCGCACACTTGCACCAAGTGCAATCCATGCGTGATGTCATCGTCGGTGGCCGCGTGTACCACGACCGTACCGCCTCGATGGCCCACCTGCCACCGTTGAAACGCGTGTCCGCATCTCGAGTCTTGCGCGTACTGCGTTCCGACACGTAGCCGGCAGCAAGGATCCCGATCGGGTCGTGGCTCAGCGAGGACTCCTCGACCTCTCGGTTTCTATGCTGTAGGGCATGTCAACGGATCTGGGGTTTCTCTGCTCATGCTGCGGCCAGGAACACGATGGACTGCCCTTCGGCTACGGCACGGTCGCACCCGCCTACTGGAATGAGGACCTCGAAGGCAGCCCGAACAGCGTCCTCGGTGGCGAGCACTGCGTCATCGGCGGGGAACACTTCTTCATCCGGGCTCGCCTGATCCTGCCGATCGTGGACTCGGACAACGACTTCGAATGGGAGGTATGGGTTTCACTGAGCAAGTCCAACTTCGACCGTGCGACGGAGTTGTGGGACAGCCCGGACCGAGTGCAGGAGCCGCCCTATTTCGGTTGGCTGTCCACCGAGCTACCCACCTACGAACCGACGACCCTGAACTCGAGGACCAAGTTGCACAGCCAGCCCGTCGGTGTTCGTCCGACGGTGGAACTGGAACCCACCGACCACCCGTTGGCCCTGGAACAGCGAACCGGCATCACACTCGCCCGCGTGCGAGCCATCGCTGAACAGCTACTTCACCCTCGACAATAACGACCACCGTGGAACCCGAGCTCGACGCTTGCCGCAGCCGACGTGGCGGCGCCGTTGTCCTGGCGAATCGGCTTCCCGTCGTCTCGAGACCTTTCACCGGGCCGCCGCGCGTCATAACGTTGAGTTATGGCAGCAACGCCGCGACTGCCGTCCGGCCGAACGGAGAGCCGAATGAGCGCGGACCGCGAGCCCGCGGTCGCGGTGATCGGTGCGGGTATGTCGGGCATCTGTATGGCGATCACTCTGCTGCGCGCGGGTTTTCGCGATGTCACGATCTTCGAGAAGTCCGATCGCTTCGGCGGTACCTGGCGTGAGAACACCTATCCCGGGTTGACCTGCGATGTGCCGTCGCGGTTCTACCAGTTCCGCTTCGCGAAGAACCCCGACTGGTCGCGATTCTTCGCGCCGGGAGCCGAGATCGAGGAGTACTTCACGCGCGTGGCGCGCGAGTACGGGCTGCCGGGCAGGACCCGGTTCGGCACGGAGGTGTGCGGCGCGGAGTTCGACAACGGGCGATGGACGGTGACGACCGCTGACGGCGCATGCGAGCGCTATGACTTCGTGTTGTGCGCTACCGGCATCCTCCACCATCCGCGCACGCCGAATCTGCCCGGCTTGGACGACTTCGCGGGCTCGGCCTTCCATTCCGCGCGCTGGGACCATACCGTCGAGCTGGCGGGTAAGCGCGTCGGCGTGCTCGGCACCGGCTCCACGGGCGTGCAGATCGTCACCGATCTGGCCGGAAAAGCGCAGCGGCTGATCATGTTCCAGCGCACGGCGCAGTGGGTCGCGCCGCTGCCGAACCGCCGCTACTCCCGGTTCACCCGGGCCGCGCACCGGCGCTTCCCGATGCTCGACGAGCTCGGCTACGCGGTGACCCACCGGATCTTCGAGTTCCTGATGGGCGCGCTCATCGAGCCGGGACCGAAGCGCGAGATGGTCGGCCGACTGTGCCGGGCCAATCTTCGCTCGGTGCGCGATCCCGCCCTGCGCGCCGCGCTGACACCGGAGTACGAGCCGATGTGCAAGCGGCTGGTGATCTCCGGCGGCTTCTACCGCGCGGTGCAGCGGCCCGACGTGGAGGTGGTGACCAGCGCCGTCGATCACATCGTGCCGCGCGGCGTCGTCACGGCCGACGGTCGCGTGCACGACCTGGACGTGCTGGTGCTCGCGACCGGCTTCGACGCGCACGCGTTCATGCGCCCGATGGGCCTCGTCGGCGCGGACGGCCGGACGCTGGACCAGGCCTGGGCGGACGGCCCCCGGGCCTTCGAAACCGTCGCGCTGCCGGGCTTTCCGAACATGTTCCTGCTGATCGGACCGCACAGCCCGGTGGGGAACTATCCGCTCACCCTCATCGCCGAGACCCAAGCCGAGCACATCCTCGGCTGGATTCGTCGCTGGCAGGCGGGAGAATTCGACACCGTCGAACCGACCGAGGCCGCCACCGAGCGCTACTACGCGCGACTGCGCGCCGCGCTGCCCAAGACGGTGTGGGCCACCGGCTGCCAGAGCTGGTACCTCGGCAAGGACGGCAACCCGGAACTGTGGCCGTGGACACCCGCCCGCCACCGCGCGCTCATGCAGCGACCGCCGGACCCGGCCAATTACCGCTTCGCGGGCGCGCGAAGCTGAGCGGTGACTACTGCTGGCCCGGCTTCAGGACGATGAACAGGCCATTGGCCTCCGCGCACAGCCGGTCGCCGTCGTGCAGGGTGGCGCGCACGTAGACCTTGCGCCCCTCCTGGCGCTCGGCCCACGCGTGCAGCCGTAGTTCGGTGTTCAACGGGGTGATCGAGCGGTAGTCGACGGTGAGCGAGGCGGTGCGGGTGACGGCGCCCGCGTGCACCGCGGCCGCCATGCCGAGCAGATCGTCGAAGCCGATCGCGATCTGGCCGCCGTGCGCTGCCCGGTTGCCGCCCAGGTGGTAGGTGCGGAACGTGATACGCGCCTCGACGCCGTCGCGGTCCGCCCGGTCCACCACGAACGGCGGCAGCGTGATGTTGCCCCGGCCGGGCAGGTCGACCCGGGTCCAGGTGGGCGCGGACCACTCGTCGACGACGGCGGCGTCGAGCTTGTCGTTGAGCTCCTTGAGGATGGCGATGGTCTCCAGCGCCAGCTCGTCGGTCGGCGAGGACAACCGCGCTCGGTCCATCAGGCCGCGCACCTGCTCGATGAAGGCGCCGTAGTGCGGCCCGCCGCGGGAGATGTCGACGTCCTGGTTCGCGGCGTCGATCAGCTCGGTCATCGGCCGGAATCCGCCCTCGTGGTGCTCCTCGGTCGGTAGCTGGTGCTGTTCGGTCGGCAGCTGCTCGCTCGGCAGCGCGTCGCCGGCCCGCTGTTCGTTCATGAGAACAAGTTATCGGTTGCCCGTCGGATGCTCCCGCGGCGGGGGCGGCGCCGCGGGCGGTCCGGTTCCGGCGGCCCCCGGCCGTGACCGGAATCCGCTGCCCCTACGCTGGGTAGTCGATCACCCATCAGGTCTACCGATACACCACGCGAGCTCGGCGCGGCCGGTCCGTGACCACCCTGCGGTCGTGCCCTCGCGAACGGCGAAAGGCGTTGCACCGATGCGTATTACGGCAGTCGTGTTCGATATGGACGGCGTGCTGATCGATTCCGAGCCGGTCTGGGAGCGGGTGCGGCGCGAGTACGTCGCCGAGAAGGGCGGTCGCTGGCTACCGGACACGCAGAAGCGACTGATGGGCATGAGCACGGGGGAGTGGTCGGAGTACCTCAGCGGCGAACTCGGGGTCGGCGAGCCGCCCGAACGCGTGGCCGACGACGTCATCGAGCGAATGGCCGCGCAGTACGACCGGAGTGTGCCGCTGTTGCCCGGCGCGGTCTCCGCGGTGCAGCGGATGAGCGAGAACTGGCCGCTCGGGGTGGCCAGCTCCTCGCCGAGAACGCTGATCGACACCGTGCTCGGGCGTACGGGGCTGATCGAGTTCTTCGACGTGACGTTCTCCACCGAGGAGGTCGACCGTGGCAAACCCGCGCCGGACGTGTACGTGGCGGTCGCGGGATTCCTGCGCAAGAAGTCGACCGACTGTGCGGCCGTGGAGGATTCGAGCAACGGGTTGCGCGCCGCGCACGCCGCGGGCATGCGGGTGATCGCCGCGCCGCGACCGGAGTATCCCCTCGACCCCGACGCGCGGGCGCTGGCCGATCAGGTCATCGACGGGCTCGACGAACTCACCCCGGCGCTGGTCGCGGGGAACTGAGCGAACCGCCGGTCAGCGGCGGTACGACTCGAGCAGGGTGCGGGCGGCCGCGGCCAGGTCGTCGTCCAGCCAGTCCGGCAGCGTGGGCGCGTGCGCGTGCCTGCGCAGCGCGGCATACGGCAGGTCGACGACCGCGCGGCTGACCGCGTCGATCTCCCGGTGCCCGTCCGCGCCGAGCAACTCGAGGGTGACGCGGCGCAGCTGCTCGAACAACCGGGCATTCATGGCCTCGAGCCGGGCGTGGAACTCGTCGTCCGGTCCGCCGTCGAGCAGGTCGCGCGGGCGCAGCTCGAGCAGCAGCCGGGCGTCCTCGGGCAGTTCACGACCGAAGCGAATGGCGGCACCGGCCATGGCCACACCCGCCTCGACGGCGTCGGCGTGGTTCGCGGCCGCCAAGGTCCGCTGCTGGAAGCGGTCCAGCGACCGAAACCAGACCGCGGTGAGCACGCCGTTGCGGTTGCCGAAGCGGTGGTACAGCGTGCCGACCGGCGCGCCGCTGGCCTTGGCGATGGCCGCCACGCTCGCCGCGCGGGGGCCGTCGGCGAGCACGAGAGCGCGTGCTGCGTCGAGGATCACATCGGTGTCGTGCTTGCGGGGTGGCGCCATCTACTAGTACGTTCCTTCTATATGGAGCGATTGTCCTATATCGACCAGCATGCCAGAGAAGTCGACGCGAATCGCGATCGGACCTGGAAAGCGCTGCTGAAAGTCGTCTGCACGGACCCGCACGACCCCGCCACGGTGCCCTCCGGATTCGTGCTGGACGCCGCCGAGGAACCGGCCCGGTTCGCGATGAGCGGGCAGCATTGGTTCTCCCGCTACGAGCTGATCTTCGAACTCGAGGACGAGGGGCAGAGCCGAACTAAGGTGCTAGCCACGAGCAGGGCGGATTTTCCCGGTCTGCACGGCAAGATCTATCGCGCGCTGGTGATCGGCAGCGGTGGCCACGCCTTCGTGGTGCGGCGAATGCTCGGCCGAATCGCGGCCACGGCATGATCCGCGGAACGCGCTGGGGCGCAACCGAAGCCGAAGTCGACGACTCCCTGCCCTGCGACGAGCTGGAACCCACCGGGCTGCAAGCGGATCGGGCCATCAGCATCGCCGCGCCGCCGACGGTGGTGTACCGCTGGCTGTGTCAATTGCGGGTCGCCCCATACAGTTACGACCTGCTGGACAACTGGGGGCGCCGCAGTCCGCGCGAACGCGACCCGCACCTCACCGAACTCGAGATCGGCCAGGAGTTCATGTCGGTCTTCCGGCTCGACTCGTTCGTCCTCGGCCGCCACATCACGCTCGTCTCCGGGCGGATCGCCGTCACCTATGCCGTGCGCCCGGAGGGCGCGGGCACTCGGCTCGTGGTCCGTGCGCGTTTCGGTACACCGCCGATCGTCGACCGGCTGCTCGCCTTCGGCGACGTCTTCATGACCCGCAAGCAACTGCTCACTTTGCGCGAGCTGGCCGAGGCCGAAGCCCGGCGGGCGGTCACCGGGCCCGAGTGAACGGAACGCGGCGGCGAAAATTGTTCAGCGCCGCCGCTCCGCGGCTGGCTCGCGCCAAGGCGTGGAACTGCCAGCTGTCATGGAGCACGCGACCCGCCTGGTCGTCACGACGATGACGGGCCTGGCGCCGGGGCGGGCACGTTCGGCGCGGTGAGCGGTCAGGACGTGAAAGTGCGCAACGGATCGACCTCGGCCCGCGCGGTCCAGCGCCCGCGGTCGTAGGCGACTTCGACGGGGTGGTCGAACGTCGTGGACACAGTGTCGGTGGTCAGGATCTCCCGGGCGGGGCCCGCGGCGACGGTGCGCCCCTCGGCGATGAGCAGGGCGTGGGTCGTGCTGGTCGGCAGCTCCTCGAGGTGGTGGGTGACCAGCACCGAGGCGACCTCGGGGTGAGTGCGGTCGAGGTTGTCGATCGTCTCCAGCAGTTGCTCGCGCGCGGCCACGTCGAGACCGGTGGTCGGCTCGTCGAACAGCAGCAGCCGGGGTTCGGCGATGAGCGCGCGGGCGATGAGCGTGCGCCCGCGCTCGCCTTGTGACAGGGTCGGCCAGGCGTTGTCGCCCTTACCCTTCAGTCCGACCGACTCGATCATGGCGTCGGCCCTGCGCACCTGTTCGGCGGTGGGCGTCCAGCGCATCGGGATGTCGATGGTCGCGGTGAGGCCGGTGAGCACGACCTCGCGGATGGTGAGCGGGTAGCGCAGCGGATGTCGCGGGTTCACGTGCCCGATCGCGTGGCGCAGCGCGGCCAGTTCGACCCGCCCCATCCGTTCGCCGAAGATGCGCACCGTGCCCGAGGTCGGGAAGGTGACGGCGCCGCAGAAGCCGAGCAGGGTGCTCTTGCCCGCGCCGTTGGGGCCGAGCAGCGCCCAGTGTTCGCCCGCGCGCACGGTGAGCGAGATGCCGTCGATGATCTGCTTGCCCTCGCGGCGGAAGGTCACGTCGGTCAGCTGGAGCACGGTCACGAATGTTTCCTCCCTCGGAACGATCACGAGAACGCCGCTTTCAGGGCGGTGAGATGGGCGCGGCTGAATTCGGATGCGGCCGTGGGGTTTCGGTGCGCGATGGCGTCGACCAACCGGATGTGCGCCTCGTGGTCCTCGGGTTCGGAGGGCACGGGGCGGATCCTGAGCATGTCGATCATGGCCTGGCGCAGGCGCGGCAGGAAGGTGTCGAAGAGCTGGGTCAGCACGTCGTTGTGCGCGGCGACGATGACGGCGCGGTGAAACGCCATGTCGGCGTCGACGTGCTCGTCGACCGGTTCGCCTCGGGACTCCCGTGCCGCCAGGGCGCGGCGGATCGCGCGGAGGTCGGCGGGGGTGCGCCGGGCGGCGGCTAGCGCGGCGGCCTCGGCTTCGATGGCGATCCTGGCCTCGATCACCGACGCGATGGCGGCGCGGCGCAGCACCGCGTCCCACTCCTCGGTCACATCCAACGCGGTGACGAACACTCCCGCGCCTTGGCGACTGTCCAGCACGCCCTTGCCCGCCAGTTCTCGGATGGCCTCGCGCAGCGTGGAGCGGCCGACGCCGAGCTGCGCGGCCAGGGTCGTCTCGCCGGGAAGCCGGTGCCCGAGCGGCCATTCGCCCGCGCGGACGCGGGCGAGCAACAACTCGGCCGCCTGCGCGGCGAGCGGGTGGCGGCGGACCTGCGAGACCATCCGAACCTCTCTACTTGTCTGAGGAGTTGTGTAGAGTCTAGCCATCATGACGCGCATGCTTCTGCTTAGCCGCCACGGCGGGGCCTGATTCGACCGGCCGCCCGCCGTGGGGCTTCGTCGTGGCCGGTCACTTTTCCTATGCGCAGGCCGTATCGGCCGGAAAGCAGACCATGACAACGCGCGTTTTCCCCACCATCCACACCCCCGCGGGCCCCGTCGCCGACGATGCGCCGCACTGGAACAGGCAGCGGCGCTCGACGATGCCGTCGCACCGCTACCGGCCCGTCCACGAACGCGTGGAAGTGCCTCTGACACAACGTGATTGGCCGAACGCGCGAATCACTACGGCCCCCCTCTGGGTTCCGGTGGATTTGCGCGACGGCAACCAGGCGCTCGCCGAGCCGATGGACCCCGAACGTAAGCGGCGCTTCTTCGAGTTGCTCGTCGCCATGGGCTACAAGGAGATCGAGGTCGGCTATCCCTCGGCCTCCCAGACCGATTTCGATTTCGTCCGGCTGCTGGCCGAGACCGATCTCGCGCCCGAGGACGTGACCATCGTCGTCTTCACCCCGGCCCGCCGCGACCTCATCGAGCGCACGGTGGAGTCGGTGCGCGGCTTGCGCAACGAGGTCGTCGTGCACATGTACACGGCCACCGCGCCGACCTGGCGGGAGGTGGTGCTCGGCAAGGACCGCGACGCGCTGCGCGAGCTGATCCTGGCGGGCGGACGCGACGTGCTCGAGTTCGCCGGTGATCTGCCGTCGGTGCGGTTCGAGTTCTCGCCGGAGGTGTTCAACCTGACCGAACCCGATTTCGTGCTCGATCTGTGCGACCGGATGACGACCCTGTGGGACGCCACCCCGCAACGACCCGTGGTGCTGAACCTGCCCGCGACCGTGGAGGTGGCCACCCCGAACGTGTACGCCGACCAGATCGAGTACATGCACCGCAACCTGGCCCGCCGCGAGAGCGTGATCCTCTCGGTGCACCCGCACAACGACCGCGGCACCGGCGTCGCCTGCGCGGAGTTGGCGGTGCTGGCGGGCGCGCAGCGGGTGGAGGGCTGCGTCTTCGGCAACGGTGAGCGCACCGGCAATGTCGACCTGGCCACGCTGGCGCTGAACCTGCACGCGCAGGGCATCGATCCGATGATCGATTTCTCCGACGTGGACGAGATCGCCCGCACGGTCGAGTACTGCACCCGCATGCCCATCCACGAACGACACCCCTACGTCGGCGCCTTGGTGCACACCGCCTTCTCCGGCACCCACCAGGACGCGATCAAGAAGGGCATGGCCGAACACCGCGCCCGCGCCGCGGCGACCGGACGACCGGAGCGCGAGATCGACTGGTGGGTACCGTATCTGCCGATCGACCCGGCCGATCTCGGCCGTTCCTACGACGCCGTCGTCCGGGTCAACTCGCAATCCGGCAAGGGCGGCATCGCCTACCTGCTGCACACCGAGTACGGCCTCGACCTGCCACGGCGGTTGCAGATCGAGTTCGCCCGCCGCGTCCAGGCGCACGCCGACGACACCGGCCTGGAGATCACCGCGGCCGAACTGCACGAGCTGTTCACCGCCGCGTACCTGGACGACCCGCGACCCGCGCCGGTGGTGCTGAAGGAATGGCGCGCCGGCGCCGCGAGCACGGACATCACGCTCACGGTCGACGGCGCGACGTCGACCACCCAGCACCGTGACGTCGGGCCGGTCGAAGCGCTCACCGAGGCGCTCGCCGCGGCGGGGCTGCCGGTGCGGGTGCTCGGCCTGACTCAGCATTCGATCGGCGCGGGCAGCGACAGCAGTGCGATCACCTATCTGGAATACCGGGTGGGCGAGCGGTCCGGTTGGAGCTGTAGCCGCGCCGACTCGGTGCTCGAGGCCTCGCTCGCGGCGGTGGTCCGTGCCGCGAACCGGGCGGCATCGTCCGCCGAATAGCGGCAAAACGCCCGCCGTGTCGGCCGTACGTGCGAAGGTATTCGGCGTGGTGCGGCACGTGACAGGAAACCTCCCCGCGGAGGTGACGAGCTTCGTCGGACGCGGTGATGAACTCGCCGCGGCGAAGCGACTGCTGGCCACCACGCGGCTGCTCACCCTGACCGGGCCGGGCGGTGTCGGCAAGACCCGGCTGTCACGGCGGGTGGGGGAGTCGGTGCGGCGGGCGTTCCCCGACGGCGTGTGGCTGGTCGAGGTGGCTCACGTCCAGGAGGGGGATCTGGTGGCGTTGAGCGTCGCGCAGGCACTCGGCCTGCGCGACGACACCAGCGCGCCGCTCGCGGGGCTCACCGAGTTCCTCGCCGACAAGAACCTGCTGCTCATCCTGGACAACTGCGAACACCTGATCGACGCTTGCGCGGCGCTGGTGAACAGGTTGATCCCGGCCACCACCGGGGTACGGATCCTGGCGACCAGCAGGGAGCCGCTCGGCGTGGACGGCGAGCAGGTCATGCCGGTCTCGCCGCTGCCCGTCCCGGCGGCCGACGAACTGACCGGGGAGATCGCCGCGGGCGAGAGCGAAGCGCTGCGCCTGCTCATCGATCGCGCTGCGGCGGCCAATCCCGAATTCCGGGTCAGCGCGGCCAATCTCGGTGTCCTCGCGGCGATCTGCCGCCGCCTCGAGGGTATCCCGCTGGCGTTGGAGCTGGCGGCGCTGCGGCTGCGGATGTTCACACCGGACCAAGTGCTGGCCCGCCTCGACGACGCCATGCGGCTGCTCACCACGGGCCTGCGCACCGCGCCGCGCCGCCAGCAGACCCTCGAAGCCGCGATCAGCTGGAGCTACGACCTGTGCACGCCCGACGAGCAGCGGCTGTGGGAGCAGCTCGCGGTGTTCGCGGGCGGCTTCGACCTGGACGCGGCCGAAGCGGTGTGCGTCGTCGATCCGCCCGACGCGCTGGTCGACGCGCTGACCGGACTCGTCGAGAAGTCGGTGCTCGGGCACCGGCACGACAGCGACGGCAGCGGTCGCTACACCATGCTCGAGCCGCTGCGGCAGTTCGCGCTGGCCAAGCTGGCCGCCGCCGGAGACGAACGGGCCGTGCGCATCCGCCACCGCGACCACTACCACCGCATCGCCCGCCGGGGCCGCACCGCCTATTGGGGCGGCGAGGACGTCGCCTGGTTCCGCGACGTCACCAGGGAGCACGCGAATATGCGTGCGGCCCTTCAGTTCTCGCTGTCCGATCCGGACGGCGCGCACCGTGCGCTGGAGATCGCGACCGAGCTTCGTCCGTTCTGGGAGCACTACCGGTTCCTGCTGGAGGGCTACCGCTGGCTGGTGGAGGCGATCGGAAAGGACAAGGCGCACACGGTCGATCGGGCCCGAGCACTGGCGGCCGCGTCGGTGATCGCGGCCATGCTGTCGGACAACGCCGAGGCCACGCGTTACGCACGCGAATGCGTCGAGCTGGCCGCCGAACTCGACGCCGCCGAGGTCCTGGTCGAGGCGACGTTGCTCTCGGCGCTGCTGACCTTCACCGAGAACGATCCGCATCGCGCGCTGGAGATCGCGCTGACCGCGGCCGAGCGCGCCAGCGAGGTCGGCCACCACGGCACCGAGATGGAGAGCTTCGCCTTCGCCTATGTGTGCGCGCTGGTGCTCGAGGACGAGCGCGCCGACGTCATCGCCGAACGTTTCCTGGCCAAGACCGCCGAACACGGTTCGCATCTGCTCGGCGGGCTCGCGTACTGGGCTGTGGGCACGAATCATTGGCGGCGCGGCGAGCCGGAGAGCGCCGCGGGCGACCTGCGGCGCGCCGTCGAGCAATTCCGGCTGTTCGACCGATGTGTCTGGACCGCTTCGGGATTCGACGGCCTGGCCTGGGTGTCGGCCACCGAGGGGGACCGGGTGCGGGCGGCGCGCCTGATGGGCGCGGCGGCCACAGTGCGACGCGGCAGCACCCAAAGACTCGCGCACGCGATGACCGAGGTGGTCGGCGACAAGGTGCGCGACCAGGTGCATCGGGCCATGGGGGACAAGGAGTTTCGCGCCGCGTTCGACAGCGGAGCCGCGCTCGGCACCGACGAGGCGGTGCGCTACGCGCTGGGTACGGCGCCGCTCGTCGTCGAACGGGCGCCGAAACCCGCTGCGGCCGACGTGCTCACGCGCCGGGAGAAGGATGTGGCCAAGCTGGTCGCCGCGGGATACAGCAACAAGCGCATCGCGGCCGAACTGGTGATTTCGGTCCGCACGGCGGAAAGCCACGTCGACCACATCATGACCAAACTCGGATTCGAGTCACGGACTCGGATCGCGGGCTGGGTCGCCGAGCATTTGCCCTGAATCACCACTCGCCGAGGCATTGTGCGGCGCGGCGATCCGAGCTGTGCCGAGGCGATGTGCCTGGAGCGATGTGTGCGAGCCCGAGCCGCGCTGTCAGTCGCCGATGCGGTCATCGATTTGTTCGCGCAGCAGATCGGCGTGGCCGTTGTGGCGGGCGTACTCCTCGATCATGTGCACATACACCCAGCGCAGGCTGAAAGTGGTGTCGGGAACCGGGCGAGCGAAGGTGTGCGTCAAGGGCAGATCGGCGACGGCGGCGTCGGCGGCGCGCACCTCGCGGTGATATGTGGCGAAGGCATCCGCGGGGTCGGCGTCGGCGATGTCGTCGAAATCGCCGTCGGGGTTGTCCTCGGAACAGTAGAGATAGTCCAGCGGCACGCCCGCCGCGGCGATGCGGAACCACCCGCGCTCGACCTCGCTCAGGTGCCGGACCAATCCGAGCAGCGACAGGCGCGACGGGGCGAGTGGGCGCGAGCGCAGCTGTTCGGCGTCCAATCCGGCGCATTTCCAGAGCAGGGTCTGCCGGTGCCGGTCGAGCCAGCTCTGCAGCAGGGGGCGCTCGTCGGCGACGAACAGGGTCGGCGTCCGCTCGATCTCGGGGGCGGTCCACGTCATGGGCCGAGGCTATCGCCCCGCGAGAGAGAACGCCTTTCGATTTTCGGTGCGGGCGGCTCGTGTGGGCACGCCCGCACCGTCCGGCCTACAGACCGTGCTGGAGGAAATCGGTGACGGCGCGTTCGAAGGCCGCCTTGCGTTCGATCTGCACCCAGTGTCCGCAGCGCCCGAACAGCCGCAAATCGACGTTCGGCAGCTGCCGTGAGGGCAGCAGCGCGCCCTCGACAGGGGTCACTCGATCGTCGCGACCCCACAGCATCAGCACCTCGTTGCGCAGACCGCGCAGCCGCGCCCAGAGCGGAACCCGTTCCGCCAGTGCGGGATCGGCGAACGTCGCGTACGCGTCGCGGAGGGCGGCGATAGCCGCGGGTTCGGCCGCGGCGGCCAGGCGCGCGTCCACGAGCTCGTCGGTGAGGATCCGCTCGTCGAAGACCATGGTGCGCAACCAGGACAGCACCCGCTCGCGCGTCGGGTCGGCGGTGAAGTCGAGCAGCCGCCGAATGCCTTCGGAGGGTTCGGGACCCAGCACGTTGACGCCGACCCCGCCCGGCGCCATCAGTACCAGCCGGTCGACCCGTGTCGGGTGCTCGAGGGCGAAGAGGGTGGCCACCGCACCGCCCATCGAGTTGCCCAGCACATGCGCGCTCGGCAGTTCCAAGCTGTCCAGCAGGCCGAGCACCGCGTCGGCCGCGATGCGAAGATAGTTGCGGTCGTACGTTTCCGGGCGCGCGCTGGCGCCGAAGCCCGGCTGGTCGAGGACCAGGCAGCGGAAGTGCTCGGACAGCGTCGCGAGATTGCCGCCGAAGTTGGCCCAGCCCGATACGCCTGGGCCGGAGCCGTGCAGCAGCACCAGCGGCGGACCCGAACCCGCCTCGTGGTAGCGGAGTTTCAGTCCGTCGACATCCACCCAGCGGGTGGTGTCCGCCGCGGTGAGCGCCACGGTCACACCATCCGATCTTCGACCGTCAGGCCGAACTCGCCGCGGCCGAACATGGCCAGCGCGCGCTCCACGTCGTTGATGACGTGCACGCTGCCCGCGTGCGCGTCGCGCCAATGCCGTTCGATGGCGTTCGGCTTGCGGATCGAATGCCCGCCGGAGTTGTCGAAGAGCAGCTCGATCGCCTGGATCGCCCGCTCGGTGCCGCGCACCTGGTCGCGGCGGGTGCGCAGGCGCACCTCGTCCGGAATCGGTTCGCCCGCTTCGGCATAGCGCAGCTGCTCGCCGATGTTGCGCTCCATCTGCAGGATCGCGGCGTCGATCTCGGAGGCGGCGCGCGCGACCCGGACGTGGGCGAAGGCATCCTCGGCCACCTTCTGGCCGCCGTAGGACAGCCGCACCCGTTCGCGCATCCGCTCGATGTGGGCCTCGTACGCCCCCTGCGCGGCGCCGATGATCGGCGCGGTGATGGTGTTGGAGAAGACGCCCGCGAAGGGAATCTTGTACAGCGCGGCGGGATTCGCCTCTTGGCCGGGTCCGCGCAGCTGCGACTGCTCGGTGGCGCTGTAGGCGCGGTGGTGCGGCACGAACGCCTTCTCGATGACGATGTCGTTGCTTCCGGTGCCGGACAGGCCGACCACGTGCCAGACGTCGTCGATGACGTAGTCCGCGCGCGGCACCAGGATCGTCAGGTAGTCGCTCGGCTTGCCGTTCTCGTCGGGGGCGAGCGCGCCGAGGAACGCCCACTGCGCGTGGTCGCAGCCGGAGGAGAAGCTCCACCGCCCGCTCACCTCGTAGCCGCCCTCGACCGGGGTGAGCAGGCCCGTCGGCGCGTACGACGAGGAGATCAGCGTGTCGGGATCGGCGCCCCACACCTCCTCCTGCGCCGCCAGCGGGAACAGCGCCAGCTGCCACGGGTGCACGCCGAGCACCGAGGACACCCAGCCGGTCGACGGGCACGCCGAGGCGATCGTGCGGATCACCTCGTAGAAGGCCACGGGGGAGGACTCGTCACCACCGAACCGGGCGGGCTGCAGCATCCGGAACACGCCTGCCTCGGTCAGCTCCCGGACGCTCTGCACCGGAACCCGCCGCTGCGCGTCGGTGTCCGTGGCTCGTTCGCGGATCGCCGGAAGCAGGTCCCGGACCCGATCGAGCACCTTGTTGGTCATGACGGGTGTCCTCCTGTGTTTCGTCGGGCAGGGAACCGCCTGCGCGGCCCCGCCATGGTGGTGACGGTAGGGCCGTCCGCCCCTCGTCCGGTGGGGTCAGTCCCGGTGATCGGAACCGTGTGAGCTGGAGTTCCCCGCACTCAGCGGGCGGCGGCGCGGCCCGCGAGACGGCCGAAGAACGTGCCGTCGCCGAGGGAGGTGCCGCTGATGTAGCCCTCACCGTGCAGGCCGGAGCTGGCGCGTCCGGCGGCGAACAGGCCGGGGATCGGCGTGCCGCCGAGATCGAGCACCTCCCCGTCCACGGTGGTGTGCAGGCCGCCGAGGGTGAACACCGACGCGCCGGTGCCGCGCCGGTCGCCGGTCTCCGCGGGCGGGCGCACACCGGCGCGCACGTCGATGGCGGCCAGTGGTGGGGTCAGCGGACGCAGCCAGCGCGGCGCCTTGTGGAAGTCGGGATCCGTTCCGCGCGCGGCGAATGCGTTGTATCGCGCGATGGTCGCGGCGAGCGCGCCGGGCGGCGTGCCGAGCAGCTGTTCGAGTTCCGCGGCGGTCTCGGCGACGTGGGTGGGACGCACGCCCCAGCGCTGCGGTTCGGGCACCGCCTCGTAGGCCTGTTCGTCCAGCACCACCCAGACGTCCATGTCCTGCCGGAACAGCGCGGCCTGACCGATACGGCCGGGATAGGTGTCCTCGTTGACGAAACGCGCGCCGCGGCCGTTGACGACCATGCCGCGAGCCGCGAAACCGGGAATCAACGCGATGCCGACCTGGCCCGCGGACATGTGGCGCACCGCCGCGCCCACTGCCTGCGCCATCCGGATGCCGCCGCCGTCGTCGGTGCCCGCGCTGACCTTCGTGTGGTGCAGCAGCCGCGGGGCGTGCGCGGCCAGCATCCGGTCGTCGTCGACGAAGCCGCCCGTGGTGAGCACGACGCCGCGCCGCGCGCGCACGGTGAACTCGCGGCCGTAGCGGCGCGCCACGACGCCGGTGATCGTGCCGTCCTCGGCGCGGATCAGATTAGTCGCGTAGCTGTCGAATCGCGCTTGCGCACCGGCATTCTCGGCTGCCGCGGTGAGCACCTCCATCAGCAGTCGGCCGCCGAAATCGTTGGCGGCGGGCCGGTGCCCGCGCGGGGCGGGCGTCGCGAGTTCGGTGAAAGGCCAGCTGTTCTCGCCGAGCCACATGAGTCCGTCGTCGGTCGGCGGCACCCAGGCGGGCGCGTCCCACAGGCTCGGCTTGAACGGCACGCCGCGCGCGACGAGCCAATGGAAGTGCGCGACGCTGTCGGCGCAGTAGCGTTCGATCTTCGCCTCGTCCGCGCCGGGGCCGAGCGCGGCGCGCAGGAACGCCGCCATCTGCTCGGGGGTGTCGGTGAAGCCGCAGGCCTGCTGGATGGGTGTGCCGCCGCCGAGGTAGATCTCGCCGCCCGACATCGCCGACGCGCCGCCGGGCCCGCCCGAGCGTTCCAGCACCAGCACCCGCGCGCCGGCCTCGGCCGCCTCGAAAGCCGCTGCGGCTCCGGCACATCCGTAGCCGACGACGAGGACGTCCGTGTCGATGTCGTAGGCGCCGACCTCCGCCGCCGCCGCCCGCGGTGCGACCGACCGGGCCGCCGCGCCCAGAGTTTCCCTCATACCTGCGACGGTCGCCCCTCGCCTGGCGCCCGGGCACCGGTCATCTCGGTGGCCGATAGGCCCCTCCCGCTCAGTGGGACTGAACCGGATGGGGCGGTCACGCACTGGCAAAGGTGTGTGAACGGCGTCACGTTTGTGGGTGGCGCAGTGAGGAGAGGATATCGATGCGGGTCCTGATCACCGGAATCACCGAACCGAGCGGTCGGGCGGTGGCGCGCATGCTGTTGGCCGCCGGGCACGACGTGGCCGGTCTGGATCGCCGGTGGCACCGCTTCGTCGACCCCCGCGTGCGGTTCACCGCGGGTGATCCGGCCGACGTCGCGGCCTGCGCCCGTGCCGTCGCGGGGTGCGACACCGTCGTCCACCTGGCCGGTCCCGCCGTCGGCGCGGTGGCCGCGGCGGCGCGGGACGCCGGTGCGCGCGTGGTGGTTCCGGTCGTCGCGGGGGCGCGCTCGGCCGGTGTGCCGGAATCCGAAGTCGCCGAGCGCCTTCGGGCATCGGGAGCCGACCACCTGCTGATCCGCACCGCGCTGGTCGCCGGTCGCCGCATCGGTCACGAGACGCGGCGCGCGCTCGAACCGATCCTCGGCGCCAAGTCCGGTGGCGGCTTCCAGCTGCTGCACAGCGACGATCTGGACCGCTTCTTGGTGCTCGCGGCGACCTCGCCGCGGCTCGGCGTCGTCGAGCTCGCCGCGCCGGGCCTGGTGAGCACCGACGAAGTGCGCGCGATGATGCGCGCCGCCAAGGTGCGCTACTCCGCCTGGGTGCCGGGCTGGTCTGCGCGCAGGCCGTTACTGAATTCCACGGCGGCGCAGGAGGACTGGGGCTTCCGCTGCGGCTGGAGCGCTGCCGAGACGGCGGCCGATCTGGTGCGCGGACTGGTCGGGCGCAAGCCGTCGGGCGGTTCCTTCCGAACACGCAGTGGCGCGATTCCGTTGCCCTCGCACGTGATTCCCTCGCGTGCCGCCACCTCGGACCGGCACCGCTTGGTCGACGTCGCGCCCGAGGGCCTCGAGGGCGAGTTCGACGACCGCGTCGACCCGCGCTATCCGGTGCACACCGCGACCAACACCTCCGAGGCGCTGCCCGGCCCGATGACGCCACTCACCATCGACCTGCACGCGGGCGCCATCCGGCTCGCCAACGAGGCGATGGGCACCATGATCGCGCTCGACGGAATCGCCTTGGAGCACTGGACGAGCCGGGTGACCACCGTGCTCGGCCACCACATCTACATCAACGCCTCGATCGGCGTGCTCGCCGCCGAGAACATGCCGGGCTGGGACGAGGAGAGCATCCGTCGTGACGCCTACGGCAACATCCCCGACGAGATCCCGCTCCAGCCGCACGGGAAGCCGCCGATGCCAACGGGTCTGGCGAGCACCGCGGCCACCGCGCGGGCCACGTCCCGGGTCATCGCCACCGCCCGCCGCTTCGCCGCTACCGCCGAACTGATCAACGCCGCCTCGCACACCGAGGCGCTGACCGCCGAACAGATCGCCGAACTCACCGACGAGCAACTGCACGTGCGCGCGCTGCTCTGGCGCGACCGGCTGCACCAGGCCTGGCAGGCGGCCTCCATCGGCGTCATGATGACCGGCGCGGCCACTGCCGTGCACGCCCGCGGCAAGAACGCGGGCGAAGTCCCGATCGACCTGAACCGGCTGGAGTCGGCCAAGCCCATGCTCGCGGTGGAACGGCTCGCCGCCCTCTGCCGGGCCGACTCGGCGCTGCTCGAGGTCGCGGGCACAGGTGACGTCGCAGCGGCGCGTGCCGCCTCGCCCGCGTTCGCCGCGGCGCTGGACGAGGAACTGGCGCGCATCGGCCACCGCGGCCCCGGCGAATGCGAGTTGATCAACCCGACCTTCGGCGACCGTCCCTCGTTGCTGGTCACCGCTGCCGCGCGGGCCGCCCAAATGCCCGCGCCCACACGCGAACCCATGGACGCCGCGCCGAGCCGCACCGCCCGGATGGCGGCGGGCGCCACGGTCGCCAGGGAACGGGCCCGCGACGCCGTCGTCCGCATCACACACTGCCTGCGTATGGCGGTGCGGGAACGCGCCGACCGGCTCATCGCCTCCGGCAAGCTGCGCGAGGTCGACGACGTCTGCTACCTGAGCCTGGACGAAATCTTCTGTCTCCCTGCGGATGCGGCCGAACGGGTCGAGCGCCGCCGCGCCGAGCGCAAACGCCTGCGCGACATCCGGATGCCCGATGTCGTTGCCGGACAGTGGGAACCGGTCGCCGACGCGGGCGCGCTCGCCGCCGACGAGAGCCTCACCGGTATCGGTGTGTGCCCCGGCGTGGTGGAAGGCACCGTGAAGCTGGTGCTTTCGCTCGACGACGACATCGAACCCGGGGACATCCTGGTCGCCTCGGTGACCGATACCGGACACACCGCGATGTTCGCCTACGCCGCCGCGGTGGTCACCGACATCGGCGGTTCCGCCTCGCACGCGGCCATCGTGGCGCGCGAATTCGGCATCCCCTGCGTGGTGGACACCAAGACCGCGACCACCAGCCTGTCCGACGGGCAGCGCGTGCGGGTCGACGGCGCGGCTGGCACGGTGACGCTGCTCGCCGGCTGACCACGAAAAGCTCTGTCCTGTAACGAAAGGAAACCACCCCCGTGACCATTTCACGCGCTCTGCGCGGCGTCGTAGCGGCCTCGGCCGCGGTACTCCTCGGCGTCTTGCCGGTCACCGTCGCGCCCGCGCTCGCGGGTCCGGCTGTCCCCGTCCTCGAATCGCCGGGCAAGGCCGACCGCCCGATGGGCTTGGCGCACGCGCCCAACGCCCGCGACATCGGCGGCTACCCGGCCAAGCGCGGCAACCGCGTCGCCAACGGCGTCGTCTACCGCACTGACGCGCTCGCCAAACTCGACGCGGGTGAGCAGCAGAAGCTGGTGGAGCTCGGCATCACCCAGGTGATCGACTTCCGCAGCCCCACCGAGGCGGGCCGCGATCCCGACAAGCTCCCGTCCGGCATCCGCCGCACCGAGCTGCCGGTCTACGACCCCGCCAACGACTTCTTCCTCATGGTGTCCGGGCTGATCCAGGCCGGCCCGGCCAAGCAGCAGGAGGTGCTCGGCGACGGCAAGGCCGCCGAGATCATGCGCACCTACTACCGCTGGTTCGTCACCGACCCGACCGCGCGCGGCCAGTTCGCCACCGCGTTCCGCGAGATCGCGGGCGCCCAAGGCGCGGTGCTCTACCACTGCACCGCGGGCAAGGACCGCACCGGCTGGATGACCGCCATCCTGATGAGCGCGCTCGATGTGCCGAAGGGCCAGATCTACAACGACTTCCTGGAGTCCAACGACAACCTCGCCGCGGGCAACAAGCACCTGCTGGACGCCCTCGTCCAGCAGGGGCTCGTCCAGGATCGGGCGCTTTGGGAGCCGATCGTCGGCGTCGACCGCAGCTTCCTCGACGCCGCCTTCGACCAGGTCCAGCAGTCCTACGGTTCCTTCGATCGCTTCCTGAGCGAGGGACTCGGCATCGACAACGCGACCCTCGAAGCGGTGCGGTCCAAGCTGCTCACCAGGCACTGAGAAAGTCGCTGATCGGCTTCGAGATCGAGGAGCGCCGCCGCCCGGCATCGGCTGGGCGGCGCCGTCGTTCACTCCGCGTCGTCGAGCAGGTGCCGCGGCGCGGCCTGCCGCCACGAGTCGAGCACGATGGCTTCCAGCTCCTCCCGGTCGTCGAGCGCCGCGAGCCGCACCCGAATCCACGGATTGTTCGCCTCGTGCGCCGCGATCCAGAACTTCTCCGGCTCCGCCACCACCAGCTCGTCCCGATCGACCGCGGGGCAGCGCACCGCCATCGACGTCTCGTTCTCCGGCAACGTCAGGAACAACTTCCCCGCCACCCGGAAAATCGGCATCCCCCAAGCGAACTGCTCGCTCGTCTCCGCCAATGACAAGGCATAGGTACGGACATCGTCCCCGGTGGCACTCATGCCCGGAATCCTTCCAGGCGTCACCGACATCCGGCGGGCCACCGGGGCTGCACGCGCTGTCGCGAATTCTCCGCCGGTTCTCGGTCGGCTTTGTTAGCGTCTATTCGCTGACGATTGCCGGTTGTGTGCTAGACGGAGTGTCGTGTGACGTGCCAGTGCTGTCGACGAATCGTTGGAGGCGTCCGTGTCGGATGGATTCGGTGTGGTCAACCGTCGTTCACTCCTCGGAATCGGTGTGACGCTCGCGGCGGGCGTCGCGTTGAGCGCATGCGATTCCGACGAGCAGAGCAGTGGAACTACCGCGACGACCGGCACGTCGCCGTCGGATGATCCGACGGCGGTGGCGGCCGACGCCTACGTGTTCGGTTACCCGCTCGTGTTGATGGACGCGACACGCGCCGCGGCGGGCCCACCGAACATTTTCATCCACGCTGATCAGTTGCCGACACCCGACGACCGGTTGGTGGTCCGGGTGAATCTCGACACGCTCTATTCGCAGGCGTGGCTGGATCTGCGGCCCGAGCCGCTGGTGCTACAGGTCCCCGAGATGGAGCCGGATCGTTACTGGCTGATGCAGATACTCGACGCCTGGACCAACACGGTGCACAATCCGAGCAGCGTGCGGCCCGACGTGCAATCGGGGCAGCAGACTCCGCCGTTCACCTACCTGCTGACCGGGCCGGAGTGGTCCGGTGAGGTTCCCTCCGGCATGACGCGGTTGACGATGCCCACCAATACCGTCTGGGTGATCGGCCGCGTGCAAGTCGACGGCGACGCCGACATCGCCGCGGTGCGGGCGATTCAGGAGAAGATGAAACTCGCGCCGTTGAGCGTCTGGCAGGCCGACCCCGGCCTCGCCACCCCGAGCATTGTCGCCGACGAGAGCCGGCTGTCGGCCAACCCGTCCCGCGAGGTCGCCGACATGGACGGGCCGAGTTTCTTCGCCGTGCTCTCCGCGCTGATGACGGCCAATCCGCCCACCCCGGACGACGAACCCGCCGTGCGTCGTTTCGCGACCCTCGGCATCACCCCGGGCGGCACACCGACTGCCGACGCGGGCGTTCTCGACGCGGGCGTACAGGCAGGCAAGAAGCAGATCGCCGATTTTCGGGACCCGGGGAGCCACAACGCCAACGGCTGGAAGTACTCCACCGACCTCGGCGACTACGGAACGAACTATCCGCTGCGCGCCAGCACCTCGTACTTCGCCCTCGGCGCGAATCTCCCCGAGGACGCGCTGTATCCGACCTTCACCGGCACGGCCGACACGGACGGTGCCGCCCAGCGATTCCGGCTGCATTTCTCCGCCGACCAACTCCCGCCGGTCGACGCGTTCTGGTCCATCACCGCCTACGGCGCCGACAGCTTCCTGATCCCGAACCCGGCGAACATCTACTTCGTCGGCCATCAGATCCCGATCACGAAGAACGCCGACGGATCGGCCGACATCGCCGTGCAGAACGCCGACCCGGGGCCCGCGGTGCCCGCCGGCAACTGGCTGCCGATCCCCGCCGCCGGAAAGTTCTCACTGACCATGCGCCTCTACGCCCCGAAAACCGAAGCGGTCGAGGGGAAATGGGAACCGCCCGCGCTCGAGAAGGTCTCCTGAGCGCGTGTCGTCATTTCGACGCGCTGTACAGAGTCAGGGTGTGGTCGATGCAGCGGGTGACGAAGGCGCTGTCGAGGGGTTGGTCGCTGACCAGGAGACGGAAATACAGTGGGGCGGAGAGGGTTTCGAGGACCTCACGGGGGTCCACCTCGTCAGATAGTTCGCCACGGTCGACGGCCCTGCCGATGACGTGAGAGGTCCGTTCGAAGCGCTCGTTCCAGAAGCGGTGGCGCGCGGCGGCCACGCCCTGGTCGGCGGACAGAGCGATGGTGGTGCCGAGCAGTCGCGCGATGCCGGGGCGGGTTATCAGGTCTGAGATCTGCTCGGCGAGCTGTTGGAGATCTCCGCGCAGAGTTCCGGTGTCGGGTGCGGGATTGCCCACGGCCGCCATCTCGGTGACCGCCTCGGCGATCAGGGCGGTGCGGGTGCCCCAGCGTCGATAGATCGTTGTCTCGGCGACACCGGCTCGGGCGGCGACGTCGCCGATGGTCAAACCCTCGATGCCGTGTTCGACGACCTGATCCAGGGTCGCGGTGAGTACGGCTTCCCGCACTCGAGCGGAGCGTCCCCCGGTCCGCTTGCGCGGAACCGGTGGCGTCACGGGTGGCTCGTTCTCGGGATCGTGTCCGCGCTGGTTCATGGCCCTGTCCACTCGACTAAAAGCTATTTCGATTTGCGTTTAGTCGATACTAGCTCCCATACTTAAAGCCAGAATCGGTAGCGTTAATCCAGGGCTGGAGAGGCAGGACCACCATGGTCGAGTCCATCGAAATTCGTGCGATCGTGGGCGAGGAAGCGGTCTCGCGCGAACAGGTGCGGGCCTGGGAATCACGCCGGGCCGACGCGGTGCTGAAGAAGTTCGCCGCACGCGTGGGACGTCGCGGTATCGCCGAACTCATGCCCGACCGCGCCCTCGATGAGTTGCGCGGCGCTCCTCTCGACGTGCGGCGATCCGCGTTGACGACGCTGAAGACGCGGCTGGGTCATGCCGGTGTCTACGCGATGGTCGGGCGCGAGCTGGCTCTTTCCGAGCGGATGACTCGGATCGGTGTCGCCGCGAGCCGGGGGCGGACCAAACACGCCATCACTCGTCTGGAAGTACCGGGCTTCTCCGTCGAGCGGTTCGCCGCGTGGTTCGACAATCTGACCGCTGCCAACGCCGAAACCGACATGATCGATGCCTGCCCCGACCACTACCTGTTGCGCGGCCTGCCCGACGGACGTCAGGAAGTCGTCGAAACAACCGGAGGATCACCGGCGGTGTCGCGGTTTCTCATCGACTACGCGAAGACCGAGAGCCTCACCATCCCGATCGATCCCGGCTACCCCATCCAGATCGCGGGCCAAGCCCTGCTCGACGACGGTGTTGTCATCGGCGGTGTGCGCCATCAGTTCCGTGATCGCGACGGCACACTCGAGGCCCTGCTGACCGTGCAATTCCCGGCCAGCGTGCCCGCCAGGCTCATTCGCCAACACCAGTGGCATCTGGCGGTGGAGTTCAGCAATTGGATGATCGCGGCGGCGCCGGTCGCGGCCACGTCGTGAGGACGACGCGGACAACGCGGTAGCCGAATCTCCGTCCTTCGAGTCGACCGGCTCAGTGATGCGACACCGGTCGGGGCAAACCGCCGGACGGCGATGTGGGAGCCGGTCCGGGCTGGTTGCGAAGTAGCGGGATCGGCCGTCGCAGATCGACCACGTTCGCCACCTTGAATACGCGTTCCCGCTTCATGATCGGCCCGACTTCCGGCGCGCCGAGCGACACGGTCACGGTGCAGTCACCGGGGCCCAAAGCCAAGAGCATGCCATTGCGAACGATGGCCACGAGTGGCTGAACAAGCACTGCCACACCGAGTTCCAGCGAGAATTCGCCGACCGGGTTCTCACCGACGACGACCTCCAGGCGCGGGCAGCAGGTTCGGGTGACTTCGTGTGCGGACAACTCGACCCGCTCGACTCCGCCCGCGCGGGTTCGCAGCGCAGCGTCGCGCAGCCGTTCGTAGCGGCGCCACCCCGCGACCGCGATCCCGCCGAGGTCGATGTCGAGCAGCCCGTCGACCGTCCTGACCACCTCACCCAGCGCCGTGGACCGCAGGCCCGCCGCGACCACCGGCGCTCGCCGCAGCGCCAGCTCCTCGACACCGCTCGTACGCAGGCGCCTGGCCAGCTCGTCTTCGACGACCTCACGGGCTACGCCGCCGAACAGCGCCAGCCGAGCCGTGATCGTTGCCGGACTCGTCATCGCGGAACCTCCCTTACCTGTAGCCGCGGCTCGCCTACGGTCAGCCGAACTCGTACCGCTGGTGCGTCGGCGGGCCCGGCGACCTCGCGAACGTGGATAGACGGCCTCATATCCCCGACCTGCACACGAACCTGCGGCGGAAGCGCATCGCGGGTGTGCTCGGGCGATGAACGGCCAGGACGTCCGCGCCGCCGATGCGTGACTAGCGCCGCCCCACCGAGTGCCAAGAGGAACGCGCCGAGGCCCAGCGCGTCGGCGAGGCGACTGTCCTGCTTCTCTGTGCCGTCCGGCAGAGTGGTCGGCGAACTCGTAGCGCTTGTCGAATCGACCAACGATTCAGTGATGGTCGTGACGCTCGGACCCGCCGTCGTGGGCAGTGTCGTGACGATCTGCGCGGGGAGAATCTCGATCGCCGTTCTCCGTTCCACACGGTCGTACGAGCTCGCGGCGCAGCCGACCCGAATCGTCTGACCGCCGAGTGCGGCCCCCTCGGATACGGCGATGCGAATACCGAACGAACGGTCGCCGACCTGCGTGTCCACCGATTCGGACCAGCTCGGGGAGACGCGCACCGCTGCACAAGGCCAGCCGGAACCCTGCACGAAGATCTGGGTGCCGCGCTCGGCGGTCGCGGGCGCCGTCAGAGTCGGATCGTAGACAGGATCGGAAGTCGTCGGCGGGATCGTCGGCGTGGGCGGAGGTACGACCGAGGTAGAACTCGTCGGCGGGACAGGGGAGGTTTCGACAGGGGAGGTTTCACAGCATCCGGACTGTTCCGTCGGCGATACGGGCGCGTCGGTAGTGGGCGTCGCCGCAGCCGTCGGCGCCAGACCGACCCCGATCGCCCCCGCCGCCGTCACGGCGACGAGGAACGCTCGCGCCCCGCTTGTCATCACCACCTCCGCAACCCGGATCGTCCATGCTCGATCCGTGCTCGAGGTCAAGCCTTCGCCGCTCGCGACACGCCGACGCGAGTAATCGACTACTTGTTTCGAACAGCTGCCAGACCCGTCCAGCAATCGCAGTGCAACCGAGTGCCGGGGGCTGCCGATCCGCTGCAGCTGTGCGAGTCGCTTCCTGTTGTCGAACTGACCGGCCCGCTCTCAGGGCGCGTGGACGCAGCTCTCGCCGCAGTGACGCCGACGATTCGCGGCAGGCACGAACGTCATTGCCGGGATTCCGCATCGGTGCTGTCCTCATCCGGCACAACGAAGGGCGCGAGTCCCGCTTCGACGGAATCGACCTGAAGGTCCGCGAAGACCACGGTGAGGTTGTGTCCGTTCGTCTCGATCCGCACCTCGTAGAAGGGCAAGCCGCGTGAACGTCCGTCGCGGACTACTTCGTGCGCGTGTCTACTGCGCCGCTGAGGTGGGTGTGGCCGTCGGCGTGGCAGACGATGTGGCGGCCTCGGACGTGGTTGTGGGCGGCTGCGTCGTGGTGGTTGTGCTGGTGGGGTTGGGGCTGACGGTGGGGCGAATCGGGTCGGGGCACTCGCCTTCTCGCACGCCGATGCTGTTGATCTCGTCTTCGGATCGGGGATCGCCCGTGTAGTCGATTCGGTTCGTGCACTCCACGTAGTCGCCCGTGCCGCAGTTCTCGGTGCTGCAGTTGTCGGTGCCGGGTGCGCCGCAGTAGATGGCGCCGCAGTTGTCGGTGCCGCCGATGTTGCCGCAGTTCTCGGTGCTGCAGTTGTCCAGGGGCGCGCCACAGTAGATCGCGCCGCAGTTGTCCGTGCCGGGCGCGTTCGGCTGTGGCGAGTTGGCGTTGGGCTGGGCCTGCCCGGGGTTGCCTGACCCCGCCTGCGGCCCGTCCTGTCCTTGCACCCCACCCGGATTGCCCGGCGCCGCAGTCGAACTCGTCGGCGTCTCCGTCTTCGTCGCGCTGACCGCGGACTTGGTCACCGTGCTCGACGCCGACGCACCGGAGTCCGACTCTTCCGACGTACACGACGCCACCACCAGCACCAGCGCCAGCGCGGTCAGCAGCACACCCATCGCCGCCCGCAACCGCCTACCCACCCACGTCATCCGCACTCTTCTCCTCGCTCTGCCACTGCAGCGTACCCGGGCAGGGTACTTCCTCGAATTCCCAAGGAGACCGTAGTTTTCGGGGCAACGTGCAATCGCCACGGCCAGGTATAAGCTCTCGGGCGGCGTTGCGGCCGACGCGGCCGATGTGGGTTCGGCGCGGAAAATCGGTGGCTGGGCAATGGAACGGTTACTCGTTCCGGTGACGTGGCCCGCCGATCACGGGCCGCCCCATTTGGAGTGGTTATCCTTCAGATGGAGCCGGTGCTCGGCAGAGCCCGATCCCGCATCGAAGGATCGCCCGAGGTGCGAGTCGTTGGTGCTTTCGTGTGGGGAGTGCAGTTGATCGACCGCGTCATCTCTCGGAATCGGCTGGCGGCCATGGTCGCCGTGCTGCTCGCCTCGGGTCTGGCCGTCCTCGGTAGTCCGCGCGCGTCCGCGGCCGATATCGCCGAGCGCAGCTACACCAACGCGGCGGGCACCCGCAGCTACTACCTGCATGTGCCGCCGGGTGACACGGCAGGCAAACCCCTGATGATCTACCTGCACGGCTGCACCGACCCCGAAGCGCAATTGGCCGACAACGGCTTCTCGCTGACCAGGATCGCCGACGAGCTCGGTTTCGTCCTCGCGTACCCGATCCAGACCAGGGAGGCCAACGAACGCTGGTGCTGGAATTGGTTCGATCCCGCCAACCAGGAGCGCGACACCGGTGAGCCCTCGATCGTCGCCGGCATCACCGAAACCCTGATCCAGGAGTTCGGGATCGACCGCGCCCGCGTCTACGTCGGCGGCTACTCCGCGGGCGGCGGTATGAGCACCGCCATGGCGGCCGCGTATCCGGATCTGTACGCCGCCATCGCCCCGATGGCGGGTGGACCGCACGGCATGAGCCTGCAGCCGCCCGGAGCGGATCTCACCGGCGCCACCATCGTCGCGTCGATGGGCCCGCGGGCCCGCCCGGTCCCGGCCTTCTTCCTGCAAGACCTCGCGGATCAGACCAGCCTCTACCCGATCGGCCGTGCCAACATCCTGCAGTGGCTCGGCGCCGACCGGCTGGCGGGCAACCTCACCCTCGCCGACACGCCGACCGCGGTCACCACCACCGCGGATCCGGTCCCCGCGACCATCGAGCACTACATCGAAAGCGACTGTGAGCTAGCACAATTCGTCACACCCCTCGGACCGGACCATATCGGCGGCGGTCTGCTCATGCAGTCACCGTCGGGACTCACCTTGCAGCGCCGGATGATGAACTTCCTTATGGCACACCGACTCACCGGTCCCCAGAAGGCCTGCTGAGGGCAACGGCCCGATGCGTCCAGCGTTTCGGAAAGTCCAGGGAGTCAGTGCTTCGGAGATGGAGCGGCCTGGGCACCGATTCGATCAGGGTCCGTATCCGAATCGCTTGGATCGCAGCGGAATTCGGTCGACGACCGCTATCACGCTGCCGTACTGATCGGTTCGGCCCACGACGAGCTCGTCGAAGCGGAAGTCGAACGCTCGGAAGTCTCGGAGCGGCGGAAAAGTCAACTCGGGGACGCGGGCGTAGGCGGCCAACGTGATATGCGGTCGGTATAGATCACCGAACAACTTGTACCCGGCTGTCCGTTCATAGCGGTTCTCCAGCTCCGAGGCCCCGGATTCTTCCGGATCCCCGCTCGGCGTCCAGAGGCCGTTCGCGACCTCTGCGACTCGACGTTGCAGTGATTCCAGAATCGTCGACTTGTTGTACCCGATTTCCAGGTACCCGTTCGCGGACAATGTGAGGCCGAAGGCGGAAGCGTGCACAGGGCCCTCGATCGACAATCTGTTCAGGTGATCGAGATAGGAGTCGATATTCGTCGTTGCGAACTGGGACATGAATATTGTCAGATGCGGATGGCGGGATGTACCATCGACGTGAAAAAGTTGCCCAGCTGCGTTCAGTGATTGGGCAAGATCGAGGATCTTGCCCACTGTATGCGCATCGGGCATAGCGCATACATTGATCGCCTGAGTTGTGTCACGCATTGTGGGTAAAAACTTTACCATCGCCGCGCGGTCGGTGTCCAGCGGAGGTGTGTATTGGAGATCGTGGGGGTTATCCTCGGATTCATTGGTCTTCAGCCTGTACTCGCCCTTCTCTACGAGCGGGTGATTCGCGGTTTCGGTGTGCGAAGGCTCATCGATTTCGACTCCAGTCAAAAGTGTCGCGTCGATATCGTCTGCACGACCGGCGCGAGCGCGCCGTCGAGGTGGGGTACTTCGGCCGCACACAGAACGCTGGCCCCCGAAGGGGAGGTTCGCGGCTTGGCCGCTGTGGGCACAGCCTTGGGAAAATGGTATCCGCGCAAGGACTTTCGAGTAGAGATGTCCGCGCGGCTGGCCAGCCAATGTGATCACGATCTGGTCGTGCTCGGCGGGCCGGATGCCAACGAGTGTGCACGCAATGTCTTGACTTGGCCGAGCCTCGCGTCGCTGGTTTCGATCGATGCTTCGAACAGCACGGTACGAATCGGTGGTTTCTCCGAAGTGAATTATCGACACGAGTTCTTCGACGGGCGCCCGACTCGTGATCTCTGTGTCGTCATATGCTCGCGCAATGCCTGGTCGGCGAATTCGAAGAAACGGCTCTTTTGTTTCGCTGGCCTCACCACGTACGGCACGGGAGCTGCGCCGCAGTTGTTCTTGGACAGGATCGGTGAGAAGGGTTTCGACCGTCGACAGAAGAAGGCGATCCGCAAGAGCGTCGTGACGCTGATGGTGTTCTCCGCGCATTTCAACAACGGCTACCTGCAGGGTGGTCGGTTGATCCATTTCGAGTCGCACTGATCCGGTGGCAATGTATTACTCGGCTCGCCGACCGGACCACAACGCGACCGGCCACTGAACACTCCGACGAATACGGGCGTCGTTGTTGTGGCCGGCTCGGTACGTCAGACGATCGACTGCGCAGCGCGCAGCGCGTTCGCGGTGATCGTCAGACTCGGGTTCACTCCCGCCGACATGGGCAGAGAGCTGCTGTCGGTCACCCAAAGGTTCGCCAGACCGCGGAATTTGCAGTGCTCATCGAGCGGCGATGTCTTCGGGTCGATTCCCATACGCAGCGTGCCGACGGCATGCGAGAACGTACGCACCCGGTGCGTATAGGAGAAAGTCGCGCCCGTCTTCTCGAGCACTGCGCGGGCCCGCCTGGTAAGCGTGCCGATGGCGAGCTCGTCGCGCGCCGAGTAGCTCGTATCGATAACGAGCTGAGGCAACCCGTAGGTGTCCCGCGTGGCCCAGTCGACGCGGACGCCGTTCTCCCGGCGCGGTTGATCCTCGGCGATACACAGCAGACCGGTCAACTGTTCGGTCATAGCGCCGAGCACGCGCTTCGTCCCCACCGGAAGATACGCCCGAACGAGTGGTCGCGGCGGGGTCATGATCTGTTGGACGCTGCCGAGTTTGGCCAACGGCCGTGCGGCGTTCGGATCGCCGAAGTACCAGTCGTGCAATGCGAGTTGCTTGTGGAAGCGGCGCTCCGGGTCGGGACGTCGTGGAAACACTCCATAGACCATGGCGTTCGCGTGGCGCATCAGATAGCGGCCGACGGCGGCACGCGCCGGTGACAACTTGTCGAGTTCCGATGCCAGCACGAGATGAGGCGAGCCCAGAGCGCCTGCGGCGAGTACGAATCGGTCGGCCTCGACGGCGACTCGTTCGGGCTTGTCGCGGTGCACCACCAGGGCGTGTCGCACCCGGTCACGGTCCGCGACCAAGCGGACAGCGACACTTCTGGTCCACAACGTCAGCCCACGCTGCAGCAGCGGCGCGATGATCCTCGTCGCGACGTCGTTCTTCGCAGAGATCGCGCACGCGTAGGTGTCGCAGGTCCGGCAGGCTACGCAGCCGGCCTGTGTTGTCGTCGCGGTGTAGTTGATCGCGAGCGGCAGACGGAACGGTGAAAGGCCCATCGAGCCGGACGCGTCCGCCAATTGCCTCGAAATGGGCGCCAGTCGACCGGGGGAATGGGGGAACGGTCGTGACCGTCGCGGCGCGGTCAGGTCTCCGCTGTCGTCGCCGCTGACGCCGAACAGTTCCTCGGCCTCCCCGTAGAACGGCTCGATGCTGTCGTAGTCGAATGGCCATGCGGCAGCGGAGGTCGACACGATCTCGGGATCGCCGGTGAAGTCTTTCTCACGAAACCGTATCGCGACGCAGCCGTAGTACACCGACGGCCCTCCAACGCATGCGTAGCTGCCGATTCTCGTACCGTGCCCGCCACGTTCGCAGCGATACGGGATGTCCATCGCGTAGCTCGGTGTCATCTCGAGCGTTGCCTCGTGTCGCCAGGAGGCCGGGCCTCGGTCGACCCAGTCGCCTCGCTCGATCATCAGTACCCGTGCACCAGCGTTGATCAGCCGATACGCGACCATTGCTCCGCCGAATCCGCTACCGACGACGACCACATCGAACTTCGCGCGTGCAGAGGATTCGACCATGTTCAGCTGTCCGTCTCGATGAAAAGAATGGTGCGAGAAGCGTTTTGCGGGCCTGGCTACCGTTGGTGGGGCCAGATGGCCGGATCGCAGCGGCAGGCGTAGAAAGGCCACCCGAGGGTCTTGACCGAGCCCGAGTAGGCGAAAGCCCAGAAGCGGCATCCGCTGTTGTTGCCGCAGATTCGCAACATGTCCCGTTCGAAGCGGTCGTTGCAGGTGAAGAAGTCGGCGGAATGGTAGTGATAGCACGCGTCGTGCTGGTTGCAGGCAGAACGAAAGCTCGGTCCACCGAAAGGCCTGTCCCCCAAGGGGGAACTGCATCCATTCGGCTGCCAGGCGACCGGTGCCGCAGGGGTCGGGTGCGGCTGAGCAGCTGCCTCCGGGCTCGCGGCCAGCACCATCCCCACGGCGAGAACCAATCCGGCCAGCAGCGCGGTGATTCGACCGAGAAGGTACTTTCCGTCTACACCGCTACTTACGGTGCAGCTACCCCGCCGTCGTAATGCGTCGATCGTTGTTCGCACTGCTCTGCTCCCCTTCGGGTCTTGGCCGCCGCTGATCGGTTGGCGACAATGGATGCGCTTGGCAACTGCCAATTTTGAGTAGTGCGGACGGCGAACAGGAGGGGTTGCGCTATGCCAGTCGAACCGCAACGCGCAACATCGTCACGGCGCGAAACAGGTGGCAGCACGCCCCGAAAGCCACTATCGGGAGATGCCGGTCCTGCGACGCCGACGCCACGCCAGGCATTCGGTCTCGAACTCAAACGGTGGCGTGAGCGGCGGGGGATTTCCCAGGAGAAGCTCGGCGAACTCATCCATCGCGACAAGTCGGTTGTCAGCCGCATCGAGGCGGGCAAGCGACCGGTTTCCCCGGAGTTCGCCGCGGCGTGCGAGAAAGTGCTCCGCACCGGCGGCGCCTTGCTCGAAGCGATTCCGCAGCCACCGGTCAGCGCCGCACGGACGGTGTCACTCGCGGAGCTCGGCTTACCACCGGCCCCTCTGCTCGTCGGTCGCGACACCGAGGTATCCGCGATGATCGCGGCGCTGTCGCCGAGAGAACGTCGGGAAAGGACGGCGCAAGTCGGCGTCGTCCGAGGTATGGCGGGCGTCGGCAAAACTGCTGTTGCTCTTCGCGCGGCCCACGAACTGTCTTCGACGTTCCCAGACGGTTGCGTCTACCGGGATCTCGGCGGCGATACGGTCGGCCTGAGACCGACGCGCGGCGAAGACCTCTTGGAGTGGCTCCTTCGCCACCTGCAGGTCGACGGCAAGACGATGCCCGCGACCGTGGCCGAACGCGCGGCGCTCTACCAGGGGCGGATGCGAGGGAAACGAATTCTGTTGGTGCTGGACAATGTCAGAAGCACCGATCAGGTCGAACAAGCCATCCCGTCCGCACCCGAGTGCGCGGTGATCATCACCACTCGCCACCGGCTCGCGGCTCTGGATGCGGCTCTGCACATCGACCTCCCTCCGCTGCGACGCCACGACGCACAGAATCTGTTGCGGGAATTGGTGCCGCCGGAGAATCCGGCGGGTGAGCCGCGCGATGATCGTGATGTCGAGCAGGTCGTCGAGCGATGCGGCGATCTGCCGCTCGCGATTCACGTTGCGGCAGGGATGTATCGGCGTAAGCCGCATCTCGGTCTGAGCGGCGTGCGTGAACACCTCACAGCGCGACCCGGTGGTCTTCGCGCGCTGACGGACGGGGAGCGGAGCGTGGATGTGGTTCTGCGCGCCGCGCTCGGAGAGCTGGGCGAGCCGGAACGCCGCACGTTCCGGCTCCTGTCGTTGCATCCCGGGCAAAGGTTCACACCGGCGGCGGTCGCGGCCCTCGGCGATACCTCGGTAGTCGAGGCCGAGCGCCAACTCGACAAGCTGTGGGACGTGCACCTTCTCACACCTGGCGGCGGGGAGCGCTACGGTATGCACGATTTGCTTCGTGATTTGGGCACCCACGAGTTGGCGGCCGTGGTGTCGTCGGACGAGCGTGATGCTGCGTCGAGGCGACTCACCGAGCTCTATATCGGTCTCGCCGATGCCGCGGACAGCGTCGTCGCGCCGCACCGCAATCGGATGCCGTTGCCCGACCACTTGCACCGCTTCGAGCGGGTGAGCCCGATGGCCGACGCGACGTCGGCGCTCGAATGGTTCGAAGAAGAGGAGACCGCGCTGGTCTCGTTGGTCCGATCGGCATTCGAACGCTGCGACGACGAGTATTGTTGGCACTTGGCGCATATCCTGCGCGGATACTTCTTCCTCACTTGCCGCTTCGAACCGTGGATCTCGACCCACGAATACGCACTCGAATGCGCGCGCCGCTCCGGAAACATCTGGTGGGAGGCAACCACCCGGAACAACCTCGGACTGGCCTACGCGATGCGCGGGGACCTGGAACCGGCGTCCCACCAGTACGAGCTGGCGCTCGAGCTCTTCACCGAACTCGACGACGAGGTGAGCGCCAGCCACACCCTGGGGCATCAGGCGTGGATCCACCACCTGGAAGGGGACTACGTCGCCTCGGTCGACAAGGGCAGGACTGCGCTGGCGGTATACCGCCGGACGTCACTGCGCCGAAACGCGGCGATCATGCTGCGTGAGATCGCCGGATCTCTGGCGTCCCTGCGCCGCATGCCGGAGGCGTCCAGCCATCTCGAATCGGCGATCGCCGAATTTCGTTCTCTCGGGCTGGATCTCGATCTGGCAATGGCCCTCAATACCCTCGCGGAGGTGCATCTTCGGTCCGACGATGTCGACGCGGCGGAAGCTCGGTTCCATGAGGCCGCAGGCGTCGCCCGGATGTGTGGCAGCTGCGCCGAGGAGGCCCGTGCCTTCCGCGGACTCGGCGATACGGCGATCGTTCAGGGACGGCGGGGCGAGGCTTACGCACACTGGTCGTCTGCGCTGACGCTGCTGGACGACCTCGACCTTCCCGGTGCCGTGGAAGTCCGAGCTCACCTGGATGAGATGTCCGTGCACTACCCGGAAACGAGTTGACTCCAGGGGGTGCGTGAAAGTGCAGGCCTTGTGTTGTGTCCGACGAATTGGACAGGGGCGCGGCGCGACTTGGCCCTGGGCACCGCTCAACCGTAGAGGGCGTCCCTGGCGCGGGCATAAGTGTCGCGGATGGCCTGCCCCGTGGCCGCGCCCGCCGCGGAGACGTGGATTTCCACGGCCCTGCGGCTCGGCCACCGCGGAGGAGCGGGCGTGCCCGCGAGGGCCCAGGCGGCTTGGCGGGCCGCGCCGAGGGCGACGTATTCCTCGGGTTCGGGGATCGTGATGGGACGGCCGAGGATCTGCGCGGCGATCGCGCGGACGAGGGAGGAGCGGGCGGCGCCGCCGATGAGGAGGATGCAGCGCGGTGCGATGCCGGTGGCGACGAGGCGGTCGAGGGCGTCGGCCAGGTTGCAGAGCATGCCCTCGTAGGTGGCGCGGGCCAGGTGCCAGGGATGCATGGTACGTGGACGCAGACCGTGCAGACTGCCCGCCGCGTGCGGCAGGTTCGGGGTGCGTTCGCCCGTGAGGTAGGGGAGCAGGACGAGTCCATCGGCCCCCGGGGGAGCCTGGGCCGCAAGGGCTTCCAGTCCGGCCAGGTCGACACCGAGAAGTCGCGCGGAGGCGGTGAGCACGCGCGCCGCGTTGAGCGTGCAGACCAGCGGGAGGAACGAACCGGTCGCGTCGGCGAACCCCGCGATGGCGCCGGAGGGGTCGGCGCTGGGAGCGCTGCCGCGCGCGTAGACGGTGCCGCTGGTGCCGAGGGACATCACGACGTCGCCGGGCTCGAGGCCCAATCCCAATGCGGCACCGGCATTGTCGCCGGTGCCCGCCGCGACCAGTGCGCCCGCGGCGGTGCGGCCCGCGGATTCGGCGGGCCCGAGCACCCTCGGCAGCAGCGGTGTTCGCCCACGGAAAGCGAGAGATACCAGATCTTCTCGGTAGCTCTCCGCCGCGGGCGACCAGTAGCCGGTGCCCGAGGCGTCGCCGCGGTCGGTGACGGGTTCGGCGTCGCGGCCGCGCAGCCGCCAGGTCAGATAGTCGTGCGGCAGCAGGATTCGCCGGGCCCGGTCGGCCAGATCGGGTTCGTGATCGGCGAACCAGCGCAACTTCGTGACGGTGAACGCGGCGACCGGCACGCTGCCCACGGCATCGGCCCACGCGCTCGGACCGCCGAACTCGCGAACGAGGTCCTCGGCCGCCGCTGCCGAGCGAATATCGTTCCACAGCAGCGCGTCTCGGAGCGGCACGCCGTCGGCGTCCAGCGCCACCATGCCGTGCTGTTGCCCGGCCACCGCGATCGCGTCGACCCGATCGAGCAGCCCGTCGCCCGCGGCGCGCAGCGCGTCCCACCAGGCCTCGGCGGGCACCGCGGTGCCGTCGGGATGCGGTGCGGCGCCTCGCTCGAGCACCGCACCGGTCGCCGCGTCGCAGACGACGATCTTGCACGACTGGGTGGAGCTGTCCACCCCGGCCACCCGCGTCATCCGGACCGGTCCGGTCGGATCTGGATCTTGCGACCCACGCCCTCGCGGAAAGCCGTGAGCGCGTCGGCGAATTCGTCGAGCGCGAAGCCGTGGGTGATCATGGTGTCGGCGTCGATCACGCCCTTGCCCATCAACTCCACCGCTCGTCCGAAACTGTGCAGCACCGCCATCGAACCGACGATGGTGATCTCGTCGTTGTAGACCCGGAACGGGGAGAAGGCGGCGGTCGCCGCGCCGGGCGCGACGCCGAACTGCTGATACACCCCGCCGCGCCGGACCCGGGTCAAGCCGTCCTCGATCGCGGGGATCGCGCCGGTGCAATCGATGACGACCTCCCATCCCTGCGGACGGTCGAAGCTCTCGGCCTCGGTCTTGACCGCGTCCGCGCCGAGTTTCTCGGCCACCGTGAGCCGCGCGGTGTTCAGATCGACGACCGACACCGACGCCGCGCCCGCCACCCGCGCCAACTGGAGCATCAACAGCCCCATCGTGCCCGCGCCGTAGAGCAGATAGTGGGCGCCGAGCGCACGCGGCAGCACGTCGAAGGCGTGCACCGCGCAGGACAGCGGCTCCACCAGCGCGCCGTGGCTCAGTGAGACCGAGTCCGGCAGGCGGTGGCAGTTGGCGGCGGGCACCGCGACGTACTCGGCCATCGCCCCGTCCACCGTGTCGCCGATCGCGCCCCAGCGCTCGCACAGATTGCCGCGGCCGATCGCGCAGTAGTGGCAAGCCCCGCAGAACAGCGAGGGATCCACCGCGACCCGATCGCCCGTCGCGACGCCCACCACCTCGTTGCCGACGGCGACCACCTCGCCCGCGAACTCGTGCCCCGGCACGATCGGATACGGCGTCGGCGGGAACTCGCCGTCCACGATGTGCGCGTCGGTGCCGCAGATACCCACCGCGGCGACACGCACCACCACCGCGCCGGGACCGGGGACCGGATCCGGCACGGTCTGCACGGACCAACGACCTGGCGTCTCGATGACCACCGCGCGCATCCCTCTACCTTGCACCCGGAGCGTCGTGCGGCGTCGCATTTCGCGTATTCGCGCTCGCGATCGGGCAGACTGACCCGGTGCGTGAGGACCCGAGTCGACCAGCCGACGATCCCGACCCGACCCAGGTTCGGACCGAGTTCGGCGCGGCGGTTCCCCAGCATCCGTTCCTGGAACTCGCCAGGGGCACAGGAGACTGGATCCGGGCTCGCCGCCTACCCGACGGAATATACGAACTCCAACACCGCGGCGGTGAAGATCCGCGCAGCTTCGAGCTCTACACCTCCGATCACTGTCTGGTCCGCGACCTGCTGTGCGCCTGGCTCGACGACGCTCCGGGATGGTCCGAGGCCGCGGTCTGGTCTCCGGTCGATCCGGCGATCGAGGAACTCGAACGGGTGCGCAGCGAATTGTCCGGGCTGCTCGGCGGTTTGACGATGCTCGACGACCTCGGGGCGGGACTGGATCTGGCGCTGGCGCGCGCCGACGAGCTGATGGGCGATCTGGACGCCGCCGCGCTGGATCAGTCCTGATACCACCATGCGGTGGTGGCGATCTCGGCGCGTTCCAGCGGCAGGTAGGTCCCCGGATCCGACCAGCCGAGCGCCTGCACGGTGACGCGCAGCTCGCTGTGGAAGCAGATCGGGTCGCGCACGTGCCACCGGTACATGCCGAACCGCTGGTCGGCCTCGTAGCATCGGTCGGGCGGAAGCACCTGGGGCAGGCCGAGATACGGCGTCGAGTAGGTGCGGTAGCGGCCGTCGATGTCGAAGTTCCACGCGCCGCCGAAGTAGTCCTCGGTGCCGGTGCCGCAGATGCTCGGGTGGTCGGTGTCGCCGTCGAGATAGAACTTCAGCTCGCCCTCGCCCCACCACCCCGGGTCGCCGGGCCGGATGGCGAGATAGGTGCCCACGTAACGCCCGCGCCCGGTGACGCCGTCGAGGACGGTGTGCACTGCGGGGTTCCCCAGCGGTGCGCTGCGGCGCCACGTGGTGTGCAGGTAACCGGCCTCGTCGGGCACGTCCTCTTCGGTGTAGGTGATCTGGTAGTAGACGGGCACCGCCCGGTCGGAGCCGTTGTGCAACGTGATCCGCGCGCCTCGGCGAAAAGGCATGGGCCAGTAGCTGTTCAGGCCGCCCGCCGGGGCAACCACGATCATCTCCGAGTTCACCAGTGCGAGCTCGTCCCACGCGTTGCAGAAGAAGTCGCCGAGCGGCAGCCGGACGGCGGGTCGCGCCGCGTCGTCCCAGTGCATACGCAGGGTCAGCTCGCGCAGTGCGGTGCGGTCGGTCGTCAGCCAGAAGTGGCGAATCACTCCCGGGCCGAGCACGTCGGCCAGGAGCGCGGTGTCGCCGGGCTCGAGCAGGATCGACGGCGAGACCTTCCATCCGACGCCCAGATCACGGGCGGCGTGTGCGCCGGTGCCATCGGTCGCGCGGGCCCCCATGCCGGGCGCGCCGGTGGGATTCTCCGCGCTGATCGACCGGGTACGCGCGGCATCGAGCCGCCACAATTCCGATGGCGACCCGGCCGCGGTCACAGCCCGGGCCAGCCGTACTGGACGGGTCCGCGCGCCGGTCCGGCCATGCGGGCGGATCCGCCCACGGACGCCGCCACGGGCTCGGCCTGCTGCGGGGAGCCGCCTTGCGCGGCCATCTCGCGGCGGACCTGATCCATGTCCAGCCAGCGCACCTGCTGCACGACCTCCTCGAGATCGGCGGCGGGCAGGAATCCGGCCTCGGAGTACACCAGCAGGCCCTCGCGGAAGGCCATCAGCGTCGGATACCGGTCGACCTGCGCCATCGCGGTCAGCGCCACTTCGGCCTCGGTGTCGACCTTGCCGTGCACGATGTCGGGATGCTGATCGGACGACGCCTCGTACACGGGCGCGAAGTGGCGGCACGGGCCGCACCAGCCCGCCCACCAGTCGATCAGCACGATGTGGTTGCCGTTGACGACTTGGTGAAAGTTCTGCTCTGTCAAGGTCACTGTGGGCAATTCGGGTCCTCCCTGCCGGTTCTGCCTCATGCATCCTGACACGACGTCCGAGGATCAGGAAGGCGGGTGCGCCCGGCGTTGCTCGGCCGCCAGGAAATGCGCGATCTCGGCCGTCGCGGTGTAGAGCTCGCGATAGCGCCGGTAGTACGGCTCGTAGCCGGCGGTGTGCGCCGGATCAGGGACGACGGTGTCGGCCACCGGGTTCCACGCCGAGGTGTCGAGACCGGCCGCGGTGGCAGCCAGCATGGCGTCGCCCAGGCACGCGCCGATGGTATCGGCGGGCAGCTGCTGGGGTAGTCCGGTGACCTCGGAGACGATCCGCGTCCACAGTCCGCCCTTGGTGCCGCCGCCGACGGCGACCAGCCGCCGCGCCTGCCCGCCCGCCTCGGTCATCGCCTCCAGGTTGTGCCGGACGCCGTAGGCGATCGACTCCAGCGCCGCGCGGTACAACTCGGCGCGGCCGTGGCGCAACGTCAGCCCCGCCACGACGCCGCGCGCGTCGGGATCGAACAGCGGGGTGCGCTCGCCCGCGAAATAGGGGAGCGCCAGCAGCCCGCGGCTGCCCGCGGGCACCGCTGCGGCCTCGGTCACCAGCTCGGTGTAGTCGCCGCCGACCAGATCGCGCAGCCATTCGGTGACCGCGCCGGAGGTGGCCATGCCCGCCGCGAGAGTGTATGTGCCCGGCCATGTTCCACAGGTTCCCCAGAGGCCCGGATGCGGGACCGGCTCGGTCAGCACCTGCACCAGGAACATGGTGGTGCCGTACATGATCATGGCGTCGCCGGGCGCGCGCACGCCGACGCTCTCGGCTTCGGCCCAGGCGTCGATGGTTCCGGTGGTGACCGGAAGACCCGCGGGCAGGCCCGTCGCCGCGGCGGCCGCCGTGCTCACCCGGCCGACGATCTCGGTGGGCCAGGCCAGTTCGGGCAGCGCCAATCCGGGCGCGACCGCCTCGGCCCAGTCCGCCGCCCACTCCCGCTTGCGTAGATCGTAGAGCGGCACGCACTGGCTGGCGGATTGGTGATCGAGCACGTATCGGCCCGTGAGGCGGTGCACGAGAAAGGAACTCGCCATCAGCAGCAGCTCGGTACGGTCGGCCACTTGCGGTTCGTGCCGCCTCAGCCAGCGGAGTTTGGGTCCGACCGCCTGACTCGTCAGCGGCGAACCGGCTCGCTCCAGTACGGCGTCAGCACCGAATTCCGCGTTCAGTTCGGCGATTTCGGCCGTTGCGCGAGTGTCGACGCCGTAGAGGACGGCAGGCCGCAACGGATTTCCGGCGCCGTCGGCGGGCAGCATGCACGGCCCGATACCGGACACCGCGAGACCGTCGATGCCGGTCACGCCCGCCGCCACCAGCTCGGTGGTGATCGCGATGAAATCCGACCACCACACCGTCTCCGCGTCGTGCTCCACCCACCCCGGACGCGGCGTCGAGACGGCATGGGCGCGTTCGGCTCTCGCGACCACCGTGCCGTCCGCGCGCACCAGCACGCCCTTGGAGGCCGAGGTGCCGATATCGATGCCGAGGAACACGCTCACCACCCTTCCTGGTGACCGGGCGCGGTCATCGCGGGTCGCGGGTGAACTCGTCGAGCGTGACGCCGAGCAACTCACAGGTCGCACGCACCGCCGCACGGTGGTCGCCCGGCACACCGTGAATGTGGTTGGCGCCGAAGCGGGACAGGAAATCCTCGGCGCGCGCGTCGAGCCGGGCGAACGCGTGCGGCCACTCCCTGGTGGACTGTTTCATCAGCGATTCGTTGGTCTGCTCGTCGTAGGTCTCGAACTCGCCGAGCATCAGCTGCATTCGGTAGTCGCCGTCCTTGCGGGTCAGCCGGGCCAGAGTCATCGTGCCCGGCGCGGCGAGGTGGTGCACCGACGCGCCGCCCGCCGGGAAGAAGAACACCTCCGGATAGAGGTGCACCCGGGCGAGGTTCTCCGCCGGATCGGCGCTGCGGGCGGCGAACCAGGTCGCGTGCTGACCGGAATTGCACAGGTCCCAGATGTCGCGATCGGCGTGGTAGTGCCGGACGTCGGCGAACAGCACGGGGGTCCGCGCGAGGTGCTTGAGCAGTTGCATGGTGAGCGCGCCGTCCATGTCGGCCTCGGTGGCGCAGACGTGGGTCTCCTTGGGACCGTTCCAGTCGTAGGGGTCGTTGAGGAACGCCTCGGTGACGTCCATCGTCGCGAAGTACTGGGTGAGCTCCGGCTGGCCCTTGATCCCGGAGAAATCCAGCCGCCACTGCGCGATCAGCTCACGCACGGCCAGGTACGAGCGGATCTGTCGCTCCAGCAGTTCCGGGGTGAGTTTCGCGCCGTCGTAGTGCACGGTGGCGTGGCGTTCCAGCCACTCCCGCGCGGCCTTGGCCTCACCGGCGTCGGCGCGCTCGGCCCCCCGCACGATCTCCCATTGGTCGATCTCCTCGACGTCGATGCCGAACAGCCGCTGCCACTGATCGGTGTTGGCGACGGCGGTGTTCATGCCCATCGGTCGCCCGCCGAAGCGCCCGAAAGTGCTGCCGCGCAACGCCGAGACCGCCGCGGCCGCCGTGGCGCGCACCCCGATCGCCTCGATCAGCGCGGCATCCTCCGGGTCCCCCCACAATCGGGTGTGCGCGCGACCGATCTGATCCAGCGCGCCGCCCGCCGCGAGCATTCCGACCATCCCCGGCTGCACCGGGTCGATGTTCGAGAGCAACAGCAGCGGACCGGGTGTCGCGCCCGCGGCGAGCATGCTGAAGTGCGGGAAAGCCCAGACGGCGTAGTGCAGCACGGTGAGGTCGACGCCCGACGCGGCCACCTGGCGCGCCACCGATCCGGCCAGCGCGTTGTCGCTGATGATGTCCGTGCCGCGCACCACCTCGTGGCCCGCCTCGGTCAGTGCGGCGACGAGACGGTCCTCGGTGGTGCGGATGAAGTCCGCGATGCCGGTGTGCACATAGTCGCGGCCGTCGGAAATGCTGATCACGCCGATACGGGCCATGCCGTTACCTCCCCGAGGGTGGGTGGGCGGATAGTCGACTCGCTCAACAGATACCAGGCGACCCAGCCGGATCGGCGCCTTTTCGGCGTAACGGAGCCGGGATCGTCACAAAGGCACCGGGCTCAGCGCGGCACGGCGATGCCCGCGGGCGGCGGCGGGAAGGTGAGCGGCGCCAGGTGGACACCGCCCTGTCCCCAGCCCGCGCTGCTGACCCACCAGCGGTTCGCGTGCCGGACGACCTCGGCGGCGTGCGCGGCCACGTGCCCGATCTTGTCGCCGATGCGGAAGCGAAACGGGTTGTCGCTGCGGAAGATATCCGTGCCGACGTAGCCGGGCCGCGGGCCGATGAACAGGTACCAGCGGTCGTCGTGGCGCACCACGAACGGCGACTCGGTGTTGCCCGCCTCGGTGCCGATCGTCGGATCGGCGTAGGCGATGTGCCGCTCGCCCCAGCGCCACAGGTCGGTGCTGAGCCGGTAGGCGACCACGTGGTGACCGCCCTCCGGCGCGCTCGTCGCGCAGTAGTACATGGCCCACTTCTCGCCGATGCGCAGCACCATCGGGTCGCGGGCGTCGTAGCCGTCGCGGAACAGCGGCCCGCCGGGCGCGCGCTCCCAGCGGACCAGGTCGGTGGAGGTGGCGAGGTTGATGGCCGCCCGGGTGCGGTCCGGTCCGCCCGACGCGTAGAACATGAAGTACGTTGTGCCGAAACGGATCACGTACGGCGCCCAGAGATGGGTCTCGCCGTGGTATCCGGGATCGACCGTCAGCGCGGGCTCTTGTTTCGTCCACGGGCCGAGCAGATCGGGCGCGGTGGCATGCGCGAACTCGATCTCGTGGAACGGATCGGCGGGCTCGGGGTGGGTGATGCCGAACAGGTGCCATCCGCCATCCCGATCCCGCACGATCGTGTGGTCGTTGATGTACCACGGGTGCGCCGCACCCGCGCTCGGATCGTAGATGTTCGTGAACCGGCCCGCCCGGACCACTTCCCGCGTCGCCATACGACCATGATCCCGCCGCGCCCGGCACGGCGGGATCGGTTGGCGATTAGTTGGCGCGGACGAGGGCGGCTTCCCGGCCACGGCCAGCGGCCGAGCCGCCGACCACTGCCCGGACGAGGCGGAGGTACGCCTGGTCGGGGCCGGACGGCGTCCGTCGGTGGTCCGCGCATTTCCGGAGCGGAGGCGGACGTCCGCCTAGTTCTCGACCAGCACCCGACGCAGTTCGGTCAGCTCGCGGTCGGTGAGGCCGTGGGCGCGCAACCAACCCGCCGCGCCGCCGTGGTCGGCGTGCAGCCGGTTCAGGAACTGGCTCATCACGGTCGGTTCCACCGCGAGGATTCCGGTGCGCACCGGAGGTAGGCCGTGGTACGACGGCAGGGCGTCGAGGCGGGCACGCACCCGTGCCATCCGTTCGCCGGAGAGGGCGTAGTCCGCGGCGATGAACTCCGCGGGCACGCCGACGGCGTCCAGCAGCACCGCGGCGAGCACACCGGTGCGGTCCTTGCCCGCGGCGCAGTGGAAGACCACCGAATGTTGTGAGGTGTCGGTGATCAGCCGGATAGCGGACAAGACGGATTCCACACTGCCGTCCAGTAGTTCGCGATAAAGCGCGACCAGGTCGTAGTGCTTGGCGTCGGGCACGAGGTCGGCGGGGGTGGCCGTGGTGGCGGCCGCCTTGCGCACGGGCAGGTTCACCAGCCGGACGGCCGCGGCCCCGAGCAGGCCGTAGCCCTCCCGCTCGACCTCGTCGGGATTGCGCAGGTCGATCAGCGTGCGCAGGCCCACCTGCCCGGTCAGCAGGATCAGATCGTCCTCGGTCAGATGCTGCGGAGTGCTTGCCCGGTACACCGTGCCGAACCGGGTGACGCCGCCGCCCGACACGGGCAGCCCGCCGAGGTCGCGGACATTGTCGATCTCGGCGAAGTCGACCCATCGCCGCGGGGAACTGTCGGTGTGCATGGCGGTCAGTGGGCCCGGCCCGCCGCGGCCTCGTCGGCGCGGCTGAGCCCACACAGACCGATGAGGTCTTCGTGCAACTCGAACCACACGGTGTGGTAGCTGTCCATGATCGGACGCGCCACCCAGGTGTGGTCGCCGCCGTCGATGCGCTCGACCGCCCGGTCCAAGCGGCCCGCGTACCGGGACAACCGGGGCGCGATCTCGCCGATCCGGCGCACCAGTGGCACGACTTGGCCGTGCACGGTGCGCAGCCGATCCAGCACCGCGGCGTCGTAGGCGGCGTCGGCGTGGTCGTTGACGGTCGCGGCGTCCTTCATCTGCCAGGCGGTGATTATCTCCTTGAGTTCGGCGTTGAACGCGCAGAATTCGTCGTAGGCGGTGGCGATCACGCTGGGATCCACCGTCTGTCGTTCCGCGGCGAGCAGGCGGGTGAGTTCGGCGCGTCCCTCCGGCGTGAGACGCACGCCGACCGGAGTGCTCGCGCACAGACCACGAGCGACGAGATCCGCACAGCGCTCTCCGGTTTCGGTGGCGTCACCCGCCAGGCTGTCCGCGACGGCGTCGGGGGCGACCCGGCCCTTGATGCCGATCAGGCGAAGGAGGTCGAGGTCGGGGGTGGTGTGCTGCTGCGTCCGGCTGCCGCGCGGGGTGGTGTGCGGCAGAGCCTCGTCGGACGCAGGCGAAGTCCCTGCTGTCATGTGTCCATTTTCGGCCGAACCGGTTGCCGGGAAGGCGTTTTCGCCGTCCCGTGTGGCGAGCAGTCCGACCAGTTCGTCCGGATGAACCGCGGCCCAGCGCGCGAGCTGCGCGACGTCCTCGAGCACAGTGTCCTCCACCGCTTTTCCGGTGACCTCGCCAGGCCACACCGCGCCCGCACCGCCATCCACGGTGACCACTCGTCCGGCCAGCGCCGCCACCACGCCCGGCCCGCAGCCGACCACGCACGGCCTGCCCAGTTCCCGGCTGACCAGCGCGGCATGCGAAGTGGCTCCGCCGAGTTCGGTGACGATGGCCCGCGCCGCGATCATGCCGTGCAGGTCGTCGGGACTGGTGGTCGGTCGCGCCAGGACGACGTCTTCGCCTGCGGCGGCGCGGGTTTCGGCCTCGTCGGGATCGGTGACGACGATGCCGGACGCCAGTCCGGGGCAGGCCGACTCGCCGCGGGCCAGCGGCGGCTGATCGGTCTCGATGCCCGAGGCGGGTCGCAGCACGGTGCGCACCTGCTCGGCGTCGACGCGCGACAGCGCCGTCGCCGGATCGATGAGTCCCTCGCCAGCCATGGCGACAGCGGCGCGCACCGCCGCGCGAGCCGACCGCTTCGCGGGCCGCGACTGCAACAGCCACAGCCTGCCGGACTCCACGGTGAATTCGATGTCCTGGATATCGCGGCCGTCCCGTTCCAGCAGGTTCGCGGCGGCGAGCAGCTGCCCGTGCACGTCGGGCATGGTGACCGCGAGGTCGTCCAGCGGTCGCGGGGTGGTGCGGCCGGAGACGACGTCCTCGCCTTGGCCGCCGACCAGCCATTCGCCGAACACGGCGCGCTCACCGGTGTTCGGATTGCGGGTGAACAGCACGCCGGTGCCGGAGAGCGCGTCCAGGTTGCCGAACACCATGGCCTGCACCGTGACCGCGGTCCCGAGATCGTCGGAGACACCGCGGCTGCGGCGATAAGTTCTGGCGCGCGCGGAATCCCAGGATCGAAAGACCGCGGCGACGGCGCCGCGCAGCTGTTCCCACGGATCGCGCGGGACCGTGCCCAGCGGATCGTCGAGCACGATCTCGCGGTACTGCGAGCGGAACCGGCCGTGGGTGTCGGCGGCGTACCCGGGATTGCGCGTCTCGGCGGCGAGCGCGCGCTCGACGTCGTCGTTGATGCCGAGGTTGAGAACCGTGTCCATCATGCCGGGCATGCTCACGGCCGCGCCGGAGCGCACCGACACCAGCAGCGGACGTTCGGTGTCGCCGAAACGTCGGCCGGTGCCGCGCTCCAGCGCCGCGACGCCCGCTCGCACCTGGAGCCAGATCTCCTCGCTGAGAGAGCCGCGCGCGCGGAAGTCGGCCCAGCCCTCGGTCGTGACGGCGAACGCGGGCGGCACCGGCAGGCCGAGCGCCCGCATGTGGTCGACGCTCCACGCCTTGCCTCCGATGCGGTCGCGGCTCAGGCCGCAGGTGCCGTCGAGTTCGGCAACGGACGGTGCGGTGCTCTCCGGGGCGGCGCGTTCGGGTCGCTCCACGGGCTCCACTCCGATCGTCATGTCACTCCTTCTGGGTTCACGTTCTCGACTCACCACCGCGGTCGGCGGGGACGCGGGCCGATGACCGGCGTGCCAGCGGAACGGCACACCGGCGTGCCCGGCGAACGGCACGGGATCGGCGCGACTTTCAGCCTGCCCGCGGGTGTCGGTACGTGCGTACCCGTCGTCCCGGTCAGCAGGACGACATCGGACCTGCCGGGCGCGGCCAGCAGGTCCGATGTCCGTCCCTGCCCGCGCATGGCCGGAGCGAATGCGGAGGTACGCCTATGTCGCGTCGGTCAGGCTGCGGCGCAGGTAGTCCGCGGTGATGGACCGTCGATCCGCCAAGAGCTCCGTCGGCGTCCCGGCGAAGACGATCTCACCGCCGTGCTTGCCGCCGTCCGGCCCCAGGTCGACGATCCAATCGGCCCGCTTGACCACCTCCAGGTCGTGCTCGATGACGATCACCGTGTTGCCCCCGTCCACCAGGCGGTCCAGCAGCGTCACGAGGGTGTCCACGTCGGCCATGTGCAGCCCGGTGGTCGGCTCGTCCAGCACGTACACCCCGCCGCGGCGGTGCAGGTGATCGGCCAGCTTGATGCGCTGCCGTTCGCCGCCGGAGAGCGAGCTCAGCGCGCGGCCGAGGGGGAGGTAGCCGAGGCCGACGTCCGCCAGCGCCCGCAGCGGCGTCAGGATGCGCGCGTCGTCGTGCTCGTGCCAGAACTCCAGCGCCTCGGACGCCGTCATGTCCAGCGCATCGGCGATCGACGCCCCGCGCACCTGGTAGCCGAGCACCTCGGGCCGGTAACGGCGGCCGTGGCAGGTCTGGCACACCGTGGTCACCGGATCCATATAGGCGAGGTCGGTGAAAATGATTCCGGCCCCGCGACACTCGGAGCACGCGCCCGCGGAGTTGAAGCTGAACAGTCCGGGCTTGACGCCGTGCGCTTTGGCGAACAGCTGCCGCAGTTGATCCATGATGCCGAGATATGTCGCGGGACTCGACCGCCGCGAGCCGCCGATGGGCGACTGGTCGACCGCCACCGCGTCCGGATGCGCCGCGAGGAACGCGCCCGACACCAGCGTGCTCTTGCCCGACCCGGCCACCCCGGTCACGGCGGTGAGCACGCCGACCGGAAACCGCGCGGTCACATTCTTCAGGTTGTACCGGTCGGCTCCCGTCACCGCGAGCCAGCCTGCGGGCGTGCGCGGACGCTTGTTGACCGGTCGCGTCTCGCGCAGCCGTTCCCCGGTGAGCGTCCCGGAGGCGCGCAGCTTCTCGACGCTGCCCTGGAAAACCACAGTGCCACCGTCGGCGCCCGCGCCGGGACCCATGTCCACCACGTGATCGGCGACCGCGATGACGTCGGGGGAGTGCTCCACCACCAGCACCGAATTTCCCTTGTCCCGCAACTGGATCAGCAGGTCGTTCAGCCGGTGCACGTCGCGCGGATGCATGCCGACGCTCGGTTCGTCGAAGATGTAGGTCATGCCGGTGAGGCTGGACCCGAGGTGGCGGACGACCTTGAGCCGCTGTGCCTCGCCGCCGGAGAGCGTGGACGTCTCGCGATCGAGGGACAGGTACCCGAGGCCGACGTCCTCGACGCGGCGCAGCCGGGCGATCGCGGCGCCCGCGATGGGCGCGGCCACCGGATCGTCGATCGCGGCGAGCGTCTCGATGAGATCCGACACCTCCATCCGGCCGTAGTCGGCGATGCCGAGTCCGCCGATCCGGCTCGCCAGCGCGGCCGCGTTCAGTCGCGCACCATCGCAGGACGGGCAGATCTGTTCGCTGACCACCGCCATCGCCGCCGCCCGGTTCTTCTCCGAGAGCGCGCTCAGGTCCCGCTTGATGTAGAGCCGGTCGAAGCGTTCCAGCAGGCCCTCGTAGGCGTTGTGGCCCATGGAGCCGGTCTTGTTTAGTCGCGGCACCCGGAAACCGTTGCCGTGCAGGAACAATTGCCACTCCTCGGCGGTGAAGTCGCGCAGCGGCTTGTCCGGATCGAAGAGGCCGGATTCGGCGTAGATCTGCCACTGAAAGGTGCCGACCGCGAAGGGGGAGAAGCGAATCGCTCCCTCGTTCAACGACTTTCCGGCGTCGAGCAGCTTGTCCAGATCCGCGCGCACCACGTGGCCGAGTCCGCCGCACTCCGGGCACATGCCGAGCGGGTCGTTGAACGAATACCGGGTCGCCTCACCGGCGCTCGGCACGCCGTGCCGGGAGAACAGGACGCGGATGATCGACTGGATATCGGTCATGGTGCCGACGGTGGAGCGGGAATTGCCGCCGATCGGTTTCTGGTCGACTACCACCGCGGGCGCCAGGTTGTCGATGACGTCCGCGTCCGGGCGCTCGTACTTGGGCAGCCGGTTGCGGATGAACCAGGTGAAGGTCTCGTTGAGCTGGCGTTGCGACTCCACCGCGACGGTGCCGAACACCACCGACGACTTGCCCGACCCGGATACCCCGGTGAAGACGACGATCTTGCCCTTGGGAATTCGGAGGGTCACGTCGCGCAGATTGTGCACCCGTGCTCCGACGATCTCGATGGTCTCTGCGTTCACCACCGCCACGGTAGGCACGAATGAGGTCTGGATCGGTCCTCATTGCGCGGCATACTGGGCGCTGTGACCGATACCGCCGCCCGGCTTCTCCAACTCCTCGCGCTGTTGCAGACGCGGCGGGAGTGGAGTGGGCCCGAGCTGGCACAGCGGCTCGGCGTCACCGTGCGCACGGTGCGCCGCGATATCGAGCGGCTGCGCGAGCTGGACTATCCCGTGCGCTCGGGGCTCGGCGCGGTCGGCGGTTACCGGCTGGAATCGGGGGCCGCGCTGCCGCCGCTGCTGCTCGACGACGAGGAGGCGGTCGCGATCACGCTCGGCTTGCGCCACGCCGCGCTCGGCGGTGTGGCGGGCAGCGAGGAATCGGCCGCGCGGGCGCTGGTGAAACTTCAGCAGGTGCTGCCGGATCGGTTGCGCAGGCGCGTGGACGCGGTGCAGACCAGCACCGTCGATCTGGCCGGACCGCCCGCGGGTCCGCGGGTGGATCCCGAGACCTTGGTGGCGCTGGCCGCCTGCGCCCGCGACCACGAGCGAATTCGCTTCTCCTACATCGCCAAAGACGACATCGAGTCGCGCAGGCTGGTCGAGCCGCACAGCCTGGTCTCGGCCGGGCGCCGCTGGTATCTCGTCGCCTGGGACGTCGACCGCGCCGACTGGCGCACGTTCCGCGTGGACCGCATCGCGTCCACGCTGCCCATCGGGGTGCGTTTCGCGCCGCGCGAGTTGCCCGACGCCGACCCCGCCGCCTTCGTCACCCGCTCGCTCGCTCTGGCCCGCCCCGTCCAGCACGTCGAACTGCTGGTCCACGCCTCCGCCGCGGAACTCGCCGACCGCTTCCGCGTGCGCACCGCCGAAGTCGAACCCCTCGACGACCACACCTGCCTGCTCCGCACCACCGCCGACTCCCTCGAATGGACCGCCCTGCGCATCGCCCACCTCGACCTCCCCTTCGAAGTTCGCCATCCCCCGGAAATGGCCACCCACCTCCGCGCTCTCGCCACCAAACTCCTTCACGCGGCTGGTGATTCGAGTTGAGGCCCAGTAGGCCCGAGACGGCAGCGACCCCGATCTGTCCGATTGCGGTCCGCCGAACCGGCTCTTCCCGCCAGGGACGCGCCTGATATGAAGGTGCGGGTGGGACGTAAGAAGTTGCTGGAGCCGACCCTGGCGGAGTTGCCGCACGGGCCGCACGGCCTTGCTCGTGAGCTGGTGACCGGGTCGCAGCGGCAGCGGCTCTTGTACGGGGTGACGGTCGTCGTCGCGGATCGCGGCTATCTCACCGCGACGATCGCGGATATCGCTGCGGCGGCGAAGGTTTCGCGCCGAACGTTCTACCAGCACTTCCCGGACAAGGAAGCGTGCTTCCTCGCCGCGGCCGAGACGGGTCGGGATCTGATGATCGAGCATCTCGAGCGCGTGATGCGGGAGGTGTTCGCCGAACCGGTGGAGCCGCTCGAGGCGCTGCGGCTCGGAATTCGCGAATATCTCACCCTGTTGCGTGACGAACCGTCGTTCGCCCGCTCGTTCTACCTGGAGACCGCCCCGGCCGGGACGCGGGCGATCGAGTCGTTCGAACGGTGCCAACACTGGTTCGCCGGGTTCATCCGATCGTGGCGTGCGGGGGCAGGCCCCGTTGATCCATCGGTGCCGGACGATGCGTATCTGGCGGTGACCGATGCGACCAACGAGGCCGTCCGCAGGACCCTGCGCGCGGGCGGTGACTTGCTCGAGCTCGAGGACATCGTGCTGTACATCCACCGCACGCTGCTCGGGCTGGCGACCCCTACCTGCTAGGGCACGACTCTGTCGCCCGGCCCGGTGAGATCGCAGGAAGTATCGTCGCTGGTGTTGCCGCCCTCGGAGACGATCCGCGCGAACACCTTCGCGCAGTTGTCCCGAACGGTGCCGGAGGTGTTGCCCCTGATGGTCGAGTTCCGCAACACTACGGTTCCCACTGGAACATTGATCACATCCGTCAACAGGCGCGGGAGGGTGTCGAGGTAGGCGGGCGCCACGTTGATGCCGCCGCCCGCGTCCGATGCACTGTTTCCGGTGACGGTCGAACGATCGAAGGTCACCACGCCCCGTCCACGGACGTCGACGCCGCCGCCGCGTCCGGCGAATCCACCTGGGCGGTACCAGACTTCGGGATTGACCACGCGGTTGTCGGAGATCGTCGAGTCGGTGAAGGTGCAAGTGTTGTCGCAGCGCACGCCACCCGCCTCGCCGGAGGTGTTGCCGGTGATGACCGTGTTTCTCGTCTGCAGGTCCGACCCCGGCACGTTGAAGATCCCGCCGCCGTACCCGGCGCTGTTACCCCGGACCACGACATCGTCGAGTACGAGGTTGGACGAATTGGAGATTCCGCCGCCGCCGGTGTCGTAGTACGGGATCTCGTGCTGCGCGGTAACTCCGCCGGTCACGGTCAGCCCCGTCAACGTCGCGGGCGCGGAGATACTGAGTACCCGGTCGATTCCGTTGGCGTCCAGCACTGTTCGATCACCGCCTGCGCCACGCAGCGTTGTCGGCGCGGTGAGGTTCAGGTCTCCCGTGGTCGGATCCGGGTTGCGGCCCTGCACCTTCCGTGGGTCAGGAGGGATCGTCAAGATGTAGCGCCCCTCGGGCACCACCACTGTGCTCCCTGGCCGGGCATTGGCCGTCTGAATTGCCGCTCGCAGTGTGCAGGCGCCAGCGGCAGTCCGGCATAGCCCGCTTTGTGGATCGGCCGCCACGCCGTCTTCCGTGGTGTCGACCGTGATCACCGTTGGCGAACCGGGTGCGTTGTCGGCGTGGGCCGCCCCGGGAAATCCGCCCGCCGATCCGACGATCAAGGCTGTGATGGCGACGGCGCTCGCCGCCGCCGGAAATGTGCTCGTCCTCATGCAGTTTCTGATCCAATTCACGAACATCGAGTAAGGTACGCCCGCGTATGAGTGGGGTACGCGAGCGTCTACCACTATGTCGCAGAGCGGTGCGTCTCGGGAGAGTTTCCGGAAATCCGTCGCGCAGTTACCGATTCACCTCAGTCGACCCGGCGCTGATCCAAGATCGACCGTCCGGTGTTCAGAGGGCCGGGTGGAAGTCGATGTCGCGGTGGGTGCCGGGTGGGCGGTGTTCGGCGAGGGGGTAGAGCCAGCGGACGGAGGCGCGCAGGGGTTCGAGGTCGGGGAGTTCGATGGGGTGGCCGTCGTTGTCGAAGATCATGCCGAGCAAGTGGTATCGGCCGTCGGGGAGGCCGAGACCGGCGGCCTGCTCGGCGGTCAGGTCGACGCGGGTGACACTGTGCCGTGTCACCCGCAACGCTTCGACGGTGGCCGGGCGCACGGTGGTGTCGAGCGCGGTGACGACGGCGCGGAACCGACACCCGCGCAGCCGCCACAATTCCCACTCCCCGGCGCGCAGCCTGGCGGTGCGCGCGGGCAGCCGATGGGGCACCTCGACTACGTAGAGTTCCCCGATCCGGACATCCTGAGCACGCACAGTTCCAGCTTGCCACCGGTTGCCGGGCCCGTAACGCCTTGTTTGCTCAGTTGACCTCGTTCTTCATCTGGGCCGTGATGATCCGCTGGTAACCCGAGCCGAAAAGCCGGGGCAGTAGATCGATGACGCGGGCGTCGGCGCCGACGAGGATCTTGGCCTTGTCCTTCTGGATGCCGCGCAGGATGATCTTCGCCGCGGCCTCGGGCGTGGTCTTGGCCAGCCGATCGAAGTTGGCGGCTAGGGCGTCGCGGTCGCGATCGCCGCCCGCGCGGGCCTTCCAGGCGATCTCGGTCTTCACCATGCCCGGGTGCACGCTGCTCACACCGACCGGATGACCGGCGATCTTCATCTCCTGGCGCAGCGCGTCCGTGAAGCCGCGAATACCGAATTTCGTTGCGTTGTAGGCGCCTTGGCTCGGGCACGCGGCCAGGCCGAACATGCTGGAGACATTGGCGATGTGCCCGTCACCGGAGGCGATCACCTGCGGAAGAAACGCCTTGGTTCCGTACATGACGCCCCAGAAATTGATGTTCACGATCCACTCGAAGTCCTCCCAGCTGAGTTCCTCGACGGTGGCCGTCAGCGAGACGCCCGCATTGTTGACCAGCAGATTGGCCGGACCGAAGTCGGCGCGCACCTCCTCGGCGTGCGCGTAGAAGGCGTCGCGGTCGGTGACGTCGAGTTTGTAGGCGCGCGCCTTCGCACCCACCTGCTCGCACAGCGCGGCGGTCTCGCTGACATTGGCCAGGTCGCGCCCGGACAGCGCGAGACGCGCGCCGTCGCGCGCCAATTCGAGCGCCAGCGCCCGCCCGATCCCCGCCCCGGCGCCGGTGATGACGGCGACCTTGTCCTGGAAGTTCTTCACAGCAGTTGTCCTCGTGTCATTTGGTCGTGTAGCCGCCGTCGGCGACGAATTCCGCGCCGGTGCAGTAGGCCGACTCGTCGGAGATCAGGAACAGCACCACGTTGGCCAGCTCCTCGGGGCTGGCGGCGCGGGGCAGCGGCTGGTCGTGCACCATCGAGTGGGAACGGTCCGAGGTGGCGGTCATCTCGGTCGCGACGACGCCGGGATGCACCGAGTTGACGCGGATTCCGTCCGCGCCGAACTCCTGCGCCGCGGCCTTGCTCATGCCGCGCACCGCCCACTTGGACGCGACGTAGCCGAGGATGTTGGGGAGGCCGATGATGCCGCCGATGGAGGAGATGTTCACGATGGAACCACCACCCGCCTGGCGCATCGAGGACACAACGGCTTTCATGCCGAGGAACACGCCCACTTGGTTGACGTCGATCACCTTGCGGTAGTCCGCTTCGGCGAGCTTCTCGATCGGGTCGACGTGCACGATGCCCGCGTTGTTGACCAGCCCGGAGACCGGCCCGAAGGCTCGCTCCGCTTCGGAAACCACGGATTGCCAAGCATTTTCGTCGGTCACGTCGTGCGGAAGGAACAGCGCCCGCTCGCCGATTTCGGCGGCGACGGCCTTGCCCTCCTCGATGAGCACGTCGGTGATCACCACCGCCGCGCCCTGACTCGCGAGCTTGCGCGCGAATGCCGCGCCCATGCCCCGCGCACCGCCGGTCACGATGACCGTCTTACCGCTGACCCTGTCCATGTCCTGTCCTTTCACGCTCGGTCGAGATCGGCGAGGTGGTTGGCGGCGATGTAGCCGAACACCATGGCAGGGCCGATGGTCGCGCCCGCCCCCGCGTAGCTGTTGCCCATCACGGCGGCCGAGTTGTTGCCCGCCGCGTACAGTCCCGCGATCGGTGCGCCGTCGGCGCGCAGCACCCGGGAGTGCTCGTCGGTGAGCAGACCGCCCTTGGTGCCGAGATCGCCGGGCACCATCTCCACCGCGTAGAACGGCGGCTTCTCGATCGGCGCGAGGCACGGGTTCGGCTTCACCGTCGGATCGCCGTAGTAGCGGTCGTAGGCGGATTCGCCGCGGTGGAAGTCCTCGTCGCGCCCGGCGACCGCGAAGCCGTTGAACCGCTGGACCGTCGAGGTCAGCGCGTCGGCCGGAACGCCGATCTTGTCGGCGAGTTCTTCGAGAGTGTCGGCCTTTTCGATGATGCCCGCGTCGAAGTACTTCTGCGGGATGGCCTGCTTCGGGAAGGTGCCGAGGAACAGGTACCGATCGCGGAAGCGCTGGTCCATGATGAAGTGCGCTGGCACGTGGCCGATCCCGGTCTCGTGGCGCTCGTACATGGTGTGCACGACGTCGACGTAGCTGGCCGATTCGTTGGTGAACCGCTGACCCGCGTCGTTGACCATGATGGCGCCGGGCTGCGAGCGTTCGGCCAGGCAGAAGAACGGCGGTCCGTCGGGGTTGCGCACCGACGGACCCCACCACGCGTCGTCCATGAGATCGAGTGCGGCGCCGACGCTTTCGCCCGCGCGGATGCCGTCGCCGACGTTCTCGGTGGCGCCGACGGTCCAGTCGGTGCTCACCGGCGCGGCGAAGTACTGCTCGCGCATCTCCAGGTTGTGCTCGAAGCCGCCCGCGGCCAGCACGACGCCGCGCCGCGCCCGCAGCACGATCGGCGCGCCGTCGCGCTCGGCCCGCACGCCGACCACGGCGCCGTCCTCGGTGATCAGTTCGGTGAGCGGCGTGTTCAGCCACACCGGAACGCCCGCGTCGCGCAGCGCCAGCCACAGCCGGGCGACGAGCGCCTTGCCGAGGCTGAGCGGCAGGCGCCCACGCAGCTTGTTCATGACCGCCTTGGCGCCGACCTTCATGGCCGTGCGCTTGCCCTTCCAGGTGCGCGCGATCATGTTGAGATCGTGGAAGTCGCTGACGGTGAAGGCGATTCCCTTCGGGCCGGACATCGTCGGCTGGTTGATCAGCGCCAGGTCGTCGCCGAGCAGGCGGCCGTCGACGATGGCGGGCTCGATGCTGCGCCCCTGGGCCAGACCGCCGGGCAGTTCCGGGTGGTAATCGGAATACCCACGGTCGTAGACGAATTCGAGGTGCGGGGTGTGCGAGCTCAGGTAGGTCATCATGCGCGGGCCGTTGTCCAGGAACGCGTCCTGCTTGGCCTGCGGAACCCGATCGCCCACCACGGATTTCAAGTAGACGCGGGCCAGATCGGGGCTGTCCGGCACGCCCTCGCGCACCAGCACCGGATTGTTCGGGATCCACACGCCGCCGCCGGAGCGCGCGGTGGAACCGCCGAAGGTACGGCTCTTCTCGATCAGAACCACCGAGAGGCCGCGATAGGCGGCGGTCAGCGCGGCGGTCATGCCCGCCGCGCCGGAACCGACGACCACCACGTCGTAGACGGCCTCCGTGGACTTCTGTTCAGACATCGTCTGCCTTTCCGATTCAGTAGCCCGCGCCGGTGAGCATGCCGCCGTCGACGACCACCTCGGTGCCGGTGCAGTAGCCCGCGGCGTCGGAGGCCAGGAAGACCACCGCCTCGGTGACCTCCTCGGGACGGCCCCAGCGCGGGATCGGCAGCCCGGCGAAGAACTTGTCTCCGTCCACTCCGGAGGACGCGTTGGCGGTCATCGGCGTGGCGATGCCGCCGGGGTGTACCGAGTTCACCCGGATGCCCGCCTTGCCCAGCTCGCGCGAGGCCGACTTGGTGACGCCGCGCAGCGCGAATTTGCTTGCGCTGTAAGCGGAAAGACCCGCCGCGCCGATGAATCCCTCGACCGAGGAGATGTTGACGATGGACCCGCCGCCTGCCTCGGTGAGCGCGGGCGCCGCGGTCTTGATGCCCAGCCAGGTCCCGGTCACGTTGACGTTCATGATGGTGCTGAAATCGGCGAGGCTCATGTCGGCGATGCTCTGGAAGCGCAGGATGCCTGCGTTGTTCACCAGCACGTCGAGTTTGCCGAACCTCTCGCGCGCGGTGTCCACCGCCGCGGTCCAGTCCGCCTCGCTGGTCACGTCGTGGTGCACGTAGTGGGCGGCCGCGCCGAGCTCGGCCGCGAGTTCCGCGCCCTGCTCGTCGAGCACATCGCCGAACACCACCCGCGCGCCTTCGGCGACGAAGCGGCGCACATGTTCGGCGCCCATCCCGCGCGCGCCACCGGTGATCAGCGCGACCTTGCCTTCGAGTCGACCCACTGCGGTCCTTCCTTTCTGCTGCCTCGCTTCGAAGCTAGGTCTCCGGTGTCGGCGCAGGGGTGCGCAGTCTCAGCCAGCGAGACATGCACCTGACCTCCACGGCAGCATCGGAAATATTCCTACTAGGCATATTGAGAAGTGGAGGCAATGCATGAAGTTCTCGATGATCTTCGAGGCGCAGATGACCGATCCGTCGGCCGAGCACGAACGGCAGGTGCTGCGCGACTGCGTGGAGCAGGCCGTGCTGGCCGAGGAGATGGGCTTCGACACCGTCTGGGCCGTCGAGCATCACGGGTTGAAGTGGTACGCGCACATGAGCGCCCCGGAGATCTTCCTGACCTGGGTGGCCGCGCGCACGGAGCGTATCCGGATCGGTCACGGCGTGGTCTGCATGCCGTTCAACTTCAACCATCCGGTGCGCGCCGCCGAACGCGCCGCCATGCTCGACGTGCTCTCCAACGGCCGGGTGAACCTGGGCGCGGGCCGCGGCGCCACCCCGCAGGAGACCTCCATGTGCGGGGTCGATCCCGACCGCACCTACCAGGAGGTCGAGGAATCGCTGCGCATCATCGGCAAGGCCTGGCAGGACCCCGAAGGCGAGTTCGAATGGCACGGCGAGCTGCTCGACATCGACCCGCACCCGATGCTGCCGCGCCCGATCCAGCTGCCGCACCCGCCGCTGTTCATGGCGTGCACCAAGAAGGACACCCTGAAGCTGGCCGCCGATTACGGCATCGGCGCGCTGGTCCTCGGCTTCGCGGGCGTGGAGGAGATCGCCGAGCTGCGCCGCACCTACGACCAGGCCATCGCCGAACGCACCGGCGAGAAGTTCGTCTCCACTGTCGTCAACGATCACTTCGCGGCGCTGTGCCCGACGATCGTGCTGGAGGATCGCGAGAAGGCGCAGCAGATCGGCGCGCGCGGCCAGCGGTTCTTCGCGCAGTCGATCAAGCACTGGTACGGCGCGGGACCGGTGCCGGACGAGGCCGTCGACCCCAACGCCGACGAGCTGGCCGCCATCAAGCAGGCCGCCGACGATCACGTCGCCTACCTGCACGAGGCCAAGATCCCGGTGAAGGCCGGCGCGACCTCGGTGTTCAACGCCGAGCACGCCTACGGCTCGCCGGAGGACGCCATCGCCTACGTCGAACGGCTGAAGGCGGCGGGCGCCGACGAGATCCTGTGCCTGATCCAGATGGGCACCGTGCCGCAGGAGGCTTGCCTGGAGACCATCCGGCACTGGGGCGAGACGGTGATCCCGCACTTCCGGAAGAACGAGGAGTGACGATGACGACTTTGAACGGGAAGGTCGCGATCATCACCGGCGCCGCCCGCGGCCAAGGCGAGGCCGAAGCGCGGCTGTTCGTCGAACTCGGTGCGCGCGTGGTGATCACCGACGTGCTGGCCGACGAAGGCAAAGCGGTGGCCGAATCGCTTGGCGACGCCGCGCGTTTCGTGGCGCACGACGTGAGCAGTGAGTCCGAGTGGGCGACGGCGGTGCAGACCGCCGAACGCGAATTCGGCCGACTCGACGTGCTGGTGAACAACGCCGCGATCTACACGACCAAGGCGCTCACCGACACCAGTGCCGAAGAGCTGGAACGGATTCTGCGGGTCAACCTGGTCGGATCCTTCCTCGGCATCAAGGCCGTGGCGGGTCCGCTGGCGGCCGCGGGCGGCGGGTCCATCGTGAACATCTCCTCGCAGGCCGGTCTCCAGGGTCTGATGGGACACGCCGCCTACGGTGCGTCGAAGTGGGGACTGCGCGGGCTGACGAAGACCGCGGCGCTCGAGCTCGGTCCCGCGGGCATCCGGGTGAACTCGGTGCACCCCGGCCCGATCCACACACCGATGATCGGCCACCTCGGATTGGCCACGGGCCCAGGCAGTTTCCCGGCGCTGCCGCTCGGTCGGGTGGGGTTGCCCGGCGAGGTGGCCGACCTGGTCGCCTTCCTGGCCTCGGATGCCTCGGCCTTCGTCACCGGCGCGGAACTCGCCATCGATGGCGGCTTGTCGGCCGGGCAGTTCATTCCACCCGGCGCGCAACTGCCGGGCATGGAGTAAGGAGCCGATCGTGCCGTTGAAACCCGAAGCCCGCGCCATCGTGGAGCTGGCCTCGGCCGCCTTCCCGAAGCTCGGCACCGAGGTACTCGACGCCGCCGAGGCCCGTCGCCTGCTGGCGGCGCGGCCCGCGGCGGCCGTCGAGCCGATCCCGGTCGGACGGGTCGAGGAGCGGACGGTGCCAGGGCCGGACGGGGCGCCGGAGGTGCGGGTGCGGATCTACTGGCCCGTCGACGCCGGACTCGGTCTGCCCGTGGTGGTGTTCTGTCACGGCGGCGGATTCACCATTTGCAGCCTGGACAGCCACGACCGGTTCTGCCGGACGATGACCAACGGCGTCGGCGCGATCGTGGTCTCGGTCGACTACCGCCAGGCGCCCGAGCATCGGTTCCCCGCGGCCGCCGAGGACGCCTACGCGGTGCTGCGCTGGGTCGCGGACCATGCCGCCGAGTTCAGCGGCGATCCCACCCGAATCGCGGTGGCGGGCGACAGTTCCGGCGGCAATCTGGCCGCCGTGACGACGCTGATGGCCAGGGACCGCGGCGGGCCCGCGCTGGCGCATCAGCTGCTGATCTATCCGATGCTGGACCCGTCTCGCGACACCGCCTCCTACCGAGACAACGCCGAGGGCTACTTCACCACGGCCGCGCACTTGCGGTGGTATTGGGAGCAGTACCTCGGCCCCGACGGCGACGGCGACCACCCTTACGCCGCGCCGCCGCGCACCGCCGACCTGTCCGGACTGCCGCCCGCTCACGTCCTCACCGCGGAGTTCGATCCGCTGCGCGACGAGGGGGAGGCGTACGCCGCCCGGTTGCGTGCGGCGCGCGTCCCCACCGAAATGGTCCGCTACGACGGGATGTTCCACGGTTTCGCGAGCATGGCCGATCACCTTCCGGATGCTGAAAAAGCCGCCGCTGCCGCGTTCTCGGCCGTCCGACGTGCCTTCGGGAGCGAGAAATGAGCATCGAGCGGATCGGCACGATCCTGCCCACCGACGATCTGCCCGCCACCGTCGCGCTGCTGAGCGTGCTGTTCGGCGGGCCGCCCACCTTCGTCGACGGCGACCGGTGGGCGCAGTTCGACGTCGGTCCGGCCCGCGTCATGGTGGCCGGGAAGGATCGCGAAGGGGACGCGGCGGCGCTCTCGGTCAAGGTCCCCGACCTCGACGCCGTCGTCGCCGCCCTGCGCGGGGCGGGTGTCGCCGTGGCGGATCCGGCAATCGGTCCGCACGAACGGCGCGCCGCGATCGAAGCGGCGACGGGCACGCCGTGGTCGGTCGTGCTGTACGAACCTCATGATTCCGCAAAGATTTCGGGTTGAGCACGCCGCGAGCGCACCACCTTCGCGAATCCGGGCGAATCGGGCGCACGGCGTTGGTACTTTCGCACGATGTCCGACACGCGGGACCCTCAGCTCGACGAGGAGCTGCCTGATGCAGAGCAGCGACCTGCGATCGACACGCTCGAAGTGGACGATGCCGAGCGACCCGCTCGCGAACTGAGCGGGTGGCCCGAGCGGGTGGTCGCGGTCGCGGCGTTCGCGATCGCGATCCTCGCGGTGTGGCAGGTGTTTCGGCCGCTGTCGCAGGGCAGTCAGTACTACCTGGTGGTGTTCCTCGCGGGAACGCTGCCGCTGATCTTCCTGGCGTACCGCTCGGGACTTCGGCTGCTCGACCGAGCCTCGGGGCCTGGCGTGCTGGACTGGGCGCTGGCGGCGTTGGCGTTGGTGGTCTGCCTCTACCCGGTGCTGCCGTTCGAAATCGGTTCGGGCGGTGGCGGTTACAACGAATTCCTGGACCGGCAGGGGCTGCTCGACCCGGTGGACGTCGCCATGGGCACGGTGCTGCTCGTGCTGGTGCTCGAGGCCTGCCGCCGGACCACCGGGTGGGTGCTGCCCGTGGTGTGTCTGGCGTTTCTCGCCTACGGCTACTACGGCGGGCTGCTCCCGCAGCAGTGGACCATCGCGCACGCGGGTCTGGACTTCGGTCAGATCGTGGACGCGCTGTACAACTCGGGCAGCGGCTTCTACGGCACCCCGCTCGACGTCGCGGCGACCTACATCGTGCTGTTCACGCTGTACGGCGCGGTGCTCGAATTCTCCGGCGCCGCACAGTTCTTCGTCGATCTGTCGGTGGCGGCGTTCCGCCGGTCCCGAGGCGCGGCCGGGCGCACCGCGGTGGCTTCGGGTTTCCTGCTCGGCACGGTGTCCGGCTCCGGCACCGCGACCGCGGTCAGCGTCGGCGCGGTGACCTGGCCGATCCTCAAGCGTGCGGGATATCCGCCGGAGCAGGCGGGCGGCATGCTGGCCGCGGCCGGCGTCGGCGCGATCCTCTCGCCGCCGACGCTCGGCGCCGCAGCGTTCATCGTCGCCGAGTACCTCGAGGTCTCCTATGTGACGGTGCTCGGCTGGGCGTTGATCCCGACGGTGCTCTACTACCTGGGCATCCTGCTCGCCGTGGAGATCGACGCGCGCAGGCTCGGCACCAGGCCGGTGGAGATCGGCGGCACGTCGGCCTGGCGGCTGCTTGCCCGCTTCGGCTACCACTTCCTGTCGCTGATCGCGATCGTCGTGCTGCTGCTCCTCGATGTCAGCGCGACCCGTGCCGTCGTCTACGCGACCCTTCTGGCCTTCGCCCTCGCCTTCCTCGACGCGCGTACCCGCGGCCGGGCTCGTTCGCCACGGCAGGTGTTCCACGCGCTCAGCAGCGGCGTCCGTTCCGCGCTGCCGGTGGTCGCGGTGTGCACCGCGGCGGGCGTGATCACCGCGATGACGACCAAGACCGGACTCGGCGCGCAACTGGCCGCGCTGCTCGTCCGCTGGGCCTCGGCACTCTCGGACAATCAAACCGTCGTGCTCGCCTGCACCGTGGCCTTCGCCGCGGTCGCCCTGGCGCTGCTCGGTCTCGCGGTGCCGGTCACCGCCTCGTTCATCATCGGCTGGGCGATCATCGGGCCCGCCCTGCTCGCTTTGGACGTGCCCGCGCCCGCCGCGGCCATGTTCGTTTTCTACTACTCGGTGCTCTCCGAGGTCACCCCGCCGACGGCGCTGGCCGCTGTCGGCGCGTCGGCGGTGACCGGTGGTCGCACGGTGCCGACCATGTGGCAGGCGCTGAAGTACGCGCTGCCCGCGTTCCTGGTGCCGATCGTGTTCGTGCTCACCGAGCCCGGCGAACACCTGCTCGGCACCGGGCCCGTGCTGGGTGTGCTGTGGACCAGCGTGGTGGCCTGTGTGGGTGTCACCGCATTGGCCTCGGCCACCGGCGGCTGGCTGCTGGGCATCGGACCGGCGCCGGTGGCCGCGCGGGTGCTCGCCGGGGCGGGCGGATTGGTGCTGCTGTACCTGGAACCCGTCGCGTTGATCGTCGGGCTCGCCGCGCTCGCGGCCGCCGCCGGGTACACGTTGCTCTCCCGAAGGAGGACGAAGTGAGAAGAGTCGCAACGATTGTCGCCGTCACCGCCGTGACGGCCGGACTGCTCGCGGGCTGCGGTGGTCGCCAGGACGCACCGCGCACCGACGCGGGCGGCGCGGTCACCTGCGAGGTGAAACAGGATTCGCGCGTCGGCATCGCGACGGGTAACGCCACCGGCGTCTACTTCGCGCTGGGCAACGCCTACGCCGAGCAGGTCGCCCAGGCCACCGACGGCACGGTGAAGGCCACCGCCGCCGAGACCGGCGCGTCGGTGCAGAACATCCAGCAGCTGGTGGCGGGCACCTACCAGGTGGCCTTCTCGCTCGCCGACACAGCCGCCGACGCGGTGCTCGGCACCGGCGGCTTCGACGGCAAAAAGCAACCGGTGCAGGCGCTTTCGCGGCTCTACCCGAACTACACCCAGGTGATCGTGCGCAACGGCGCGAACATCTCCTCGGTCGCGGACCTGCGCGGCAAGCGCGTCTCCACCGGATCGCCGAAGTCGGGCACGGAGGTCATCGCCCAGCGGGTGCTGGCCGCCGCCGGAATCGACCCCGAGCGCGACATCTCCGCGCAGCGGCTGGATCTGACCAAGACCGTCGACGGCATGAAGGACGGCTCCATCGACGCCATGTTCTTCTCCGGCGGCCTGCCCACCCCTGGCATCACCGACCTGTTCACCTCGGCGGGGGACAAGGTCCGCTTCCTCGACATCGCCGATCTGGCACCGCGTTTGCGTGAGGTGAACCCGGTGTACGAGGCGGGCAAGATTCCGGCCGCGACCTACGGGCTGCCCGCGGACGCGGCGACCATCGTCGTTCCGAATGTCCTTCTGGTGCGCGATGATCTCGATGCCGATCTGGCCTGTGTGCTCACGAAGACGCTGTTCGATCGCAAACAGCAACTGGAACAGGCGAATTCGGCCGCCAAGGGGATCACCCGCGACACCGCGCGTGAGACCGCGCCGGTACCGCTGCACCGGGGTGCCGAGCACGCCTTGGCCAACTGATCGATCGCCGCTGAAGGTCGCTCGCGGGCCTGATCGTTCAGCGCCGCAGCAGGCACCCGCTTGTGTCGGCGGCGGACGTTGCCTGACCGCACCGTCCAACGCTTCCGGACACGGACGGGTGCCGGCTGCGATGATGTGCGTATGCGCGTCCTCATGCCGGTTCCCGACCACGACTTCGACGTCACCGAGGTCGCCGTGCCTTGGCGGATCCTGACCGACGCCGGACACGAGGTCGTCTTCGCCACCGAGCGAGCGGGTACGGTGCCCGCGGCGGATCCGCGGCTGCTGACCGGAGTCGTCTTCGGTCGACTGGGTGCCGAAGCCGAGCCTCGAGCCTTCTATCAACAGCTCACCGGCACACCGGAATTCAGCGCCACCGTCTCCTGGTCCGAGGTCGACGTGGACGACTTCGACGGACTGCTGCTACCCGGCGGAGACGCCTCCGGCATGCGGCAGTACCTGGGCTCGGAGACGCTGCAGCGACAGGTCGCGAGGTTCTGGACTTTGGACCGGCCGGTGGGCGCCATCTGCCACGGTGTCCTCGTCCTCGCCCGGTCCGAGGATCCCGCTACCGGCCGTAGCGTGCTCGCCCAGCGTCGCACCACCTGCCTGCCCAAGTACATGGAGCGAATCGCGTATTTCAGCACCGCATGGCGACTCGGCCGCTACTACCGCACGTACCCGGCCTACGTCGAGGACGAGGTCCGCGCGGCTCTCGACAACCCGGCCACTCAATTCCAGCGCGGCCCACTGGAACTCACCAGACGCGGCACCGCCACCGACGACACCCGCGCCTTCGTCGTCGAAGATCGCAACTATCTCTCCGCACGCTGGCCGGGAGACGCCTATCTGTTCGGACGCCGGTATCTCGCACTGCTGGAAGGCGCCGAGCGCTGAGAGTCCCGCCACTGCCGAGCCGAAAGTCGACGCCTCAGCTCACAGTGTCGCCGGCGGAAGCATTCTCGCGACGGAACCCGGGCATGAATCGGTTGGTCCGCGCCTGGTAGTCGCGGTAGCCAGGCCTCTTCTGCGCGCTGTAGTACTCCGCGGGGACAGCGCCGGTGTAGAACACCAGACACCAGTACATGATCAACGACAGCGCGAACAGTCCGATGCCCGCGCCGATCGCCGCGACCGGCGTGAATTCGTCGAATGCTCGGCCAAGCACCGGCAAGCACAAGACGATGATCGCGTTCCACTGCATCCACTGGAAGAAGTAGTTGGGGTGTCGGCTGTAGTTCCACAGCCCGACATCGCAATGTCCCCGCGTATTCGTTTTCGACATCGACCGGACGAAACGTAGTTTCTGGAAGTCGGCGACCGACTCCAGCACCCACGACACCGCCCACAAGATGATGCCCGCCGCTGCGACCGCGCTCATTCCGGCGCCGTCGATCGCGATCACCAGCGCCGCCGGTACGGCCATGACGGTGACGTTCGAGACCGCCTGGACCAGGATCTCGGCCACGAGGTCGCGCCGCTCGCTGCCCAGGGTCGCCTTCGCCCAGCGCTTTCGCTGGAACCGATAGCGCGGCAGCTCATGGTCGAGTTCGCCGTGGCGCCACAGGGCCAGTGCCGCGATACCCATGCGTCCGCCCATCACCAGGAAGACGACGGCCACGGCTATGGCGAGCGGGGATCTGTCGCTCATCGCGAGCGTCAGGACGCCGAGGGCGAACAGCCCCCAGGGCCATGCGATGTCGACATAGGACATCCGGAGCGTGCGCCACCCCGGGATGCAGGCAGCGCCCACGAAGATGGCGAGCTGGACGCCGAGGTTCAGCAGCAGGAAGTCCCGCAGTGCTGGCTCGGTGAGCATGACGCAAAGGACGACCAGGGAAGCGAGGGACGGGAGGGCGCGGTTCGCTAGTCCTCGCGCATTGCTCGATGGGGACGGCATGCGCACACGCTAAGATATAAGTTAGTAACTTGCAAGTGGTCGGTACTAACCTTCGGAAGGTGACCAGAGCCAAGACGACGCCACGGCGGAGCCAAGCCGAACGACGAGCGGAGACCCAGGATCGGCTGCTGAAGGCGACAGTCTCGATGCTCGTCGAGCAGGGGTTCGTCGCGTTGAGCGCTTCGGCGGTGGCCGCTCGGGCCGGCGTCAGCCAGGGCGCGATGCAGCACTACTACCCGACGAAGACCGCGTTGGTGAAGGCCGCTCTCGAGCGCATCGTCGAACGCTATGTGGCCGATGTGCGGGCCGAGGTCGGTCCGTTGCCGCCGGGCGCCGGGAGGTTCGAGGCACTGCTCGACTTGCTGTGGAAGGTCCACAACCTGCCGATCAGCCGTGCACTGCTCGAGCTGTACGCCGTCGCCCGCAACGATGTGGAACTCGCCGACGTCGCGGCCATGCTGGCGAACCTCGCGACCACCGCCGTCGGCGATCTGGCTGGTGAGCTCGTTCCGGAGGTCGCGGCGCGAGACGGCTTCCGCGAATGGTTGCTCGCCACCCTCGCCACGTTGCGCGGCACCGCGCTCCTCGCGGTGCCGGGGGCCGAACAGGCGCACCTGGACTGGCCCACGCTCCGTGACCGGCTGACGGCGTCACTCCCGTCACCGTCGTAGTCGGATTCCGGTGCCGGTCGGCCCGGCGACTACTCGCAGGCCTATTCACTGCGTGGCGATGGCAGCTGTCAGCGCTCGTGCGGCGGCCAGGGTCGCGGCGATGTAGTCGTCGCGCTCCGGTTTGGTCGTGCTGGTCCGAAGTGGGCCGAGCTGTACTTCGAAGGAGGCCGATCCGTTCGCGTCGAAGACCGGGGCGGCGAGGTAGCTCAGCGGTAGGTCGGCGACGGAGTCCAGCTCGCTCCTGGTGAACGGCCGTGCGGTGAGCGCGGCGAGCTGGCGCAGTGCCCGCGCGCGCAGATTCGGTTGCAGCAGTTCGCTTCCCGCCGCGGTGAGCAGATCGGCGAGCAGGTCGACCAGTCCGGCGTCGTCGGAGCGCGGCCGGAAGAGCGCGACGCCGCGCTCGCGCACCAAGGTGAGCAAGGCGCTCGCGGTGCGGCGGTCGGGTTCGGCGGTGGTGGCGAGCCAGGTGTTCTGTTCGGCGGCCGAACGCCACGGCATGACGGCTGCCCCGGCGGGGAATTGCAGCGGAATGCGGTGGCCGACAGGGATTCCGGGCACCGTGCGGTCTGGGCCGTGCCGCACGTCGAGGACGGTGAGGTGGTCTGGTTCGATGCGGCTCAGCGTTGCGCCGCAGCCGGTCTTCGCGGTCAGCTCGGTGAGCAGGTCGCCGACCCCGCGCGGCAGCCGGGCCGCGGTGAGCGCGACGAGCGCGGGTCCGACGCGGTAGCCGCGCTCCGGGACGCGCACCGCCCAGCCCGCGGCGTCGAGTTCGGCGAGCACGGCGGTCGCCGTTGCCCTTGCGATGCCGAGGCGTTCGGCAATTGTCGCGACGGGCAGCGGCTCGGTCGCGGTCGCCAGCAACGAAACGATCTCGACCACGCGGCGGGTCGGCGGGGACGGCGAACGGCGCGCGTCGCCGGGTTCGGTGGACTGCATCGGTCATTCCCTTGTGCCGGTGTGGTCGTCGACTTACGATGACGAATATAAGTCATTGAGTGTCGAATATTCGACACCAGATCGGAGAAGCGGATGATTCTCGATCGATTTCGCATCGACGGGCAGGTCGCCGTCGTCACCGGCGCGGGACGGGGGCTCGGCAGGGCGATCGCTGTCGCGTTCGCGGAGGCGGGCGCGGACGTGCTTGTCGCGGCGCGAACCAAGAGTCAGTTGGACGAGGCCGCCGAACAGATCGCGGCCGTCGGCAGGCAGGCCCACGTGGTGTCCGCCGACCTGAGCGACGCCGACGCCGCCGCGGGCCTGGCCGCCACGGCGGTGGACCGGTTCGGTCGCCTCGACATCGTGGTCAACAATGTCGGCGGCGCGCTGCCGTGCCCGCTGCTCGACACCACGCCCGAGGCGATGGCCGAGGCGTTCGCGTTCAACGTCGGCAACGCGCACGCCCTGGTGCGCGCCGCAGTGCCGCGCATTCTCGAAACAGCCGGTGGCGGTTCGATTCTCAACATCACTTCGACCATGGGTCGGTTGCCCGGCAGGGCCTTCGCCGCCTACGGCACCGCGAAAGCCGCTCTAGCGCACTACACCCGGCTCGCCGCGCTGGACTTGAACCCCCGTATCAGGGTCAACGCCATCGCGCCGGGCTCGATCCTGACCTCCGCGCTGGAGGTGGTCGCGGCGAACGACGCGATGCGCAGCCAACTGGAGACCAAGACGCCGCTGCACCGCATCGGCGAGCCGGAGGACATCGCCGCCGCCGCGCTCTATCTGGTGTCCCCGGCGGGCAAGTACCTCACCGGCAAGGTGCTCGAACCCGACGGCGGCCTGATCAGTCCCAACCTCGACCTCCCGATCCCGGATCTGTGACATGACTTATCGCGTAGTGCAATGGGGCACCGGCAATGTCGGCCGCCACGCCTTGGCGGGCGTCATCGCCAACCCCGACCTCGAACTGACCGGCGTGTGGGTCTCCGGCCCCGACAAGGCCGGGATGGACGCGGGCGTCCTCGCCGGGCTGGACCGTTCCGTCGGCGTCGCCGCCACCAACGACGTCGCGGCGATCCTGGACGCTCGGCCCGACTGCGTCGTCTATTGCTCGATGACCGACAATCGGCTGCCGGAGGCGATCGAGGACCTGCGGGTGCTGCTCGCAGCGGGCATCAATGTTGTCGCGTGCGCGCCGGTGTTCTTCCAATACCCGTACGGCGTGCTGCCCGACGAGCTGCTGAAGCCGGTGCAAGAGGCTGCGGCGCAGGGAAATTCGTCGCTGTGGGTGAACGGCATCGACCCCGGATTCGCCAACGACCTGCTGCCGCTGGCACTCGCGGGAACCTGCCTGCGCATCGACCAGCTGCGCTGCATGGAGATCGTCGACTACGCCAGCTACGACAACCGCGCGGTCATGGTCGACATCATGGGCTTCGGCAAACCACTGGACGAGACGCCGATGTTGTTGCAGCCCGGGGTTCTCTCCTTGGCGTGGGGCAGCGTGGTGCGCCAGCTCGCCGCGGGCATCGGAGTGAAGCTCGACGCCGTCACCGAGAGCTACGAGCGCGTCCCCGCGCCCGAATCCTTCGACATCGCCACCGGCCACATCGCCGAAGGCACCGCCGCCGCACTACGTTTCGAGGTGCGCGGCATGGTCGGCGACCGAGTCGTCACGGTACTGGAGCACGTCACCCGCCTCCGCCCCGACCTCTGCCCCGACTGGCCCCAGCCCGCCCACCCACAAGGTTCCTACCGCGTAGAACTCACCGGCGACCCCAGCTACACAATGGATCTGGTGACCTCCAGCCCGCGCGGCGACCACAACTACGCGACGCTGCTCGCGACCGCCATGCGGATCGTGAACGCGGTGCCGGCGGTAGTCTCGGCCCCTCCGGGGATTCTGACCGCGCTGGACCTGCCGTTGATCACCGCGCCAGCGGCGAGGTGCTGATCGGCGGCCACCCGGGCAGCCCGCGGCGGCCCCGAAACCGGGACGGTTCAACCCGCATACGCCAGTGAACTGGGTGTGCCGTTCAGTTGCTCTTGTCGAGCAGCGCTGAGATCTGGTCGCCCACAGCAGGGTCGAGTGTCGCGGTAACAGCCAGGCCCAGTGCCCTGGCGAGCCTTACACCATAGAGATCGAACGCGGACTCGACCAATGCCACGAACTGGTCGAAGGCCTCGCGTGCACGGCGCCAGCCCAGGAATATCAGCACCAGCCCGGCCGCAGCGATCGGCCACCAGTAGGCACCCGCGATCACGCACAGCGACCCCCAACCCGCGGTAAGGCAGTGTCGCTGGAAGTCATTGGCGGCGTTGCTCAAATCCTCTCGTGCCCGATCGGGCAGCGTCATCCACAGCCGTGGCCAGCACACTCGCACATCGAGGTGGTAGACGCCTCGAATCAGGGCCTCGGTGGACACGAGTCGATCACCGATCCAGGTCGGGCGCTGTGGAGATACGGCAGCGATCGCGTTTCGGCGCTCCTGTGCGGCCGCGATCGCGACGAGGTCGAGGTTGCCGGCGCCGGCCGCCATCAACTTCTCGACCTTTGTGTCCCAGCGCTTCCACCGGACGCGACGGAGGTATGTCGGCAGCTTGGCCGTCCACGGCGGCCACCAGTCGCCCAACCACGCCGATTCGACGACGCCGGCAGTCGTCGAGGCGAATTGGGCGATCGCGATAGAACCCAGGAGCAGTCCCACGAGCAGGAGCCCCAGCGTGACGGCTCCTCCGGCGGCCACTCTGTCGCTGATCTGTGCGATGAAGCGTGCGGCCTCGCGCGCGCCGAATGCCTGCTGCGGCGAATCGATATGTCGATTGCGCACCGGCCAGGCCGCGACCAACGCACACAGGAACAGCAATCCTGGCAACGCCAGCAGCCGCACCCATTGCTCGGCGAGCTTTTTGACGACTTCGTCGACGAAAACGCTCATTGTGCTCGCCGGTGTCTGAGCAAGTTCGCCTGCGCCACCACGCAATACGGTTCGACGCCGGCTCGCCGCTCACCCACCCGATCACACGGTTCTTCGCGCGGGCACAAGAAGATCGTGACCGAGGCGACCGCACCGGGTGTGCCTGGCAGCTTCGGCATCCCGCCGCGCAGTGAAGAGTCCAGGTCCAGGTCACGGTAGAGCGATTCCACGGCCCCCTCGACCGGGCGACCGGCTCGCGCATCCTCCATGACGGCCATCAGTCGGGCGCGCAGATCCGGTGTCCGGCAGATCTTCTCGAGGCTTGGATAATCTCTGCACAACTGCGCGAGTCGGTTCATGACGATCTCGAATCCCAGGTCGGCCTAGCTGCGTATCGTTGGCTGCGAAGCGATCAGCATCGTATCCAGGATCGGAGCCCCGGGTGGAAGAATCCGCCATCGGTGACAGCGACTCGGTGCGCGGCGAACTGCTGCGCCTGCTGCAGCACCTCGACTCCACCACCGAGGCTTCACTTCTCGCCCCTGCCGTCGCCCGCCAGGCCGCCGACCTGGTCGAGTCGGGCGCGGACAGCGTCGACAACCTTCATGTGGCCGGACTGTTCCACTACGAGCGCGCGGTGCGCGGTCTGGACGGCACCGCGATCGATGACGCGATCGCTGTCTGGGAGCGAGCTCTGGGTCTTCTCGAGCCGCACCAGCGTGCCCCGATGCTGGCTTCGAATCTCGCGGGCGCCTATAAGTGGCGGGCCGATCACCGTGGGCGCGAGGACGATTGGACTCGCGCGGCGGATCTGCTGCGCGAGTTGCTCATGCACCTCGACGTCGGCGACGACATGTACTGGACAGTCGTTCGGAACCTGGCGACGGTGCTGCGCCGTGCCCTCCACTGGCCCGCCGAACTCGACGAACTCATCGTTCTGCTCGCCAGCGGTAGCCACGCCGTGGGCAGCGAACAAGACGACAACCGCGCGGCCTTGATCGCCAGTCTCCGAACCAGATTCGAACACCTCGGCAACGTCGACGACATCGCCGAGGCAGCCCGGGTAGCTCGCACAGCACTGTCCTCGTGCCCCGACAACGACCCCGCCTGGTCGGCGCACGCCATCGGGTTGGCATCGGCTCTCGACGACCTCGCCGATCTCGGCAACGACGAATCGCTGCGCCGCGAAGCCGAGAGCCTCGCCGCTCGCGCCATCACACGGCTCGGTACCCCGACACCCCGAACCGCGACGCTGCATCTCACTATCGCCGGCCGGTTCCGCAGCCGCGCCGAGCACACCCGCGACCTCGAGGACCTGCACCGCAGCGTGCGACTCTACCGGCAGGTACTGGCACAGCCGGTTCTCACGCGGGACGCCCGCATTGCGGCGTGGGACGGCGCCGCACAAGCCGCCGACACCGGATTCCTGCTCACCGCGGATCTCGCCTGGTTACGCAGAAGCCTCCGATGGCACCGTTGTGCGCTGCGCTACACCGATGACACCACCCGCGATCGCTGGCTGGTCGAAGGGAACTACGCGGCCTCGTTGATGCGAATGCACGACCACACCGCAGAGCTGGCCCACCTCAGCGAAGCCATCACGCTGTTCCGTGCGGTAGCCGATGATCACCGGTTGCCCGCACACCGCCGCGCGTCGGCGTGGATGAATCTGGCCAACGCGCTCGCCGTGCGATTCGTACGCACCGGCCACCGGGCCGACTCCGATGCCGCGATCGTGCACTATCGCCGCGCGATCGACGACCTGCGGGTCGCCACACCCGACCATCAGGCCCTGCCGACGTGGCTCGCGAATTTCGGTGGCGCACTGCAGGAACGCTTCCGCCGCCTCGATGACCCCAACGCACTCGGCCAAGCTGTTGGTGCCCTCGAAGACGCGTTGCGCGCTGCCGGTCCCGACCACCCCGACCGGTTCTTGATCGCCACGAACCTCGCGGCCGCGTTGTCCGAGCGCTTCGAAGCCACCGCCGACCCCGACCAGAGCGCCGACTTCGACCGTGCCACACGATTGCTCGGAGATCTCGACGCCGACCTCGATGACAACGACCCCCGCCGTCTGGGCGTGCGCCACAATCTGGTGTCGGCCTGGCGCGATCTGTTCGCCCTCACCGGTGTCGTCGATCATGCCCGCACCGCCGTGCTTTGGGGAGAACGTGCCACCTCGATCGTGGATCCTGGACATGGTGACGCCCCCACGGTGTGGGCCGCCTACGGTGACGCGCTCGGTGACCTCTACGAGGCCGAACCGGATCCGCTGGTCCTCGAGCGCGCGTTGCAGGCCTGGTCGCGGGCGACGCACTGTGCGGCAGGACCGTATTCTCCCGCCGCCCTGGCATCGGCACGGACCGCGGGATTCGTTCTGGGCCAGCTGGACCGATGGGACGAAGCCGACACCGCACACCGGTTCTGCCGCACCGTCATCGACAACCTGGTCACCGTGGCACTCGACCGTGACGACAGCGGACGGTGGCTGCGGCACGCCGAGGGACTGGCCGCCGACGCCGCCTACGCCGCGGTCAAGAACGACGACATCGCTTCCGCGGTAGAGCATTTGGAGGCGCTACGCACCGTCGCGGCACGTACCCGCCTGCAGTTGACGCCGCCCGATACCGATCTGCTGGCCCAGCGCGCACCCACGTTGCTGCACGCCCTCACCGACAACGCCGCACGCCTGTCGAACCCGCACAATTCTGTCGACGACCGAGAAGCGCTCGCTCGGCAGCGCCGAGACCTCTTGCACCGCATCCGCGATATCGACGGCCTCCAACGATTCCTTCTTCCTCCGGACTATCACGAGCTGGCCACCATCGTGGGCGATGAAATCGTTTGCTACGTCGCGGTATCGTCGTTCGGTGGCCTGGCGATCGCACTGAACTGCGAGGGCCCGCCGGTCGCCGTGGTAGCCGACGGGATCGTGCGGGCCGAAGCCACCATGATGGCCCAGCAGTTGGCCGATGCGACCGCCGCCGACACACTCACCCTCGCCGCTACCGTCGCCGAGGTCTGCGATTGGCTCGGGCACCGGGTGCTGCCCACCATCGAGGCCGCGCTACGTGCCGCGACCCCACCGCCGAGCAAATGTCTGCGTCTGATCCCGGTCGGTGCCCTGGCACTGCTGCCATTGCACGCCGGAAACCGGAGCGACGCGGAAACTGTCGAGTTGCCGCTGCTCGAGTGGGAAACCACCTACCTGCTCTCGCTGACCGATCTTCGACGGTGCCGCGAGCACGCGGACCGGACCGTGGAATCGGTGGTTGTCGTTCCCCACCCACAGCTCGAGCATGCCGAGCGTGACATCACCGCTGTACGTGGGGCGTTCGCGCACGCCGTTGTCCTCGAACCCGACGACGCGGTGGCCCGCTCGATCGAAGCCGAGTGGATCCACACGGCCACCCACGGTGTCTATGACCCACACAGTCCGCTCGACAGCGCCCTCACCCTCGACGCCACCGCACGAATCCGCGTCCGCGATATCCTCGCCGGCGGTGTGCGTCCACGTCGCGCCGCCGTCCTGGCCGCGTGCTCGTCCGGGACTCCGGGCATCACACTTCCCGATGAAATCGTCAGTCTCCCAGGAGCGTTGCTCGAAATCGGATTCGCCGGAGTAGCGTGCGCCTTGTGGCCAGTGCCCGACGCGGCCAGTTCCGAACATACCGGTGCCTTCTACAGGCGGCTCGCCGGTGGCACCGCCGATCCCGCCACCGCGTGGGCACACGCCACCGACTGTCTACGCCGAAGCCGTGGCGCGGACTGGCAATGGGCTGGGTACGTCTTCTGGGGGCTGTGAGAACGTACCGACCGCCCAGCCTCGAATCGCCGAATGCCTTGTGCTGCTGTGGTTTACCGAATTGCTTCTTTCCGGCGCGCGTATCGTTGTGGTGAATACGACTCGGTAGGGGGATGGGCAGTGTCGCCGGAGATGAATTCTGACACCGGCGGTGTCGAACGCCGATCGCTCCTCGATGCAATCGAAACCGCGCGAGACCGCAGCGCGGTCGTCGTGCTCCATGGAGCGGCCGGAACCGGCAAGACCGTCCTCGCGCAGCAATACACACGTCGATGCATGAACAACACGCGCGTCGGTGCGGATCACGTCATCTGGCATTCGATCGAAAACCCTACCGGCGGCGACGATCTGGGACAGATCATCACCCACATCGGCCGACGGAGCTATAGCCTCGCGTTCGCCGGACTCAGCATGCGCCAGCGCACCGCCGCAGTGACCATCCTGCTGCGCCAGCGCCGAACACTAGTGATTCTCGACGGGTTCGAAGGCCTCGGTGTCGATCCCGAAGCCCCCCACCCCGATCACCTCGCCTTGCGCGCATTCCTGGCCGATCTCGCGACCGCGCAGGCCACCGTGCTGATTACCAGCCATCACCGCGAGCACTGGCTCGGCACCGCGGTCGAGCGGGTGCATGTTCCCGGATTCACCGTCGCCGAGGCGCGCGCGTACCTCGCGAGACTTCGCGCGGACGACCGCCAACCCGAACCTGTTGGATGGGAGGGACTGGTCCACCACTGCGAGGGAAACCCCCTCGCGCTCCGGCTGCTCGCGGCGCAATTGCCGCACACACCGGCCGAACGCATTCTCGACGAGATCCGCTCGGGCGCATCGCACACGGTCGAGGACTCTGTCCCCGCATGCGCGGAGTTCGCCGCTCACCGGCTACCCGAATTCAGTCGTCGGCTTCTAAGCCTGGCGCGCCTGGTCGACGATGTCCTCGACGCGGATCTGATGTCTGTGTTCAGCGCATCCGATTCTCGGCTACCCACCGTGTTTCGCGGTATCGGCACCGATGCGTGGCTGACTGCTCTCGATGAGGCCGTCCGTGCCGGATTCGCGACCGAACTCGAGGCCCGGCTGTTCAGCATCCACCCCGCGCTGTCGGCCTTCTTCGACCAGAAGCGCGACTCGGCGACCGTCGATCACCGGCATGATCAGCGCACCATCGTCGAATACGCCCTGATGCATACCTACGCCTACGTTGCAGGCGAGCTGGCCCAGGGAATCGCCGACGACGGCGCGGAGATCCACTACTACCTGCTCGACGCACACCAGCGGACGTTTCGGCGGTATCTGGACTACGCGCTCGATCACCATCACTGGAATCACGCAGCACATCTTCTGCAGGCACTGACACTGCACTGGAGACACGAGCAACGCGGTGAACAAGCACGAGTGTGGATCGCACGCACTCTGTCGGCCGTGCATCCCGAGGGTAACGATCCTCCGCCCCTGGACACGGACAAGGGTCGGCTGTGGCTGTCATCGATGGTCGCCGATATCGAATGGTGTATCGCCACAGCGGACTTCGACATCGCCTGTGCCCGGTCGATCGTCGTGCGCGACACCGTGATGCTCGAGCCCGGCAGCCCGACCAAGCAGAACTACCTCGCCGCCGTCCACCACCTGATCGACACCATCGCACACACCCGCCGCGATCAGTTCGGAGCCGAGCAGAGCTCCGACAGATTCGGCACACCCGAAACCCCCGCGCACACCACACTGGCCGTGCACTTGTCGGCGCAGCTGATCGGGCGTTACGAGACCAGTCGTGAACCCGCTGAACTCCACGTCGCGATCGCGTTGCTACGCAATGTGATCGCCGACAGCGCTGCGGGACCGAGTCGCGGTCGACAACTGATGCTGCTGAGCTCAGCACTGGCTTCTCTGTTCTTCCACACACGCCATGTACCGCTGCTACACGAGGCGGTGGAACACAGCCGGCGAGCCGTCGCCGAACTACCCGACAACACGCTAGACCAGTGCTTTGCCTTGGCGATCCACGGCAGAAACCTGAAGAACCACGCCGAACAGACTCGACAGATCTCGTTGCTCGAGGAAGCCGTAGAAACCATCCGTGTCGCGGTGTCGCAAGCTGATCGGCAGGCTGCCTCGCCAATGGTCGCGATGATGGCGAGGACGGACCTCGCGAAGGCCTTGCGGGCGCTGTTCACTCTTACTCAGGCCAAAGACACAGCACTGCTCCAGGAAGCAATCACGGTCAGCCGCCGGATCATGGCCACCAGCCACCACGACCACCCCGATCACCCCACTCATGTGTTGTTGTCGTGTTCCCTGCTGACGCTGCACTTCGAACGCACCGGGCACCATCCCAGCCTCGACGAGGCGATCCGAACGATCCGTCGTGCGTTGTCGATCACCTCCCCGACCCACCGTGACCGAGCCGCGCTGCTCGGCACCTTGGCCGAGGCGCGCCAGCTGGAATACGAGTCCAGGGGCAATCTCTCGGCTCTGACCGCGGCGCTCGGCAACAGCCGCGAGGCGGTGTCTACCGCCGCCGACGACGACCCCGGCCGGTACCGGTACTCGAGCCTGGTGGTGACTTCGCTGCTGCGCCTCTACGAGCGGGCACCGCGCAGCATCCCCATCGACGATGCCATCGACGCGGCCCGGCGCGCGGTTCCGGTGGATGCTCCACACAACCGTGCCGATCGCGCTGTGGCACTGCACAATCTCGGACTCGGACTGCAACACAAATACGCGCACGAAAGACACTGGCACGATCTCGCCGAGGCCATCGATTGCGCACGAGAAGCACTCGCCGCGACCACACCCGAGGAGTCGGTGATCGCACCGCGACTCAATACCCTCGGCATGGCATTGAGTCGAGCGTTCCGGCACACCGCGGACCCGTCCTACCTACACGAGGCCGTGGAGTGTGGTCGTGCGGCCACAGCGGCCATCGCCGCCGACCATCCCTACCACCTCGGATACCAACTGAACCTGGCCACTTCCCTCGACCTGCTGTACGACTACTCTCCCTCCCCGGCATTGCTGCACGAACTTCGCCAGAGATTGTCGTTGGTCGCCCAGGGCGCGACCACACCCGCACCACTGCGCATGCAGGCTTTCCTGCGGCTCGGGTCAGCCGATATCCGGGCCGAGGACCACGCCTCTGCGCTGCGCGCGGCCGAAGCCGCGGTGGGATTGCTTCCCCAACTCGCCCCCCGCGAATGGTCACGCCTCGACCGTGAATACAGCCTCGCGGGATCGACCGGCATGACCTCGCAAGTCGCCGCCATCACCGTCGCCGCCGGACAGCCCGAACGAGCCGTCGAATTGATCGAGCAAAGCCGTGGCTTGTTCACCAACGAAGTCATCGACGACCGCCGAGTATTCGGCGAACTGCATCGCATCGCACCCGAACTCGGTATCGAGTTCGACCGCCTTCGCCACGAACTCGCCGCGCCGGATCACCACTCACCCAACTCGACTCGACTCGACCCGTCTCTATCCGACCGGTGGTCGGCGCTGCTCGCGCGTATCCGCGCGACAGCGGGTCTCGACGACTTCTTGACACCACCCACCATCGACTGGCTGAGGCACCACGCCGGGCAAGGTCCGATCGTCCTCGTCTACAGCAGCACCGACCATGGCGCGGCACTGATCGTCTCCGACACATCCGAGAACCCGGTCGCGGTGGTCACGCTACCGGCACTGACCGACGACGTCGTGCACCAGCAGATCATCAAGCTGTGGCAGGGGCTACTCGCCACGGAAGACGGCGCGGATCTCGCGGCCGTTCTCGACGCCCAGCAGCATCTGCACGAGGTCCTGGAGTGGCTGTGGGACACCGTCACCGCACCCGTACTCACCCATCTCGGTACGACAGCCGAACCGGATCCACGCACCAGAATCTGGTGGTCACCGATCGGGGCACTGCAAGAACTGCCCCTGCACGCCGCCGGTTACCACACCCACCCCGGACACCGGACGGTGCTCGATCATGTCGTCAGTTCCTACACACCCACCATTCGTGCTCTCGACTACGCACGCACCCGGCCCGCACCGTCGAACACCCCGGCCGACTCCACACTGATCGTGACGATGCCCGACACCCCCGAGGCCGAGCCGTTGCGCTGGGTTGACCAGGAAAGGAAAGCCCTCGGACAACTCCTTCCACACCACATCTCTTTGAACGGCCCACAAGCCACGCACCATACTGTCGTCGACGCCCTGACTCGGCATCGAATCGTGCACTTCGCCTGTCACGCCGAACCCGACTTCGTCAATCCCGCGGCCAGCCGGTTGCTACTGCACGACCATGCCGAGACCCCGCTCACCGTGGCCGAGCTCGGGCAACTGGACCTGCCCGACGCGGAACTCGCCTATCTTTCCGCATGTGCCACCAGCCAAACCAGCGCGCAGCTGATCGACGAAACGATCCAACTGTCCGCTGCTATCCACCTTGCCGGATTCCGGCACGTCATCGGCACACTCTGGTACATCGGCGACAAAGCCGCAGCCGAACTCGCAACGGAGTTCTACCACCACCTGACCGCCAACGGCACAGAACCACCGGACACCGCCGGTGCCGCCACCGCCCTCAACCACGCCGTCCGCCGCCAACGCGAGCGCGACCTCTTCTTCCCCTCCCGGTGGGCAGCACATCATCACTACGGGATTTGAATTCGACACTCCTGGCGTCGTTTTCGGCGACGCCACCAATGTGCAAAATGATCTGCCTGTCGACCGACGTACTCGGCGTGATAGTCGTCGCGGTCGATCGCGATCAACGAAGGCTTGTGGGAAAGTTCTCCTGGAAGAATTACTTCCCCGAGCACAGGAAGACGATTGCCGGAGACCGGGACGATCCGCGAAGTCGTGGTGGATGAACGAAGTCAGGAAACCTGGTTCGTCCACCTGAAGTTCCGCAGAGTTCGACGATCAATTGCCGAGGGTGTGGGCGAGCTGGTCGGCGACGGCGCTCATGCCCGCCGTGTTCGGGTGGTAGGAGCTGGCGATGGTGGCGATGAGACCGACGTCTGGTGCGTCCGAGTCGAGGGGGCTGTTGAAGCCGTAGGTCCAGGGGGTCGCGGCGCAGGCATGGTGGTCGTCGGCGTTCGGAGCCGCCACGGTCGTCGCGCCGGTCTCGAGGGCAGCGGCGCGGGACGCGGCGACCAGGCCTTCGTAGACGCGTCGCGCGGCTTTCGCATCCGATTGGGAGAGGGGCACTTTCGCGCAGACCGTGGCGTCACGATCCATAACGGGCAGGTATTCGACGAGCAGGATGGTCGCGTCCGGCGCTTTCCACTGGACGGCGCGCACGACATCGGCGATCGATCCTTGTACCCGTTCGAAATCGGCTGCGGTGGGCTCGGCGGAATCGCCGAGGACGCTCGCGCAAAGCTCCGAGGCGAGGAAGGAGACGGCGGGGAGCGCGCCGACGAGACCTGGACCGCAGCTGCGCGCGATCATGCCGCCGATCAGGCCGAGGTCGTTGCCGCCGACGGTGATCGTGACCAGTTCGGTGTCCGGTGTGACCGCGCCGATCTGCGGCGGCATCACCGGCCCGCTGGGCAGGCGCTGGGGCTCGTCCAGGACGTTGGCGGTTGTGGCGCCGGAACAGGTGACGTCGACTAGCTCCAGGCCGAGCGTTTCGGCGAGTTGTCCGGGGTAGCCGCGGGCCGAGCGCAGGCATCCCTCGTCGAGCACCGGCGTGATCCCGGGACCGGCGGCGTACGAGGCGCCCAGCGCGACGTAGCGTGCCCCGGCGTCTACCGGCTCGGCGTGCGCGGGGCCGATGCCGGTGGTGGCGCTCAGTGCCGCCGCGGCGGCGACCGAGGCGGCGAACCGCGAAAGACCCCTTCGCGCTTCAAGGTTCCCCGCGGCCGCGTTCCTGCGGCCGACCTCGAAACGTACCGGTGAGATCGAGCCCCGACGAGGTGCACTGCTATCGCTCATGAGCTCAGACTCTAAGCGCGCTGTCGGCTGTGCGCGGGTCTCGGACTTCTCGTTTGGTTGTGTTCCGGCCTTGGTTGTCGGGTCCGGCTGTACTTCGCCCTGGACGTCGCGTCCGGCTGCGCCACGCCTTGGACGCCACGTACGGCCGGGGAAGTAGGCGGTGGACTCGTGTGCGCCGCCCCGGCATGGGATCGAGTCCGCCTCGCGGCGATACGCTCAAATGACCAGCGCCTCGAGCGCACGATCCACGTCACTCTCGTCGTTGTAGAGGTGAAACGCGAACCGCAACGCCCGCGCCCTGGCCGACACGACGACATCCGCCCTCTCCAACCGCGGCGCGAGATCGGCGGCGCCGGGAACCACGACGATCGCCGAACGACCCGGCCCCGGTTCCCGGCCGAGCTCGGCGAGGCCCGCACGGAAACGGTCGGCCAGATCCAGGTTGTGCGCGTTGATCTTCTCGACGGTCAGCTCCTCGATCAGGCTCAGACCGGCGGACGCGGCGACGACGCCCAGCCAGTCGGGTGTCGCGTCGAAGCGGCGTGTCGTGGCGGCCAGCGCGCGTGGATCGTAGAGTTCGGCCCATCGGTCCTCGGCCGCGTACCAGCTCGGTCCGATCGGACGCACGTCGGCGGCGGCCTCGGGTGTGGCGGCGAAGAACGCTGTGCTGCGCGCGCCGATCAGCCATTTGAAGGTCGCGCAGACCCAGTAGTCGGCGTCGGCGAAATTCAGCGGTAGCCAACCGGCGGCCTGGGTGGCGTCGACCAGCAGCCGGGCGCCGTTGGCCGCGGTGGCGGCACGGAGTTCGGTTAGATCGGTGATCCGGCCGTCGGCGGACTGCACGGCGCTGACCGCCACGAGCGCGGTCTCTGGTCGCACCTGCGCGGCCAGCTCCGCCAGCGGAACCACCCGCACCGCCAGATCGCCGCGATGCACGAAAGCCATGGACACCGAGGCGAATTCGCCCGTCGCGAGCAACACCTCCGCGCCGGGTGGCAGCGCGGCGGCCACCGGACCGACGAGCCCCGCGACGCCGCTGCCGAGCGCGATGTGGTCCGGGTGCGCGCCCGTCAGCAGCCTGGCCAACTTCGCGCGCAATTCCGGCACCAGCGCGTCGTCGGTCATCGGGCCGCCCCTTCCCGCAGCCCAGCGGGCGTTGGCCTCGGCTGTCGCGGTCAGCGCCCGCCGGGAAGGCAGTCCGTACGAGGCGGTGTTGAGATAGGTGGTCTCGGAACGGAATTCATCGGGCGCTAACGAGGACATGTTGTGCAGCATGCGACGGCGATTCCATTCCGTCCAGCGCCAGCAGCCCGAAAGTGGACCGTTCTGTGCGAGGGAGCTTCAATGCCCGTCAACGAGTAGTGCCCGCCGCGGCTCGTTGCACAGTCGGCCTGGGAGGCGTTCGGGCGCGAGGATCGCCGTGTGCCGCGCCCTGGTCTCGGCCGGACCGAGGCGGGCGAGCGGCGTCTCGCGGATCAGGTCGTGGGCGAAGGCGTAGCGGTCCTCGTCGTTGGTCATGAGCCGAGCCCGCGCGGCGGTCGCCAACAGGTCGGTGGAATCGGCGCGGCCGGTGGTGGCGGCGAGGGCCGGAGCGGTGAACTCGCGACCGAGCAGCGCCGCGGTGGTCAGCGCGTCGACCGCCGCCCACCGTTTCCCGCAGCAGCGACCGCCGGATGGTCCCGGCCGATCAGCGGGATAGCGGGCACAAGTCGCCTCTTCGATGGTCTCCGACGAGACTATCCGCGTGGACCGACCGGGCGAGGCGGACTCAGCTCGGGAAGGCGCCCGCGCCGGGGGCCGCGCCGGTGGCGATGGGCGATCCGCTGGGCCGCAGCGCGGCCGCGTCGAACGGGATCACCGAGCTCGGCCGGTTGCTCGCCCGCACGAGGGGCTGAAGCAGCGAGGCCGGATCGAACCCGGCGATAGGGGAGACGACCGGTGCGGACTGCGGCCCGAGGCTGCCCACGTAGAGCTTGGTGCCGTCGGCGGTGAAGCCGACCGAGACCGGCGCGTCCACCGGGACCGTGCCCGTCACGCGATCGGCCGCCACGTCGACGACCTGGACCGCGTTCGCGCCCGGCGTGGCCACCAGCAGCCGATCGCCGTCCGGACTGAACGCACCCGAGACCGGGGCGCTGCCCGCCGGGAGCGCGATGGCGCCGAGCCGCTGCCAGGACGCCGTGTCGATCACCGAGACGTTGTCGCCGAGCGCGTTCATCGCGTACAGCTTGCGGCCGTCGGGGGATACCGCGGCGAAGGCGGGCACCGAGCCGTCGATCTGAATGCGTTCGCCGAGCTGGAATCCGCTCTCGGGGTCGAACGCGGCCGCGGTCGAGTCGGCGAACACCGCGTAGAGGCGTTCACCGTCCGGCGCGATGGCGGCGGCGAGCGCGAGCGACGGCAGCGGCATCGACCGGACCAGGGTGTTGGATGTCGTGCTCAGCACGTCGATGGACGGGCGGGCGGTGACGACGTAGACGAGGTCCCGGACCGGATCGGTGATCGGTCGCGTCATGCCGTCGGTGCCGCTGATCGGGATGCGGGCGGTAACGCTGTCGGTGGCGCGGTCGATGACAGCTATGTCGTCGGCGCCGATGAACGGTGGGTTGAACGCCTGAACGTAGAGGTGCTGTCCGTCCCGCGAGGCCGTCACCGCGGAGGCCTGCGGTCCGACTCCTTCGACTCGGCCCACGATCCGGTCGGTCGAGGTGTCGACCACGACCACCGTGCCCTCGCCCGCCACCGGGATGTAGGCCAGCGGCCCGGTATCGGCGGCCCCGGCGGTCGGCGCGAGCAGCGACAGAGCGGCTGCGGCGAGCGCCAACGCGCGCGACGATCGCCGCCGGAACCGGTTTGCCATCGTGGGACCTTTCTGGTGGGTATCCGAACGGACTATTCCGCGTAATCGCCGCCGCCGCAAGCGGTTGCCGCGCTACCGGGGCGTATTGGTCCGGATTTCGCGTGTTCCGGTGTTGTTCGGAGGCGCCTCAGGCCTTGTCGGCCCACATGTTGCTGAGCAGTCGGTGACTCGGTGTGTCGGCGAGCGACTGGCTCGACTCGTAGATCCGCCGGTAGCCGGTCTCGGTGATGCGCCACCGCCCGTCGGCGTCGCGGCGGTAGCGATCGGAGTAATACCCCGCGCCGCGGATCAACACACCGTATTCGGTGGCGATGACGGTGTCCTCGAAGGCCCACGAGCCGGTCGCGGTGTCGGCGTCGACGGTGATCTCGGGATGGTTGGCGATGTGCACGGTGAGGATCGCTGGTCCGACGTTCTGGCGCATGAAGTCGGTGATCGCTTCGCGGCCGTCCAGGACGAGCGGCTCGCCGAGCGCGTGCGTGCCGTACCGCCCGACCGCGTCGACGGCGAGGGTGTCGGCGAACTCCGCCCAGAGCTTGAGATCCAAGGTCCGGAAGTACCGGTACTTCAGCTGGCGCACGGCTTCGACGGCGGCGAGATCCATCCGCTCAGCCTGGCACGACACGACCGGCTGGACAAGAACGTGTTCTCATTCGTGGCCGGGGTGATTCCCGCTCCCCGAATGGGTAACCGACATGCGGGTGCGGAACCGATCCACGCCCACTGCCGTGCACATCCCCGTCACGAGGAGGAGCCGTGACCGAGACGCCCGTGCCCGCCGATCGCCCCGCCGAACCGTCGGTCGACCAGCGGCATGCGCTGCAGACCGCCGCGGCCCGCCTGGAGAAGGAGTTCGAAGGCGTCGCGCCCGACGCCGCCATCGAGCAGTTCCTCCAAGCCGCCTACGACCACATCGCCGACGACGCCACCTTCGACAACTTCCTGCCCCTGCTCGCCGAGCGCTACACCCGGGAATGGCTGCAGGCGTTGGCCGAAGCCAAATCCTCGGCGTAGGTCACGCTCGTAGCCGAGCGGCCAACCCCGCGACGCCGGGACCAGTCAGCCGGTCCAAGGCCGCTTCGCGTCCGGTCGCGAGCAGCAGCAGCGCGGAGACCGGTCCGGCGACTTCCGGTCCCGCGCCCGCGTGCCAGCCGGTGTCGGTCGCGGTGAGGCGGTAGCCGGACAGCTTCCGTCGCGCATGGAACGGCCAACCCATCGTCCACACCCGGTCCAGCGAGAAGCGCGCGGCGGCTACGGGCATCTCCCGGTGCAGGTCGAGCGGGACGGCGATGTCTTGGCCGTGCACCAACAGGTCCATGAGGCGGTCGGCGGGAGTCGTGCCGACCGGGGTGAAGCGGAAATCGATGGTGCCGCGGAGTTCGGCGAGCAAGTCCTGCGGGCTCGACCTGTCGGCGAACCGGACGGCGGTGTCGTGTGTCAGGCGGTTGATGTCGCCGCGGGCACGGACCAAGTTCACCAGAAGCGCGCCGAGGGTCGCGCTGCTGGACAGCACCACGTGCGCCACGACGTCCGCGACCCGCCATCCCGCGCACAGCGATGGTCGCTGCCACGCGGATTCCGGTAGCGCCGTGAGCATTTCGGCCAGTTCGGTGCGCTCGCGGGCGACGGCGCGCCAGATGTCCTCCGTCATCGTTCTCTCCTTCCGTACGGGTCCGGGATTCGGCCCGGGCGTACGGTAGGAACTCCAGTCGGGTGGAGGTTCAAGGGACTGTGAGCGGAGACACACGGCGGCGTGAGATCGGTATCGGCGAATTGGCCGAAGCGACGGGGCTTTCCGTGCGCACGGTCCGGTTCTACAGCGACGAGGGGCTGGTGGATGCGCGACGCAGCGCGGGTGGTCATCGGCTGTTCGAGGCGGGCGCGGCGATCGAGCGGGTGACGACGATCCGCAGGCTGCGTGCGCTCGGGCTGGGGCTCGAGGCCATCGGCGCTGTCTTGAACGGACGCCGGTCGTTGGACGATGCGGTGGCCGAGGAGCGGGACGTCGTGGAGCGTTCGTTTCGCGAACTATCTTGGCGGCGTGCGTCTTTGCGTGCGGTCGAGGCGGCGGCTCCCGGTGAGCGGGAGGCGACGCTCGCGATGCTGGCGGGCGCCGCGGACGGCGGGACCGCCCACGACGCGCTGGTGCGTTTCTGGCGTGGAATTCTCGCTCCGATGGCGGTGGAGCAGTTCGACGGGCTCGTGTCGATGGATATCCCGCCGCCGCCCGTCGATCCGGGGGTGGAGCAGGTACTCGCCTATGCCGAGATGACCACGCTGGTCGCGGACCCCGCGCTGTATAGAGCTGTGCGGCAACAGATCTGGCGCACAGGTCCCGTGCGCGACCGGCGCGGGCTGCTGGACGGAGTCGGGGAAGCGTGTGGTGCGGTGATCGCGGTGCTGACCGCCGGAGATCGTCCGCGCCCGGGCGCCGAAATCGACCGATTCGTCGCCGCCCACGCCGAGGCGCGCGATGTGTGCGACACCCTGGCTTTTCGGCGGCAGTTGCTCGTCGGCGCCACGGACGCGGATCAGCGCATCGACCGGTACTGGGCGCTGACCGAAACGGTGACCGGCACACCGATAAGCACTGGGCGCGCGCATGGTTGGCTGTTCGAGGCGCTCCGTCAATCGGTGTCCACCGACGGGTGGGCGTGCCCGACCGATGGTTCGTGACAGACGGACGGAAGCGGATCCGCGCCGCTGATTCCATTCGGCACCATCATTGGGTGATCGCGCCAACAACGCCCGCACCAGCGGCTCGAGCTCACCCTCGACGCGAGCGGATGGCGCGGGGTACGAGCGGGGGCGGGGTCGACCGGTGACCGTGGCCAGGGCTTCGGCGAGTTCGATGCCGGAGTCGTGTGGGTGACGGTGGCTTCGAGACTCGAGGAGCCCGGTCATCGGCAGCGCCGAGATCGGCCGACGGGCCTCGGAGGGGAACCCGAGCAGCGTCTGGGCCACCGCGGCGCACACTGGCGCGCGGACGGTCAGCGCCGCCGTCCTGCCCGTCTATCGGGGTACTGCTAACTCGTGGTCAATCTTCGCCACCGGTGCGGCCGGAAGGGGCTCGATGTCGTTTGTCGAACGACGGTCGACGACCCTTCGCCTATGCGCGCCAAAGACTTCGGGTCCACTTGCCTGGCAACTCCGGCTACTGGTCCGTTGTCCATCAACGCATTCGGGGCTACATCCGGTGTTGTCCGCGGGGCGCGCGCACGCTGATGAGCGGCGGTAGGTGACTTCGAGCCCTTCGTCGGCCTCCCCCATGCCGCCTCTCCTGGCCGCACTGTTCGAACAGGGTCCATTCGGATCGGAATTGTAGATCCGAGTCGAAAATCGTTGTGTGCCAGATCGAATGGTTCCCACCGCCCAACCGCGCCCTGCGATGGATGATTCAAGATTTGACTACACGGCGAACTGGCGAGACCCGAAACCCTCTCTGTCCGAGACGATTTGAGCTAATCGGCAGCGACTCTGCGCTGCGGGCGACTGGTCCGGAGCCGGCGACCCATCGAAAGACGCGCTCACGGTACGACTCTCGCGCAGTCTTTCGAACGCGAATCTCGAACCTCAGCAAACATCATTCGCTGAGCAATCAGCTACCAGTCGGTAACTTTGGTTAATTTTGTGCATGCCCATAGCAATTGACGTCAAACCAGGGTCGTCGTATGTTGCTCGTCACAACTTTGGCGTGATGTTGGTTGGCGGCACATATGGCGGATGATGGGTATGGCCTACGGGCCCTACTGACGCGGGCACTACGTCGGATTCAGGAGTTGGAGGCGGAGCAGCACGCGCACGAACCGATCGCCGTCGTGGGGATCGGCTGCCGGTTCCCCGGTGGAGCGCAGAGTCCGGATAGCTACTGGGGCCTGGTGATATCCGGGCGCGCCGCCATCGTCGACGTGCCCCCGGATCGGTGGCCGATCACCGATACGGCGCAGCCGAGCGGGCTGCGCAGGGCCGGTTTGCTCGACGCGTCGATCGACGCGATCGACGCCGAATTCTTCGGAATCGCGCCGCGGGAGGCCGCCGCGATGGATCCGCAACAACGTCTTGTGCTCGAAGTCGCCTGGGAGGCAATGGAAGACGCTGCGATTTCGCCCGGCAGCCTAGCGGCGGCCAGAACCGGCGTCTTCTTAGGCGTCAGCTGGCAGGAGTACCAGCGGACCATCACGCCGGACTGGGTGCGGTCGGTCGATGCGCACACACTCACCGGAACGATGTCGAGCATCGTTGCGGGACGGGTGGCTTATTTGCTCGGCTTGCGCGGTCCCGCCGTTGCTCTCGACACCGCCTGTTCGTCGTCCCTGGTCGCCGTGCATCAAGCGTGTCGCAGCCTGCGTTCGGGGGAGTGCGACGTCGCATTGGCCGGTGGCGTGAATTTGCTGCAGTCCGAACTGACTTCGGCGGCGCTGTCCCGGATGGGCGCGCTGTCAGCCGATGGCCGGTGCCGGCCGTTCGACGCACGAGCGAACGGGTATGTGCGAGGCGAGGGCGCGGGCGTGATTGTGCTCAAGCCGCTTTCGCGGGCGATCGCGGACGGCGATGAAATACGTGCGCTCATCCGAGGCTCGAGCGTGAACCACGATGGCCGTTCGATGGGACTGACCGCGCCGAATCCCGTGGCACAGCGGGAGTTGCTGCGTGAGGCCCTCGCCGACGCGGGTTGCGACGCGGCGCGGATCGGCTATGTCGAGACCCACGGAACAGGAACCCCACTCGGAGATCCGATCGAAATCGAAGCGCTGTCCGAGGTTCTGGGTGCGCCGCGCTCCGACAACTCGATGTGCCTGCTCGGCTCGGTGAAGTCGCAGATCGGACATCTGGAAGCGGCCGCGGGGATCGCGGGATTGATCAAGACCGTACTGCTGTTGCAGCGGGGCCGGATCCCGCGCCAGCACGAATTCGACACGATGAACCCGCGAATCGCGCTCGACGGTACGGCATTGGCGGTGCCGACCCGCGATGTCGAGTGGCCGGAGGCGGACCGGCCGCGGCTGGCCGGTGTGAGTTCGTTCGGGTTCGCCGGGACGAACGCGCACGTGGTACTCGAGGCGGCGGCCGCGGTCGACGAAATTGGCACCACCGCTGAAACGCCTGCGGTGCTTGCTTTTTCGGCCCGGACCGCCACGGCCCTCGAGGCACTCACCGCGCGGTACGGTTCGTTGCTGGCCCGCACGGAGCTGCCGCTCACCGACATCGGCGCCACCGCGACGCTCGGGCGAGCGCACTTCGCGCACCGGCGTGCGATCGTCGCATCGACCTCGGCCGAGGCGGTGCGTGGACTCGCGGCGCCGCAAGGGCGCACCGGTTTGCCCGAAGATCGGCGAAATCCCCGGGTCGCCATGCTGTTCACCGGTCAGGGCTCGCAGTACGCGGGCATGGGGGCTCCGCTGTACCACCGTCACCCGGACTTCCGGGCGGCCGTGGATCGCTGTGACGACATCCTCGGTGTGCTGCCCGGTGGCCTGCGGCTGCGGTCGCTGCTGTTCGAAGTGAGCGACGAGGTGCTGACGCGCACCGAGTACGCCCAGCCGGCATTGTTCGCGTTCGAGTGGTCGTGCGTCGAACTGTGGGCCGCGTGGGGGATTCGCCCGGATGTGGTGCTCGGGCACAGTCTCGGCGAGCTGGTGGCGGCGACGGTGGCTGGAGCTCTCGACCTCGAAGAAGGGTTGCGGCTGGCGGCCGAGCGTGGGCGGCTGATGCAAGCGGTACCGCGGCGGGGCGCGATGGCCGCGGTGTTCGCCGCGGAGGGCGAGTTCACAGATCTGCTCGGTGAACTCGCGTCGAGCCTGTCGGTGGCGGCTGTCAACGGGCGGCGGCAGTTCGTCGTCTCGGGCACGGAGGCCGCCGTACAGCGAGTCCGAGACGTGGCTGCCGAGCGTGCCATCCGTACCGTCTCCTTGCCCGGCACGACAGCGTTCCATTCGCCAGTGCTCGACCCGATTCTCGACGACTTCGAAGCGAAGGTGGCCGAGCTGGTGACAGGGGCGTCCCGGGTCACCTCGATACCACTGGTGTCCAATGTGACCGGAAAATCGATCGAGGCCGCAGCGATGGATGCGGGGTACTGGCGCGAACACGCGCGCGCAACGGTGCGTTTCGCGGAGGGAATACAGGCGGTAGCCGACTTCGGCGTGGACGCGTACCTCGAAGTGGGGCCGCATCCGGTGCTGCTGGACTTCGGGCGACAGGTGGATCCCGAGGCGATGTGGCTGCCGAGCCAGCGGCGCTCCTCGTCCGACGACACGATGATCCTGACGAGCCTCGGCGAGATCTACTGTGCCGGAGCGGATATCAACTGGGCAGCGGTGGTACCGGAGGGGGCGCGGCGACGGAACGGACTGCCGACCTACCCGTTCGAACGGGAGCGGCTGGCGTTGCCGCTGAGTGCCGATGCGTCGACGGACACCGGGTACCTCGCCGAACATCGGTTCCAGGATCGGCCGGTAGTGCCCGCGGCATATCTGGCGTGGGCGGCACTGCGGGCTGCGGGAGCAGACCATGAGCTGGTCGATTTCCTTGTCGCACAGCCGGTTCCGCTGGAGCAGCTCGCGGCGCCGGTGGTCGACGCCACGGGCGATCGGATCGATATCAGGTTCTCCGTCGAAACCGGGAAAGCGGCGGCTGTTTCCGCGTCGGCGGTGCGCGCCGAGCCGCCGCGGCCGGAGAGCATGGACGACCTCGCCGCGGCCGAACGCGGCGACGCGGCGGAATGGGACGTCGACGAGTTCTATCGGAACTGCGCCGAGGCGGGCCTGACGTTCGGCCCCCGTTTTCGCTGGATCAGACAGCTGCGCGCCGGTGGTCATTTCATGCTGGCCGAGCTGTCTCGCCCCGTCGAGCTGGCCGGCGAACCTGAGGCGCTGCTGCCGTGTCTGCTCGACGCCGCCGTGCAAACCGGCCTCGCGTTGGTGACCCGGCAGGGAGATTCCGGCCAATTGCCGGTCGGTATCGGCAGATTGCGCGTCTACCGCACGGACGAGGTCGAGACGGCGTTGGCACTCGCCACCCGCACCGGACGAACGAATCGGGTCCGGGTCTTCGATACCGACGGCGACCTCATCTGCGATATCGAAGATGTGTGGTTCGCGAAGACCGGATTCGGTCGAACGGCGCACGATCGGGCCGTCATGCCCACCCTGATCCATCTCCCGAGCTGGGAGCGAACCATGGTCGAACCCGGTGTGGCCACACCGGATTCGTGGCTGATCATCGGGACCGGTGAGCAGGCCGATCGGCTGGCCGAGGCGCTTCGCGCGGCGGGTCACCCGGCCGTGGCGATCGAGCGGACGGCCGACCGGGCCGCCATCGCGGGGATGCTCGCCGATGGCGGTCGGGCGGTTGTCCATCTCGGTGACGCCGAAGCGGACGACAGCGCGATCACCGCGCGTATCGAAACCGAGCTCGCCCTCGAAGTCGTACAAGCTCTGGCCCGAAACGCGCACTACGGACCGCTGTACCTGGTCACCACCGCTGGCGTCGCGGTAGCGTCGGATGAGCGAGTGCGTCCGGCCGCGGCCGCGCTGTGCGGACTCGGGGCGGTGGTGCGTACCGAACTTCCGGAGTTGCGCTGCCGTTCGATCGATTTGCCGGATCGCGCTCGATCCGATGACCGCCGGCTCGTCGCGGAACTCCTCGCCGCTGCCGCCGATCCCGCGATCGCGCTGCGGGGACGGGATCGTTATTCGCCACGCATGGTGGCGCGCGCCGACGGAGCAGGACTGGACGGTCCTGGCGCCGCGGAGCGCGACAACGGGTTGCATGCGCCGCGTCTCCCGGAGTTCCGCGGCACTACGGAACTTCACAGGACCGCAGCATATTTGATCACCGGCGGGCTCGGTGCGTTGGGTCTGCTCGCGGGCCGCGTACTCGCCGAGGCAGGTGCCGGAACAGTGGTGCTGGCGGGCAGGCATAGTCCGAATGCGCAGGCCACGGCGGTGATCGCGGATATCGCGGCGCTCGGCACGCGGGTCGAAACGGTGCTGGTCGATGTCGCAGATCGAGAGGCGCTGTCTGCCTTGATTTCCCGATTCGGTGGCGAGCTTCCTCGGCTTGCCGGGGTCGTGCACTGTGCCGGGGCGCTGGACGACGCGCTGTTGATCGAGCAGTCGCCCGAGCGGGTGCGCCGGGTATTCGTGGGCAAGGCGCTGGGTGCCTGGAATCTGCACGAGCTCACCGCTGCCCATTCGCTCGACCTTTTCGTGCTGTTCTCCTCGGTCAGCGCCACCGTTGGCATCGCCGGACAAGGGAACTACGCGGCCGCCAACGCCTATCTCGACGCACTCGCCCGAGTCCGGATCGCCAGTGGCCTGCCCGCCCTGAGCATTCAATGGGGGCCGTGGGCAGGCACCGGCATGGCACGCGGCCTGAACGCGGCGGCCCGCCGCGCCTGGGAGCGCCACGGCGTGGCACAGCTCGATGTCGAGGACGGAGCGCGAACCCTGAAGTCGCTGTTGGCCGTTGACGGCGTCGTAGCGGTTTACCCGTCCTCCACCCCGAGCCCGGAGCCCGACGCGACCCAGCCGGCCGAGGCCACCCGACCGATGGCGGCCACGCAAGCCGCGCACCCCCCGATGCCGGACTTCCTGACGGTGGTTCGCGCCCATGCCACCACCGCGCTGGGCCGCAAGACACCGGTCGCCGACCGCACGCCACTGCGCGAGTTCGGCCTGGATTCGATGATGGCAGTGGAACTTCGGAACACCTTGTCCTCCGAACTCGGGGTCCGGCTGCCCGCCACACTGCTCTTCGACCACCCGACTGTTGCCGCCGTCGCGGACGAAATCGCCCGGCTCGCCGCCGAACAGCCCCTGTCACGCGCAACCGCCGCGGCAGTGCACGACCTCGACCGCACCGCGACGTTCGCCGCAGCCGAAGAAGCCGAGTCCGCTACGGCGACGGATGAACCCGAGGACCGCACCACGACCGCGACCCTCGGAGCCGATCGGCGCACCGCCTGTGCGCAGCCGGAACAGGGCGAGCGGCCCGAGGTTGCGGGCCCGCGGGAGCAGGAAGTCGCCGGATCGAGTGAGTACGACGACGCGATCGCGATTATCGGGATGGGATGCCGGTATCCGGGCGGGGTCCGGGCGCCCGGGGACCTATGGCGGCTGATGTCGGAGAAAGTCGACGCCGTGACCGAGGTTCCCGCGGATCGGTGGGATGTCGAGACGTACTTCGATGCGGATCCGGATGCCGAGGGGAAGACATATACCCGGTGGGGCGGGTTCGTCGATGGTATCGAAGAGTTCGATGCCGGGTTTTTCGATATTTCGGTCGGCGAGGCGCGGATGCTCGATCCGCAGCAGCGGTTGTTGCTCGAAACATCCTGGGAAGCACTGGAGCACGCGGGATATCCGGCCGACCGGCTGGCGGGCAGTCGTACCGGAGTGTTCGTCGGTTTGATGTCGACCGACTACGCGGAGCGGATGGCGCGGGCCGACGTGGCGCCGAATGCTTGGTTCGGCACGGGGAATCTGGCGAGTGTCGCTTCGGGGCGGCTGTCGTATTTCTTCGGCGCCAACGGTCCGAGTCTCACCATCGATACCGCGTGTTCCTCGTCGCTGGTGACCGTGCATCTGGCGGTGCAGAGCCTCCGGCGCGGGGAAAGCGATCTGGCGCTGGCGTGCGGTGCGACCGTGGTGCTGACACCCTCGCTCGACATCTACTTCGCGCGGGCGCGCGGGCTGGCCGCGGACGGGCGGTGTAAGAGTTTCGATGCCCGCGCCGACGGTGTGGTGTGGAGCGACGGCGCGGGAACGCTTGTGCTCAAACGATTGTCGGACGCGCGCCGCGATGGCGATCGGGTACTTGCCCTGGTGCGGGGCTCGGCGGTCAATTCCGATGGCCGCAGCCAGGGCTTGAGCGCGCCGAATGGGCCCGCGCAGGAAAAGGTTATCCGGGCGGCGCTGGCGGACGCGACGCTGACGGCGGCGGATATCGACTATGTAGAGACACACGGCACGGGAACGGCGCTCGGCGATCCGATCGAAGTGAACGCGCTCGCCTCGGCGCTGACCGGCGAACGGTTCGGCAGCGCACCGCTATTGATCGGCTCGGTGAAATCGAATATCGGGCACACCCAGGCCGCGGCCGGGATCGCCAACATCATCAAGGTGGTCGAATCCATGCGACACGACCGGATTCCACCGTCCCTGCATTTTCGGTCCGGGAATCCGCACATCGATTGGGACGACATCGATGTGCGGGTCGTCGCCGAAGAACGGGCGTGGCCGCGCTCGTCACGGCCACGCCGGGCGGGGGTGAGCGCGTTCGGTATCAGCGGGACGAATGCGCACGTGGTACTCGAAGAACCCCCTGCTGTTTCGCACGCCGACACTCCCGACGATGCGGGCGAGCACCTGCTGGCCCTGTCCGCGAAGAGTGCGGACGCATTGCGTGGCCTGGCCACTCGATACCTGGATTTCCTGACCGCACGCCCCGACACCGGACTTCGTGACCTCTGCGCCTCGGCGAATACCGGCCGCACGCATTTCGCCGCCCGAGTGGCGATCGTCGTCGACACCGCCGCACAACTGCGCGCGGCCCTCGAGTCGGTGGCGACCGGGAGCAGCGCCGCAGGCACGGTCGCGGACCTGGCCACCGGCTCCGGCGAGTCGGCGGCGACAGCGCGCCGGTACGTCGAAGGAGCCGATATCGATTGGCACACACTGTATTCCGAACGACCATGGCGGCGAATCGAACTGCCGACGTATCCGTTCCAGCGGAAGCGGCATTGGCTCGACCTCGGGGCCTCGCGGCCGGTCGATGACCTCGCGCCCGACGATCGGTCATTCCCGCGGTCGGTCCATGACCGCGCCCCTTCGCGCCAGGTCGACAATCCGACGCGCCCAGGGTCGGTCGATGACGTTGCGCCTGCACCGCCGGTCGGCGGGTTGTCGACCAGGGTGTTGGTGGTCGAGCCGGGGATGTTCAGTGGCCATCGGTTGCACGGTGTGCCAACGGTTCCCGCCGCTTGGGTGGGCGCGCGACTCGCCGGGATCGCGGCTGAACTGCCCGGCGCCGATCGGTGGGAGGTCACCCGGCTGAGGCTGACCTCGCCGCTCGCGGTCCGGTCCGCCGGTGCGGTCGAGGTGCGGATGGAGCCGGCGGCGAGCGGATACGAAGTGCGGTTCCTCAGTGACTCCGGCGGCGGTGAACCAACCACCTTCGCTCGGGCGGCGTTGCGGGCGATCGGCGGCGATGCGAGGTCTGTTCCGTATCGCGGCGGCGACTACGTCGACAGCGCGGAGGCTCTCGCGGTCTGGCCTTCCTACTACGACCGGGTGGCGGAGCTGGGTCTGTGGTTGGGCGAGGACTACCGGTGTGCCGCCGAGTTCCGGCGGATCAGCGCCACCGAATCCGAGACCTCGCTGCGGTCGTTCGCTACGAGCGAGTCGGGTTCGCTCGATCCGGTTCTGCTCGACGCCTGTTTGCACAGCATCGTGTTGACCGCCGATCCGGACGGGCTGTTTCTGCCTGCTTCGATTGATCGAATCACGCTGTCCAGCAGTGCGGTTGCCGTCGGCGACCGTCTCCGCTGCCACGTTCGGGTGACCGATCGCAGCGAGCGAGTGATCACCGGTGACGCGATGCTGATCGACCGTGCCGGACGCACGATCGCGACGATCGGCGGCGCGTGCCTCATCGCGGCCGCGCGTACCGACACCCCACGGGTGAGGCGAACCTCGGGCGTGCACGTGCAGTCCGCTGGTCCTGAGCAGGCGGCAGCCCAGGTCGATCGGCTGCTCCATCATCTCGAGTGGACACCGATCGGTGAACAGTTCTCCACGGGCCAGGACTCGGCAGGTCGATGGCTGGTGTTCAGCGACGGACCGGCGGGGGACGCCGTCGCCGCCGGGCTGTCGGCGCGGAATATCCGGACACGCGTGGTTCGCCCGGAAGATGTTCTCGGCCGAGGGCTGTCGGTCGATCCCGCCGAGGCGAACCTCGAGGAGTTCCTCGCCGGAGCACCGCTGGGTGGCATCGCCTACGCGTGGACCACCGGTTCCGCGGCGGTCCGGGTCGGCACGGTGCTGCGACTCGCTCGCTCGCTGGACGGTGTCGGTCGCGTGCCGTCCACGCTGTGTTTGTTCACCGTGGGTGCGCAACGCGTCTCGAACTCCGACCGCCCCGACCCCGAGCAGGCATTGATGTGGGGGCTGGGGCGCGCCCTCGCCACGGAGCATCCCGAATTCGGTTGTCGGTTGGTCGATCTGGAGGCGGACCGTGCCGTCGACGTGGCGCTGGTCATCGATGGCTTGGTCAGCGGGATCGAAGACCGTGAACTCGCCGTCCGGGATGGCCGGTGGCTCGCCGCCCACCTGGTGGACGGAGTGGTGGATTCGGATGTGGCGGCCAACTACCGCCTGAGGGCCCACCGATCCGGTGATCTCGGCCGACTGCACTGGGATTCGACCGCCCGTCCCGCGCCGGAGACGGGCGAAGTGGAAATCGCGGTCGAAGCCACCGGTCTGAACGCCCGTGACCTATGGCTGGCGCTGGGCACTCACCCGGACGCCCCCGCGCCGCTCGGCTTGGAATGCTCGGGCTATGTCACCGCGCTGGGCGACGGCGTCACCGAATTCCGCGTCGGTGATCGGGTGGTGGCATTGGCGAGTGGCAGTTTCGCGCGCTACGTCACGGTGGACCACCGGCTGGTGGCTCCGCTGCCCGGGGGGATGACGTTCACCGAAGGCGCGAGCATCCCGGCCGCGTTCGTTACCGCGTGGTACGGACTGTTCGAGGTGGCGGGTCTGCGCGCGGGCGAACACGTGCTGGTGCACGCTCCCGCGGACGGAATCGGCATGGCGGCGGTGCGGTTGGCCGCGTGGGCGGGTGCGCACGTGCTCGGCACCCGCGCCCTCGGTCGATGGGCGGCGGGCGTCGGACTCGATATCCCGCAGGTCGACACCTGGCGCATGCACGGCCTCGCCGACCAACTCCACGCGCTCACCGACGGCCGGGGAGCCGATATCGTCCTCAACGCGATCGCCGGTGAGTTCACCACGCGTGCCGCGGAAATCGTCGGCCCGCGAGGCCGATTCATCGACATCGATGATCCAGGTCAGTCTCGGCGAGAGCACGGGGGACCGGCCGGGCACGGCATCGATTACCGAGTGGTCGACCCGGCTTCGGCCGGTCCGGAACGTCTGGGCACGATCTTGCGCACGGTGCTGGAACTGCTCGGCAACGGTACGTTGGCCGCCTGGCAACCGGCGGTGCACGAGGCGGACGACGCGGAGACCGCGTTCAGTGCCTTGTGGCAGCGTCATCACACGAGCCCGATTGTGCTGCGAGGCAAGACCACCCATCAGGCTACCGACGGCGCCCGAACCGTCGTGGGCACCGGCACCTACCTGGTCACGGGGGGATTCGGCGGACTCGGCGCGGCAGCGGCACGGTGGCTCGCCGCACACGGGGCGCGCACGCTGCTGCTGGTCGGCAGGCGCGGACCGGACGACGCGGGTGAACGGCTCATGGCTTCGCTGCGTGCCGACGGCGTTCGCGTGGTGTCCCGTCGAGTCGACGTCGCGCACCGGGAAGCGGTGGCCGAGCTGCTGGCCGAGATCGATGAATCGGGGTTGCCACCGCTGCGTGGCGTTGTCCATTGCGCGGGCGTGCTCGACGACGGTGTCGCCACCGAATTGTCCTGGCCTCGTTTCCAGGCCGTCCTCGGACCGAAATACCTTGCGGCCCGACACCTGGACGAGTTGACACGCGGCATGGAACTGGACCTGTTCATCACCTATTCGTCGGTCGCGGGTTGGCTCGGCACTCCGGGGCAAGCGAACTATGCCGCCGCCAACGCGGCACTGGACGCATTGGCGTGGCGGCGGCGCGCCGACGGGCTGCCCGCGCTGAGCATCGCGTGGGGACCCTTTGCCGATGTCGGGATGGCCGCGGGGCGACCCGAGCTCACGCGGCGACTCGATCGACGGGGGCTGCCGCCGCTGCGTGCGACGGACGCCACCGCGGCGTTGGACCGATTGCTGACGGTCGACAGTCCTTGTCCCGGCGTCTTCGATTTCGCGGCCGATCGTTGGTACCGCGCTTATCCGGGCCGCGGTACAGCCATAGAAGCGAAACGGGAGTCGATGCGAGACACGCAACCTACCGATGCTGATACCACTTCGCGGCAGACGGCGGGGCGGAGTCCTTCGGGAAGCATTGATACGCAGAGCGATACGGCTCCCTGGATAGCGGTTGTGCAGCGAGTCGCGATGCGCGTACTCGATCGGACCACCGAAATCGATCCCGATATGCCGTTGCACGACATCGGTGTCGACTCGCTCACCGGGATGGAGTTGCGCGCCGCGTTGGCAGCTGAGATCGGCGCACCTCTACCCGTCGGACTCGTCTTCGATTATCCGACCGTGCGCGATATCGCGAAGTTGTTGCAGCACAAAGATACTGACTACCAGGTCGATCACTCCAACGGTGCGGGTCAGGCGGACCATTCGGACCGTGCGGATCATCTCGACCGCCCGAAGAGCGAATACCGGCTCAACGACTCCAACGGTGCGGGTCAGCTCGATCATTCGGACCGTGCAGGTCACCCCGAACGCCCGAAGAGCGGTTACCGGGTTGCGAGCGCCGTCCGTCGCGACCGAGACGCCCCTGACGCCGCGCGCATCGGCGAGGAGGACGACGACCCGATCGTTATCGTCGGCATGGCCTGCCGGTTCCCGGGCGGCGTCCGTACCCCGGAGGAGTTCTGGGACATGCTGTGGGCGGGCCGGGACGCGATCACCGAGGTGCCGCCGCAGCGGTGGGACGTCGACGCCTTCTACGACCCGGACCCCGCCGCCCTCGGCACGATGTACACGCGGTGGGGTGGATTCGTCGACGGCGCCGACGAATTCGATCCCGCTTTCTTCGGCATCGGTGCGGCCGAGGCCAGGGCCATGGATCCACAGCAGCGGCTGCTCCTGGAGACGAGCTGGGAGGCGCTGGAGCGGTCCGGACGGGCGCCGGGAAGTTTGGCGGGCAGCCGGACCGGTGTGTTCGTCGGCTTGTGCTTCAGTGAGTACGCCGGAACACCGACACAGGCAACGGATCCGGTCTCGATCGGCGCCTACTCGGTGATCGGTTCGGCGCCGAGCGTCGCAGCCGGGCGGGTGGCCTACGCGCTCGGGTTGCAGGGTCCGGCGGTCACCCTCGACACGGCGTGCTCCTCGTCGCTGGTCGCCGTGCAGTCGGCGTGGGACGGCCTGCGGGCGGGGCGCTGCGATCTGGCACTGGTGGGCGGCGTCAATCTGCAGCTGGCCCCGGAGACCACGATCGGGTTCTGCCGTCTCGCGTCGTTGTCGCCCGACGGCCGTTCGCGGGCATTCGACGCCGATGCCAATGGCTATGTCCGCGCGGACGGTTGCGGTGTCCTGGTGCTGACGCGGCTGTCCGCGGCCCGCAAGCACGGCGACCGGGTGCTCGCGGTTGTTCATGGCATCGGGGTGAATCATGACGGCCGGTCCAATGGGCTCACCGCGCCCAACGGACGGGCCCAGCAGCGGGTCATCCGCGAGGCCTTGGCACAGGCGGGAATTCGACCCGATGAGGTCGACTACGTGGAAGCTCACGGCACCGGCACACCATTGGGTGATCCGATCGAGGCGACGGCGCTTGCCGAGGTCTACGGCGAAAACCGCACCGCGCCATTGCTGATCGGTTCGGTCAAGACCAACATCGGGCACACCGAAGCGGCGGCCGGTGTCGCAGGTGTGATCAAGGCCGTGCTGATGATGCAGCACGCGAAGATCCCGCCGAGCCTGCATTTCCACACGCCGAATCCGCTGATCGACTGGTCGGCGCTGCCGCTGGAGGTCGTGCGGGAGCCCCGGTCATGGCCGGAGACCGGTCATGGCCGCACGGTCGGTATCAGCTCGTTCGGAATGAGCGGTACCAACGCACACCTCATTCTGCGGCAGCCAGCACCGGAATCGGCTCGTACCCCGTCTGATTCGGCGCCGCAGGTACTGGTGCTGTCGGCACGTGACGACGTCGCACTGGTCGAGTCGGCGAAGCGCTGGGCGGACCGGTTGGGTGGGAGCGGTGGCGAGCTAGCCGATTTCGCTTACACCGCCGCGAGCGGGCGCACCCACTTCGAGGAGCGCCTGGCGGTGGTCGCCGAAACGGCGGACGCCGCCGCCGCTCGATTGCGCGCTGCGGCAGCGGATATGCGGTCCGCGGTGCGCGGCCGGGTCGAGCGGACCGCGGCCGCACCGAAGGTCGCACTGCTGTTCACCGGGCAGGGATCGCAATATCCGGGTATGGCCCGGGGGTTGTTCGAGTCCGAACCGGTGTTCCGGCGGGCGCTGCGGCACTGCGATGATGTCCTGGGGCCGATCGCGGACGGTATCGGACTTCTCGATGCCTTGTACGCCGACCGTGGGTCCGCGAAGATCCTCAGCCGGACTGTGTTCACCCAGCCGGTGCTGTTCGCGGTGGAGTGGGCGCTGTGGGAGATGTGGCGCGACTGGGGGATTACGCCCGCCGCGGTGCTCGGCCACAGTGTCGGCGAATATGTTGCCGCGTGCGCGGCAGGCGCGATGCAGGTAGACGATGCGCTGCGGTTGATCGCCTTCCGCGGCAGACTGATGCAGAGCCTGCCGGATGGCGGCGCGATGCTGGCGGTCGAGGCCGATCCGGCGACGATCGCCCGGCTGCTCGAACGCTACGAGCCCGCGGTGGCGATCGCCGGATTCAACAGCCCGGCTCAGATCGTCGTCGCCGGACCGCGCCGCGCACTCGAGCTGCTGCGCGATGATGTGGCAGCAGCGGGAATTCGCGCGAGCGCCCTCGATGTGTCGCATGCGTTCCATTCACCGCTGATGGACCCGATTCTCGACGACCTGGCCGACGCCGCCCGGCGCATCGTGTGGCGGGACCCCGCGATCCCGCTGATCTCGAATGTCACCGGCGCGCCTTTGTGCGCCGGAGAGCTCACCGCAGAGTACTGGGCGACACATGCTCGGCAGCCGGTTCGCTTCGCCGAGGGAATGCGGGCCCTCGCGGAACTCGGTATCGGCGTATTCCTCGAAATAGGGCCGCAGCCGACACTTTCCACGCTGGGCGGTCGTGCGATCGAGAGCACCGCGAGGTTTGTTGCAGCACTGCGTCGCGGCCGCGACGACCGGGAGATGACGGCGAATGCGCTGGCGCAGCTCTATGTCGGCGGGGTGACCATCGATTGGGAACGCGTGCACCGGCCGCACGCACGGCGACGGATACTCGCTCCGACCTACCCTTTCCAGCGGCAGCGCTACTGGGCCGATCAGCCGCAGAGGACGCGGGCGCTCGGCTCGGACGAACACGACGCGACCACACACCGCCCCGGAGATGCCGGTCTTCGATCGACCGCTACCGCGCAGGCAGCAGGAGTGAACACGCCCCTTCCCTACGTCCCGCGTCGTCTCGATTTGCCGGGGGATTCCACGCATTTCGCCCTGACCCTCGCCCCAGCCGCACCGCACTATCTGGCCGATCACGTGGTCGATCGCGAGGTGGTGGTTCCCGCCGCTTGGTTCGTCGCCACGATCGTGGCGACGGCGCGGGAGGTGACCGGCGCCGAGGTCGTCGCGATCGAGGATCTCGTGATCGCCAGCGGTCTGACGATCACGAAGGACCATCCCGTTCAGGTGCGGTTCGCGCCCGATCCCGATGGTCTCGCCGTGGAGGTCGCGAGCCGAACGGCGGACGGCTGGCGCACCCACGCCCGTGCGCAGGTCAGCGCCGCCGCCATCCGAACCGCCGCCGAAGTCACCCTCGCCGATCTGCTGAATCGTTGCGCCGCACGGCAATCCGCCGACGACTTCTATCGGATGCTCGCCGCGGCCGGTCTGCACTACGGTCCCGCGTTCCGGCGCGTCGTCGAGGTCCGGACCGGTGATCGAGAAGCCGTGGTCAGGCTGTCGGATCCCGATACCGATCCCGGCGCCGACATGGTGCATCCTGCCGTGCTCGATGCGGCCTTCCAGGCGACGTATGCCGCGATGGCGCCGCAGACGGGGGAGCGGCACACCTGGGTGCCCCTTGCCATCGATCGGGTGAGCGTTGGAGCCGTGGGTGGGCGAGTCCGATTCGGCCAGGTGCGCGTCCTCGAGCAGACGCCACAGCTGTGTGTCGCCGAGGTTCGACTGCTCGACGAGGAGGGTGCTCCGGTGCTGATCGCGGACGGTCTGCGAGTGATGCGGATGGCCACCGAACGTACGGGCGGCGACGCGGCGCTCCGGGACGTCTACCGGATGGCCTGGCAGGACGCCGGGCCGGTCGCATCCGGCGCCGCGGTGGGCCGCTGGCTCGTCGTCGGCGCCGCGGACGGACCGGGCGACGCTATCGCGGCTCGCCTGCGGGCCTCGGGCGCGCAATGCGCGGTGGCGCGGCCCGGCAGCGGGTTCGGGTTCCGCGCGGACGACGAGTTCGACGTGGACCTCGGGGTTCCGGCGGCGGTGCGGGCCTTGCTCGGTGCGGCAGGGGACGGGCGGACGCCGCTGCGCGGCATCGTCTACACGACACCGGTGGTCGAGACCGATGCCGCGACGCCGGATCGGGCTCAGCAGGCGGTCGTCGGCGCACTGCACCTCGTGCAGGCCGCGGCCCGCACCGGCGAAGCCGCGGTGTGGTTCCTCACCCGCAACGGGCAGCGAGTGGACACGTCCGATCGGGTCGCGCCGGACCAAGCCGCAGTCTGGGGCTTTGCCCGGAGCGCGCAACTAGAGCACCATGAAATCGGCTGCCGGATCATCGATCTCGACGAACAATCGGCAGCGGACGCGGACGCCGTCGTCGCCGAAATACTCGCGACCGCGCCGCACCGGCAACTCGCGCTGCGTGGCGGAAGACGGCTGCTGCCGCGGCTTGTTCCGGCACAGCGACACCGACCCGGACGGGACGATTTCCTCGACGCGGCCACCGCGCAGACGGTGCTGATCACCGGGGGACTGGGCGGAATCGGGCGGGCCTTGGCCCGCTGGCTGGTCGACCGCGGCACGCGCAGCCTGGTCCTGGCCGGTCGGGGCGCACCGGACGCCACGGCGATCCAGCTGATCACCGAGCTCAGGGCACGTGGCGCGCGTGTCGAAGTCCGCGCCCTCGACGTGGCCGACCGTGCCGCGGTCGCGGCCACACTGGACTGGATCGACCGTGAACTCCCACCGCTGGCCGGCGTGGTTCACCTGGCGGGTGTGCTCGATGACGGGGTGATCGCCGAGCAGACCGCGACGCGACTGGGCCGGGTGTTCGCGCCGAAACTGCACGGCGCCTGGCATCTGCACGAGCTGACCGCACCGCGCGCACTGCGGTTCTTCCTGCTGTTCTCCTCGGCGTCGGCGGTGGTCGGCCTGCCCGGCCAATCGAGTTACGGTGCGGCCAACGCGTTCCTGGACGGGTTGGCCGAGCTGCGCCGCGCCGCGGGCCTACCCGCGCTGTCGATCGCCTGGGGCCCTTGGGCCGGAACCGGCATGGTCGACCGGCTCGGCGATGGCGATGTGCGACGCCTGTCCCGCCGTGGCTACCAGCTGCTTTCCGATCGACGTGCGCTCGAAATCCTCTCGCACACCATAGATTCGGACAGTGGTGCGCTCACGGCGCTGCCGCTCGACCTGTCCACCCTGCACCGGTCCGGCGTCGAGCCGCCCGACGTGCTGGCGGGTCTCGCCGGTGGCGACACACTGCCGCCCGGCCCGTCTTCCGTCGCGGTGCAGCGCCCGCCCACCCAGGATCGAACCGATGTCGATACCGAGATGGCGGCACTGGTCCGGCGCTGTGTCGGCCTTGCCCCCGATGCCGACCTCGATCGTCCACTGCACGAACTCGGCCTGGATTCCGTCGCGGCCATCGAGATCCGGGACGAGCTGTCCCGCTCCGTCGGGCATCGCCTGCCCGCCACACTGGCTTTCGAATACCCGACCCCGCGCGCGGTCATCGATTTGCTCGTGCAATTGGGCCCCGCGGGCCGACAGCCGGATTCGCGGCACCGCGACTCGTCCACGGCGAGTTCGCAGGCAGGGCAGGCCCGGGATGCGGTTTCGCGACCACCACAGCGCGACGTTCCCGCGGAGACTTTCGGCCCCGGCGCGCCCGCATCGAACGGTGTCCGGCATGGGGAAGATCGGGCGGCGGGTCTCGCACTCGACGAGAACGGTGCGTATGCGGCCGCGAGGAGTGACGTGGATTCGGAAACGGTTCGGGTAGGCGGTCTCTCGTTCTCCGCGCCGTACCGGCGGGAGCACCCGAGCGATGGCGTCGGGGACATCGCCATCGTGGGTGTGAGCGGCCGGTATCCGGGGGCGGACGGGTTGGACGAGTACTGGCGGGTGCTGCTCGAGGGACGCGACTGCATTACCGAGATTCCGCGGCAGCGGTGGGATCATTCGCGGTACTTCGTCCCCGATCGGCACAACCCGCATACCTCCTACACCAAGTGGGGCGGGTTCCTCGACGATGTCGATTGTTTCGATCCGCTCTTCTTCGCGATCTCGCCGCGCGAGGCGGAGGTGATGGATCCGCAGGAGCGGCTGTTCCTGCAAACTGCCTGGGCCGCTTTGGAAGACGCGGGGCATTCGAGGGCGGATCTGGCGCGGGGCGGGTTGCGTCCCGAGGAGGCCGGGGTGTTCGTCGGCATCATGTGGGGCACGTACCAGATGTTCGGCGCGGAGGAATCGCGGCTGGGACGCGGGACCTTGCCCGCGTCGACCTTCTGGAGCGTCGCCAACCGGGTGTCACACGCGCTCGATTTCCAGGGGCCGAGCATGGCGGTGGACACCGCCTGTTCGTCGTCGCTGACCGCGCTGCACCTGGCCTGCCAGAGTCTTCGGACCGGGGAGTGCCGGTTGGCCGTGGTCGGCGGGGTGAACCTGTCGCTGCACCCGTACAAGTTCGTGGCGTTGAGCCAGGGGCAGTTCGCCTCGACCGACGGGCGCTGCCGTTCCTTCGGGGCGGGCGGCGACGGGTATGTGGCCGGTGAGGGTGTCGGCGCGCTGGTGCTGCGGCCGCTGGCCGACGCCGAGGCCGACGGCGACACCATCCACGCGGTCATCAAGGGCACCGCGGTGAACCATGGGGGCCGGGTGAACGGCTTCACGGTGCCCAATCCGACGGTGCAGGCGGCGGTGATCCGTTCGGCATTGCGCAACGGCGGCGTCGATCCGGAGTCCGTGTCCTACATCGAGGCGCACGGCACCGGGACCGCCCTCGGCGACCCGATCGAAATCGCGGGCCTGACAAAGGTATTCGGTGGTACCGGGCGGGCCGAGCTGCCCATCGGCTCGGTGAAGTCCAACGTCGGGCATCTGGAAGCCGCGGCAGGCGTGGCGGCATTGACCAAGGTGCTGCTCCAACTGCGCCACGAGACCATCGTGCCTTCACTGCACGCGACCCCACCCAACCCGAACATCGACTTCGCCAGCACTTCGTTCCGGATTCCCGATCGACCGCTGCCGTGGCCGTCCGGTGGTCCCGGGCAGCCGCGACGAGCGACGATCAGCTCATTCGGCGCCGGGGGATCCAATGCGAATGTCGTGCTCGAGGAGTATGTGGATCAGCGGCCCGCCACCCGGTGGTACGGCGATCAAGTCGTGCCCGTGTCGGCCAGGGACACCGAGCGCCTCACCGAATACGTTGCCGCACTGGACCGTTTCCTCTCCACCCGGCAACCGAACCTGGCCGACCTGGCGTACACCATGCAGGTCGGCAGGCTGACGGGCACCGCACGGACCGCGTTCACAGCCCGCGATCTCGACGAGCTCCGCGCGGCGGTCCGCGCCTGGGTCGAGGACGCGCCCGGCGCACGCGGTATGGCGCGTGCGGCCGCGGACGACCGCGTCGCGGGCTGGCTAAACGGCCGCGAGATCGATTGGGAGACCGTGCGCGAGAACGGACCCCATCGCCGCATCCCCCTGCCGACCTACCCGTTCGCCCGCGAACGCTACTGGATCCCCGACGTAGCGGCCGCAGACGAGGGCTCGGCCGCGGTCCTGGAAACGGGCACCCCTCGCGAGCGACAGCGCGCACTGGCGCCCGTGTGGCAGCCCGCGGAACCCGACCGCGGTGATGTACGCGACCGTCGGCCATTGGTCCTGTACGACGCCGAGACACCCGCATCCCTGGTCGAGACGCTCATGGCGACGTTCGGCGATCCGCAGCGTCTGATCCGGGTCACCGATGCCCCACACGGCGATGGCCTCGCCCGCGCCGACTTCGCCGCGGGCGCCCAGCTCGGCCGTGCACTGGTGGCGCGATACCCGGACACCGACAGCGTGATCGATCTCTGCGACCTCGTCCCGCTGCCTTCGGGCCACCGGCCGACGACGGATCTCGGCCGAATGGGCTTGTACCAGGCAGTGATCGACGCCCGAGCGGGCGCCCTGATCCTGCTGCACATGGCAGCGGGGCACCCGGGCATCGACGGTCCGGAGTGCACGCCGCTCGCCGGATTGGTCGCGGCCCTCGCCGACGAGATCGGTGACGTGCACACCCGAACTGTGCATCTGGTGGACCACCGTGCCACTGTCTGCGCGGATCCGAAGTCGCTGATCGAGATCCTGGGTGCGGAATGCGCCTCCGTCGGTGATGGTGCTCCGCGCGTGCGGTACCTGGCGGGGCGGCGCGAGACCATCGGGCTCGAATCGGTGACGCCGCGCCCCGGACTCGTCGTGGATCCCGCACGCACCTATGTCGTGACCGGCGGAACCCGCGGCTTGGGCGCGGAGTTCGCGGCCATGCTCGTAGAACGCGGAGCCCGGCGGCTGGTCGTCCTCGGACGGGAGCCGCTGCCGCCCGAATCCGAATGGTCTCGGCTGGCCGGCACCGACGGCCCGCAGGCGGAAAAAGCGCGGCGGCTGGCCGCGCTGCGCGACCGAGGCGTCGCGATACGCACCTATTTCGGCAGCCTCACCGACGAGGCGGCACTGGCCCGATTCTTCGCGGAGGTCCGGCGCGAGCTGGGCCCGATCGGCGGGGTATTGCATTGCGCGGGAAGTGTTTCCGCGGAGAGTCCCGCGTTCGTCCGCAAGACCGCGCCTGCGGTCGCGGACGTACTGGCGCCGAAGATCTCCGGAACGGAGGTGCTGGCGGAGGTGCTCGCCGTGGATCGGCCGGACTTCTTCGTGCTGTTCTCCTCGGTCTCGGCCGTCCTGCCCGGCCTCGCGGTCGGGTTGTCGGACTATGCCATGGCCAACGCACACCTGGACCGGTTCGCCGAGGCCCAGCACGCCAAGGGAAGGACATGGTTCCGTTCGATCCAGTGGCCGTCCTTCCGCGGCACCGGGTTCGGTGAGGTGACGACGTCGGCGTACCGGTCGACCGGGCTGCCGACGATGACGGCCGCGGCGGGTTTCGATCTCCTCGACGGCATCCTCGGCGTGGCCGACACACCGGTCGTGTTGCCCTATCACGGTGCACCACTGCAACTCTCGCTCCACCCGTCGAAGCCCGCCGTGGCGTCGACATCGGCCGCGGCCCCGCCTGCCGTCGACGCCGCTCCACGCGGCGGGCGGGGCCGGGCATATCAAGACTTGCTGGAAATCTTCTCCGACGAGCTGAAGCTGGCTCCCGCCCGCTTCGAGGGGCACAAGCGCTTCGAGGAGTACGGCGCGGACTCCGTGCTCATCGCCTCCGCGGTACGCCGCATCGAAAAGGTGACCGGACAGCCCTTCGACCCCGCACTGGTGCTGGAGTACCCGACACTGGACGCACTGGCCGACTTGCTGACCGAACAGCATCCGGAACTGTTCGCCGCGACATCGCATTCGAATCCGACCGCACCCCAGGCTGCTCGAGGTCCAGCGCGCACAGTCGGCCATGCCGCGACCAATGGCGACGGCGCGCACCGCACCGGCGGGCTTCCGGCATCGGAACAGGGGCGCGGTGGATCGGTGGCACCGATCGCCGTCGTCGGCATCGGCTGCCGCTTGCCGGGCGGGGACGACCCGAACGCGTTCTGGCGCATGCTCGCCACCGGCGAATCCGGCATCCGCGAGGTCGATCCGGCGCGCTGGGATCCGGCGAGGTACTACCGCCCGACCGGTGGTCAGGGACTGACCAATAGCAAGTGGGGCGGCTTCGTCGACGGCGTCGATCTGTTCGACCCCGAGTTCTTCGGGATCAGTGACGAGCTCGCCTGGCAAATGGATCCCTTGCAGCGGTTGCTACTGGAAGCGTCCGTCCTGGCGACCGCGGATGCCGGATATCGCCGCGACGAACTCGCGGGCCGCCGGATCGGGGTGTACGCGGGCAGCCGCACGGCCAACTACTTCAACCGCATCCCGGTCGCCGACCGGCACACTATCGTCGGCATCGGGCAGAACTTCATCGCCGCCCGCATCTCCGACTACTTCGATTGGCACGCGGGCAATCTCATACTGGACAGCGCCTGCTCGTCGTCGCTGGTATCGGTGCACCTGGCCTGTCAGGCGCTGCGCGCGGGCGAACTCGACGCGGCACTGGCGGGTGGTGTCGAGGTGCTGTTGGACGAGACGCCGTTCCTGACGCTGGCCGCGGCAGGCGTGCTGTCCCCGAACGGTCGTTGCGCCACCTTCTCCGAGCACGCCGACGGTTTCGTGCCGGGCGAGGGCGCGGCACTGCTGCTGCTCAAGCGACTCGACGACGCGGTCCGCGATGGGGACCGGATCTACGCGGTGCTGCGCGGCTCGGCGATCGGCAACGACGGGCACACGATGGGCATCACCACCCCCAATATGCACGCGCAGATCGAGGTCATCACCGCCGCCCTCGACGCGGCGGGCATGTCGCCCGACGCACTGAGCTACGTCGAAGCACATGGCACCGGCACCATGATCGGTGATCCGATCGAACTGAAGGCCTTGGCGACCGTGCTCGGCGACCGTTCCCGCGGTCCGGAGCCGTGCGCGGTCGGCAGTGTGAAAACCAATATCGGCCATCTGCTTTCGGCCGCCGGGATCGCCGGTGCGGTGAAAACGATTCTCGCGGTGCACCATGGCGCGCTGCCGCCTTCGCTGCATTGCGAGAACCTCAACCCGCGTTTCGCGTTCACCGGGTCACCGCTGTACATCAACCGCGAGCTGCGCCCGTGGCGCAGCGCCGACGGCAGGCCCCGTGCCGCGGGCGTCAGCTCGTTCGGGTTCGGCGGCACCAACGCACACCTGATCGTCGAAGAGGCCCCTGCGGCGCACCGTCCGGTGCGTAACCCGTTGTCGCCTCCCGTCTTCCGCAAGAGGAGCTTCATGCTGCCGAAAACGGTTCCGAGCAGATCGACCGATCCCGGGTCCCGGATCGTGCTTCCTTCGGCGCCCACGACGCCCGCGCCGACCACGTCCTTTCTGCGTGTGGAGCCGCTGGTATGAGTGGGATCGAGCTGAACAGTTTTGCCACCACCGTCCTCGCGGACGATCCCGTGGTGCGCGACCATCGGGTGCACGGCGTGCGGATCCTGCCCGGCGTGGTGTATCTCGACATGATTATGCGTGCCGCGATGGCGGCCGGCCACGCACCGGCGGACCTGGTGATCCGGGAGGCGTTCTTCCATCGGCCGGTCGCGTTGGACACCGGCGGCGCGGTCCGCGTCGCGTTCCGGGTGGAGGCGAGCAGCGGTCGCGTTCGCATCGATGTGCAGCGGCTCGACTCGGGCGTGCCGACCGGTCCCATCGAGCTGGTCGCCGAATGCGTCGTCGCGCATCCTGATTCATTCTCCGATCCGGAACCCGCGGAGCCGGGTGCGCTCCGGGCCGCGCTGGTCGCGGCCCGCGGCCTGGACGAGATGTATCGGCAGAGCGGTAGTCGTGGCATCGCGCATCGCGATTTCATGCGCGCCGCAGGCGTTTTCGGTCGCCACGAGGAGGTGGTGACCGCGGAGTTGACGCTCGGTGCGGAAGGGGCGGCGTCCCTGCCCGGATTCCTGCTGCATCCGACGTTCTTGGACGCGTCGACGATCGTGCCCTTCGTCGATCCGCGTCGACTGGGCATCGATGACGACAGCGCGTTCATTCCGATCCACTTCAGCGAGGTAAGGGCGTGGCGCCCGACGCCGGAGCGGGTGTTCGTGCGTGCCGCGGTCCGCGGCCACGCACAGGATCTGTTGCGGGCGGATGTGCAGCTGTACGACGAGGCCGGCCGCGCGATCGCGGAATACCGGCTGACCTCCAAACGCGTTCGAGGCAGCGCGGATATCCATCGGTTGCTGACCGAGTCCGACGCGGCACAGCCGACGGCGACGATGTCACCGGTCGCGGCTTCGACCGGTCCGATCGGACCGGCACCGGCCCACACCGAATCCGCGCCGAGCCATCGGGCGGATACGCGGGATCCGCTCGCGGTGATCACCGCGGACCTGGCGGCGCTCGTCGCCGCCGAGATGGCCGTCGACTCCACCGGCATCGCGACCGACGTGGGTTTCTATGAACTCGGACTCGATTCGAGCCGACTACTGCGGTTGACCTCGGAGTTGGAGGCGCGGGTCGGTGAACCGCTCTACCCGACTCTGCTGTTCGAGTACCAGACCATCGATGCGCTCGCGGGGCATCTGGCCGACACCGTCGGCTCGCGATACCGTGCGGCCACGACGGAGCCGGTGGCAGTGCAACCGACCGAACCGCATCGCGACAGCCTGATCACCTTCGGATTCGAGTGGCAGCCTGCGGATTCGCCACATCCGCGGCGGGAACCCGGCAGCCTGCTCGTCTTCGACACCGCGGACCAGCCGTATCGGCACCGGGGACGGGCAACGGTCATCCGGGTCCGGCCCGGTGATGACTTCGTCTCCGGTACCTCCGAATTCGTTGTCGATCCCGCCGACCCACAACACCTGCGGTCACTGCTCACCGAGCTGTCCACCCGACGCCTCTCCTTCGACGCGGCGGTGTACCTGTGGAGCGAACGCCTCGCCGGAGCCGAGATCGACCCGCACCGGATCACGGAGCAGGTGTACCTCCCGCTGCGCGAGTTGGTGCGGGCCATGGCGGATGCGCCGGACGCACCTGTGCACCGTGTACTGGCCCTTTCGGCAGCGTCCACCCCGGGAACACTCAGCAGCGCACTGATCGGTGGATTCGCGCGCACCGTCCGGCTCGAGCTGCCCCGGCCGATTGTCCGGGCCGTACTGTGTGATACGGCAGCCGATTTCGACGCCGTGATCGCTACCGAGCTCGCCATAGATCACGACCCGGCGACCGAGATCCGCTACCGCGCGGGCCGCCGCGAGGTCCGGACGCCACGCGAAATCTCCGTCGCCGCGACGGGAACGACCGCCCCACAGCTCGAACAACGCCTGGTGGCGATGGTGACCGGCGGCTTCGGTGGCATCGGCAAACAGCTCGCCCGCAGGCTCGCCCGCGAGTACCGAGCCAGGCTGGTATTGGTATCGCGCGGTCCGCTCGACGAGTCGGGGGCAAGGCTGCTCGCCGAGATCACCGGCCTCGGCGGCGAAGCCGTTCACGTACGGGCCGACATCTCCGACGCCGCCGACGTCGAGCGCGCCGTTGCGATCGCACGCGCTACCTTCGGACGTATCGACGCGGTGTACCACGGCGCCGGAGAGTTGCGCGACGGTTTGGTCGCCAGCACCCCCGGTGCCGCGGCGAGATCCGTTCTTGCGCCGAAACTCTGCGGTGCCGAGTGGCTGATCAGGGCTGTCCCGGAGGCTCGCCTGATGATGCTGTTCTCGTCGGTCTCCGCAGTCCTGGGCAATCCGGGCCAAGCGGATTACGCGGCGGCGAATCGGTATCTCGATGCCTTCGCCGAACTGCACGATCACACCGCGGGATCACCCCGGGTGATCAGCATCAATTGGCCGCTGTGGGCCGAGGGCGGGATGCGCCCGCCCACCGAGCAGATCGAGGCGCTGCGCCGGGCCGGAATCGGCTTGCTGCCCACCGACATCGGACTCGATCTGCTGATGTCGTCCGCGTCGGCCGATCGCGCCCAAGTGGCCTGTGTCTGGGGCGACGCGGACACCGTGCGTGCACGACTGCGTACGGATCAGACAACCCCCGCGGCGAGACCGACCGAGGAACCCTCGGGGAATTCCGGCACACCCGCCGACCCCGTACCGCAGCGTAGCCGAGCAGAGGACGAAACCACCCTCGCCATCGTCGGTTTCAGCGGCCGCTACCCGGATGCCGACACCCTCGACGAGTTCTGGCGCAACCTGCGCGACGGACACGACGCGGTCGGACCCGTTCCGGCGCAACGGTGGTGGCTCACCGCCACCGAGCACTCGGCGGGCGCCCCGCCGATGACGGGTGGATTCCTGCGGGATGTGGCCGGTTTCGATCCGCAGTTCTTTCGAATTCCGCCCGCACACGCCCCGCTCATGGATCCGCAGGAGCGGCTGTTCCTCCAGCAGGCGTACGCGGCGCTCGAACACGCGGGCTACCACCACGAGGATCCCGCCGTCCGGGATCGGCGGGTCGGCGTGTTCGTCGGCGCGACCTGGAGCGACTACCGGCTGCTCGGCGTGGAAGCCACGCGTCACGGCGATCCGGTCGCGGTGGCATCGATTCCGTCGTCCATTGCCAACCGGACGTCGTACTCTCTCGGCCTGCGCGGGCCGAGCCTCACCGTGGACACGGCGTGTTCGGCGTCCCTCACCGCGCTGCATCTGGCCCGGCGCAGTCTGCTGGACGGCGAGTGCGACGCGGCGATCGTCGGCGGTGTGAACCTGCTGCTGCACCAGGACAAGTTTCTGCTGCTGAGCAGTTTGGGAATGGTGTCGGACACCGGAAGGTGCAGGCCGTTCGGCGCGGGGGCCGACGGTTACGTGCCCGGCGAAGGGGTTGGCGCGGTCTATCTCAAACCGCTGCGCACCGCCCTCGCCGACGGCGACACCATCCACGGCTTGGTGCTGGGCAGCGCGGTGAATCACGGGGGGCAGACCGCCGGGTACAGCGTGCCTCATCCCGGGGCGCAGGCCGAGGTGATCACCGAGGCGCTACGCGCGGCCGGAGTCGAACCCGGGACGATCGGCTACCTCGAGGCGCACGGCACCGGCACCGCCCTCGGCGATCCGATCGAAATCGCTGGCTTGGCAACGGTATTCGGGGACGCAGGCGGCGATGGGCGGCAGCGTGCGCTCGGCTCGACGAAATCGAATATCGGACATCTGGAGGCGGCCGCGGGTATCGCGGGCCTCACCAGGGTGCTGCTGCAATTCCGGCACGGCCGCATCGCGCCGACCTTGCATGCGGCACAGCTCAATCCCGCGGTCGCGTTCGACACGGTGCCGTTCCATCTGCCGCAGCAGCTCGAAGACTGGCCGCGCGCCACCGTCGACGGCATCGCGGCGCCGCGTCGTGCGGGGATCAGCGCATTCGGCGCGGGCGGTGCGAATGCGCATGTGGTGCTCGCGGAGTTCATCGACCAGCGGGCGCGGCCCGCGGCGACGGGCGAACCGGAGGTCTTCGTTCTTTCGGCGCGGTCGGCCGGTCAGCTCCGGCGCTATGCCGAGACGATGGCGCGGCATTTCCGCGCGCTGGATCCCGCCGATTTCGCCGATGCGGTGCGCACGCTGCAGGTCGGCAGGCCCGCGCTCGGGTATCGGCTCGCGGTTGTCGCCACCAGCCCCCATGCGGTGGCAACCGCGCTCGGGCAATACCACGGCGACCAGGCGAGCCCCGTGGTGACCGGAGCGCCGGGCGCTTCCACGCGGTCGGCGGAACTCGGGTCGGCGACGTCCCCCGAACAGGTGGCACGACAGTGGGTCGCGGGAGCCGCGATCGACTGGACCGAACCAGCCCGACGGATACCGCTGCCCGGCTACCCATTCGAGCAACGGGAGTACTGGATCATCGCGCCACCGAAGTCGGGATTCGACGCGGCGGTGGCACGATTCGAGTCCACCCCGCGCCAGGGCGGGATCGTCGAGCCCGGACAAACGGAGCTGGGGCGCTATGCGGCGATGCGACTGTTCGGCGTACTGACCGACCTCGGGCTTACGGCGGGGGAGTGGTCGGTCGAATCGGTGCGCGGTCGAATCGGTGCGCTGCCACGCTTCCGGCGACTGCTCGCCAGCTGCCTCGACATCCTGCTCCGGCACGGATTGGTGCGGGGCGAGGGCGACGCCATCGTGGTTACCGGGCCACCACCGGGAACGACGTGGATGCGCGCGGACCTGCTCGCCCGATTCCCCCAGACCGAACCGTATGTGACGCTGGTCGACGCCTGCCTGGCCGCCTACCCACGGGTGCTGCGCGGCGAGCTGGCGGCGACCGAGGTGCTGTTCCCGCGCGGCGAACTCGATTTGGTCGGTGCGATCTACCGGGGGAACGCGGCCTATGACTTCACCAACGGCCTGCTCGCCGATCTGGTGGCGGCCCTCGCGCAGGAGCGGACCGGCAATGCCGCGCCGCTGCGGGTGGTGGAGGTCGGCGCGGGCACCGGCGGCTCGACGCACGCCGTGGTATCCGCACTCGTCGCCTCCGGTGCGTCGTTCGAATACCACTACACCGATGTGTCGCAGAGCTTCGTCGCGCACGGCAGGCGCACCTTCGCCGACCGAGCCGGAATGCGTTTCGGGGTGCTGGATATCGAGGCCGATCCGGTGACGCAGGGGTTCCCGGTCGAGAGCGCCGACCTCGTGGTGTGCGCCAACGTCTTACACGCGGTGCGGGCGATCGGACCCGCACTGCATCATGTCCGCCGTCTGCTCGCGCCGTCGGGTGTGCTGGCGTTCATCGAGGCGACCACCGATCTCGAGGTGCTCGCGCTGACCTTCGGATTGCTCGACGGCTGGCACGGGTATCGGGATCCCGAACTGCGAATCGCGCACTCGCCGTTGCTTTCCGAGGACCAGTGGCGTGTCGCACTGGCCAACGCGGGCTACACCGGCGTGCGGGCTTGGGGTCCCGGGCTGTCCGCCGACACGGAGCCGAGTTTCCGCCTGCTGGCGGGGGTGAGCGACTCCGTGCCCGCGCTCGTGGCCGACCTGCCGCAGCAGGATGCGGTTGGCATGGCGACCCCGTCCGCCTCGCCCGATCACGTGGACGCGGTGGATGTTTCGCGCCTCGAGGCCGAGGTCACCGGCATGGTCGCGGAGGGGCTGGGGGTATCGGGCGCCGAAGTGCACCCGGAGCTGCCGCTGTCCGAATACGGCGTCGACTCGATTCTCGCGGTCAAGATCATCGACCGGGTCAATGCCCGCTACGGGTTGTCACTGCGGCCGACGGTGGTCTTCGATCACCCGTCGGTGCGGCAACTGAGCCGCCGGATCGCCGACGAGGGCGCGATCGCCGCCGCGGCACCCACCGACGCGCCATCAGCAGCCACCTCGGCGCCCGGCACCGCCACACCGGCCGGCACGGCAGCATCCGTCCGCCCCGCGATCGCATCGTTGATCCCTTCTAAAAGGACGGCGACGCAGTCGACGGATATCGCTGTCATCGGAATGTCGGGCCGGTTCCCCGGCGCCGCGAATCTCGACGAATTCTGGCGAAACCTCGCCGAGGGACGGGACGCGGTGACCGAGGTGCCGCCGTCGCGGTGGCCGATCGCCGACCATTTCCGGCCGGGACCGGTGACGCCCGGCAGGACCTACTCGAAATGGGGCGGATTCCTTGACGATATCGACCGCTTCGATCCGACGTTCTTCGATATGGTGCCCGCCGAGGCCGACTATATGGACCCGCAGCAGCGGTTGTTCCTCGAACACAGCTGGCTGGCGCTGGAAGACGCGGCGATCGATGCGAAATCTCTGCGACGCAGCCGGTGTGGTGTATTCGCGGGCTCGCCCGGATCCGACTACGCGACGCTGCTGCGCAACCGCGCCGGGTTCGGCTCGCACCATATGTTCACCGGGAACAGCCCGGCCATCCTGCCCGCCAGAGTGGCCTACCACCTCGATCTCACCGGACCGTGTCTCGGGCTGGACACCGCCTGCTCGTCGGCGTTGGTCGCGGTGCACCAGGCCTGCCGCAGCCTCGCCACCGGTGAATCCGAGCTCGCGCTGGCGGGTGGGGTTGCCGTCTTCGTGACGCCCGAGTACCACCTGCTGGCCTCGTCGATGGGGATGCTGTCGCCACACGGCCGCTGCGCGAGCTTCGACGCGGCCGCGGACGGGTTCGTGATCGCCGAAGGCGTCGGCGTGGTGGTATTGAAGCCGCTGGCCGCGGCCGAACGAGACGGCGACCCGATCCGGGGGGTGATCCGCGGCATCGGTGTGAACCACGACGGTCGCACCAACGGCATCACCGCGCCGAGCACACGCTCCCAAGCCGAGCTGGAACTCGACGTCTATCGGACCAACGGTATCGATCCGTCGAGTATCGGATACATCGAAACACACGGCACCGGAACACGATTGGGCGACCCGATCGAGGTGGCGGCGCTCACGTCGGCCTTCCGCCACTACACCGACACGGTGGGCACCATCCCGATCGGCTCGGTGAAGTCGAATATCGGTCACGCCTCGCACGCGGCCGGGATGGCGAGCCTGTTCAAGGTGCTGTTGGCCATGCGTGCCGGGCAGATTCCACCCTCATTGCACATCGAGTCGGTGAATCCGCTACTGGATCTCGCGAATTCGCCGTTCTTCGTCAATAGCGACCTGCGTGCGTGGCCTGACGCGCCGCGCCGCGCCGCCGTGAGTTCCTTCGGATTCAGCGGCACCAATGCCCATCTCGTCGTAGACGACTACTCGTTGGTTCGGGCACCGCATCGGTACACCCGAAGCCATGGACCGCAAGTGGTGGTGCTCTCGGCTCGCACGGCGGGCAGCCTCAGCCGCGCGGCGCGGGCATTGCGCAGGCATCTGGCCGCTCATCCGGAGGTCATGCTCCCGGATATCGCGCGTACCTTGGCCTTCGGCCGAGCCCACTTCGAGCACCGCCTCGCGATCGTCGCGGATTCTGTCGACGGCCTCGCCGCTCGGCTGGCCGACTTCGTCGAAGGCGACACTCCGGCAGGTGTTTTCACCGGGCTGATCCACGACACCGCCGTGCCGGAACATTCCGCGACGGTGCTCGCTGATCCGATCGAGACCGCGCGGCGATGGGTCGCGGGAGAGCGAGTCGAATTCACCGGCTGGTCGGCGGAATTCGCACAGCGGGTACACCTACCGGGATACCAGTTCGAGCGAGAACGGTGCTGGGTGCCCGAGGGTGCCGCTCCCGAGATCACCGCCGCGGCGACGACAGTCGCCGAACCGGTACTTCGACCCACACCTGCGCCGCGGTCGGCGCCCGTCGCCGAAGCGGGCAGTTCACGGTCCGCCGACGAGACTCCCCTCGGGCAGATCGCGGAGGAGTATCTGAAGGGCCTGCTCGCCGCGTACTGCCGACTGGATGCGGACCGGATTCGCACACGTATTCCGTTGCAGGACTACGGGATCGATTCGGTACTCATCAGCAGGATGAACGATCGACTGGAGACGGACTTCGGCGCACTGCCGAGCACCCTGTTCTTCGAGTACCAAACCGTCCGGGATCTCGCGGGCTACCTCGCCGAGGAGCACCCGGAACGGCTGGTGGCACTGCACACCGAGGCCACCCGGCCGTCCACGCCCGATGCTCCGGCCTCCGCCACCGCACCGGCGGACCCCACCCCGACGGTCGCCGTCGACAGCCCGGCCGCTCGCCCCGCACCCGACCGGGACGACGACATCGCCGTCATCGGTATGGCGGGCCGGTTCCCGATGGCGCAGGATATCGAAGAATTCTGGGCCAACCTGGTTTCCGGCCGCGACTGCATCATCGAGGTGCCGCCGGACCGCTGGGACCACCGCGCCTTCCACTCCGACGACCCCGACGAGCCCGGCGCCACCTATGCGCGCTGGGGCGGCTTCATCGATGACGTCGACAAGTTCGACGCCCGGTTCTTCGGTATCACCCCGAAGGATGCCGAGGAGATGGACCCGCAGCAGCGGCTGTTTCTCGAAACATCCTGGGCTGCTCTGGAAGACGCGGGATACACGCCGGACCGGGTGCGGGCGGGCGCGCGGGCGCGCGGACTGGTCGACGCCGGTGTCTTCGCCGGTGTCGGGTACGCCGAGTACCAAGCCTTTGTCGGTGTGCCGATCTCCGGCTATTTCGCCATCCCCAACCGGGTTTCGTATCACCTCGGTTTCAGCGGCCCGAGCCTGGCGGTGGACACGGCCTGCTCGGCCTCGCTGACCGCCCTGCATCTCGCGTGCGAGAGTCTGCGCCGCGGTGAATCCGCCTATGCCCTCGCGGGCGGCGTGAATGTGTCGATTCACCCCGGGAAGTACTTGTTGCTCGGCTACGGACGATGGGCCTCCACCGATGGCCGCTGCCGCTCGTTCGGCGCAGGCGGTGACGGCTACGTGCCGGGCGAGGGCGTGGTCACCCTGGTGCTCAAGCCTTTACGACATGCCCGCGCCGATGGGGACCGGGTCTACGGCGTGATCCGGGGCAGCGCCGTCAACCACGGCGGCCGCACCAACGGGTTCACGGTGCCGAATCCGACGGCACAGGCCGATCTCATCGGCCGTGCCCTGACAACGGCCGGGGTGGATGCCCGCGACATCGGCTACGTCGAGGCACACGGCACCGGTACCGCACTGGGTGATCCGATCGAGATAGCGGCGCTGACCAGGGCCTACCGCCGGTCTACGGCGGAGCGGGGCTACTGCGGCATCGGCTCGGCGAAATCGAGTGTCGGGCACATGGAGGCGGCCGCGGGCGCGGCGGGCGTGGTGAAAGCGCTGCTGCAACTGCGGCACGACACGATGGCGCCGAACCTGCACAGCGACCCGTCGAACCCGGCGATCGACTTCGGGGCGACCCCGTTCCGGATCATCGACACACCCACCGCGTGGCCGCGGCCCGACGACGGCACACCGCGAATCACCGCTGTCAGCTCGTTCGGCGCGGGCGGGTCCAATGCCCATGTGATTCTCACCGACGCCGGCCAGCTCCCACCGTCGGAGGCGGATGACCAGCCGCGGCTTGTGATGCTGTCGGCGCGCGACGCCGATCGCCTGACCGAGGCGGTCGGCCGATTGGCTCGGCAGCTGCGGGAGAACCCGCTGCCGCTCGCGGATGTGGCCTGGACACTGGCCGTCGGCCGGGTGTCGTTCGAGCATCGGCTCGCCGTGGTGGCCACCTCGACCGCGCAACTGGTCGAGCTGCTGGAGAGTGCGGCCGATCCCGCCGCGCGCGTGCCCGCGGCGGGGCTGCTGGTGTTCCGAGGCGTGGCCCGCACCCATCGCGAGCTCGACGAGCTACCCGGTGAATCCGAGGCGGACCGGACCGAGATGCGCGGCTTGCTGCGCTCCGGCAACCTGCCGCGCGCGGCCGAATTGTGGGCCGGCGGGTGGACCGTGGAGTGGGAACGGGTTTACGAGCGCCCCTTCGGTCGCATTGTCAGCCTGCCCACCTACGCCTTCGCGCGGCGCAGGCATTGGATCGTGCCCGAGGATTACCGACGCCGCACCGAGCCCACCGCTCGCGACTTCTCGCAGGTCGATCGAAACGACACCGGGACTTCGCAACTTGTCGCCAAGACGGTCGTCGCGCAGAGTCCGGAGCTGACCGGTTCCGGTCCGCGTAATGGCCACCGGCCGAATGGTGCGACCGCGCAGAGTATCTCGGAGGCGGGCGAGGCGAACACCACCGAAACCAGGGACGGCGACGGCGCCATGGTGGCCGCTGTCCCGATCGCGGACGAGCCGGAACCCGCTGCGCCCGCGGAATCCGACGACGAGCTGCGCGCCCTACTGCGGGAGCAGATCCGCGATATCTTCGCCGATCTCACCAAGACGGATCCGGCGGAACTCGAGCTGGACGCGGATTTCGTCGACTTCGGCTTCGACTCCGTGGCCACGGTGCGGATGCTGAACCGGCTCATGAAGCTGCACGAGGTCAAGATTCCGGCGGAGTCGATCGAGCTGTACCCGACTATCAGCTCGCTCGCCGACTACCTCGTCGCCGAAGGGATCATCGCGGCCGCGACCCCGTCGATCGGCGCGCCGCAGGGCACGGCCGACGCGCGCGCGGTCGATGTGCAGGACGACATCCCCGTCGTCACCATGGAGGCCCCGATCGCGGTGGAATCGGTCTTCATCACCGGCGTCACCGGTGTGCTCGGCGGCAAGGTGCTGCACGATCTGCTGGCGCACACCGACGTTCGGGTGACCTGCCTGGTGCGTGGCACCTCCTTGGCCGGGGCCGAGAAACGGATCAAGCACTTCCTTGCCACCTACGACCCGGAGGGCGCCCTCGACGCCGCCTTCGCGGCCAGGGTCACGCCACTGCTCGGTGACGTATCGAAGGACCGGTTCGGCCTGGACGAGACGACCTGGGCCAGAATCGCGCAAGAGGTCGATCTGACCATTCACGCCGCGGGCCGGACCACGCTCGTCACCTTCTACGACGCACTGGCCCCGATCAACGTCGAAGGCACCAGGCGCGCTATCGATTTCGCGCTCCAGTCCCGGGGCAGGTATCTCGTGTACGTCTCCAGCTTCAGTGCACTGGGTGACCGGCTCAACTTCAACAACCCGCCGTTCACCGAGCGCGACCTCGAATTGGGCCAGGGCTACGACCATCTGCCGTATCAGCAGACGAAGTACGAGTCCGAGAAACTCATCAGGGCCGCGAGCGAGCGTGGCCTGCTGTGGGACATCGTGCGTCCGGGAAACATCATGGGGGACAGCGTCACCGGGCGGTACCCATTCTCGGAGGTGAGCGTCAAGGGCGCCTACTACGACATCCTCAAGACGATGATCGAGAGCGGCGAGACCATGCTGACGCCGGTGTACTGGGACATCTCCCCGGTCGACTATGTCAGCGCGGCGATCGTGCACATCGCGTTGCGCAGACCGACCTATCGGGAGACCTACCACCTGACCAACCCGGATATCCGGCGCTACTACGACGTCGTGCGCAACGTCCAACAGGCGGGGTACCACGTAGATCTCGTGCCGCTCGAGGAATTTCATCGCCGGGTCACCGAACGGGAGATCTATCGCCGGGGCACCGACGAGGTCTACGACAGCCAGACCCTGGAGATGTTCAAGTACGGCATCGAGCTCTTCGGCTACATCCACTACGAGGAGAGCTCCTACGCCGATTGCGCGTATACCCGGCGGGTGCTCGGCGCGGCGGGCATCGACTGTCCGCCGATCGAGCAACTGGTTCAGGTGTATTTGGCCCACTGTGCGGAGGTCGGCTACATCCCGGCGCCGAAGGCGGCCGAATCGACCGTCGAGGCGGCGCGATGAGAGACATATGTTCGGCGTTCGTCTCGCCAACGAGTCCGCGGAGGTAGTGCGATGAATGCCGAATGCACCCTCGTCTTTCCTGGTCAAGGCGCGCAGCGGGTCGGGATGGGCGCCGACTTCTGCGCCGAATTCCCAATCGCGCGTGCGGCTTTCGATGAAGCCGCCGAGGCGCTGGGGGAGGACCTGCTGCGGATCTGCGTCGAACGGGATCAGCGGCTGCATCGCACGGAGTACACCCAGCCGTGCGTGCTCACCATGGAGATCGCGGTGCACCGGGTACTGACGGCCGAATGCGGCGTGCGCCCGGTCGCATTCGGTGGGCACAGCCTCGGCGAGTACAGCGCGTTGGTCGCGGCCGGTGTCGTCGGGCTCGCCGACGGGGTCCGGTTGGTGCGGGCCCGCGGTGCGCTCATGCAGCGGGCGGTGCCGGAGGGTCGTGGTTCGATGGCCGCGCTGATCCTGCCCGACATCGCCTCGCACGGAGTGGCCGAACTCGTCGCGGGCGTCGGCGCCGAGGTCGCCAACGACAATTCACCGGAGCAACTCGTCATCAGCGGCGCCACCGAGGCCGTCGCGGCCGCCAGAGTGCTACTCGCCGAGCGTCTTCCGGAGCTGCGGTTCGTTCCGCTGCGGGTGAGTGCGCCCTTCCACTCCCGGTTGATGCGGTCGATCGAATCGGAGTTCGCCGGGTACGTGGCCGACTGTGCGCCGCGGCTGCGCGCGGACCGTGCGGCCGCGGTGACCTCGAACTTCACCGGCGAGTTCCACCGGCCCGAGACACTCACCGACAATCTCGTCCGCCAGATCAGCGCGCCGGTCCGGTGGCAGGACAATATGCGGGCGCTCGGTCGCACCGGAACGGCGATCGTCGAGATCGGCCCTTCGGCGCCCCTGTCGAAGTTCTTCGAGTCGGTCGGGGTCGAGGTTTCGCGACTGGTGACAGTCGGTGATCTCGCACTGTTCCGGTCCGAGCCACCGCATCTGGCTGCTCGCATGGAGCCGACCCCGGCACGAACGCCCGACGCTCCGCCCGCGCCGCCGGTGGCGAGCATGCCGACCACGCCGGGCGTGCGGCCCGCACCACCTGAACGGCCCGTCCTGCCAGCCACATTCACCGGAGGCGACACCGTGGATCGGTTGGTGCTGCACCAGCGGCAGGCCGCGCCCCCGCTGTTGCGCCTGTTCTGCTGGCCGTTCGCGGGCGGCAAGGCCGCGGCTTACACGCAGTGGCGTACCCGGTTGCCCGATTGGGTGGAGTTGTGCGCCGTCGAATTGCCCGCCAGACACCGGCATCTCGGGCAGACACCGATGCGCGGGTTCGGGGAATTGGTGGATGCCGCGGTGGCGCAGGTGGTTCCGCTCACCGACTTGCCGTTCGCCTTCTTCGGCCACAGCCTCGGAGCGTTGACCGCCTTCGAGGTCGCGCGTCGACTCCCCGCCGGGGTCGCTCCGGAGGTGTTGTTCCTCGCCGCGTCGGTGGCGCCGCACCTTCCGCGGCCGGGACGTCTGTCGAGCTTGTCGGATGATCAATTCCTCTCCGCGGTAGGGCATTACGGCGGGATCCCGCCCGAGGTCATGGATACCCCGGAGGTGATGGCACTGTTCCTGCCCGCATTGCGGAGCGACTTCGAGATCTTCGACGACTACCGGTTCGTTCCGCACCCACCGCCCGCCTGTCCGGTCCACCTCTACGGCGGACGCGACGATCGGCAGGTGGCGGCCACGCAACTCGAGGCGTGGCGCGATGTGCTGCCCGGGATTCGCTCCACCGAGCTGCTGCCCGGCGGCCACTTCTTCCTCGTCGACCAGCGCGACGCGCTGGTCGACTCCATCGCGGACAAGCTGCGCGCCGTCCGTCCCAACGCGGTACCCGCCTGATGAAGGGATCATTCCATGAAGGTCGAAGTCCTCACTCCGTCCTGCAATCTCGACACGGTCCGCGACGGCCGCGGTGGCATCTTCACCTGGGTGCCACCGGAACCACTGCTGGAGTTCAACCTGATCTACATGCATCCGGGCAAGGTGCGCGGCCTGCACTATCACCCGCACTTCGTCGAGTACCTGCTGTTCGTCGAGGGCAATGGTGTGCTGGTCACCAAGGACGACCACGAGGATCCGAACTGCCCCGAGGAATTCATCCACGTGTCCAAAGGGATCTGCACGCGCACGCCGATCGGCGTGATGCACACGGTGTACTCGATCACGCCGCTGACGTTCATCGCGATGTTGACCAAGCCGTGGGACGAGTGCGATCCGCCGATCGTCCAGGTGGCGCCGCTGCCACACACTCTGGAGGGCAAGGGGTGATGTCCCGGCTGAGGGTGGCCGTCGTCGGCGCCGCCGGCTATGTGGGCGCGGTGCTGGTCGAGGCATTCGGCAGGCATCGCGACTACGAGGTGGTGCCCGTGGTCCGCGCGAATCACGAGCGGCTGCGCACCGCGGGCGGCTACGACGTGCTGGTCAATGCCGCGTGCCCGTCGAAACGCTTTTGGGCAGAACATAATCCGGCAGCCGACCGGGACCGGACCGTCACCGGGACCGAGCGGCTGCGCGATGAGTGGACGTGGGACAGGTTCGTCCAGATCAGCAGCATCTCGGCCCGGACCCAGCTCGACACCGTGTACGGCCGCAATCGCGCCGCCGCCGAGCAGTTGTGTACCGGCGCAGACACTTTCATCGTCCGGCTCGGCCCGATGTACGGCGGCGACTACCGCAAGGGTGTGCTGGCGGATATGGCGGCCGATCGTCCGGTCTTCGCCAGCGGGCGATCCCGGCAGAGCTTCGCCCCCGTGGAGTGGTGCGCCGAATGGATCGCCGGCCACGCGAACGGCACCGGTCTGCGCGAGGTGGGCGCGCGAACCGCCGTGACGCTGGCCGAGGTGCGGGACGCGGTGGGGTCGCGGTCGGAGTTCGCCAAGGACTACGTCGACGACCAATTCCCGGCCACCGCCACCGAGTCCGATTGGCCGGACGCGGCGGCGGTGATCGACTGGCTTTCGAGGAGGCGGATCAATGGCGGGCAGGCGAACTGATGCGATGCTTGCTCGGCCGGAGGTACTTCTCCGCACACAGCACGAGCAGGAATCGGACACTGGTCGCCACGTCGCGGGTGCGCATCTTCGACGCACCCGCCGTGCGGTTGAGCACGTGAATCGGTATCTGCTGGATACGGAAACCGTTGGCGTTCATGATGTAGAGGCTTTCGAAGAAGAACGAGTATCCGGTGGACCGCACGCGGTCGAAAGCGCTGACCGGAACGGTGCCGAGCCGGTAGTATCGGAAAGCACCCGTGGCATCGTAGGGCATCCGCAACAGTGTCACTGTGAGGAAATGCCCGACCCGGGTGAGGATCTTACGGAAGGGAGTCCAGTCGGCCAGGCTGTCCTCTTTGAGATACCGCGATCCGATCACGATGTCGAAACCGGCCGCGGCGGCGCGCAGGGCCGGCAGATACGACGGCGGATGCGCGAAATCCGAATCCATCGTGATGATGTCGTCGTAACCCTCGGAATAGGCCCATCGAATGCCGGCTTGGTGTGCGGAGCCGACACCCTGACGACCCGGCCTGTGCAGCACGTGAATGCGCGGGGCGTTCTCCTCGGCCAGCTCTTCCAGCAGCTCACCGGTGCCGTCGGGGGAGTTGTCGTCGACGAAGAGCACATCGAAATCGGTGCCCTGGTCAAGTATTCGAGCGAGCAACGGCCCGACGTTGCGACGCTCGTTGTACGTCGGAATTATTATCAGAGTTCTCACGGAGGCCGTACTCATGCGACCAAATTTTAGTACGTTCGGCGACCGAAATATAGGTATTGCCCGTGATTTCGAGAACCGCTAGTCTCTGGTTGGAGGTTTGATGAGGAAAGCTTTGATAACCGGCATCACCGGCCAGGACGGGTCATATCTGACCGAATTCCTGTTGCAGCAAGGGTATGAGGTTCACGGAATAGTCAGGCGTGCCTCGAATTTCAATACCGATCGTATCGACCACCTTTATTCCGAAAGGCATTCGCAACGTCGGTTGTTTCTCCACTACGGCGACCTCATGGATTCCAGCAGTCTCAACCGGATTCTGGAGGGCGTCCGGCCGAGCGAGATCTACAACCTCGGTGCGCAGTCGCATGTGCACATCTCTTTCCAGATACCGGAATTCACCGCGGAGACCAATGCGATCGGCACCCTGCGGATCCTGGACGCGATCCGCAAGACCGGCATCGCGACCAAGTTCTATCAGGCGTCGTCGTCGGAGTTGTACGGCGGCTTGCACGATGTCGCACTCAGCGAGGACACGCCGTTCCATCCGCGCTCGCCGTATGCGGTCGCGAAGCTCTACGCGTACTGGATCACCGTGAACCATCGTGAGGCCTACGGGATGTACACGGTCAACGGGACCTTGTTCAACCATGAATCCCCGAGGCGCGGAGAGGTGTTCGTTACCAGGAAGGTGACTCGCGGTGCGGTGCGGATCGCCCAGGGGAAACAGGATCGGCTCTTCGTCGGCAACCTGGACGCCCGACGGGACTGGGGTTATGCCAAGGAGTACGTCGAGGCGATGTGGCTGATGCTCCAGCAGCCGGAGCCCGACGACTACGTCATCGCGACCGGGGAAACACACAGTGTGCGGGAGCTGTGCGAAGTGGCGTTCTCGGCGACCGGTGTCGAATTGATCTGGGAGGGAACAGGACTCGACGAGAAGGGGATCGACCGGCGCACCTCGCGGGTGCTCGTCGAAGTGGATCCCACCTACTTCCGGCCCGCCGAGGTACACCACTTGACCGGCGATCCACGCAAGGCCAAGGAGAAGCTCGGGTGGGAGCCGAAGACGAGTTTCGCGGAGTTGGTGCAGTTGATGGTCGCCCACGATTGGGAGAACGCGTGACGGAAGAGATTGAACACGGCATGAGAGGTCAGGCCCGGAGGAGGCAGCGTGCGTAACCACGCAGGGCCCCGATCATGCCGAATCGAACGCTGCCGGGTGTGTGAGAACACCCGGCTGGAAACGGTAGTCGATCTCGGCACGATGGCCTTGACCGGGGTGTTTCCGGCCACGGACCCGGTCGGGGTGCCGCGGTATCCGTTGGAGCTGGTGCGCTGTGTGCGCACCGGAGCCGAGGAATGCGGACTCGTGCAGTTGCGGCACACCGCGAACTTCGACGAAATGTATTCCGCCGGTTATGGATACCGCTCGGGCTTGAATCGCTCGATGATCGATCATCTCGGTCGTCGGGTGTCGCGGATCCGGGAGCGGGTCGACCTCGGACCCGACGATGTGGTGATCGACATCGGCAGCAACGATGCGACGCTGCTGAAGTGGTACCCGGCCGACGCCGCGACCGTGGTGGGCATCGATCCGCTGGGGGAGAAGTTCCGGGAGTTCTACCCCCCGCATGTGCGGTTGTCGACCGGCTACTTCTCCCGCGAGCTGGCCGCTTCGCTCTTGAACGGCAGGCGCGCCAAGGTGATCACCTCGATCGCCATGTTCTACGACGTGCCGAGCCCGCTGGAGTTCATGCGCGACGTGCACGCCACCCTGACCGATGACGGCATCTGGGTGTTGGAGCAGAGCTATCTGCCCGCCATGCTGGCCACCACGTCCTACGACACCATCTGCCACGAGCACCTCGAGTACTACACCCTCGACCAGATCGAGTGGATGGCGCGCCGGTGCGGCTTCGTGGTGTTGGAGGTGGAACGCAACACCATCAACGGCGGCAGTTTCGCGCTGACGCTGGGCAAGCAGGGCGCCCCGACCGTCGCCGACGCGGGCGAGTTGGCGCGGATGCGCACCGAGGAGGCAGGTCTGGGCCTGCACACACCGGAGATCTACGCCGACTTCGCGAAGCGGGTCGACCAGCATCGGGAACGGGTCAGGGAGTTCTTCGACCGGTCCAAGCAGGCCGGGCTACACACGCTCGGCTACGGCGCATCCACCAAGGGCAATGTGCTGTTGCAGCACTGCGGGATCGGGCCGTCGGACCTGCCGTGCATCGCGGAGGTCAACGACGACAAGTTCGACAAGTTCACCCCGGGCACCGGCATCCCGATCGTGTCCGAGGCGCGGGCGCGCGAGCAGGCGCCGGACCAGTACTTCGTGCTGCCCTGGCATTTCCGCTCGATGATGGTCGAGCGGGAACGCGAGTTCCGCTCCGCCGGTGGGCATCTCGTATTCCCACTGCCGGAGCTCGAGGTGGTGTGAGATGACCGTCGTCGTCACGGGCGCGTCGGGGCAGGACGGCACACTGCTGACAAACCTGCTCGGCGCGCGTGGCCACGAGGTGTTGCCGCTCAGCCGCGCGGGGCCGGTCGACATCACCGACGCGCAATCGGTCGCGCGGCTGATCGCGGACGAGCGACCGCGGCAGGTGTACTTGCTCGCGGCTGTCCAGCATTCCTCGGAGGATCCGCCGGTGGATCCGCGTGAGCTGGCCCGCGACTCACACCGGGTGAACACGCTTTCGGTACAGCACTTCGCGGAGGCGATCGAACGCTATGAGACCGGCACCCGGCTCTTCTACGCGGCCTCCTCACATGTGTTCGGACCCGGCGACGGCACGGTCCGGGACGAGGACAGCGGGTTGCGGCCGCATTCGATCTACGGGGTGAGCAAGGCCGCGGGGCTATTGGCCTGCCAGGTCTATCGAGCGCGCGGTGTGTTCGTGTCGACCGGGATCATGTTCAACCACGAATCACCCTTGCGGGCCGAGAAATTCGTCACCCGCAAGATCGTGCGAGCGGTCGCCCGGATTCAGCGGGGTGCGGCGGACGAGCTGGTACTCGGCCGGCTCGACGCGGGCGCGGACTGGGGATACGCGCCGGACTACGTCGAGGCGATGATCCGGATCCTCGCGCTCGACGAACCGGACGACTTCGTGGTCGCGACCGGTGAGTATCACACGGTCGCGGAATTCTGCGCGGCCGCGTTCGGCATGGCCGGACTGGATTGGCGAGAACACGTCCGCGAACGCCCTTCCGTGCTGACCCGCCACCGGCAGCCGCTGGTCGGCGACGCGGGGCGGTTGCGCGAGCGGACGGGATGGCGGCCTTCGGTGGATTTCCGCGGCATGGTTCGAGCCATGCTCGTGGCCGAAGGGGTGCGCCTGATCGATGAAGCGAGGCCGGTGGCCACCGGCGGAACGGATGGATGACGTGAACCTGAACGACGAGAATCTCCTTGCCGCGCAATTGATCTCCATCGCGGACGGGGTCTACGAGGAGACGGCGGCGCGACTCGGCGAGATCGGCACCGAAACCGTGATCGACGCGGTGCTGAAGGAAATCGCGTGGCGGGCCCGCGACGGCGTGCCGCCGAGTCAGCCGGTCACGGCGGTGTTCGAGTTGACCAACGAGGGTAAGCAACTGGATTATCTGGTCACCTTCGGCGCCGAGGACCCCGCCATCACCCCCGGCACCCAGGAGGATCCGTGGCTGGTGGTGCGGCAGGACCTGGTGGAGTTGCTGCGCGCGGTGTACGGGCCGCCGGACGCCGAGATCGGCACCCGCGCGATCGCGTTGAAGGACGAGCCGGGGCCGGGCAGTTTCGCACCGGACGACCCCTGGCGGATGGCCCGCGATGCCGCCGCGCGTGCCGCCGATGGCATTGTGACCGCCTGCGCCACACACCATTACGACCTCGGCGCGCTGTCGCTGCGATTCGGTTCGGACAAGTGGGGCGGCCACTGGTACACCCAGCACTACGAGCGGCATTTCGCGCCGCTGCGCAACAGTCGCGTGCGGGTGCTGGAGCTCGGCATCGGCGGCTACCAAGCGCCGAACGTGGGCGGCGCCTCGTTGCGCATGTGGAAGCAGTACTTCCGCCGCGGCATGGTGTACGGGCTGGACTACTTCGACAAGTCCGGCATCGCCGAACCGCGGTTGCAGCCCCTGCAAGGCGACCAGGGTGATCCGGCGTTCCTCGCGGAACTCGGTGGTTCGCTCGGTCCGTTCGACATCATCATCGACGACGGCAGCCATATCAGCGGCGATGTGATCGCCTCGTTCGAGGCACTGTTCGCCCACGTGCGCCCCGGCGGGTTGTACGTGGTGGAGGACACTCAGACTTCGTACTGGACCGGCTGGGGCGGCAGCAGCACCGAACTCGACACTCCGGCGACCACGGTCGGCTACCTCAAAACACTTGTCGACGCGCTGCATCACCAGGAATTCGAGAAGGACGCGGGGCGGCAGAACCGCCCGCACGACGAGTGGATCGGCGCGGTGCACTTTTACCACAACATCGTCGTCATCGAAAAGCGCCGCAACAGTGAGCAATCCGCTCCATCATGGGTGCCCCGGCATACCAATCCGATGGAGTGGATGAAGCCGAAGGAGTGAAGGGCATGAAATTCCTCGTCGTCCCGGTACCGTCGTCCGGGCACCTGCTGGCGATGGTGCCGTTCTGCTGGGCGTTGCGGCTGGCCGGTCACGACGTGCTGGTCGCCTCGCGCGGCGACGTCACGGCCACCGCGCGGCGTTCCGGGTTGAACGCCGTCGAGTTGCCCGCGCTGAACGTGCCGATGGACGAACTGCGTACCAAGGTGAACCCCAGCATGTTCCCGCTACCGCTGTTCGCCGACCGGGACCAGGCATCGGGTGAAGGTCTGTGGCATATCGCCGCGCAGAACTGGCACAACCACGCGACCGCGTACCTCGACGTGTTCGCCGACGTCGCCAGGGACTGGGGCGCCGACGTCGTCCTCACCGACCCGCTGGCGACCGTGGGGAGGGCACTCGGTGCCGCACTGGATCTGCCTGTGCTGGTGCACCGTTGGGGTATCGATCCGACGGGCGGGCCGTTCACCGAACGCACCGCGGCATTGGTCGCGGAGGCCGGTGGCGCGCTGGCCGATCCCGTTGCCGTCCTCGACATCTGCCCGGCGAGGGTGCAGGCGCCGGACGCGCCACCCGGCACGCCGATCCGGTTCATTCCGTTCAACGGAACCGGCTCGCTGCCGCACTGGCATCGAAACGACGAGGGGCGCAGGCGGATCGCGGTGTGTCTCGGCGGTAGCACACTGAGCCTGACCGGGCCGCGCCCACTGCGGGCGATCGTCGAGTCGCTGTCCGAGGTCGCGGACGCCGAGATCGTGGTCGCGCTCTCCGCCACCGATCGAGCGCTGGTCGGTGAGTTGCCCGAGCGCGTCCGGGTCGTCGAAGAGGTGCCATTGCAATTGTTCCTGCCCGGGTGCGATCTCCTTGTGCACCATGGTGGTTCGACGACGGGCCTCACGGCCGGTTGGTATGGGCTGCCGCAACTGGTGCTGCCGCAGATGTTCGACCAATTCGATTACGCCCGCGGCATCGTGCGCGCAGGCGCGGGCTCGGCGGCCGAAGACCCGGCCGCGCAAGCCGATACGAACGGCCTGGCCGAGTCCATCGCGACGCTGCTGCGTGAACCCGGGTTCCGCGCCGCGGCCGAACAGGTGGGGGCCGATATCCGTGACGCGCCGACGCCGAACGAGGTGGTGGCGCAGGTCGTTCCGCAGCTCGCCGATCGCGTCGGCGCGCGGACCAGATAAGACCACCGCGACTCCTCGGGCAGGACCTCGCTGATGTTGGAAAGCCGCAGGTTGTAGATGATATCCAGGACATGGACCAGGTTTCGTGGCGCACTCGACTACTACGCCGCGATGTACGCGGTGTTCGTCGTGGGCATTCTCGTCCCCGTCGTGATGATCACGCTGTCGCTCACCGGATTACCGGGCGCGGCCACCGCACTGCTCGGAATCGTCTGCGCGGCAGTGCTGTTCGTTCTGTTCGTGCCGTCGGTGCCCGTCGAATGGCGGGACGTGATGCGCGGCAAGCCGATCGTCGTGCGGGTGCTGTGGAGCGTGGCCATCCTCGCAGTTGTGCTCGTGCTCGCTCGGCTGACGCAGTTCATTCTCGACGCGGACAATGTGGACAGTTCGCTGTCGGCCGAGGACGACTTCCTGGTGAAGAAGTCCCATCTGACCGGCTATATCAGCGGCGCTCTTGTCGCCGAGGACGACCCGGCCAACCTGTACAACCGGCATCGGTACGAGTCCCCGCAGGCGGATTCGGTGCTGCCGAGCGTGCTCCCGCAGGATCGCGACGCTTATCTGTACCCGCCGCCGTTCTTGCTGCTACCACGGCTGCTGCTGGTGTTCAGCCACGATTTCGGCACGCTGCGGGCACTGTATTACTCGTTGTACGTCGCCATGGTGCTGATCGGCATGCTGGGAATCGCCCGCTGGGTGGGCGGTAAGCAGGGCGGCGTGCTCGCCGCGTTGACGCCGGTCGTGTGGCTCAGCCTGCCGACCCTGGCGACCTTGCAGATCGGCAATATCCACGTGCTGATCCTGTATGTCGGCGGTGCGGGCGCCATGGTGCTGTTCCACCTGCGGCGCAACGTATTCGGCGGCGCGGCGCTGGCTTTCGCGATCATCGCCAAGGTGTCACCGGCGATCCTTCTGGTGTATCTGCTCGTACAACGACGCTGGCGACCCGCGGTGTGGACCGCGGCGTTCGGCGGAATCTATTCGCTCGCGACACTACTCATCTTCGGACGTGAGCCGTGGCGGCACTTCCTGTCCGACGGCACCTGGCAAAAGTTGGCCAGCGGGGAGTTCCACGAGTTCGTCCTCGTGGAACGGGCTAATCAGCTGGTCAACTACTCGCCCTACGGGCTGCCGTACAAGGCGAACATCATGGGCTGGGATATCGGCGATCCCACCGGACCCGCCCGGCTTGTCACCAACATCTACACGCTGCTGCTGGTGATCCTGGTCGCGGTCACCGCGGTGCGGATCCACCGGCGGCTGCGGGCCGGAGCGGAGGGTGCGAGGTTCCGGGCCGAGAACCTCGCCATCTGGCTGGCGGTGCTCACGCTGGCCTCGTTCCGGGCGCCGTTCGGGCCGTGGGTGTACATCGCGGTCGGCGCGGTGTGGATGTTCGCGGTATACGCCGGTTTGATGCGGGGGAGTAAACGCGATATCGCGCTGCTCACCGTGGCCTGGCTCGTTGTCGCGGTCTACAACGAGAACGTGTACTTCACGCTGCTCGCGCAGACGATCATCTACGTCGCCTGCTTCGCGGTGGCCTGGCGGGCGAGCGGCGGCACCGAGGCCGAGGAAGCCCCCGGCGTCGACGCGGCGAAGCCCGAACCGGTCGGTGCGGCATGAAAACCTATTGTGTGATCGGCGCCGGTGCGGCCGGACTGGCGACGGCTCGGGTGTTCGCCGCGCGCGGAATCGCGTTCGAGGTGCTGGAGGCGACGGACGGGATCGGCGGGATCTGGGACGCGCGCCGCTCGGATTCGCCGGTCACCCGCAATACCCATGTGATCGCTTCCAAAGGGGTGCAGGCATTTCCGGGCTTCCCGATGCCGGAGGACTATCCGGACTATCCCGGACATGAGCTGGTCCTGCGCTATCTGCAGAACTACGCCGACGCCAATGAACTCGCACCGCATATCCGATTGAACACCGAGGTGCGGCGGGTCGAGCCCGCCGCGGACGGACCGGACGCCGGATGGGAGGTGACCCTCGGCGACGGCACCCGGAAGTCGTACGCGGGCGTGGTCATCGCCACCGGGCACGACCGGACCCCGCGTCGTATCGACTTCCCGGGCAACAGCACAGTGCCCGTGCTGCATTCGAGCGAATACCGGCATCCGGAGCAGATCATCGGCAAGCGCGTCCTGGTGGTGGGCGCGGGACAGTCGGCGGCCGACATCCTGTCCGACTGCGCGGTGAACGCGGCGCTGACCCTGCACAGCAGTCGGCGTGGTTTCTACTGCATGCCGAAGTATCTGCTCGGGCGGCCCACGGACAGCATGCTGCAGGGACGCATGTGGCGGCCCATGCGCAAGCGGGCCTTCCAAACTCTGTTCTCCTACCTGCGCCGCCGATCCCGGTCGTTCGGGCTGCCGGTACCCGATTTCGACAACGGCATCGTCATTCCGATGCTGGGCGATCAGCTGCACCACTACTACACGCACGGCGACATCACGCCGAAACCCGATATCGCCTCGATCGAGGACGACCGAGTGACCTTTGCCGACGGCAGCGAGGAAAAGGTCGACATGGTCATCCTGGCAACGGGTTTCGTGCCGAACTATCCGGTGGTCGACCGCGCCCACCTCAACTGGGACGAGGGGTCGCTGCGGCCGGGGCTGTACCTCAACATCTTTCCGCCTGGCGCGCCCGGCCTGTTCGTTGTCGGGATGGTGCGACCGATCGGTTCCCATTGGGATGTCTACGCGCACCAGGCCGAACTCGTCGCCGACTATGTGCGGGCGAAAGCGGCCGGGGCGCACCGGATCGAGCGATTCGTCCGCGCTACCCACGGTGCGCAACCCGATCTGTATGCCGGACTGCGTCTTTACCACGCGGAGCAGTACCCGCTCGTGGTGGAGAAACAGGATTACGTGAACCAGCTGCGCAAGCACGCGAAGCTGTTGAAGTGAAAGGGCCTTCCATGAAAGCACCCGGTCCAGGACTGGTCGAAACCGGCCGCATGCTGCCGAAACTGGCGAAGAACCCACTGGCGACGGTGGGCAGTCTGCTCGACGGCTACGGCGACGTGGTCCGGGTGAAGGCCGGGCCGATGCTGGTCTACCTGGTCGCGGACCCGGCGATGACCGAATACGTGCTCAAGGACAACTACACCAACTATCGCAAGAGCCCGATCTACGACGAGTTCAGTATCCTGCTCGGCGAGGGCCAGCTGACCACCAACAACCTGGACTATTGGCGCAAGCAGCGCAAGCTGATCAGCCCGGCGTTCTCCCATACGCACGTCAAGGGATTCGCCGACGATATCACCGACAGCGCGGCGGCCATGCTGGATCGCTGGGATGCCGCGGCGGGCGAATACCGCGACATCTACGACGACTACGTCAAGCTGCTGCTCACGGTCACCGGACGCATTCTGTTCAGCATCGACTTGTCCACGGACACAACACAAGTCACCGATGCGATGCGGGCCGCCTTCGCGTTCATCATGAAGCGGGTCAACGCCCCGGTGAAGCTGCCGCAATCGTTCCCGACGCCGGAAGCGCGGCGGGTCGCCCACAAGGTAGGCGAACTCGACGACGTCGTGCGGCACCTCATCGCGGAACGCAGGAGCGGCGGCGACACCTCGGACGTGCTCACCGCGCTGGTCCGCGCCCGCGACGAGGGCGGGCTGGGCATGCGGGAGGAAGACCTGCTCAACGAGATCAAGACGCTGCTCGTGGCGGGGCACGAGTCACCGGCCAATGCGCTGTCATGGGCGTGCTATCTGCTGGCCGCGCACCCGGAGATCCAGGAACGCCTCGCGGGCGAGGTCCGCGACGTGCTCGGCGACCGTGCCCCGACCTTCGCCGACCTCGGACAGCTCGGCTACTGCCGGATGGTCATCGAGGAGACGATGCGGCTGTACCCGCCCGCGTGGATCGTCGAACGCACGCCGATCGCCGACGACGAGATCGGCGGGTATCACGTACCGGCGGGCGCCCGGGTCACGTTGTGCATGTACTACATTCACCGCGACAAGCGGTTGTGGGACGACCCGGCGGAGTTCCGGCCCGAGCGCTTCGCCGACAAGGAAGTGGCCGAACGTCACAAGTTCGCGTTCTTTCCGTTCTCCGGCGGCCCGCGCATCTGCCTCGGCAAGGACATGTCCATGACCGAGATGGTGCTGATCCTGGCCATGACCGTGCAACGCTTCCGGCTCGAGCTGGACAGCGCGCACCCGGTGGTGCCGCTGGCGTCGGTGAACCTGCGCCCGGAGTTCGGCATTCGGATCCGACCCGTGCGCAGGGCTACCCAGCCGGCACTGGCCTGACGGCGGTCGCGGTCAGCCGAGCAGCTCGCGGCCGAGCGTCAGCAGTTCGGCCGTGGAGAGAACCTCCTCGTCCGCCGAGATGTGCGGCGGGCGGGCGAGGAGCGCAGGCTCGGTACTGTCCGGGAGCTCGCGAGCCCCGGTTGCCGGTGGCGCCGCGGGATGGTTCGTCGCCTCGAGACGGGCGGACAGTTCGGCGGCGAGCAGTTCGACGGTGGGGTGGCCCCAGATGATCGCCGCGGGGACGGTGATGCCGAGGCGGGCGCTGAGACGGGAGCTGAGTTCGACGGCGTGTACCGAACCGACACCCAGCTGATCGAAGTTCCGGGTGCGGTGGATGCCGTCGGACTCGACACCGATGACCTCGGCCAGTTCCCCCGCCACCGTATCCCTCAGCGCGACGACGCCGACCGGATGACTCCACACGTGCGTCGAATCGCCCGCTACCGCAGTGTTTTCGGAGTGATCGTCGCGCACCGGCTCGGTCTCCGCGGGGATGGCCCAATGGCGTTGCCGCTGAAACGGATACGTTGGCAGCGACACCACCCGGCCGGGTGGGTTGACCGCGGACCAATCCGGGTCGACACCGCGTTCGAACAGCGCGCCGACCGCTTGCAGCAGTCCGCGGCGCGGCACCGTACCCGGTCGCAGGGCTGCGGCAACCATCAAGGCCGAAGCTTGGGATGGGTCCTCCATCTCGGTCGGCGCGGTGTCGCGAAGCGTCTCGTGCAGGAAGCTCCTCACCTCTGCCACCGTGCTCGCTACCAGCGAAAGACGATGCGCGAAAGGAGTTCTCGTGCGGCAGAGCGTGTGCGCGAGATCGTCGAGCGAGATGTCGGGGTGGCTGGAGAGGTGGTCGTGGAGGCGGCGAACCTGCTCGCGCAGTGCGGGTTCGGTGCGTGCGGACAATACGATCAAACGCTCTGCGGAGCGTAGCTCCGTATCGGTCGGGGTCGCGCCAGTATTCGGCTCCGGGCCATCCGCGATCTCGGGCGGGGCTTCTTCTACGATCGCGTGCGCGTTGGAGCCGCCGAAGCCGAAGGCGCTCACCCCGGCGCGGGCCGGTACGTCCCGTTCGGGCCACGGCAGCAGGGTGTTCGCGACCTGCACGCCCGCTCCGGCGAGGTCGAGATCCGTTGCGGCATGGTCGAAATGCAGGCTGCGCGGGATCTGGCGATGCCGTAGCGCGAGTGCGACCTTGAGCAGTCCGGCCATCCCGGCGGCCGCCTCGGTGTGCCCGATATTCGTCTTTACGGAACCGACGGTCAGTGGGGTGCCACCGCTCCTGGCCGCACCGTAGACGGTACCCAAAGCGGTCAACTCGGCGCGGTCGCCAACGGCGGTGCCGGTGCCGTGGGCTTCGACATAGTCGACGGTCGACGGGTCCACGCCCGCACGGGCACAGGCGCGCCGCAGCAATTGTTCCTGCCCGGCGGCGCTGCTGGCGGGCATGCTGTACTTACCCACCCCACCAACGGCTGCGCCGGCGGCCATCCCCTTGTGGTGGTGGCCGTTGTTGTTGGTGGCGCTGCCCAGCACGGTGCAGTAGATGCGGTCGCCGTCGCGCAATGCGGCGGTCAGCGGTTTCAGTACGACCACCGCGCCGCCTTCGCCGCGCACATAACCGTCGGCCGTGGCGTCGAAGGCGCGAGAGCGGCCGCCCGGGGAGAGCACACCGAGCTTGGACAGGCCGATCGCGGTGTCTGGGATGAGATTCAGCTGGACACCGCCTGCTATCGCGACCGCGCTTTCGCCCGCGCGCAGCGCCTGGCAGGCCAGGTGAACCGCGACCAGCGAACCCGCACAGGAGGCGTTGACCGTCATGCTCGGCCCGTCGAAACCGAGGAAATACGACACCCGGTTCGCGATGACGCCCTCCACGTCGCCGGTGCTGGTGAAGGGTGTCGTGGCGGCGGGGCCGCGACTCAACTTCACCGCCCGATAGTCGTTGAACTTGTTGGCGAAATACACGCCGGTGTCGGGAACGGCGTCGGGTCGAATTCCCGCGTCCTCGAATGCCTCCCATGACAATTCCAACGCGAGCCGCTGCTGCGGGTCCATATCGGCGGCCTCGCGCGGGGTGATCCCGAAGAACTCGGCATCGAACAACTCGACATCGGGCAGGTAGGCGCCCGCGATCGAGACGGTTTTGCCCGGGGCGCCGCGCTCGGCGTCGTGGTAATTCCCTGCCGGCCACCGGCCTGCCGGTGGCGCGTCCGCCACTGCGTCTACCTCGTCGATCAGCAAGCGCCACAGGGCTTCCGGTGAATCAGCGCCGCCCGCGAATCGGCAGCTCATGCCTACCACGGCGATCGATTGCGCGCTCGGTGCGCCCGTCGCCTGCTCGAGGTCGGCGCGCCGCCGCGGCTTCTTCCGTTTCACGTTACCTACTCACCCGCCCGGATTCCGCCCGATCGGGTGTCCCGCGGACATATCCCTTCCGGTGAATCCGCCGATCTTGTTGTGGGGTAAAGGGATATGGACGAAACTCTACCTGTGCTGTTTTCCAAACGCCCCGTTTTCGCTCGGGTGGCCGCCGCACTGGGAGGCGAGGCACGACGTCGTGAACTGATTCGCTTCGCTTCCGTGGGTGCCGCCGCGTTCACGCTCGACACCGCCGTCTTTCTGACCCTCAAAAGCACTGTGCTCGAGGCACAGCCGATCATCGCGAAGGTGCTGGCGGTGCTCGCGGCGATCACGCTGTCCTACATCCTGAACAAGCAATGGTCCTTCGCCGCGCGCGGCGGGCGGCGCGGCCACCACGAGGCAGCGCTGTTCTATCTGGTCAGCTTCCTCGCCATCGCTGTCAACACCGCGCCACTGTGGGTGTCGCGCTACATGCTCCACCTCGAGGTGCCCGAGGTCTCCCGGTTCACCCAGAACGTCGCCGATTTCGTGGCCGCGCAGCTGATCGGTACCGCGCTCGGCATGGTGTTCCGGTTCTGGGCCTTCGTACGGGTGGTGTTCCCGGATCAGGTGGAACGCGCACCCGAGTAGTCAGGCGTCGACGAAGATATCGAGTTCGAGCGGGCCGCCGCCCGGGACAACGCGGTAACGGTCCAGTTCGGTGACGCCGTGCGCGGTGAGCACCTCGTCGTCGAGGAACAAATTGCCCGTCATCTCGGCCGCCCCCGAACAGAGCACGAGATGCGCTGCGTCGGCACAGATTTCGGGGGTACGAGACTTCGCGATCGCCGCCTCGCCGCCGAGCAGATTACGCACGGCCGCGGTGGCGACGGTGGTCCGCGGCCACAGCGAATTGACGGCGATGCCATCGTCACGCAATTCCTCGGCGAGCCCCAGTGTCGTCAGGCTCATCCCGTACTTGGAGACCAGGTAGGCCAACGACGAGCCCGTCCATGCCGGGTTGAGGTTGAGCGGCGGGGAGAGCGTGAGGATGTGCGGGTTGCGCCCTGCGGCCGCCGACGCCCGCAGGTGCGGAATGGCGAGTTTGGACAGCAGGTACGCGGCGCGGGCGTTCACGCCTTGCATCTGGTCGTACATCTTCATCGTCATGGCGTCGGTGGGCGTCAGGTCGATCGCCGAGGCGTTGTTCACCACGATGTCGATGCCGCCGAACCGGTCGACCGTCTGCCGCACGACCGCCGCCATGGTGTCGTCGTCGCGGACATCGCCGACGAACGGGAGAACCCGGGCGCCTGCGGCTTCGATTTCGGCTGCGGCGGTGTGAATGGTGCCGGGCAGTTTCGGGTGCGGCTGATCGGTTCTGGCGAGCAGCGTGATGTTCGCGCCGTCGGCGGCGGCGCGCAGTGCGATGGCCCGGCCGATGCCGCGGCTGCCGCCCGTCACGATCATGGTCTTGCCCGCCAGCGACGGGGATTCCGGTTTCGTCATGGTCGTCGTGCTCCCGCTCCTGTGCTCGTCCCCGCGTCGACCGGAGGCGACCTCTGTGTACGAGGGGTCGCCTCCGGTCGACGCTCGTGGTTACTTGACGCTGATGACCTTGTCCGAGGGCTCCTTCGCGTACAGCGACGCGATTGCCTCCGCGTACTTGGTCGCGATCGGGGCGCGCCTGAGCGACATCTTCGGGGTCAGTTCGTCGCCGCCCGGCTCCCATACCGCGCCGAGGATGGTGAAGCGCTTGATCTGCTCCACTCGCGACAGCTTGCTGTTGCCCGCCTGCACCGCGGCGCGCACTTCTTCCACGATCTCCGGGCGGGCGGCGAGTGTGGCGAGGTCGGCGTCGGTGGCGCCGAGTTCCTTGGCGCGCAGGGCGGCGACGTCGGGGTCGAGCACGATCAGCGCGGCGATATAGGGCTTGGCATCGCCTATCGCGACGGCCTGGCCGATCAGTGAGGAGGCGGCCTTCATCGCGTTCTCGATATTGCTCGGGGCGATGTTCTTGCCCCCCTCGTTGATGATCAGTTCCTTCTTGCGGTCGACGATGCGCAGGTAGCCGTCGGCGTCGATGGTGCCGATGTCACCGCTGTGCAGCCAGCCGTCCGCATCGATCGCTTCGGCCGTCTTCTCCGGCATATTGCGATAGCCGCGGGTGATGATGGGGCCGCGCACCAGGACTTCGCCGTCGGTGTCCAGGCGCAGTTCCAAACCGTCGACGGTGCGGCCGACCGAGCCGGGGCGCGGCTTGGCCAATTCGGTGTAGGTGCCGACGCCGGTGGTCTCGGACATGCCCCACACTTCGGTCATCTTGAAGCCGAGGCCGAGGAAGTACTCGAGGGTCTCCGGAGGCACCGGTGCGGCGCCGGAGGCCGCGACCTCCAGCGCGTCCAGGCCGAGTGCGTGCCGCAGCTTCGACAACACCAGCGTCTCGGCCACCTTGTGCTGGACGGCCAGTAGCGCGCCGGGGCCCTTCCCCGCGAGATCGGCTCGGGCAGCGGCGATTCCGGTGTCGATGGCCCAGTTGGCGAGCGCCTTCTTGGCCGCGCTCGGCTCGGTGGCGAGCTTGTTCTCGATGCCCGTCTTGATCTTCTGCCACACCCGTGGCACGCCGAAGAACGTGGTCGGGCGGGCGTCGGGCAGTGCGGCGGCCACCTCGCGCGGGTCGGTGACGGTGGTGATCTGGATGCCGGTGGTCAGGTTGAGGCCATGGGCGGAGATGCGGTCGGCAACGTGCGCGGCGGGTAGGTAGGACACCGTACGGTCGGCGAATCCGACCGGCAGCGGACCCTTGACCAGCGCGATGATCTGGGCGAGCACATTGCGGTGGGTGATCTCCACGCCCTTGGAGGGACCGGTGGTGCCCGACGTGTAGATAAGGGTGGCCAGGTCGTCGGCGGTGACCGCGCGCCAGGCCGCGTCGAAATCGAAGTCGTCGAGCGGGTTCGCCTCGACCTCCTCGAGCGTGATGGCGCCGGTGGCCGGGCCGTCGACGACGACGGTGTGCGCGAGGTCCACGCCTGCGCCGGTCACCGCACCGAGGAACATCTGTTCTGTCACAACGACCTTGTTCGCCGCGTTGGTGAACACGTGCGCGATCTGGTCGGATGAACTGGTGTTGTAGACCGAGAACGGGGTTGCGCCCAGATGCAGTGCGGCGGTGTCGACCAGATTGAACTCGGGGCGGTTGGTGAGCATGATGCCGACGGTGTCACCGTGTCCGACGCCGAGCCGGGCCAGGCCCGCGGCGATCGACTTCACGCGTTCGCCGTACTCGCGCCAGGTGATCTGCTGGGTGCCGCCGACAGTCCGCAACGCGACCTGCTCGGGCCGCAACGTCAGGGTCTCCTGAAACGCCTCGGGCACGGTGTAGACCGTTTTGCCCGATTCGTGCGTGTATCCGATTTCTGTTGTCGTCATATCCCTGTTCCCGATATCTCTGGCATGAACCGAACGTCGCGGCGTTCGTACACGTCCGGTCCGAGACTCGATGCCGACAGAATGCGGTGGTGCCTCTGCCTGCTTCTCACGAGTCTGCGCGCCAAGAGTGGCGCGGCTCACTCATGGTAGCCAGATCCACGGTTGGTGAGGTGGCTTACATGTGAACCCATTTCGGCTCGCTGGGCAGCTCGGGCTTCACGCATCCGCACCGACGCCGACCACCGCGACCTGTAGACCAGTGCCGTCGTGATCGCAGCCGCCGCCCGGCCATCGCGAGCGTCCGACCAGTCATCGCGAGAACTACTGCGACACAGTGTCGTCCGGGACAGCGGCGCGGCGCGTGGCGCCGCTGTCGCCGACCGGTTGCGCTTACAGCGGATGTGGGAATTGCCGCAACGGCGAGCCTCGAGACCTGAAAGACTCGGCAGCACCCGGGGATTCGGGGTAGCGACGGCGGGGGCGACCACAGGCTCGGACATGTGGATGGTGGCTCGGTTCTCCGGGGGCGATACGCAATATCTGAAGGGAACTACATGTCCACAGCAAGCGTCATACGCCCGCTGGCGCCGAGCGAACAGATGTTCGCCTTCGGTGAGGTCTTCGTCGGCTACTCGACTCGAGTGTCCGGCCGATTGGACCTGAGCGCGTTGTCGACGGCATTCGACGCCGTCGTTCGCGCCTATCCCATTCTGGGCGCTCGTCTCGAAGCCACCGGGACCGGCGGGCATGTCCTGGTGGCTTCGCCGGGGGCTGCGCCGGAAATCTCGGTGGTCGACGGTGATCCGGAGCAGCTGCTCGCGGGCGCGAAGTTCGATCAGAGCGTAGCGGTCGGTGCGCTGTGCGTGGTCCGCGACGGCGACACCGCGAGCGTCACGCTGGTGATCCATCACAGTGTGGCAGATGCGTACCACTCCCTCGCCATCCTCGGCGATCTGTGGTCGTTCTATCGTGCTGCCGCAGAGGGCCGTCCGCTGGTGGCGGAGGTCCATCCCTATCCGGATCCGGTGGAGGTGCTGCTGGCCGCCCGTGGCATCGAGAAGTTCCCGAATCCGGCTGCGGCCGCACCGGCTCCGCAGTCCGCGGCAATCCCCGCCGCGCCCGCACCGGACGACATCGCCCCGGGATATCCGATGCCCCAGACGACGCGATGCCGTCTGAGTGAGGAGGCGACGGCGCGGCTGGTCGATCTCGGGCACCGCGAACAGGTGACGATGCACGGGCTGGTGTCCGCGGCGATCCTGCTGATGGAGGCAGAGGTTCGGGCACTGCCGCTGACCGAGCTCATGTACTTGTACTCCGTCGATCTACGCGCCAGGGTCAGCCCGCCGATCGGCTTGACCGACGGCACCGACGTGCTGGGATTCGCGAACTATGTCCCGAGTGCGGAAGCGGGGACAACCCTGATCGGCCTGGCCCGCGGTGTCTGCGATACCTTGCGGGGCGCCGTGGCCTCGGGGTTCGTGCAGCAGACGCCCCTGCAGATCCCCGATGTGGCGGCGGCGGGTCCACCCAAGATTCCGGGGATGGTGGTGGCGACGAACTGGGGCAGGGTGCCGCAACTGCCCTCGCAGAAGGATCTGCGTATCGACGACTTCCGCTCGATCTTCATCGCGAAGCCGGACCGAACCGGGCGCAGGCCCGCGGCCAACACCTGCGTCATCAGCACCTACGACGGCCGGTTGAGCATCGAAATCCACCATCAGCCGCAGACCGCCGCACAGGAGCAGCGTCGCATCGAACTGCTCACGGCGACACTGCATTCCGCGGTCGAAATCCGCTCCCCGCAGTGACTCTGCGCGAGTAACGCGGCCCGGGTTCGACGTCGAAGGTCGCGAACCCGGGCCGATTGCCGGATGGTGGCCGTAGAAGGCAGGGGGGTACCCGAGAAATGCCCAGGTCGGCGGTGGTAGAGGCTTTATCGGTCAGGAATCGAGAAGCGCCGGTCATCGGGCCGGAACTAGCGTTATCGCCATGAACAGCACCATTGACCAGACCACCATCGACGCCGTCATCCTCGAGGTTACCGACCCGGCGGCTGCCGCCAACTTCTACGACGCCGCGTTCGGTCTCGGCGACAAAGTTCGATTCCGCGCCTCGGAGACGCTGACGACCGGCTTCCGTGGCTTCATCCTGTCGCTCGTGGTGTCCCAGCCGAGTACCGTCGACAGCCTCATCGGCACCGCCCTCGAGTCAGGAGCGACGACGCTGAAGCCGGCCAAGAAGAGCTTCTGGGGGTATGGCGGCGTCGTTCAGGCACCCGACGGGGCGATTTGGAAGATCGCGACGTCGGCGAAGAAGGACACCGGGCCTGCCACCCGGGAGATCGACGATTTCGTCGTGCTCTTCGGGGTGGACAACGTCAAGGCGACCAAGCAGTTCTACGTCGACCGCGGCTTGGTTGTCGGGAAGAGCTTCGGCAGCAAGTACGTAGAGTTCGACACCCCGCCGTCGTCGGTCAAACTGGCGCTCTACGGGCGCCGTGCCGCCGCCAAGGATGCGGGCGTCTCCCCGGAGGGCTCCGGGTCGCACCGCATCGTCATCGGCAGCGGTCTCGGGTCGTTCACCGACCCGGACGGGTTCGAGTGGGAAGCCACCCCGGCCTGAGCCGGTTGGCTTGGGGCCGAGCGGCGTCTGCTGGCTTGAAGCGCAGGCTGCATCGGGGCCGCCACGTCTCGGCGATCAACGCTCAACGAAATCGATAGCCGGGATTCGCGGACCCGCAACAGCATCACGCGATGACGAAAGAAGACCGCCGCCGAGTGCTTACGGTGGGTGAACAGCAGTACCTGTGGAAGATCTACAGCCAGCACGAAAAAGGAGTCAGTGCGGTTCGTCGGCGAGTCCCGCGCTGGTAGTGGTCGCGAAGTCGATTCGACGGCGTGCGTTGGACAGCGTGGTCACCACGCAAGTGCCGACGGGGCCGGTGCGGTCGTAGAGGGTGGCGCTTCCGATGGAGATGCCGTCGGCGGCGATGGTGTTGTCGGCGCGAAGGCCGAGTTCGTAGCCGATCGGGAGGCGCGAGAGGGCCACGGTGACGTCGGCGTTGATGTAGCCGGCGCCTTCGGATCCCCAGTGGCACACATGGTTCGTCGCGTCGCCGAGGATCGCGGCGCGCTGGAACGGGGTGATCGGCTCATCGGCCACCAGCGGCGGCAGGCTGTGCCAGGAGACCTTGCGCTCGGCGTTCTGATTCGCCGCGAAATCGGAAGTCCATTCGCGCTCACCGCTTTTGAACAGTGGCGGCGAGCCCTCCGGCAGCACGCAGCCCTGCGGAGGCATCGGCAGGTCTTCGGCCGAACTCCACACCCGCCCGGGAGGCTCGTCGCCGGTGATCAGGTACACCGCTGAGGCCCGAGCTCGTTCCTGGCGGTCTTGCACCATGGCGGCGTCGACGACCGCGATCCGCGAACCCCGGCGGACCACCCTGCTACGCATGTCGAACGCCGCATTGGCGACCGGCTGGTGCAGGTCCACGGTGAGTCGCGCTGGAACGAATCCGTCGGGGCAGTGGGTCTCGATCTCGCGGGCGAGTAGACCACAGACACCTGTTCCGCTCAGCTTGTCCGGTGCCCATGGACTGACCGCGAGCTTCTCGGCTACGAGCTGGTCATCCTGTCTGACGAAAAAACTCAGGCACGCATCCTTGCGATTCTGGCGGCTCCAGCGGGTGTCCGGCTGCATGTGAGCGCGCGTGAAACGGTCTAGACGGCCAGTGGGGGTGATCCCGCGGAGGGTTGGTCAGGTGGTTCGTAGGTTCGCCAGGCCTCGGCCAAGCGTCGTGCGGCCTCGCGCAGGTTGTCGGCGACGAAGCTGATGCGGAAGTGATCGATACTGCCGCCGGAGGCGTCGAGACCGGCGCCGGGCAGGATCGCGACACCATGTCGCAGGGCGCGTTGGGCGAACGAGGTGCCATCCCCGCGGGGCAGGCGGATCCACAGTGTCTGGCCGCCGGACACTGTAGGAACCTCCCATTCCGGTAGGCGCTCGGTCAGCTCGGTCACCAGGATGTCGTGGCTCTCCTTGCGCTGCTGTGTGATTCGTTCACGCAGCGCGTCCAGATCACGAAGCAGCCAGGCAGCGGCCAACTGAGCGGGGATGTTGCCGCCGAGATCGTGCACAGCGCGTAGCCGAGCCAACCGGGCGATGACCGGGGTCGGTGCGCGCACCCAGCCGACACGCAGGCCGCCCCAGACGATCTTGCTGAGCGAACCGATGGATATCACGGACTCGTCGTGGGCAGCCAACGGCGGTGGTGGCGGATCAGTTCCCGGAAATCCGAGTTCCGTCAGCACCTCGTCATCGATCAGCGGCACCCCGGCTGTTCTCGCGGACTCGACGAGTGTCCGCCGCGCCAGCGCGGGAAGCACCGCGCCCGTGGGGTTCTGGTAGGTCGCCACGACGTAGGCGAGCGCCGCAGTGGTCACCGCGCCGAGGCCTACCGGACCTGTTCGCGGCACCGCCGCGACCGCCCGAAACGCCTCCAGCGCGCCGGGATAGGTCGGAGCCTCCACCAGAACCCGGTCGCCAGGCCGGAGCAGTGCGTGGGCGAGCAACGACAGCGCCTGCTGTCCGCCGCCGGTGACCAGTATCTGCTCCGGATCGGTCGGCACGCCACGTGCCAGATATCGATCGGCAATCATGGTGCGCAACAGTGGATGTCCGATCGGCCGATAACCGATGTCGCCGTCGACCGCGGCGAGTTCGGGCAGGATGCGCTGATACGCCTCAGCGACCTCGGGCGGCGGTGTCGCAGGTGCGGCGCAGGCGAGAGCGATGACATCGGCCTCCGGCTCGAGCAACTGCAGAAAGGCCGGAGAATGAGTGGTCTCCCGGGCCGGGAGCGCTGCGGGTCCCGCGACCTCGGTGCCGCTGCCCTGTCTGCGCACCACCCGACCCTCCATACTGAGCAGGTCGTAGGCCGCCACGACCGTGCTGCGCCCCACCGCAAGTGCTTTCGCAAGCCTGCGGTCCGGCGGCAATCGCATGCCCGACCGCAGCTCACCGTCATCGATCAACGTCCGCAATCGCCCGGCCAGCAGCAGGTACAACGGCCCGCGGTCGGCGGACCACCGGCCGAGCCGGTCGGCGAGTTCAATTGGCTCCATACGCAAACCATTCTGCCTCGATTGGCTCTAGGACCACGACCCTGCCGCCGTGAGGATGAACCCATGAACAAGATCTCCATCACCGATGTCGTCGACGACCTGGTCGGACCATGGCAACCGCGGGACCTGGCCACGGTCAACGACGCCGTGGTGCGCATCGCCCGCTTCCACGGTGCGTTCCCCTGGCACCACCACGAGGAGGACGAGCTGTTCCTGTGCTGGAGCGGAATCTTCCGCATCGAATTGCAAGACGGCGAGTCGGTGACGCTCGGTCCCGGCGAAATCTTCGTCGTTCCCCGCGGAGTCGAGCATCGGCCGGTTGCCGAGGAACCGGCGCACGGCATCATGATCGAGCGGCCCGAAACAAAGCAATACGGCAACTGAATACTACGGGCGGCTGCGTACGGCCATGCGTGCGTCGGGCCCGGGCAGAGGTGAGGGCCCGACGCACGTTCCTCTCACAGATCCGGGCGGACCAGGATTTGGATGTGGGCGTCCGGGCTGCGGAGGGATTCGATGGCGGCGGGTACGTCGTCGAGGCCTACCTCGGCGGTGATGAGGGAGGCGGCGTCGATGGTGCCGTCGGCGATGCGGCCTCGCGCCAGACTTCGATCGGATCGGAAACCGCCGGGTCGACGACGCGGTGCGCACCGAGTCGTAAGGCAGTGTCGCGCCGCAGTTTCGACGGATCCGAGGCGACGATGGGTGCGACGCCGCGTTCGGCGAGCGCGGCCACCGCGCCCAAACCGACGGGGCCGCAACCGATCACGATGCCCGATCCGGACGGTCCGATCCCGGTGCGCGCCACGTTGCCGAAGCCGACGGCGAGCGGCTCGGTCAGCGCGGCGACTTGCGGCGGCACGTGCTCGGGGATCGGTTCGAGGGCCATGGCCTGCAAGACCATTCGCTCGCCGTAACCGCCGGGGAACTCGTTGGAGAACCCGACACCGTGGATCTGTCCCGCGTGGTCGACCGCCCACGGCAGGGCGACCACGAGCTGTCCGGGCTCGTGCGGCGTGTTCGGCCCGGCCGAGACGACGCGGGCGGCGATCTCGTGGCCGAGCACCACATCCCGGGTCGGATCGAACTCGAAGGTCGGCACACCGCTGTCCCGTGAGGCCTGGAGGAAGTCGTCGGTGCAATCCAGTGCCTGCTTGTCGGATCCGCAGATCCCGCAAGCCACCGTCTCCACCAGCACCTGGCCGGGACCGGGCACCGGATCGGCCACCTCGTCGACGACCAGGCGGCGATCCCGCATCACCACCGCGCGCATCAGCGGCCCTCCTCGTCGGCGCCGAGCGCGGCGGCCAGCGTCTTCCCGTGTTTGTCGAAGGCGCTCTGGATGCCAGCCTGCAAACCGCCGATCATGCGCTCGCTGTTGGCGTCGGCCCACTCCAAAGACGCGATCCGGTTGCGGTTGGCGCCGGTGAAATGCGGAATCACGTGCTCGGCGAACAGTCGCGCCGAACGTTGAGTCGCCTCCCAGTCCGCCACGTTGAGCCCGAGCAGCAGGAAGGTCCCGAAGCCGCCGGACTGCTCGGTCAGCTTCTCGATGGTGGTGATCGCGTCGTCCGGAGTGCCGATGGTGGCGCGACCGAAGGCCGGGAAACCCTCCCCGACCCACTGCCGCACGGCATCTCGCGGCGACTGCCCCCACGGCGCGGTCCGGCCGCTGAGCTTTTCGATGTAGTCGACCAGGTGCCCGACGCCCCACTCGGCGTCCCGCATCGCTTGCTCCCGCGTCTCCGCGAGATGCATCGGGGCGACCAGCCGCCATCGCGATCGGTCCACGGTGTGCCCGTGCTCGAGCAGGGTCTTCTCGTAGACCTTCCAGTTCGGCACCAGCGCCTCGTAGCCGCTGGGATCCGAGGCGGCCAGCGAAAGCAGCCCGGCGCCGTGCCGACCGGCCAGCACCGCACCGGAAGGCGAAATGGTCGAGGCCACAGCCATTTCCATGCCGCCGGGCTGGTAGGGCAGCAGCTGCAGCCGTGCCTCGCCGAGCCGGTACCAGTCGGTCTCGGCGGTCACCGTCTCCCCGCGCAGCAGCCGCACGAGCACGGCCATGGACTCGTGCATCATGTCCCGCTGCCGCACCGGATCGATCCCGAGCATGGCCGCGTCGGTGGCCAGCTGGCCGGGGCCGACGCCCATCATGGTGCGGCCCATGGTGAGGTGATCGAGCAGGCAGAGCCGGTCGGCGAGCATCAGCGGCTGGTGATAGGGCAGCGAGTTCACGCCGGTGCCGAGCCGGATGCGGCTGGTGCGCTGCGCCGCGGCCGCGAGGAAAACCTCGGGAGCCGGGATGATCTCCAGCCCGGCCGAATGATGTTCGCCGACCCAGGCTTCCGCGTAACCGAGCCGGTCGGCCAGCTCCACCAACTCCAGATCGCGCTGTAGTTGCAGCGTGGGATTGCCGGTCAGCGGGTGGTACGGGGCGAGGAAGAAGCCGAACCGGGAGGGTCCGGACGATGCGGTGTCGCTCAATTCAGTTGTCCTGACTTCGGGTTCGCGCGAGTCAGCGCGACCAGTCGTGTCCCCAGTAGCTGTCCGCGGTGATCTCCTCCGCGGTGTAGGTGGATTCGTCCACCAGCAGCCCCTCGGTGCCGTATTCCAGATCCCAGCCGCCGGGCGTGCGGACATAGAAGGAGATCATCTTGTCGTTGGTGTGCCTGCCCAGCGTGGAGGACAGGTGGTAACCGGCCTTGCCGACCCGGTCCAGCGCGCGGCCCACGTCGTCGAGCGCGTCGACCTCGACCATGATGTGCACCAGTCCGGAGCCCTCCTTCCCGCCGGAGGGGATCAGCGCCAGACTGTGGTGGCGCTGGTTGACGCCGAGGAACCGCACCCGCATCGGTCCGTACTCCGGCGGGGTCGGCAGCCGGAACGCGCCGCGCGGCAGGAAGCCGAGCACGTCGGTGTAGAAGCGGAACGCGACGTCCAGATCCGGCACCGGCAGCACCACGTGCCCGAGGCCGAGACCCTCTGTGACGAAACGGTTTCCGTGCTGGGTGACCACCGGACTGTGGTCGAGCACCGGACCGTGGAACACCTCGACGGGCGTGCCCGCCGGGTCGGTGAAGGCGATCGCCTCCTCGACGCGACGCGCGTCGGACTCCTCGACCGAGAGTGTGGTGACCTCGATCCCCGCCGCCCGTACCGCGTCTCGCGCGGCGGTCAGGGCGCGATGATCGCGGACCTCCCAGCCGATGGCGAGCACCTTGTCGGTATCGCCGGGCACCAGCACCAAGCGGGCGCCGCGCTCGTCCATCCGCAGGTAGATCGCGTCGGGGTCGGGACCACTGCCCTCGGCGAAGCCCATCACGTCGAAGGCGAAGGTGCGCCAGGCGTGCGGATCGCTGACGGCGACCTTCACATAGCCGAGCGAGCTGATGACAGCCATGGGGTGGTTCTCCTCAGTCATAGGTGATCCGGACCGTGTCGGTGACCGGAATCGCCTGGCAGGCGAGCACATAGCCGTCGGCCAGGTCTTCTTTCTCCAATACGTCGTTGCGCAGCAGCTTGACCTCGCCGTCGGCCAGACGGCACACGCACGCGCTGCACGCGCCCTCGCGGCAGGAGTAGGGCGCCTCGATGCCGCGGGCGAGCAGCACATCCAGCAGCACCGTCTCGCGCGGCCAGCCGAGTTCGTGTGTCTCGCCGTCGATCTCGACGGTGACGGCGGCGGCATCCTCAGTGATGGTGTCTGCGGTGGACACCGGGGCGAACGGGTCGCCGGTGATCGAGACGAACCGCTCCGAGTGCACGCGATCGACGCCGAGTTCGGCCGCCGCCGACTCGACGGCGTCCATGAAAGGCTCCGGCCCGCACACGAAGACCGCGCGGTCCGCCCACGGCGCGAGCAGCGTCGCCAGCTGACCCGCCGAAGGCAATCCCTGCACCGATTCCAGCCAATGCACGACCGTCAGCCGGTCCGGGTGCGCCGCGGCCAGTTTCGCCAGTTCACCGGCGAAGATCACCGAGCGCTCGTCTCGGTTGGCGTAGATCAGCGTGCAACGTGCCCGTCCCCGCGCCAGCGCCGATTTCAGGATGGACAGCACGGGCGTGATGCCGCTGCCCGCCGCGAGCAGCAGCAGATCGTCGTCGAGCGAGGCCGGTGTGAACACGCCCGCCGGGGGCAGGCTTTCGATATCCATGCCCTCGGCGGCGTTGTCGCACAACCAGTTCGAGCCGTAACCACCCGCCGTCCGCTTGACGGTGACCTTCAGCGGACCGTCCTCGTGGGGCGCGCTGGACAGCGAGTACGAGCGCGCCACCGAACCAGTGCGGTCGCTAGGGATCCGCAGCGTGAGGAACTGCCCCGGCCGGTACGCGGGCCGCGGGCCGGATTCGGGAACCAGTTCCAGCGACACCGCGTCGGCGGTCTCGGCGATCACGCGCGCCACGCGCAACCGGACGCTCACCGCCTCACCTCGCCAGCGCTCGACTCGGCCATGGGCAGAGCTGCCGCGAGTAGGTTTCGCTCCCTCACAGCAGATCCTCCTCTCGAGTGCTGAGCCCCAGCGCGCCCGCGATGACGGCGTTGTCGATGCTGCGACGCAGCGCGGCGCAGCCGGGGACGGGCCCGTCACCGTTGCTGCCGAGTTCGGCGCACTGTCCGACGGCGGCGGCGGTCCACTGTACGCTCGTGTGCGCCGGACTGAATTTCACGACGGCGACGCGGTTTCCGCAGGCCTGGCAGATGACAGCGTCCATGGCGCTCCCGCTCACGCCCCGCTGCTCGCGCGCTGGGCGGCCAGGTTGTCGGCGACCTCGGCCTCCCACGCGGTGATCGCGCGGGTGGTGTCGACCTCGAATTCGAAACGGGCGGTCATCTTCTCGTCCACCTCGGCGACGTCCCGATAGAACTGCTCGTACCAGCGCCGCAGCTGATAGACCGGCCCGTCCTCCTCGCACAGCAGCGGGTTGTCGATGCGGGTCTTGCGCTTCCAGATCGCCACGTCCTGCTCGAAGCCGCGGCCCAGGCTGCCCGCGAACCGCACCGCCATCGCGTCGGCTTCCTCGGGCGCGAGACCGGGCAGCTTCTTGACGATCGCGCCGTACTGGAGCACGAACTTGGTCGGGGTCACCGGGTAGTGGCAGTTGATCAGCACCGCCTCCACGGTCTGGCCGTTGGACTCGTTGACCAGGTTGTCGATCATGTAGGAGGGGCCGTAGTAGTGCGCCTCGGAGTGCAGCACGTTCTTGCCGCCCGCCTCCTTGGCCAGCTCGCCCTGCATGTCCTCGCGGCCGATGGAGGTCATGTACTGGCTGGCGATGTGGCCATCGAAGACGTTCTTGAAATAGGTCGGGAAGGCGAAGTGCACGTAGAAGAAGTGCGCCATGTCGACCACGTTGTCGATGACCTCGCGGCAGTTCGCGCCGTCGATGACGATCTGGTTCCAGGTCCAGTCGCTCCACTCGTCGCTGAACGCGCCCTCGATGCGCGGGATGGTGATGTCCTCCGGCGGCGGGTTGCCCTCCGGGTCGTGCCAGACGAACAGCTGCCGGTTCTGTTCGAGGGTGGTCCACGCCTTGGTGCGGGCCAGCGGCGGCACCCGGCGCGCGTAGGGGATCGCGGCGCAGCGGCCGTTGCCCTTCCAGCGCCAGTCGTGGAACGGGCAGGCGATGGTGTCGCCCTTGATGGTGCCGTCGCCGAGGTTGCCGCCCATGTGCCTGCAGTAGGCGTCGAGCACGTTGAGCGTGCCGTCGGCGCCCGCGAAGACCACCAGTTCGGTGCCGAACGCGGTGATGGTGTGCGGCTGTCCGTCGCGGAAGCTGTCGGCGAGGCCGAGGCAGTGCCAGCCGCGCGCGTAGCGGGCGGGCGGGGCGCCGGTGTCGATCACGCGCACCTGATCGTCGGTGTTCGCCGTGCTCATGATGTCGGGTCCTCCAGAGGTATTTCGCTCAGGCCTATGTCGTTCCGGGCTATTTCGATGCTGTGACGGCGCTCGCGGCGCCGGTAGGCGTGGTCCCACTGATCGGGAGGACGCTCAGACCACCGCGAGCCGCTCGTAGCCGGACCGGTAGAACAGCAGCGGCGCGGCCTCGCGGTGTTCGCTCAGCTCGGTGACGTGCGCGACGACGATGGTGTGGTCGCCGCCGTCGGCCTCCCGGTCGAGGGTGCAATCGATCCAGGCGATGGAGCCCTCCAGCAGCGGCGAGCCGTTGGGGGAGCGGCGCCAGCGCAGATCGGCGAACTTGTCTTGGCCGCTGCGACCCAACTGCCTGCACACGTCTTCTTGGTCGTGGGCCAGGATGTTGACGCAGAACCGGCCGACCTCGCGAATGCGCGGCCAGGTGGTGGACGTGCGGGCGGGGAAGAGGGCGACCGCGGGCGGATCAAGCGACAGCGCGGAGAACGACTGGCAGGCGAAGCCCAGCGGCTGATCATCGGCGAGTGCCGTGATCGCGGTGATGCCGGTGCAGAACCGGCCCAGGACGGCCTTGAAGTCGAGATCGACGGCCATGGTGCTCCTAGTTTCGACTAGAAATATTCCGTTTCGTCATGACCGTAGGCGGCGGGGTGCCCGGAGTGTCAAGCACGGATTCCGGCTACCGAGAAGATCCGTACCGATCTCCGTAGTTTCCGGGATTCACGGTCGACGATGGCGCGGCACTGTGATGGGAGACACAAACACTTGTGCCGAAACTGCACATGCCTAATAGAAATACTTCTAAGCTTGATTCGCTACACAATGGAGGTGAGCCATGACGGTCGAGATGTTGACCCATCCCGAGTCCGGCGAGTGGACAGGTTCGGGTCGTGCGACCGCCAAGCCGGCCCAGCCGCCGGTGTCGATGATCGAACGAATGACGCTGATCCTAGATGCGTTCGACGGCGCGACACCGACTTTGACGCTGCTCGGCCTCGCCGAACGCACCGGGCTACCCCGCTCCACGGTGCACCGCATCCTCGATCAGATGATCCGCCTGCGCTGGCTCGCGCACGCCCCCGGCGGCTACCGCCTCGGCATGCGCACGCTGGAACTCGGCGGACTCGCCGCCGACCACAACGAGATTCGCGATGTGGTGAGCCCGCTGCTGCACGATCTGTGTCAGCGCACCGGGATGGTCGGACACCTCGGCGTGCTCGACGGACGCGAGGTGCTCTATCTCGACAAGGCGGGTGGACGCCTGGCCGCGACCATCCCCACCCGTCTCGGCGGCCGCATGCCCGCGCACAGCACGGCGCTGGGCAAGGCGCTGCTCGCGACGCTGGAACCCAGCATCGTCGAGGCGTCGTTCCGGGACCGGATGCCCCAGCTGACCGCCCGAACCGTCTGCGACAGAGGCGAATTGCACCGGGAGCTGAACCGGATCCGGCACCGCCAGGGTGTGGCCGTGGACAACGAGGAGTCGGTCAGCGGAATCGCGTGTGTGGCTGTGCCGGTGCGCGGACGCGGGGCCGCGGTGGCAGCGCTGTCGCTGTCGGGGCAGGTCAGCGGGGAGCGGCCCGCGTTGGATACCGCGCGGCTGGCGCGGGTTCTCGTGGAGGTCGCGCACGAGGCGGGTCGCGCGCTGTTCCCGCGGCACGCGCGCTGGCGCTGAGTCGTTCGGCGTGAGGACAATCCGATTCCGGCGGCGCGCGGATATTCGGGATTCGGGTCACATATCGCGAAACAGCGAGAGCCCCCATGCGGAGTTTCGTTCCTTCGGTTCCTCCTGGCTCACGCCGAGCAACGTGCCGAGCCCCTGGAAGGCACGTTCGCCGACCATCTGGCGGAGCGCTTCCGTATCGCCGGTGAAGCTTCCCTCGCGGAAGTTCGAGAACGTGCCTCCGACCTCGTATTCCTCGTTCGGGCACTCCCAGCAGTGATTTCCGATGAGGCCGACCTTGGCTTTCGTCGTCCCGTACACCCCGGAGATCCCCGCTTCGTAGAAGCCGTAGACGACGCCCCGCATCGTCGCGTTCCCCTGAATCTCGAGGTTGCCCTCGAGGTACAGATGCCTGCACTCGACCGAGCCGGTCACGATGAGGCTGCCGGTCTCGTCGGTGGCGACCGAGCCTGTCGCAGAGAGGTTTCCGATCACGAGGAGCGCGCCGTCGTAGATGCCGAGATCCCCGTCGATCCGCAAGTCGCCGCGGTGCACCAGGGTGTCGTCATCGAGGCATGAGCGAATATCCTCGTCGAGTATCTTCTCCAGATCCGCCTCCGTCGCCCGCTCCGCGCGCCCGGTCTCGCTCAACGATTCGATCGACTCGTCCGCCACTGCCACTCCTCTTACCCCAATGCGTTGAAGACACTATCGCTTCCATCGCCGGGCGGGGAAGTTCCTCACCGCGGCCGCCGGATGTCGTGCCCGGCAACAGATCCGACGCCGCGTGATACGACACCGCCTTGGAATCCTCTGGCCGCAACGTGTCCCGAGTTTCGCCAGGCGACGATCTGAGTCACGGATGTATCCGGCCGGACTTCGAGACAGGGCCTAGTGCGGGATGGAATCGATGAGGGCGCGGGCGCCCTGGCGGAGCAGGTCGGCGCCGACGAAGAAGCCGAGGGCTTGCGGGTCCTCCGGCACGCCCCAGTGTTTCGCGTCGAGCCAGCGGCTGCCGTCGCTGTTGAAGACCTTGCCGTGCAAGGTGAGTCGGCCCGTGGGGTCGGTGGTGGCGTAACCGGCGATGGGCGAGTTGCAGTGGCCCTGGAGGGCGTGCAGCATGGCGCGTTCGGCGTCGGCGTGCCGGTGCGTTTCCGGATGGTCGAGTTCGCCGCCGACGTCGAGCAGCCAGGCGTCGTCGGCGCGGCATTCCAGCGTGATGACGCCCGCGCCGATCGGCGGGCACATGGTGTCGAGGTCGAGAATCTCGGTGATGCGGTGTTCCTGGCCGACCCGGTGCAGTCCGGCCACCGCCGCGATGAGCACGTCGACGTGGCCCTCCTCGAGTCGCGCCAGGCGGGTGTTCACGTTGCCGCGCAACGGTTTCACGGTGAGGTGCGGGAAGTGCAGATTCAGCTGCGCCTTTCGGCGCACCGAGCTGGTGCCGACCACGGTGCCCTCCGGCAACTCCGCGAGCTTCGCGCCGCTCGCGGTGATCACCGCGTCGTGCACGTCCTCGCGGGCCAGGAATCCGGCGAAGGCCAAGCCCTCCGGCACCGGGATGTCGCCGGGGATGTCCTTGAGGCAGTGCACGGCGAGGTCGGCCTGGTCGGTCTGCAGCGCGAGGTCGATCTCCTTGACGAAGGCGCCCTTGCCACCGAGTTTCGACAGATCCCCCATCCAACGGTCGCCCGCGGTGGTGACCTTGACCAGCTCGCTGTCCACCCCCAGCCCGGCGAGCAGCGCCGCCACGTGCTCGGCCTGCGCGAGCGCCATGGGGCTGGATCGGGTGGCGATGCGAATGATGCGCGTCCGCGACATGGCGTGCACACTACTCCGGGGGTGTGCGCCCCGATAGCGAGGGCGGGGGCAGGTTGACCTGCGGGAGTATCGCGTCCTCGGGAACACCCAACCGGGCTGATCGCGAGCGGCGGGGGCCGGTGACCCAGCCCCCGCCCCGCGACTCAGTACGCGGTGCCGCCGGTCGCCGGTGTGCGGCCGTGCCGCATGACCAGCGCGATCAGCAGCGCGAGCGCCGAGGCGCCCGCCGCGATCCAGAACCCCAGCTCGTAGCCGCGGTCACCGAAGATATCGGGAATCGGGCTCGGCGGCGTCGGCTGACCGGCGACGGTGACCAGCGCCCGCATCGGACTGGCGTTGAGGAACGCGGTGACGATCGCCAACCCGATCGCCACGCCCATGGACTGCATGACCCCGAGCATGCCGAGGCTGATGCCCTGCTGTTCCTGCGGGACGGCCTCGACCATGAGGATCGGCATGGCCGCGTAATAGAAACCGAACCCGATGCCGAACGCGGCGCTGACCCACAGGAACACCACCCAGGTGTGCGGCAGCACGGCGTAGCAGACTCCCGCGCCGACGAACAGCGCGAGCGCGGCGATCAGCGGAATCCTGGCGCCGATCCTGCGGGCCAGCGCACCGGCCAGCGCGCCGCAGAGCATGGCGAGCACGGCTTGCAGCAGCGCGATGCGCACCGCGAATTCCATTAGCGTGTAACCGTTTCCGTAGCTGTACCCGGGATCGAGCAGCACCTGCACGGCCTCCGGCGGCATCGGGTGTCCGGTCTGCTGCTGGATCTGGGCCAGCGTCGCCTGCTGCACGCCCGCGGTGACGGTGGCCTGGTCGGGCGTCTGCGTCATGTAGCCGAGCGCGTAGGACTGCACGCCGATCAGGAACGACGCGAACAGCGCGCCCGCGAGCACCAAGGCCACCCGCGGGTGGAACAGCAGACGCATGTCCATGATCGGCCTGCTGACCCGGGTCTCGATCACCACGAACAGCACCAGCAGCGCGAGCCCTGCCGCCAGCCAGGCCAGCGTGGTCGGCCTGCCCCAGCCCCAGTCGTGGCCCTTGTCCAGGTAGATCAGGGTCAGACCGGCGCCCGCGGACAGCAGCACCGCGCCGACGATATCGATGCGCTCGGGCACCCGCAGCTTGGACTCCGGCACCACGAACCAGACCAGCGGCAGCATCAGCAGCGTGAACCCGGCGAGGGCCCAGAAGATGGCGCGCCAGCTGTAGTTGTCCACCAGGAAGCCGCCGAGCAGCGGACCCGCGATGGCCGAGAGCCCGAGGCCGGTGGCGGTGATGCCGAGGCCGAGCGGAACATACTTGCGCGGCAACAGGTCCCGGATCAGGCCGTAGGCGATCACCGCGGTCGCGATGGCGGTGGCCTGCAGGCCGCGCCCGATCAGGAACAGCGCCCAGTTCGAGGTGACCGCGTCGAGCAGGCAGCCGAGCATGAACAGCACGCCGCAGACGAGGAACATCCGCTTCTTACCCCAGACGTCGCTCATCTTGCCGATCAGTGGCGACGCGGCGGCGCCGATCAGGCCGAAAACGATGATGGCCCAGTTGATGTTCGCGCCGACACCGGGAAAGGTCGGCGCGATCTTCTGCAGGGCCGCGGCGACGATCGTGTACTGCATCGGGGCGACCTCGGTGAACAGCACGATGACCGCGAGCACGGCGAAGATGCGGCCGCGCGACGCGCCGTCGAGTCGTCCGGTGTCGTCTATGGATTCGGTTACGACGCCCGGACTTTCGGTAGTCGCGGGGTCGCGGGGAATGGTGGACATGGATCGCCCTCCGATGTTCAGGTGATACGTGTTGTGAAACCTGTCACATCGGCGGTGGATCGATGCCGCGCGAATCCCACTCAACGGGATTTCTCACCCGTTATATGCCTAAGCGATATAGTCCTAGCGTGACGGAAGCCAAGCCTGTCCCCGCCGACGCCGGGGTTCCCGACCTGCCGACGACGAGCTGGGCCGTGCTCGGAATGCTCTCGCACGCCGAGGAACTGTCCGGCTACGACCTGAAGAAGTGGGCCGACTGGAGCCTGCAGTTCTTCTACTGGAGCCCGTCGTTCAGCCAGATCTATGCCGAGCTCAAGCGGCTGGAGAAGCACGGTTACGCCACGTCGCGGACGGTGCTGCAGGACGACGGGGTGCGCGGCAAGCGGATGTACGCCATCACCGAGGCGGGTCGCGAAGCCGCCGCGCACTGGGTGAACCACGCGCCGGTGGAGGCGCCCGTCCTCAAGCACAGCGTGATGCTGCGCGCCTGGCTCGGCCATTTCGCCGAACCGGAGCGGCTGCGCGAGATTCTCACCGAACACATCGGCTACGCCGAGCGGATGCGCAAGCTCGCCGAGGTGGACGCCGAGGGCGCCGAGGAGAATCCGGACTGGGCCTACCCGGGTGCCGTGCTGCGCTGGTGTGTGCGCCACTACGAGGCCGAACGCGACTTCGCCAAGGAACTGCTCGCCGACGTCGACAAGCTCGCGGCCGGGCAGCGCCCGAAGCGTCCCGCCAAGGGCAAGGGGCGCCGCGCGTCCTGAGCGCCCACTGAGCGGGACTGCCGCTTCCTATATCGATTAGGAATATTTCTACTAGTCATATAGGAGGTGGTCATGGGTACCGAATTCGCAGGACAGCGGACGTTGGATCCGGTCGAGACGGCGATCGCCGCGATCGCCGCGGGCGGGATGGCGGTCGTCGTGGACGACGAGGACCGGGAGAACGAGGGCGATCTGATCCTCGCCGCCGAGCTGGCGACCACGGAGTCCATCGCGTTCCTGGTTCGCCACACCAGCGGCGTGCTGTGCGCCCCGATGGCGGGACCCGATCTGGACCGCCTGTTGCTGCCGCCGATGACCCCGGTCAACGAGGACCCGAAGGGCACCGCGTACACCGTGTCGGTCGACGCGGCGCACGGCGTCAGCACGGGAATCTCGGCCGCCGACCGCGCCCGCACGCTTCGCCTGCTCGCCGACGCGCGTACCAGGGCGAACGATCTGACCCGCCCCGGCCACGTCTTTCCGCTGCGCGCCCACCCGAGCGGCGTGCTCGGCAGGCCGGGGCACACCGAGGCGGCGGTGGATCTGGCCCGTCTCGCCGGACTGCGCCCCGCCGGGGTGATCGCCGAGATCGTGCGCGACGACGGCGCCATGGCCAGGCTGCCGGAACTGCGCGAGTTCGCCCGCGCGCACGGCCTGCCGATCATCTCGATCGCCGACCTCATCGAGTACCGCCGCAGAGCCGAGCGGACCGTGACGCGCGTGGTGCAGACCAGGATGCCGACGAAGTACGGCGAGTTCCGGCTCCTCGGCTACCGCGACGAGCTCACCGGAACCGAATCGCTCGCCATGGTCTTCGGCGAACCGGGACGGGACGCGGTGCTGGCGCGGCTGCACTCCGAATGTCTCACCGGCGACGCGCTCGGCTCGCTGCGCTGCGACTGCGGCGATCAGCTGGACGCCGCACTGCGCGCGGTCGCCGCGGAGGGCAGCGGCGTGGTGGTGTACCTGCGCGGGCAGGAGGGGCGCGGCATCGGACTGCTGAACAAGTTGCGCGCCTACGAGCTTCAGGACCGCGGCGCCGACACGGTCGAGGCCAACGTCGCGCTCGGGCTGCCGGTGGACGCGCGCCGCTACGCCGCGGGCGCGGAGGTGCTCGCCGATCTGGGCATCCGCTCGGTGCGCCTGTTGAGCAACAACCCGGCCAAAGCGGCCGGACTCGAGGAGCACGGCATCGCCGTGATTCGCAGGCTGCCGCTGCAATCCGCCCCGACCGAGCACAACATCCGATACCTGCGCGCCAAGCGTGATCGGATGGACCACCAGCTGTCCGAGATGGATGCCGAGCTGGAGCGGGCGAGCTCTTGACGAAGGCCGGATCGAATCTTTTTCGGTGACGGGCGTCCGTCCAGTCTCGAATGCCCGCTATTAGCTTGCGGATTGCCGGCGTGCGAGTCGAGCACGGCGAAGAATTTCCGTTCGGGCCCTGCGAGGCGAAATGTGCTGGTTTCCTAGTCGAGACAGGATCGACAGTCAGCGAGTGGGGAGAGCCGGAAGCCGGAGACGACGGTGCACCGAATACCGATACAGCAGGGTAGTTTTCGGATGGGCTGGGTGTGGGCGTCCGTCGGCGCGGTGATCGCGGTGGTCGGCGTCGCGGTGTGGGCGGTGCGGCCGGAGGCGGTCTCGTGCGAGTCGGCGCCGGGCGGTGGACAGGTCCTTCCGACGTGGTCACCGGTAACCGGTAACAGTTCCGGTGTGCCCGCGCGGCATTCGCCGCCGCTGCCGCCGATGCCCGGCGAGGCGCGGTACTACTCGTCCAGCTCGACCGTCGCCTGCTCTTACGAGGACCTACCTGTCGACGGGCTCTACGCGGGCCTGTCGTCCGCGGAGTTCGGCGGCGCCGACTTGTGCGGCGGGCATCTCGACGTGCGCGGTCCGCTCGGGGCGGTGCGTGTGCTCATCGCCGACCGTTGCCCGGGATGTGCTCCGGGGCAGCTGGATCTGAGTGCTGCCGCGTTCGACCGGATCGCCGACCGCGCAGACGGCGTCGCGCAGGTCAGCTATCGGCTGGTCCGGAATCCGGAGCCCGCACCCGAGCTCGGCTATGTGGTGAAGCCGGACTCCACGCCGGGCTGGCTCGCGATGCTGATCACCGGCACCGGAAACCCGATTCGTCAGGTCGCGCTGCGCGACGAGGAGGGCGCGCAGTGGCGGGAGCTGACGCGCGGGAAGGACAACTACTGGACCCTCGTGGGGGCCGGATCGGGGCCGTTCATCGCGCGGATCACCGACGCGTACGGACACGAGGCCGAGATCGTCGGCGTGTCAATGGATTCCGGCGCACAGCGGACCGGCGTGCGGTTGTACACCGCGGCCCCGGTCGAGCCCACACCCGTCGTTCCGCCCGCGACGTCGTGGGTGCGGGGCCAACCGGCGGTCACCGACCCGTCGGCGCTGTGTGTTCCTTAGCGTGCATCCGCTGTGCGTTCCCTAGCGTGCATCCGTCGCGGGACCGAGTTGCTCCTGGCGCGGCTCCCAGAATGGCGGACCATCATGGTCGACGCAGACCGAGTGCCCTCGAGGGGATGTGAGGTCCCGCGCTGAAACCGAGCGACAACTCCTCCCGGAGCGGAAAATTCGCTCAGGCACTGCGAGCGCCCAGCGCGATGCGCAAGAACCCCTGGCCCAGGGCGAAGTTCGTGGGATAACCGTATCGACGCCGGGGTATCCCTCGGGTAGGGCGGATCGAGCCCGTGAACCTCCACGGACGCAGCGATTCTGGGGCCGTCGTGTGCCCGATGCGCCGGGCGGCCCACTCGCACAACGATTGTGCGATGACTCGGTCTCGCTTGGATCGAGTTGCTTGACGCAACTCACTGCCGCTCTTACCTTCGCGGATATAGCCGAGTGATTGTCACTGACAACCGTCACTCGGGTTTCTCACAACGGCGTGAGTGGGTGATCGTCATGGCGAACCGGAAGGTAATTCTGTTCCGAAAGCGACCTCTGGCAAGGGCATTCGCGGTGCTACTGCTGGTGGTGGGGGTCGGGGCAACGACAAGTCTCGGCACGCAAGCGTCAGCGGACGCGTGCGCCGCGGTGGACGTGGTCGTCGCCCGAGGCACCGGGGAACCGGGGTGGTTGGGCAGTGTGGTGGGCGATCCACTGTACGGCACGCTGCTCCAGGCGCTTCCGGTCGACTCCACGGCGTACCGAGTGAACTACCCGGCGGACCTGCTCGTTCCGTCCTCGATCAGTGACGGCACGCGGGACATGACCGGTCACATCATGGCCCAGGCGGCGATGTGCCCGGATCAGCGGTTCATCCTGGTCGGATACTCGCAGGGCGCGGTCGTCACGCACGGTGTGCTCGGCACCGGCATCGTGACCGCGCTGCCCGGCATGTACACGCTGCCTTACGAATTGGAGTCGAGGATCGCCGCGGTCCTGCTGTTCGGTGATCCGGTCCGCCTGATCGGATGGAACGTGCCGGGGTTGTACGCCTGGCGCACCGCCAACTACTGCACCGGCGGTGACCCGGTGTGCGGCGGCGGTTTCGATCCGGGGGCGCACGGCAACTACGGATGGGCGATGTGGCTCGCCGCGAACTTCGCGGCCGTCCGCGTCTGAGCATCGGACCGGGAAATCCGGGAGGTGGGGTCGGCGGCGACGCCGGCCCCATCGCCGTGTGCGCGGACGGCGTGGACCGCAGAATGCTGCTGTCCACGAACGGAATTCGAGGGAATCGACGCGCTGGAAACGCCTTTCCTCGGCCGCCGTTTCCGAACGGGGCCGGACCTTTTCGAACCGGATCCGCCGCGCTGACCGGTCATTCGGTGACGAAGTCGGCCATCATCGCCATGTCCTCGTGCTCCAGATTGTGGCAGTGCAGCATGAACGGGCCGGGGTAGTCGGTGAAGCGGACGGCGACCTCGACCGCCTCCGTGGGGTGGATGTCGACGGTGTCCTTCCAACCCGCGTCGAAGCGGCCCGGAGCGCGGTTGTTGCGGCCGATCACCTGGAACGGATCGAGGTGGACATGCACCGGGTGGTGGAAATCGGTGAGGAAGCGCCAGATCTCGACCGTGCCGAGTTTCGGGCGAGCCAGCGGCTCGCCCGGTGCGTAGAGCTTGCCGTTGATCGCCCACCCGTGCTCGCGCAGTTGGAAGTGGAAGGTGCGCACCGCGACGGCCGTGCTCGGGTCCAGCGCGTCGATGCGGCTCAACCGTTCCGGGATGGCGGTGTCGTCGCGCCGCGGTGAGCCGGTGACGCCGAAGCACATGACCTCGGTGGTGCGCCCGGATCCGAATTCGTTGCGAAGGCGCACCAGTGTTCCCGGCCGGTAGCGCGCGAAATCGACTACGAGATCGACTCTTTCACCGGGTGAGAGGTCGATCGCGTCGTCGGCGACGGGTCTTTCGAGCAGCCCGCCGTCGCTGCCGATCCGAACCAGTCCGCCACCGCCGGGCGGCGGCGGATCCAGCGACAGCCGATAGCGGCGGGCGTTGGATCCGTTCAGCAGCCGGAACCGGTAGCGCGCCGGGTCGACCTCCAGCCGCGGCCACGGTGCGCCGTTGACGAGCAAGACGTCGCCGAGCACGCCGTTCATATATGCGTCGGTGACACCGGGGACGCGCAGCGCCGGATCCGCCTGCGGGTAGGCGAACGAGCCGTCCTCGGCGAAGGAACGGTCGGCGACCAGCAGCGGAATGTCGCGCTCCCCGGTGGGCAGCGGAAGTGCGGCTTCCTCGTCGTCGGTGATCAAGTGGAATCCGGCGAGTCCGCGCCAGACCGCGGGCCCGGTGAACCCGTGCCGGTGGTCGTGATACCAAAGGGTCGCCGCACGTTGGTTGTTCGGATAGTGGTAGTCGCGCTCGCCGTAGGAGACCTGCGTCGCCACGTGCTCGCCGTGGTGCGCGGTCGGCGCCGCGGTGTCGCCGCGCGGAAGGATGACGTCCATCGGGTAACCGTCGCTGTCGGCCGGTGTATGCCCGCCGTGCAGGTGCACCACCACCGGATGCGGCAGTTCGTTGCGGTGGCGCACCACCGACTTACGACCCGCTCGCGCCCGAATCGTCGGACCGGGAAAGCTGCCGCCGTAGGTCCACGCCGGGGTGCGCAGGCCCGGCAGGATCGCCAAATCCGTTTCGCGCTGGATGATTTCGTAGTAATCCGCCTCCGAGTCGGTGCGCACCGGAGCGAGGACGGCGGGAACTGGCAGTGGGACCCGGAACGCCGGTGGCAGCGGCGCCGAGCTCGGCAGCAACCGGCCGGGTTGGCCCGGTGTGAGCAGCATGCCACCCCGAACACCGGCCGCGCCCAAGGTCGCCGCCACACCGAAACCCGCACCGGCCGCGAGCAACCCGCGCCTGCTCATCCGGCTCACGCGGGCCACCGCCACGCCCAGACCGTCATCAGCGCGGTGCCGATGGCCAGCCCCACGGCCAGCGGCACGTGCACCGCGAGGATCCGCTGTTCGCCGAGTGGGATCAGCGCACCGGCGAGAACGATTTGCACGAGGCTGGTCCGCACCGGCCAGGACGGTCCGGAACCGCGCCGCCACAGCAGGATCGCGGCGACGGTCTGCACGACCATCGCCAGGGTGACGAGACCTCCATTGCGGCCGTGTGCGGCCAGTGCTTCGAAGTGCCCGGACAGGAACTCGCCCGCCAGAAAGGCTTGGCTCAGCACAAGCGCCGCTTGCGCCGCGGTGACGGCTCGGAACAGCGCCAGTGGCCAGAATGCCGGGGTCGCAAGGGTTTCGGTCATGGTCAGCGGGCCTGCCGCACGCCGCGACGCCAGATTTCGGCGATCGCGGAGGTCGCCGCGATGTCGGCGGTCGGGTCGCCGGTGACGAGCAGGAGGTCGGCGCGCAGGCCCGGCGCGATCCGGCCGCGGTCGGTGAGGCCGAAGTGGTCGGCGGGCAGGCTGGTCGCCGCAGCGAGCGCCCGCTCCGGCGACATGCCCGCCTCGGTGAGCAGCCGCAGTTCGGTATGCAGGTCGACGCCGTGCGCCGGGACGAACGGCGTGGCGTCGGTGCCGGCCAGCAGGGGAACGCCCGCGCGGTGCAGAGCGCGTGCGACGCGCGTTGCGCCGTCGAGGGTTCCGGCCCGGGCGCAGTCCGGCGTCTGCGCGGACCGATCGCTGATCGCGGCGAAATACACCAGCGTCGAGACGACGAAAACGCCTTGCGCCGCGACCCGGTCGACGAGCGCGGTGTCCGGTTCCGTCCACACGTGGGCCAACCCGTCCACGCCCGCGTCCAGCGCGATGCGTACCTCGGCGGCGGTGAGGGCGTGCGCGACGACCCGCAACCCGGCCGTGTGCGCCGCGGTCACCAGCGCGGCCGCGGTGTCCGCGCCCAGCACCGGCAGTTCGGCGCCGTGCACCGCGCCGTCGTCGACGACGATCTTCAGGTAGTCCACGCCCTCGGCGAGGCGGGCGCGAACGAAACCCTCGGCCTGGTCCGGCCGCTCGATGGTGTCGAACGGTTCGACATCGAGCGCGTCCACACCGGGCGCCGCCAGCAGTTGACTCGGGTGTCCGCCGGGTGCGGTCGCCAGGGTGCCCGCGCTGCGGAAGTCCGCGACGTCGTCACGTTCGGCGGCCAGTGCCCGCTGGGCGACGAGTTGGCTCGGCAGGCAGAACATGTCGAGCTCGGTCGTGACGCCGTGGCGCAGCGCCTGTGCCAGGTTGTCGCCGAACACGTGCGTGTGCGCGTCGATCAGTCCCGGCAGCAGAGTCTTTCCCGCGCCGTCGATCTCGACATCGGCCGGGCCGCCGTCGTAGTCGGCGATGCGGTCGTCCACGATCAGGACGGTGGCGTCCCGGCTGGTCTTCTCCCCGTCGAACAGGCGGACGTCGTGAATTACGGTGCGCATGGTGGTCTCCTTCGTTCTCGGCGGCGGGCGCCGCATTCGGAGATCAGGAGTGGCCGGCGCCGCACGAGTGTGACGCGGGAGTGAGATGGATCACCCCTAGGCACCGCCGCGTCACACCGCGAGGGCGCCAAGCACTCTCATGCTCGAGACGAGCGGGCGAAACAGGGAGATGTGATGGAAGACCGGACCGTGGGCGCAGTGGACACCGATGCCGCGACCGAGGTATTCATGCGACACCGTGAGCTGCTGTTCTCGGTCGTCTACACGATGCTCGGCAGCGTCGCCGACACCGAGGACGTCCTGCAGGAAACGTGGCTGTCGCTGGCGCCGCGCGCTACGGCGCTGTCGGCCGAGCAGATCGGCAATCCGCGCGCCTACCTGGTGCGGGTGGCCGTGAATCAGGCGCTGGCCCGGCGCAGCGCGATGATTCGTCGGCGGGAAACCTATGTCGGACAGTGGCTTCCGGAACCCGTCGTGCGCGACGCCGAGCCCGAGCCGGACGCCGTCGACCGCGTGGTGCGCACCGAGGCGTTCTCGATGGCGCTGCTGGTCGTCCTCGAATCGCTGACCCCGCTGGAGCGCGCGGTGTTCGTGCTGCACGAGGTGTTCGGCTACCCGCACACCGAGATCGCCGAGATCCTCGGCCGCAGCCCGGCGGCGGTGCGCCAGATCGCGCACCGCGCCCGCGGCCACGCCCATGCCCGGCGTCCGCGCGGGCACGCCGACCCCAAGGCGTGCCGGGCGGTGACCGAACGGTTCGTCGCGGCGGCGATGGGCGGCGACCTGGAAGAATTGCTCGCCGTGCTCGCGCCCGACGTCACGCTGTGGACCGACGGCGGCGAGCGCGGACCGGCCACCAGCCTGCGCCCGGTGCACGGCGCGGGCGCGGTGGCCCGGCTGTTCGTCGAGGTGGCGCGCGGGCTGCGGCCCGGCTACCGAGTCCGGTACCGGGCCGTCAGCACCGATCCGTGCGCGGTGCTCTTCGACGGCGAGGCCCCGCTGGCCGTCGTCGTGCTGGACGTGACCGCCGAGGACACCGTGCGCGGCATCTACTCGGTCACCAATCCGGACAAGCTCACGCACATCCGCTGAGCGGCGCTACCACTGCAGGCCGGGCACCACCCTGGCGACCCTGGCGGCCGGGTTCGGCAGCGCCATCAGCGGCATCAGCACCGGACCGAGCAGCGTCAGCGGGCTGCGGCCGTCCTCCGTCGTGCCGGGGGAGACCTGGGCCTGGGCCGAAACACCCTTCGCCGCACTGGATTCGCCGAACAGACGGAAACCCTGGTGCATGATCGTGCGCTTCACCGAGGGCATCAGGAGGTCGACCGCCTGGGCGAAGGTGCCGACCGGGGTGTCGATCCGGTGCGGGCGGTCCTCCAGCGCGCGCACCACGATGGCCGCGGCGCGGTCGGGATCGGGCACCGGAAGCGAGCGGTAGAGGTCGGTCGGCGCGATCATCGGGGTGCGCACCAGCGGCATCCGCACCGAGGTGAAGGTGATGCCCGCGTCCCGGTTCTCGACGGCGGCGATCTCGCTGAAGTTGTCCAGGGCCGACTTGCTGGCCACGTAGGCCGCGAAGCGCGGAACCTTGGTCTGCACCGCGATGGAGGAGATGTTGACGATGTGGCCGAACCGGCGCGCCCGCATCGACGGCAGCAGGCCGAGGATCAGCCGCACCGCGCCGAAGTAGTTGACCGCCATGGTGCGCTCGAAATCGTGCATCCGGTCGGTGGAGTTCACCACCGAACGGCGGATCGAGCGGCCCGCGTTGTTCACCAGGTAGTCGACGTGGCCGTGGTCGGCGAGCACCGAGCGCACCAGGCCGTCGACGGCCTCGGGATCGGTGATGTCGCACGAGTAGATGTGCGCCGTGCCGCCCTCCGCGCGCACCGACTCGGCCGCGGCGGTCAGATCCGCCAGGCCGCGCGCCACCATGAGCACGGTCGCGCCGCGCGCCGCGACCGCGTGCGCGGTGGCCAGGCCGATGCCGGAGGAGGCGCCGGTGATGAGCACGATCCGGCCGGAAAGCGGGTCGCCGCTGACGACGGGGCGGCCCCGGTTCGGATCCAGGTGCGCACGCCAGTACTGCCACAGCCGTTCGGCGTAGCTCTCGAACGACGGCACCGACAGGCCGCTGCCGCGCAGCTGCGCCTGGGTCGACTCCGAGACGAACTGCGAGGCGAAGGATACGTGCGGCGCGACCTCCGGCGGAATTCCCAACTGCGACAACAGGAAATCGCGGATCGCGGGCACTCCGGGCAGGTGCGCGAGACCGTGTAGCGCCAGCCCGCTGCCCGGCACCGGACCGATGCCGGTCGGCGCGCCCGCCGCCGCGGCGAGTGCGCTGTAGACGGTGTCGAACGGTTGCGGCTCCGGGTTCACCAGGTGGAAGGTGCGGCCGTCCAGGCCGGGCTTGCGCACCAGTTCCACCATCGCGGCCGCGACGTAGTCGACCGGGACGATGTTGGTCGCGCCCAGGTCGGGCAGCGGCATCGGCAGCTCGGACGGCAGACCGGCCAGCTTGGCGATGGCGGAGAAGAAGTAGTAGGGACCGTCGATCTTGTCCATCTCGCCGGTGCGGGAATCGCCGACCACGATCGCCGGTCGATACACCCGCCAGCGCACCCCGCGCGACTCGCGAACCAGCTGCTCGGCCGCGAATTTGGTGCGGTGATACGGGGAGGTGAGGTTCTGGCCGAGGTCGAAATCCTCCTCGAAGAACTTGCCCTTGTGGTCGCCCGCGACGGCCACCGAGGACACGTGGTGCAGCACCGCGCCGAGCTCGCGCGCCAGCGCGATCACCGAGCGGGTGCCCGCCACGTTGGCGGCGTGGGTGACGGCCTCGTCGGCGGTCATGTCGTAGACCGCGCCCAGATGAACGACGTGATCGGCCTTGGGCGCCTGGTCGCGCAGGCCGAGACCCTCCGAGGTGAGATCGCCGACCAGGGCGAAGACGCGTTCGCCGCCGTGCCAGCCCTCGGCCAATTTCGTGAACTTGGCTAACGATTCGGCGCGCACGAGCACGTGGACGATCGCGTCGGGATCAGTGTCCAGCAGCCCTTGTACGACCCGTCGGCCCAGAAATCCGGTTCCGCCCGTCACGATGTAGGAAACCATCGCGTCCCTCCTGCTGTTCACTCGAAACTTGTTGTCGCGCACCATTGATCCAACATGCGGCGGTGAATGCGGGCATCAACGAATCGGCCCCCGGTGACAGCGGTCGGGCCGAAAGTAGGAACACCTTCGTCCTGACTTATAGGAAACCGTAATGGGTTCAGCGTCGGCGGGGCAAGCCGATGGGCGTGCGTCACGGTGTGTGACTGCTCACCATCACCCCAGGTCAAACGGTATGTGTTACAGGCTTTTCCAGTTACCCTGTGTGATTATCACGATTCGGCAACCTTTCGGCGTACTTGGTCAATTGTCCAGTACTCGGGCGACGGTATCGGCCATCCTGGCGCGGAAGGCGGCGGGGGCGAATGTGGCGGCGTGCGCGCGGATTTCGGTGGGGTCGTAGGCGGCGGGGTCGAAGTCCGTCATGGCCGCGGCGAGCGCGGCGGTCACGGCGTCGTCGTTACCTGGCTCGACATAGTCGCCCGTGACTCCGGGGCGGACGGTGTCGAGCGCGCCGCCGAGCCCGACGGCGAGCACCGGCGCGCCACACGCCATCGCCTCGACCGGGACGATGCCGAAATCCTCGACCCCGGGCATGAGCAGCGCCCGGCAGCGGCGGTACATGTCCTGGAGGACCGCGTCGGAGGCCGCGCCGAGAAAGGTGGTCTCCGGTCCCGCGAGCGCGTCCAGTTGCGCGCGAAAACGTCCGTCGCCGACGACGACGAGGCGGCAGCCCGCCTGGCGCGCGGCACGAATCGCCAGATCCGGCCGCTTGTACGGGACGAGGCGGCCCGCGAAGAGGAAGAAGTTCTCCCGCTCGACCGCCGGATCTGGGGTGAAGCGGTGAATGTCCACCGGCGGGTTGATCACGGTCGCGGGCAGGCCCCACCAGTCGCGGACGCGGTCGGCGACGGCGTGCGAGTTCGCGACCACGTGCGTCAGGCGCGGTGCGGCGCGCGTTTCGCACCGGCGGGCCAGTGCGCCGAGCGCGGTGAGCGCGAGCCGCCCCGCGCGCCCGCGCGCCTCTTGGGCGCGGAAGGCGGGATCCCAAGCCCAGCGGGCCGGGCTGTGCACGTAGGCGATGACCGGCGCCTCGGTCGCGAAGGCGGCCTGGGTGGCGAAGGCGTGATGACTGATGACGACCGCGTCGAAGCGTCCGCCGAGGGGGAGCCCGCGCAGCGCGCGCGGCGCCAGCGGAAGCAGCGGAGCGTGCGAACGACGCCCCGTGGCCGCGTGGGCGCGGCTGAGCCAGGTGTCGTGCACCCGGCGCAGCGGGGGACGGACACCCGCCGGATCGACGATCGGCGCGAAAACCTCGGAACCTGGCCAGGTTTCGTGCAATTCGGCGACCACCGCCTCGGAGCCGCCGTATTCGGTGAAGCGTTCGTGGACGATCGCGACGCGCGGTTCGGGCATGGTGGATGGCACGCTCATTCGGTTTCGATCCGGCGCGGTTCGGCGTGTTTGCGCAGCGCTGGCGCGACCGGCCTGCCGTGCAGCAGCCCGTCGACGCCGCCCTGCTCGAGCGCCTTGCGGTAGACGACCGCCGCCTCGCGACAAGCCGAGATGGTCTGCGCCACATCGGCTTCGGTGTGCGCGGCCGACGTGACGAAGGATTGACCGAGCACGCCGCGCTCGAGCAGTTCCTGCAGGAACAGCGTGCGAAACGCCTGCGAGGGCTCGCCGTCCGCGTCGCGCGTGGCGAAGATCAGGCACGAGGGTCTGCCGAGGACCGCGAGGCGGTCGGCGATGCCGAGTTCGGCGGCGACGGCGTTCACCCCGTCGGCGAGCAGTCGACCCGCGTGCTCCATCCGGGCGATGGGGTCGCCGGTCGTGTACTCGCGCGCGACCGCGCGAAAGGCCGCCAGCGCGGACGATTCCGGGCCGTGCGTGGTGGAGAGCAGGAACACCCGTTCCCGGTCGGTGCGCAGTCCGCCGAGTTCCATCAGTTCGCGCCTGCCCGCCAGCGCCGAGAGGGGAAATCCGTTGCCCATGGCCTTGCCCCAGCAGGACAGGTCGGGCTTCACGCCGTAGACCGCCTGCGCGCCGCCCGCCGACCAGCGGAAGCCGGTGATCATCTCGTCGAAGACGAGCAGGGTGCCGTGCCGGTCGCAGAGGTCGCGCACCCCTTCGAGGAACCCCGGCTCGGGTTCGGCCAGCGCGGTGGCCGCCTCCATCACGACCGCGGCCACGGCCTCGGTCTCCAGCACCGCGGCGAGCGAGGCCAGATCGTTGTAGCGGAACCGCGTCGTCCCCGCGACCGCCGTGGCGGGAATGCCGCTGGCCATCGGCGTGGTGCCGATGAACCAGTCGTCCACCGAGAAGAACGGCTGGTCGCAGACCGCGATCACGGTGCGCCCGGTGGCGGCGCGGGCCAGCCGGACGGCCGCGGTGGTGGCGTCGGAGCCGTTCTTCGCGAACTTCACCATGTCGGCGCCCGGCACCAGCTCCAGGAAGTCCTGTGCGGCAAGCAGTTCCAGCTCGGTGGGACGACTGAAGCTGACGCCGTCGGCGATCGCCGCGCCCACCGCCTCCAGCACCGGCCGGTAGCCGTGGCCGAGGGTGACCGACCGAAGGCCCATGCCGTACTCGATGTAGCTGTTGCCGTCGGCGTCCCAGACCCGGCACCCGCTGCCGCGCACCAGGATCGGCGCCATCGACTCAGGATATTGGTCGGCGCCGCGGGCATAGGTGTGCGCGCCGCCCGGCACCAGGTCGTGCAGGCGCGCCTGAAGTTCGTTGCTGCGCGCGAACCCGCGATGTCGTGGCGTCGGTTCCTCAGCCGTGCGGTGTTCCATACCGATCTCCTGGCCTCGCGGTACGGCCGCGCGCACGGTGAAAACTCTTGCGCGCGAGGCATTCTGCGCCAACTCTACGTCCGGCGCGGTGTCGTGTCGTTCCGAACCCGCGGGCTTCCGTCGCGTTCACTCGGGATCCGTCGGAACGGTGACCGCCCACAAGTCGTGGTCGGCGCGGCGGCCGGTCGCGCCGACGAATCGGCTCATGCGCCCCTCCCGAACCATGCCGACCTCGGCGGCCACGGTGGCGGCGTCGCGGTCCCCCGGTTCGATCGCGGTGTCGATGCGGCACAGCCCCAGTGCGCCGAAGGCGTAGGCGACGAGCAGCCGGGTAGCCGTGGTGCGCACCCGGCCCTCCTCGGCGCCGAGCGCGGGATCGGTCCAGACGAACATGCGCGCGTTGCGGTCGAACATATCGAGGTCGAACAACCGGCACTCGCCCGCGTACGCGCCGTCCACCTCGATGGCCAGCACCAGTCCCGCCGACGAACGCAAGCCCGGTCTGGCCAGTAGCGATTCGCGCAACCACTGACTGTTCGAGTGCTTCGCCGCCCACTCCGATTCCAGCGCAGCCGGATCGGGATCGAGCGCGGCCCTGGCCCGCAGCCGGGCCGCACGCCACTGTCGCCCGTCCGTGAGCCGCCGTTTGCGCAACACCACCCGGGGGTCGTCCAGGTCGCCGAGCGGCGTGACCTGCGTGGCGTGCAGTGGATCGAGCATGTGCAGCGCGCGGCCCGCGTAATACCTTGCCGCGGCGGCCATCACGGTACCGGCGGGCACGGGCGGGTCGGGCGGGCCCGGCGCGGGGACGGGTGCGAGCGTGGGATGGTCGGTGCGATGTCTGCGCACCCACGCGGCGGTGAAGCCCTCGGGCGGGGCCATGGCGGCGGTGACCGCCCACAGCTCGTGATCGCGCCGCGCGCCACCGGCGTCGAAGTAGCGGGTCATCATGGCTTCGCGCTGAAACCCCAGTCGCGCCGCACCGCTCGCGGTCGCCACGTTGGCGGGCGAGATGGGGGCGGTGATGCGTTGCAGCCCGACCGGCCCGAACCCGAAGTCGATCAGCATCGCCGCCGCCAGACCCCCGATGCCGTGCCTGGCCACCTCCGCGTCGACCCAGACGCCGAGTTCCGCGCTGCCCGCCTCGGTGTCGATGGAGATCAGCTCGACCTGACCCGCGAAGCGGCCGTCCACCTCGATCACCATGGCGACGCGCCGACCCGCACGCGCCTCGCCGCGCACCGAGAGGCATTCGCGCACCCACATTTTCGCGGTGTGCCGCACGCTCCAGTCCAGCGGCGAACTCGACCAGAACGGTTCGATGAGCCGACGGTCCCGCAACCGGATCCGCCGCCACTGCCCGTGATCGGCGATTCGGGGCGGTCGCAGCACCACGGTGGCCCCGTGCAGGACCACCGGACCGAGCCGGACGCGGGACAGCGAGGTCTGCTGGTCGGACACGGGTCACTCCTTGGGACGCCGGCGGCCGAGGGATGTCGTCCGTAGCGCGCCGTCGGTGCTCACCGACAACCGCCAATAGCCGCCCGCGGCGTCCTTGAGCACGAGACCGGCGTCGGGATGGTCGGACAACCACGCGCCGCTGGAGAGCACCGCGGACCGGACGGTCCCGTCACCGGTCTGCGCCTGGAAGATGTCGGCGTCGCTGCGCCCCGCCCGGCCGACCAGGGTGCCGTCGAATCGCGGCGTGCGCAGGCTGTTTCGGCTGATCACCGTCCAGCCGTCCGGGAAGAGGCCGGGCTCGAGATCGTCGGAGGCGCTGGAGATCAGGTTGACGGCGGTGCCCTCCGGACAGCCGGTGCGGTCCACCCGCACCTCGACCGGATGCTCGTCCAGATCCTTGTCGAATTGCACGTTGGCCAGGTAGGGCTGACGGCAGTAGGCCAGGTCCAGGCAGATCTCGCGCGCCGCCACCTTGCAGTTGACCATGCCGAACTGCGCGGGCCCGCCACGTTCGGTCCGCCCGATCGCCAGCGCGACGTCCGCGCCCTCGAACCACACGTTGGTCAGCCACCAGTCGTTGGCCGCGCCGTCGACATCGATGTGGCGGACCGTGGTGCGCGGATCGCTGTCGGAGACGAATTCCACGTTGCTGAGCGCCAATCCGGCGTTGTGGTCGTTGCCGGTGCCCAGCACGCCGACGTAGTTGCTGGTCAGCTTGGACGAGGTCACGTAGTTCTGGATGCACGACGTGACGATGCCGAAGCCGAAATTGTTGATGTCGCAGTTGACGAAGGACGTGCCGCCGGTGTTGTCCCTGAGCACGACGCCCCGCTGCTCCAGGAAGCGCGGATGGTTGCCGCTGAGATGGTTGCCGCGGATCACCACCGAATCGAACGAGCAGCGGAAGCACTCGGACAGGTCGACGGCGGTCGCGCGCGGACCGGAGAGGTAGAAACCCAGCCGCGCGAACCGGACTCGATTGCGCCTGCGCAGCGAGATCAGCGTGGTGTCGGTCTCGCACACGATCAGCGAGACGTCGCCGCCGTCGCCGAGCACGGTCGCGTAGTCCGCCATGGCCGGCCAGCTCGTCACCTTGTAGCGGCCCGCGGGCAGATAGAGGACCAGCGGTTCGTCCCGCACATCCGCGGCGGCGGCGATCGCCGCGGTGTCGTCGGCCACGCCGTCGCCGACCGCGCCGAAGTCGCGCACGTTGCGGGCCGCGGGCGCGTCGGTGACGTGCGGCGAACGGAAACCGATACCGGGCGGCTCCGGGTCGGCGCAGGCCGCCGCGAGCGGGACCGCGGCCGCGGCGCCCAGCGACGCGGCGAGCAGTCGACGTCGGCCTACGCCCTCGTCGGTCATCTCCGCAGCCTCCCCACTACCCGCTGCAAGCGGTTGCCCGGCCTGCTGTACGCTACCGCGCCGGTGAGTCGCTCGGAGCCGAATGTGGCCAGGGCCCCGCGCAATTGGGGCGCCGTTGTGGCGCCGAGCTCGACGACGCCCAGCGCGTGCTCGCACAGCGGCGCGACCGCGATGGCGTCCGCGGCCGCGGCGACCGGGGCGGTCTGCACCAGGACGTGCTCGAAATCGGCTTGGAGTCGGGCCATTACGTGCGCGAACCGGTCGGAGGCCAGCAGATCCGCGGTCTGCAGGTCGGTGTCGCCCAGCGGCAGCACGGTGATGCCGGTCTCCGGCCATCCCGTCAGCGACTCGGCGGCGGGCGCGCCACGCAGGACCGCGGCCAGCCCTCGCCCGTCGCCGGTGGCGAATCGTCGTGATCCACCGTGGCCGGAGGTGTCGGCATCGACCAGCAGCACCGAGCGACCGGTGTCGGCGAACGATTTCGCCAGCGCCAGCGCGACTTCCGGCTCGGACCGCGGTGAGAGGCTGGTCAGCAGGATGGTGTGCGCGGGCCCCTCGCGCAGCAGCCTCGTGCGCATCCGGCGGGTCTCGTCGGTCGCGCCGGGGCGGCCCTCGTCGATGATGCCGAGGATGGGCACCGGCAGCAGCGCCTCGAGATCGTTGGACGTGCGCAGCGTGCGGTCGGTGCGGTCGCGCAGGAACGCGGCGAGCGCGCCGAGCGCGAGCCCGGCCAGCAGACCGAGGGCCAGGATCCGCCCGGACTGCGGACCGGCGGGGGAGCGCGGCAGCTCGGCCCGGTCCACCACCGCGACACGGGCGGCGGGCGCGGCGTCGCGTTCGATCGTCTCCAATTCGTCTATGAGCCTGCGGAAGTGGGCGACGACGGTGTTGGTGAGGTCGCGCGCCCGCTGGGCGTTGCCGTCGCTGACCGAGATGACGATGAGAGTGGTCGCGGGCGGCGAGGAGGCGGTGATCTTGCCGCGCAGTTCGTCGACGGACATGGTGATGCTCAGATCGTCGATGACCCGCGTGGCCACCGTGGCGCTGGTGGCCAGATCCAGATAGGACCGCACCCGCTGCTGAGCCGCCAACCCGCCCTGGTAGGAGTCGTTGACCGAGGTGCCGGTCGCCATCGAGACGTACATGGTGCTGGAGGCCACGTAGGTGGTCGGCTGACCGCGCAGATAGACCGCCGACGCCGCCAGGCACACCAGCGCCACCCCGGCGATGACGAGCCAGCGCCTGCGCGCGATCCGCCAGTATTCGGTCAACCCCATTGCCAGGACCCTCTTTTCGCTACCGGTACGACGGGTGGAAGGGACAGCGGTGGCGCGGCGCCGACCCGAAAACGCCGCCGGACTTCGACGACCGCCGCGTGGATGACCCAGGCCAGCACCGCGGCCTGCAGGAACTTGCCGAGGTTCTCCATGCTGCCGAGGATTCCGCGTTCGAACAGCACCGAGGAGCCGGTCACCGCCAAGCCGAGCACCACGACGGGGAACATCCGCGAGTACAGCGATCGCGCCCACGCCAGCAGCAGCGCGAAGGTGAACAGTGCCCCGATCAGCACGCCGGTCAGGCCGCCGAGCACGTAGCCCTCGTTGAGGTTGCCCTCGGCCAGCGACACCGAGACCGTGCTCATGTCCACCGAGGCGCCGCGCACGTCCTGCGCCCACGCCGTGCCGGACTGGAACTTCTCGGTGCCGAGCAGCTGGGCGGGCACGAGACTGAAGGCCGCGTTGTGCAGCACTTCGCCCGGCGTCAGCCAATAGCCGGGACCGTGGAAGTAGGCGTCGGTGGCGGCCTCGAGCAGATCGAAGCGGCGCAGGATGCTCAGGAACGGGCGCATGGCGGGCGGATAGTCCGAATCGATCAGCGCCGCTTCGGCTTTGGCGAGATCGGTGGTCTTGAACGATTGCAGCCAGCCGAACCCGCCGATGCCGAGCACGCCGATCCCCGCGACACCGAACGCCTTGGCGCGTGTCCACCCGCCGATGGCGAAACGGATCGCGACGGCCATGGCCGCGCCCATGATCGGCGTCTTGGACTCCACCACCGCGGTCCACAGCAGCTCACCGGCCAGCATCGCGCCGACGACGAGCGCGGCGATCTCCCGGCGCGCCGGGCGCGCGAACACGATGAGGCCGAGCGCCGCCACCGTGGCCAGGATCGAGACGAAACTGAGGATCGGGTTGGCGCTGGTGACGTCGCCCGCGCTGCCGACGGATCCGGTCGCCACCGAGGCGGCGCGGCCCAGCAGGCCGAGGGCGTACATGGTGACCAGCGTCGGTATCAGATCCGGGTCGGCGGCCAGCTCGGGCGCGGCGGCGGGCGGGCGCCTGCGCGCCCACACCGCGTAGGCCGCCACCAGCGCCGCGTACACCCACAATCCGAACACGACGTGGTCGAGCGCCAGATCGATGCCGCGGTCGTAGCCGAGCTCGGCCAGCCGCGGGTCGGGCACGTTGTCGCCGTAGTGCGGTTCGGGCCGCACCGCGAGCAGGACCAGCGGCCGGGCGATGTAGGACAGCGACCAGAACGCGGCCTGGGCGATCACGAAAACCCGGACCACGCCGGGGATCCAGGCGGCGGCCACGACGAGGGTGAGCAGCGCGCCCGCGACGGCGGCGAGTTCGCTCATGCCTGCGCCTCGCTGGCGCTCGGCTCCGGCATGCGCGAGGCGCGCTGGCACATGATTCGCTCACTTCGTTCGCTCATGCCTGCGCCTCGCTGGCGCTCGGCTCCGGCATGCGCGAGGCGCGCTGGCACATGATTCGCTCACTTCGTTCGCTCATGCCAGCCCCTCCAGCGCGTCGAGAATCTCGCGCGCGCGGTCGACGTAGCGGTGTCCGCCTTCGACGATCCTGCGGTGCCCCGCCTCGGCTACGGCCGCGGCCTTCTCGGGGTTGGCGGCGCACCAGTCGAGAATCTCGGGCAGTTCGGCGGGCTCGCCGAACAGGAAGCACTCGGCCGTATCGCGCAGCAGTTCGGCGTGCTCGTCGGTGCGCTCGCCGACGAAGAGCCCGCCCGCCGCGGGCACCTCGAACGTGCGACAGGTGTGGGTGTCGCGGTTGTCGGAGTTGAGCAGCACCAGGTTGGCGGTCACGGCGGCGATCACCGCCGAATAGTGCTGCCCGTACACCGGTCCCGCCACCACCGCGCCGGTGGTCCGCAGCTCGGGCACGCGCCGCCAGCCCGGACCGCGAATCAGCATACGGTCGCCGTACTTTCGGGCCAGCGCGACGAGGTCGGCGCGGCGGTCCGGACGGCAGACGCCGACGAACCCGGCCAGGAACTCGCGCCCGCCGCGGCGGGCCGCGCGATGGTGCCAGGCCGGGTCGTAGGCGCTGCGCACGAAGGCGACCGCGCGGGCGCCGCGCTCGCGCAGCTCGGGAACGTTGTGGCGCTTGGTGGTCACCACCAGATCCCAGTCCGCCTCGTGCGCGAGGTAGTCGGAGGTGATGTTGGCCGGATTGGCGACGTCGTCGGGGCTGTAGTGCACCCGCCGCGCGGCGGGCGTCGCGAGCAGCCTGCGCTGGTCCAAGTGCACCGACTTGAACGCGAACAGCAGATCGGGGCGGAAAGCCGCTGCCGCGCCGTCGATCTCGGCGTGCAGGCGCTCGGTCGTCCACGGCGCGCGCCGCCGCGTCGCCTTGGCGTACAGCCAGGGCGGGGACAGCCGCGCGGGCAGCGTCACGGGCGTCGAGTCGACGACGAGCACCTCGTGCCCGGCCTGACGGAAGCCGTCGGCGAGCGACCGGGCATTGCTGCCGATCCAATCGTCGCCGACATAGAGGATTCTCACGCGCCGCCCTCCTCGCGCATCAGCACCACCGCGGGCGCGCTCGCGACCGGTACGGTCCGCTCGCGCACGATCAGCCACCGCACGCGCGCGAGATACCAGGCGGCGACCGTGAATTCGATGACCACCGCGCCGTACACGAGCGTCCACACCGAGTGCGTGCGGAACGCGATCGCCAGCGCGGCGACGGCCACGCAGGTGCCGAGCACCGCGCCGATCAGCACGCCGGTGGTGTCCTGCCGCACCGGAAGCACCGCGGTGGTGACGAACGAGGTGACGGTGGTGGCGGGCAGCATCAGCACTTCCACCCGCAACAGCCCGATGGCGCCGGTGAACTCGTCGCCGAAGACGAGGTGGATGAGCACGGGCGCGGCCAGCCACACCGCCGCGGCCGCGACCGTCGCCAGGCAGACGGCCGCCGCGAGCGCCTGCAGGGCGTTCCGCCAGAAGCGGTGGTCGGCGCCGCGCCGCGCCATCCGCGGCAGCAGCGCGAAACCGATGGCGTCCAACATGGATTGGATGGCGCGCACCAGGCGATCGCCCGCGGAGTACAGGCCGAGCGCGGCCGCGTTGAGCACCGCCGCGTAGACCGCCGCCGCGCCCTGCCCGTACAACGTGATCAGCAGGCGCGAGGTCAGCACCGGCGCGCCGGTCCGCAGCACCGCGCGCACCAGCCGAGGCCGGGCGGGTCTGCCATAGGTGCGCAGCGAATCCCACCAGGTCAGCGCGACGGTCGGCACCGAGGACACGAGCAAGCAGAGCAACGCGACATGCGCGTGCGGCAGCCGGGGCAGCAGCACGACCAGCAGAATCAGATAGCCGATCCGGCCCACCGCCTGGTACGCCGTCGACGTGCCGAAGCGACCCTGGCCGATCAGCAGCCAGTCCTCCGACACCGACCAGAATCCGCCCGCGAACAGGCCGAGCAGAATCATGTCGACCTCGTCGGGCACGCCGATCGCGAGTCCGGCGGCCAGCGCGGCGCCGAGCACCGCGAAGCCCATGGCGCGGATGGTCAGGTAGTCGCCGCGCAGCTGGTTGATGTAGCCGTGCCGGTCGTCGCGGTGTTCGCCGGTGTCGTGCACGCGAGCGGCGAGAAACGAGGTGATGCCGAGGTCGACCAGCAGCGAGCCGATGAAATAGGAGGACATACCGATCGCCAGCAGCCCGAGCCCGTGTGCGCCGAGCACGCGCGCGATGAGCGGCACGGTCACCACCGTGATGACGTATTGGCCGTACTTGCCGAAGCTGACGTAGCCGATGTCCCGCAGCACCGCCAACAGCCCGTGCGAGCGGTGCGCGCCGCCGCCGGACGAACCGCGCGCCCCGTCGCCCCTGCGGTGCGCGCCGCCTGGTGCGGCGCGGTCCGTGGAATGCGGGGCCTCAGACATGGGCGGCGCCCCGGTGCTGAACGATCCGGCCGAGGAAGGCGGCGACGGATCGGGCGGTCGCGGCGACGTCGAAAGCCTTCGCGCGCTCGCGTCCGGCCACGGCCAAGCGGGTGCGCAGTGCGGGAGCGCCGATGAGGGAGTCCAGCGCGGCGGTGAGCGCGGCCTCGTCGCCCCCGGGGACGAGCAGCCCGTCGACGCCGGTGGTCACGATCTCTTCCGGGCCGCCCGGCGCCGAGGCGATCACGGCACAGCCCGCGTGCATCCCTTCCACGACGACCTGACCGAACGGCTCCGGCAGCACCGAGCAGTGCACCAGGATGTCGGCGTCGCACAGATACGGTCGCGGGTCGTCGACGTGGCCGGTGCGGGTCACCGGAAGCGCGAGATCCGCGGCCAGCCGGTCCACTTCGGCGCCGAAGGATTCCTCGTCGAAAAACGTGCCGCCGATCAGCAGCACCCGGCGCGGCCGGACCTTCGTCGCGGCGACCGCGCGCAGCAGCACGTCTTGGCCCTTCCACGGTGCGACCCGCCCCAGCACAGCGATCACCGTTTCCGCGGGATCACGTTGCGCCGCGCGCAGCGGCGCGATCCCGAGTTCGACTCCGGGATAGGCGACTTCGGCCGGGCGGCCGCCGGTGCGCAGCGTCGCGAGCGTGGTCCGGCTGTTGGCCAGGAAGCCCTGTGCCGCGAACCGTCCGAGCAGCCCGACGACCAGCGCGGGCAAGCGTCCGAAGTAGTCGGCCGCGATCCGGTCGTGCACTTGCCACACCAACGGGATGCGAGCCCGCCGCGCCGCGACCGTGCCCATCACCAGCGCCTTGGTGCTCTCGGCGACCAGCACGTCGGCCCGCCTGGTCGCGGGGTGCCCGCCGAGTGCCCAGCCCAGGCGCAGCAGCGCGATCGCACCGGCCAGCAACCGCAGCGGACCGGAACCGATCGTCATGGCGCGGCTGTCGAAAGTGCCATGGAGTACATGTGTTTCGACACCGCGCGCCCGGGTCCGTTCGACCATCGGACCGTCCTCTGTGTAGATCATCGCGACCTCGGCGAGCCGCTCGGCGCGCAGCGCGCCCAGCAGTCGCGAGGTGGCCAGTTCGGCGCCGGAGGGCGCCGCGGTGTGCGCGAGGAACAGGGCGCGGATCGTCATGTGATATTCCGGTACATCGCCACGTGGCGCTGCGCTGTGACATCCCACGAGAAGGTCTCCGCGTGCGCGCGGCAGCGCTCGGGTGTGGGCAACGCGCCGTGCAGCGCCGCGGTGATTCTTGCGCCGAGCGCCTCTGCCTCGCCCGCCGGGACGATGAGCGAAGGATCGAGGCCGCGAACCGAATCCGGGAGGCCGCCGCAGTCGGTGACGATCGGCGCCCGGCCTGCCGCGAGGGACTCCAGCGCGATCAGGCCGAACCCCTCCAGCGCGGTGGTCGGCACCACCGTGAGCGCGGCCTGCTCGTACAGGTCGGCGAGCCGGTCGTCGGCGACGTGCCCGGCGAAGACGATGGAATCGCCGAGACCCGCGCCCGCGGCCATGGCGCGCAATTCCCTTTCGGCCGTGCCGGTTCCGACGATCACCAAACGCGCGTCGGGATGTTCGGCGACCACCCCCGGCCAGCAGCGCAGCAGCGTGTCGATGCCCATGCGGCGTTCCAGTCTGCGCACGCACAGGACGGTGCGCGTCTCCGTGCCGACCGGCAGCGGCGCGGCGCGGAAGCGGGACAGGTCGACGCCGGGCGGGATCACCGCGATCCGGTCCGCTGGAATCCGGTAGTCCGCGCCGAGCACGTCGCGAAAGTGGCTGGACAACACCACGAGTCGGTCCGCGCCCGCGTACCGCACTCGCTCGATCAGGTATTTCGCCTTGGCCGCCAGTTCGCTCTGCCCGGTCAGCCTGCTCTCCGCCGCCCACGGGCCGTGGAAGTGCACCACCAGCGGAAGGCTGCCGCGCCTGCCGATCGCGGCGGGTCCGTAGAGGCAGAAATGACGGTCCAGCACGGTGGTTCGGCGCAGCGCGGCGCGATCGAGGAAGGCGACGCGGGCCCGCTTCGCGGTGGAACCGCCGGCGGCGCCCCATGATCTGGCGCCGGGCGGCTCCTCCCTGCCCGGCGCGCCCCAAGCCACCGCGGACACCGACACCTCGGGCCGACGGTCGAGCGCGTGGAACAACTCGGTGAAATACCGGTTGAGCCCCCCGGGTTCCGCGGCGAACCATTCGGAACCCGTCATGTGCACACGCAACGAACCCGTGCCTGCCACCACCCCGGCCCCCTACTCCCTGCCACGGTCGTGCGAGCCCGTCCGGCCGAACTCGCTTCCCGCGCAACAGTGTAGGACACCGAGGCGCGCTCGGCGGGGCATCGGGAACGGTAGCCGACACGGGTGGCGTCGGGTAGATTGCACAGCGAGTTCGTGCCCGGCACGAGCCGACCCGCGGGGGACCGGCGGGAGGACTGACAACAGTGGGGATCGGTAGTTCCGTGGCCGAGCGAGTCGCCCTCGCCGAGCGCGATATTCGTGTGCTCGTGGAGAACGGCGAGTACTGGCTGCGCAATCGCGGTGACATCGCCATGATGATCACTACCGTCGAACGGCTGCGCGCGCGCTGGCCGCTGGCCCGCATCGGGGTCCTCACCCACCAACCCGCCGTCCTGCGCGCGCTCCTGCCGGAGACCGAACCCGTCTACGGTCCGGACTGGACCTGGGGTTCCGACGGCTGGACGGGAGCGGTAACCCGCACGGCGGCAACGAAACTGATCGGCCCCGCCGCGTTGCGCTGGCGCGCCGCCACCGACGGACCCAAGGACCGGATTCGCGGGTTGCGCACCGAGGACACGACCTCGGTTGCCGACCCAGCGGCCGCCGAGGTCCCCGCTGCGGAGGTTCCCGCGGCGCTCCGCGACGCGTCGCTGGTGCTCGCCCTCGGCGGTGGGTATCTGACCGATGTCGACAAGTACCAGGCGCATCGCACCCTGAACCTCCTGGAACAGGCACGCGCCCAAGGCATTCCGACAGCGTTGGTCGGCCAGGGGCTCGGCCCGCTGCGCGATCCGCGCTTGGTCGAGCGGGCCGCCGAGGTGCTGCCCGGGGTGGATTTCGTGGCGCTGCGGGAGAACCGGCGCGGACCGGAACTGCTGGCGCGGCTCGGCGTCGCGGCGGAACAGACGCTGGTCACCGGCGACGACGCGGTGGAATTCGCCTACCGGCTGCGCGACGCCCGCATCGGCGCCGACCTCGGCCTGTGCCTGCGGGTGGCGGAGTACGCGCCGGTCGGCGCGGCCGCGCGGGAGACGCTCGGCCGCGTGGTCCGGGAACGCGCCGCGGCGCTGGACGCGGGACTTCAGCCGCTGATCATCTCCGAATACGCCTCCGAGGACCGCCGCTCGACCCTGCCGCTGCTGGTGGGCGCGGCGCGGCGCAGGGCCCCGGTCGGGCGCGGCGGCACCCCGAGGGACGTGGCGAGGCAGGTGGCCCGCTGCCGCGTCCTGGTGACCAGCGCCTACCACCTCGCGGTTTTCGCGCTGTCCCAAGGCATTCCGGCGGTCGGGATCACGGCGTCGGAATACTACGACGACAAGTTCCACGGCTTGGCGGGGATGTTCGGCGCCGGACTGCGGGTGGTGCACCTGGACGACCCCGACCTGGAATCGGCGCTGCGGCAGGCGGTCGACGAGCTGTGGGAAGCCGCCCCTGGTCTGCGGGACCCGTTGCAGCAGAAGGCCGTCGAGCAGATCGACGCGAGCCGGGCGGGTCTGGAGCGCGTGTTTCGACTGGTGGAGAACGGCCCGGTCGCCCGGGTCGACGGTTAGGGGGCTGTCATGACATCGCTGTCGGTGTGCGTTCCGGCGTACAACTCGGGGCGGACGCTGGACGCCACGCTGCGTTCGATTCTCGCGCAGGACGAGGACTTCGAGCTGCTGGTGCTGGACAACGCCAGCACCGACGACACGGGGGAGGTGGCGCGCTCCTTCGACGACCGCAGGGTGCGGGTGCTGCGCAACGACACCGTCCTGCCCATCGGCGCGAACTGGGACAAGGCCATCACCGCCTCGGCCGGAACGCTGGTGAAGGTGGTCTGCGCCGACGACGTGCTGCGGCCCGGCGCGCTGACCGCGCAGCTCGCGGTGATGGCGGACGCCTCGATCGCCATCTCGTCGAGCCGGTTCGAGGTGATCGACGAGGCGGGCGCGGTCCTCGAATCCGGGCTCGGCCTGGCCGGCCTGCTCGGCAGGCAGACCCCGCGCGCGCTGGCGCGCACCATCGTGCGGCGCGGGCCCGCGGACTTCGGGCCGACGGCGGCCGCCATGTTCTACCGCGAGCACTACGACAAGGTCGGCGGCCTGCGCGGCGACCTGGTGTTTCCGATGGACGTGGATCTGTTCGCCAGGGTCAGCTCGTTCGGCGTCTTCTTCGGGATGACGGAAATTCTTGCCGCCTGGCGCAATTCGTCGTTCAACCTGTGCAGCCAGACCTCGACGGTGAGCAAGCTGACCGACATGTACCGGTTCCACCACCGCATCGCGCACGACTACCCGGACCTGGTGCACCGCGGCGACGTGCTGGCCGGGGACACCAGGCTGGCCAGGGCGGCACTGCACCGGTTGCGAGTGCGGGCGCTGGCGACCGTACGCAACCGCCCGGATCTGCTCGTCTGATCCGGGCGGCCCGCGGCGGGCTCAGAGGGTCCAGAGCTTTCCGTAGGTGATCACCGTGTCGCCGGTCGCGCCGACGATCATCACGAACGGGCGGATGTTGGTCGGCCCGAGCACTCCGGTGACGGTGCCGTGGAAGCCGGACATCCGGATGAAGCCCGAGGTGCCGGAGATTTCGCCGCTGGCGCATTCGACCGTCCGGATGCCCGGCCCGAAGCCGACCTCCACCTCCACGCCCAGCTGCGGAATCAGGCTGTCGATCTTGAGCAGCGCCCCGTCACCGCCGCCGAGATCGACGCCGAGGCCCGGCGTCGAATACTCGAACCGGATCTTGCCGTTCAGCGTGGCGGGAAACCCGACCTGGTAGCCGATGGTGATCCGGCCCTTCCAGTCCTCGGCCTGCGGGCCGGAGATCTTGAAGGCCGCCTCCCCATGGTGGAACCACTCCCTGGTCAGCGGATTGCCGTCCAGCGGAGGCACGAAATCGATGCGGGTGTCGGCCGCGATGGCCTCCACCGCGCGGTTCTCGCGGTCCACGATGGTATTGCTGCTGTCGACCACCGCCGCGGCGGAGCCGTTCCCGAAGACCAGCCCGGCCGCCACAACGGCGGCGAGCGCGAGGGCGCGCACGCCTCGATGGCCTAGCTGGTTGCTGTCACTCATCAGAATCCCCTCTGTCTGAAAACAAGTCGTACCGAAGAACGCGATCCGGCGCCGCCGAATCACGTTGCGGCGCGGTGCGCCATCGCTGCCTCTCGACCTCCTTCCCGCGGTCCGGCGGGCGTGTCGACGACCCAGCGCCCGTCGAGTTCCGGATAGGCCGCGCGCACCTCGGCAAGCAGATCGGGCAGGGTGAGCAGCACGAGATCCGGTCGCGCCGAGACGAGTTCACGCGGCGCGACGATCGGGATGTCGGTGCCCGGCATCCGTCGTCCGTGCTTGGCGGGGGAGGCGTCGGCGACCCCGGCGAGCAGACCCCGGTGCGCCCCGGCAAGGCTGAACAGGGCGACCGCGCGCGACGCGGCCCCGTAACCGAAGACCCGCAGGCCGCGCTGCGCCTGTTCGTCGAGCCAACTGCGCAGCGTGCGCGCGTGCAGGTCGGCGGCGCGCTGTAGCGCGGGCAGTCCGTGCGGAGCTATGTGCGGCGCTTCGCTGTCCAGCGCCAGTCCGACGGAATCGTCGCTCGGGGCGGCGCCGTGCACCGCGCGCACCAGGATGGTGCCGCCATAGAGGTCGAAAGGCCATGCGTGCGTGACGCTCATACCGACGTCGCCCAGCAGACCCTGGAGCGCGGCCAGCGAGTAGTAGGCGAAATGCCCGTGGCGCAACGCGTTCCACTGCCCGCCAGCCACTATGGCGGCCAGCGAGTGGTATTGGACGAGCAGCGCGCCGTGCGGTGTGGTCGCCGCGGCGCGCCGACGGAAGGCGGCCCGCTGGTCTGGCTCGTGCATGATCCCGAAGCAATCCAGCACCACGTCGGCAGGCCCCGCGGTCTCGGTGAAGCCGCGCGCGGCCAGCAGCGGCAGCCAGGTGCCGCCGTGCGGGCTGCCGAACTCGCGGACCGTGCGTCCGATCAGCAATCCCGTTCCCGCCACCTCGGCCACCGCCGCGGCCGCCTGCTCGCGCAGGGCACGCGGTTCCACGCCGCGCGGTTCCGCGGTGACGGTGTCGTCCTCGGCGAGCTGGGCCAGTCCGCACGCGGCGCAGTGGTCCATCCGCAGCGGGTGTCCGGCCTCACCGGGCTCGATCGGGGTGTCGATCAACGGAAAATGGTCAGCCGCAGGGACTTTCCCGAGATCCAGAATCGCGCGCAGGTCAGCGGCCCCGCAGCCGCGGCAGACGTTCCCCGGCTCGGAACTCATGCCGGATCCCCTTCCCTCATGGCACGATGACCCCGTGCGTATCGAGCAGACCGAGCTCGCCGACGTCCTGCTGCTCATACCGCGGCCGTACCACGACGCTCGGGGCTTTTTCACCCGGACCTTCGACGCCGAGCTGTTCGACGAGCGACTCGGCACGCCGGGCGCCGCGGCCGCGTTCGTCCAGGACTCCCAATCCCGTTCCGCGCGCGGTGTGATCCGCGGCATGCATGGCCGCTCCGGGAGCGGAGAGGCCAAGTTGGTGCGCTGCGCGCACGGCGCGGTACACGACGTGCTCGTCGACATCCGGCCCAGCTCGCCCACTTTCGGTCGGCAGCAGGCTTTCCGGCTGGACGACAACGACTTCCGGCACCTGTACGTGCCGCCCGGCTTCCTGCACGGCTTCCAGGCGCTCACCGCGACGGCCGATGTCTGCTACCGGATCGACCGGCCGCACGACCCGGCCGCGGACATCGGCGTCGCCTACGACGATCCCGATCTCGGCATCGCCTGGCCCCTCGCGGTGACCGAGGTCTCGGCGCGCGACGCGGGCGCGGGCAGCTGGGAACAGCTGCTGCGCACCGTCTGGCGACGCCCCGCGTCGAACTGATCCGCCGCGTACCCCGTCATGGGTGCGCGGCCGGGACGCCGACCCGGCGCATCGAGGCGTCGAGCACACCCGAGTCGCACAGCTTCCGCAGGTGCGGCAGCCTGGTGAAGCGCTGGAGGAAATCACCACTGGTCAGCCCCCTCGCGGTGTACTCCTGGTACAGCTCGGTCGCGCCCGCGGGCACGGTCCACTCGGCGCGGAAGCCGATCGCCCGGCGCGCGGCGGAGAAGTCGACGCGATAGGAGCGCGGGTCCGCGCCGCTCTCGCCGGTGACGACCAATCGGGAGCCGGGCACGGCGGTGACCACGGCCGCCGCGATCTCGGCGACCGTCAGATTGTTCTGCTCGGTGCCGATGTTGAACGCGCGGCTGTGGATCGCGTCGACCGGCGCGGTCAGGCAGGTCGCGAAGGCGGCGGCGATATCGCGCGCGTGCACCAGCGGACGCCACGGCGTGCCGTCGGAGAGCACCTTCACCTCGCCGGTGAGCGCGGCGTAGCCGACCAGATTGTTCAGCACGATGTCGGCGCGCAGTCGCGGCGAGAAGCCGAAAGCCGTGGCGTTGCGCAGGAATACGGGGGAGAAGCCGGAATCGGCCAAGGCCGCGACATCGTCCTCGACGCGGACCTTGCTCTCCGCGTACGGGGTGATCGGACGCAGCGGCGCGTCCTCGGTGACCAGCTCCGCGCCAGCAGCGCCGTACACCGAGCAGGTCGAGGCGTACAGAAATCGCCGCACGCCCGCGTCTTTCGCCAAACGGGCCAGTCGCACCGACGCGTGATGGTTGATGTCGTAGGTGATCTCGGGCGCGAGCGCGCCGAGCGGATCGTTGGACAGCGCCGCGAGATGGACGACCGCCTCGAATCCGGCCAGCTGCTCGACCGTCACGTCGCGCAGGTCGACCGAGAGGCCCGGCGGATCACCGGGCAGCGCGCCGAGCACGCAGTCGGCGAAGAGCCCAGAATCCAGACCGACCACGTCGTGGCCCTGTGCCCGCAGCAGCGGCACCATGACGGTGCCGAGGTAGCCCTGGTGTCCGGTGACCAGTACCCGCATGTTCAGCTGCCTCCCAGTTCGACGACGGCCTTGTCCAGAACGAATGCCTCCGCGTGCCGGGTGCGGCTCTGCACGCCGCGCAACCGGGACAGACCGGTGAACGCGGCCTCGTCGAACCAGTCGCGCCCGGTCTGGGAGGGGTAGTACTTGTGCAACAGCCGCGCCTTCTCCTCGGCGAGCTCGGCGGGAACCGGCTGGAAGACGGTGGGGCGCGGCGTGTCGGTCTCCCACTTGAGGATCTCGTAGCCGAGCACCAGGTGATCGCGGAACTCGGTGGGCGTCAGCTCAGCGAGCAGACGATGATCCTGGTGGGCGTCGCCGCGCTGCGGCGCGAACACCACATCCGCGGCGCAGCCCACCCGAAAGGCGGCCAGCGCGTTCTTGATTCGGTCCCAGTGCGCGGGCGCGCGGCCGTCGGGGACGTCGAGGACGGTCAGCGAGAGGGCCGCGCCGGGACAGAAATCCGCGAGCGCGGCCCGTTCCTCCTCCTCGCGTTCCGTACCGCCGCCGGACAGCACCAGCGCGCGCACGCGCAGCCCAGCGCGGCGGCGCGACAGCGTGAGCAACGTGGCGCCCATCCCGATCGCGATGTCGTCGCAGTGCGCCCCGAGCACCGCGATCTCCGCGATCGGCGCGGCGATCAGCGGAATCACGCGGGCTCCCAGACCATCCACGGCCGCACGCCCGAGCGGTAGCCCGCGTCGAGTTCGGCGCGTTCCTTGAACGTGTCGGCGGGCTTCCAGAACCCGAGGTGCTGGTAGCCGAACAGCCTGCCCTGCCCGGCGAGCGTGCCGCACGCGTCGGCCACCAGGTCGCCGCCGGGCGGCAGCAGGTCGAACACCTCCTGGGTGAGCACGAAGTACCCGCCGTTCTCCCAGATCGGCATCGCGGCGACCGGCATGATGTCCTTGACCTCGCCGGTCGGCGTGAGATCGACGCAGTGGAACGACGATTGCGGCGGCACCACCATCATCGACGCGGCCGCGCCGGACGCGGTGAACCTGGCGATCATCTCGTCCAGCGGCGCGTCGGTGAGCACATCGGCGTAGTTCGCCAGGAAGGTCTCGTCCGTGCCGAGGTACTGCCGCACCCGCCGCAGCCGCTCACCGATGGCCGATTCCACACCGGTGTCGACGAAGGTGATGGACCAGTCGCTGATGTCGCTGCGCAGCAACTCCACCCGGCCGTCCCGGATGACGAAGTCGTTGGACACCGACTCCTCGTAGGTGAGGAAGAAGTTCTTGATGTGCTCTGCGCCGTAGCCGAGGCACAAGATGAACTCCTTGTGGCCGAAGTGCGCGTAGTAGCGCATCACGTGCCACAGCAGCGGTCGCGGACCGACCAACTGCATCGGCTTGGGGATCATGTCGTCGGAGCCGTCACGCATCCGCATCCCGTAGCCGCCGCAGAACAGCACAACTTTCATCGCGCCTGCCTCCCCGTGAAGTGTTCGTCGTTGTCGGTGGGCGCGGACCCCGCGGCGGTGGACGGGTCCGCGTCGTCGTCTCGTGGCGCGCCGGTGAGATCGGCGCGATGCAGGGTCGGCAGCGGGTAGACCAGCTCGCCGCCCCAGTCGGCGATGTGGCGCAGTTGCGCGGTCAGCTCGGTCTCCAAATTCCACGGCAGCACGAGCACCACGTCGGGACGGTCGGCGTCGATGCGCTCGGGCGGGTGGATCGGGATGCGGGTACCCGGCGTGAAACGGCCGTGCTTGTAGGGGTTTCGGTCGACGGTGTACTCGAGCAGGTCGGGACGGATGCCGCAGTAGTTGAGCAGGGTGTTGCCCTTGCCCGGCGCGCCGTAACCCACTACCCGCTTGCCTTCGGCACGCCGGTCGAGCAGGTAGCGCAGCAGTTCCTGGCGCACCCGCGCGGCGCGCGGCGCGAGATCCCGGTAGCCGTCCGGGTGGTGCAGACCGGCCGCGGCCTCGTCGCGCAGCACCTCCGCGACCCGCTCGCTCGGCGCGCCCGCCGCCGCTTCGGGACGGGCCCACAGGCGAATCGAACCGCCGTGTGTGGCAAGCAGTTCCACGTCGACCACGACGAGTCCGGCGGTGGCGAGAGCGCGTTGCGCCGACAGCACCGTGTAGTACTGGAAGTGCTCGTGGTAGATGGTGTCGAACTGCCCGAGCCGCAACAGATTCGCCGCGTGGTGCACCTCGATCGACAACCAGCCGTCGTCGGCCATCAGCTCGCGCAACGACCGGGTGAAGCCGCGCAGGTCGGGCACGTGCGCGTAGACGTTGTTGGCGACCACGAGGTCCGCGGGGCCATGGGTGGCGCGCACCTTCGCCGCCGAATCCTCGTCCAGGAAGGCGGTTTCCGTGGGCACGCCGAGCGCGCGGGCGGCCGCGCCGACGTTCACCGACGGCTCGATGCCGAGGCAGCGGATGCCCGCGCCGACCATGTGCCGCAACAGATAGCCGTCGTTGCTCGCGGCCTCCACGACGAAGGACTCCGTTCCGAGCCCGAGCTTTTCGACGGCATCGGAAACGAATCTTTCAGCGTGCCGGACCCAGCTTTCGGAATACGACGCGAAATAGGCGTATTCGGTGAACGTCTCTTCGGGTGTGATCAAAGCGGGGATCTGCAATAGCAGACAGTCGTCGCAGAGCCGCAGATGCAGCGGATAGGTGGGCTCGGCGAGATCGAGTTCGGCTGCCGCGAGGAATTTCTCGCACGGCGGCGTCGCGCCGAGGTCGAGCACGCTCGAAAGGCGCGCGGAATCACACAGACGACAACGCATGCAGGCCCCACCTTCTGCCGAGAGAACGGATCGCCCGGCGGATGGCCGGCACGTCGTCGAGGACGCGATCCAGTGGAACGTTACAACGAACCGCCTGGTTGCCGCTGATGAAATCGGTTGTGAGATAGCGGATTACGGCCATCTTCCGCGGCGTGTCGCGCATCGGCATCCGACTCGCTATCCGGGAATCCAGCCGAGGTGCCGCATCGATCGTTTCGAATCGAAAGTAATTCATCGGCGTAGACCTGGCGTGATATCGCACCGCGTCGCGCGCGGTGCTGCAGGCGGAAAACAAACCATCGGTTTCCCGCTACTTTCTGGAATCCATTGCGGCCCTTGTCATTCGATATGTGAAACGTTTTGTGTTCTGTAACAATCTGCTGTTGGCCGTCGAATGACCGAACACCCCGGGGCGGCCGATGCGTGTGCCGCGGGGACCGATCGACGGGGATCGGGGGCGACGAATTCTCCCAGGGGGAGGTCTGTTCCATGAGCTACGAGCTCACCGGCGATGACGAACTCGATATGTCCGTCTCGTCCCACACCGCACCGCGTTCGGTGCGGGAACGTTGGCAAGCCGACTATGTAAAACACTTGGCCACAACGGATCTGCTCGTCATCGGTGCGGCGGTCGGGCTGGCGCAGGTGATACGGTTCGGCGGGCCGGTCGCGCCGCCGCTCGCCTGGCGATTGCCCTACGAGATCGGCTACACGGTCGTCTCGGTGGCACTCGCGCTGACTTGGGCGCTGCTGCTCGCGGTCGGCAACACCCGATCGCCGCAGGTGGTCGGCTCCGGAACCGAGGAATACCGCCGGTTGGTCTCGGCGACGCTGCGGCTGTTCGGTGCGCTCGCGATCGTCTCGCTGATCGTCCGAATCGAGTTCGCCCGTGGCTATCTGGCGATCGCGCTGCCGCTCGGTCTGCTCGGCCTGATGTTCAGCAGGCTCGGCTGGCGGCTGCACACCCGCCACCGCCGCCGCGCTCGCGCGGAGTACCTCACCTCGGTGCTCGTGGTCGGCGCGCCGGAGGTCGCGCAGGCGATGGCGACCGCGTTCTCCCGTGATCCGGATTCGGGTTATCGCGTGGTGGGCGTGTGCGTTCCGGACGGCGTAGCCGCGACCGGCCGCTACGGGTTGCGGACGTCCGGGCGCACTTTCTCCGTGGTCGGCGACGATCGTTCGGTGCTGGAGGCGGTGCGGCGCAGCGGCGCGGACACGGTCGCGGTCACCGCGACCGACTACCTCGGGCCTGTCGAATTGCGCCGAATGGCATGGGAACTCGATCCGCTCGGGGTCGAGTTGATCGTCGCGCCCGGCGTGGTGGACATCGCTGGGACCAGGTTGACCAACCGGCTGGTCGCCGGAATGCCGATGTTGCACATCGCCAAACCGCAGTACGACCGGGCCAAGTCGACCGGAAAGGCGGTGTTCGACGCGTGTTTCGCCAGCGCCGTGCTGCTGGCGATCGCGCCGGTGCTGCTCGCCATCGCGCTCGCGGTGAAACTGACCAGCCCCGGGCCGGTGTTCTACCTGTCGGAGCGAATCGGGCTCGGCGGCAAACCGTTTCGGATGATCAAGTTCCGCAGCATGTACCAGGACGCCGAGCGCACCGCGACCGACCTGATCGAGGCCAACGGCGGCAATCCGGTGTTCTTCAAGATGAAGGACGACCCGCGGGTGACGCCGGTCGGCCGGGTGATAAGGAAGTTCAGTCTCGACGAGCTGCCGCAGTTCCTCAACGTGTTGCGCGGCGAGATGAGCGTCGTCGGTCCGCGGCCGCAGGTGCAGCGCGAGGTGGACACCTACGACGGCGAGATGCGACGCAGACTGCTGGTCAAACCGGGCGTCACCGGTCTGTGGCAGGTCAGCGGACGGTCCGACCTGTCGCTGGAAGACTCGGTGCGGCTCGATCTCTCGTACGTGGAGAACTGGTCGATGGTGCTCGATCTGCTGCTGATCGCCAAGACCATCGGCGCGGTCGCGCGCGGGGAGGGCGCCTACTAGTAGGCCCTACGTCAGGACGGTCGGCGCGCCGGGAACTCGGCGGCGAGTTCGGCGAAGATCGCGGAGTTGAAGTCGAAGGCGCGCTGGCATTCCTCGAGCACCCGGCGGCGCTCTAGCTCGTCCACCGACAGGTCGTCGAGCAGGGCCCGGTATTCGCGCTTGAAGGCGGCCGGATTCGCGATGTCGTCGAAGACGTAGAAGCGCACGCCGTCGCCGCGGCGCGGCAGATCCCACAGCTTTTCGGCGGTGCCGCGGATCACCTGACCGCCGGACAGATCGCCGAGGTAGCGCGTGTAGTGGTGCGCGACATAGCCCGCGGGCCAGTCGCGCGCGCATTCCTCGATGCGCTCGGCGTAGGCGGCGGTGGCGGGCAGCGCCCTGAGTTCGGTGCGCCAGTCCGGGCCGAGCAGGGCGGCGAGGTCGCGTTCGAGCTCGGCGGTCCTGGCCAGCTCCGGCTTGATGAACGGGCCCGCGACCGTGTCGCCAGCCAGTTCGGGCCAGCGCGCCTCGAGCGCGCGGTAGATGAACCACAGCTGGCCGGTGTAGCGGTGGTAGGAGTCGATGCCGAGCGCGCCGCCGAGCATGTCGCTGATGAACGAGGAGTTCTCCGCTTCGGCGTGCTGACGCTCCGTGGCCGATCGGATACGTGCCGAGAAAGGTACTGCCTCCGACATTCGAACCACCTCACCGTCATACGCAGCCGTTGTTTGGCTACCCTAACCAACCGCACCGAACCATACCCGGTTCGGCGACGCCGCCGCACCGGAGCGGCGGCACGGTATCAGTGTGCGGGATGCGACCGCCGTCTGCGCCGGACGATCGGCCGGCGCAGCGAACCGAAGCGGCTGAGGATCGGCGGACGGCGCAGCGTGCGGTCGCACCATTCGCCCAGCGTCACACCCGCGGCCAGCGCGCAGCCGATACCGAAGGCGGAGAGCAACTGATCGAAGCCGAGCAGCGGTTCGTCGTTGAGCATCGCGTAGAGCCCGCGATACACGCTGAGACCGGGCAGCAGCGGCGTGATGCCCGCGACCGCGACGACGAGCGGGGGAGTCAACGCGCGACGGGCCATCAGACCACCGGCCAAACCGATCAGGGTGGCGGCCACCCCGGAGGAGATCACCGGACCGAACCCGGCGTACTGCACGAGCAGATAGCTGATCGCGCCCGCCGCGCCGCCGAACGCGGCCGCGGCAAGCGCGCGTCTCTCGGCGTAGCAGGCTAGCGCGAAGGCCAGCGCCGCGACCGCGCCCGCCGCGATCTTGACCGGCAGATTCGTGATGTCGCGACCGGAGGTCATCTCGATCGACGGCACGGTGGCGCCGGCCACTTGGCCCAGCCGCAGGGCGAGCGCGATGCCCGCGACGATGCCGCCGGTCATCATCACCACTTCGAGCAGGCGGGCCGTCGCGGTGATCGGCGCGCCGGTGATCGCGTCCTGGACCGAGCCGACCAGTTGCAGACCACTGAGCAGCACCGTGATGCCCGCAGCGATGATCAGGGTGGGATCGACCCGGATGTCCAGCGGCTCGGCGAGGGTGGAGAGCACTATGGCGGGGGTCGCCGCGATGAGTCCGCCCGCCATGTGCTGGAAGAAGAAGGGCAGCCCGTAGCGGTTGAGCACCCGGTTCGTGCGGTCGATCGCCGCGGTGGTCGCGAAGCTGAGCGCGGCGACGACGACACCCGCGCCGAGCAGCGCGGCGATGGCGGCGGCAAGCAGCGACCAGCCGAACGTCGCGGTCCAGCGGTGGTACGGGTGCGGCGCGGAGGTGATGTCGTCGAGCGCGGCGCGCGCGTCCTCGGGCGCCACCACCTGGGTGCGGATGCGTCGGGTGAGGCGGTCCACCGCGGCGAGCCTGGTGAAGTCGAGCGCGCGGTATTGCACGATGCGCATCGTGCTGGCGGGCGGCAGCAGCGGCCCGCGATCGGCCCAGATGCGGATGGCGTCGTAGGTGACGTCGACATCGCAGCGGGCCAAGCCGTAGGTGGCCGCGATGAAACGCACCTGGCTGGTGGTGTCCATGACGCCGGTGCCCGAGGCGAGCACGACCTCGCCGACCCGGACGGCGAGATCGAGCACCTCGGCGACCCGCGCGTCGTCGGTGAGGTCGATCGGCTGCAGGGGAGTCGGCGCGGCGACGATGGTGTCGGCGGTGGCCTGCCGGTCGGCCACCAGCAGCCCGACGGCCTGGCTGACGCCCGGCAGATGCGGTCCGCGACGCGGCCACAGCCGGTTGCGCCAGCCGAGGTGATCGGCTCGCCGATTGGTGTCGTCTCCTCCCGACAGCGCGTCAAGACTCATGCACGCGAACGTAGTCGTAGCTCGCCGGTCCGGCATCCGCGCCTGTCAGCAGGTGTGTCCGCCTCCCGAATCCGTGGTGCGGCGCGCCGAAAGATGGTAGAACTTGTTCTAATTTCTGGCGATGGGAGTACGTGCGGTGCGGTACGGGATCGTGTTGTTCACCAGTGACCGGGGCATTACCCCCGCCGACGCCGCGGCGGCGGCCGAGCGGGCCGGCTTCGACTCGTTCTATGTGCCCGAGCACACCCATATCCCGGTGGTGCGCGCCGCCGCGCACCCACGCACCGGCGACGCGAGCCTGCCCGACGACCGCTACCTGCGCACCCTGGACCCCTGGGTCGCCCTGGGCACCGCCGCGGCGGTGACCGAGCGCATCACCCTCTCGACCGCGGTCGCGCTGCCCGCCGAACACCACCCGATCACCCTGGCCAAGGCCATCGCCTCGCTGGATCACCTGTCCGGCGGCCGGGTCAGCCTCGGCGTCGGATTCGGTTGGAACACCGACGAACTCGCCCACCACGGGGTGCCCGCGAACAAGCGGCGCACGGTGCTGCGCGAGCACCTGGACGCGATGCGCGCGATCTGGAGCGAGGAAGAGGCCAGCTTCTCCGGCGAGTTCGTGAACTTCGGACCGAGCTGGTCGTGGCCGAAGCCGGCACAGAAGCGCATCCCCGTGCTGCTCGGCGCGGCGGGCGGGGAGAAGTCGTTCGCCTGGCTGGCCAAGAACGCCGACGGATGGATCACCACGCCCACCGAAGAGGGTCTCGGCGAGAAGATCGAACTGCTGCACCGGATCTGGCGTGAACACGGGCGCACCGAGACCCCGGAGATCATCGCGCTGGCCGGGCGGCACGACGCGGCGCAGTTGGCACGGTGGGCCGAACTCGGTGTCACCGAAGCGGTTTTCGGTCTGCCGGACCGCGGCGCGGAAGAGGTCCGCGCCTACCTGGAGCGGCTGGCGGGCAAGCTGTCCAAAGGGACGCTGCCGAAGTAGTCCGCCGACAGCCCGCGCACAGCCGGAGCGAAGGCGAAGGTACGCCTCGAGGAATGCTGCCGGAATCGGGCTGTCTGCGCCTGGCCGAAGCGGAGGCGGAGGTGCGCGTCGGGCGGAATGCGAACGGCGCTGGCGATGCCGCGCGCCGCCGCTGTGGCGCAGCGGCGGCGCGGATTCGGTAGCAGTTCAGCGCAAGTCGCGGCGGCGGTAGGCCGCCATGCCGACGGCGAGCAGGGCCGCGGCGATGCCGAGCAGCCACAGGATCGGCGTCGCCTCGAACGGCGCACCGGGCAGCTTCGGCGGATGCACGAACGGCACCAGGTCGACTGTCCACTGCGGCAAACCGTCCAGCGAGCCGACGAAGAAGATCACGATCATCCCGCTGAGCACGCCCCAGGCGACCGGCGTGTAGCGCGGCGCGAGCCCGAAGATCGCGACGGTGATGCCGGTGACGACCCACACCGCGGGCACCTGAACCGCCGCGGCGGCCAGCGATTCCGGCAGCTTCTCGCCGAGTTCGCCCGTGCTGAGACCGTAGACGACGCCGATCGCGAGCCCGGCGGTCAGCAGGGCGATCGCGGGTCCGGCCAGCGCGAAACCGATGTGGCTCAACGCGTAGCGGGTCCGGCCCACCGCGGCAGCCAGCGTGGCCTCGGCCCGCTGGCTGGACTCCTCGTCGTGCAGGCGCAGCGCCGCCGAGATCGAATAGGCGCCTGCCGCCGCGGCCAGCATGGTGATCGCGTAGGCGATGAACGACTCCTCCAGGCTCTCCGAACCGCCCATGCGCGTGACCAGATCGGTGATGGTGCCGCTGTCGTCGAGCATGTCGCTGACGCTGTTCACCGCGCCGCCGATCAACAGCCCGTACAGGCCGAAACCGATGGTCCAGGCGAGCAGCGTGCCGCGCTGCAGCCGCCAGGCCAGCGCGACCGGCCCGGCGAATCCCGGCGCGGCGGCCGCCGGACCCGGACGCTCGGCGAGCAGCCCCGAGCCGGTGTCGCGCGAGGCGAGCAAGGCGTAGGCGGCGCCCGTCGCCAGCACGGCGACCGTGGCCAGCGGCAGCAGTACCCACCACCGCTCGTCGGCGTACGGTCGGATCTGCAGCGACCAGCCGATCGGGGAGAACCAGGACAGCACGCCGTTGCCCGCGTCGCCGACCGCTCGCAGCGCGAACGCCGCGCCGAGCGCCGCGAACGCTACGCCGCGCGCGACCCGCGCACCGGCGCTGACCTGGGCGGCGACCGCCGCGATCGCGGCCCACGCGATGCCGGACGCGGCCAGCGCCGCACCGAACGCCAGCGAACCCGCCGCGGGCAGATCGGCCGCGTAGAGCGATGCGGCGCAGGCGATTCCGGCGATCAGCGCCCCGCCGAAGGTCATGACGAGCGCCGCGGTCAGCCCGGCGAAGCGGCCGATGCTGGTGGCGCCGACCAGCTCCGCGCGGCCGGTCTCCTCTTCGACCCTGGTGTGCCGGATGACGGTCAGGATGGTCGCGATCGCGATCATCGTGTACATCGCGCCGGCCTTCCAGGTACCGATGGAACCGAGCTCGGTGCTGAACACCGGCCCGTACATCGCGACCAGCGCCGGACTGTCCGCGGTGGTTCGCGCGAAATCGTCGAGCTGGGTCTGGGTGGTGTACAGATCCTTGATGCTGACCACCTGGAAGGCGGGCATCAGTCCGATCAGCAGCGACCACAGCGGCAGCACGATCCGGTCGCGGCGCAGATACAGGCGCAACAGCTGCCCGGTGCCCGCGAAATCGGCGGACTCGCCGAAAAGCGTTGTGGCAGGGGCCCGGTGGGCGGCGGTGGTCATGCCCGCACCTGCTCCCCGAGCTTCGCCGCGGCGTCCTTGTCCTTGCCGTCGACGTGGTAATGCCGCATGAACAGCTCCTCGAGCGTGGGCGGAGCACTGGTGAGACTGCGCACGCCCGTGTCGCCGAGCACCCGGATGAGCTCGCCGAGGTGCTCGCTGTCCACCTGGCAGCGCAGCGTGGATCCGTCGCGCTCGATATCCTCGACGCCCGAGATACGGCTGAGATCGCCTGGGTCGCCGAGCAATTCGGCGGTGATGGCGGTGCGTGAGAGGTGTCGCAGGTCGGACAGCGACCCGCTCTCGACCGTCCGGCCCGCCCGGATGATGGTCACCCGGTCGCAGAGCGCCTCGACCTCGGACAGGATGTGGCTCGACAACAGCACCGTCGCACCGCGCTGCTGCGCCTCGTGCACGCACTCGCGAAAAACCTGTTCCATCAACGGATCCAGGCCGGAGGTCGGCTCGTCGAGTAGCAGCAGCCGCACGTCGGAGGCGAGCGCCGAGATCAGCGCGACCTTCTGGCGGTTGCCCTTGGAGTAGGTGCGTGCCTTCTTGCGGGGGTCCAGATCGAAGCGTTCGATCAGCTCGGCGCGGCGTTCGGCGTTGATGCCGCCGCGCATCCTGGCGAGCAGGTCGATGGTCTCGCCGCCGGACAGCGACGGCCACAGCGTGACATCGCCTGGCACATAAGCCAATTCGCGGTGCAGGCCGACCGCGTCGGTCCACGGGTCGCGGCCGAACAGCCGGACGCGACCGGAAGTGGCGCGCAAGATGCCGAGCAGGACCCGGATGGTGGTCGACTTGCCCGCGCCGTTGGGGCCGAGGAAGCCGTGGATCTCGCCTTCGCGGACCGCGAGGTCGAGCCCGTCCAGGGCGGTGACGTGTCCGAAGGTCTTTCGCAGATCTTCGATTTCGATGACCTCGGTCATCTGTGCTCCTTCATGACAGTGTCCATCAGGGTGGTGTCGGTGAGCAGGCCCTGGGTGTAGAACTCGAGGGCCGGTGGGGTGAGTTCTTCGGTGATGGCGCGGATCGCCTTGCGGAAGTCGATCTTCTCGCCCTCGCGGTGGTGCAACTGGACCCACAGCAGGACGGCGCCGACATTGAGCGTCATCAGGTAGCGGGCGCGGGCCTTGTGGTCGCGACTCGGCTTGATGGTTCCCGCGTCGACCCCCTGCTGCATGTAGCCCTCGGCGTCGGCGACCATGTGCTCGAACAGGGACTCGGCCATCGGCCCACCCGCTTGCAGGCTGCGCACCATGTAGGCGACGAGCGGACCGTACATTTCGATCTCGGCCAGTGCGGCGAGCGTGCCGGACGCGGCGTTCGGCGCCGTGATGGCCTTGACCTTCTCGTCCCGGATCAGTTGCAACACTCGGTCGTCGCAAGCGGCGCGCAGGCCGTTCTTGGAACCGAAGTGGTGGTTGACCAGGCCGGGGGAGACACCTGCCGCGGCGGCGATGGCGCGGACTCCGACCTGGAATCCCTGCTCACCGAAGACTTCGATCGCGGCGTCTCTGATCCGGGCCGCCGTGCTCAGATCTGCGGCGGATCCTTGCGATACGGGCTGTTGCTTGAACACATGTTCAGTATATTAAACGGCTGTTCAATCGAGGGCAAGAGTTTTGGCTCGAGACCGGGTGGTACGTGGCGACTATGGTCGAAGTCATGGCAACCGGCAGCAGCTCTACGACGGCAGAACACCTTCGTGCGGCACTCGACGGACCGTGGGGGTCCGTCCGCGAGGAGGCCCGAACCCAACTGGCCGGACAGGAATTCACCGGCGATCCCTATCTCGACTACAAGGCGGCGCGAGCCCGCGTGCTCGACCAGATGCGCGTGATCGCGACCCTGGGCTACGCCGAGCGCGGATTCCGCAGGGAGAACGGCGGAACCAGCGAGCCGGGCGCGGCCGTCACCGGGTTGGAGATGCTCGCCTACGCGGACCTCTCGCTGTGGGTGAAGGCGGGCGTGCAGTGGGGCCTGTTCGGCGGCGCGGTGGAGAATCTCGGCACCGAACGCCACCGCGACTACATCCGCAGGCTGATCTCGCTGGACCTGCTCGGTTGCTTCGCGATGACCGAATCCGGGCACGGCAGCGACGTCGCCAACATCGAGACCACCGCCACCTACGATCCCGACACCGAGGAATTCGTGGTGCACAGTCCGACGCCCTCGGCGCGCAAGGACTACATCGGCGGCGCCGCCGAGCACGCCCGGATGGCCGCGGTCTTCGCCCAGCTCATCACCAAGGGCGAGAACCAGGGCGTGCACTGCCTGCTGGTGCCGATCCGCGACGAGCAGGGCGCCGATCTGCCCGGCGTGACCACCTCCGACGACGGACTCAAAGGCGGCCTGCTCGGTGTCGACAACGGCCGCATCGTCTTCGACCACGTCCGCGTCCCGCGCGAGAACCTGCTCAACCGCTACGCCGACGTCGCGCCCGACGGCACCTACAGCTCGGAGATCGAGAACCCGAGCCGCCGCTTCTTCACCACCCTCGGCACGCTGGTGCGCGGGCGGGTCAGCGTGGGCGGCGCCGCGGCGGCGGGCGCGCGGGTCGCGCTGAGCATCGCGCTGCGCTACGCGCTGAAGCGCAGGCAGTTCTCCGACCCGGACACCGGCGAGGAGACGGTGCTGCTGGACTACCGCAGTCATCAGCGCAGGCTGCTGCCGCTGCTGGCGAAGTCCTATGCCTACGCCTTCGCGCAGAACGACCTGGTGCGCCGCATGCACCTGGTGCAGACCGGCCAGGATCTGGAGCCGAACGCGCAGCGCGCGCTGGAGAAGCGCGCGGCGGGCCTGAAGGTCGCCCAGACCAGGCACGCCACCCGCGCCATCCAAGAGTGCCGCGAAGCCTGCGGCGGCGCGGGGTATCTCACCGAGAACCGCCTGGTGACGCTCAAGGGCGACACCGATGTGTTCACCACGTTCGAAGGTGACAACGTAGTCCTCACGCAGTTGGTCGCCAAGGAACTGCTGACCGCGTACGCCGACGAGATCCGCGATCTGGACGCGCTCGGCTGGGTGCGCTTCGCGGCCACCATGGCGGGCGACGTGGTGCGTAAGCGTTCCGGCGTGCGTCAGCTCATCCAGACGCTGCGCGACCGCGGCGACGACGGCGTGGACGAGGGCGATCTGTCACGGCGCGCGGTGCAGTTGCAGCTGTTCGCCGACCGTGAGGACTACCTGGTGCGCACCGCCGCGCACCGGCTGCGCGCGCGGGCCGAGGAGACCGGTCCCTTCGAGGCGTTCAACAACGCCCAGGACCACATCCTGGCCGCGGGCTCCGCGCACATCGACCGGCTGGTGCTGGAAGCCTTCATCGAAGGCATCGGCGACATCGAGGATCCGGAGGCCAAGGCGCTCGCCGACCTCGTGTGCGATCTGTTCGTCTACACCATGCTCGAGGAGAACTCGGCCTGGTTCATCATGCACCGGTTCATGTCGGTGGAGCGAGCCAAGGCGGTCCGCCGCGGCGTGAACGAGCTGGTGGACCGGCTGCGCCCGCACGCGCTGACCCTCGTCGAGGGGATGGGCGTGCCGGAGAGCATGTTGCGCGCCGCGCTGCTCGACGACGCCAGCGTCTACGAGCGGAGCTGATCGGGGGCGGTGCGGTCCGCGCCGAGCGCGTCACGGGAGACCGCGCCCGTGAGCGAATCGGTGATCGCGCACAGGGCGAGCACCATCGCGACGGCCGCGGCCGCACCGCCGAGCACATCCGTGGCGAGGTGGTAGTCGAGCCCGATCATGCCCACCGCCACACCGCCGAGCGCGACGACGGCCACCACCGCGACCGTGCGCCGGGCTCCGGTCGAATCCGTCAGCAGGACGAACGTGGCCGCGATCGCGACCAGGTGCACGGTGTGCCCGCTCGGGTAGGCCAGATAGTCGTGCAGCGGGCGGTCCCACAGCGGTTTCAGCACCCAGGTGTTGATCGCGACGGCCACTTCCGGAACCACGAACATCGTTGCGGCGCGCCACCATTCGCGGCGGTAGGCGAACCACGCGGTCGCGGCGCAGAGCAGCGGAAGCAGGATGTAGGCGTTGCTCGGCACGACGAGGACGTGGTAGACGCCGCGATACCCGTCCAGCGTCGCGCGGACCGGCTCCTCGACCGCCCGATCGAGATCCGTGCGCCCGCCGTCCGCGGGGAACGACAACGGGATCGTCAGGGCGATCACCGCGCACAGCACGCCGGTGTACGCGCGCACCGCGCTCGATGCCTGCCGTCCGTCCATCACCGGTCGACGATAGCGGGGCGCCGTCACCCCCGCGCGGTCGGTGATCGTCGATCAGCGTGCGGACCGACCGTCACATGCCGCGCCGGTACGCGTGCGGAGCGGAGCAGCCGGGCGCGCGACGTCGATCACCCCTGCGGTCGGCGGCCGTGCAGCCGTTCGAGCCGGTCGGCGTGGACAGCCGGATCGGCCGCGCACAGTCGGCGAACCGAATCGATGATCAGCCCGGCCCGTAGGTCAGGATCGCGGTGACCACGAACCACAGCACCCACGCGATGGCCGCCACCATGCCTACCGTGAGCACCGCGCGCATGAGCGCACGGCCCATGTCGATGTCGCCGCGCTCGGTCGGGTAGAGCTTCCACGGGCTGTACCACGGCGCCTGGAAGGCGGGCTTCTGCGCGTCGCGCTCCAGCTGGGCGAGCTCCTCGGCGTAGGCCTCGGCCTGCGCCTGCTGCGGGCCGCCGTGCCACAGCGTGATGTCGATGGGGCCGAGGAAGCCCTCGTTGAGCAGATCCTGCGGCGCGGGCAGATAGGGGAGAATGCCGAGACCGCGGAAGGCCACCGCGACGTCGTTGGCGGTCCACAGGTGCTTCTCGCTGTCGGCGAGGGTCTCGAAGTAGTGCCGCAGCCTGCCGGGGTCGGTGCCGAGGATGACGTCGAAACTCGGGTCGCTCCAAGCCTGTTGGATCTGTAGCTCGGCCCCGCGTAGCGGCACCACGAGCGCGACGCCGTGCACCGCGCGCTGCCCGAGGCCGCGGGCCGACAGCCAGTCCTGCAACGCGAAGGTGTGTTCCCTGGACTTCTCCAGCGGCGTGCGCCGGTCGCGGCCCTCCATCGCGGCGGTCTCGCCGTTGATGGTCCACGGTCCGTTGAGCGGGATCTCGAGCACGCCGTCCTGGCGCGCGACGAGCGCTTCGGCCTCGATCACCACGCAGCTCGTCGGCGTCCAGACGACGGCGTCGAACTGGTGCAGCCGGTCCTTGTGGAACAGGCTGCAATTGATGGTGGCCACGCCGTGCGGGCTGGCCGGGTCCTTCCAGGTGCGCAGCCAGTCGATCAGGGCCCGTTCGGCATTCGTGCCAGCCGGGTTCTGTACTCGTACGAGCATTCGCGACCGCCCTTCACGTCGTCACTCGACAGTGGACAGGATACGAGCAACGGCGCGGGGCGCGCCGCGCCGACGGTGCCGCACGGCGTGTTGGACGCGCGGCACCTTTCATTCGGGAATCTCCGCGGCGAGTTCGCCCGCCCGGACCGCGCGTTCGAGTTCGGCGTGATCGGCCTCGGTGCGGTCGGCGTAGCGCACCGCGAAGGCCGCGACCGCGTCCTCGAAGCGCTCGTCGCCGTCCAGATAGCCCGAGAGCAGGCGTGGGTCGAGCGAGCGCGAATGCGCGCGGGCCAGCAGCGCGCCCGCCAGCCTGCCGTAGTCGTCCAGGTCGCCCGCGGAGAGCCCGGCCGGATCGATGCTGCCCTTGAAATTGCGGAACTGCCGGACGATGAAGGGCAGCTTCCGCTCGCCGAGTTCGAGCGTCGTCCAGCCGAGCAGGATATCGCTCTCGGACTGAACGAGCCTGGCGCCCTGGACGATTCGCTCGCCCTCGTGCCGCACCGGCGGCGCGGGCAGGTACGGCGCCAGCGCGGACGGTATCGACTGCTTGAGTTGAAGCACCAGCACCTCGCCGTCGTTGCCGTGCAGCAGCGCGACATAGCTGTGCAGCCCGACGCTTCCGGTGCCGACGATGCGAAAGGCGATGTCGGACACCGCGAACCGGGCCAGCAGGTTGCGCCGCGACTCGCGCAGCGTGTCGCCGTAGCGTTCCAGTCCGTCGATGACGGCTTGCTCCACGGCGTCCTCGACCGCGGTGAGAACCGGTGGGTCGCTGACGAATCGGTGCTTGCTGATGCCGGTCTCGTGGTCGTCGAGATGCATGGTCCATTTGGCGGCGACCTTGGCGCTGGTGTTCTTGCGCGCCTTCTTCGCCGCCTTCTTGAAGTCGTCGAGCAGGTCGTCGGCCTTGGCCTTGCTGATCACCGATTCGTCGGGCAGCGCGCTCCAGGACTCCATGAACGGCTGCTCGGCGAGCGCGTCGATGGCGAGCCGGTAGGCGCGGGCGGCGTCGCGCGCGGCCGTGCGGCAGTCGTCCTCGTCGGCGCCGGACTCGCGCCCGGCCAGCACCAGGCTGGCGGCGAGCCGCTCCAGATCCCACTCCCACGGACCGGCGATCGTCTCGTCGAAATCGTTGATGTCCATGATGATCTCGCCGCGCGAGGTGCCGTAGAGGCCGAAGTTCGCGGCGTGCGCGTCACCGCACAGCTGCGCGTCGACCCCGCTGACCGGTCCGCCCGCCAGATCGGCGGCCATCAGCCCGGCCGCGCCGCGGTAGAACGTGAACGGCCCGGACATCATGCGCCCCACCCGCAGCGGCACCAGGTGCGGCAGCCGGTCCGCGTGCGCGGCGCGCAGGAACTCCAGCACGTCCGGACGCCGCTCGCCCGCGGCTTCGCGGTCGCGCGCCGTCACCGGGACGCGCTCGCGCAGGGCGCGCCCCTTGGCCCGCACGTCCTCGGCGGGGACGTAGGAGCGCAGATCGATACCACTGTCGGACACAACCGATCACGCTATCCTGCCGCCGCCGATTCCGGCGTATCGTCCTCAGCTCGCGGGGACCGGGGGATCGACCGGCGTGATCGGCAAGCGCAGGGCGCCGGGCGCGGCGGCGGGGACGGCGGGCCGGACCGGCGCGACCGGATCGATGCGGCGGTAGGGCTCGCCGAGCGCGGGGCGCGGATCGGCCTGCCCCTTGTTGGGCCAGAAGGCCATGGCCCGTTCGGCCTGGGCGGTGATGGTCAGCGAGGGGTTCACGCCGAGATTCGCGGTGACCGCCGACCCGTCCGCGACGTGCAGGCCCGGATGCCCGAACACCCGCTGGTACGGGTCGACCACGCCGGTCTCCGCGCTCTCGCCGATGACGCAGCCGCCGATGTAGTGCGCGGTGGCCGGGATGTCGAAGACGTCCATGATCAGGCCGTGGGTGTCGCCGTCCACCTTGTCCGCGAAGCGGCGGCCGACCTCGTGCGCGAGCGGTATCCAGGTCGGGTTCGGCTCGCCCGTGCCCTGCCTGGTCTTGAGCTGCCCGCGCTTGCGGAACGAGGTCAGCGAGTTGTCCAGCGACTGCATCACCAGCAGGATCACCGACTTCTCCGAGGCGTGCCTGGCGTTCAGGCTGCGCAGAAACACCAACGGGTGCACCAGGATCGCCAACAGGAAACGCAGGAAGCGGAACGCGCCGCCGTCCACGATCGGCACCGACATGGGGAACAGCGCGTTCTGGCCCTTGCCGTAGTGACAGACCTCGATGTGGGTGTCGGCCTCCGGGTGGATGGAGGAGGTGATCGCGATGCCCTCGGCGAAGTCGCGGCGCGAGCGGCTCACCACATTGAGGATTGCTTCGGAGTTGCTGCGGGTCAGTTCACCGAGCCGCGGCGAGAGGCCGGGCAGGATCTTCTCGTCGCGCATCCGGTGCAGCAGCTTCTGGGTGCCGAGCGCGGCGCCGGCGAACACCACCTGCTCGGCGGTGAAGGTCTTGCGCTGCTTGCGAATCCAGCGATCAGAGCGCTCGGTCCGCACGGCGTAGCCGCCGCCGGGCAGCGGGCGCACCGCGGTCGCGGTGGTCAGCGGATGGACCTCGGCGCCCGCCTGTTCGGCCAGGTAGAGGTAGTTGGTCGTGGTGGTGTTCTTGGCGTTGTGCGGGCAGCCGGTGAAGCAGCGCGCGCAGTGCACGCAGCCGCGGCGGCGCGGGCCCGCCCCGCCGAAGTAGGGGTCGTCGACCTCGGCGCCCGGATCGGATTCGTTGAAGAAGACGCCGACGTTCGTGGCGTGGAAGGTGTCGCCGACGCCGAGATCGTCGGCGATGTCCCTGATCACCTCGTCGGCGGGCGTCATGCGCGGATTGGCTGCCACGCCGAGCATGCGCTTGGCCTGGTCGTAGTAGGGCGCCAGCTCGGACTTCCAGTCGGTGATGTGCGCCCACTGCCGGTCGGTGTAGAAGTTCGGCAGCGGCTCGTAGAGGGTGTTGCCGTAGATGAGCGAGCCGCCGCCGACGCCGGCGCCGGAGAACACCGCGCACTTGCCGAGGATGCTGATCCGCTGCGGTCCGGTGAGGCCGAGGCGCGGGGCCCAAAGTGATTTACGCACGTTCCAATTCGTGCTCGGCAGGTCGTCGGCCGTCCACCGCCGCCCGGCCTCCAGCACGCCCACCCGGTACCCCTTCTCGGTCAGCCGCAGGGCGCTCACGCTGCCGCCGAACCCGGAACCGATCACTACCACGTCGTGGTCGAATGCGGGCATGACATCCTCTCCTCACCTATCGATGATGAGATATTTTCATACTCATTCTTTCACGGTGGGTGTTGTGGCGTAATTCCACGGCGAGCCCGGATGGCGGTCCGCGGGGTTCGTGCGGTAAGCACTGGCGTGTGACAACGGAATCGGGGACCACCGAACCCGGCGAGCGCGCCGACACCGGCGGCGGGGTGTTCGACGACCGCATCCTCACCGTCCCGAACGTGCTGAGCGTGCTGCGGTTGATCGGCGTCCCGCTGTTCCTGTGGCTGCTGCTCGTCGAACGAGCCGACGGCTGGGCCTTCGCGCTGCTCGTCGCCAGCGGCGTCACCGATTTCCTGGACGGCAAGCTGGCCAGGCTGCTCGATCAGGGCTCGCGCCTCGGCGCGCTGCTCGACCCGTTCGTCGACCGGCTCTTCCTGGTGACCACCTTGCTGGCCTTCGTGATCCGCGGTCTGCTGCCGTGGTGGGTCGCGCTGCTGCTCGTCGGGCGCGACCTGTTGCTGACCCTGACCCTCTCGGTGTACAAACGACGCGATCTGGATCCGCCCGAGGTCATCTATCTGGGCAAGGCGGCCACCTTCGCGCTCATGTCCGCGCTGCCCTGGTTGCTTGCCGGACAGATGGATTGGGCGCTGGACGGTTTCGGCCGGGCCTTCGGCGGGGCCTTCCTGGTCTGGGGCACGGCGGTGTATCTGTGGACCGGCGTGCTCTACGCGGGCAAGGCCATTGCGGTGGCGCGAGCGATACCGGCTGTGGGGCACCGTCACCCATAGCGGATAAGGTTGCGTGCAACGTTCACTACGAAAGGACGCCCAGTGCCCCTAACCCCGGAGGATCTGCGGTACACCGAAGAGCACGAGTGGGTGCGCCGGGTCGCCCCGAATCGGGTGCGGGTCGGCATCACCGACTACGCGCAGTCGCAGCTCGGTGACGTCGTGTTCGTGCAGCTGCCCGACGCGGACCGGGAGGCGAACGCGGGCGAGAGCATCGCCGAGGTCGAATCGACCAAGAGCGTCTCGGACATCTACGCGCCGCTGGACGCGAAAGTCGTTGCGGTGAATGGTGAACTCGCGAGCGAGCCGGAGCTGCTGAACACCGATCCGTACGGTGCGGGGTGGTTGTTCGAGCTGGAGGCGGCGGACGCCGACGGGCTCGATGTCACGCTGGGTGAACTGCTGGATGCGGCAGGTTATCAAGGAGTTATCGGGGCCTGACGCGGCCTTCCCAGTTCTACCTGCACGGGCACGCCCCGGCAGGGTACGGTCAAAGCCAACAGATGTGCCGGCATCCGATGCCGGTGTTCTAGCGACACGACCGGTCGTGTCGGCGAAGCATCACCTGCTTGCATGGATAATCAGGTTCGAGGAGGAGAGAAACGGTGAGCGAGAACAAAGACCCGGGTTACCAGGAGACCGCGGCCGAGACGACGTCGGTCTTCCGCGCGGATTTCCTGAACGAGGTCGACGCGTCGCGCTCCGGTGAGCAGACCGGCGAACAGCCGGTCCAAGGGGTCGAGGGTCTGCCGGTCGGCGCGGCCCTCCTGGTCGTCAAGCGCGGGCCGAACGCGGGATCGCGGTTCCTCCTGGATCAGCCGACCACTTCGGCGGGTCGTCACCCCGACAGTGACATCTTTCTCGACGACGTCACCGTCAGCCGTCGGCACGCCGAGTTCCGGCAGGACGACGACACCTTCCAGGTGGTGGATGTGGGCAGCCTGAACGGCACCTACGTGAACCGGGAACCGGTGGACTCCTCGGAGCTGCAGAACGGCGACGAGGTCCAGATCGGCAAGTTCCGGCTCGTGTTCCTCACCGGACCGCGCGCCTCCGTGAACGAGCCGTCGGCGGGTGCGGGCAGTCTATGAGCACTGGTTCGGATGGCGGTGTTCGCGGGTCCCTGCGTGGTCACGCTCCGCTGCCGCCTCCGGGCCCTTCGCTCGCGCCGCGGGCGCCGATGTGTGTGAAAGGCACGGCGCTGTGACGGGCGCGGCGCAGTGGGCGCGCGGAGGGATGTCGATCGGCTCCGTTCTCGACCTGCTGCGACCCGACTTCCCCGATATCACCATCTCGAAGATCAGGTTCCTCGAAGCCGAGGGCCTGATCCGGCCGGAGCGTACGCCGTCCGGCTATCGCAGGTTCTCGGTCGCGGACTGCGAACGGCTCAGGTTCGTGCTGACCGCCCAGCGCGATCAGTACCTGCCGCTGAAGGTGATCAAGGAGCAACTCGAAGCGATCGACAGCGGGGCGGCCACGCTCGGTGTGCGGGAAGCCCGCGCCCGAGCGCACTCCGGTCGTCCGGGAGGTGCGGAGTCGGGGCCGGTCGCGGCCGCCGATTCCGGCCCTGTCGGTGCGCAGGGCGGCCGTGCCGCGCGGGTGGCCGCGCCGCGCCGATTGGGCGTGGTGCCCGGCGAGGTCTCGCCCGACGAGTTGCGCTTCGATCACGAAATCCGGCTCACCCGAGCCGATCTGCTGGAGCAGGCCGAGATCGACGAGAGATTCCTCAACGATCTGATCCGGGCCAACCTGATCGCACCGGGCGCCGCGGGATTCTTCGACGGCGAGGCGGTGACGTTGGCCAGAACCGCCCGCGCCATGGCCGAATTCGGTCTGGAAGCACGGCATCTGCGCGCCTTCAAACTGGCCGCGGACCGGGAGGCGGCGCTGCTCGCCCAGATCGCCGCGCCGATCGCGAAGAGCCGCGACGCGGGCGCGCGAGCAAGGGCCGAGGAAACCGTGCGCGAACTCGCGGCACTGTCGTTGACGCTGCACACCTGCCTGGTGAAAGCCTCGGTACGCAACTCTCTCGGAAGCTGACCTCCGCGCCTGTGTTCCACCCCGGCAACACGCCGATTTCGGCTGTGCACACCGATCGCAGCACCGCTGTCGGTTCGCCTAGACTCGTGGTACGGCGAGCTCTGCAGCGGTCAGGTCGGGCGGCCGGCGAATATGGGAGGCAGTGCTATGAGCGAGCGCAGCGAGCGAATCATGTGTCAGCGTGCTTCGCGCATGCCGGAGCCGAGCGTTAGCGAGGCGCAGGCATGAGTGAAATGCGCGTGATCGGCATCCGCGTCGAGCAGCCGCAGAACCAGCCCGTGTTGCTGCTGCGCGAGGTGTCGGGGGATCGGTACCTGCCGATCTGGATCGGCCAGGCCGAGGCGACCGCCATCGTGCTGGAGCAGGAGGGGGTGACTCCCATCCGCCCGCTGACCCACGATCTGATCAAGATCTTGATCACCGAGCTCGGGCACACCCTCAAGGAAGTCCGGATCGTGGATCTGCAGGAGGGCACCTTCTACGCGGATCTCGTCTTCGACAACGAGCTACGCATCTCGGCCCGTCCGTCGGACTCGGTCGCCATCGCCTTGCGGGTCGGTTGCCCGATCCACGCCGAGGAGTCGGTGCTCGAGGAGGCCGGGCTGGTGATGCCCGACGAGCGCGAGGACGAGGTGGAGAAGTTCAAGGAGTTCCTCGAGTCGGTGTCGCCGGACGACTTCAAAGCCACCGACAGCTGAAGGGTTTCGCGAAAATCTTCTAGACCTCAACTACAGCTGAAGACTTTTACCGCGCGTCGCGTTTGGTCCGACGATGTCGCTCCCGAGAGAATCAACGGGAGTAATCTCGATAGTTGGGCCACGTCCGGAATGACGGGTTGTTGGTCATCACCGGAGCCGGGCCATCGATGAGGCTAGGCGTCTGCGGAGCAAGGGAGTGGTCAGTGGCAGAGCAATCGCAGGATGTGCGGCGGCCGGATGTTCGTCCGACCGAGGGCTCAGAGGTTCAGCCCGGCCTGTTCCCGGATGACTCCGTACCCGATGAACTAGTCGGTTACCGTGTGCCGAGCGCGTGCCAGGTCGCTGGAATCACCTACCGGCAGCTCGACTACTGGGCGCGGACCGGGCTCGTGGTCCCCTCCATTCGCAGCGCGGCGGGTTCGGGAAGTCAGCGGCTGTACTCGTTCAAGGACATCCTGGTCCTCAAGATCGTGAAGCGGCTGCTGGACGCGGGGATCTCGCTGCAGAACATCCGCATCGCCGTGGATCATCTGCGCAGCAGGGGCGTCCAGGATCTGGCGGGCATCACCCTGTTCTCCGACGGCACCTCGGTGTACGAGTGCACCTCGCCCGAGGAGGTAGTCGATTTACTGCAGGGTGGGCAGGGCGTCTTCGGTATCGCGGTCAGCGGCGCCATGCGCGAGCTGACCGGCGCCATCGCCAACTTCCCCGCCGAGCGCGCCAGCAGCGCGACCGAGCGTCCGGAGGACGAGCTGGCGTTCCGGCGCAAGGCGCGGATGAACAGAGCGACCGGCTGATATCGGCGAATCGAGGCCACCGTCTCCCACGAGGGACGGTGGCCTTTTTCGGCGTGCTCGCGCGGAGTGACGAGGGCGACACCGGGGCGGAGACGTTGTTTCGCGGGGCGGCGACATAAACTGACGGTGCGTCGCCGCCGTGCGGGAGAGTCCCGGTCTCGAGCAGACCGGGCGCCGAAGGAGCAGCACCTCCCCGTCAATCTCTCAGGCAACAGGGACCGTACGGGCTTCGGCGCCTCTGGAAAGCGGTGGTCTGCGCTGTGCGCAGGGCCGCCCGCCCATGGGGAAAGGGGACCGGCTCCGGCCGGGTCGCCCGAATCTCTCAGGCACCACGACAGAGGGGGAGGGCTGGTACCCGTCGACACCGCGTCCCTCGACACGGCATCGACCCGCCCGACCATGGAGCTGCTGCCGTGACTCGATCATTCGCCGACCGTCATATCGGACCCGACCGGGACGAACTAGCCCGGATCCTGCCCGTCGTCGGCGTCGGATCGCTGGACGACCTGGCGACCGCCGCGCTGCCCGCCAGCATCCTCGACGACTCCGCGGCCGGGGCGCTCGCCGCGCTGCCGCCCGCCGCCACCGAGCACGAGGTGCTCACCGAGCTGGCCGCGCTCGCGCACGCCAACACCGTGGCCGCCTCGATGATCGGCCTCGGCTACTACGACACCCTCACCCCGCCGGTGCTGGTGCGCAACCTGCTGGAGAATCCGGCCTGGTACACCGCGTACACGCCCTACCAGCCGGAGATCAGCCAGGGCCGCCTCGAAGCGCTGCTCAACTTCCAGACCATGGTCTCGGATCTGACCGGCATGGAAGTCGCCAACGCGTCCATGTTGGACGAGGCGACCGCGGCGGCCGAGGCCATGACGCTGCTGCGCAGGGCGGGCCGGTCGAAGTCGGCGCGGCTGCTCGTCGACGCGGACCTGTTCCCGCAGACCCGCACCGTGCTGGAGACCAGGGCCGAGCCGCTGGGCATCGAGATCGTCGAGGCGGATCTGTCGACCGGCGAGCTGCCCGAGGGCGACTTCTTCGGCGTGCTGTTGCAGGCGCCGGGCGCCTCCGGCCGGATAGTCGACTGGACGGCCGTGATCGCGGCGGCGCACGAGCGCGGCGCGCTGGTCGCGGTGGGCGCGGACCTGCTCGCGATGACGCTGATCACCCCGCCGGGCGAGCAGGGCGCCGACGCCTGTTTCGGCACCACCCAGCGCTTCGGCGTTCCGCTCGGCTTCGGCGGTCCGCACGCCGGGTATCTGGCGGTGCGCGGGCAGTTCGCGCGGCAGTTGCCGGGCAGGCTGGTCGGCGTCTCGGTGGACGCGGACGGCGATCTCGCCTACCGGCTGGCTCTGCAGACCCGCGAGCAGCACATCCGTCGCGAGAAGGCGACCTCGAACATCTGCACCGCCCAGGTGCTGCTGGCCATCGTGGCCGCGATGTACGCGAGCTACCACGGCGCGGACGGACTGCGGGCGATCGCGCGGCGAGTGCACGGCCACGCGGCGGCCATCGCGGCGGGCCTGGACGGCGCCGTCGTGCACGCCACCTTCTTCGACACCGTGCTCGCGCACGTCCCCGGTGGCGCGGAAGCCGTTGTGGCCAAGGCGAAGTCGCGTGGTATCAACTTGCGCCTCGTCGACGCCGACCACGTCGCCATCGCCTGCGACGAGGCGACCACCTCGGCGCACGTCGCCGCCGTGCTCGAATCCTTCGGCACCGCACGGTCGCTGGACGACGCCGCGGCCGCGCCCGCCGCCTCCGTCGAGACGCGCACCACCGAGTTCCTGACCCATCCGGCGTTCACCAGCTACCACACCGAGACCGCGATGCTGCGCTACCTGCGGCGGCTGTCCGACAAGGACATCGCGTTGGACCGCAGCATGATTCCGCTCGGCTCGTGCACCATGAAGCTCAACGCGACCGCCGAGATGGAGCCCATCACCTGGCCCGGTTTCGCCAGGGTGCACCCGTACGCGCCGGTCGAGGACGCGCCCGGTCTGCTGAAGGTCGTCGCCGATCTGGAGAACTGGCTCTGCGAGATCACCGGCTACGACTCGGTGAGCCTGCAGCCGAACGCGGGCAGCCAGGGTGAGTACGCCGGGCTGCTCGCCATCCGCCGCTACCACCTGGACCGCGGCGACACGCACCGCGACACCTGCCTGATCCCGTCCAGCGCGCACGGCACCAACGCCGCGTCCGCGGCCATGGTCGGCATGCGCGTCGAGGTGGTCAAGTGCCGCGACAACGGTGACGTCGACCTGGACGACCTGCGCGCGAAGATCGCCGACCACGCCGACCGGCTGGCCTGCATCATGATCACCTACCCGTCCACGCACGGCGTGTACGAGCACGAGGTGGCCGAGCTGTGCGCGCTGGTCCACGACGCGGGCGGCCAGGTGTACGTGGACGGCGCGAACCTCAACGCGCTCGTCGGCCTCGCCCGTCCCGGCAAGTTCGGCGGCGACGTCAGCCACCTGAACCTGCACAAGACCTTCTGCATCCCGCACGGCGGCGGCGGTCCGGGCGTCGGGCCGGTGGCGGTGCGCGAGCACCTGGCGAAGTACCTGCCCGGCGACCCGCTCGAGCGCGGTTCGCACGCGGTGTCGGCGGCCATGTACGGTTCCGCCTCGATCCTGCCGATCACCTGGGCCTACATCCGGATGATGGGCGCCGAGGGCCTGCGTCGCGCCACCCTCTCGGCCATCGCCTCGGCCAACTACGTGGCGCGTAGGCTGAACGAGCACTTCCCCGTCCTCTACACCGGCGAGAACGGCATGGTCGCGCACGAGTGCATCCTCGACCTGCGCGAGATCACCAAACGCACCGGCGTCACCGTCGACGATGTGGCGAAGCGCCTGGCGGACTACGGTTTCCACGCGCCGACCATGAGCTTCCCGGTCGCGGGAACGCTGATGGTGGAGCCGACCGAGAGCGAAAACCTCGCCGAGCTCGATGATTTCATCGAGGCGATGATCGCCATCCGCGCCGAGATCGATCAGGTCGGCGCGGGCGTCTGGCCGGTGCAGGACAACCCGCTGCGCGGCGCGCCGCACACGGCGGCCAGCCTGGTCGGCGACTGGGAACACCCCTACAGCCGCGAAATCGCCGTTTACCCAAGGGGTCTCGCACACGCGAGGGCCAAGGTGTGGCCGCCGGTGCGGCGCATCGACGGCGCGTACGGCGACCGTAACCTGGTGTGCTCCTGCCCGCCGCTGGACGCCTACACCGACTGACACGCGACGCGAGCCGCCGCGCCGAGGACAGCACCTCGGCGCGGCGGCTTTCGTGTGTTCGGACTCAGCTCAGAGCACGTGCCGCGGCGAGGGCCGCGTCGGCCGCCACGCGCGCGTCCTCGGCGGTCACCGGTTCGCGGGAGATGAACAGCCGGTAGAAGATCGGCGCGACAGCGAAGCGGACGATCTGCTCCGCGTCGACGGTGGACGGGAGGTCGCCGCGGTCGACTGCGCGCCGCACGAGTTCGGCCGACTGCCGGTGGCGCGCCTGGTAGAAGTCGTGCAGCGCGGTCGCGGCGGCGGAATTCTGCATGGCCGCGGCGATGAACGCGCTCGCGACCGGACCCGCTTCCGGGTCGGCGAAGCCGGTTCGCACCAGTTCGGTCAGCGCGCGCAGGTCCTCGGCGAGCGTGCCGGTGTCCGGAATCGGCCACGGTTCGGCGGCGGCCAGGTCGAGCGCGTCGGCGATCAGTCCTTCCGGGCTGCGCCAGCGGCGATAGACCGTGGTCTTGTGCACCCCGGAACGCTGGGCCACCGCGTCCACCGAAAGCCCCTGGTAGCCGTGCTCGGCGAGCTCCGCGAGGGTGGCCGCGCGCACCGCGTCGCGGACCCGCGCGCTGCGGCCGCCGGGACGTTTCTGCGTCTCCAAAGACAACTCCTGTTGCGTTAAAGCGGACTAGCTGTTAGCTTAAAGCTACACAAGTAGCGATTGGAGTTCCATCTGACCACCCAGCTGACCCTCCGGGGTGTCGCGAAGTCCTACGGCGACCGCCGCGTGCTCGACGGCGTCACGCTCACGATCCGGCCCGGCGAACGAGTCGGCATCGTCGGGGAGAACGGTTCGGGCAAGTCGACATTGCTGCGCCTCATGATCGGAGCCGAGCGCGCCGACGACGGCGCCGTGACCGTCGACGCGCCGGGCGGCATCGGCTATCTCGGCCAAACTCTGGTCGGCGAGACCGTCGCCGACGCCATCGATCTGGCCCTGGCCGAACTGCGCGACCTCGAACGGCGAATGCTGGAAGCCGCCGCCGCGCAGGACATGGACGCCTACGGCGAGCTGCTCACCGCCTTCGAGGCCAGGGACGGTTACGACGCCGACGCCAGGGTCGACAAGGCGATGCACGGCCTCGGGCTCGCGGGCATCGGGCGCGACCGCGCGGTGGCGAGTCTGTCCGGCGGCGAGCAGGCGCGGCTCGGTCTGGCCTGCCTGCTGGCGGCGTCCCCCGAGATCCTGCTGCTCGACGAGCCGACCAACCACCTCGACGAAGCGGCACTGACCTGGTTGGAGGACCGCCTGCGCGGCCATCGCGGCACCGTCGTGGTGGTCTCGCACGACCGGGTCTTCCTGGACCGCATAATGACCGCGATCATCGAGGTCGACCACGGCGGCGTCACCCGATTCGGCGGCGGCTACACCGGCTTCCTCGCCGAGAAGGCCGCGGCACGGCAGCGCTGGGAGCAGGCCTACGCGCAGTGGCGGGAGGAGATCCGGCGGCTCGAGGAGTTCTCGGCGACCACCGCGCACCGGGTCGCGGTGGGCCGGGTGATGAAGGACAACAACAAGATGGCCTACGACCGCAACGCGGGCCGGGTGCAGAGTTCCATCTCCTCGCGCGTGCGGCAGACGGCCGAGCGGTTGCGCAGGTTGACCGACGACCCCGTGCCGCCGCCACCGAAGCCGCTGCGATTTCGCGGCAGATTCGGTGCGGCACAGGCGAAGTCGTTCGAGATCGGCGAACTCACCCTTGGCCCGCGCGACCGGCTGCTGATCGACGGCCCCAACGGCTCCGGCAAGTCGACTCTGCTGGACGCGATCTACGCCCGCACCCCGGGCCGGGTCGGCTACCTGCGCCAGGAGGTCGCGTTCGATTCGGCGCAGACCGTCGCCCAGGCCTACGGCCACGGCAGGGACGCGCTGGTGTCGACCGGGCTGTTCCATCGGAGCGCGCTCGACGTGCCTGTCGGAGCGTTGTCCGAAGGGCAGCGCCGCAGGCTGGCGCTGGCCAGGGTGCTGGCAGGCGAGCACGATCTGCTGCTGCTCGACGAGCCGACCAACCACCTGTCCCTCGCGCTGGTGGAGGATCTGGAGCAGGCGCTCGGTGCGTATCCGGGCGCGGTGGTCGTGGTCAGCCACGACCGGGCGCTGCGCCGCCGGTTCCGTGGAGAACGAAAGGACGTGCACGAATTTGCCTGAGGTCCGCACGACAATCGAGGCGCCGGGTGCGCCGTACGGCGTCACCGTCGACAAGGCGGGCGCGCTCTGGTTCACGATGGCCGCCCAGGGTGCGGTCGGCCGGTGGGCGGGGGAGAGCATCGAGACCTTCGCCCTCGACCCGGCCGACGGGCAGCCGACGGTGATCGTCTCGGGGCCCGACGACGCGGTCTGGTTCACGGAGTTTCGCGGCAACCGGATCGGCCGGATCGGCGCGGACGGCGTGCTGTCCTTCGTCGCCGCGGACGCACCGTACGGTCTGTGCCTCGGACCGGACGGCGCGCTCTGGTGCACCGAACTCCAGTCCGGGCACATCGGGCGACTGTCCGACGACGGGACGATCACCCGCTACCCGGTCGAGGGGATGCCCTCGATGATCACGCCGGGTCCTGACGGCGCGCTCTGGTTCACCCTGAACCAGGCCAACGCCATCGGCCGCGCTACCACGGACGGCGCGATCACCACGTATCCGCTGCCGACCGAGCAAGCGAACCCGGTCGGGATCGCAGCGGCCCCCGACGGCGCGCTGTGGTTCGTCGAGATCGGCGCGGGACAGATCGGCCGAATCACCGTCGACGGGGCGATCGAGGAGTTCCCGCTGCTCGATCGCGCCGCGCGTCCGCACGCGATCATCGCGGGACCCGGTGGGGCGCTGTGGTTTACGCAGTGGGGGAGCTCCCGGCTCGGCTGGGTCACCACCGCTGGGGAGATCGGCGAGCTCGACCTTCCCGGTGGGGAACCACACGGTTTGGCGGTCGGCACGGACGGCCTGATCTGGGTTGCCATGGAGTCGGGCGCGCTCGTAGGTGTCGAACCGGACGGCCGCGAACAGGCCGCCCGGCTTCGCGCACGAGGGGGCGAGTCGACGACGGAACCGCGCTCCGGCACACCTACAGAGCGCTGAGCGCCCGATCGACCGCGGTGCCCGGCGTTACGAAGTGGTGGGCGCCTGGACGACCGCGCTGCCGAAACTCAGGTCGTTCGAGGTGGCGAGCCGGGTGCAGGTGCCGCCGCTCCTACGGCGTGGTGAGCGCCTGGACGACCGCGCTGCCGAAGCTGAGGTCGTTCGAGGTGGCCAGCCGGGTGTAGGTGCCGCCGGTGCGCTGGGCCGCGGTCTGGAGCGTGTCGGTGCCGTTGCCGCCGATCACGACGACGTCGACGCGCACCGGGCGATCCGGGTCGGCGGCCGCCGCGAGATCGGCGAGCAGCTGCGCGCCGGTCACCGAGGAGTCGTCGTCGGGTCCGTCGGTGATGAGCAGCACCGAGTTCGTCCGTCCCTCGGCGTAGCCGTTGACGGCGCTGCGGTACGCGGCGAGCAGAGCCGGATAGGCCTGGTCGGTCCGGGTCTCGGTGGCGCGCACGGCGCTCAGCGCGGTGTCGATCGCGGTGCGCTGGCCGTCGGCGAGGGCGGCGGTGCGGGCCTGCACTCGGTACGGGTTGACGCCGTCGAGGCTCTTGCCGAAGGTCCAGACGCCGAGGCCGAAGTCCGGCGGCATGACGTTCATGGTCGATCGCAGCGCGCCGAGCGTATTCGCCAGTCGAGTGCTCGCGCCCTCGGCGGTCGACATGGATGCCGACACGTCGAGCAACACCGTGGAATGCACGCCGAGCACCGGATGCGCGAGGGTGGACCGCAGCTTGTCCAGCGCGGCGCGCGACGCGCCGGGACCGGTGGGCGGGGGCACCGCGGTGAAGCCCGCGCTGGTGAAGAACGGTGCCTGTTCGGGGTTGCGCAGGTAATCGACGAACAGTCCGGCGATCAGGTTCTGCGTCTGGTCGACCCACGGGCCCGACATGAGCGCGGCGGGATGATCGGCCACCGGCGGGTTGCCTGCGGGTCGGAAGACTGCGACACCGGGCTGCCCGGCTATGTGCTGTTCAGTAGCGGCTACCGCGTGGATGGCGGAGTTCGCGGCATGGGCCGGATCGGCGATCGCGGCGAGGGCGGCTGCGGTGTCCGCGGCCTCCGGCGCGCCGGACGCCAAGCCGGAGACCGCGGCGACCACCTGGCCGGACTGCGCGCCCGCGTCGGTCAGCGGCTCCTCGCCCGCCACGGCCGAACCGACCGCGACCGCGGCGGCCAGGGTGGCGTCGCCGTCCGGCAGCGCCATGCGCAACCCGCCCCAACCGGACAGGCCGAGCTCGCCGAGCGAACCCTGTTGCAGGCGAGGCAGATCGCCCCACGCGATCCGCGCGTCCTCCAGCGCGGCGCGTACCTGCTCGGGCACGCCGAGCGCGATGGGGCTGCCAGCGATCGGACTCGGTTCTCCCGCAACGAGTCCCGGCACCCGCATGATCTCGACGGCACGCGAGGAGCTCGGAATCCACAGTGCGGGTTGCGGTCCCAGCGCCGGGTTCCACGCGCCGCCCGCACGGAACGCCTCGGCCACCTCGGCCGAGGGTCGCGCCGTCACCGAGACGCGCGCGCAGTGATCGCGCACCTGCGGCTCGGTGGCGTTGTATTTGTCGGCGATGGCGCGCACCGGCGCCTCGAGGTCGGGATCGACGGTGACGAACAGCGTCGAGGGTCCCTCCACGCACTCCGCGGCCGCCGCGCTGTCGCGATCGGCAGCCCGGTCGCGGAACTGGACCCAGGCGAAAACCGCGGCGCCGAGTAGCAGAATGGCCACCACTGCGATAACCGGACCTTTGCTGATACCTCGAGATCTGGTCCCGCTGCGATGAGTGCCCACGGCGGTACAGTGTATGGTCACCGCCGGTTCGCCCGCCCGGCGAGTCCACCGGATCGGCGCGCGCGGCGCCGGGCGCGTTCTCGACGTACGCGAGCCGCCGACGTCGTGGTGCGTCGGCGGCTCGGCGGCCGGTTATTCGCGGATCATCCGCCCGCGGTCGAACTCGTGCCCACCCCACACACCGGACTGGCCGGTGTCGGCGGCGAACTCGGCACAGGCCGATCGGATCGGGCAGCTCGCGCAGATGCCGCGCGCGTAGTCGAAGTCCTGTGACGGGTACGGGAACCAGGCCTCGTGATTGGGATCACCGCGGCACGCGGCCCGATGCCACCCTCGGGCGTCCGAGAGCGGGAGCAGGTCGGCGAGCGTGAGCTCGGCACCGGTCGGTGATGTTCGGACGGTCATGGATCCTTACTCCTTTCTCGGTTCTCAGGTGCTCGCCAGCTGCTTCCAGATCTGGCGTTGCCGCTTGGCCAGCGGATCGGGCGCCTTCGGCTGCCACAGCAGCCGCATGCCCGCTTCCTCCGGCGTCCGGTCGGCCTTGAGCGTGTTGCACGGCGCGCACGCCGCGATCAGGTTGCTCCAGGTGTTGGGGCCACCGCGGCTGCGCGGACGGATGTGGTCGACGGTGCGCGCCCAGCCCGCGCAGTAGCCGCATCGGTGCGCGTCGCGCCGCAGCACGGCCGCCAGGGTGGCGCGGCTCTCGTCGTGCACCCGGGCGGTGTGCTCGATGTAGACGTAGCGCAGCAGTCGAATGGTCTCCGGGAGGGCGATCTCCATGTTCCGTGACCGGATCGGGAAGTGCGGCTCCCGGTCGGCGACGGATTCGGCGGCGCCGCTGATCAACAGCACGACCGCGCGCTCGGCGGCGACCTCGTCGAGCGCCTCGTAGGAGGCGTTCAATACGAGGACGCCGCTGTGTATCCAGTTGTCGGCGGTCAACGCCGCCGGGCCGACGGCACGTCGGAACATCATGGGGCTCACCATGTTTCGTGGAGAAAGTGGAAGATTCAGCGAAGCGCGGCGCCGTCTGGTTCGCGGCGCTCTGTTGTCGAGTTCGCGCAGCGATCGGGCGGTTCCTCGCGGAACCGGAGCGTCAGCGGTCGGCCGAGAGGTGGCTCGCCGCGACGTCGTCGCCGCCGCGCATGGGCTGTCCGTTCTCGATAATCGAGAACCGCTGTACGGCTTTGCTTTCCGCCGAATACGCGATCTTCGGATGCACGGGCCACCTCCTCCTTCCAGGTACTCGCCTGATCGCCCCGTCGGTTGGGGCGATCATCGTGGAATCACATGGTGGCACAGGGAACCCGCGTTTGTCGGGTCATTTTTTCGTGGGTGCGGGACGCCTCAGGCGGCGTGCAGGGCGGCCGCGCCGAAGGACACGTTGAACCGGTCGCACCAGATCGAGACGCTGGTGAGAGAGGTGAGGTCGACATCGGCCGGAATGGCGTAGTTCTGGCTGCCCTTGTTGCCCTTCAGCTGCCCCAGATCGACGTGGCGGCCGTCGTCGAAGACGCCCCAGCCCGCCCTGCCTTCCAGCACAGGGGCGTCGGTGAGCCAGACGTGCAGATCCGGTCCGTCGGAGGTGTCCAGGTCTTCGACCCGCAGCACCCGGCTGCCGTCGGCCAGTCGCAGGACGCTCACCGTGCCCGACGTGCCGTGTTCATGGGAAATGAATGTCCCCGTGGCGAGCGTGCGCGGCTGCCCCCCGGTATCGATCCCCGGCATCCCGCCGGGCTGCGCCGCGGTCGGGACCGCCTCGTTCACGGTGGTGTCGGTGACGAGCCGCCAAGGCTGGAACAGCGCGAGCGCCGCGCCGAGACCGACTATGACGAGCGCTGTGAGCACCCAGGCGATCGGGGATCGAGCGATCTTGCGCACGGACACCATGGTTTTCCTTCCCGCGGGCGAAGCACGTCGCTGTTCCATCATCACCGAACACGAGGGAATCGTTCACGCGGTTCAGTCGAGCGGGGTGTGTCCGAGCAGAACATGGCCGCTGAAGAGAATCTGCTTGGCGCGCGGCAGCGGGTGGAACAAGCAGCCGTGCACGTCGCGATAACGCATCTCGAGTTCGCTGGAGCGCGAGTAGCCGACGCCGCCGACCGTCTCGATGGCGAGCCGCACGGTCTCGATCAGAGCGTCCGCGGCGACCGTCTTGCGGCTGAGGGTGCGGGCCGCGTAGGCGTCGGTGTTGCCGAACTCCAGGTTCGCCGAGCCGCTGAACATGGCCTCGACCAGATCGGCCGCGGTGGTGTGGGCGTTGGCCAGCTCGCCGACGAGCTGCACGATGTGCGGATCGCCGCGACCGGACACCACGGCCAGCGCGGTGTCGACGGCGCCGTCGGCGATGCCGAGGTAGGCGGCGAGGACGAGCGGCATCGCCGCGCCGATCACCACGTTCAGCAGGGGCGGCCAGACGTCGGCGGGCCGGATCAGCGAGATGGCGGCGTCGGGGACGAACACGCCGTCCAGTACCACCGTGTGCGAACCGGTCGCGCGCAAACCCAAAGTGTCCCAAGTCTTTTCGATGCGGATGCCGGGCGCGCTCAGCGGCACCGCGCAGTGCAGCACCTGCGGGCCGTCCGGGCCTTCGTCGTAACGGACGCTGGTGACCAGCACGGTGCCGATCTCGCAGCCGCTGGCGGGCGCTTTGCGCGCGTGCACCAGATAGCCGCCGTCGACCCGCTCGGCGCGGCCGTTGGAGCCGACCCAGTCCGACGCGCCGGTGCTGACCAGCAGCGCACCGCCGACCACCTTCTGGAACAGCGGCGTGGCGTCGGCGCCGTGCTTGTGCCGCCAGACTTGGGTGGCGACCAAGTGCGCGTGCATGGCGAAGGCCACCGCGGTGGACGGGTCGTGGCGGCCGAGTTCGCGCAGCACCTCGCCCATGTCGCGGTGCGTCGCGCCGCCCCCGCCGTACTCGGCGGGTACCAGGGCGGCCGACAGGCCGGTGTCACGCAACAGGTCGAAGGCGGGTGCGGAGATCTCGCCGCTGCGGTCGCGGTCGGCGACCTCGGCGCGCAGTGTCTCGCCGACCGAGCGGGCGCGCTCGATCCAGTCCGTGGTGGTCATTGCGGGGATAGCGGTAGTGGTCATGTTTCGAAGCTACGAAGCCACGCGATAACCGAATAGTGCAGAAAGTGGACTCCTCCGGTCCACGAAATGGACCACGAGAACGCGAGGTGTGGTGTGACGACAGCGACGGCGAGCTACGGCCAGTACTGCCCGGTCTCCCGGGCACTCGACCTGTTGGGTGAGCGCTGGTCGCTGCTCATCCTGCGCGACCTGCTCCTCGGAACCACCCGCTTCAACGACCTGGCCCGCGGCCTGCCGGGTCTGTCGCGCACCCTGCTCACCAAACGGCTGCGCCAGTTCGAGCGGGCCGGGTTGGTCGAGAAGCTGGGCGGCCGATATCTGCTCACCGAGGCGGGACGGGAACTCGAGCCGATCCTGTTCGGCCTCGGCGCCTGGGGGGCGCGCTGGACCTTCGGCGAACCCGACCCGGACGAGCTCGACGCCGATCTGCTCGTCTGGTGGATGCACACCCGCGTCGACACCTCTTCGTTTCCCGGCCCGCGGCAGGTGCTCGCGGTGCGGTTCACCGACGACCCGCGCCGCTACTGGATCGTCGTCGAACGCGGCGCGCCCTCGGTGTGCGTCACCGACCCCGGTTATCCGGTGAACGTCACCATTCGCTCCGACGTCGGCTCGCTCTACCAGGTGTGGCTGGGCCGGATCCCGGTTCTGCACGCCCTGCGCAGCGGCCGCCTCGAATTCACCGGCCCGTCCGCCCTCACGCGCCGGATGCCGACCGTGCTGCAACTGAGTCCCGTCGCGCCGTATTCGGATTCGCGACCGGAGTTGGCCGCGATGTCGGCCTGAACGGACCGCGTCCGTAGCGACGGCTACCGGATTGAGGTGCACTAAGGATTCCGCGCGATATCGATCCGGATGGAGTCGCTGTCCTCGAGGACGAACACCCGGTCGCGCTTGGCTTGCCACTGCTGCGGGAGCAGGTAGTACCGGTCCGAAGTGCGTGCGAGCAGCCACAGTCCGCTGTACACGTATCGGTATCTGCCGTTGGGTTCGGTCAGCTCGCCGACCTGGGCGCCCGAGCCCTCGATACCGAGGCGGTCGACACTGAAGACGACGATGGCGGGGCGATCGACGAACCGCACCGCCTCCTGGTGCACGGCGTCGTCGTGTCCTTTGCGTTCGGCGAAGGCGGCGACGGCCCAGACATAGCCGATCATGGCGACGGCGACGAGGGCGATGGTTCTGACCTGCATGACGGTGCGAGGCGGCCGTCGCACACCCAGCACGGTCGGGTATCGCCACCGCAACCAGCTCGCGTAGCCGATCATCGCCGCGCCCGCGATCAGCAGGAACGGCGCCTCGACTGAGAGCGGCGCGGCGAACGGCGTCGGGACGTAGACCAAGACGGCGACCGCCACGATCAGCAGCGTGCCGGCCAGGGCGAAGGCGCGGACCCACCATCTCAGGGTGTCGCCTGGCCGCCCGCTGACGAGCGCGTGCCAGGCCGGGAGCCGCCGCGCGGCGAGCAATACGAGTATTGCGAGCAGCGTGGCGAGCAGGGGCACGAACATCGTTCCAACACTGAACAGCACATAGTCCTGTGTCGAAAACCCGAGCGTTCCAGCAGGCACGCCGAAGTATCCGAAGAAGGCGCGGCTGTACGCCCAGCCGAAGTAGTAGAGAACACCGGTGAGGAACGCGACCTGCGAGGCAAGGGCGCCGAGCAGTGGAAGCAGCGCGAACGCGCGCTCATCATTCGCGTTCGTCACTGGGTGGGCGGGTTCGTGGGCTCGACTGGTGTGGTCGACTCATCGGGAGCAGCCGTCTCGCCGGTTTCCGGCGGCGGCGCGATGAGGCTCGGCGTCGTCGAAGGCGGTCCGACCGTCGAAATGGTCGTTGTTGGTCGAGTGACGGGGGTGGCGGTCGTCGGCAGCAACCCCGTGTGCGTCGGCATGGGTGTGGGCGGGGTGCCGGTCGTGGGCGGCGCTGTCGGAGAAGTGGCGGTCGTGAACGTCGCTGTCGAAGACGCGCCGGTCGTCACGGTCGGTCTCGGCGCGTCGGACTCGCTGCCGCCACACCCCGTCGCGAGGAGGGCCAGTGCCAGCGACGCAGCAATGCACAATCCGTTACGCACGATCGGATATCCCCTCGCCGTCCGACCCACAACCTGCCCCGAAATTGTGGCACGGGTCTTCGCCGCGCGGAACCGATCGCCGAGACTGGCGCCCGCCGGGACCACACCACGACGGTCCCGGCGCAGGCATCCGTCTACAGGTTCCCCACGACGTGCTCCAACCGCCGCGCGACCAACTCCCGCGCCTGCTCCCGCAGCGCGGGCCGGTACCCACTCGGGTACACCGGATCACCGGGCGCGTAGTTCTTCAGCACCTCCTTCGCGAGGGTGATCTTGTGCACCTCGGTCGGCCCATCGGCGATCGCCATGACCTCGGCGTAGTTCATCATGTCCACGAACGGCAGGTCCTCGCTGACGCCGAGGGCGCCGTGCAGGTGCAGTGCGCGCTGGGCGATGTCGTGCATGACCTTGGGCATGGCCACCTTGATGGCGGCGATGTCCTTGCGCACCTTCAGATAGTCCTGCTCCTTGTCGATGCGCCACGCGGTGCGCAGCACGAGCAGCCGGAACTGCTCCATCTCGATCCAGCTGTCGGCGATGCGTTCCTGGGTCATCTGCAAGCCACCGAGGGGACCCTTACGCATCTGCCGCGAGACCGCGCGTTCGCACATCATGTCGAAGGCCTTGCGCACCAAGGCGACCGTGCGCATGGCATGGTGCACCCGGCCGCCGCCGAGCCGAGTCTGGGCGACGACGAAGCCCTGGCCTTCGGCGCCGAGCAGGTGGTCGGCGGGGACTCGCACGTCGGTGAAGCGTAGGTGGCCCTCGTGCTCGCTGAAGCCGTGCACGTGGAAGTTCTTGACGATCTCCAGGCCGGGAGCGTCGGCGGGCACGATGAACATCGACATGCCCTGGTAGGGGCTGACATCCGGGTTGGTGACGACCATGACGATGTGGAAGCTGGCGAACTGCGCGTTGGAGTTGAACCACTTCTCGCCGTTGATCACCCAGTGGTCGCCGTCGCGCACCGCGCGGGTACGGAACAGCGTCGGGTCCGAGCCGCCGGTGGGCTCGGTCATCACGTAACAGGAGCCGATCTCACCGGCCAGCAGCGGCTCCAGGTACTGCGCCTTCTGCTCCGGGGTGCCGTAGTGCGCGAGGATCTCCGCGTTGCCGGAATCCGGTGCTTGGCAACCGAATACCGACGGCGCCCAGACCGAGGTGCCGAGCACCTCGTTGAGCAGCGCCAGCTTCATCTGCCCGTATCCCTGGCCGCCGAGTTCGGGGCCGAGGTGACAGGCCCACAAGCCTTGTTCCTCGACCTTCTTCTTCAGCGGCCGCATCAGTGCCATGGCCTCGGTGTTGCCGCGGTCGTAGGGATTCGGGTAGAGCAGATCGAGCGGCTCCACCTCGGTGCGGACGAATTCCGCCGCCCAGTCCAGCTTCTTCTGGAACTCCGGATCGGTTTCGAAATCCCAAGCCATGATCAGCCTTTCGTGTGGTTGTCGGTCACGATGCCGTCGAGGACGGTGGCGGCGAGGATGTCGGCGATCGCATCGGGGGAGTGGCCGCCGTGCGGGCGGTACCAGAGGGTCACGGTGTTCAGCATGCCGAGCACACCGTTGGTGACCACGTGGTCGGCGGTGCGCAACAGGCCCGCGGCGTGTCCAGCGTCGAGTGTCAGCTGCCAGTGCAGCTGGATCCGGTCCCGTAGTTCTTGTAGTTGCGCGGCGCGGTCACCGGTGAGCGAACCCACGTCGCGCAGCTGGATGGTGACCTCGCGGCGGTGCTCGACGATCCGGCCGACGTGGCTGTGAATCAGCTTGCGCAGCTTGGTGACCGGGTCGTCGTCACCGCTGGTGACGTGTTCGGCGTCGGTGAGCATGAGTTCGGTGTAGTCGCGCAGGATCTGCCAGAGCAGTTCTTCCTTGGACCCGATGTGGTAGTACAGCGCACCACGCTGCACGTCCGCGCGATCACCGATCTCGGCGACCCCGGTGCCGTGAAAACCCTTCTCCGCGAACAGTTCCACGGCGGCGCGGACGATGCGCTCGCGGGTGTCGCCCGCCGACGATTCCGAGGCGGGCGGACGGCCTCGGCGACGCGCGGGGGCGATGTCGTTCATTGCCACGGATCCAGGACGATCTTGCAGACCTTGTCGTCGCGATCGGCGAACATGCGGTAGGCGTCGGGCCCTTGCGACATCGGCAAACGATGTGAGACAACCGCTTCCGGACGCAGTCTGCCCGCCGCGGTCAGTTTCAGCAGCGCGGGCAGCTCGTACTGGATGGAGCACAGCCCGATGTGGAATTCCAGCTCCTTGACCTGTGCGAGCGGCATGTGGAACGGGTAGGCCCGATTCTGGCTGACGCCGACCACGCTGACCCGGCCCCGATGGCCGACCACGCTGATCGCCAGCTTGATCGTGGCATCGGCGCCGACCGCCTCGAGCGCCACATCGGCTCCACCGCCGAGCATCTCGCGTACGGCCGTCTTCGGGTCGTCGGACTCGACGGGCTCCGCGCCGAGCTCGGCCGCCCTGGCGCGCCGGTCCGCGACCAGGTCGACGCCGAGTACCCGGGCCGCGCCCATGGCGAACGCGGCCTGCACCGCCATCAGCCCGACCGGGCCCAACCCGATCACCACCACCGTGTCGCCCGGCGCGATGCGCGCCCGCCGGGCGGCGTACCAGGCGGTCGGCGCGTTGTCGGTCAGCACGATGGCGGCCTCGTCGGCGATCGCGTCGGGCAGCCGCACCAGATTGCCGCCCGCGTGCGGCACCGCGAGCAGCTGCGCCTGCGCTCCCGGCAGCGAACCGCCCAGCCCGTAACACGCGTCGACCGGCAGCGGCTGCCGCTCGCACGCCGCCACGACGCCCGCCCTGCAGTTGCCGCAGCGGTCGCACCCCGCCGACGCGGCCACGAGCACCCGGTCGCCGACCGACAGACCGCGCGCCTGCGGGCCGAGCTCGACGATCTCGCCGACCGCTTCGTGCCCGACCCCGTAGCCGGTGCCGGGCGTGAATCCGTGGCCCGCGTAGATGTGCAGATCGCTGCCGCAGACGCCCGCCGCGGTGACCCGCACGATCGCCCCGTCCGGCCCCGGCAGCACCGGGTCGTCCAGCTCGACGAACGAGATCGCTTGCGGACCGGCGTAGGTGAGCGCCTTCATGAAACCTCCTGCTGATGGCGGTCGTGCCGCCGGACCTCGCCAACCGCCGTCCAGTGCGAGCGTGGCTCCGGTGCGCAACGACGACGCGTCGGTGGCGAAGTGCAGTGCGGCGCCGCCGATCGCGTTCACCCGGACCTTCGGTCGCCTTCTGGTCGAAGAAATGTTCCGATCAGTACATTAAATGCGCCGGGCGCTAGGATCAAGAGGTTGTTCGGCCGACCGCCGACATCGTGAGACGCGCCGATCGATCCACCCCGATCTACGGCGTGGCGAAATACTTTGGGCCGCCGAGGCGTTCATCCGACGCGCTCGGTCGGCGCTGGCCCTCCGCAGGGATTGGGCCTACCGACGGGTAACATGAGACCGTCTTTTCCACCCGGCTTTCTCAGAAGTGAGGCAGTAGATGACAGAGCGGATTCAGGTCGGCGGGCTCCAGGTGGCCAGCGTTCTCCACGAGTTCGTCGAGAACGAGGCGCTTCCCGGTACCGGCGTAGATTCCGCCGCGTTCTGGGCCGGCGCCGAGCAGGTGATCAACGATCTCGCTCCGCGTAACCGCGCCCTGCTGGCCGAGCGCGACGAGATCCAGGGCAAGCTCGACGCCTGGCACGCCGAGAACCCGGGCGCGAACTACGACAAGACCGCCTACAAGAACTTCCTGACCGAGATCGGCTACCTGCGCCCCGAGCCCGCCGACTTCCAGATCGAGACCCAGAACGTGGACGCCGAGATCGCGTCGACGGCCGGTCCGCAGCTGGTGGTTCCGGTGATGAACGCGCGCTTCGCGATCAACGCCGCCAACGCGCGCTGGGGTTCGCTCTACGACGCGCTCTACGGCACCGACGCCATCTCCGAGGCCAACGGCGCGGAGAAGGGCACCGGCTACAACAAGGTGCGCGGCGACAAGGTCATCGAGTGGGCGCGCAACTTCCTCGACGACTCCGTCACCCTGATCACCGGCTCGCACATCGGCTCGACCTCCTACAAGATCGTCGACGGCGAGCTGGAGGTCGGCCTGGAGGACGGCACCGAGATCGGTCTGGCCGACCCCTCGCAGCTGGTCGGCTACCTCGGTGACCCGGCCTCGCCCACCTCGGTGCTGCTGAAGCACAACGGCCTGCACATCGAGATCCAGATCGACCCGAGCTCGCCGATCGGCAGCACCGACACGGCGGGCGTCAAGGACGTCGTGCTGGAGTCCGCGGTCACCACGATCATGGACTTCGAGGACTCGGTCGCGGCGGTCGACGCCGAGGACAAGGTGCTCTGCTACCACAACTGGCTCGGCCTGATGACGGGCAAGCTGTCCGAAGAGGTCGCCAAGGGCGGCAAGACCTTCACCCGCACCATGAACCCGGACCGCGTCTACACCGCGCTGGACGGTTCGGAGCTGGTGCTGCACGGTCGTTCGCTGCTGTTCGTGCGCAACGTCGGCCACCTGATGACCTCCGACGCCATCCTCGACAAGGACGGCAACGAGGTGCCCGAGGGCATCATGGACGGCCTGATCACCTCGCTGATCGCCAAGCACTCGCTCAACGGCGACACCGAGCTGAAGAACAGCCGCACGGGCTCGGTCTACATCGTGAAGCCGAAGATGCACGGCCCGGACGAGGTCGCCTTCACCAACGAGCTGTTCGGCCGCGTCGAGGACGTCATCGGCCTGGACCGCAACACGCTCAAGGTCGGCATCATGGACGAGGAGCGCCGCACCACGGTGAACCTGAAGGCCTGCATCCAGGCCGCCAAGGAGCGGGTGGTGTTCATCAACACCGGCTTCCTCGACCGCACCGGCGACGAGATCCACACCTCCATGGAGGCCGGGCCGATGGTCCGCAAGGCCGATATGAAGGCCCAGCAGTGGATCCTGTCGTACGAGGACTGGAACGTCGACACCGGTCTGGTCGCGGGTCTGCCCGGCAAGGCGCAGATCGGCAAGGGCATGTGGGCCATGCCGGACCTGATGGCCGACATGCTGGTCCAGAAGGTCGGCCACCCGAAGGCGGGCGCCAACACCGCGTGGGTGCCCTCGCCGACCGCCGCCACCCTGCACGCCACCCACTACCACCTGGTGGACGTGTTCAAGCGGCAGGCCGAGATCGCCAAGGGCGGTCCGCGCGCCACCGTCGACCAGATCCTGGAGATCCCGCTCGCCGCGGAGCCGAACTGGTCCGCGGAGGAGAAGCAGCAGGAGCTGGACAACAACTCGCAGTCCATCCTCGGCTACGTGGTGCGCTGGATCGACCAGGGCGTCGGCTGTTCCAAGGTGCCCGACATCAAGGACGTCGCGCTGATGGAAGACCGTGCGACCCTGCGTATCTCGAGCCAGCTGATGGCGAACTGGCTGCGCCACGGCATTGTCACCGCCGACGAGGTGGTGGCCAGCCTGGAGCGGATGGCTCCGGTCGTCGACCGGCAGAACGCGGGCGACCCGAACTACCGCCCGATGGCCACCGACTTCGCGGGGAGCATCGCCTTCCAGGCCGCCAAGGAGCTGATCCTCGAGGGCACCAAGCAGCCCAACGGCTACACCGAACCGATCCTGCACCGCCGCCGCCGCGAGGCCAAGGCGCTGGCTTGCGTGTAATGCGCTGAGCGACGAACGAATCCCCCGGTCGACCGAGTCGACCGGGGGATTCGTCGTTGCGGGGCGGGTGGCGCTCGCGGGCCTTCGCGTGACGGAATGCGGCGTTCGCCCGGCAGTGGCCTCAGCGAGCGCCGATTCCCTTCAGGAGCTTCAGCGAGACCGTCAGGAGAGCGGCCCAGGCTCTATGGGAGACGCCCCTCGGTGGGGTGAAGCCTTGAATGCGTTGGTGGGCAACCGTTTGCGGCTCGGTGTATTTGAGGATGCCGTCGGCGCCGTGGCGGCGACCGAGTCCCGAGTCGCCCATGCCGCCCATCGGTGCGTCGACGCTGCCCCACGCGGCGGCGAAGGCGTCGTTGACGTTGACCGTGCCCGCGTGCAAACGGGCGGCGACAGCCCTGCCTTTGGCGCCGTCGCGGGTCCAGACGCTGGCATTGAGACCGTATGGCGTGGCGTTGGCCCGGGCGATCGCGTCGTCGAGGTCTCGGTACGGGTAGATCGAGACGACCGGGCCGAAGGTCTCGTGGTCGTAGAGCGTCATGTCGGGGGTGATGTCGGTGAGGATCGTCGGTTCGTAGAACAGGGGACCGAGATCCGGTCGCGCCTTGCCGCCCGCGAGGACGGTCGCGCCCTTGGCGACGGCGTCCTCGACGTGTGCGGTGACCGTCTCCAATTGGGCCGCGTTGGTCAGGCTTCCGACATCGCGGCTGAAGTCGTAGGCGGCGCCGATCTGCAGCTTCCGGGTGCGGGCGACGAACGCGGCGACGAAGTCGTCGCGAATGGTGTCGGCCACGTACATGCGCTCGATGGAAACGCACAGCTGGCCGGTCGAGGGAAAGCACGCGGCGATCGCGCCGTCGGCGGCGCGATCGATGTCGGCGTCGTCGAGGACGAGCATGGCGTTCTTGCCGCCGAGTTCCAGAGAGGCTCCGATGAGACGTTGCCCGGCGTCGCGAGCGATCTGTCGTCCGCTGGCGGTGGAGCCGGTGAACATCATGTAGTCGGCGTTGCCCATCAGCGACCCGCCGATGGAGCTGCCTCGCCCGACCACCATCTGCCACACACCGGGCGGCAAGCCCGCCTCGTGCATCAGGTCGAGTGCCCACAGCGCGGTGAGGGCGGTCTGGGTGTCGGGCTTCTGCACGACGGCGTTGCCCGCCATGAGCGCCGGGATGGCGTCGCCCGCGGCCATGCTCAGGGGGTAGTTCCACGGTGAGATGACCGCGACGACGCCCTTGGGGTGGCGCAGTTCGGTGGTGTGGGTCAGCAGCGGGATCGCGCCGCGACGGCGTTTGGGCGCAAGGAGTTTCGCCGCGCTGCGCGCGTAGTACCGGGCGGTGATCGCGATGTCGGTCACTTCGAGGAACGCGTCGCGGCGGGTCTTGCCGCTTTCGGCCTGCATCAGGTCCAGGACCTCGTTCTGCCGATCGAGCAGGAGGTCGTGGAAACGCAGCATGATCTGCTGCCGCTCACGCATGGACGTGGCGGCCCAGGCCGCCTGGGCGTGGCGGGCCCGCTGGAACGCGGTTTCGACGTCCGCGGGCGTCGAGACGGGCAGGTCGGCCAGTGGGGCGCCGGTGTAGGGGGCGTTGGTGGTGACCCGTTCGGCGTCCGCGGTGGCGGTGACTCGTGCGGCCAGACGTTCGATCAGGGCCGAGGTCAGTGATGCGGGCAGGCCCGAGCCTCGGGCCAGGGTGGGTGTGTGATCGGTGGGCATAGCAGGGCTCCTCAATTCCGGCTCCGGATCGAGGTCGGGACCGGCATGTGCAGGGCGAGTTGGCCTTCGGTGGTGACGTCGAGGCGAACGATCTTGATCGGTTGGAGCGATCGCAGGTCCTCGGCCATGCGACCCTGTCCGATCTCGAGGTCGATCTTGCGTGGGAAGCGGGTGGTTCCGGCCGAGAGCACGTTGATCTGGCTCAGGGTGGAGTGCCAGGCGCCGTCGATCGTGGTGTAGGAGGTGAGTGAGGGGACGTGTTCGCCGGTCGGGTGGGCGGTCTGGGCGGGGGTGGCCACCGACAGCGACAGGTCGGTTCCGCCGGCGTCGTTGGTCACCCGGGCGGCGGTGCGGTCGGTGTCGATGTCGACATCGATGTCGGTGACCCACTTGGGGAAGCCGTAGCCGTCGTGGCCGCGCACCTGGGCGATGTCGGTGCTGACCGGCAGCGACAGCACATAGGAGTGCAGGTGGTCGTTGGCCAGGCCGGTGGCCAGGTCGAAGAATCCCAGGCGTCCGTGCCGTGCCGGTCGCACGGCGATGCCGACGGCGGCTTCGGTGTAGAAGTCGATGTCGCACACCTCGTAGCGGAAGAACATCACCGAGACCAGCCCGAACCCGGGCGCGACCTCGAGCGGCGCCAGCTCCTCGGGCAGGCGTGCACGGATCGCCCGCGAGCGGGCCAGCATCGTCAGCCGCGCGGTGGAGATGCGGTAGTAGAAGTTCGGGGTCAGTGTGGCGCCGATGCGCGAGTCGACCTTCGTCTTGGGCAGCCGTCGGAAGAAGTCCACGCTACTGACCCGGGGATCGCGGGCGACTTCGTCGAGGTCGGTGTTCATCCGGTACCGGTCGTACAGGCCGCCTTTCGGAACGGTGACCACGTGGCCGCCCAAGTCGACCACGACTGTTTCCTGGTAGGTCGATGGCATTGATGAAGCTCCTCGCTCATATGTGTACAGTGCTAACATCAGGCTAATCGCGAATGTGAACACTGTCAACACTGGTCGCGGGCTGCAGTGTGGCTCACTTCGCGGACTGGGCGCCGACGTCGGCGACCAGCCGTTCGGCCAGTTGCTCCGAGGACTGTGGATTCTGGCCGGTGTACAGCGGAATCAGCGCTTTGGAGTATTCGACGCCCGCTTGCTTCAACCGGTCCTCCAGCAGCCATGGCGCCTTCCTGGCGAACCGGTTGAGCAGTTCCTCCCGGTTCGACAGCCCGGTCATCCGGTAACCGGCGAGCGGTGAGGGGCCCTCGGGTGTGGTCGCGGCCAGGATCGCCGCGGGCGCGTGGCACAGCAGGGCGAGTGGCTTGCCGGAGGTCAGCCGGTGGGCCAGCAGCGCGCCGGAAGTCTTGTGTTCAGAGCACCGCCGCGCTCGGGTTTTCGATCTCCTGTCGCTCCTTCGACGCGAGCCATCGTGCGTAGCGCCGCAGCGCGCGACCCTGCACCAGCTGGTCCGCGAGCAGCGCGAACGCCGGGTGGACACCGAGTGCGGGATTGCTCCCGGCGGCCATTCGGCGCATCTGATAGCGGACGCGCGCCATTTCGGCGAGCGAGGCGAGCGACTTGTCCGACCAGGTCACCGGCTTCAGGCTCCCGGTCGCCGCCGAACCCTCACGCCAACGGTTCGGTAGATCCGGGGTAGCCGCGAGCGCCGTTCCCATGCCGATCACCGCGACATTGTTCGCCAGTACGCGTTCGGCGGTTTCGCGGCGGGAGATCCCGCCGGTCAGCATCAGGGGCAGCGCGCTGGTTCGGGCCAATTCGGTGGCCAGTTCCAGGAAATACGCCTCCCGGGCCGCGGTGCGTCCGTCGGCGGGGCGACCGTTCATGGCGGGGCTTTCGTAGCTGCCGCCGGACACTTCGACCAGATCGACGCCGAGCGTCGCGACCATGCCGATCACCTTGTGCGCGTCGTCGGCGTCGAAGCCGCCCCGCTGGAAGTCCGCGGAGTTCAGTTTCACCGCGACGGCGAAACTCGACGACACCGCGGCGCGGATGGCGCGCACGATATCGAGCAGCAGCCGCGCGCGGTTCTCGAGCGAGCCGCCCCATTCGTCGGTGCGATTGTTGACCAGCGGAGAAAGGAACTGCGACAGCAGATAGCCGTGCGCGGCATGCACTTCCACACCGTCGAACCCGGCCTGCTCGGCCCGTCGCGCGGTGGTGGCGAAGCGCGTGATGGTGGCGGCGATCTGTTCGGGGGTCATCGCGATGGGTCGCCCGAATCGCTTGGAGTGGCGGCCTAGGTCGACCGCGATGTCCGACGGTCCCCACACGACTCCTGGCATGTTCGCCTGGACCTGGCGACCGGGGTGGCTGATCTGCATCCACATGGCCGCACCGGCGGCCTTGCCCGCCCGCGCCCATGCCGCGAACGGCTCCAGCGGCGTCTCGGCGTCGAGGACGATGCCGCCCGGACCGGTCAGCGCTTCGGCGTGCACCATCACGTTGCCCGTGATCAACAAGCCCGCGCCACCGGCGCCCCACCGTCGATACAGCGAGATCAGGCGCGCGTCCGGCAGTTGCGCCCGTCCTGCCATGCCCTCTTCCATGGCCGCTTTCGCGATCCGGTTCGGCAGTACCTGGCCGGATCGCAGCTGGAGGGGTGAGAACAACTCGTCTCCCGCGGAACCACTCGCCATGGGGGTCTCCCTTCGATCAGTAATGTTTACGTCGTTCACATCGTGAGCGCGGCGCTAACATTAAGAGGTGCATGTAAGCGCTGTCAACACTTGTTAGGTTGTAGCCATGGCAACGTCGACCACGTCGTATCACCACGGCGATCTACCCAACGCGCTGGTGCGCGCCGCCGTGGAGCTTCTCGAGGAAGGCGGCGCGACCGAGTTGTCGCTCCGCGCGGCAGCCCGGCGCGCCGGTGTGTCCACCGCGGCGCCGTATCGGCACTTCGCCGACCGCAATGCCCTGTTGTCCGCCGTCGCGGCGGTGGGCTACCGGGAACTGGCCGCGTATCTGGCCGCGGCGCATCCCGAACCGGCCACGAAAGAAGGGCTCGCCGCCACCGCGGTCGCCTACGTCCAGTTCGCGCTGACGCGGCCGGGGCTGTTCCGGGTGATGTTCGCCGAGGGTTGTGATCCGACCAGCTCCGAGCGGGTTGCCGCGGTGGAGGCGATCAACGAGTATCTCAAAGCCATTGTGCGGCAAGCCTTTCCCACTGCCGATATCGACGGGATGGCAACGGCGGTGTGGGCGCTCGTGCACGGTCTCGCCTTCCTGCACATGGACGGCAAGTTCGAGGCCGCGCCCGCCGAGGCGGTTGCCGATCGGGTCCGCACGGCGGTCTACGCGGTACTCGGGCCCCGGGTCGGTTGATGGCCACCCGGGGTGCGGCGGCTCGGACGGCGTGCCGGGTCAGGGCTCGCGAACCGTGAGCACCACCTTGCCGACGGTCTCGGCGGAGTCCAGCAACGGGTGCGCCTCGGCGACATCGGTGATGGGGACTTCGGCGGAAACGACCGGCACGACCGTTCCTTCGGAGATCAACGGCCACAGATGCTTGCGCAGTTCGGCGATGATCTCGGCCTTCGAGCCCGGCCCGCGCTCCGGACGGCGACGCAGGTTCGTCGCGTGAACGGAGCCTCGTTTGCTCAGCAGCACGCCGAGATTCAGTTCCGCGGTCGCGCCGCCCTGTAGTCCGATGATCGTCAGGTGGCCGTCCTCGGCCAGTGCCCGCACATTCTTGTCCAGGTAACTTCCGCCCATGATGTCGAGAATTACGTCCGCGCCTCGATATTCGGTGGTCATGACATCCACGAAATCCTGTTCGCGGTAATTGATCAGTGTGCTCGCTCCCAGTTCCCGGCTGCGCTCCAACTTGAATTGCGATCCCGCCGTCACCGCTACGTGAGCGCCGAGCGCTCGGCCGACTTGAATCGCGCGCGTGCCGATTCCGCTGCCGCCGCCGTGAATCAGCAGGGTGTGTCCGCTGCGCAGGCCTGCCGTCATCACCAGATTCGACCAGACCGTTGCGGCGGTCTCGGGCAGCGCCGCCGCGGCGGTCACGCTCACGCCCTCGGGCACTGGAAGCAGTTGGGTGGCGGGCACGTTCACCCGTTCGGCGTAGCCGCCGCCTGCCAACAGTGCGCACACCGCATCGCCGGACTGCCAATCCGTCACGCCCGCACCGACTTCGGCGACGAAACCGGAAATCTCCAGGCCGAGGATGTCGCTCGCGCCGGGCGGCGGCGGGTAGAGGCCGTAGCGTTGCATGACGTCGGCGCGATTCACCCCCGCGGCCACCACGTCGATGGCCACCTCGCCCGGACCGGGCGCGGGCAGCTCGCCCACCGGGGCCCACTTCATGACCTCCGGTCCACCGAAGCTGTCCAGCGTCACCGCATACATCTCGAATTTCCCTTCCGTCGACAATCATGTGTGCATCGCTTACATTACCCTAATGTAAGCGGTGTCAACATGAAGGTTATCGATGTCACTGCCCTGGCGGCGGCTTCGGCGTCGGGTAATCACGGGTCGTCGACGGATGCCCTGCGACCGGGCGAATAAACGACCGAACGCCGCTCACCTCGAATTTCCGTGGCATCTCGGCCGACGTGGAATACTTCTGCTGACTGGCAGCTCCGCGTTCCCCAATCGGCAACCGAATGGAGGATCGATGAGTGATCTCGGTCAAGTCTTCTACTGGATCAAGCCCGACGGACGCTTGCAGTGGGCCCGTCACGACGGAACATCGGACGGCACGAACGGCTGGACGGGGCTCGGCGGAGGATTGAACATCGGCTCCGGCTGGGATGCCTACAGTTCCGTTTTCTGCGGTGGGGCGCAGGGAATCCTCTACGCGATCACGCCCGCGGGGGAGATGTACTGGTACAGCCACGATGGGTTCAAAGACGGTGCCGCGGCCTGGACGGCCGGGGATGGCGGTCTTTTGGTCGGTAGCGGTTGGAACGCGTATGTCCAGGTTTTCGCGGGCGGCAGGCGGGCGGTGGCGGGGCAGCCCAACGGTTTCGTCATCTACGGGATCACGCCCGAGGGTGATTTGCATTGGCATCGCCACGACGGGTGGACGGATAGGTCGCCGGCGTGGACCGGGGGTGACGGCGGTCGGCACGTCGGCGGGGGATGGGACGTGTATCCGAGGGTGTTCTCGGTCGGTGGCGGCATCATCTACGGGATCACCGCCGATGGTGAGATGGATTGGCACCGCCATGACGGCTGGACCGACGGATCGCGTGTCTGGACCGCGGGTGAGGGTGGTCGACGGGTAGGTAGCGGCTGGAATGCGTACAGCCGGGTGTTCGGCTCCTACGACGGCAGCGGCCAGATCTACGGCATCGAGGGACACGACGACCTGGAGTGGCATCGACACGACGGTTGGCAAGCGGGGGAGCCGAGCTGGACCGCAGGCGAGGGCGGCAGGAAGATCGGCGGTGGCTTCCGTGACGTCGTCTTTCCCGGAGCGATGATCGTACTCTCCTGAGACTCCGTCGATCACCAGCCTGTCCGAAGCGACCAATCCTCCGGATGCCTTGTCCGATACCGCGCCAGCTCAGCGAAATCCCTTGTCGCCCGGCGACGCTCGTTCCAGAGCGGGCGGCCGGTCCGACGGCATCGGATTCGGCCGGTCTGCGAGGGCTCGGTTCGACGAAACGACATCGGTTTCGACGCGCGGTCGAATAGAGTCGGGCCAGCGTGAATCATGGTTTCGTCTCGTAGGGGGCAGGGGCATTGTGAGCGGTGAGCCGAGCGATTCCAGCCCATCGATGGCGCACGACGTCAGGGGCAGGCTGTCGTCCGCTCGGAAGCGAACTATCGATCGTCTCGAGGCCCACCACCGCGGCCGCGCTGTTCTCGACTCGGTTCTGCCGGTGTTCGCCCAACACGGTTCGCCCCAGGGCTTTTTCGACACCATGCTGCAGGGCATCATGAACGATGTTCTCGTGCCGCATCTCGATGAGGTGGCGCGCGCCGAGGCCGCGCGCACCGTGGTCGTCACGGTCGATCAGTCCTCGGTCGAGGCAGTGTCGCTGACCCAGCCCGACGGGTCGCACGTCATCAGGATCTCCGATGCGCAGATTTCGTTGCTCGGGTTGCTGAAGGACTTGATGCTGGCCTGGTCGCGTGGCCACAGTCGCTTTCGCGCGGTGTCGTTCGGTCGTCGAATCCTCGCTGCCCACCGCAATCGGCTCGCGGACGTGGACGAAATGATCCTCGCGGGCGCCGCGAGTGTCCGCTACTACATCCTCAACCAGCGGGTGGAAGGGACATCCTCGCAGGTCGCGGCGCCGAAGAAAGTGACGGACCGGGTCAAGGTGGACGACGGCGTCGCCGTCTACGTGGCTCTGATGTTCCTCATCGCCCACGAACTCGGTCACATCGTGCTCGGGCATACCCGCGATCGCGAACGGTGCTCCGGCCGGAAACACGCCCACCGCTTCGAGTTCGAAGCCGACGCCTTCGGCCTCGATCTGGTGGTTCGAGCAATGGGCGGACGTGATGCCGCGACCCTCGCCGCACACGGGGCGACGGTCGGCCTGCTGGCGATCGCGATCGGCTCCGAGCCGCTGTTCATCCGGCCGCCGGAGACACATCCGGCCGCGACGGCCCGGATCGCTCGGCTCGTCGGACACGAAGGTGTCGACTCGACGGTTCTGACGGCGCTCGCGCACGGAGTGACGAGAATGACGGAGATCGGGATCGCGGTGGAGCGCCCGCTGGACCAACGATGCTGGGATCTGCTGCACTCCTCGGCGGCCTTCGATACGACTGTCAACCACCCCGCGGAATACCGGCTGGTCCGGGGCTACGATCTGTGGCTCGACGCGGACGCGGAGCGAGCGACTCTCACGCTGCGCAAGATGCATCAGGACCGTGGCACCCCGATGGACGATGAACTCGCGCTGGTGGACTTCGACGCACTGATCCACGGCACGGATCTCCTGGCGCGCGAAGGCCCCCGTTCGGCGTTGCACGCCTGGGGAGTTCGGCGCATCGACCGGCTGACGGATATCACGCGGCCGCTGTCGGTGCACGAGCTGCTGCGGGCGATCACACAGGGTTCCGCCTTCGCGCCGCCGCCGTCGCCTCCCTCCCGAAACGACGGTTCGGCGCGATCCAGTGACTACGAGTTCCTCAAATATTCGATCGCCATGATGCTGACGAGTGTCATCGACCGCCCCTTACGAAAGGCCGCCCCATGACAGACATCCTCGACCTGCTCGCTGACAGCGACGACGAGGAGTTGTATGCCGCCCTCGGAGCCCAACTGCTGGGCCAGGGGCTCGGCGCCGGTGCGATGGACGACGATCAGAATCGTCGCTTCGGGATGCGATGGTTCGACGAGCGGATCGACCAGTTTCGTGACGCGGTGTGCGACACCAAGATCGTCGCTGGACTTACCGGCGACTTCACCGCCGACGCCACGGCACTGGCCTCGGCCTTGCCTCTCGGCGACGACAAGATCCTCGCCCTGACGATCGCCGCGATAATCCTGCGTCGCGGACTCACCGAGTTCTGCCGCGCACGCGAGAACGCCTGAACCCCAGCCGACCTGCGGCTGGCGGCTGTCGTGCGTGGGATAGGTTGGCGGCCATGAGGAGTCGCGATGAGGTCACGCACCGAATCGATCAGGTGTTCGCGGGCTCGCGGCCGCTCACCGAGGACGAACTCGCACCGCCGAGCATCGACGCGCCGTACGTCATCGCGCATTTCTACGGCCGCACGCGGGCGGACATCGATCGCGAGAGCTTCCTGCCCGGTCTGCACATGGAAGATTTCGCGTACATGACCGCGCAGGCCGTCGAGTACTACCTCCCGGCGGTGCTGAAGCTGATGCTGATCGAACCGTACGACTTCGAGCTCTGGATCCACCTCAGCGGCTTTCTCCGCGGTGCGCGACGCGACGACGAGACGACCCTGCGCGGCCTCCGCCCCGCGCAGCACGCGGCGATCGCGGACCTCCTCGAGCTCTTGTCCCGCGAGATCGACGAGATGATCGGATTCGATCGCAAGGACGCCGTGCGGCTGGCGCGGCTCTATCGGCAGCTCGCGGACGCCGCGACGTAGCCGATGCCGCCGGATCAGCGTTGAAGCTGAGAGCCGCAGAGCTGTAACGGCTTTCGATCTGCTTCGAGAGATCGTCAACAGCGTCTCTTCCGAATGTTACAGTGATTTCACTAACGCAACTGCTGTGGTAACAACGGTTGCCGGTGACCCGACAAATCGGTCATGACTCTCAATCGCAAGCAGCTGCAACAGTTTTCGGCCCGTGTCGGTGTGATAGCAGCGGTGACCGCCGCCGGGGCGGTCGGGCTCGCGGCGCCGTCTTCCGCCATTCCGCACGAACCAGGCGCTCCGTTCACGCCGACCCTGACGCGCCTGGTTCCGACCAGCTGCTCCGCGATCATCGACGCGGTCACCGTGCCGCAGGAGCAGTCCGGCACGTTCGGCGTGCGGGTGAAGGTCACCCAGACCGGGGAGGCCTGCGCGGACTGGAAGGTCGCCGTGCGCTTCAAGAACCTGGATACCGGGTACGCGGACGGGCAGCAGCACCGCGTCGTGAACGGTGTCGTCCAACACACGGTGGACGGCGTGATCGTCGGATTCGGCACGGCGCCGGGCGTCGGCCGGGTGGAGGCGCGGATCGTCGCGCTGGACTCGAACGACAGGGAGATGGAGCAGATCTCGGGTACGGCGACGTTCACCCTGAGCTGAGTGTCGGTGCCGTGTCCGGTGATCGCTGGACACGGCACACTCGGCGGTCGATCGCTCTGCGCGATCGACCGCCGTGGCGCAGTGCCCAGCCGCTTTCCAGCGGGACCCGGTGGCTGTCGAGCTCGAAGGCGCCGACTGCTGGCCGCAGGTCGAGAAGCTCGATCTGGCGCGCCTGACCGCACGCCGAAGCATCGGCCAGCCGTACGATGCGCGAGAAGTGTCTTCTGCGCCCCCGTCCGAGCACGGTTGCGTTGCGCCGAAGACCCTTGTGCACCTGTCGGACAAAAGGAAGAGAGCCCGTGGCACAGGCGACCTGGCTGCAAGCGGTGAGCAGCGATGAGATCCACGCACTCCGGCAGGATCCGACCAGCATCAACAGACTCGACAAGCCCGGCCACTACCGCACCCACTACGCCGCCGCGCTCAATTACTTCCTCACCGGGGAGGCTTGGCCCGGCCCCGAGGACCACGAGCTGTGGTCCGTGGTCGGCGGCGCCGACAGCATCGCCTGCTCGACCCTGGAGAACGGGGCTTTCTCCGTGGTGTCGCCGGATCAGGCGACCGAGCTCGCCGCACGTCTTGCCACGGTCGACGTGCTGGCCGTCGAAACCGCTGTCAGGCGAGCCGATTTCGACGAGTTGGTCGACGAGCACGAAATCTACGAACTGGAGCTGATCACACCCGAGGAAGGTCCGGGAATCATCGTCGCCGAACTCGAGGGACTCACTGCTTTCTATGCCAAGACCGCGGAGTCCAAGCTCGGTGTCGTGATGTACACGACCTGATTACGTGCGATGGCCGCTCGCCGACGCCTCGACCAAGCTGAGGCGCGCGGCGTCTCGATTGCCCTGGCTGCACAGCCTCTCACGGCGGCATCGAGCCCGATCCGGGTTCCTCTGGATCTGGTGGAGCGTTGGGCGCGGTGTCGCCGATAGCGCAGGATTGGCGCGTCTACGGGCGCTCGCAAGTCGGATCGAGCGGGCATCGACAGTCGCGGGGCCGCACAATGCTGAAGATGATGTGGTCGCGTGTGCTTCCGGGCGTGGAGCAGTTCCATGACTATCGGCGTGGCTGGCTGCGCGCTGACGTGCTGGCCGGGGTGACCGTGGCGGCGTATCTTTTGCCGCAGGTCATGGCGTATGCGACGGTGGCAGGACTGCCGCCGGTGGCCGGGCTGTGGGCGGTGCTGGGTCCGTTGGCGGTGTACGCGGTGGTCGGTACTTCTCGCCAGCTGTCGGTCGGGCCGGAATCGACGACCGCGCTGATGACCGCGGTCGCCCTTGCCCCGCTGGCAGGCGGGGATCCGAGCCGGTACGCGGCGCTGGCCGCGATCCTCGCGGTGCTGGTCGGGTGCGTGTGCCTGGCGGGTGCGCTGATCCGGTTGGGTGTGCTCGCGGATCTGTTGTCCAAACCCGTTCTGGTCGGGTATCTGGCCGGGACCGCTGGCATCATGATCGTCGGTCAGCTCGGCCGGGTCAGCGGTGTGCCGGTCGAAGGGAGCACGATCCCCGACCAAGTGCGTTCCTTCGCCGACAACCTCGAACAGTGGCAGTGGCCGACCGCCGCGCTGGCCGCCGGGGTGCTGGCCGGGCTGGGTCTGGCGGCGTGGCGGATGCCGCGACTGCCCGCACCGCTGTTGGCTGTGCTGGCCGCGACCGCGGTGGTCGCGGCGCTGTCGCTGCGACAACACGGCATCGCCACCGTCGGTGCGGTACCAGCGGGCATTCCGATCCCGGGTCTGGCGACGGTGGCGTGGGCCGATGTCGGGCAGCTGATCGCGCCGGCGATCGGGATCGCGGTGGTCGGCTTCTCCGACAACGCCTTGACCGCACGGGCTTTCGCGGCCCGCCACGGTCGCCATGTCGAGGCGAACACCGAGCTGGCGGCGCTCGGCGCGACCAACCTCGCCGCCGGGGTCTTGCACGGATTCCCGGTCAGCTGCAGCGGCAGCCGCACCACCATCGCCGACGCCATGCACGCGCGTACCCAGCTGTACTCGCTGACCGCGCTGATCGTGGTGCTGGCGGTGTTGTTCGGGGCAAGGGGAGTGCTCGCGGGCTTTCCGACCGCGGCACTCGGTGCACTGGTGATCTACGCTGCGCTGCGGTTGATCGACTGGCCGGAGTTCGCGCGCATCGGCCGCTTCCGGCGCAGCGAGCTGCTGCTGGCATTGGCCACTCTGGTCGCGGTATTGGCCTTCGGTGTGCTCTACGGGGTGCTGATCGCGGTCGCGTTGTCGATCTTCGATCTGCTGCGCCGGGTCGCACGCGCCCACGACGCGATCCTCGGATTCGTGCCCGGCATTGCGGGCATGCACGACATCGACGACTACCCGCAAGCCGAACCGGTTGCCGGACTGGTGATCTACCGCTACGACGCACCCTTGTGCTTCGCCAACGCCGAAGACTTCCGCCGCCGCGCGTTGGCCGCGGTCGACCAGCAGGCCGACCGCGACGGCGTGGCGGTGGACTGGTTCGTGCTCAATGCCGAAGCCAACGTCGAGGTCGACCTCACCGCCTTGGATGCGGTCGAGCAACTCCGCGACGAATTGACCCGCCGGGGAATCACTTTCGCGATGGCGCGGGTCAAACAAGACCTACGTGACGATCTCGACGCCGCGGGGCTCACCGACCGCATCGGCGTCGAGCACCTGTATCCGACCCTGCCGACCGCGATCGCCGCCTACGAGGCCACGCTGCCACCAACCCGAAAGCGCGTCCCCGCGTCGTCGTTGCCCGCTGTACCCAGTTCGCCCGAATCGGTCTCGGAATCGGCAACTCACCGCAGCGCCCACGAGCCTGGCGGCGCTCCGGGCGTCGGCCCACGAACGGATCCCGCACCCGATCATGGCCCGGCGCCGCAGACGTAGCGAGCAAGCAACCGGTATGTGATGACAATGGTTGTGGCACAGAGTTTCACGGGCCATCGTTCTGGTACTGCCGATCTCGCTGTTGACGGCCGACATCGCCGGTGGCCTCACCTTGGCGTGATCGCGTTGAACCTTCGCGGTGTCGACCGGCGTGGTCGTCGGCGAGTGGCACGGTGTTCCACCGCGTTCGGCGCGGGTCAATGGTGAGCGCGCGGGCGGACGACGATGACGGGGCATTCGGCGCGGTGCAGGACGGCGTTGGGGACCGACCCGAGCGACATGCCGGGGAATCCGCCGCGGCCGTGGCTGCCGAGCACGATCAGCTGCGCGTCGGCGGCGGCTTGCAGCAGCCGGCGGGCGGGGCGGTCTTCGGTGACGATGCGGGTGACCGGAACCTCGGGGTATTTGTCACTGTATCCGGCGAGGTTTTCGGCGAGCAGCGCTTCGGCTTCGGTCTGCATCTCCGCGCGGGATTCGTAGCGGAAGAACTCCGACCAGGCGTGCACGGCGATCACTTCCGCGCCGCGCTGGCTGGCTTCCTCGAAGGCCATCGCGACAGCGTGCGCGCTGCACGGCGAGCCGTCGACTCCGACGACGACCGGCTTTTGCGAGCGTTCGGATTTCGTTTCGGGGATGATCGCGACCGGTCCTGGGGTGTGCCGGACCAACGCGGTGCTCACCGAGCCGAGCAGGACCCGGCCGAACGCGCCGTGGCCATGCGTGCCGACGACGAGCAGGCGCGCCTCGGCGGCGCGGTCGCGCAGCACCGGCACCGGCGCGGCGTCGGCCAGGACCGGGGAGATTTCGACCGCGGCGATCGGCGCGGCCGCGGTCCGGGCGGTCTCGGTCGCCGTGGTGAGCAGATCATGTCCGGCGCGGCGCCAGGACTCGATGTCAAAGACCGGACCGGCCATCCCCGGACCGAAATCGATCGGCATGCCCAGGGCGTGAATCAGCTGCAGGGGAGATCGGTGGCGGGCGGCGTATTCGGCCGCCCAGCGCACGGCGGTGAGCGACTGGGCGGAGCCGTCGACTCCGACGACGACGGGCGGATTGGAGGTCGACATGTGCGTGTGCCTTTCTGTCCCCTGAAGATTGGGCGTGGCCAACTGTTTCAAGGCTAGGCAGCGGGTGCCCCGGTGCGCGCTGGTCGTTGGTCATCGACTGTCGGGACCAACGACCGCATCGACAGCTCTTGGGCGTTGACCGCTACGGTGCCCGAAGCGCGGTGGGACACGCGCACGACCGACTGTTGTCGATTGCTAGGAGGCATCCCGGTGGGGCGAGGGACGATCATCGTGACCGGAGGAAGCAGAGGCATCGGCGCGGCCACCGCGCGCAGGCTCGCGCGCGAGGACTACACGATCCACCTGACCTATCGCGCCGACGCCGAAGCCGCCGGCGAGGTGGTCGATGGGATCGTCGCCGCGGGCGGGCGTGCCAGCGCGACTCGCGCGGACCTGGCCAGCCCCGCCGACATCGACGCGCTCTTCGCCGCCGTCGACGCGGGCCACGAGTCGCTCGCCGGGTTGGTGAACAATGCGGGCATGCTCGAAACCCAGTGTCGGGTAGCGGATCTCGATGCCGACCGGCTGCATCGAATGATGGCCGCCAATGTCGTGGGCCCGATGCTGTGTGCGGCGGCGGCGGTTCGGCGGATGTCGCGCCGCCATGGCGGCGGGGGTGGGGTGATCGTGAACGTGTCCTCGGCCGCCGCACGCCTGGGTGCGCCCGGTGAGTACGTCGACTATGCCGCGAGCAAGGGCGCGATCGACACCTTCACCCGCGGGCTGGCGGTCGAGGTCGCGGGCGAAGGGATCCGCGTCAACGCGGTCCGCCCCGGCTATATCCACACCGGTATCCACGCCCTCGGTGGCGACCCCGGCCGCGTCGACCGCATCGCCCCGACGTTGCCGATGGGTCGGGGCGGCCACCCCGAGGAGGTCGCCGAGGCGATCGCCTGGCTGATGTCGGAGGCCGCCTCCTACACGACGGGCAGCTTCCTCGATCTCGCGGGCGGCCGCTGACACTCGGGTGAATGCCGGTCGCAGGCCACTCGCTTTGCCGCGGTCACGTCCGGTGAGCCCCTCCACCCAATGCCCGGCTACCGGCTGACGGTCCCCGTGCCATCGGTGGTGTCGCCGTCGACGAGTCTGATGCCGGAGACGAGTGTGGGTTCGATCTCGATCACTCCGTCCATGGGGGAACCGATCCAGGGGTGGAGGGTTTGTTGGTAGTGGGTGGTGCGGGCGGGGTCGGTGATCGGTCGGGCGATTCCGGTGACGACCACCGACCAGCCGGTGTGGTGGTCGATGTCGATGTCGTCGGCTTGGTAGGCCACGACGATTCCGGAGCGGCTGCGCACGGTGGTGGAGAATTGTGAGGCGAGTCGGGTGCGCACGATGAGCAGGTTGTTGTCGAGTAGGTGGTTGACGGGGCGGATGGCGGGCAGTGCGTCGTGGGTGTAGACGACGCGTCCGAACGGTGCTTGCGCGAGGAGGGTCAATGCCTCCTCGCGCGTCAATTCGACGACGTTGTGGTCGGTTCGGTCGACGGTGGGGGAGCCGCTCACGGTCGCGTGCCTTGTCCGATGGCGCGGTGAGGGGTCGGCCGTGTACATCGTTCGGCTGATTTCACCGTGGCGGTCGGTTCGCTAGGTCCCACGTGCTGGCCCTATCCGTTCGTGCGTGTGCTCACCTTGGTGCTGATCGATCCACTTCACCAGCTTCGCCGAGCCTTGATCAGGGCCGAAGGGCGCCATCGGAGAGGACCAAGTACTCCACGCTGCCGATGTCGCCTCGGTGACGCGATCGCGTTGGACGACAACACCGTCGCGGCGAATGCGCTGCGGTCGCAGCCGGAATCGCGGTGTGCCGAAAGTCCTTCGGGTTGGAGCATCGAGGCTCTGTCGGCATCGGGGTGGGTTCGCTCATCGTTCGACCATGGGATCTGAGACTTGCGGTGAAACGTCCAAAAGCGTTGTCGGCCACCAAGAGGGGCAGGCGCCGGTCATCGTCGGCATCGACGGATCAGAGTTGGCGGTGCGAGCGGCGTACTGGGCCGCCGTCGAAGCCGACGCGCGGCACGTGCCATTGCAGCTGGTGCATATCGCCACGGACGAGGTCAGCTTGGAAGGTCTGGAGTCGGTGCTGACTGCTCGTCAGGCCGTGATCGACAGGTGGGCACGCACCTGTGAGCGTCCGTCGCCAGCGATCGAGCCGCTGGTCCTGGGCGGAGACCCCGCTGCCCGGCTGACCGAGTTGTCCGCGGGCGCGGCCCTGCTGGTGCTCGGCGACAACCAGGCCGGTCCGCTGGCCGGACTGTTGCGCGGCTCGGTGGCGGCCACGCTCGCGGGCGCGGCGCGGTGTCCGGTCGCGTTGATCAGGCCGCTGCGCAGCGCCGCGTCCGCGGTCGGTCCGGTGCTCGTCGCTGTCGAGGACGCCGGATCGCCAGCCCTGCCCGCGGCGTTCCGTGCCGCCGCGACCCGCCACAGCGCACTGGTGGTGGCCGACCTCCGCCGCCGTGCCGTGGCCGACGGCGACCTGGACGACCTGATCGCCCGCTACCAGCGACAATTCCCGATCGTGACGGTGCAGTGTGTGGCAGTCGCCGGTGATCGCGCCGTCGCGCTCGAACGCTTCAGCGCCACCACCCAGCTACTGGTGATCGCCCGCGATGGGTATGGGAAACTCCGGACACACCTGAACCCGATGCTGCATATGGCCCTGCACCACACGCAGTGCCCGGTGCTGGTGCTGCCCGAGGGCAGCCCAGCGGCTACCGACAATGGCCACCTCCGCGGTGACCGGACCACAGCACTTCCCGCCTTCGGATAGCGCCGGGACCGAGCTCACTCATCCGAGCACCCCACCTCGATCGACGCCGGGTGTGGTTGGGCGCGCAGCAACCACACCAGAAAGGTGCCGGTGACCGCCGCCATGGTCGCAGCCATGGCCAGCCCGCCGAGCACACCGATGGCGATGGTGAGGGCGGCATGTTGGCCGGGGTGCCACAACGGTGTGGTCACCGCGGTCAGGACCGTCAGTCCGGCGAGCCAGGCCACTGCGGTCGCTCCTATCCAGCCTCCGGCATCGGAGAGGTGGCGGCGCAACACCAGCCACTGGGCCGCGCCGATGGCTGTCACCATGACTGCTGCTCCGGCCGCGATCGCGGGCACGACCAGCAGCGGCGGCCACCCGGCCAGGCCGTTGGTGAGCATCGGCACCATCCCCAGCGACCACGCCAGGACCGCGCCCGCTATGGTCGCCAGAATCCAGTCCCGCCGCGCCGATCCCGGCACGACGGAGGCGAGCGCATGCCCCTGGAACCAGCCCAGGACTGCTCCTTCGGCCGCTCCCGCGACGAGTAGGGCAGTAGCCGTGAGCAGTGTGGTGGTTTGCGCGACCGCGACCCCGGCGACAGCGGGCGCGGCGAACCCCAGTAGTTCGCCGACGGTGACCAGGGTGAACCAGCGCCACCACAGCCGTCGACCCGCCCCGGAAGCGGCCGGTGGAGGATCGGGGGCTTCATCGAGGCTGATCACGACGAGCGGATCGGTCCCTGCGGTCGGGGTTCTGGGGAACTGGGTGCGATAGAGCTTCCACGTCGCGGCGTAGTCGGTGTGATCGGACGAGAGGACCTGGCCGGTGCCGGGCCGCCAGCGTTGGTCGAGCCACACCGACACCGGGGTGGGATCAGTGAAGTTGCGCCACCATGTCTTGGTGGCGGCCCGGCCTACTCGCACCAGCACGCGATCGCCGTGCCGGGCGTAGGCCACCGGCAGAGCGATCGGCCGTCCCGAGCGTCGCCCGTGATAGCGCAGCTCGGTCATGTTGCGCGTCAGCCGACTCGCGAGCGGGGAACGCAGCGCCGTCAGCATCGCCGAGGCGCCCCAACTGGGAGTTCGATAACCGGTGTCGTGGACCATGGCTACCGATACTTCCGCTGCCGAGCCGGGTGCGACAGAATCCAAAGCAATCACCTGCCAGGACTTTCGGACCGCTCGTCGGTTGTGCGCGGCTAGCGGATGGTGATGGTTTGCAGGTCGGCACCGATGACGACGTCACCGTCGTAGCCTTGCTTCGCCCAACGCGCTGAGCACGTGCGATTGGTGCGCCGTTCACGCGTCGGCGCTTCCTCGAGGGGCTCGCTACTGCTGTGTCGGCGGTGTGATCAGTCCGTAGTCGCCGTCGCAGCGGTGATAAAGCACATTGCCCCGGTCGATGCTCGGTCGCGGAAGAAGACGAACGGCAGGCCGGCCAGCTCGAGACGAGCGATAGCGTCTTCGACTTCCAGCGCCGGTGCCGGTATCGGGCTCACGGTGAACGGCACAGCGGTACAAGCCACGGACTCCGGATGTGGATCCAGCTGCGCGAGCCGGTAACCGTGGTCGCCCACGCGGTAGAGCACGCTGTCGGCGTCGGTGCCGGATTCGGTGAACAGGTGGAAGCGGTAGTCCATGACCTCCATGTCGAAGATGGCCTCGTCGCAGGTTTCACCGATGAGCGCGTAGGACTTTCGCCGCACGATCTGTCGCTGCTCAGTGGCGTCGTTGCCGCGAGGCAACAAGCAGTCCGCGGCGCCACCGTGTCACCATCCGTGGGGGCGCACACGGGGACCGCGATCAACAGGGGCAGCTCGAGGGCGTCGGCCAGGCCGGATAGAGGCCGGGCTCCTTTCGAGGCCGGGACCAAGGTCTTTCCGGCAGTCACCCTCCGTAGCGACCTGACTCCAGCGGAGCTGGGTCGAAATCGGAGAGGGCGCCGCTGTGGTTCTGCGTGGTCTCAGCGGCGTCGATGCGGCGGCGCAGGTTGGCGAATTGCCGCGCTTGCATGATCAGGTGGGCGGGCTGGCCGAAGAGGAAGTCGGCGACCGCCGTCAACGGACGCGGTGCATCGCGTCCGACGGTGCGCACCACCAAGCGAGTGCGTCCGCCGGGTAGTTCGGTCAGGTGGAAACCCCACACGCCTTGGGCGAACATCCGGGGGAGCGGTCCGCGCGGGTCGAAGGGGCGGCCTTCGGGCAATGTGAGATCGCTGCGCAACACCAGCGTCGTCGGGCGATCGATGATCGCGACCGTGAAATAGGTGCGTCCATCGGCGGTCGCGTTGATCCGATCGCCCACGCGAAGCTCCTGCCACTGCGGCACTATCCGCGTCGCGCTCGGCCAGCCACCGTTGTCGAGACGATCCCAGCTGTACCAGCCGGCACGGTCGCGCCCCATCTGAACCAGCCAGCGCCACACGGCCTCCGGCGGTGCCTCGAACGTCGTGGCCATGGTGGAGCGATCCGTGGGCTCAGGCACCAGCGTGTCACCGGGATATCGGGCGGCCGCCTCCGCCGCCGTGGCGCCCCAGCGCAGCATCCGATGCCGCAGCACCAAAGCTGCTGCGCTCGTCGCCAATAACGGAATGGTCCATCGCATGATCGTGCCTCCCGTCAGGTGTCCGATCCTCCGGCGAGCGGGTTTCACTCGGGAGTCTGTGGTTGTGATTCGGTCGAAACCGAGATGGGGATTTGGGCGAGGCGGCGCAAGCGTTCGTGTTCGAGCCAGAACACGGCGACACTGGTGATGAAGCTCAGCGCGGTGGCGGTGGCGCCGAGGGCGACCCATTCGGTGGATCCGGATCCGGCCGCGGTGAGTGTGGATGCCAGGCTCGCCACTCCGGCGATGAACAGCACGATGCCGGGGATGTTGTAGATGTCGGCGAGGCTTTCTCCCGGCTTGGCGTGGTAGGGCTGGCCGGATGTCTTGTCGCTCACGATGTTTTCCTTCGGTGGGGGTTGAAGCGGGCCGTGGCCGGGGAGGTACCGCGGCCCGTATTCACCATGCCCGCCGAGACGAAATCCCCAGCAGGGTCCTTGGTCCCCGCTAGGCGCGACCAACGTCCGTTTTGTGCCGGTCGGCAGCGATCTCGTCAGGGTTGCTGCTGAGGTTGCTCGCAATGACGATCCGCATGGTCTGCCGATCAGGAGAATGCAGATGTCATCAGGTGTGATTTCGATGTTGGTGACGGGTCTGATGCCCTTGCTCGGCGCGGGTCTCGGCGCATCGACCACGCTACTGGTGCAACGAAGTTCGGCGCGCCAGGCGAAGCTCGAGTTTCTGGCGGAAAGCCGCCTCGCCCACCGAGAAGAGCTGAAGTCCGCGATCATCGACTACTTCGAGGCAACGCAGCGAGTGCAGGGAGAACTCGACGTCCGCGAGCGGGGTGGCACTCCAGACGATTTGAAGCGACTGATCGAAAGCGTGAACCGACTCGAAGTGTATTCTGCGAGGCCGGGTCCGATCCGGCCGATCGGCGACCCGTGCTCGTCGAAGGTGAGCCGCGCGGCAATGGTGTCAGGCGTGGATAGGGGAGAGTGTCTCGGCAAGTGCGCGGCGCGGGGAACGCGGTGACAGGTCTGGGGTATCGGGAGCTCGACCGACTCGCAGGATGACTTGGGGGTGGGCGGTGTCGTCGAGGACCTCGCGTCGCAGCCGAAGGCGTTGGTCGGCGCTGTCGAGTGGCGCCGAGAGCGGGCAGGTGGCCAGTCCGATGTTGGTCGCGGTCAACAGCACCGCGCTCATCGCCTCGCCGGCACGCAGGTGGGCGAGTCGGTCATCGTTGGGGGTAGCCACCAGCAGCAGGTCGGCGTGGTCGGCCTCTGCGGTCTCGTCGGCCGGGGTCCCGGATGTCAGCCGGTCGCCGTCGCGGTCATGGAGCGGGCGAATCAGCGCGCCCAAGGCGGCGGCTCGCTCGGTCAACAGCCCGAGGTAGCCGGGTGGGGCGGTCCAATCGCTGTAGTGTCTCCGGTCGCTGCGACGGCGGGTGATCGCGGCGCTCATGGCGATGTCTTGGGTGGTGGGTCGCCGTGCGATCGTCGCGATGCCGGCGAGATGGTCGGGATTGTCCGGGTTCGGCAGCCGGTGCACGATCGTCGCCCAGCCGAGCGCGGCGAAGGCCACCGAGAGGTGGTGTAATGCTGCTCCGCAGCCGAGCAGCACATCACGCTGATCGCCCGCGGCGACGGTGAGCGATCGCGTCCGATCCAGGTACAGGTGCATGCTGTCCGGGGTGATCTGCCAGCGCCACGGCTGCATATTGCACCGCGACGGGGCCCGCAACGCCAAGGCCAGGGCGGTGGCGACGGTGTCGTCGTCTGGGCGTGTGCGGTCGTCCATCGGTGTCGTTGCCCTTCGCGGTCGAATTGCCTTTCCTCCACGATCCCCGCACGGCGGCATCGGCGGGCAGGGCACGAGGACCCTTGATCAACGGACTTCCGGTGTCGATACAGCCGGGACATCGGTGCACAGCCGCGCCCGGTTCGCCCACCTGCTGGTCATCGTGCACGGACCTGATCTCGGGGTGATCCCGGCGGGGGCACTGCTACCCGGTCGGTAGGGACGCGTGCACCCGCGCCAACACGGCGGCCAGACTCCGACGGATCTGGCGTGCGATGGGCTCCCATGCGGCCCGCTGTGATTGCTCGACCGCGGTGCATGGCTCGGCTGCTTCGACGACGCTGTAGTCGCCCTCGGCGCGCACGAGGAGGGTGCAGCCCATCATCAGCCCGATACGGCGGTCGATGCTCAGCGCTGCCGCGATCAGCTCCGGATCGCACGCGCCGAGGATCACGTAGTCCTCGATCTGCCAGCGGTTTCGGGCGGCCGCGGTGGCGCATACGTCGAGTTCGTTGAGCACGCGGAAGCCGTGTTCGATGAGCGCCTCGCGGACCAGTGGCACGGTGTCGGCGACCGAGGCCGCGACGGTCACGCTCAAATCCGTTGGAGTGACCGGGATTCGGATCTCGGTGACCAGATCGTGGGCGGTCACCGCCTGCTCGGGCGCGACCAGATACACCTCGGTCGGCGGCCCGATCGGCCGGTACTTCGCCGCACCGAGCCAGGCTTCGAGCGCACGGTAGGCGTGGGTGATCGTCTGGTAGCCGCCGCGGTGGACGGTGCGCGCGTACCAGCCCGGTTCGGTGGCTCGTATCGCTGGTTCCTCGCCGGTGCCCGAGGGGTCGCTCGCGCCGACCGGGAGCGCGAAATCGACTTCGATGGTGATTCCGGGGAGGAAGTCGCCATGGTAGGTCGTCGACGGCGGTCCCGAGGCCGTCAGGCCGGTCGCGGCGGCGAAAGCGTAGAGCGCGGACATCCCGCTGCCGATGTCGTCCCCGGCGTGGTCGGCGCGGATGGTGCGGCGCAGTTGCAGCACCGTCTGCGGACCGGATTCGACCACCGAGACCTGGTACGAGGTGGACATGGCCTTGGGGGATGCCTTTCGCTCAGCGTTGGTGGGCGATGCGGGCGAGTTCGGTGCGGGCGAGTTCGTGAGCCCACTTGCGGGCCCGGGCCAGTTCGCCCGCGGTCAGCGGTCCGGTCACCGCATCGACCGAGAAGTCGGTGGGCTCACCGACGAGTTGGTAGCCCAGACCGCGCAGTCGCCGTCCGATGCCGCGCGCCGCCGAGCCGGTCAGCCAGCGCGGGTGGGCGGCCTTGGTGCCGAACGCCGCCGCACGGGCGCCCGCGGGAACCGGCAGCGCGCTGTCGAGCCATTCGCGGATCCCGGTTTCCACCGCGACAGGTGCGGTGGTGCGGGTGGCGGCGTCGCGGCGGGTGCGGGTCCGGCTGAGGCCGAAGACGTGGGTCGGGCCGCCGACCACCAGCAAATCCACCATCGGCTCGGGCAGCTGGGCGGCGGTGGTGACGTCGAGTAGCTCGACCGTGGCGCACTCGCTCAGACCCTGCGCGATCGCCTCGGCGATGGCAGCGGTGTTGCCGAACATCGACTCGTAGACAACACGAACTCTCATCACGATCTCCTTCACGACGCCTTGCCATGCGGCTGTCGATATCGACGCTACGGCCCGCGGTGCCCGGCGAGGCAGGGCCGAACCGACACCGAAGCAGGGGACTTTCGTCGTCGACCCGGGTGCGTGTCAGGCCCTCGCCGCAAGGTCGAGCTCATCGCCCTGCACGCCTGCGTCGACACCAGCAGCCTGTCGCTACCGGGTGGCGGGTGGGACGCCGACCGCGAGTCGGCGTCCGGGCTGCTGGGCTCCACCGGCAACGCCCTGCTGTACTCGGTCGACGTCCCCTCGAGCGTCGTCCGCGATCGGTAAGCCCCGACAGCCGAATCCGATTTGTGCGTATCAATGCCCATTGGTCCTGCGGTGATGAGGCTTTCGGCCCTTATGGCCTGCGCGTGGCAGTGGTGCCATAGCTGGGGTTCGCCGGGAGCGAAATCGGCATCGAGAAGGAAAGGTAGACAACGACATTGCTTCGTGATCTGACCCAACGCGAGATTCTGACCGAGCTCGAATCCGTCGCCGAGGCCTGCGTGAACCAGCACTTGGCCAGGGCCAAGGACTGGCAGCCGCACGACTATGTGCCCTGGGAAGAGGGCCGCAACTTCGCCATGCTCGGCGGAATCGATTGGTCCCCAGAACAATCCGCGCTCAGCGACGTCGCGAAGGCCGCGATGATCACGAACTTGTTGACCGAGGACAATCTGCCGTCCTATCACCGGGAGATCGCCGAGAACTTCTCCCAGGACGGCGCGTGGGGTACTTGGGTGGGGCGTTGGACCGCGGAGGAAATGCGGCACAGCGTTGTCATTCGCGACTACCTGGTGGTGACCCGCGGTGTGGATCCGGTCGCGTTGGAGAAGACGCGAATGATTCACATGACCAACGGTTTCTCCGCGGGCGTCTCCGATGTCGACGTCGACAGTGGCGCCGGGTTTCTGCATTCGGTCGCCTACGTCAGTTTCCAGGAGTTGGCCACCAGGGTCACCCATCGCAACACCGGAAAGGTGTGCAACGACCCGATCGCGGACAAGATACTGCAGCGCATCGCCGCCGACGAGAACCTGCACATGATCTTCTACCGCACCGTCTGCGGCGCGGCGCTGGATCTGGTTCCGGATCAGGCGATCGAGGCCATCGACAACGTCGTGGAGAACTTTCGGATGCCCGGTGCGGGGATGCCGAACTTCCGTCGCAACGGTGTGCTCATGGCCAAGCACGGAGTCTACGACCTGCGTCAGCATCTCGAGGAAGTCCTGAATCCTGTCCTGCGCCAGTGGAACATCTTCGGTCGCAACGATTTCAGCGCCCGTGGGGAAAAGGTCCGGGAACGGCTCGCGGCCTTCCTCGAGAATGTCGAGCACGTGCAGATCCCCAAATTCGAGGAACAACGAGATCGAGCGCTGGCCCGTGAACGTGCTCGCGTCTGACCCAGCGGTCGAGCAGCAGGCGGTAGCGCACAGCCGCGTGACCGCGCCCCGAACCGCCTGGGTTGTGTTGATCGCTGGGCTGATCGGTTGGCTGGCGTCGGTGACATTGACCATCGAACGGTTCAGGCTGTTCACCGATCCGGGCTATACCCCGTCGTGCAGCATCAACCCGATCCTGTCCTGCGGATCGGTCATGCAGACCCAGCAAGCTGCGGTGTTCGGCTTTCCCAACCCGATCGCCGGGGTGGTGGGGTTCTCGGTGGTGGTCACCCTCGGCGTGCTCGCCGTGGCCGGAGTGCGGTTGCCGCGTTGGATCTGGATCGGGCTGTGGCTGGGCGCCGCGACAGGTGTCGGGTTCGTTTGCTGGTTCATCTTCCAGACGCTGTACCGGATCGGCGCGCTGTGCCCCTATTGCATGGTGGTGTGGGCGACACTGCCTCCGCTGCTCGTGGTGATCACCGATCAGCTGCGGGGGCGCTCGCACGGCCTTGTCGGGGTGCTCGTGGAGTGGCGGTGGACGGTCGCGGCGCTGTTCTACGCGGTGGTGGTGCTGCTGGTGTTCCTGCGATTCCAGGACTACTGGTTGTCGCTGATCTAGTTCTTCATTCCGGTGGTGAGTGGCAGAGCCCGCAGGCTTCTGCCACTCCCGAGTGCGCGAGCTTCAGCGCTGACGCACCACGACCATCGGGCAGTCGACCACGTGCAGCAGGTCGCTCCAGGCATGCAAAGCCACCAGCTCGACTTTGCGGCGCGCGGCTTGTTCGAACGCGTATTCCACTGGGGGCACGCTGTTTCGCTGCCGTCGACGCCGACGAGGACCGGCTTGGTGAGCGACACGCACCGCTTCTCGGGCGATGCGCGCCGCAGTGGTGATCCTGTTGCGGCTGACCAGCCGCGTGCCTGCTGGATCGGGGTACAGGCCGAAGGCCCATACCCAGTTGCCGTCCGCGGAAGCGAATACCAGGGCGCGCGGCCGGTCACAGACCGCGACCCGCATCCGCGGTCCACGCGGACTGAGCGGCAGGCTCTCTCCGACGCTGAGGTTCTGGTACTGCGGCAGGATCGTGTCGGCGCTGTGCATGTCCAACCCGAGCAGGTTCTCGATCCAATCGTAGGTGTACGCGCCGCCCCGGCCGGGTCCTTTTCGGCCCGTGTCGGTGTGATCGCAGTGGTGACCGCCGCCGGGGTGGTCGGGCTCGCGGCGTCGTCTTCCGCCATTCCGCATGACCCAGGCGCTCCGTTCTCGCCGACCCCTGCCTTCTATGTCGAGACCGCGGAGTCCGAGCTCGGTGTTGTGATGTACCCGACCTGACTATGCGGGGACGGCCGCTCGCCGATGGGCGCCCTACTGGTTCGGGTCCGGCCACAGAACAGCCGGGCCGTACCAATGGCACGCCAGCAGCGCGAGTTCGACGTCGAGCCGGTCCGCGCCGATCGGTCGCCCGCGTCGGGCGACGGCGCGTCCGATCCGGTATTTGACGGAGTTGGCATGCAGATTCAGCTCGGTAGCGGCGGCTTTGTAGCTGGATCCGGTACCCAGGAATATCCGCAGGGTGTCACGCAGGCGTTCGTCGTGCTCGTCGTCACCGGCCAGGTTGCCGAGCACCTCGCGCACCCAGTCGCGGGTCTCGGCGACGGCGCCGCCCAGTAGTGCGGCAGTCATCAGACCGGGGTCGTCGGCGGCGACGACGATGGACGAGGACTGTTCGCGTGCCAGGGCGACGGAACACGCGCGCCGGGCGCTGTGATGGGAGTTGCGGAAGCCGTCGATTCCCGCGGCTATGGTGCCGATCGCAACGTTCGGGTGGTCGCGGTGGGCGGTCACGAATGTGCGTACATCGGCGACCAGGTCTCCCGGCGCGGTCCGGTACGGCAGCCAGGCCCAGACGCTGACCTGATCCGCGGCGACGACCAGCGGGCTGGACGCGACGGCAACCGCGTCCCCGAGTTCGCGGACGAACCGCTGCAGGCGCGGTATCGCATCGCTGTCGGTCTCAGCCTCGGGGTACCACAGCACGAGCGCCAGGTGTTGCCAGCGCAGCGGATACCGGATCGCCTCGGTCACCGCTTCGACATCGACGCTCTTGCGGCCATCGAGTACCTCGCGAACCCGCACCGCTCGGACGCTGTTCTGGCTTTCCATCCAGCGCTCCCGCTCGTCGCCGTAGATCGCCACGACCTGTTCGGTGATGCGGTCGCTGAAGTCGAACAGAGTCACGGTGATGCGTTCGATCACGCGGATCCGCTCGGCCGGGGGAATGGCCAGTATCTGCAGTTCCGCGAAGATCAGCTCGGTCATGCGCCGCTGCCCGAGCCGGTAGGCGCGGATAAGGGCATTGACCGGTACCCCGTGCTGGGCCAGGCGTCTGGCGAACTCCACGGCGGCAAGCGGAGCCCGGACATCCGCGGAGGGAAGGTCGTAGCGCAAGGCGCGCAGAATGGTGGCGACGTTGGATTCGACGCTGGCGGCGAGCAGATCAGCGGTGCGCGGATTGCCGCGAAGCTCGGTGATGCCGTCTTGCAGGTAGGCGCAGATGACCGCGCTGACATCGGTCACCCGGTCGTTCATCCGGGCGGCTATCGCCGCGATGAAGCGGTCTGTATCGACATCGTCGTGACGCGCGGTGGTCACGCTCTCAACCCTAATCTCCGCCCACCCCACATCGGCACCGCGCCGCCATGAAGAGGCGTTACGTCGCGATCGACACCGGGCAGATCAAGGCGTCGGCTTGTCCTCGAGCGACAACAGATGCCGCGAAGTTCATCCACGCACGACGGTGTCGAGCGACCCCGGTACTCCTACCGTTGGCGCCATTCCGACACCCCATCCCGAGGAACGACCATGAACCTCGCGACCCTCCCGGATTGCCGTGCCGCCACCGCGCCACACGCCGCTGCCGTCGCCGATGACAACGCCGACCTGAACAACACCGAATTCCTGACCGCCGTCCGGCGGGCCACCACATCCCTGCGCGCCGCGGGAGTCTCGACCGGCGACGTCGTCGCGATCATGCTGCCCAACACAGCCGCGCTCGTCGTATCCCTGTTCGCCACCTGGCGCCTGGGTGCCATTGCCACACCCATAGACCCCGCGCTGCCCGCCGAAGACGCCAGCCGCCGAATGGCCTGCACGAGCGCCAAGGTCCTCATCGCCGTAGACGAACCTGCCTACGCCTTTCCGGTCCGAACCGTGATACCCGCAGACCGGCTCACCACAGCACAGTCCGACACCGCCAAGCCCGCCCAGGCTCGGGACGACGCACCGGCACTACTCATCCACACCGGCAACGCCGCCGGGGATCCGAAGGTCGTGACGCTCGACCACCTGAACCTCAACGCCCTGTGCCGATTGGCGATCGAGATCTTCACACTCACCGACACCGACCACAGCCTGTCGATCCTGCCGCTGTTCCATGTCAACGGCATCGCGGTGGGCGCCGTGTCACCACTGCTCGCCGGTGGTCGCACCACCGTCGCCGGCCCATTCAGTCCCACCACGTTCTTCGCCCGGATCGAATGCAGCAGGGCCACCTACTTCACCGCCGACCCGATCATGTACTCACAGCTGTCCGATCTGCCCGCCGAGATACAGCCGAACACCTCGTCCGTGCGGTTCGCCATCTGCGGCGCCGCGCGAGCCGGCGTCGAACTGCGGACCAAGTTCGAACACCGCTACGGCATACCGATCATCCACGACCACGGACTGACCGACGTACCTGCACGAGCACGCTCCATCTGCCCAACAGCACCTTCGAAATAATACGACCCGTCGGGTCAGATGTCCCAGACAGCTGGAACGCAACGGCCGCAGCCGACGGCGGTACTTCTCCAGGTGAGCACTACGTCGGTCACGGATGCGGCGTCGATTCGGCGGCCTGCAGTCGTACGGCCAATCGCCCGGCTTGCTGGAAGTCTGGGAAAGCCCAGCCCAGCGTCGATGAGCTCGGTCCGGTCGCCGCTACGAACCACGACAACGTTCAGGGCGGCCACTCGAGCGCCTCCGGCGGCAGCTAGGAGTCGACGCAGGCAAACCGCGCGGCAAGATAGCCACCATCACCGGCCTCCGGGCAGCCGCGAACCGTGATCCCGGCAGCCCGTCGACCATATCCCTGCGGGGGTAGCCCGCACGGATCTGTCCTACGCGGCACGACACCCGTCCAGGGCTGGTTCGTGCGGGCCGATCATCCGAGGCGGACGAGGGCTAGATCCCACTGTCCGTGCTGGTCCGCCCAGGTGGTCACGACCTCGCCGAGTCCGATCGGGTTCGCCTCCGGTGCATCGTCGATCGCGTAGTCGCCGTCCTCCTCGACCACCGCCATGATCCGCAGCGCGTCCTCCCTGGTCCCGTTCGTCCGCACCAGGATGTGCTCCACCCGCCAGTCGGCACTGCCCAGATCGCGTCCCACCAGATCGCGCCCGTCGACCAGCTCCCCGTCGACCTCGAAGATCGTCCCCGGCCCGTCCACCCGCAGCGTCTCGGTGTCCCCGATCATCAAAAAGTCGCTCACCACATCGCGCTCGCCGCGCAGCAGTGCCGGGTCGAGCCAGCCCGGATCGCGGTCCAGGCCGACCTCATCGATGAAGTTCCCCCAGGCGTACAGCGCATACGGCATGCTGAGATCCTAAGCGCGCCTGATACTTTCCGGGCGATCGAGCCGCGGGCCGCGCGGTGACGGGCTTCGATTGCGAATGGGTTGCGTTTCTCCGGGGCCCTCGGTTCCCGGACCGAGGTGTTCTACGTCTGCCGGAGGGGCTCGTACTCCTCGGCGCTGAGTCCGAAGGTCCACGCGACGCCGGCGCGCGCGGTCTCGGTATCCGGCGGCACCCGCAGCCAGTAGGTGCGACTGGTGCCGTCGGGTTCTGGCGTCGAGTTGATCACCTCCACCATCACCACGTCCTCGTCGCCGTCGAGTTCGATCCGCCAGAGCACGCCGGTCTCGTCACGGTGGATCGGTCGCGCACCGGATTCGTCGAGGTAGCGGTCGTAGCCGTAGTACTCGAGCATCACTCGGCGCAGTTCGGCGTTCTCCTCGTCGCGGATGCGCTCGGCCGTCAGTGCGCGCAGATCGTCGAGGAATTCGGCCGGAATCGGCATGCCGCGCCAGGCGAACAGGGCGAATCCGTCGGCGTAGGCGAGGGCTGGGCCGTCACCATTGTCGAGCCGTCCCGCTTCGTCGCGGTGCAGTGCGGTAGGCCGCTCGCTGATCACCGCGATCTTCTCGTAGGGCCACCACCAGCCGGCTTCGCGGGCGATGCTCGCCGCCGCTGCCAACGGCTCACCGGGCTCGGTGCCATACGCCGACAGCCACGCGGCGTCGTGCTGACCGAGGACGGCATCGAGCAGCAGCAGGCGAATCGCGGTCTGCTCCTTGCGATTACCGGCCACCTCCTCGATGACACCGGCTCGGATTCGGTCGACCATGGTGGCGGTCTGCTCCCAGAGATCCGCGCCGGTCTCGCGCCAGTGCGCACTGAAACCCGTGGGGCCGAGTTCGGCGTCGACGCGTGCGCGTTCGGCCGCCAGCGGGACGTTGCGCAGCGCCTCGCGCACCGATGCGCCGATGTCGCGCGCGGCCCGCAGAATTCGCACCGCCTCCAGGGGAGAGCGTGCCCACACGATGGTTTCCGGCGTATCGAGCCCGGCCTGCCGGTAGGCCGCCCGCACCGCCTCCTCGGTCACCGTCCGGTTCCCCGGCCCGGTGGCCGCCGACACCGAACGCCATTCGTCGCGCTTTGTCGCGTATTCGCTGAATCCTGTTGTCATCGAATATCTTTCGCCTTCGTCGTGTCAGTCCGCGACAATGCGGACCGAGCCGGGCACGTATTCTCGCTGGCGCACCACCCGGAACCACCCCTTCGGCAAGGTGATCGCCGCATGTTCCTCGTGGACGACGCGTCCGCCCTCGGGTAGATGCAGCAGCATCGGTCCCGTCGCACCGGATTCGCGGATCAGCTTGCCCGGCCCCTGCACGGCGTGCGCGTGCCCGGTGACCTCACCCAGCGCGAGCACCAACCGCCCGCGTGGGTCACGCGCCACCGAAGGGGCGTGCAGAAGTTCCTGCGGTACAGCCGTTTCCGCGAGGGGTGCGATCAGGACATCGCCTTGCCGATACATGAAGTTCCTCCCGTCCCGGCGCGAGTCCGGCGCCGTTCACCCCGCAGACCGTAGCGGCGGGCACCGACAAACTGCCCGGCTCGCTGCGGTGTCGGTGCGGCTTGGTAGAAACCTCGTGACGATCACGGCACTGCCAGAAGGGGCGGGCACATCACATGACCATCGGCGACCATTTGCAGGAGTTCGGCGGCCTGCCCGCCTTCACCTTCCCCGATGCCGAGACCGACGCGAAGAAGAAGCGGAAAAGCGTTGCGTTGCCGGAGCCGGACGCGGTCGCGTGGCGTCTGAGCGTGGAAACCTATGACGCGCAGGAGACGTGGGTCGAGTGCTTCGCTCGCTTCCTCGGCGCGGTCGATACGACGAAGGTCACCACGTTGATCGTCGGTACGTGGGATGACGTGTACGGCAACGGGCCCGACGAGGTGATCGAAGCGCTGTGCGCGGCGAAGGACCGGCTGCCCGCGCTGCGCGCCCTGTTCCTCGGCGACATCGTCATGGAGGAGTGCGAGATGTCCTGGATCAATCAGGGCCTGGTCACCCCACTACTCGAAACCTTCTCCGGCTTGGAGGTTTTCGGCGTTCGCGGCGGTCAGAACCTGGAGTTCTCCGCCGTGCGGCACGAACGCCTGCACACGCTGGTCGTGGAGACCGGCGGCCTGCCCGCCGACGTCGTGCGCGGCATCGGGGCCAGCGACCTGCCCGCACTCGCGCACCTGGACCTGTGGCTCGGCACCTCGGAGTACGGCGGAGACAGCGAGGTGGCCGACCTCGCGCCCATCCTCTCGGGGGACCGGCTGCCCGCGCTGAAGCATCTCGCCCTGCGCAACAGCGAGACCCAGGACGACGTGTGCGCCGCTCTCGCCGCGGCGCCCGTGGTGGCCCGGCTGGAGAGCCTGGACATCTCGATGGGCGTCCTCACCGACGACGGCGTGGCGGCGCTGCTGTCCGGTCAGCCGTTGAGCCATCTGAACGTGCTCGACATGCACTACAACTATCTGTCCGACGAGATGCGAACCCGGCTGCGCGAGACCTTGGAGCCCGCCGGGGTCCGCCTGGAACTCGACGCCGACGACGCGGAAGAGGACAGCGACGAGGAAGACGGAACCGTCTGGCGGTTCGTCTCCGTCGGTGAATGAGTCGTGTCCGTCTCGACACCGCCGCGCTGGGTGATCGTCGGTAACGGCGAGAACCGGCGCGTCGGCATGTTCACCGACGCCGCCCGAGCCATGGGGTCGGCGGACATCCGAGTGGTCGAATGGTGTGATGTGCTGAGCGAGGGCGGCGCCGATTTCAGCGACGACGAGATCGTGCGGCTCGAGTCACCCGGCGAGAATCTCGAAGTCGATCGACTGTTGCGGGGGAGTTCCGAGCCGACGCGAGTGGAGGGCTCCGCACGCTGGTACGCGCGCTTCCTCGACGCGGCGCGCTCGTTGCGCGGCGGTTTCCGGCTCGACGACACCGATGATCTGGCCGTGCTGTTCGACAAAAGGCGGTGCCACGCGTGGCTGGCGCGAGCGGGGGTGCCGGTGCCGTCCTCGCCCACTTCCGGCGGACGCGCCTCGGTGCGCGGCTGGGCGGATGTGCGGAGTCTGATGCGTGCGGCGGAGATGCCGCGCGTGTTCGTCAAACTCGCGCACGGTTCGTCGGCATCCGGGGTGCTGGCCGTCGAATCCGCCCGCGACGGACGGCTGCGCGCGACCACCTCGGTGGAGATCACACCGGAGGGACACCTGCACAATTCGCTGCGCGTGCGTCGCTACACCGCCGAACGGGAGATCGCGCACATCGTCGACCGGCTCGCACCGGACGGACTGCACATGGAACGCTGGATTCCCAAGGTCTCCCAAGGCGGCCGATCCGCCGACCTGCGGGTCGTGGTGATCGGCGGGCGTGCGACTCACGCCGTCGTCAGGACGAGCCGCACGCCGCTGACCAACCTGCACCTCGGCGGCGCGCGCGGCGATCTGGCGGACTTCCGCGCTGCCGCGGGCGAGCACTGGGCGACGGCACTGTCGATCTGCGAACAGGCGGCCGCCTGTTTTCCGGCGACCCTGTGTGTCGGCGTCGATCTACTGCCCGTCGTCGGGTGGCGGCGGTTCATGGTCGCCGAGGTCAACGCCTTCGGGGATCTGTTGCCCCGGCTCTCCGGACTGCCGGAGGGTCCGGCCGCCGGGCTGGACACCTACACGGCTCAGGTCGTCGCCGCGACAACTCGCTATCACCATGCCCGGCAACCCGATTCGCGGGAGACGCGCGAAGGAGTATCGCTGTGACGATCTCGCAGGCCACGGAGCCGGATATGAACGCCGTGATCGGCCGGGACGATCTCCTGTTGCTCACCCTCGACACCCTGCGCTACGACGTCGCGGCCGAACTGGCGGCAGCGGGGCGGTTACCGAATCTGAGCGCGTACCTCCCCGGCGGCGGCTGGCAGAAACGCCACGCCCCAGGCAATTTCACCTACGCCGCCCATCACGCCATCTTCGCGGGCTTCCTGCCGACACCGGCGACGCCGGGCCCGCACCCGCGGCTGTTCGCCGCGCGGTTCGCGGGCAGCGAGACCACCGCCGAGCGCACCTTCGTCTTCGACGAGCCCGATCTGGTCACCGCGCTGGCCGCGCGCGGTTATCACACGGTCTGCATCGGCGGCGTCGGCTTCTTCAACAAGCAGGGTGCGCTCGGCAGCGTCCTGCCGGGGATGTTCGCCGAGAGTCATTGGGAACCAGTGTTTTCCGTAGCCTCGCCTACCTCCTTCGAGGCGCAGGTGGCCTGCGCCGAGCGAGTGGTCGCGGCATTGCCCGCCGAGCGGCGACTGTTCCTCTTCGTCAACGCCTCCGCCCTGCATCAGCCCAACTGGTTCCACCTGCCCGGCGCGACCCGCGAGGCGGGCGACAACCGCGCCACCCACGCGGCAGCGCTGGAATACATCGACCGGCACGTAGGCCGGCTGTTCGACGTGATGCGTTCGCGGCGACGCTGTTTCGCCATCGTGTGTTCCGATCACGGCACGGCCTACGGTGACGACGGCTTCACCGGGCACCGGCTCGGACACGAATCGGTATGGACCGTCCCCTACGGTCATTTCTTCCTGGAGCCACCCGCATGACCCGCACGATCATCTTGCCCCGGCCGTATCAGAACTACGTCTACGCGTATCCGCACAAGACCGCCTACCGCGCGTTCGCTCCGCCGCCCGCGCTCACCGATCTATGGGCCGGGCAATCGCGGCAGGCGCTTTCGCTGTATCTGCACATCCCGTTCTGCGAGGTGCGCTGCGGTTTCTGCAATCTGTTCACCCGCGTCGGCGCGCCCGATGGTCTCGTCGGCCGCTACCTCGATGCGCTCACCCGCCAAGCCGAGGCTGTTCGTGCGGCACTGGGTGACGCCGAGCCCCCGCGTTTCGCCACCGCCGCGATCGGTGGCGGCACACCCACCTTCCTCGAAGCGGACGAGCTGACCCGGCTGTGCGACATCGCCGAGGACATCATGGGCGCCGACCTGCGCGCGATCCCGCTCTCGGTGGAGGCGTCGCCGAGCACGGCGACGGCCGATCGCCTCGCGGTCTTGGCCGAGCGCGGGACGACCCGGCTGAGTCTCGGTGTGCAGAGTTTCATCGAAGAGGAGGCACGCGCCGCCGTGCGGCCGCAACGACGCGCCGATGTCGAGGCCGCGCTCGGTCGAATCCGGGACACCGCCATCCCGGTGCTGAACATCGACCTCATCTACGGCATCGACGGTCAGACCGCCGCGACCTGGCTGGAGTCGCTCGACGCCGCACTGGCGTGGCGCCCCGAGGAGATCTACCTCTACCCGCTCTACGTCCGCCCGCTGACCGGGCTCGGCCGGCACGCCGATCCTGCTGTCGCCGAACGTGATTGGGACGAACAGCGGCTGCGACGGTACGTCGAGGGGCGTGACCACCTCCTGGCGGCGGGCTACGAGCAGGTCTCCATGCGCATGTTCCGCCGCCGCGACGCGCCGCCCCAGGGGCCGGACGATTACGCCTGTCAGACCGACGGCATGATCGGCCTCGGCTGCGGAGCGCGCTCCTACACCTCGGGAACGCACTACTCCTTCGATTACGCCGTCGCTCCGCGCGAGGTGCGCGCGATCATCGACACCTACGCGGCCACAACGGATTTCACCCGCGCCGCCTATGGACGAGTGATCGACGGCGACGAGCCCGAGCGTCGCTACCTGCTGCAATCGCTGCTCCAGGCCGAGGGTTTCGCGGTGGCCGACTACCGGCTGCGTTTCGGCCACGAACCGCACGACCGCTTCGCCGCCGAACTGGACACCCTCGCGGAGCGGGGCTGGCTGGCCGACCCGCGGTCGGGCCGTTTACGGCTGACCGCCGAGGGTTTGGCCTACTCCGACGCCATCGGCCCCAAATTCTTCTCCCCGGCGGTACGTGCCGCCATGGCCGCCTACGAACACCGGTGACCGCGGTGGATCTCACCATTCTCTATCGCGGACCGCTGGCTTCCTGCGACTACGACTGCCCGTACTGCCCCTTCGCCAAACGCCGCGACACGACCGCCCAGCTCCGCGCCGACCGCGCCGCCCTCGAACGATTCACCCGGTGGGCGTGCGCGCAGACGGGTGATCGTCTCTCGATCCTTTTCACCCCGTGGGGCGAAGGACTCGTGCGGTCCTGGTACCGCCGCGCCATGATCGAACTGTCGCACCAGCGGCACATCGACCGCGTCGCCATCCAGACAAACCTGAGCTGCCGGACCGAATGGCTCGCCGACGCCGACCTCGAGACCGTCGCACTCTGGTGCACCTACCACCCCGGCCAGACGCCGTACGACCGCTTTCTCGACAAGACCACTCGAGCAGCCAGCGCCGGTGTCCGTTTCAGTGTCGGAATCGTCGGGCTCCCAGAACATCTCGAGCATGCCCGCCGTCTGCGCGCGGACCTACCCGAACACATCTATCTCTGGGTCAACGCCGCCGAAGGGCACACCTACACCGACGCCGCGGCGGCCGACTGGACCGCTCTCGACCCGCTCTTCCCGTTCAGCCGCCATCCCCATCCCTCGGCCGGTCTCCCGTGCCGCACCGGATCCTCGGTCATCTCGGTGAACGGCGACGGCGACGTCCGCCGCTGCCATTTCGTTCCGGCCGCACTGGGCAACCTCTACGACGGCTCCTACCGAGCCGCCCTCGCCCCGCGAGCCTGTCCCCGCACCGAATGCGACTGCCACATCGGCTACGTGCACCTGGAAACCCTGCCGCTCTACGACGTGTTCGCGGGCGGAGTGCTGGAACGAATTCCCGGTCGGCCTACCCGTGTACTGGCCGAAACCGCGCTGGGACTTCCTGCGATCCCGGCGCGAACCGCGACGGCAACGCCCACCTGACAGCGTCGAAGCCATTCGTCGGCGCGAAACAACCGACAGCCTTCCCCGTCAGCTGACCACGAGAAGGCTGGTTCGTCCTATCGGTCGTGACCGGCGATCAGCGACGCCGCAGGGTGGCGTCGAGCAGGGCAGGGGGCGTGTCGTGCTTCTCGTCCGGGGCGAGGTCGACACCGGGAGCGACGATCGCGTCGATGGCGTCGAGCACATCGCTGGAGAGCGCGGTGTCGGCGGCGGCGAGCTGCGAGTGCAAGTGGTCCATGGTGCGGGGGCCGATGATCGCGCTGGTCACGGCGCGGTGTGCGGTGACGAAACCGAGTGCGAGCTGAATCAGCGTCAGACCGGACGCATCGGCGAGTTCGGCCAGCTGTTCGACGGCCGCCATTTTGGCCCGGTTGGACGGGATGCTCGTGTCGAAGCGTTGCGGCATGAACGATGAACGGCTGGTGGTGATTTCGCGGCCCTCGCGGATCGCGCCCGACAGCCAGCCCGAGGCCAGCGGGCTCCATGCCAGCACGCCGAGCCCGTACTGCTCGGTCACGGGCAGGACGTGAGTCTCGATGCCGCGCTGCAAGATCGAGTAGCCGGGCTGCTCGGTGACATAGCGGCTCAGGTGGTGCTCCCTGGCGGCCCACTGTCCTTGCACGATGCGGTACGCGGGGAACGTCGAGGAGCCGACGTAGCGGATCTTGCCCGCGCGCTGCAGATCGGTCAACGCCGACAGCGTCTCCTCGTCGCTGGTGCTCGGGTCCCAGCGGTGGATCTGGTAGAGATCGACATGGTCGACGCCGAGACGGCGCAGGCTGTTGTCCAACGCGGTGACCAGCCACCGGCGCGAACCGCCCCGGTGGTTGCGCTCGTCGCTCATCGGCATGGCCGCCTTCGTGGCCAGCACGAGGTCGTCGCGGCGGCCTGCGATAGCCTTGCCGACCATCTCCTCGGACTCTCCCTGGCTGTACCAGTCGGCGGTATCTATCAGGTTGATCCCCGCGTCCAGTGCGGCGTCGACCATGGCGGTGGCCTCGTCTTGGGTGGTACGTCCCAAACTGCCGAAATTCATCGCGCCGAGCACGAGAGTGCTGACCTGCACGCCGGTGCGGCCCAAGGTGCGGTACTGCATGAGATGTTCCTCCGTGAGAGGTGAAGCGAGGGGGATTGGTTTCGGATCGCCGGTGCTGGCATCCTGAACAAACGGAACCTTGTTCCGTCAAAGAACATACGGAACATGGTTCCGCTTGGCAAGTGGAGTCACGGAGGTAGGTGCGAAATGGCCGATACCGGCGGATCGGGATCGTCGGCCCCGCGAAAGCGGGCCGACGCCCGGCGTAACGAAAAGACGCTGTTGGACGCGGCCGCGGCGGCTTTCGTCTCGTCCGGCGTCGACGCACCCGTGCGCGACATCGCCGCACGCGCGGGTGTCGGCGTCGGCACGATCTATCGTCACTTCCCCACACGCGCAGATCTCATCGTCGCCGTCTACCGGCACCAGGTCGAGGCCTGCGCGGAGGCCGGTCCGGCACTGCTGGCCGACAGCAAAACGCCGCACGCGGCCTTGGCGCGGTGGATCAACCTTTTCGTCGACTTCCTGGTCACCAAGCACGGCTTGGCCGAGGCGTTGCAGTCCGGCGATCCCACCTTCGAGGCGCTGCACAGCTATTTCCTCGACCGTCTCGTCCCCGTATGCACCCAGCTGCTCGACGCCGCTGCGGCAGCCGGTGAGATTCGCCCCGACGTGGAGGCCTACGAACTCCTGCGCGGCGTCGGCAACCTGTGCATCGGCGCGGGCAACACCCCCCGCTACGACGCGCGACGCATGGTCGAACTCCTCATCGCAGGACTGCGCCGCCACTGAGGCGAGCTGGCTGCGATTTCCGGGCGCGCGACCGGCAACGGGGCGGGCGGCCCGACCCGCAAACGGAACATCGCGGGTCCGCACCTCTGGCGACCATTCGACGTATCGACATCCGTCCCGTCGGGTGACGCAGGTAGGTGAGTCGGCCCGTTTCGCTGGTGAACGGCCCATCGGTCACGACGGCTTCCGAGGCCGTGCGTTGAGCGATCAACTGGTCGAGGTCACCGACAGGAGTCTTTACGATGGCGGCCATCCGGATTTCTGGCGGGCGCGCGATCGGCAACCGCGGCAAAGGATCTCGTGAAAGGCGGAACGCATGGCGAACGGTTCGGCGTTGACGGAGTTTCTGCTCTCCAAGCGTGCTCGGCTCAGTCCGCGGGAGATGGGACTGACCGACGGGGGTGGTCGACGACGGATGCCTGGATTTCGGCGCGAGGAAGTGGCGTACCTCGCTGGGGTGACATGTTGGTTACGCACTCCTGAACGTGTACGGTCCCGCTCGACGATTCCGGCCGATCGGCAATCTTCAGCGCGGTGGTAAGGTCGGCATCTTCGCCGTATGCGGAGTCCTCGGAAGTGGTGACCGATGCCGGAACACCAGCAAATGCAGCCGCCGGACTATCACCGATGCCTCGAAACGATTCTCGACTCGCCCTCAGCCTGTCACGAGCTGCTGAAACAGCTTTCGCAGGCGCGCTCGCCACTTGCTCGATGGAAGGAGCAAGAGCCACCGCCGTACAGCACGCAGGTAAACGAGATGGTCCCAGCCGAGGTTCGGCTGGCGGCGCTACAAGCTACCTACGACTCCCACCTCGAAATGGAGCAGGAACTTTGGCGTCGCCTCTACGACGTGATGGGCATCCCCCCGATGCAATACAGCTCGGTCGAGCTCATCGAATGCGTGCGCCAGACAATCGAGCAACTGCACACGCGCATCGCACAACTCGAGGACTAAGGCACTATTTGACCTATACGCCACGAACGTGTATCGACCACGATCCCGCCACCTCGACCTCGTGACAGGGCGAGTCGCTGATGATCACAACCTCTGCATCCACGACGAGCGCTCGACTGCACTCTTTGCCGCCTACGCGCAGCCTGAGGGACTGTCGGTTTAACGGCGGATCCGACCTCGGTGTGGGTTAGTTCCCGGTCGGGTGGATCCGGCCTTCGAAGGTGATGGCGAAAGCGTTGAGGGCCGGTTTCCACCGCATCGCCCATCGTGCCCGCCCCTGGCCGGTCGGGTCCAGAGATCGGGTCACCAGATACAGGCACTTCAACGCCGATTGCTCGCTGGGGAAGTGCCCGCGAGCGCGGATCGCGCGACGATAACGAGCATTCAACGACTCGATGGCATTGGTAAAGCAGATGATTCGCCTGATCTCCACGTCGTAGTCCAGGAACGGGACGAACTCGGGCCAGGCGTTGTTCCAGAGCTTGACGATCGCCGGATACCGGCCGCCCCATTTCGCGGCGAACTCGCCGAACCGTTCGCGTGCCGCGGCCTCGGTCGCAGCCGTGTAGACCGGTTTGAGATCCTTGCTCATCTCGGCCCAATGCTGACGGCCCGCATAACGGAAACTGTTGCGCAGCAAATGAATCACGCACGTTTGTACGACCGTGTATTCCCAGACGGTGTTGATCGCCTCCGGCAACCCCTTGAGGCCATCGCAGACGGCGATGCACACATCGGCGACGCCACGGTTCTTGATCTCGGTCAGCACCTGGAGCCAGAACTTGGCACCTTCGCCGCCATCGCCGGCCCACAACCCGAGGATGTCGCGTTCCCCGGCGGTGGTGACGCCGATGACCACGTAGATCGGGCGATTGGCCACTTGGCCGTCCCGGATCTTCACATGGATGGCATCGATGAACACGACCGGATAGACGCGATCGAGAGGCCGGTTGCACCAATCGGTCATCTCCGTGACCACCTTCTCGGTGATCGTCGAGATCGTGTCCTTCGACACCGAGGACCCATAGATCTCGGCGAAATGCGCCGAAATCTCTCCCGTGGTCAGGCCTTTCGCGGTCAGCGACAACACGATCTCATCGACCCCGGACAGTCGCCGCTGCCGCTTCTTGACGATCTTGGGATCGAACGAGGAGTTCGTGTCCCGCGGCACGTCGATGCCGACCGGGCCGATCTCGGTGATCACTGTCTTGGAGCGAGTTCCGTTGCGGGAGTTGCCTGTTCCGCGTCCGGCAGAGTCGTGCTTCTCATAGCCGACATGCTCGGTCATCTCAGCTTCCAGCGCGGTTTCGAGCACGGTCTTGGTCAGCTGGTTGAGCAACCCGCCCGGCCCGACCAGATCGATACCTTGCGCCTTGGCTTGGGCCAGCAGTTGCTCGGCCAATTTCCTGGTGTCCACCGCATCCTCGGTCACGGCGGCCAGTGTCTCCGACATTCGTCGGTCCTTCCTGCCGAACCATCAGGTTCGGCCGATCGGACCGAGATCAAGATCCGCCGTTGTTCCGACAGTCCCCCAGTTGTCGTTCCGTGCGTTGTAACCGCGCTAAACAGGTTCCTCATCGAGGTTACGGAGGCGGCGATGGATGTCCTCGATTCTGGCCGGAACATTGGAATCGCCCTGACGCACCGGAACTTGGAACAGGGCCGAACTCATCCGGCCTTCGGTCTGGGTCGCACCGCGGACGACGAAGGGGAGGCGGTCGCGATGCTGCTCGGGTATCAGTATGGCGAAGACTTCGCCCAGAGCAGCCGGTGTCCGGCACATCTTGATACCTGCGATCTCGGGATAGACCAGGGCTTCGACGGCGGATCTGTATCGGTCCTTGGCGCCGACGTCGATAGCGCACCCGTTGACTTCGGCAACGATGTCACGGCCGTGGAGATCCTTCACAGTTCTGGCTCCGAGGACGATGATCCCGCCTTTGGTCGAGTTCGCGAAAGCTGCGATATCTCCGGCGATGACGACGCGAGCGCGGTCATTCTTCGGGTAGTGGCCGTCTTTCGCGTCCAGAGCTTCCGACTCGACTGTGCCCAACAGGAATTGGATCTCACCTGATTCGATGGCCGCGAAGGCTCTCTCCGGTGTGGCGGCGAAAGGTTCGTTCATGACGATGTCGCGCATGTGTGACACGATGAAGGCCATCTCGCCGACGGTGAGATCAGGCGGCGGCAGCACGGTCAGCTCGCAGAGACCGCCGTCGCTGGAGTCGTTGTAGATCTTGGTCTTCACGCAGGTCATCCCTCTGGCTGCCAACAGAGGCTCGGTCAGGGCGCGAATAGTCTGGTCCGTGAACTCGGATCTCCGTGGCAGCACCACGTCGATCGAGAATTCGAAACTGTCCGTTCGGCGGGTCATCGAGAGCATGTCTTCGGGATACGGGTAGTTCGCTGCCCATGCCGAGCGGAAGACGCCCACGGCGCTAGCTAGGTAATCGATCGAGATCGTTGCTATCGGATCGGCGACATCGTCTGCACTCCTGACCGCATGTCCCATAGCCTCGGAGAGTTCCCCGGCGGTGATGTCCTGGAGTTCATCCAGCTTCGCCTGCGTGGCGGCGCGGGGGTCGTATGCAGCCAGTATGTGATCGTCCGGATCGAGGAAGGCTCGCCTGGTGCGATCCCATCGAATCCTTGGTTTGTCCGTCATCACGAGTGGGGCCGATCCTTCATGCGGCGTCAGGTGAACGAATCATCATAGATGTCGACCGTCAGCACTCCTGTGAGTTCTCAGCGTGAGCCGACTGCGCGCGTGACCTCGACACCGCAAAGCTTCCCCAACAGCTGTGCTTCGAACCTCGCCCCGAACGCCAAGATCGTCAGAACCCCCAGCACCACCGCTGTGCCGACCCGCCGCGCGCCTGCATCCGGGCACGCCCCGGTCATGGCGGCGAGCACCTGAAACTGAAACAGTGATTCCACTGACAGATCTGGGACTGCGCCGAGTTCGGTTGACTCGCGGGGTGTGATGTTTCAGGCCGCGAGTGCGGGCTGATTGGTTGTCTCAAATTCGACTGGCGTGAGGCGTCCGAGGCGGCGTTGTCGCCGACGGCGGTGATAGGTCCCTTCGATCCAGGTGCCGATGGCCAGCCGCAGTTCTTCTCGGGTCGCCCAGTGCCGGCGGTTGAGGACGGTGCGCTGCAGCAGCGCGAAGAACGATTCCCCGACGGCGTTGTCAGCACATGCCCCAACGCGCCCCATCGAGCCGCGTAATCCGTTGGCAGACAGTGCATGAACAAATCTTCGAGAACGGAATTGACTGCCCCTGTCCGAGTGGACCACCGTGCCGGCCGGTGAGCGCATCGCGACGGCGTTCCGCAGCGCTGCCACCGCCAGGGTGGCGGTCATGCGCTCGTCGATGGAATACCCGACGATTCGGTTGGAGAAGCAGTCCTTGATCGCGCAGAGATAGAGCTTTCCTTCACCGGTGCGATGTTCGGTGATAGCCGTGAGTAACAACCGATTTGGCGCGACGGCCGCCGCCTCGGCGGGCAGGCCGAGAGACTCGGCGGCAAGGTCGACATCCGTACGAAGGCGCACCGCGGGACGTGAGCAGGCAGGCGGCAGTTCGGTGGTCGAACCGATGGCGTCGGTGGGGAATCCGGACCGGCCGCCTCGGGCGCCTGCGCGCCGGAGGAAGGGGCCGGGTTTCCGTGCGTTGGCACACAGTTGGCACACTGGCAGTGCTCGGCGCTCGGCGTGGAGTGTGAAAAACGCTGCTGACCTGGCTCGATGGAATCAGGTCGACCAGCAATTGTTTATGCGAGAGGTAAGGAAAGTATGGGAAGCACCGTTCTCGACATCGTCGCCCTGATCACCAACCGTGCGGCGGCCTTCTGGAATTGGCTGGCCACGGGTTCGGCGGGTTTTCCTCCGCTGTGATTTCGCGCTGATCGAGTACGAGGACCCCTGGCCATTCGGCCGGGGGTTCTTCCTTTTCGGGCTCGCCTACGAGTAACGCCGATCGCCTACAGGCCGCGCGGTTCGATCCAGAGCGCCTCGGAGACCGCGCAGAGCTCGCCCGCCGCGGTCGACAACGCGACACCCACGGTGTACTTGCGGCCGTCCCGTCCGATCGGCCAGGCATAAGCGATGTGCGGCTCGCCAGCCTGGATCGGCCGCAGCAGGGTCGCGGTGAGGGCGGCGGTGACCGCGCCCTGGCGCATGCCGGACAGCAGGAACCCCGCGTGGCCGCCGGGGCAATCGAGCGCGGACCACACGTTTTCGGTGGTGACGGCGCCGTCCGCCGCGCCGAGCGCCGGGTCTGGCACCCACGCGGCGGCGATGAGTTCGCGGTCGGGCAGCGCCCAGGGGAACAGGCGCAGCCCCCGGCCGGGTTCGCACGCCGCGCCACAGCCGTAGCAGTGGGTGACGCGACGTTCGCCCGACGCGAGGACGCGCGTCGTGAGGGCCTCGGCCTCGGCCCAGCTCGGCGCGGGCGGAATATCGAGGGACAAAGTGGTCCCGCCGATCTCGGCGAGGACTTTGCCCTCCGCGTCGGTGAGCGCGGTGCCGTTCACAGCGGTGGGAGTCATCGCCAGCGGTGTGCCGACTGGTACCTTGGCGCGGAAATCGACGCGCGCGGTCGGCTCCGGGCAACGGGTCGCGAGCACACCGGCGACGAAACCGCCGAAGGCGACGTCCGGATAGCCGTGGATGTGTTCGGGAATGGTGATCTCGTCCACCTGAATCATCTAACCGCACCAACCCTCTCCCGGCCGCGGCCGTTCATCGGCACCGACGATACCGAGAGGTCTCGACAGCGCCGACAGCGGCCGGGAGTCACCGGGGGAGCAGCCCGCCGCCGAGCTGGGTCAGCAACAGGCTCATCACCCCGACCTCTTGACCTTGGGACTGGATCATCGCGCGGGCTGCCTCCTTGACCGGCCCTTCGGTCAGCTGCCGGTCCGCCGCCTGCGCCATCGCGATGCCGCCTTGATGGTGGCGAATCATGAGTTGCAGGAACAGGATTTCCGCGTCCCGACCGCGCGCCGCGGCGAGGGCGTCGAGTTCGGCCGTCGTCGCCATGCCGGGCATCGCATCCGATGGTCGCGCCGAATGGTGGTGCGACGCAGCGCTATCGGCCATCCACGTCATCGGTCGCGGCGACAGCGGCGACGCGTCGGCGAGACGCAGCCAGCCCAGCATGGTGCCGATCTCGACACGCTGGGTGTCGGCCAGCTGCTCGGCGACGCGGCGGACGGTCGGCGCCGCGGCCGGGTCGAGGCGCTGGGTCATCAGCAGCGCCTGCTGATGGTGTGCGGTCATGTCCTGGGCGAAACCGATCTCGATGGCGTCGAGTATGGCTGCGGCAGTGTGCTTTTCGGGTAGCGCCAGCGGTCGCAACGCCGCCCCGAGCGCCAGCAGGAGCAGGGCGACCGAGGCGAACGCGGCGATCCGAACCCCGAGCGGCATGCTCACGAGCCGACGATCGAACGCTGGTCGGCGGGCGGGCGGTAGACCGCCTCGTCGAGCCGCAACACCATGAAGCCGTTGTCCGAACACGCGACATACAAATCGTTGCCGCGCCATTCGGGCGGGGAGAAGCACCAGTCGGTGGAGACGTCGCCGAAGGCGAGCCGCCCGGTGCGGGGTGTGAGCGCATCGGCCGGATCGAACTGTCCCTCCAGCACCGCGCGCGCCGCGGGCGGTGCGCTCATCAGCGGGACGCCGATGATCGAGGCCAAGGCGTGCGGGGAGTTCCACAGTTCGAGGTTGCGGCCGGTGCGCGCGGGCGGGTTGAAGTAGGCGATCTCGCGCACCGCGAACGGATCGCGCACGTCGAAGACCCGGATTCCGGAGGAGATCCACCCGCAGGCGAGCGCCGTCGGATTCTCCTGCCGGTCGGCGGCGCAGTAGTGCGATTCGTAGGCGAACGCCGAACCACCCATGGAGGAGCCGATATTCGCGTCCAAGTGCTGCGGCAGGTTGATCTCGAGCTTCAACTTGTTCGCGACCTTGGGGGCGGTGTCGTCGGAGACGTCGATGAGTTTCACACCGCCGGAACCACCCTCGTCGACGGTGAACAGGTACGGCTTGCCGTCGTAGCTGACGGGGATGCTGTGCTGGGTCGCCCAACCGTCGGTCCAGAACGTGCGGCCGATGTGATGCACCTGCGGATTCGGGTCGCGGCGCTGCACGGCGCTGATGTCGAGCACGGTGAAGCCGCCGAGCGCGGACAGGTACATGCGGTTGCCGTCCGGGCTGATGCCGAAGCCGTGCGCTTCGATGCCGGTCACGCCCTGCCAGACGACGCGCGGGTTGGCCGGATCGGTGAGATCGACGGCGCTGACGAAACCGGGCGCGATGCCGGAGGCCCAGTAGGTGCGTCCGTCGGGGGAGAAGCCGCCCTCGTGCGTCGTAATCGGAAGAGGCATCAGCAGATTCGTGCCGGGACCGGGATTGAGCAGGCGTGGGTGCGCGCAGTCGGAGATGTCGTAGACGGACAGGTAGCCGACGCCGATTCCGACCGGGACACCAGTTCCCACCAGCAGTTTGCGCTCGGCGTTGACCTTCAGGCTCTCCCAGGTGCCCGCCAGCATGGCTGGTTCGGTGAGGGTGACCGTCGGGCGCGGGTTCGCCGGATCCGAGACGTCGAGCACCTGGACGCCGCGGCCTTCGCTGATCAGGTCGCCGGGGAAGAACGAGCCCATGTAGGCGCAGTGTTCGAAGCTGGTGGAGGTGATTCCGGCTCCGCGCCCGGCGAATTGGCCGACCATCGACATGTTGCACCGGTAGCCCCGCGTGCTGCGCCCGCTGTCGCGGTCCGCGGCGGGCACGTCGCCCTGGAGGCCGGGTTCCGGCATCGAATCCGGTCCGCAGTCCGCGCGCGGCACCGACTTTCGTCCGACATCCAGGAATTCCTGGACGGCGGTGGCGATGTCGGATTGCAGATCGGCCGAGGCGCTGCCGGGCACCATCATCGCGGCGATGACCGCGGCGGTGAGCAGTGCGACCGGTCTGATGCGGCGCAATCGTGACAGAGAGTGCATCGTTGCGACCCCCCACTTCCTTGTTCGCGGTCGTGACGCGTCGTCTGACTGGGACAGCGACGCGATCTGACTGAATAGTAGTAACGGCGGGTAACTTCTGGAGTGGGTTCGGGAGAATTTCTGAAACCTGTGCTGATTCGTTCTCGGATGTTCGCGAGCGGGCGATAGCACTGACAGTCGGCGGTGAGCCGATGTGTTTCGGTCGATCTCGCGTCGTCGGGTCGTGGCACGTGGGTTGGTAGTGTCGGAATCGGCCGAGGCGAGCGGCAAGACGGGCGGCTGGAGTCGCGGTTTCAGCTCGGGGAGGGACAGAAAAGTGTGGGGCTGGTGGCTGAGGGTAGGGATTCGGTGGCGGGGTTGGTCGCGGCGTCGCCGCGCCGCGGTAGCCGCAGGGCTGGTGCTTGCGATGCTGCTGCTTCCCGTGGGAGCGGCAGCGGTCGCACTGCGACTCGAGTTCTCCGGTGAAGCCAGCGCGGACGCGCGCACCAGAGGGCGGGACGCGGTGTGGCTGGGCCACGCCTGGGTCGACGGCCGCAAGACCGATGCCGACGTAGCCGGATTGGTGACCACATTGGCCGGCACCGGCATCAAGGACCTCTACGTGCACACCGGCCCGCTCGAGCACGACGGCAGTCTGCGCGGCGAATTACACCCGCGCGCACAGTGGTTCGTCGACGCGGTACATCGCGCGCTGCCCGGGATACGGGTGCAGTCCTGGCTCGGCGACATCGTCGCGCCCGAATTCGACGGCCTCCATCTGGACGAAGCCGCGGTCCGCGACCGCATCACCGCCTCCGCCACCAGGGTGCTCGATCTCGGTTTCGACGGCGTCCACCTCGATCTGGAGCCGGTGCGGTCGGGCACATCCGGCTACCTGACGCTGCTGGACCAGGTGCGCGCCGTCACCGCGAGCCGAGGCGCACCGCTGTCGGTCTCGGCTCCGCAGATCGACCCGCTGCCGGGGCTGCACTCGGTCGGAATCACCCTGTTCGATCACGGAAAGTGGTGGTCGCAAGAGTATTTCGCCGATGTTGCGCGGCGCGTGGATCAGGTAGCGCTGATGTCGTACGACACCTCTATGCCGTGGGGCTCCCTGTACGGCGGGTACGTCGCTCAGCAGACCGCGCTCGCGCTCGAGGTCACCCCGGCCAGTGTCGATCTCCTGATGGGGGTGCCCGCTTTCTGGGCGGACGATCCCGGGCATCACGGCGCGGCGGAGACCGTCGCCAACGCGGTGCGCGGAATCCGATTGGGACTGAGCCGAAACGACCCCCGGCGACCGGCCTTCGGTCTGGCGCTGTACGTCGATTTCGCTGCGACACCGGAGGATTGGGCCACCTACCGCCGCGAGTGGTGCGCCCCTCCGCAATAGCCGCTGGAATCCGGCAACGCGCGGCGACCTCTCGCATTTTTAGGTCATGTGACCTATTTTTGAGATCATGAGCGACGCGTTGCAGTTCGATGCGCAAGGCCCGGTTCTCCTGGTGGGCGGATACGGGGTGGTCGGTGCCGAGGTGGCGCGGATGGCGGCTCGGTCGCTTCCGCTGCTGCTCACCGGGCGCACGCCGGAACGGGGCAGGGAAGTGGCCGCGGAAACTGGTGCCGCGCTGGAGGTGTGGGATCTGGCCGATCCGGTGCGTTTCCGAGCCGATGTGCGGGCGGTGGTGGGCCTGGTCAACGATCCCGACGACCGTATTCTGCGGGCGGCGATCGCGGGTGGGGTGCCGTGCGTGGACATCACCCGGTGGACCGCCCGGTTGCAACGAGCCGCCACCGTGGCCGCGATGCTCACCCCGGCCGCGCCTGTGCTGCTGTCCTCGGCATGGATGGGCGGTGTCACCAGTCTTGTCGCCGCCTGTCTCGCCCATGAGCTCGGCGGCGCCGACACGGTCGAGGTGGCGATCCGCTGGGATCTGCGAGATCGAGCGGGTGCGGACTCGATCGATTTCATGGACCGCTTCGGCTTGGACTACGAGGTGATCGAAAACGGGAAGCGGCGAAACGTCATGCCGCTGAGCGATACTCGCCGAATCCGCATGGGCGGCACGATCACCCGAGTCGCGCGCATCGACACTCCCGAACAGTTCACCCTGCCCTTGACGCTCGGCACAAGGACCGCGGCTACTCGCATCGGATTCGATTCGGCCGCATCGACTTCGGCGTTGCTCGCTCTCGAGCGGCTTGGTTTCTTCCGCTGGGGCCGCGGCGACAACTTCACCGGTCTACGACGGGCAATCCTGCGCGCGGGAGGAGAGGGCGGCATTGCGCGACTGCGCGTCGATGTCACGCACGGCGGGCTCGCTCGCAGTGCTGTGGTGACCGACCCGGCCGGGCAGGCTCACCTGACAGCCGTGGGCGCACTGCTCGGGCTTCAGCGGGTTCTCGGTCTGGACGGCGCACCGGTCTCCGCGGGCGTGACCTTCCCCGAACAGACACCCCTGCCTGCTGAGATTCCCGCGATGCTGGCTGCGCACGGCGTCGCTGTGGAGATCGAGTCCGCCACCACCGGCGTAGCCGCATGACCGGCCACCGTCCGCCGCGCACCGGCAAGGGAACGCAACGCCGCGCCGAACTCCTCGACATCGCCGAACGAATCCTCATCGAGTCAGGGCACGGGGAACTCACTATGCGCGCGGTCGCCGCGGCGGCCGAGGTCCGGCTGGGCCACCTGCAGTACTACTTTCCGAACCGCGGCCAACTGATCGCCGCGGTCCTGAGCCGTACCCTCGAACGAACCCTGCAACGGCTCGCCCCACTGCTGGCCTCCGCCGATTCGACCGAGCCGGTCGCCGATATGGTCCGAATGCTACTGGTGGAGCAGGACGACTTCTGTCTGGTCCGCGTATACACCGAAATCTGGGCGCTGGCCGCGCGTGACGAGTCGACAGCCGAAGCGGTGCGCGATTTCTACCGCACCTACCAGGAGCACGTCGTCGGCCTCATTCGGGCGCGCAATCCCGAAGCGCCCGAAGACATCTGCCGACTACGCGCCCGCGTCTTCACCATGCTCATCGAAGGCGCGGCGTTGTTTCGCTCCGGGATCGCCGACCGAGCCGACTCGGCGACGGACGACACGCTGATCGCGACAGCTACAGCACTGCTGGCCGTGGAAGCCGTCGCGCGTGGTGCGCTGCCCGGTGTCCCGGTGCCCGGCTCGGGCGGGGATCAGAAGATCGGCTGATCGGTCGGGATCGGTTCCGGTGGTCGTCGTGGTGAAGGCAGTGCCATCGCGATTTCCCCTCGTCGGGCGGCCCGCCACCGCCGCTGCCCGGAGTCGATGGCACGCCGGATCTTGCGCACGGTGGATACCTGTGTGAGCAGGTGTTGCTGATATCGCCACGGCATTTGCAGCCCGTGCCGAGCCGCCATCGCATAGGCGAACTGCACGGCGCTGCGGTCGAGGTATCGGTCGGCGTGTTCGAACCAGATCATGCTGGCACGGGCGGAGGCCTGGATCGGGCGCAGCGCAGCGCGCCGCTGCGCATCGTAGTTCTTCAGCGCGTCGGCGACTTCGGCATGCTCGTACAGGTTCTGTGCCAGCACGACGGCGTCGACGATGGCCAGCCGGGTGCCCGAACCGATGGTGAAGTGCGTCGTGTGCGCCGCGTCGCCGAGCAGCACCACGTTGTCGTGATACCAACTCTTGTTGGTTACTTCGGGAAAACGGCTCCACTTCGCGAACTCGCCGCGTGTCTTGCTGATCAACGAGTGACCGTCGAGATGGCGCGCGAAGATGTTCTCCAGAGCGCGCAAGTTCTCCTGGTTGTCCAGGGAATCGAAGCCCAGTCCATGCCAAGTCCGCGGTTGGCACTCGACGATGCAGGTGCTGATTTTGTCGGCGACCGACGGGTAGGCGTGGAACCAGATCCAACCGGCCGAGGTGTGTTCGAAGGCGAAGGTGAATCGGGTGAAGACCTTGTCCGTGCCGAGCCAGACATACGGATTCTCGCCGAGTGCGACGGACGTGCCGAAACGATGATCGGCCAGTTGCCGTACCCGGCTGTTCGCGCCGTCGGAGGCGACGATGAGATCGGTGTCGTCGAAGCCCGACAGATCGTGGACCTCTCGCCCGTGCTGGACATCGACGCCCACGTCGCTCGCCCGTCGGGACAGCACATCGAGAAATGCCGCGCGCCCCATGCTGAACCCGTACCCCCCGAAATGCGCGGTTTCGTCGCGCACATGGATCGCCTGTTCCCGCCATAGGACCGACCCGGCACGCACCGCCTGGGCGCTGTCGGGGTCGTTCCGATACAGAATGTCGAGCAGGTCGTCCCAGTACACGACGCCCCAGCCATAGGTGGACCCCGGGGGATCGCGGTCGATCACCGTGATGTCATGGGCCGGGTCGCGCCGCTTCAACGAAATAGCGAAATACAACCCGGCAGGCCCGCCACCGATACACACGATCTTCATCTCGTCATCAGCTCCAGCCTGGTCTGAATCCGGGCTTCACGGCATCGGTTACTCGATGCGGCTGAGCCCGGCACGCTGCGCGTGTCCGGGCTCAGTCACCGGCACTGCAAGCCGACTCAGCGACCCCAGCTCCCCCAGCCGCCCCAACCCCAGCCGCCCCAGCCCCAACCCCAGCCGCCCCATCCCCAACCCCAGCCGCCCCAACCCCAGCCGCGGCCCCAACCCCAGCCCCAACCAGGCCCGTGACCCCAACCGTGGCCACCGCCCCAACCAGGACTTTCGACGAATTGAGTTGCCGACGTGGGCGTTGCGTTCGCGGTAGGCGCTTGCGCGGCGGCGACGACCGGAATCGCGGCGACTGCGGCTATGCCGACGGCGGTCGCCAATCGAGCGAGCTTCGCGTGTGAATTCTTTCTCGTGATCATGATAGGACTCCGAAAATGCTGTCCCGACCTGCTGGAATTCTACGCGTTTTCGCCGGGCTCCAGAAGTCGCCGCGTCGACCAATTTAATAATGCCCGTCATTGCCCGATCCCGGGGATGCTCGCGTACCCGTGGCCGAGGGAGTCGTGAGCCGTGGTCCTAATTCGAGACAGGACTCGTCGCCGGGTATCGGGGAATCCCCGGCCTGCACGGATTCGGGAGTGCCGACAGCGTGGCCAGATCGCAGATGCCGCCGGTCAGCATCTGGAAGGGGGTGACGCCGAGCAGGACGATGATTCCGATGATGTCGCCGTGCTGGAGGAAATCGACGGCCGAGCGGGCCGCCGCCGATCCGGAGTCGACCGCTGACGAGCCGGTTCCGGGTTCGGGGGCGGCGACCGGCGCGAAGGCCGGGGCGGGGTCGGGTTCGGCTGTCGCACCCGCCGCGGTGCCGACGAGGCTCGCCGCCGCGACCGAGGCGGCGGCGAGGCGAAGGGTGGTACGCATCATCGCGCTCCTTTGTCAGTGAATGGGCTCGAAAGAAAAGACGGCAGAAGTCGTTTCAAAATCTGACCGTGATTCAGCGCGGCGGCACGCTCATATCGCGGTTCATCGTCGGGAGTTCGATGCTGATCGGCATCCGCAATTCGGCCAGATAGATCAGGGCGGCTTTGCGGAGAAATTCGTCGAGGAGCCAGTAGGCGTCCGCCGCGGGCGGGACAGCGGTGAGCAGACCCTCGCGCACGGCGATGAAAGGGCCCCAGCTGAATCGGAGCAGCGGATCCCACACCGGTTCCCTCGGGATGGACAGTCCGTCGGCGATCTTGTCGCCGAGCAAGAAGCGGGTGAACGCGCCGAGGACCGGTTTGCTGAGGATCGCGAAGTCGATGTTGGCGCCCAGCCCGAGGAGTCGGTCGGCCAGTCTGGCGCCCTCGGGCGTCGCCGCGATGATGGGGTCGAGGACCTGCGCCGCTTGGGAATTGGCTTCGGCCCACGAATTGGGGATGTACTCGTCGCGGACGCCGAGCATGTGCGCGGCCACCTGCCAGGAGTGCAGGAATGCCTCCGATTCGTGCGGCGGGATCGGCACTTTCCAGGCGGTCAGGTGCTTCATGACGGTCGTGGGCAGGCTGTGCCAGGTGACCATGATGTCGTTCTGGCTGATCGGAACGTCTTCCTCGGCGGAGTGCACCCAATGCGGTGACTGCGGCAGCAGATGTCGCACCGCCGCGTGGACCAGCCGGGTTTTGACGCAGGTGACGACCATCTCCCCGTCGGGGCCGTAGGCATTGTTGCTGCCGATGTCGTACCCGAGTTTGGCGGTTTTGGAGATGCGGTCCTTGAGGTCTTGACCGCCTTTGGAGTAGTAGACCGCCCGCGCCTCCTTGGGAATGACGGTACTCATCATGCCGCTGGCGAAACCGTAGAGCACACCGAGATACAGTCCGCGTTTCTTGTTGAACTCGATCGCGGTACCCAGCTTGGCCCGATCGGTCCACTGCGGCAGCTGACGCGCGTACTCCATGAAATCGCGCAGCTCCGAGGGCAATCCGCCGGGTAGGGGTTGACCGTTCCTGGTCCAGGTCCGCAACAACTCGTTGACCCGGGGGACTTCGCCTCTATCGATCAATCCGGCGACCAACTGGTCGGCCTCGGGATCCCACACCGTCATCGGGTCGGCGCCGGAACCGGATCCGGCCACCGAGCCCTGCGGTGACCAGGTCCACGGCTCCGCCCGCGCGGGCGAAACGATCGCCAAGGCGCCGAGCGCCCCGAGGATCCCGCTGGCCTTCAACGCATCACGTCTGTTGAGTCCATCCATGACGTCACTCCTCATTGAGTACGAGCAGACCTCGATCCGGCGGCGAGCAACCCATGCCCACCGTCATCAACCGAGGAATAGTTATTAACTTAACAGCTCGCTGGAGTGCTGTCCGCGTTTTGCTCAACCCGGGTTTCGTGCGTTCCCGTTCGGCCCGTGGGGGATGCGCGACTGCGTTCGAGTCGCTGTTAGAGCAAGGCCACGTGCATCTTTTGCGACCTTGCCGTGCCTCATGTCGACCCGACCGTGTCGCGAGTCGACGAACGGGGGCGGGCGCGCATCAGGGGTGTGGGTGGGTAATAGTGAGTAACTTATTGCGACGAACCGGCAAGATTCAGGTGTGCGTAGCCGGTTTGCGGCGGCGTCGCGCCGAGATCGCTGTGTCGCATTGGCCCACAACGAAATTCACTGATCGGAGCATCGGCGGGGTGTTTGTGGAGGTCCTCTGGAACCAGCGGACGACCGGCTGGTAAAGCGCACCTGCCGGGCTCGCTCGCCGACGCCCCGGGTGCCGTTACCGCTCGGCGCGTGCCTGCCGCGGCGGTCGTTGTCGTCAGACCGTGATGACGACCTTCGCGCGCGCGTGCTCGGTCTCCAGGTAGTGGATGGCCGAGGCGGCCTCGCCGAGCGGGTAGGTCCGGTCGATCACCGGTGTGAGTTTCCCGGCTTCGACCAGCTCGGCGAGCGCGGTCAGATTGTCGGCGCGCTGCTCCACCTGGAGGACGTCCACCCAGCGGGCGAAGCGCGCCAGCGCCATTCCCGTCACCATGAGCGCCATCGGTCCGACGATCGAGCCGCCCCGGTACACGCCGCCGCCGGACAGGACGAGCTTGCCGGCCGGTGTCAGTGCTCGCCGCGATTCGGACAGCGAGCGGTTGCCGACGAGATCGAAGATCAGGTCGTATCGCGTTGTTCCGGTGGCGAAGTCGTCCTTGGTGTAGTCGATGACGCGGTCCGCGCCGAGTGCCAGCGCCTGCTCGATGTTCTTGGTACTGCACACGCCGGTCACGTCCGCGCCGAAGGCCTTGGCGATCTGCACCGCGAACGTGCCGACGCCGCCGGACGCGCCGTTGATCAGAACTCGATGGCCCGGCTGGACCTGCCCGAGGTCCCGCAGCCCCATGAGTGCGGTGTTCCCCGCCAGCGGAATCGCGGCCGCCTGCTCGAATGTCAGGCGAGCCGGTTTGTGCGCGACCACTCCTTCCGGAGCGGCCACGTACTCGGCGAAGGCGCCGTCGGCCTCGCCGAACACCTCGTCACCGGCCTTCAACCGCGTCACGTTGCGCCCGACGGACTCGACCCGGCCCGAGAAATCACGGCCGCGGATCTTCGCCCGCGGCCCGCGCAAACCCATCATCGGCCGGGCCAGGTACGGATCCCCGCGCATCACATGCCAATCCAGGGCGTTGACCGCGGCGGCGTGCACCCGGACGAGCACCTCGTCGTCGCCGGGAAGCGGTGGGTCGACGTCCCCGAACTCGAGGGTCTCCGGTGATCCGTACCGGTCTTGCATGATCGCCTTCATTGGGTTCTCCGTTCGTGCTACCCGCTATCGCCGAAACGGTAGATCGCCACCCCAGGGCCGGACATCGGGGAAACCCCTGAGACCAGCACTGATTCGAGTGTCACAGGGTTTCGGACAGCGTTTCGGTGGAGGATTCATGCTGACTTGTCCGGAATGGTTCGCGCGGCGCCGTGGGCGAATGCCGTCGAAGGCGGTTCGGAGTAACGCGGTGATCCGTTCGGGTTCGGCGTCGCGCGAGCCGTCCAGCCGGAGCAGGTGGCGCCCGATGACCGTGCCGACGGTGAGACTCGCTGCCGAGCTCAAAGGAGCTTGCCCGGGATCGAGGCGACCAGACCGCCGTCGATGATCAGATCCTGTCCGTTGACGTACGACGCCTCCGCGGACGCGAGGAACGCGACGGCGTCGGCGACGTCCTCGGCGGTGCCGACGCGTCCGGCGACCACCTCGCCGACGACGGCGGTCTGCGCCTCCGGGGACACTTCGGCGTGGAACATCGGGGTCTCGATGTAGCCGGGGCTCACCGAGTTGACGCGGATTCGCCGCCGCGGGCCCAGCTCCGCGGCGAGGGTGTGCGCGAGGTTGTGCACCGCCGCCTTGGTCGCCGCATAGAGCGAAGCGCCCGGCATGCCGCGGTGCAGGGTCCACGAGGCGTTGACGACAATCGCGGCGCCGTCGGACAGCAGCGGCAGAGTCTTCTGGATCGTGAAGAACACGCCCTTGAAGTTGATGTCGACCACGCGGTCGAACTCGGCCTCGGTGACGTCGGCGTGCGGTTGGAACGAAGCGACACCGGCATTGGCGAAGACCACGTCCAGGTGTCCGAAGCGTTCCCGGATCGCGTCGGCCAATGCGTCGAGATCGGCGAGGCTGGACGCGTCACCGGGCATCGCGAGCAGGCGGTCACCGCCGCCGAGTTCCTGGACCGCGGCATCGAGCCGGGTCTTGTCCCGGCCGGTGATCACCACGGAGGCGCCCTCGGCCAGCAGTCGTCGCGCGGTCGCCAGGCCCATCCCGCTCGAGCCGCCGGTGACGAGCGCGATCTTGTCCTGGAATCGGAATGTGCCGGAAGTGTTGTGCGTCATGGCATTCAGCCTGCCGAGCCCGACGCGTGGCGAACAGTGCGTGGTCGACATGGGTCCGGCAACACCACCCTGGTGATCAGACCGAGGCGGCTACCGGGCTCCGCAAGAGCTGGGCGACCCGCTCCTCGGTCGCGGTGCCCGGCCGCGGGTGGTACAGCTCGAGGTGGTGATCGGGGCGGTCCGCGACCACCAAGGTCGTCACGTCGAAGAACAGCTCGCCCGCCGCCGGATGGCGCACCGCTTTCACGCCCTGCGCGGGGACGCCGACGTCGTGCCGGGCCCACAGCTCGGCGAATTCGGTACTCACCGCGGCGAGTTCGTCGATGACGCGGCGGAACTCCGGATCGTCGGGGGCTTGGTCGGCATCGGCGCGGAAGGCGGCGACGACCGCGGGCGCGATAAACGTCCACGGGTCGTGCATGCCGCGGTAGCGGGCGTTGGTGAAGAACGAGACGATGCAGTTGCGGTCGGTGTCGTCATAGCCGAAGACGATGCGCGTCGCCTCGTTGACGGCGAGCAGATTCCAATAGCGGTCGCGCAGGATCGCCGGACGTGGCGCCCACGCGTCGACCACCTGCCGAAGCTGAGACGAGACCTCGGTGTCGCGCGCCGCACCCGCGCGGGGCGGATTGAGACCGGCCAGCACGTAGAGGTGCGCGCGCTCGGGCTCGGTCAGGCGCAGTGCGCGACCGACCGCGTCGAGCACCTCGGCCGACACGTTGATGTCGCGTCCCTGCTCGAGCCACGTGTACCAGGAGACGCCGACCCCGGCCAGCATCGCGACCTCCTCCCTGCGCAGCCCCGGCGTGCGCCGCTTGCCCGCGGCGATCAGGCCGACGTCACCGGGGGTGAGCCGGGCGCGGCGGGTGCGAAGGAAGTCGCGGAGCTGCTCGCGACGCAGAGTCGCCGCTACCGGGGATTCGCTGGGCATATTTCACGGTAACAATCCGGCGTGGTGGGCCGAGGATGTCGGCTGCTGGATCTCGCCGACCTCGCGGTGCCGCATGTCACGGTCGAGTTGTGCGGGATCTACCTGGCGAGGTGATCGGCACTCGCCGGGAGCAGGTGTTCGCAGGCGTCGAGCAAGGTCGACCTGGGGCACGCCGTGCAGTTTCTGTCCTGCGCGAGCAGATCCAGCGGGTACTGGCTGAGCCTCGATCCACCGACGGGTCTCGGGGATGGTCCGCGCGCCCGCGGCGCGCGGACCATCGGGTCTCGGGCGTGAGGTAGCCGCTGGTCTGCCCAGCTTTTCCACTGTTTTTCCTGGTTGTAGGGATGGCTTGCGTGCGATCAGCAGGTCGAGAGTGTAGTGGTGGTGGCGTGCCACAACTGCTGCCAGGCAGCGACCCAGGGCCAGTGAGTGGGTAGGTGCAGCACAGGTTTTCGCTGCGGGCGAGCGAAACGAGCGGGAACGGCGATGATCTTGCGTCGCAGCGTGGTGCCGCGGGCTCTGCCCAGACTCGGGTCGGCGAGCGTGCCGGCGGCGCGCAGCAGATTGTGTGCGATCGCCGCGCACAACACCCAGGCGGAATTCGCGCCGAAACGACCCGACGGCATGTGAGCGAGCGGGCCGTCGATCAAATCCGCGAACACGGTCTCGATGACGGCGTGGCGGCGGTGGGTGATATCGGCGTCGACGGTGGGTTCGGCGGAGTCGGTGAAGAACGGGTGATATCGCCAGACCGGGAACAGTTCGTCCTGGCGGGCGGCGTCGCGGACGCGGCGCACGATCAGCCGGGCGGTGACCGCGTCGGGTTTGGAAGCGAAAGCGGTATAACCGATTTCGGCGACCTCGGCGTCGGAGATCCACTCCCCGGTGTCGGGATCGCGGACCGCGCCCGGATATTTCACCGGAGTCCACGCATCCTCGCCGATCGCCGCGATCGCTCGCTGCACGGCACGGTTCTTCGTGAGTACCAGCGAGAACCGAACACCGGCGCGTCGGCACGCACCGACCACCGCGCGGGTGCCGTAGGCCGAATCGCCACGGACCAGGATCTCGCCGGTGACTCCGGCCGCCCGCGCGGTGGCGACGGCCTGGGCGACCATCCGGCCGGCGCCCTTGCCCGAGCCGGTTCTTCCGGCACGTAACCGCATCCCGGCGATCACCGGCGCCGCGAGATCGGTACTGATCGTGGTAGCCAGCGGCGAAAGTCCTTTCCGGAGAATGCGTTTGCCTGCGATCTTGGTGTGACCGTAGGAGGCACCCTGCTTGGCATACCCGTACACCGGGCGCAGCAGCGAGTCGATATCGACGAATGCCCGCACCCCGGCACCCGGCAGCAACTCCACCCGATCACACAACCGGGCCAGATGCGTTCGCAGCACCGCCTCGAGCTGGCGAGCGTGCCCGAAGGTGAACTCCCGCAACAAAGTTCCGATCGTCGACGGCGCATACACCCGATCGAACACAGTGGCCATGCCGCCGCTGCGCAGCACGCCGACATCGTCGATGCTGTCCGCCCCAGAACACATCCCCGCGATCAGCGTGGCCAGCTTCGGCGCCGGATTCGCCGACCCGGACTCGATCCGCGGTGCGGTGATCATCACGTTCTCCGCCAGCGCCTCTACCAGCCCGGTTCGCTCCGCCAGCCGCATCACCGGCACCAGCCCGGCCAACGCCACGAGATTGTCATCGTCGAACACCGCAGACTCCGCGGCGAACCTATGAGAAACTTGCACTCGAAGTGCCCTTCTGAACTGCACGATTGTTGCCTAGACAACAGCAATCATCCCAGCTCGAAGGGCACTTTCTCATTCAAACAACACCGACGGGCGCAAGCCCGTCGGTGGATCGAGGCT